>NZ_CM173520.1:0-1523368 GCF_057786035.1 Enterovibrio sp. QJM3NY_24
ATGGCAACAATGAAAGACATCGCGAAATTAGCCGGTGTTTCCACCTCTACCGTGAGTCATGTGATCAACAAAACACGCTTTGTCAGTGATGAAATTGCAGAGCGTGTGAATACAGCCGCGAAAGAACTCAAATATTACGCACCTTCCGCATTGGCAAGAAGCCTTAAAATCAGTCGAACCAACACGTTTGGCATGATCGTGACCACCTCGACCAACCCCTTTTTCGGCGAAGTGGTCAAAGGGGTTGAACGCAGTTGTTATCTGGCAGGCTACAACTTGATTTTGTGTAACACCGAAGGCGATGCTAAGCGCATGAAAGCCTCCATTGAAACCTTGATGCAAAAGCGTGTCGACGGTTTTATCTTGATGTGTTCAACCCTAGAAGGAGAATACACTGAGGTGCTTGAACGCTTGAGTAGTGTGCCTGTGGTGGTGATGGATTGGGGGCCGATTTCGCTGCCTTGCGACAAAATTCAAGATAACTCCTTGCGAGGCGGTTATCTTGCCACCAAACACCTGATTGAAAAAGGTCATCGCGAGATTGGCTGTATCACAGGGCCGTTGATCAAACACCAAGCAAAAATGCGTTACGAAGGTTTTAAGCGCGCGATGAAAGAAGCGCAATTGCCGATCAAATCACAATGGATTGTCGAAGGGGATTTCGAGTGTGAAGGCGGTTATCAAGCGCTTGAGCAATTTCAGACAAACGGCACGATGCCGAGCGCCATTTTTGCCGGAAACGACATGATGGCGATGGGCCTGATCAATGCCGCACAAGCTCATGGGATTAGCGTTCCTGATGATCTTTCCATCATGGGATACGATGACATCCACATTGCGAAATATATGTCGCCGTCGCTTTCTACCGTTCACCAGCCCAAATATCGTTTAGGCAAAGCGGCGGTCGATGCGCTTATACAGCGCATTAATCACAAAGACAGCGAACGCCAAATTGTCGAGTTAGAACCTGCCGTCGTTGAGCGTTGCTCCGTCGCGCAATATGTCGTCGCGTAAACGCTTAGTCGTGCAATAACGGGGGAGTAAGCCATGAAAACTGTCGGAGCAAATGCGCTGGTCGTTGAAGGCGGTGCAATGCGAGGGATTTTCTCTTGCGGCGTACTCGATCATTTTATGGCGCAAGGTTTTTCGCCGTTTGATAGTTTCTGGGGAGTGTCAGCTGGGGCTAGCAATCTCGCTGCCTATCTGGCAAACATGCCCGGTCGCAACCGCAAAATTTACCTCGACTACAGCCTTCGCAAAGAATTCATCAGACCTGCAAAATTCGCCCTAGGTGGAGATTTAATGGATCTTGATTGGATGTGGAAAATTACCCTCGAAGAGTTAGGGATTGATAAACGTGTTCTACAAGCCGATCCGCGACCTTTCTTCCTCGGCGTGACACGACAAGACACGGGCGAAGCAGAATATTTAACGCCACATGTTGATGTGTTGGCGGAAACCATGAAGGCCAGCAGCGCCTTGCCGGTGATGTATCGCCAAGGTGTTGAACTCGACGGTGTGCATTACGTGGATGGTGGTGTAGCGGATGCGATTCCTGTTGCCGAAGCCATTCGCCGCGGCGCTACTAAAATCATGGTGCTACGAAGTCGCCCCACTTGTTATCGAAAAACTGCGCCTAAATTTACAGCCCTCACAAAACGACTCCTCAAAGATCACCCAGCGTTAATCACGCCAATGCTAACGCGTCATGTTCGTTATAACGAGGCGCTGGAACTGATCAATAACCCGCCTAAGGGCGTCGAAATCATCGAGATCTGCCCACCTGAATCGTTTAGATTAAAACGCCTGAGCCGTGACACAGCCTCACTGGAAAAAGGCTATGACATCGGTGTTGTAGCAGGGCAAGAGGCGATCGCGCGGTGGCTCCGCTAGATGAATGGAAAAGAGATATGCAGGTGACAGATAAGCCGCGTCTGTAGCTGCCAGGCAATAACAATCAGAACTTGCCGTTGAGGTTGTTCCAGTCAGCACGCGGTGGAACGGTTTCGACGGTATCCCAATGCTCGACAATTAGGCCGTTGTCGAGCCGAAATAAATCATAAAAAGCACTGTGAATGCCTTCCCGATAACCCTCACAAACGCTCAACACAAAGTTGCCATCTGCCAATGTGCGATGGTGCTGTTGATAATGAATGCGAGGGGAGCCATCGGCCTCTGTGTCCAGCAGTGCAGTACTTAGCGCCTTGATATCGTCCGTCAGCGCTGGGTTGTGTTCGACGTAGCCCGCAGCAGCAACATAGTCGGGTAGGGCGTTGGTGTTTCGTTCTATCAACACGTCTTTCACAAAGGCGTTGATGCACTGGCGGTTACTCTCGGTTTGATCTTGATCTTTCACCTGCGTTTCGCCATCAATCATCGAATGACCTGACGCATTGCGCGCTTGCTTTAGTTGAAGGTTATCCCAATGCTCGACGGTGCGTTCACCTTCAAACCGGAATACTTCAAAACAAATTTTTTCACTGCTGAAGTCATATTCGGTATGTGCGAAGACAAAATCGCCATCTGAGAAAATTCGAATGATTTCGACGCGTGGGTTGGTTTTGGCTAGTCGGGCGAACAATTCCGCTAGCCCAACGTCGCCTTCTTTGGTGAGCGGGTTGTGTTGTATGTATTGTTCTTGGTCGACGACCCTGACTGATTCTGGATCTCCCGTTTCGATCCCTTTTAATAAGTCATGGATGCTTTGTTTTCTTAGCGTGTTCATGTGCAAGATCCCTTTATCGCATTTTTCTGTCGCCTATGCCCATAGCCTAGCGTGTTTTGAGTATTCAAATTGGCTAGCTTTTGATTCAACGGAGAAATGGTGAGGTGAAGAAAAAGGAGAGGGCGATTTACGTTGTTAACACTGTGCCTATCGCCAACCCAATGCATTCATCGTTCAGGTCTAAGCACAGCGATCAATTGTCTTTATGCCGCTGCGGACAAGCACGTTTCACACACGCAATTGAGTTCTATTTGTGGGGTGACTAAGTGAAATCCCGCGGCTTGGACACTGTTCTTCAGCGTTTCAATCGTGGACTTCTCGATATTGATTTCACTGACTTTATGACACTGATTACAGATCAGAAATTGAGGAACACCATGTGCGTGATCGCAAGTGATGTGGGCACAGGCGACAAATTTGTTGGCAAGGTTCAACTTGTGGACGAGCTTTTCATTCTGAAGGAATACTAAAATTCGATATACCGACATCGCGGGTATCGTCTCTCCAAATTCGTTCCTGCAAAAATCAATCAGCTCGTAAGCAGAGAGCGCTTTATCGGACTTAATCAAGCCCGTGAGTACGTGCTTTCGCTTTTCTGTTAAGCGCGATCCGTTCGCTTTGCAATGCTCCTCAGCATGGTGAATAACTGCTGCTACGCTCTTCATGATTTTTACCTAAATTAATGTGTCTGGTTGGTGCCGCCAGCGATTGTGCTTTCTAGAATCTATATCGCTTAGGCTGTCTTATTCCTCTCGGTACAGCGTGGTTCTGGCGAAGATTAGAGCAGATCATCGGTCGTCTTTTTCTATCCGGAATATATCTGTTATGGCTTCAAAGTCATAGATAAGATCCCGATAAATCATAGGGCTCTGCTGAGAATGTCTTCTGCGGCGACAGCTAACTTGTCTGAAAGCGTGCGCTGCCAGATGGCCATGTTTGTGTCTTCACGATAAATATCGCTTAACACGTCGGCGGTGTTTCCTTCAAAAGAATATCGAGAGAGGATGTGTCTTGGTGGCGCCCCTGCCGTTTGACGCTCATTGTTGATTGCAATGTTACTCATTCACTATGCTCCCACGCCGGAAAAGGGT
The DNA here is from genome assembly GCF_057786035.1 of Enterovibrio sp. QJM3NY_24. Classification (NCBI taxonomy): domain Bacteria; kingdom Pseudomonadati; phylum Pseudomonadota; class Gammaproteobacteria; order Vibrionales; family Vibrionaceae; genus Enterovibrio; species Enterovibrio sp. QJM3NY_24. The sequence continues at coordinate 3,817 of NZ_CM173520.1, forward strand.
CACTCAAAGCGGTCCAATAGCGATTGCCAAGTAGCAATTCATCTTCTGATAACAGGCATTCATCCAGAGCACTTATCATGGATGCTTGATCGAGATTTTGACCAATGAAAACGAGCTCTTGGCGCATGTCGCCATAAGGCTTCGTCCACACTTTCATAATTGCCGCGAGATGTTCTTCGTTGGTTGGCCATTGTTCTTTGGGAATGGAATGCCAGAACATGCCAGCAAAACCATATCGAGCCATTCCGCCTGCTTGACTCCACTGACCTGCATATTCAGGGCGTGACGCGAGCCAAAAATACCCTTTGGAGCGAATGAGTTTGCCAAATTGCTCGGTGTTGTGAATAAACTGAAAAAACTTGTTGGGGTGAAACGGACGGCGGGCTGAATAGGTAAAGCTGCCTATGCCGTATTCTTCAGTTTCAGGTTTGTGTTCACCTCGCATTTGTTTTAGCCATCCCGGCGCTTGCTGGGCACGTTCAAAATCAAAAAGACCGGTGTTGAGCACGTCATTGATATCCACATTTCCGTTGGCGATAGGGATGATGCGAGCGTGTGTATTGAGGGCTTTGAGAATAGCGATAAATCTTTCTATCTCTGAAGTTTCGACAAGGTCTGTTTTGCTTATTAGAAGCACATCGGCAAACTCGACTTGGTCAATCAGTAACTCGGCGACGCTGCGTTCGTCATCTTCACCTAGGGACTCTCCCGTTTCTTGCAGATACAGCGCTTCGTCATAATCTTTTAGAAAATTCACCGCATCCACGACGGTTACCATCGTGTCTAGTGTCGCCACATCTGACAGTGAAACCCCGTTGTTATCTGAGAAAGTAAACGTTTCGGCGACAGGCAAGGGCTCGGAAATGCCTGTGGATTCAATGACCAAATAATCGAATCGACCTTCCTCAGCAAGCTTAGTGACCTCCAACAGAAGATCTTCTCGTAAAGTGCAACAAATGCAGCCGTTACTCATTTCGACTAACTTTTCATCGCTTCGATTAAGTGAGACATCGTTTTGTACAATGGCTGAATCGATATTGATTTCGCTCATGTCATTCACAATGACAGCGACTTTTCTCCCTTGTCGATTGTTAAGAATGTGGCTGAGTACTGTGGTTTTTCCTGCACCAAGAAACCCTGAAAGAACAGTGACAGGTAAGCGGAATGGTGGAGTCATGTTGAAGCTTCCATTTTGATACGTTCATTTTATGCTCAATATATTGTTATGTTATAACGTATCATTTATATATTTCAACCTGTGTATCACATTCACTGCGTGGCAATGTGCAATTTGTACTGGATTGAAAGTGTTTGGCGTGATCTTGATAGCTTGATGTTTCTATGGTTATCAATCCATTGAGTCGCTGAGGGAGAAAGTGCGAAGAAAGAGCAAGTTTGTTTGCTTATTGTTCTGTTAGAGATCAAGTAAAGGGTGAATTCTATCGTGTTTGGTTTTCCTTTCTCTGTAAGAGAGCGGGTATACTGCACCTTGTTATTTACCGCCAGTCTTGCAGTCACTATCCATGAAACTTGCCAATAGCCCCGTTACCCAGCATGTGTTTGAAGAGATCCCGTTTTACTTGAAACGCGATGATTTGCTACACAGCCAATTTTCAGGCAACAAAGCGCGAAAGCTGATGTCGCTTTTGCAGCATGACGATCCCAATATTTCGCACTTGATTGGCTATGGTTCACCGCAGGCAAATTCTTTGCTTTCTTTAGCTGCATTGGCGGCCATCAAAGGGTGGCAGTTGGAGTTTTATGTAGACAGGATCCCAAGCTGGCTTAAAGCGCGTCCAATCGGCAACTATCGTGGTGCGCTCGATCTGGGGGCAAAGGTGATCGCGATGTCCGACATTTGCGCCGAACCGATACATCCTGAGGTGTTTATCAAAAAGCATCGGCAGGATGCGCATCATTTACTGGTGCCAGAAGGTGGCCGATCACCCATCGCGGAAGCGGGTGTAAAAACGCTGGCTGATGAGATTGTAGAGTGGGCACGATTTAATCAAGACAAACCCATTGTTGTTGCTTTGCCATCAGGCACGGGCACAACGGCATTGTATTTAAATAAACATCTTAACCAACATGGCATTGACGTGCTGACCTGCCCATGTGTGGGTGGAAAGGACTACCTGACGACACAATTTAATGATCTGAATGAAGCCAACCATCCAAAGGTATTATCGCGCAGCCAGAAACATCATTTTGGCAAGCTGTACGAAGCGGACTATCGAGTATGGCAATCTTTACTCGATCAAACCCACATTGAGTTTGACCTACTGTACGACCCTTTAATGTGGCGTTGTTTACTGGAATGGTATCCGAAAAATGTGGATAAGCAGCTGCTGTATATCCATCAAGGTGGTGTGTTAGGCAATGAAAGCATGTTGCCGCGTTACCAGCGAAAGTTTGATTGAGGCACAACGGCTCCTAATCCCGTGCATTGCTGTGATCTGGATGCATTGCATAATTTCTCCACGTATTGTCTTCACTGCTAAGACACCCGCCGCATAGTCAAAAAAGCATCAACATCAGACTCTTTACGCACTCAGAGGTTGCTACGCTTTCCCCAGCACGCAAAATCCGAGGAAGGTAATGCAAGAAAATACAGCACGACGTTCCTTCGAGAACGCCGTACATCGTCAGTTGCGTAAACCTCTGTTTGCCAATTTAGCTATCTTCTTCGGCATATTGCTGAGTTTCTATTTCTCGTCGTTTTTTACCTTCGAGCCGATGGGTTTCTTTGTCCTGTCGTTTGTTAATGCGTTTATGGTGGCAGCGATGTTGTTGCTAGGGTTGCGTATTCTTCCTGCCATTATTGCCGCACTTTTTGTCCATCAGTTGCTGTTCGTCGATGTGCCCATTGTGCACGTACTTCTATTGGCGACGACGTTACCTATTCCGCCGATTATTACGACCCTTGCGTACAGCAACGCCGTGAAAAGAGTGAAAGCCCACAGTGTTCTTTTGAAAGTGGGGGTCTATTTTCTGTTGTTTGGCATGATCTTACCTGTACTTCAGGCACTACTGCTCACGTTAGTGGCATCCCTTTCTGGTATTTTCCTCGGTGCTGAATTCATCTTATTGTCGTCGGTGAGTATGTCACTCACTCACTTGATCATCACACCGTCACTTTTTGTGTTCTTGAGCGTTTTGTTTTGGTCGGGAAAAGACAAGTACATCGCGTTAGACAAGAATATTTTCAGGATGAATAGCTCACCGTGGGCTTACCGTGTTTGGTTGGCAATGCTCGCTATTTTTATCGTCGTTAAGCTGTTCTTACCCGATTCTCTGATGCTTTACTCTCTTGGCTTTGTCTCAATGGTCATTGTGTTTATCGGAATAGGACGCTTTGGGATTTTACGCCCAATGCTAATCGGCTCTGTTGTGGTCAGTATTATTGTTTACAGCGCAACCACACAAGTTAACGCGGCGATGGCGTTAGACGACGAATATGTCGCATTGATGGAGATACTCACAGCATTTGCTATTTTGGCTTACATTCACGGCAGTTCATCTATCCGAAGTTTCCTGATGTCGAATGAAAAAATCCGCGTAGAACGCACGGATCCTTACACGGGACTCTACAATCTTTCACAGCTCAAAGAGGATATGGTGCACTGTGAGCAGCCTATATTGGTGTTTTTTGATTTGTGGCCAACCCTGACCAAACTTGCCGGAATCGGGCACAGCGGCCAGGCACAATTGCTACGTCAAATCACTCGTGAGCTCTTTGCAGCACGATCAGATATCAAGCGCGCATATCGTCCACCGTTTACGACGGGCGTGTTGTTTTTTCTACCGCAAAAAGAGGATATCCAAGGCGAATTGGTGACTTTGAGCTTAATGCTGGATGAGTTTCAGTTCTACTGGCAGGGTACGTCGATCAGTTTAGTTTCACACACATTGCATTGTTGGACACTGACCAATGATGAGGATTTGGACGCTAAAATATCGGTGTTTTGTGATCAGCCCTATTTAGCGAATCAAAAGATTTGTTGGTTTGATGACAATCAGCTTTCTGGGCAAAGAGTGTCACGGTTGATCACGGTGCAACATGCGCTCAAAAACAATGAGTTTGAGCTTTTCTGCCAGCCCTATCGAAACCTGCAAGACCCATCCGCAGCCAGCAGTTTTGAGGTTTTATTGAGGTTGCGCCCAGCAGATGGAAGCTCGTTAGAGCCCGAAGAGTTCTTCCCCATGATCAATGAGTTTGGTGTAGAAGCGAAATTGGACAGATGGGTGATCGAAAATACATTCAAGCAACTATCGACACATCTTACGCAGTGGAATTTAATTAACCGCTGCGCCATTAATCTCACGGCAAAGTCCTTGGGGGATGAAGATCTTTCCGCTTATGTCCTTTCTCTTGCCAAGATATATCAGATACCGCTAAACCGTATTTGTTTTGAAATCACAGAATCTGCAGCGTTGGAAAATGAAGCGCAAGCCATTACGACCGTTGAAGCGTTGAAAGAGGCGGGTTGTAATATTGCGTTGGATGATTTTGGAACGGGATACGCGAGCTTTTCTTATTTGCGTCGTATTCCGGTGACGGTACTAAAAATCGATGGTGAGTTTATTCGCCATTTGCCGACGAATCCCACAGACAAGCTCATTGTGCAGTCGATCAGTTTAGTGGCGAAGAACATGTCATTGGTGACTGTTGCGGAGTACGTGGAAACGGAAGAGCATGCCACTTTATTAAAGGAATTGGGGATTAACTATGCGCAGGGTTTTGGCATGGCTAAACCTATCCCATTGCTTCAGCACATTGGGGCAATGAACGCATTGGCGCAAACGTAAAACCAATCGGAATACGTATTGCTCGCGCGTGCGTGCGTACACGCTGAATGAGCAGGGCGGCAAAGAAAAAGCCAGGATCAAGATTCTGGCTTTTTCGCTTCTAAACGATTTGAAAACGGTCTGACGTTTAGCTGCGCTTAGGTTGCTTGTAAGTGCGACCCGCTGCCGCGTAAGTATCGCGGTTTTTGATTTCAAACTGGGTGTAGAAGAACCATGCAACGAAAACGATCACGTCATCGCCCACGTTCATCACGTGTTCGACGTATTCTTCTTCTTTGCCTTCATCATTCAGCTCGGTGAAAACATGGTAAACGCGGTTTACGCCACTTTCGGTTTCAGCCAGTGAGAATTGGCCGGTCATTGAACTTGCGGCTTCTGCAACTTCAGCATCATCACACGCTTTCAATACTTCCAGTGCTTCCGGCAAGCTGGTTTTTTCACACAGTGTTTTTACCAGCGTTTCAAAATCTTGTTGTTCCATGGAGGAATCCAACCTGTTACTTAGATATATAACGGAAAATGCCCGGTCGAACCGGGCATTTCGTGACGCAGCGTAGAGGTATTACTCCTCGATTTCTGCGTTGTGGTATACGTTTTGTACGTCGTCGCAATCGTTCAGCATGTCCATGAATTTGTCGAAAGCTGCAACATCGTCGCCTTTCACTTCGGTCATGGTTTGTGGAACGAAGGTGATTTCTTCAACATCAATTTCAACGTCAGGCATTGAATCTGCCAGCGCGTTTTTGACTTTGAAAAATTCAGTCGTTGGGGCAAATACTGTGATCACGCCATCTTCGCATTCAATGTCAGTGACATCAACGTCTGCCATCATCAGAGCTTCTAGTACGGCTTCTTCGTCATCGCCAGCGAACTGGAATACAGCTTGATGCTCGAACATGTGAGCAACAGTACCAGGACCACCAATTTTAGCGTGTGTTTTCACGAAGCACTGACGTACTTCCATGTAGGTGCGGTTGTTGTTGTCAGTTAGACAGTCAACAATCACAGAGAAGCCACCTGGACCAAAACCTTCGTAGCGAGCAACTTCATAGTTTTCACCGCCGCCGCCAGCAGCCTTTTCAATCGCTTTGTCGATGACGTGGCTTGGCACCTGATCTTTTTTTGCTTTTTCGATCATGCGCTTTAGCGAAAGGTTCGTGTCTGGATCGCCGCCACCGTTCTTCGCGATAACATAAATCTCTTTGCCGTATTTTGAATACAGCTTAACTTTGGCGCCTTGGGTTTTCGCCATTGCATTTTTGCGAACTTCGAAACTGCGTCCCATGGGGAGTTACTCTCTATAATTTACGTTTGTTGAAGTAGGTGGGATTTTATCAATCACTGCTTTGGTTTTTCCAGTATTAAAGTGATCTGAGCACCATGAAATGCCATGTCTGATCAAATCTGGTCGCTTTTGCACATTTTATAGGCGTAAAAAAGGCGGCTTACGCCGCCTAGTTATCATGTTACAGAGAGATTACTTCTCGTAACGAACGTTGTCGATGTTAAGGACCATTGGACCAGTAGGCTCAATAACAAAGATGTTTTTCAGACCACCAATGTTCGCTTTTGCACCTGGTGCGAAGCGGTTTCCATTGTTGATCAGTTCGGCAACGTTGATGCGAACTTCTTTCCATTGACCAATTGGAGGAAGCTCAACGTCAATATCACTTGATGCAGGCCAGCCACTATCAACGCGAACCATAATGCCTGTACCAGGCGCTTGTTCTTCGACCATCATGTCAAACACGATCTCTCCACCGTTCATCCAATCTGTCATGTTGACTTCAGGGGATTCGAAGTAGAAGTTACCGATTTCGCCCGTTTTCTTGATGCCCAGAACGTTGCCACGTCCAGCGACTTCTTTGGTCTCAGTGTAGATCTTGAACTGCGGATCGTATTCTTTCGAACGCAGGTGCTTGTCGAGTTTGTCGTCATACAGTGTGAACAATGAACCACGAGCATAATCTGGACCCGGAATGATGATTTCCGGTGCAGCAGTACCTGCTACAAACTGTGCGTCTTCCGATACCGTGGCACATCCTTTTCCAGATGCAGGATCTTTTGAACATTCGTAAACACGAACGAAATCCACTTCCATGGTTTGTGGGAAGATAGCATCGTCGATACCGCCTTCATTGGCGTTAGACGCCCATGAACCACCCAATGCTAGGTTAAGGATCATATGGAAGCGTTGGTTGAACGGCGCATCACTTTCGCCAGTTACCCATTTTCCGCCTTCTTTGTATTGGCTGTACCAACCGTCAGAGCGTTGAGTACCATAGTGAACGTCGTCCACGTACCAGCGCATTTCATCCTTTTCCCACTCGATAGAGTAGGTATGGAAGCCATCTGCTGGGTTAATGTGACCAGGAAGCTCATACTCTGCCGCCGTGCTCACGTTATCAGGCCATTCGCGACCGTAGTGAAGCGTACCGTGGATACGACCTTCTTCTTTACCTGCTTCTGCACCAAGCTCATCCGTTGGTGTCTTCAGGTTAACCGCTTCGACAATATCGATTTCGCCGGACGCAGCCCAACCACCATAAACATAGTCAGTCGGCAGCATCCAAATTGCTGGCCAAGTACCTTGTCCGAATGGCAGTTTAGCGCGAACTTCAAAGCGCCCATATTGCCAATCGCCTTTGTTCATGGTTCTTAAGCGAGCTGACGTATACGGAAGCGTCGCTTTGTGGCGGCTCTTACCTTCTGGGTCAGAAGGGCCAGTAAACTGATAGTTGCGTGCAACGATGTGCAGTTTTCCATCTTCTACGAACGAGTTAACGGGGCGTTTTGTGTAGCATTGACGCTCGGCATTACCGCCCCCGTAGCAGTTTACTTCGTGATCCCATTTGTTCTTATCAATGGTGTCACCGCTGAATTCATCGTTCCAGATCAGCGTCCAAGATGCGTTTGGTTGCACCACAGCAACGCTGGTGTCTGGGCCCGCTTGAACGGGTTGATACACTTTCGACTCACAACCTACCATGGCGCCTAAAATCGCGGTGGCCAACAGTGCACGTCGATAAGGGAAATTACTCATCATTGTTTCCTTACTCGTCGGCAATTCATGAGAATTGCTAAAAATCTCTTATTTTTTAGGGCTACACATTTAGCGTAGCCAGACATGACGTGAACGGCTTACCAGTAGGCATCAGCCTGAATGCCAAAGACGATATCGTCTTTTAATTTCACTGAAGGGTCTGTTGAATCACCCGTTGTCCAAGACAGTGGCAGGTATGTTGCCGTGAATCGAATTTCTGCAGTTGAGAGGCCGTCAGACAATACAAATGTTGGTGCAACAGTAAATTTCGACTGATGCCATGTACCGCCATTCTGGGTATTCTCGTAGTAGCCCGTTTCTGTCTGAATAATAAAGTTGTCACGGACAGGGAAGATGTTACGCATCATCACAGAGACCCAGTAGTTGTAGCCGCCGTCGTCAGCACCTGCAGTGGAGTTAGTCCCTTCATCGTTATACTGTGCTTGGATGGAAGGGAAGAATCCGATACCAGAACTATTGGTATAGCCACCCCAAAGCAGAGCACGTGCAGACAACGCATCTTCTTCACGGTGAGTGATCAAGTAGTATGGGTCGCCAAAGTAGTCTCCCCATTCACCCGTGTGGTAGCCTTGAGTCAGCGAGCCTGGTCGCAGAGAGCCATAATCAGAGATGGTTCCACCAAGGAGGTTTCCTGAACCTAGACCACGACCAACTTGCGCAATGGCATAAGAGAACGCATTCCCTTCAAGACCAAAGAAATTGAGCATGTGGTAAATGGCAGTTGCGTCGTAACCCGTGTCAGCCCACTCTTTACCGGTGAAATCCCAGTTGTTAGGCATGTACTTGTAATTACCTTGAACTGTTAACGCACCCAATGTGTAAGAGGCATGGAAAGTGTGCATTGGGTTATTTTGGTTAGACTGAATACGTTGTCGGTCGGCTTCGTTGAAGATGAATTCATCGTTTAGTGCGATATCACCTGCGTTATTCGTTTGATACGCAGCATCGACAAAATCATCATAGTCGCCGGTTAGACTGATGTTTCGGTCGCTGGAGATATAAGCTACATCGATAAATCCATCGCCGACTTCGTAATCTTGAATACCCACGCCAAGACCATCTAGATCGGTATAGAAAAAGTCGGTCATAAAGATGTAGTTTTCTTCGCCGAGTTTTCTTTTACCGCCCCAAAGTGTCCCTGAACGTGTGAGACCATCCATTTCGACAAAACCGATGAGATCATCAAACTCGGTATCACCGACACCAATGTGGATGCGAAGTTGTTGGTCGTCGTTAATATTGGTAATTGTGGTAAAACCAAAATTACCGTCATTGTCAGACTCCAATCCGAGTCGACCTAGTTGTTCTTTTTGACCACCGATATCCGCCTTCTTGAAGTCATTTTCCTTGCTGGCAAAAAAACCAGCACGGAAGTAACCGTGGAATTCTACTTCGTCAATGATGGCTGCGTTCACAGCGGGCAAACCCGAAAGGGCAGCAGCAGCGCTTAGCACGGCCATCGATAATCTGGACTTTTTCATTCTCACTCCGTCAGAGATTAGGTTACCCCTAAAAGAAAGCGCTTTCTTATCATGGTATTTTAAAACCCGAATTTATCCTTACAAATGTCAGACACCCGAGTGACAGAAGAGGAAGTAAGTATCGAGTTTGACTAGATTTTCAGTGCCACATGTATAAAAAGTTAGCAATAGTGATTCCACATGAAACCAATAAACCGCTAGTCATGTGACAAACTAAGCAGGGTCCTTTGATAGTGCAAATTTTACAGATGAAAACATTAACCATTTCACATTAAATTTACATTTTGTCTTCAAAGTTAGTGACCATTGCATTTTATTATGGATATTGATGCATATTTGTTTTCAATTTGTGTGATGTGACTCATGAGTGAGAATCTTGCATTTCCTACATCTCATACCGTGGATCTTCTCTTTCTATTCAATGTAAATTGGAGATTGTTGTTGAGTTGCACTGCCACTTAACAATAAATTTACATTATGCGCGAGGTTCATACCTTGATGGCAGTAAAGCTGGGTAACCGGCTTTATTTTGAAGATAAAGTGAAAGCGCTTTCTTTTTGGCAATGACACCCACTTTGCAAAAAGATTTCTCCGTTCGGCAGGGGAGCTCTAAGACCAGCGGTAAGCACTGGCTCGTCGCTGATTAGATGTAGGACAAACATACGGACGACATGATGAAGAATTTCTTAGCTAAGACGGTGTTACTAGCTTCCGTCGCATTGGCTGGGTGTGGCGGTGGCGACGATCCAGTTAGTGGAACGTCAGTGACCGGAGATGAAAGCAAAACACCTCAGTTTTATACAGTTCACGAGAATGGCTCAGGTCTGAACTCAGACTTGAACCTCACGAGTTATGGCTGGCAGCTAAATGACAAGTCCGGGTTGACCGGTTTTGCCGGTGCTACTAACGATCATGTTAATGTGGCAGCTCCTCCTTTTGCGGATGGAAATGGTAAATCAGATGATTGGGGTTGGGGTGCGGCGGTCGCAACAACGGATAATACGAACGTGCCGCAGGCGACTCGCCAAGGTTCGTTGGATTTTTCAGGTTATGCAAATGGCTACATGTCGTTTGAAGTTAAAGGCAATCTGACCAAGCCCGTTACGATTGGTTTTCAAACAGGCATGCCAGCAGAAGACCCAGAAGCCATCGGAGCTGATAACACTCGTCCGGGTACCGAAAATGGTGTTGTGTTTTCACCACAACAAAAATCGGCTAACAGCAGCGCTTCGGCTCGAACGACAACCAGAGAATTCAACACTGAGTGGAAGAAGTTCACCATCCCAATGTCAGAGCTTATCGCCGATAAGAAAATTGACTTCACTGACGTTACTTCTCCAGTTTACTTCAAAGGCTTAGAAGACGAAGACGAGCAAGGTAGAACGCTGCAAGTTCGTAATATTGCTTTTGCAAAAAAACTGACTGACATGCCAAGTTTCGATGATGAAGATGCCGGGTCAGGTTCAGGTGGCGGCGGCAGCGTCACACCGGGTGAAGGTGAAGTAACTGCTCAAGCGTTTATTGCTTACAGTGGTGAAGATGATAGTTTTGCAATGGAATACTGGGGTGATAACTGGGGCAGCGGTACGACTTATACTGTGCTTTCTGATGACCAGTATCCAAAGACTTTCGAGCTTACCAGCGGAAATACTTGGGGTGCGGACGCGATAGCGATTGCTTGGGGTAATGAGCCTGAAAACGCGATTGATATTTCGTCTTACAATTTTGCGCGCTTTAAAGTTCAAACTGACGACTATTCAGACATTAAAGTTTCAGTGCAAAGTGCAACTCAAGATAAAAGCGAAATTGTTTACCCATTGTCGCAGAGCACAGCGCTAAGCAATGGATGGGTGGAGATGGAAGTGCCGCTTCCAGCATTCACAGATATGACCTGGTTTGCGTTGTTATTTGAAGGCAATGCAGGTACAGCCAAAATTGCAGATATCGAATTCATTACTCGTTCTGTGACTTCTGTGAAATCCGCTTACATCGCATACAGTGACGAAGATGATACCTTCTCAATGGAATATTGGGGTGATAACTGGGGCAGTGGTGCAGTGCTTAATGCGCTAACTGGCGACCAATACACCAAATCATTCTCTTTAGCCAGCGGTAACAGCTGGGGTGCTGATGCTGCAGCTGTAGCGTGGGGCAATGATGATGCAAATGCGGTTGATGCATCTGCATTTAAATTTGCTCGATTCAAAGTTCAAGCTAGCTCCGCATTTTCTACTGTTGAAGTTTCGGTGCAGAGTGTTTCTGAAGCCGAGGATAAGAATACCTACAACCTATCAAGCGGTACGTCGCTAGAAAACGGTTGGGTTCAAATGGAAGTGCCTATTCCACAAACTTCTGATATGAAGTGGATTGGCTTGATCTTCAACGGTCAAGGCACCTTGAAGTTTGCGGACGTTGTGTTGGTATCAGCAAGTGGTTCTGATGGAAACACTGATGGCGGCACCGATGGCGGCACCGATGGCGGAACTGACGGCGGCACCGATGGTGGCACTGACGGCGGCACCGATGGTGGTACTGACGGCGGCACCGATGGTGGTACTGGCGGCGGCACTCATGGTGGCGTTGAGCTAGCAGCACAACCTGCACCAACAGGAAACTTCCCAGTATCTAGCGTGACTAATGGCGATGCGCCAGGCGAAGCTGTTCTTGGTAACGCAAAGCTCACTGCGATCTCATACGGTGCATTCCGCACAACGACACGCACCGAAGCAAATGTACCCAGCGTGACCGATCTGAAAGAAGATCTTAAAATCATGCACGCTTCAGGTATTCGCATGTTGCGTACCTATAACACACAAGGTTTCTCAGATACTGAAAATCTGCTTATCGCAATTAGCCAACTGAAAGAAGAAGACGCAAGCTTCGAAATGAATGTGATGCTTGGTGTTTGGATTTCAGCGTTGAATGCATTCTCTGATCAGCCTATTGACCATTCTCAGGAAAGCCCTGAGAACGATGCAGAAATGGACAAAGCGGTTGAGTTTGCTCAAAACTACCCTGACATTATCAAAGTGATTGCTGTTGGTAATGAGGCAATGGTTGAGTGGGCAAGCAGCTACCGTGTTGAGCCAGGCATTATATTGAGCCGCGTTAACGAGCTTCAAGCACTGAAAGCTGATGGCACAATTAGCAATAACATCTGGATCACCAGTTCTGAGAACTGGGCGGTTTGGGCCATCAACAACGATTACTACCGTGGCCACGAAGCAGATATCAAAGCGCTAATTCAAGCCGTTGATTATGTCTCTGTTCACGTTTATCCATTCCACGATACACAGTTTGATCCTGAGTTCTGGCGTGTTCCAGCTGACGAACAATCAATGTCTCGTCAAGCACAAGCGGATGCGGCAATGGGTCGTGCATTTGGCATGGCAATGACACAGTTTGACGATGCACAAACGAGCGTATTGTCTGTTGACAGCACCAAGCAAGTTCACATTGGTGAAACGGGTTGGTCAACGCTTTCAAGTGAAGGCTATGGCGCGGGTGGTACAGGTGCAGCGGATGAGTACAAGCAAAAAGCGTACTTTAATGCGATGTCTGACTGGGCAGGTGAATATGGTGCGTCCGTGTTCTTCTTCCAAGCATTCGATGAACCTTGGAAAGGCGATTCAAGCAACCCAAGTCACTCAGAGCAACACTTTGGTTTAGTTGATATCAATGGCAATGCGAAATACGCCATTTGGGATCAAGTTGATGCCGGTGCTTTCGACGGGATTACTCGTGGTGGCAACCCAATCGTTAAATCAAATGGTGGTAACGCGCAAACTGTTATCGACGGCATTCTTGCTATCCCATATGCGTTCAACGCAGGTGGTGTGATAGAAGGCAATGAGTACACGATTTATAACGGTGCGGTTAACGCTAACCTGACGGCGGTTGCGTGGGAAAATACTGCGTGGCTTGCTGCAAACCCAGACAAGCAAGTTCTTGAGCTAACGACGCCGCCAACGGCGGGTACTGCGAAAGATTGGGGTTGGGGAGCAAGTGCTGCTGTTTCTGGCAGTTCTGGCCAAAACCTGACTGGTTTTGAAAACGGTTACCTGATGTTTGACATCAAAGGCACCACGACAACTGCCATCAACATTGGCTTCCAAACAGGTGCATTTGGTGATAGCACTCGACCACAAACGAACAATGGTGTTGCGTTTGGTCCAGGTGGTTACTCAATTACCTCTGAGTGGCAGTCATATAAAATCCCTGTTACTGAACTGACTAGCGCTACTTCGCCTGATTTCACAGACGTGACTTCACCGATTTTCTTCCAAGGTTCAACTGACGACGGCGGTGTTCTAGAACTGCGCAACGTTCGTTTCAGCAAGACTGGGGAAACTGATGGTGGAACCGACGGTGGCGGCACTGGCTCATCAGGTACTGGATACATCCTGTATACAGGTCAAGAAAGCACAATCACTTTTGAAGATTTACAAGCGTGGAATGGTGCGGGCATCGAAAGCGTTACGGGTGGAACCTATGACCCAGCGCTTACGCTGACTGTTACAGACGGCTGGGGTGCATTGGCTTGGGTTAACACCTCAACTACGGTAGACATCACGCCATATACACACGCTGAGTTCAAAGTGCTGACTGATGCCGACCAAGTTCGTGTTTCAATCAGTAGCCAAAGTGAAGGTGAGAGTGCAAATGATTACTCGCTTTCAACAGGCACTGATTTGACCGGTGGCTGGGTGCAAATGTCTGTACCGTTACCTGCCTACACAGATATGACGACGTTTGCTGTTGTACTTGGTCAGAACGGAACATTACAAATTGCGGATGTTGCATTCGTAAACAATGACACTGATGGTGGAACAGAAGCTCCAGAGACAGCGTATATTCTATATACCGGTCAAGAGAGCAACTTTGCTTTCGAAGACCTGCAAGCTTGGAATGGTACGAGCATTGAAGATGTAACGGGTGGTACTTATGACCCTGCACTTGATGTGACAGCCACCAACGGCTGGGGTGCGTTAGCTTGGGTAAGCTCTATCAACCCAGTAGACGTTACGCCATATACACATGCTCAGTTTAAAGTGAAGACAGATCTAGACGCAGTTCGTGTGGCGATCAGTAGTCTGACTCAAGATGAAGATGCAAATGATTACATGCTGTCGACAGGTACTGCGTTAGACGGCGGTTGGGTGCAAATGGAAGTTCCATTGCCTGACTTTGATGATATGACCATCTTCGCTATCGTACTTGGACAAAATGGCGCACTGCAAATTGCTGATGTTGCATTTGTAAATAATGACACCGATGGTGGTACTAACGGCGGTACAACAACCGTTGGTGATGGCATTGATTTCGAAACCAACACGCTAGCGTGGGAAGTGTTCGAAAACGATGACAACCCTGCGATTGAGTTTGTTTCCAACCCAGATGCTTCTGGTACAAATAACTCAAACACTGTCGCTAAAATCATTGCGCGCACCGCTGGTGCGCCATGGGCTGGTGCGATCACGCGTGACGTTGAATCGTTTACGCTGGATGCATCAAACAGTGTTGTTCGCATGATGGTTTATAAAGACAAAGCCAGCACAGTTCGCTTCAAATTGGAAACAGCAAGTGGTTATGCGCAAGAGCTTCTTGCCCAAAACACAGCCGTTAATCAATGGGAAGAACTGACGTTTGACTTTTCTGATGTTGCGTCATTGTTTGATGGTCCAGTGACTGGCGTGGTTATATTCCCAGACTTTGTCGATGCGGATACTACGCGTAGCGCTGATACAACAATGTATTTTGATAACGTCACTTTCAATGCAGAAGGCACCGATGGCGGCACCGATGGTGGTACTGACGGCGGCACCGATGGTGGTACTGACGGCGGCACCGATGGTGGTACTGACGGCGGCACCGATGGTGGCACTGACGGCGGCACTGACGGCGGCACCGATGGTGGTACTGACGGCGGCACCGATGGTGGTACTGACGGCGGCACTGACGGTGGTAATAACGGCGTAACAATCACTGCGAGCGATATCATCGACTTCGAAGCGAACACGGTAACGTGGGAAGTGTTCGAAAACGATGACAACCCAGCGGTAGAACTTGTTGCTAACCCAGATACCTCTGGAGCAAATGTCTCGGCTACTGCAGCCAAGCTCATTGCACGCACCAATGGCGCACCATGGGCTGGTGCTATCACTCGCGACGTGGAACCGTTCACTCTTGATGCGACCACCAGCGTTGTTCGTATGATGGTGTACAAAGACAAAATCAGCACCGTACGCTTCAAATTGGAAACGGCGAGTGGTTATGCGCAAGAGCTTCTTGCCAACAACACGCTTGTTAACCAGTGGGAAGAGCTGACGTTTGACTTTTCGTCTGTTGCAGACCTGTATGACGGTCCTGTTACTGGCGTAGTCGTGTTCCCTGATTTCGTTGATGCAGATACTACACGTGATGCAGACGCAGTCATGCACTTCGACAACATCACCTTCAATGCTGCTGGCACTGACGGTGGTACAGATGGCGGCACTGATGGTGGTACCGACGGTGGCACTGACAGCGGTATCGACAGCATCGACTTCGAAACCAATGCAGTAACGTGGGAAGTGTTCGAGAACGATGACAATCCAGCGATTGAACTTGTTGCTAACCCAGACACCTCGGGTGTAAACAGTTCAAGCACCGCAGCTAAAATCATTGCGCGCGCCGCTGGTGCGCCATGGGCAGGTGCTATTACTCGCGACGTTGAGTCGTTCACCCTTGATGCGACCAACAGCGTTGTTCGTATGATGGTGTACAAAGACAAAGCTAGCACCGTACGTTTCAAGCTGGAGACGGTCACGGGTTACGCGCAAGAGCTTCTTGCTAACAACACGCTTGTTAACCAGTGGGAAGAGCTGACGTTTGACTTCTCGTCTGTCGCAGACCTTTATGACGGTCCTGTTACTGGCGTAGTCGTGTTCCCTGATTTCGTTGATGCAGATACCTCACGTAATGCAGACACAGTGATGCACTTCGACAACATCTCCTTCAATGCAGTTGGCTCGAATGGTGGCACTGACGGAGGTACCGATGGTGGCACTGACGGCGGCACCGATGGTGGTACTGACGGCGGCACCGATGGTGGTACTGACGGCGGCACCGATGGTGGCACTGACGGCGGCACCGATGGTGGCACCGATGGTGGCACCGATGGTGGCACCGATGGTGGTACTGACGGCGGCACCGATGGTGGTACTGACGGCGGCACCACAGGTAACACTCCAATCGTTATCTTTAACGATGCAGCGAACCCTCAGTGGGTAGCGTGGGATTGTTGTGGTGGAACCACGCCACCTGTAATCACTGATAGTGATGCTGAATACGGCGAAGTTACTTCCTTCCAAGTGGTCAGCGCGACAGTAAATGGCTTCAGTTCCCGTGAAGGTGTTGCAACGAACCCACAGCCAATCGATGTGAATGCATGGATGGTAGAAGGTACAATCTCGTTTGATATCAAGCTAGTTGCGGCAGGTGATGCACCAGCAGATGACTGGAAATTCAAAGTTGAATCAAATGGCGGTCCTGATAACGGCGGTGAGTTCGTAGAGTTGAGCTTAGGTACGCTTCCTGAGTTGAATACTTGGAAGCACTATACGTTTAACCTGAGTGACCTATCCAACAACGGGCTAGACCTCACAGCGATCGATCTTGTCATGGTATTCCCAGCATGGGCTACCGGAGTAGGCTCCGAGTATCTCGTCGACAATGTGATTATTTCTCCTACTGGTGCTGATGGTGGTACTGATGGCGGTGGAACCGGAAGCGGTGAAGCCGGTGATGCAAACACTTTCGTCACATTTAATGGTGAGCAAGATACAATTGGTCTTCAGTTCGTTGGTGATCAATGGGGTAGCGGTGTCGTACTTACTGCAAACAGCGGTGATGCACCTTACTCAGATACCATTACCAGTTCGCCAGCGAGCAACTGGACGGGTGAAGGTCAATCGGCGACCGTTCAATGGGCGACAGCAGTGATGGAGACCACTAACACAGCGGGTGCCAACATTGCGTCATATACTCACTTCTCTTATAAAGTGCAGCAAAGCGACTTTTATGAGACGAAGATTGAGTTCCAAAGCGGTAGCAGTGGAACGATGACGTATTTGGTGAGCAGCCAGAATCCAGCTGGCAACATCAATGGTGGTCAAGTTGTGACAGAAGATTTGGGTAACGGTTGGTTGAAAGTCACTGTACCAACACCTAGCCATTCTGATATGAAAGTGATTGGTATCATCCTTAAGGGTGATGTTGCAGACACTGGTGATATTAAATTCGCGGAGTTTGAGTTCACCACTCAGTAACAATCGTTTTTCATTCTCTATTAAAAGGAGCCCACTTTGGACTCCTTTTTTATTTCCCATCGAAAGAAATAGTTGGAGCGGAAGTATAAGGTAAATAACGTGGACACACACCCTGAAAATGGAAATCGGCGTTACCTGACTTGCATCGTAAACGGCTTTCTGGACTTCGTCTGCCAGACCGTTAATTTTTTTTCCTTTCGTAAACACATCCACTTATCAGGTAACGGCCTGAGACTTATGTATGACGAAAAACGCCATATTCAATCAGCTGTCAGCGGCAATACCAACAATCGTTAAATAATGCTCACTTCTGAGATTCCAACCAGCGAATTAGCCAGTGCTTGGGCTCGTATTTTTAACTATTCTTAGGGTGTGTGTCCCTGTATTTTTGCAATTCGTAAGCGGTGTAACCTCTACCTCTGCGGGGGGGATAGTAGGCGTAACAACTGGTACTCTAGCTGCAGCAACTGGTTGGGGAGCACCTTTTGCGCCTGCGTTGGCAGTATCTTCTGGTACTTACACGGCTTATAAGTTAGATCAAGAAATTGATATGATTTGGGATTATCACAAGCCAAAACTAGTTGATATAATATCAGTGGGGTACGAAGTGGGAGCGGATGCTATTGATGATGTTAGAAAGTATTTTGACTAAAACCTCTCTTTGAATTTGATTTAGTTGGATTGGGTTAAATGACCCTGAAATTTCTGTTGAAATCTAATTTTCAATAGAAATTAAGATTTTTACTTTTAAAGAGAACTTGATGCGCATGGAAGAGCTCCTTTTATTCATTGTTTTTTTATTAAGCTGCATGAGTTTTGTCAGCTTTATTTTGTTGTCCATTTACATTGGTTTTCTAATGAAAAAGTTCGACAAGGATCGCTACAATGACATTTACATTATGCATTTTCCAACTTCTCCCTATCTTACAGTTAGTTATGTATTCAATGGCCTTGTGCTTGGAATGTATCCAAAAGATAAGTGGTGGGTGTTCTATGTATCTAGGGTGGCGATAGCTATAAATATGATTAGCTTTTTTATTATGTTGTTAGGTGTATATTTTAATTCTTAATCAATGAGTCGAATAATTTCTGGAACAGACACCCTAAGAATAGTTGGAATATAACTTCCCAGGCATTACTAGCGACGACATTGTGAATTGGCGCTTGCGAGCTCTGAAAGACTTTTAATAAAGGAGCAGTTATCGTGACAGAAAATAGGTGTGTGCCAAAGGGCCTTGTTGATCAAATCGTTAAGCTAACGAATTGATCCTATTTGATTTTAACGGCCTAACCAGTTGGTTTTCTAACAGGCATACCGAGTCTTATGACTTTGTTCATTGCCTTGACGTTCGCTAACGCTTCTCCGACTTGTGCGTTGTAATCTCTTAACGTCAATTTTGGACTGAGTAACTGCTTATAGCGGTACATCGCCGTTTCTGACAATGACCGTTTGTGATAACCACTTTCTTGTTTCCACGTGGCGAGATCACCCGATTTTAAGGCGCTTACAGCTATGTTTCGAGGATGCCCTTCCTCCCAAAAACCTGCGTTACTTCTCGGAGGAATGGTGGGTGTTATCCCCTTATTTTTCAATACACGATGGCACGCTTTAGTATCATAAGCACCGTCAGCGCTCACTTGTTGAATCTTTCGACGAAGCGGATTCAACAACGTCGGTAAGACTTCATTATCACCAACACTATCCAAGCTCACTTCAGCAGCAATGGTCTCGTGCGTAGCGGCATCAATAGCGAGGTGCAACTTACGCCATACTCGGCGTTTTTCTTTACCATGCTTACGCATTTTCCATTCACCTTCCCCATACACTTTTAGACCAGTGGCATCGATGACGACATGAGCGATAGGCCCACGGCTTGGAGAACGATAGTGAACTTCGACGGTCTTTGCTCGCTTGCTAATACAGCTATAAGAAGGAGACGTCAGTGGAACATCCATGAGCACAAACAGCGAGTTAATGAATCCTTCGAGTGCTCGCAAAGGGAGCTTGAAAACTCCTTTGATCATCAATGCCGTCTCAATCGATGCATCACTAAATTGGAAACCCCGACCACGCTTCCCATGGTGTTTATTGCAGCGCCAAGATTTGATGGCAGCAGCATCAATCCAAAAGGTGACCGAGCCACGATTTTTCAGGGCTTGGTTGTATTCTTTCCAGTTGCTGATCTTGTGCTTGGATTTGCCCATCATCATCTACCTGTTTGAGGTCCTGATGATCTGATCGCGGCTATTGATATTAGTTCAATGATTTAGGAAACAACGCCGTGCCAAAGTGTAAACTGGATGATGCCGTCTTCATTGCGGAGACAGCAAACCCCAATTATCCAGATGAAAAAACGGCAAAATATAGTTTGCTAGGTTGTAAGGCTTGTGAGTCATTGAAAGAAATTAGACGAGGGCCTGAAGAGGATCGTTGGGGGTCTTCCAAAACAGAAACTGTTGAAATCGATTATGACTATGCTGCGAAAAACTACGGTTTATCTGCAGAGGAAATCAAAAACAAGATACATAGCGTATAAAACCATCTTTAGCCCAGCTTCTTGCTATTTAAATTTCCAATGACAAAAGCCCGCTCATCTCTTATCAGTGTTGACGCCACGCCTTACTATCACTGCGTTTCACGCTGTGTGCGACGCTCGTTTCTTTGCGGTTATGATGACAAATCCCAGCAAAGCTATGAGCACCGCAGAGAATGGATTGAAAAACGTCTGTTAGCGCTGGCAAAGGCATTTTGTATCGATATTTGTGCATACGCGATTATGAACAATCACTACCACGTCGTATTACATATCAATACGGAAAAGGTCAAAAGACTGTCACCGCACCAAATCGTTGAGCGGTGGCTGGCGTTTCATCAAGGCCCCGCACTTGTTCAGCGCTTCATGCAGGGAGATAAACTCTCCGATACAGAAACAGAGCGATGCAGCGAAATCATAGAAGTTTGGCGAGAGCGTCTTATCTCAATCAGTTGGTTAATGCGGTTACTCAACCAGCACATTGCCTCAGAGGCCAACCGCGAAGACAAATGTACAGGCCATTTCTGGGAAGGGCGATTCAAAAGCCAAGCGTTATTGGATGAAAAAGCCTTAGCCGCTGCCATGGCGTACGTGGATTTGAATCCAGTGAGAGCCGCCATGGCGGAAACACCAGAAACCTCAGAGCACACGTCCATCAAGGCGCGTATTGAATCGCTAAAGAAAGCAGAAATTACCGCTGCCCACTTATTCCCGTTCGCAGGAAACCCGCGACAAGACATGCCTGATGGCATCCCCTTTCGGTTGATGGATTACCTCGCGCTTGTTGATTGGACAGGCAGACAAATCCGAGATGATAAAAGAGGGAATATAGACAACACGCAGCCATCATTGCTTGAACGGCTGGGCTTTGACAGTGAAAACTGGTTGAGCACCTGCACATGTATAGAGCGAGGCAGCATGATTGGCACAGAATCGTCACTGAAAGCGGCGTTACCTGACTTGCATCGTAAACGGCTTTCTGGTCTTCGTCTGCCTGACCGTTAATTCTTCTTCCTTTCGTAAACACGTCCACTTATCAGGTAACGGCCTGAGACTTATGTATGACGAAAAACGTCATATTCAATCAGCTGTCGACTGCAACGTGTCATTCAATTACTCGCCATTTTGATTTCAATGACAAAAGCTCGCGCCCCTCTCATTTCCTCCTTGATTCGTTAATTCGATGTTATTCCCATACACAGTGTCATTCACTTTTGAGAACTGGGTTCGTATGTGTGGCATATGAATGGTTGGAGGGTTAACTTCTGTTAGCCTTTTTGGCATTCGCACTCACAGCGAATGTGGATTGGCGCGTAAAGCCTAAAAGCGTCTTATGAGTCGAACCTCTGATTTGAACTAACAAGGGAGTGAACCTGTGAAAAAAAGCAAACTTTGTATCATCGTATTGGCCAGCATCGCGTCTTTTGGTGTGGTGGCAAAAAGCGGCGATGGGAACGTGTCTGATGAAGCGATTGCAGAACAGCGTAGTGAGCTGGCAGAAAATACGGCTGGTGAAGGATTCGGCCCTCAGTCTCCAAGAGACATCGATTCGCATGAAGGTCGCAACACGTTGTCATTTAACCCAGCGCCGGAATACACACAGATGAATCTGTGTAATATCCACTTCCATAAAAATGCGGAGCACAAAGGGGGAGAATTCACGAAGTATGCAGGCAATGGTGACGGTCATGGTTACCAAAGCGGCTTCCAATATGCCGGTAAGCTGAGTGCAGCTGAGCTTGCGCCTGTGAAAGGTAAAATCTGTTCAAGCAAGCATGGCGACGTGAAGCCGGGTGATACGATCGAAGTGCATTATGTTCATACCACTGCACAAGTTGAACCAGGGGCAACCTTGGGTTCATGTTTTAATGACGCTAACAAAAATCCACAACTCCGCGTAGAAACGCAAGTTTACGTGGTGGTAAATGACAATACTGCGTTGGATTTTGAAAAACTGAATGAGCATGAGAAGAAAGACGGCGTGCATCAGGCGATCAACATGCCAAACAACACAGGTAAACCTATTCAATACGCGGGCTCAACGACGGGCCCTGGATATAATGAAGAAGGCTCACCATTCCAAGTGACGTGGAGTGTTCGCCCTAAGGTTGCCAAAGTAAATATTGCGACCGTTGGTGAATGGTGTGAGGGCAACGATTTTGATGAAGATCATGCTCACGGCGTCAGAAACCTTGTGGTGAATAAAGATCTGCTTTCTGAAATCCAGCAATAGCAATAGCAATGACGAAAGGGCGCATATTTGCGCCCTTTTTGCCTGCCTATCTGCGTACACACTGCTTATCACTTTTTCCCATTCAGGTCGTAGTGCGAGTTTGAAATACTGAAGGTACTGGAAAGACACCCTAGTTCAACACATAACAAATCATGATGTGTTAAATAAATATTCATGCATGTTTCCTGATGGGTTGATGTTTTACATTGTGTTCATAGCAAAAAACATACAAGAGAGAGACAGTCTATGAATACACGTTTTGCACCTTCTACCCTTGCGCTCGCATTAATGGTTTCCTTCAGCGCATCAGCGGATTACGCCAGTTTAGAAACGTACAAAGGAAAACCGGCTACCGAACAAACAAAGCAAGCCAATGCAGGACTGGCAAAGCAACTGCCTTGGCAAGATACCTCAGCGTTTGAGCGCACTCAGCGTGGTTTGATTGCAGAATTCGGCAGCCACCAAGCCGGCGAGTTGAAGCAACGATTTGACTACATGGACACCATGAATGTGGATGAATTGCCTGACACAGTGAATCCGTCAATCTGGCGTCAAGGTATGCTCAATTACACCGCAGGGGGTCTGTATGAAGTGACAGATGGCGTGTATCAAATTCGCGGTGCCGACTTGTCCAACATGACTATTTACCGCACCGACAATGGTTATGTGATTCACGATCCATTGTTATCACGAGAAGCGGCGGCCGCTTCATGGGAATTTGCCAAGCTGCATCTGCCGAAAATTAAAGGTGAACACAAAATCACCGGCATGATCTATTCGCACATGCATGCGGATCACTTTGGGGGTTCACGCGGCATTCTCGAATCTGGTGACATGGTAAAAGACGCGCAGATTTACGCGCCGAAAGATTTCATTAAAGAACTTGCGGATGAAAACGTGATTGCAGGCACCGCCATGGGGCGTCGTGCAAACTACCAATACGGCACAACGTTAGATAACAACCCGCAAGGTATTGTCGATAACGCACTGGGCTTGGGGACATCGCGTGGTGAAGTCACCTTGGTAGCGCCGACGCAAGAGATCCAACCGCGTGAAAAAGAAATCACCATTGATGGGCTAACATTCCACGCGATTAACATGCCAGGGGCAGAAGCACCCGCAGAAATCGTGCTTTATGTACCGGAATATCGATCATTGAATACTGCTGAGCTGACTTATGACGGTATGCACAATATCTATACGTTCCGTGGCGCGAAAGTGCGTGATGCACTGGTGTGGACCAAATATCTCACTGAACTCAAGCTACGTTTTGTGGATAGCGGGCTGGTAGACAACATTCATGCGGCGCACTCTGCACCTGTGTGGAACGATGCTGACACAAAAGTGAATGAAATCTCAGAATACATGGCACTGCAAAGAGACAACTATGGCTTCATTCACAATCAATCCATGCGTTTAGCTAATCACGGTGTCACTGTTCACGATGTGGGTCGTGAGATTGAAAAAATTGTGCCGCAAACACAAAAAGACACCTGGCATACCAACGGGTATCACGGCTCTTACAGCCATAACGCAAGAGCAGTGGTCAACCTGTATCTTGGTTATCATGACATGAACCCAGTGAATACCAACCCACTGCAGACGACAGAAAAATCGTGTGTTTATGTAGAAGCCGCAGGAGCGGATACGCTGTATAAAGCAGGCAAAGTCCACTTTACCAACGGCCAATACCAAGAAGCATCGCAACTGTTCAATGATTTGGTTCAATGCGACCCAAGCAACATTGATTATCGCTTTGCATTGGCAGACAGCTTTGAACAGCAAGGCTACCAGTCGGAAACCATGGCATGGCGTAACTCGTATTTGCAGGGCGCGGTAGAACTGCGTACTGGTGAGATTCAGCCGTCAGTGAAAATTGCATCAGCAGACGTGATTGCAAATACACCAACAGGTATGTTCCTTGATTTTGTAGCGGTGAAGCTCAACGCTGAAAAAGCCGAACTCGCTAATTTGGACTTCCGTTTCGCGGTCTCGCACCCTGAGCTAGAAGAACATTACTATGGCGAAGTCTCTAACGCGAACATGGCGAATATCCAAGTAGAGCAGTTACCGCAAACCGATGTTGCACTGTCAGTGAGCAAGAACGACTTCACGCAAGTTGTATTGGGTAAAACAACGCTAAACGCATTGGTGAAAGAAGGTAAGGCGACACTGAAAGGAGACGCTAGCCTAATACAATCATTGGCAGGGACTTTAGACGAGTTTGACGGTATGTTTGAAATTCTACCCATGCCAAACAAATAAACCCCTAACATAGCGTCATAAAAATCCCTCAGCCTCGGCTGGGGGATTTTTCGTTGGTGACGGGATCAGGCTTTTGGCTTGTCCTTACGTTGTTGCTGACGGCCAAAAATCTGCAATATCGACCACACACTATTCTGTAACAATGCAATAAATCTCATTAGTGATATTACCGATAATTCCCTGTTGGCTTATCTGTGACCGATGTTACAAAAAAGTAAATGGCAGCTTGTCGCTTCTCAGCATTTTTCTAATATCACGTGAAAAGAAAGCGCTTTCTTTTGGTGATGTTTACACCTATGGCTGTTTACGGGTTGGCTACACTTTACAAATGAAAGACATGGTTAGGTTTTTGCTGAGTGCGTGGCAAGGCGTTAGCTCGGCAGATCAATAATTTATAAAAACAAAGGACGGAATGATGCAAAACAAGAAACTCCTCGCTTCTATCGTGTGTGGTGCGTTGCTAAGTGCTGGCATTTCTGCGTCTGAGATTAAGCAGGGTGGCACGCTCAATGTGCCCATCATCACCACCGGCTTTGTTGAAAACTTTAACCCTTATACGTCTAAAGATGTGTTCCACGGCATCATGTTTGAACCTTTAATGGTGTTCAACAACATGACGGGAGAGACGAACTTCCGTTTGGCAGAATCTGCCAATTATTCTGACGATTTGAAAACCATCACCGTAAAACTTCGTGATGGCTTGAAGTGGTCTGATGGCGAGCCACTTGACGCAAGCGATGTGGTGTTCAGTTTTGTGCTGACAAAAAATTCCCCGGCGTTCGATCTCAAAGGTATTTGGTCGGGTGGCAATTTGCAGTCGGTAGAAGCGAAAGACGGCAACACGGTTGTGTTTACCTTGGCAGAGCCAGATTCCACCTTCATTTGGAACCTGGAAAAATACCACATTGTTCCCCAGCACAAATGGTCTGGGGTTGAAAACCTCACCACCTTTACTAATCCAGATCCTGTGGGCAGCGGCCCAATGACCACAGTAAAGTTCCTTAAATCGCAACAAATGGAGCTTTGCCGCAACCCGAATTACTACCTTGAAGGGCGTCCTTACCTTGATTGTGTGAGCTTTCGTTCATACAACGATAACTCCCAAATTCAGCCTGCGCTGATGAAAGGCGAAATCGATTGGGGTTCAAACTTTATCGCGGATATTGAATCTACCTTTGTCGCGCGTGATAAAGCCAACAACCATTTTTGGTACCCCGCAAACGACGCGATCCATTTGTATTTGAATACAAAAGAAGCGCCTTTTAGCGACCTGCGCGTGCGTCAGGCGTTATCCATGGCGCTTGATCGCGACCTGATTGTCGATATCGCTGCTTACGGTTACCCCACTGCCAACTTTAATGCTGGCGGTATCGGCGAGCTTTATGAAACCAACATCAATAAAGACATCTCAAAAAAATACAGCCATTTGACTCAGTTCAACCAAGAGAAAGCCAAAGCACTGCTTGATGAAGCGGGCTTGAAAGATGTCGATGGCGATGGATACCGAGAAAAAGCGGATGGCTCGCCACTGGCGTTTGATATTGAAGTGGTCAACGGTTGGACTGACTGGATTCAAGTGGTCCAAATGGTGACTGAGTTTTACGATGAAGTCGGGATCAAATCTGCCATCAAAACTGTTGATTGGGCGGTATACGACAAGAACCTCAAAGAGAGCAATTACGACGTCGCGATTAACTGGTCGATGGTTGCCACCAATCCGATTATTGCTTATCAAGAATATTTCTCGTCGTCGCGTGTTGGCAAAGGCTGGCATGCTGGCCACGGTGTGAATGACCCTAACATTGATGCATTGATTGATAGCTTTGGTAAGACGGGTTCTGCCGAAGAACAAAAAGAAATCTTGGACAAGCTGCAAGCCTTTACGGCAGAAAACATGCCGTTTATTCCACTGTTCTCAAACCCTACGTGGTTCCAGTACAGCACCAAGAAAGTGGACGGTTGGCCAACCAAAGAAAACCCATACGTTCAGCCAGTTTGGTATGACGGTGGTAAGCGAGTGATCATTTTGAACAACTTGCATCTTAAATAACCAAACCGCGAGCCCTCGCTAGTATCGGGGGGCTTAGAAAGGAGCAATGCGATGCCATTTTTGCTGCGGCGGTTTATGTTTTATTTTTCCGCCTTTTTGATTGCGATTACGTTCAACTTTATGTTGCCACGTATGATGCCGGGTGATCCGGTAGAAGCCTTGTTTGCTGCGTCGCAAGGGCGGATGGATCCCGCGCAAATGGACGCCGTTCGCGAAATGTATGGCTTCCTTGATGGCAATATCTTTGAGCAATATTTGGCGTATATCAAAAGTGTCTTCACGTTGGATCTTGGTCCATCTGTGTTGATGTTCCCAGTGAGTGTGTCTGACGTGATCGCCAATGCCTTGCCGTGGACTTTGTTCTTGGCCCTTGGTTCGCTGATTGTGTCTTTGATCATAGGTGTGAGCATTGGCACGTATGCCTCTTATCGTCGCACTGGCTTTTTTGGTCAGGTTGTTCCGCCGGTATTGGCGTTTGTCAGTAATTTTCCGTATGTCGTGACCGCGCTGTTTCTGTTCTACATTTTCGGTCTCAAATTGGATTTGCTGCCACTGGCTTATACCTATGACCCGTCGCTGGATCCGGGCTTTAATCTCGCATTTATTAGCAGTGTGCTCGAGCACGCCATTTTACCAGTAGGCTCCATGGTGTTGGTGGGCATTGCCTCATGGGTGTTTAACATGCGTAACGCCATGATCAACGTGCTGGGTGAAGACTACGTGACCATGGCGGAAGCCAAAGGCTTAAGTAGCTATCGCGTGATGAGCCGATACGCAGGCAGAAACGCCATTCTTCCGGTCGCGACCGCCATTGCTATGGCCATTGGTTTCTCGTTTGCAGGTTCGATCATGACGGAAGTGGTGTTCAACTATCAGGGGCTTGGCAACATTTTGCTGAAAGGTATTGTCGCGCGTGATTACCCTTTGATTCAGGCCATTTTGCTTATTCTTGTGTCAGCGGTTTTGACCGCTAACTTTGTCGCCGACTTATTGTATGTCTGGCTTGATCCACGCATTGCGAGTGAGGGTTAAGAGATGGACAAAACGGTCGATACAAGCGTCCAAGGCCAAGGCAGCAACATGAAATCGCCAAACGGTGGAATGAAACGCATCAAACGTGCATTTGGCGCAATCTACGCCTTTTTCTACGGTAACCCGCCTGCGATTTTGGGCACGTTACTACTGGCCATCGTGCTGGTGGGCGCAATTTTTGCCAACGTTCTGGCGCCGTATTCACCTGAAAAACGGGTGGCGCGTCCGCATCAGGAACCGAGTGCGCAGTATCTTATGGGCACCACGCGCAGTGGTCGTGATGTATACAGCCAAGTGCTCCACGGCGCTCGTAAAACACTCACCGTGTCTTTGTTTGCCGGTTTGATTGCCATGACATTGGCTGTCGCCGTGGGTGTCTCTGCGGGCTACTTTGGCGGCAAGATTGATGAGCGCCTGAATTTTATAACAAACGTTTTCTTGGTGTTTCCGCAGCTTCCCTTGCTCATTGTGCTCGCGGCATTTTTGGGGCAAGTGGGTTCCGTGGTGATAACACTTTTACTGGGGTTGACCTCCTGGCCATGGGGGGCACGTGTTATTCGTGCGCAGACCATGGCAATTCGCCACAAAGAATTCATCTTATCTGCGGAGGTAATGGGTGAATCTAAGTTGCGGATAATTATGGTCGAGATTTTGCCTAACCTTGTTTCCATTGTGTTTGGCGGCTTCTTGGGTGCTGTTATTTATGCAATGGGCTCCGAGGCAGGGTTAGGTATTTTAGGCCTGGGCGACGCGACCGAAGTGAGCTGGGGTTCCATGCTCTACTGGGCGCAGACGTCCTCAGCGTTATACACCGGCGCGTGGTGGGAAATGATGGTGCCAGCGTTGGCACTGGCCATCACCGGCGGTGGACTCGCGCTAATCAACATGTCGATAGACCAAGTGAGCAATCCAAAGCTCAAAACGGGTCCGCACATGAAGTTGTGGCATAAGCTGAAGAAAATCGCCGATAAGAGGAGAGGGTTGTAATGTCAAAATTATTAGAAATCAATAACCTCTGCGTCGATTATGTGTCACCGAATGGCGTGGCGCGTGCCGTGAACAACGTCAGTATTTCTATTGCAGAAGGTGAAACGCTCGGCATTGCGGGTGAATCCGGTTGCGGTAAAAGTACCTTGGCATTCGCGATATCGCGTCTTCACAAAGCACCGGCACTGATCTCTGAAGGGGAAATCCTCTACAAGGGTCAGGATGTGCTGAAAATGAACGACAAAGCACTGCGCGCATTTCGTTGGAACGAAGTGTCCGTGGTGTTTCAAAGTGCCATGAATTCACTGAACCCAGTGATCACGATTGGGGAACAGTTAACAGATGTCATGCTGGCGCACAAGAAAGTCACGCCAAAGCAAGCGTATGAAAAAGCTGCCGAGCTTCTGCAAACCGTGGGTATTCATCCAGATCGTTTGACCGCGTTTCCGCATCAACTAAGCGGCGGCATGCGTCAGCGTGTGGTGATTGCGATTGCGTTAGCGCTTGAACCAAAACTGATCATTATGGATGAGCCAACCACGGCTTTAGATGTGGTGGTTGAGCGTGAAATATTGAATGAGCTTTACGATTTGAAATCGAAATTTGGCTTTTCGATATTGTTTATCAGCCACGATCTGAGCTTGATGGGTGAAATTGCCGATCGCATTGGCGTGATGTACGCGGGCAATATGATTGAGCTAGGTGACGCGCAAACTGTGTTTGGTGCACCGCAGCACCCGTATACACAAGGATTGATCTCCTCGTTTCCGACCATTCATGGACCGAAAGAGCGTTTATACGGCATTCCAGGTAATCCCGTTAACCTGCTGCAAATTCCGCAGGGGTGTAATTTTCAGGCACGTTGTAGCAAATGCTTTTCGCCGTGTACCGAACATGAACCGATGCTGAAAACGGTCGCACCTGCGCACCAAGTATCGTGCCATTTGGTTTAGAGAGGCAGAGAAGAATGATGGATAACAACGAAACGATTCTCTCAATCAAAAACCTGATGATGGATTTTCGCATTGGGCATTCAAAGACCCATTTGATGCGCGCCGTTAACGATGTGTCGTTTGACCTTAAAAAAGGCGAAGCACTCGCAATTGTGGGCGAGTCGGGCTCTGGAAAAAGCACAGGTGCGCGCATTCTTACTCGCATCTACAAAGAAACGGGCGGAAGCATTACGTTCAAAGGCAAGCCGTTGGCAGACTATGTGTCTGAATATGGCGAACTGGAGTATGCCCGACAGGTACAAATGATTTTCCAAGACCCGTTTAGCTCGCTAAATCCGGTGCACAATATTCACCATCACATTGCGCGTCCGTTGTTAATACACCAGCGTGCAACCAAGCAGAATGTCACCGAGAAAGTGATTGCCTTGCTAGAACTGGTGGGGTTGTCGCCAGCCGTAGAAACGGCACAAAAATTCCCGCATGAGCTTAGCGGAGGTCAACGCCAGCGAGTCGCCATTGCGCGGGCGATTGCGGTTGACCCAGAAGTGATTCTGGCGGATGAACCGATTTCAATGCTTGACGTCTCAGTGCGTCTTGGCATTTTGAATTTGATGGCGGATCTCAAGGACAAACATGGGATCGCCTTCATGTATATCACACACGATATTGCAACAGCGCGCTATTTTGCCGAGAAGACCGCAGTTATGTATGTGGGTCATATGGTGGAATGGGGCGAAAGTGACAGCGTGACTCAGAACCCGCAACATCCGTATTCTAAATTGCTGTTATCAGCAGTGCCAGAAGTCGGAAAAGCAGGACGTCGCGATTTGTCTGTTAAGAAAGGTGATATTCCGCTCTGGAAACCAAGCAGTGTCGGATGTCCTTTTGCGTCGCGTTGCCCAATAGCAACCGATACATGTACGCAATCAATGCCCGAGGCGACACGTGTTCGTCCCGGTCATTATGCAAGGTGTCACCACCTATAAATCGCTTTTACCTAGAGATTTCCCGATGAAGGATAGAAATCCGAGTCGGGATTTTATTTGACTAGAAAAGAAAGCGCTTTCTTTTGTTAGGAACCAAGAATTATGGACAAGTGTTTTAAGTTGACAAGTGCCGCAGTTAAAGGGCAATTCGTTGATAATAAAGGCGAACGTTTTTATCGCATTGAGAATGTCGATCACATGCCCGCGTTTTTCATGAGCGTGGTATCGGCTAACGATCACTGGTTATTTGCGTCATCAACTGGCTGCTTGTCAGCCGGTCGCGGTAATCCAGAAAATGCGATTTTCCCTTACCGTTCAGTCGATTTAATTCATGAAAGTGCGGACAACACCGGCCCTAAGACCTTTATTCGTCTAGAAGTTAATGGCGGCGATGTGGTCACGTGGGAACCGTTCAACCAACAACATGACGGCAAATTCTCCGTGAGCCGTAACTTATACAAAAACATCACTGGCGATAAAGTGGTGTTTGAAGAAATTAACCAGACATTGCGCCTGACCTTCCAGTACAGCTGGGAAAGTGGCAACAATGTTGGTTTTGTTCGCCGCAGTGAACTCACGGATTTCTCCGGTCAACACCGCGCGATTGAAATTCTTGATGGCGTGCAAAACCTATTGCCACACAGTGCCCCGATGGCGGCATTGCAAACGCGCAGTGCATTAGTTGATGCCTACAAGTGGAACGAAAAAGAAGAAGGTTCCACGCTGGCGCTTTACAGCATGTACGCCAAACTGAGTGACCGTGCTGATCCCGCGGAAGCGCTGCTGACCAACACGGTATTCAGTATTGATAGTGATGAATCAGACATCCTACTGAGTAGCCAACAGTTGCCAGCGTTTAAGCGCGGTGATGTGATTGAAAGTGAAAACCTGACACGTGGTGTGCGCGGCGCTTACTTTATCCATAAGTTGGTGAGCCTAAAAGCAGGCGAATCAAATCAATGGATGATGGTGCTTGATACTGGGAAAGATCACGCAGACATCGTGGCATTGCGTGCGCAACTCGAAGATACATCCGCGTTGAAAGCACGGATTGACAAAGATTGCCTAGAGAATCGCCAAGAGCTAGTGGCATTGATCAGTGCCGTTGACGGGTGGCAGTTCTCTGCGGATGAAGCAACCAGCAACCATCACTACGCCAACGTATTGTTTAATGCCATGCGCGGGGGTGTGTTTGAGCAGGGCTATACGCTACGTAAAGAAGATGTATTGCATACAGCTCATCTCACCAACCAATATGTGTTCCAACGCAACCAGGCGTTCTACAACGCGCTGCCTGAGCGCTTCACACAGAGTGAGCTGATCAAACTTGCCGAGCAAGCAGATGATATTCAGTTAGTGCGCCTTTGCTACGAATACCTGCCGTTGACCTTTGGCCGTCGCCATGGCGACCCGAGTCGCCCTTGGAACCACTACGATATCAAGGTCAAAGATAAGGAAGGCAACCCGCTGTTGGCTTATCAAGGTAACTGGCGTGACATTTTCCAAAACTGGGAAGCGTTGGCGTTGAGCTATCCGGGCTATCTGCGTTCGTTCATTGCCAAGTTCGTCAATGCATCCACCATTGATGGGTATAACCCGTATCGCATTACCAAAGACGGGATCGATTGGGAAGTATTGGAACCTGATGATCCGTGGAGCAATATCGGTTATTGGGGTGATCATCAGATCATCTATTTGCTGAAATTCCTTGAGTGGTCAGAGCGCTTTGAGCCGTCACAGCTTTCAGCCAATTTGACGCGAGAAATCTACAGCTACGCGAACGTGCCGTACTTGATAGGCGACACGAAAACCTTGTTTGATACCCCGAAAGACACGGTGACGTTTGATACTGACCTGCAAGCGAAGACAGAGAAGCTTGCTTCAATGGTAGGCAGTGACGGTAAGCTGTTACTGGACTCGGATCGCGAAGTGTATCTGGTCAACCTGTCAGAAAAACTGCTGGTGCCTTTGCTTGCGAAGCTTAGCAACTGGGTGGTTGACGGTGGCGTGTGGCTGAATACTCAGCGCCCTGAGTGGAACGATGCGAACAATGCGATTGTGGGTAATGGCTTGTCAATGGTGACGCTGTATTACATGCGCCGCTATGTTGAGTTCCTACAAGGTGTGTTTGTGAATGCACCAGAGAAAATCCGTTTTTCTTCGGAAGTCGCGACTTGGCTAAAAGAAACCACGGATATTCTGAACACTGCGTTGCGTGATGTGAAGAAGAAAGCCGTGACACGTCAGACTAAACACAAATTGCTGACAGAATTAGTGGAATCCGCGAGCCGTTATCGCGCGCAGGTTTATCACCAAAATGGTTTCTCTGGCAAAGAGCATGTAGATAGCGCGGATATTGCCGCATTTCTGTCAACCAGCTTAGATCTGTTGCACAGCAGCACACTGGCGAACGTTCGTGAAGATGGCCTGTTCAATGCTTACAATGTGGTGCAATACAGCAACGAGTCTGTGGAATCATTGCCGCTATACCCAATGTTGGAAGGGCAGGTAGCTGCACTGAGTTCGGGCGCGCTAACAAGCTCGCAAGCGGTTTCATTGCTGGATAGTTTGTTCAACAGCGACATGTATCGTACGGACCAGAAATCGTTCATGCTTTACCCTGATCGTGATTTACCGAACTTTATGAACCGAAACAGTATTTCTCTGGACGCAGTGAAAGAAAACGGTCTGTTATCTGAAATGCATAAGAGCGGTGACAAGCGCATTGTGAAAGCTGATCAGAATGGCGTTTTCCACTTCCATGCAGACTTTGAAAATGCAGGTGCTTTGAAAGAAGTCCTGAGTGCAGTACGCGCTGATTACCCTCACATTGTTGATGCGCAGTTTGACGACGTCAAAGCGCTTTACGAAACCGTGTTCAACCACAAAGAGTTCACGGGACGTTCAGGCACGATGTTTGGTTATGAAGGTTTGGGTTGTATTTACTGGCATATGGTGTCTAAGTTGCTACTTGCTGTACAAGAAGTGTACTTTGAAAGCCTTAAGGAAAACCCAGACAGTTCAGACACCAAGGCGTTGGCGGCATATTATTATCGCGTAAGAGATGGCATCAGCTTTAATAAAACGCCCACTGAATATGGCGCCTTCCCCGCTGACCCTTATTCGCATACGCCAAAACATGCCGGTGCACAGCAACCTGGCATGACCGGTCAAGTGAAAGAAGAAGTGATCACGCGCTTTGGTGAGCTGGGTGTGCGAGTGGAAAGCGGCACGATTCGTATTGCGCCCACACTGCTGATGAAGAGCGAATTCAGCCCGAAACAGGCAAGTTTTGAGTTCGTGAGCGCTGATGGTGTCGCGCAGAACATGACATTGAATGCAGGTGAATTGGCGTTTACCTATTGTCAGGTGCCGTTCCTATATCGTCTGACAGATAGCGAGAAAGCGACCATTGTTGTCAAAATGGCATCGGGAGAGATGATTTCAGTGGTGGGTAATAGCTTGCCGGAATCGATCTGCAAACTTATCTTCAGCCGCTCTGGTGATGTGGAAAGTGTGATTGTAGATGTGCCTGAAAGCGTGCTTTATCAAGCCGCAAGCTGATCTAAGAAACCATCTCGCAGCGTTGATAACAAAAACAGCCGCATTAGCGGCTGTTTTTTGTCTGTCACACGCCGTTTTTCGTCTCAGCTAATGTCTTTTACTGAGCCGCGCTCCATAAGAGCGGGGAAAAGACGTTTTGTTACGTTGTTTAGCGGTTTGCCATTCAGGATGTTCAATACGCCTTTTGCCGCTTCGCATGCCATCTCTTCCAGTGGGAAGTTAATAGTCGAAAGGCTCGGGGTCATGAATGGGCTGTATGCGTGGTTATCAAACCCGACAATGGAAATATCCTCACCGACTGTTAGGCCGCGATCATGGCACACGCCGTAAGCAGACAAGGCGATGCTGTCATTGAGGCAGAAAATGGCGGTAATCTCGTCATCCCTGTCCATCAGACGGCGGATTGCAGTGTCATTGCCATCGTGATCAAAGCGACCTTCAATCACTAAGTTTTGGTCGTATTCGATTTCATATTTTGCTAGCGCGTTACGATAGCCTTGAAGGCGTTCACGGCTATCAATTTTGCTTAGCTGGCCAGTAATACAACCAATTCGGCGATGGCCATTTTTGATCAGATATTCTGTCGCAATATAGCCCCCCCATTCGTTATCCATGCAAATACATTGGTCCGAAATCTCAGGGATATAACGGTTCATCAGCATGGTAGCAGGGGTTTTCTCTACAATTTGCAGAATCTCAGCATCGCTGAGCATGTCAGATGTGAGCACTAAACCATCAATTTTTTTCGCATTTAAAAAGCGGATAGACTCTTGTTCTTCTTCATGCTGCTCATGACCACTCGTGATGATCAAATGGTAGTTTTTCTGTCGAACCATGCGTTCAACATGGTGCATCAAGGGGCCAAAATAAGGGCCATCAAATGTACCAACTAACATACCAATACTGTGCGAGCGGTTAGAGGCAAGTGCTTGTGCGAACGCATTGGGTTGATACCCTAAGGTTTCGATAGCCTCGAATACCTTAATACGGTTTTTCTCCTTAACTGACTCGTGGCCGTTTAGCGCACGCGATACAGTCGACTGAGAAACGTTCGCGAGTTCAGCCACCTCTTTTATGGTAATCAAATGATCTTCCTTAACGTACCAGTACATGCCCTCGTTTTATATTCGATACGAGACATGCCATAAAACACATTCACAAAGGCTTTTTGGAAAGCGATGAAGGTGAAAAGCGCAACATTCTAAACAGTTATCTACCTCACAGCCTTATAAACAACGGCTTTAACGCGAGGGTCATACCAAATTACTTCCGAATGCAATCGATAGTTGTGCCACGAATAACGCGTCATTTCTAGTTTGAAAGCGGTTGCATTATGTGCAAATGCCCACTGTTAACACTTTTGATACCAACGTCTTTATAAAGTGGCGCTTTAAGGGGGCATTCTGGGAGTAAAAAAAAATATTTTGCATTCTACGTTGAGAAAATGTGAATTACGTCAAATAATTTAATACTCAGGAGGAGTGACTGACTATGTCTGAAATGCTGCAACAGTATCCAATTATCAATGGGCGAGAGCTTCATGTTAGAACGTGGAACCCCGAAGGTGGGGAGACCGTGATTTGCTGGCACGGTTTAGCACGTAATAGCATCGACTTCGTCGCGCTTGGCGATGAACTGGCAGCGAAAGGCTATCGTGTTATCGCGCCTGATACGTTAGGCCGAGGCCTTTCGCAGTGGGCGGAATCCCCTAAAAATGAGTATAGCTACGCCAACTATATTGATATGGCAGTCAAGTTGATGGACTTCTATCATTGCGACCGCGTGCACTGGGTAGGTACCAGTATGGGCGGGCTAATTGGTATGTTGCTGGCCTCGAGCGATGACCAACGCCATCGCATTGGGTCACTAGTATTAAATGATATTGGGCCCGAAGTGCCTGCCGACGCTTTGAAGCGCATTATTCATTACGTGCAGAAACCGATTTCTTTTCGTCGTTACAGCGAAATTAACCAATACCTTCAAACCCTTTATCAACCTTTCGGACCGCATACCTCACAGCAGTGGCAAACCATGATTTCAGCCTCGATCAGACGGTTGGATAACGGTCACTACACGACGCATTATGACCCCAATATTCTTGCTGGATATGATGAAAATGCACCTGTATTGAATCTTTGGCGTCAATTTACCAAGCTAGGACAGCCAACGATGTTGATGCATGGTTTGCATTCCGACGTGCTCACTAAAGACATCGTTAAACGCATGCGCATAGTGCAGCCTGCGATGGCAGTGAATTACTATCTTGGCTGCGGTCATGCGCCCAATATGTTTTTTAAATCTTACCGGCAGGATGTGATGCACTTTATCGAAAATCATTCTTTGCCACTTCAGCCGAATGAACGCGATATACAGCCAGCAGCCGATGAACAAAAACGAAACGCGGGTTAACAATGAGGGGTGGAAACGCGCGTTCGTCGCAGCTGTTAACGGATATTTCTTACTACTTCGATGCCCAAAGGTGAAGCAACTCTGTGGCGATGGTTGCTCCCGCCAATGCGGTGATCTCTGAATGGTCAAAAGGTGGGCTCACTTCAACCACGTCCATTCCCACCAAATTGATACCTCGCAATCCGCGTAGAATTCGTAGCGCTTTATCAGAGGTCATGCCGCCGATCACTGGTGTGCCTGTGCCCGGGGCAAAGGCGGGATCTAAGCAGTCAATATCGAAAGTCAAATAGACAGGCTGGTTGCCCACCAATGCTTTGACGTGGTTGGCAATATCCTCGGCGGACATATCAATGGCGGCTTCCGCGCAAATCACATTGAACGCGTGATTGTCTTTGTCATAATCGGTACGGATCCCGATTTGTATCGAAGACGATGGGTCAATCAACCCTTCTCTCGGGGCGTGATAAAACATGGTGCCGTGATCGTAACGACTACCTTGGCTGTAGGTATCTGTGTGTGCGTCGAAATGGATCAATGCCATTTGACCATATTTGGCATAGTGGGCGCGAAGCAGGGGGAGTGTCACAAAGTGGTCACCGCCAAGCGTTAGTAAGGCTTTGTCAGAGGCTAGAATGTGACTTGCCGCGTCCGTTGCCATAGCAACGAAGTTTTCACTGTCACCACAGGTAAAGACCAGATCTCCGGCGTCAACAATATTGCATCGATCTCTAAGATCAAACGGCCAAGGGTAACGAAAACCCTCCCACGCCAAATTCACTGAAGCACGTCTTACTGCATCTGGGCCTAAACGGGCGCCGGAGCGTCCTGTTGTCGCCATATCGTAAGGCATCCCCAAAATGACGATATCCGCTTCCGTCTCGGTGGGATCGTTGACCATGGGGAGACGGAGAAACGAGTAGGGATTGGAATAAAGTGAGTCATCTTTTCTCGAAAATACGTTTTCCATTGTCGCCTCTTTTTCACGTTCGTGCGCTTTTGTTAAAGCGCAATTGGGTCAGGCGCGATAACCATAACTTATCAAG
The DNA here is from genome assembly GCF_057786035.1 of Enterovibrio sp. QJM3NY_24. Lineage (NCBI taxonomy): Bacteria > Pseudomonadati > Pseudomonadota > Gammaproteobacteria > Vibrionales > Vibrionaceae > Enterovibrio > Enterovibrio sp. QJM3NY_24. The sequence continues at coordinate 41,536 of NZ_CM173520.1, forward strand.
TAAACGCGTGCCTTTCTTCAAGGTAGCAGCAAGGGGAAAATGCTTTGTCTATTTTCTGCGGCAATCAGCCATTGTTTGTAATGAAGCGGCAGGGCTGCAACAAACTGTGATTCCATTCGGTTTGTTGTCCGGTGAATAGAAACCTTCACCATGATGTCTTGAATAGTGGTCTATACAGAGTGCAGAACTTTCACATTGAGGGAATATCATGGCGACAACGCGTAGAAAGAAAAAACCGACAGTTTGCTTAGTGCTTCAAGGTGGTGGCGCACTCGGTGCTTACCATATTGGTGCGTATCAGGCGCTTGAAGAAGCAGGGTTTACACCTGATTGGTTTGCAGGAATTTCTATTGGCGCTCTAAACGCTGCTATTCTTGCGGGGAATGCGCCAGAGCAACGACTGAGTAAACTTGAGCAATTTTGGGAGCGCATATCACGCCCCGGCACAGACATTGATATACCGCCTGTGATGGCGCAAACATTCAATAATGCGAGCGCACAGCAGGCATTATTGTTTGGTCAGCCTGATTTTTTCACACCGCGCCCGATTAGCCCTTTACTTGCTCCTCCAGGTGAAGGCGCAACCAGCTTTTATGACACAACACCGTTGTTTTCCACGTTGAGCGATCTGGCTGATTTTGATCTGATCAATAAAGGCGCAGCGCGTTTGACCGTTGGGGCAACCAGTGTGACTAATGGCGACTTGGTTTACTTTGATAGCCTTACTGACACGATTGAACCTGCGCACGCAGTCGCCAGTGGCTCATTGCCTCCCGGTTTTCCCGCCACCAAAGTGGGAGATGATTATTACTGGGATGGCGGTGTGGTTTCCAATACACCATTGAACGGCATTCTTGACTTGGCAGGCGATGACGAATTGCTGATCTTTATGGTGGATTTGTGGAATCCGAAAGGTGAGTTGCCTCAAACCATGAACGAAGTCTTATGGCGAGAGAAAGAAATTCAATACGCGAGCAGAACCAGTGAACACATTGAGGCACTGGTGGCCAAGCGCAATCTCGACCATTTGCTGACTAAAGCCCCAGAACTCTTAACCAACAAGGACGTGCCAGCGGCGACCAGCCTTAAGGCGGATAAGAAAATTGATATCGTGCATATTACATTTGATCCGATACAAGGTCATATCGCACTGAGTGATACCGAGTTTTCCCGCCGTTCCATTCGTCTGCGCCGTGAAAGTGGTTACACAGATATGAAGCAAGCGTTGGAAGCGTCTCCTTGGACGCAGCCAAACGAAGGTTTACCGGCTCACGTTTACCGTCGTCAATGTCATGGCGGATGGCTGGAAAAAAAGAAGCTAGATAAAGTGTCGTAGAAAAATCACGGCGGTAGTTCACCGTGCAGTTTCTAGTATAAAAACAGTATAAAACGCAAAAAGCCCCGATCTCGGGGCTTTTCACTTTCTCACACAGGCAGTGGAGGAACGAAGTGTGAAAAATTCGGTTAAGCGGGCGCAGACACTTTAAAGCGTCCCACAGAGCGCCTAAATTGACTCACAAGGCCGTTTACCTCGCGGGCCGAACCTTGTACATCAAACGCGGATTGGTGGTTGTTTGTTGCCATGTCAGCGATGTCTTGAATCCGTCTTGCCAGTTCTTGGTTCGCGCTGGATTGCTCATGTAGCGATCGCGACACTTCTTCAATGATATTGATGAGATCTTGCGATTTCTGGTGCATTTCACGCACAGATTGCTCGGCTGAGTGGGTTTGCGACATATTGTCATTGACCACAAGCACACTGTCTTCAATATGGCTGACAGTGGCTTCAATACCTGAGCGCAATTCCTGAATCGTGGACGCTATTTGTTTGGTCGAATCTGACGTGCGTACCGCTAGGTTTCGTACTTCATCGGCAACAACAGCAAAACCACGTCCTTGATCGCCAGCGCGCGCCGCCTCTATTGCCGCATTCAACGCTAGAAGGTTGGTTTGCTCAGCCACATCGTTAATGACGCTGATAATGCCTTCAATCTCTTTCGAGTGTTGATCAAGTTCCGAAACGGCACTGCTAGAGCGCTGAGATTTCTCCGACATTTGGTCCATGTTCGCAATGGTTTGGCGCATGTTGGTGGCACCTTGCTGCGCTTGAATACCACTTTCGTCAGAGAGCGACTTCATCTTGTCCGCATCATGGGAAATGGTATGAATACTGGCAGAGAACTCTTCCACTAAGGCCGCGATACTGCCTGTGTCTTCAGATTGACGGGTGGATGCCCCAACAATGTGGTCTGAAAGATCTTCCAGTTTCGCGACTTCATTATTCAGCTGATTTGCGCCAGACGCGATACTCGTTAGTGTTTCTTCAAAGGCATTCATCAAGTTGTTAAATGCGCGGCCAAGATCGGTGATTTCATTTTTGCCTCTTGGGCGAAAGCGAACAGTGAGATCAAGATTTTTTTCCGCGCTTTGCAGCAGGTTTTTCAAGTTATTGATCGGCGTTGTGATGCTATTAGCAATCGTAAAAGAGATAGCCATCAATACTGCGGCGATAGCGGCGACTAACAGCAATAAGCGGCGAACATCTTGATAAAATACTGTATCGACGTCATCCACATACAAGCCTGTATTTAATACCCATCCCCAAGGTGTAAAGGGAAGGGAATAGGCCACTTTGGGATAAGGCGTATCGTCTCGTCCTGCTTTTTTCCAATGGTACTGCACGAAGCCACCCCCGTTTTTTGCCGCTTCCACTTGATCTCTGATGATATGAACGCCGTTAACATCTTTCAAATCAGCCAGATTCTTACCAATCAGATTGGTCGCGATAGGGTGGTGAACCATGTCCGAGTTCATGCTGTAAATCATGAAGTAGCCATTTTCGCCGTAGCGCATGGCATCAAGAGCGTTGACCGACTGTTGCTTGGCTTCCTCCATGCTGATATCACCGGATTGCGCTTGTTGATAAAGCCGTGTGACCAAGGTCTCCGCTGTTTCGACAAGTACTTGGATCTGATTCTTACGTTCTTCCAGCATGTTGTCTCGTTTCACGACAAGGGTAATCGTCGTGACTGAAACCAAAGACAGCACCGCAATGGCAATGATTAATGACAATCGTTGCCGAATGGACAAGGCATTCATGATTTCCTTCCTTAAATGATATTTAACTCATTAAATAAAATGAAAATTATCTGCCATGAGTCTAGCAATTCGCGTCAATGCTGCTCGGTTTTCATACAGGTGTTTAAACGGTAAAAGCACGTGATAGAGAAGGTGTTTTTCGTCTATTAAAATAGGCATCAAGAAAAACAAAGGGCTGGCGAGTCATGGTTAGCGAAATTATTCACCACATGAATTTTTTGTTGCGAATTATCTCATCTCAAATATGTGAACTGGTACGGTTTAGCATGTAGAGAAAGAGGCGAAATTGGCGAGGGGAAAGGCAATTTCGTAACAAGACATGGGGCAATAAGTAAGCGTTAAGTAAGAGATAAGTGAATGGGAAGAGTGAGATAGGAATAGGCGCTAAGGGAACTAAGTATTAACCCTATAAAAAAAGTGTGCTTATCACGTTTGGCTATATCCGTGCTGCAATGATTGGTTTAGACTACCGCCCTCTTTACCCATGTGAACCGAGGTAATCATCAATGTCTCTACCAAATTGCCCACAGTGCAACTCTGAATACACCTACGAAGATGGCGCACTATATGTCTGCCCTGAGTGTGGTAACGAGTGGTCACAAGATGCATCTGCTGATGCTGACGACGTTAAAATCATCAAAGATTCTAACGGTAACGTCCTGCAAGATGGTGACACAGTCACAGTCATCAAAGACCTGAAGGTGAAGGGTTCTTCACTGGTGGTTAAAGTGGGTACTAAAGTTAAAAACATCCGTCTGGTAGACGGTGACCACGACATCGATTGTAAAATCGACGGTGTTGGCGCGATGAAGCTGAAATCTGAGTTCGTGAAAAAAGTGTAATCCACACAACATTAACTGAAAAAGCCGCGCCTTGACGTAAATTCAAAGCGCGGCTTTTTTGTCTCTGCTGTTTTATCCTGGTTGAGTTTACCCACTGATTCGTACCGGCGACTTGCCTTTATTGGCGATGGTTAATATCGTCAAGAGTGAACGATTCTTATCGAGACTCGTACTGGAAAGTAAATCAAACACGCTGGAGGCATTGTGGCCGGGTACGATAACGGAAAAGACGGTAAGAAAATTCCTAGTAATAGACTCAGCCGCGTCGGCATGTTCGGTTCTGTGGTCACCAAAGTCGCCACCAACATGGCCACTGAAGGTGCCAAGCAATTCTTGTCAGGTAAACGCCCTTCAGCGAAAGATTTGCTGCTGACCCCAAAAAATATTTCCAGCATTACCAACCAACTCGCGCAACTTCGCGGCGCGGCCATGAAGGTTGGGCAATTGCTCAGTATGGATGCGGGAGATGCGCTACCCAAAGAGCTTACCGACATTCTTGCCAAACTGCGTTCCAATGCAGCCCCAATGCCTGCAAAACAATTGGCGTCGGTGTTGGAAACTGAATGGGGGAAAACCTGGCAACAGCACTTCATTTCATTCACGTTCAAACCCGTTGCGGCCGCTTCTATTGGGCAAGTCCACTTTGCGTATGGTGATGATGCCTCTGAACTGGCCATTAAAGTGCAGTACCCCGGCATCAAAAAAAGCATCAGCAGCGATGTAGACAATGTTGTTACTCTGCTGCGTTTGACTGGTTTAGTGCCGAAAGAAGTGGATTACAAAAGCCTGTTAGATGAAGCGAAAAAGCAGCTTCATGATGAAGCTAACTACGAACTCGAAGCGGAAATGGGCGACACCTTTTATCAACTACTCAAAGATGACAACCGTTTCATCGTGCCCAAAGTTTATAAAGAACTCACTACGCCTTCCATTTTGACCATGAGCTTTGAACAAGGCGAGGCGATCGAGAATTTGCAAGATTTACCTCAAGTGGGGCGGGATAATTTGGTGACTAACTTGTTTGAGCTTCTGTTCAAAGAAGCGTTCCAATTCAAACTGGTACAGACTGACCCTAACTTCGCCAATTATCTTTATCAAAAAGAAAGTGGGAAAATCGTGCTACTCGATTTCGGCGCGACGCGACGTTATGGTGATGCGATCAGCGAGGGTTATCAAAAACTGCTGACATGCGCGGTGAACAACGACAAAGATGGTGTGTCAGATGCCATGGCACAAATCGGATTTTTCAGTAACCATATCTTCCCTGAGCAAAAAGCCGCGGTGGTGAACATGGTGATGATCGCTTGCGAGCCGATCCAATATGACGGCGACTACGACTTTGGCAACACAGACCTGGGCAGCCGTATTCACGAAGCAGGCATGGCACTGAGCATGGAGCAAGGCTATTGGCACACCCCGCCAGCCGATGCATTGTTTCTGCACCGAAAAATCGGCGGCTTGTTTCTACTTGCCGCACGGTTAAACGCCAAAGTGAATTTGCGAGAAGTTTTTAAACCGTTTCAATGGGAAACCCCGCCAACGTGCAAGCGAGCAGGTTGGGTGCGAAAGCAACCAAGCATTTAAAATTACAGGCTTAGGGTCATACTTTTGATCACCCTCTTTTGAAAAAGAGGGTGGGTAGGAGTAAAAGCGAAGTAACGTTTACCCAAGTTCATACAAAGGACAGCCTGTATGCCAAGCCGCATTTATAAACATCTCGAAACCCTTTGGGATTACCACCAACTTGGCCATGCTCCTCAGCCTTCAGATTGCATCTTCATTCTTGGCAGCAACGACGTACGCGTCGCGGAATATGCCGCTGCACTTTATCGCCAAGGCTTCGCACCTTACGTGTTGGTATCCGGCGGATTTGGGCGATTCACCAAAGATGAATTCGACAAAACCGAAGCGGAAACCTTTGCCGACGTCCTCATGGACGAAGGCGTACCAGAATCCGCAATTGTTCTAGAAACCAAGGCCACCAACACTGGCGAAAATGTCTCTTTCGGGTATCAAGTCATGCTCGAAAACGGACATGATTTCAAACGTTTTTTATTGGTTCAAAAGCCCTTCATGGAACGTCGCGCTTACGCCACTTTCGTTAAACAGTGGCCGGGTCAATACAACAGGGCGTTAGTCACTTCACCGCCGCTCTCGCTGGTGGAATACCCAACAGACAACATTCCCTTTGATATGGTGGTAGAAGCCACGCTGGCAGACTTCGAACGCGTAAGAGATTACCCCGCCCAAGGCTATCAAATTGAACAAACTATTCCTGCGCATGTTACTGCTGCTTATGATGAGATTAAAAAACAGGGGTTGTGGTGAGAGCAGTGGTTAATTCGCTGGCATAACAACCTTAAAAATACCGGTTCGATCAGTGTGGTGAGCCATAGCGTTGATCGAACACTTCCCCACGCTTGAAAAGCCGGTGAAAAGCCGGTGAAAAGCCGGTGAAATGCTTATGGACAAGTTTCACTCTTAAACAATAAGCAGACTCTAGAAGCAGTCGAGGAAGTTGTTACTCAATATGAGCCAACACTTCTTACTCACTGAGATGTTGTGACCGATGAGTATCGTGATAAGTTATTATCAGGTGTCGTTGGATTTAAAATTGTACTAACAAAGCTCGATTGTAAATTAAAGCTAGGCCAACAAAGAAAAAACGATGAGCATGTTGGTGTTTAGAATGCGCTTAAAAATTCTGATAATTTAGCAGCGCGAAGTTTGGTTGATCATATGGAAAGTAAATCTATAGGAACCGGAAGCTAACAGAAAATTGAAACGGAACATAAATACTTGGATGGGTTTCCTACCGCTACAAAATTTCATCCCACAATGTTGCTCGTTTAATCTGGACGTTATACATCAAAAGAAAGGTTAGGTCGAAAAGTCAATTCTAATAGCTTTCTTGTTAATGCCCCGATTCCACAATATACAGTTGAGACAAAGATGGAATCCTCGGGTGTTTCTGTTGACACCTCGCATGTCTATCCTCTTTAAGGAGAGACCATGCGATTGGTTCTGAGTTGGGAGTAAAAATGGAATTTAGGTTTGAAAAAGCGAACCCAGAAGATCTAGATGTGATCCTCAAGTTAGGTGAATCAAGCAATGAAGAGCACGTTGTTCCTCTACTCAGTGCTGATGGAAAGAAAGCGTTTCGAATAGCGTTTACGGCCGATATTAACAACGTAAAAGATGCCCAAATTTACTCTGTGATCAAAGCGACTGTTGACGACGAAATTATCGGTTATGTCGCTTGGCGGGATGAAAGTTATATTGGTCATCTTTATGTTAAAACCGAATATCACGGTTTTGGTGTGGCTAGGCGTTTAGTTGAAGAAATGAAAGCAGCAAGTGGCGCAGCGTTAGTTCGCGTGAAGGCATCGATTTATGCGCTTGGTTTCTACAAGAAGGTGGGATTCGCGCCAACATCTGACGAGTTAAGCATAAACGGTATTCGTTATGTTCCAATGGTACTTGATGTTGAGCAGAACAAAGAGCAGCGTATTTAAGCGGGTTGCTTTACGCGTAGTTCGCTTTTCCCTTGAGAAAGTTGAGCGACGGGTATTTGAAAGCGACGAGCAAGTATAGAAATCCAAGTTGCGCGTTGTAACGGGAGGTCAAAGATGAAGAAGTCGATTGCTCCCGAGGAGTTTAAGCACTATTTCGATGATTGGCACTTTTCCCCCGTGGTCGAATCAGACGGAACGGTGTACTTAGCTGGCGTACTGCCGCAAGAAAAGATAAGCCAATTAGCCGCGATTCATCATCGCGGCTTCGTTGACTTTTTAATGCGCCTCAACAAGGTTAACTAGGGGCAGTCTTACAAACCTTGTTGGTATTGATCGTTGGTGTTGATTGGCACCATCGTAAACAACTCTTCTCGAACACTGACATCGCCATTCACGAGCTTTTCGAAGTGCTTAACGAGTTCAACTTTGTCCGCTTTTTCTTTCGAGCCGCCACCGATGTTGGTCAAATCAATAAAGAACTCATCAAACAAGTCAGAGAAATCTGTCACGATGTCCATGTTTAGGAATTGTTCGTGGTTATAGATGCTTGGGTAGCCACCTTTTTGCTTATCAACCGCAAACGAAATGCCTTTTACATTGGTAATCGTCGTTGCTTTCTCACATCGCAACATACAGCCCGCTTCAATCGCCGGTTTGTTACAGCCCACCGTTTGTTGGAAGAAACACTGACGGCTTGTCATCATCAGAATCGGGTGATAAATGCTGTAAGCCAACTTGAAGTTTTCAGGACGACGAATATGTTTAATCTGACCTTTGTTGATCTCGTTTGAAATAAACGCACCCGCACAGTTTAACGATTCTTTCATCGTGACTAACGCGTGTGAGTTTGTTGTGTTCAGGAACGGACCCGCAACCCATTCAATGCCCATTTCATAGGCCTTATACGCAATACCCGTGTTATTGGTGACGATGCGTGCTGGTTTGACTTCTTCTAGCACTTTTACGGCTTCATCGTAGTCTTTACCAATCAACACTGCAGGGAACCATGGGATCAAGCGTGGGTTTTCTAAGAAGATGTTGATGTACTTGCGATCGCGTTTTTTGAAGCTTTCAGGGAGCTTGAAGTAGATATCAGCATCCGTGACATCGCATACATTTAGGTCTGCGGTATCTGCAATCAGCATAGAGAGTTTTGGCTTCTCTTCTACTTTTGGCTGTTGCGGGAATGCAGGGACGTCCACGTGCTTAATGACGTCTTTAGATCCGTTCATTAAGAATGCAACGCGATCTTTCATTTCCGTCAGTTCTCGGAATGGGATCGCTAAGTTTTCGCCTAAGTTAGAGAAATCATAACCGAGTAATTCGTAGTTAGGATTGATCACACCTTTAAAGCGTTTTTCTAGCTCTTTTGAGGTGATGGCTTTTTCGCCCGCTTCTCTAAGCAGTGACGTTGATGTCACTTCAAACACTTGTTGGTCTTGTTCACTTGGCGTGACAACCACAGTGAGTGGCTCACCCAGCGTTGCCTTGAAGGCAATGGTTACGGCAATTTTGTCGATACTGAGCGCTTTCACTTTTTCTTCGAGTGTCGCGCCAATAGCATTCTTGTCGTTATAAAGGTCGGTTCTGACTTCTTGAATTTGAACCACGTCAATCGCATTGCTCTTTTCAACCGCATAGTTAACGCTGTTGTCACGAGGGTTATCGATAAACATGTCTTTGGTTAAATTGCCTTTTAAAAATTTGTTGGTTAAACCACGGTTGAATACTTTATGCAGATTGGAATCATCTTCATACAACTCACCCGTTTCAACAAATTTATTAATATTTTTACGCCAGTTTTCAACAACCGTATAAACGTAGTGAGCACCTTTAATACGGCCTTCAATTTTCAATGAGTCAACTTGCGCATCAACCAGTTCAGGCAGGTCAAAATACGCGGAGTTATCTTTTAGGTTTAGTGGGTACTTAGTACCGACGTTGGTCACTTCGTATTCGTCACGACAGGCTTGGCTGCAACGACCACGGTTACCTGAGTTACCGACGCTCACAGAGCTTGAGTAACACTGACCAGAGAAAGCAATACATAGTGAACCGTGAACAAAGACTTCCGTTAGCATGTCATGTTCATGCGCCACAGCTGTCATCTCTTTGATTTCGTCGATATTTAATTCACGAGATAAGTTAACGCGTGAAGCACCGACTTTTGATAAAAAGTGAAGCTGGCCTTCATTGTGGGTCGTTAACTGAGTCGAGGCGTGAACATCTAACGTAGGGAAATGCTTTTTAACGAGGTTAAACACACCTAAATCTTGAACAATGATGCCATCGAGTGTCGTGTTCACTAATTGATTGAGTAACTTCACGAGTGATTTTATTTCATGTTCTAGGATAACAACGTTTAAAGTCAGAAATACTTCACAACCGTATTCATGAGCTAATCGTAATACGCCATTTAACTCATCAAATGAAAGATTGGATGCACGGTTACGGGCATTGAAAATGTCTAAGCCACAATAAACGGCATTTGCCCCTGCTACGATGGCTGCTTTGATCGCTTCTACATCGCCACCAGGTGCCAATAATTCAATTTTTCTACTCATTGTGAGATTGCTCGCTTCGTTTTTGTCATCGAATTTTTTGAGGAGGCATTCTACTCGCCTCACGCTTTCATTGCCACTCATTAGGCTTTTGTTGATCTAGGTCATGTCTGCACAGGCGTGAATCCCATTGCCAATTCAGTTACCATTGCGCTATTGCGTTCTTTTTTAAGTCTTTCATCATGACAATGCCGATCCTATATTCATTGAGACAGTGCCCTTACGCAATGCGAAGCCGTCTTGCCATTTTACATGCTGGCCAAATCGTCATTTTGCGCGACATTGATATGAAAAATAAGCCTGAAGACATGCTGTCTGTATCACCTAAAGCCACGGTGCCGGTATTGGTGCTGGGTGATGGGAATGTGATCGATGAAAGTATTGAAGTGATGGTTTGGGCGCTAACGCAATCTGACCCGAGAAACCTCCTTTATTCGCACGATAAAAATCAGTTACCCGACATGCTTGAGTTGATAAGAAGCAATGACGTGACGTTTGTCGGCGCATTGCAAAAATACCGAGCGGCTTCTCGTTATCACGATGACAATAAAACAGAGCACCGCGATACATGTTGTGAGTGGTTGATGCCTATTGAACAGAGGTTGTCTCAGCACGCCTACATAATGGGAGAGCAACCGAGTTTGGTTGATTACGCCATCTTGCCATTTATTCGCCAATTTTCCCGTGTAGATAAGAAATGGTACGCCCAAGCGCCATTACCGAATCTACGCGCGTGGCTAACCAAGCATTACAACGATCCGACGTTTTCTAAAGTGATGGTGAGTTATCCCAAGTGGAAAAAGGATGATAAGCCAGTTGTATTTGGTGATGTATAGAACCCTATGCCGCCCAAACTCTAGCTTCCCCGATTAAACGGTTGCAACGCCTCATTCAATACTTGAATCCCCTCGTAAATGACACTGTCACTTGTTGTGTTTCCCATAAATGAGTCTGTTATCACATGGAGGCAGTGATTTAATACGCTCCGTATTCAATCATCATAACAACAACACACCACCGTCAGATTAAATGGCTGTACAAGGACGTAACCATGACCGCAAACGAACACATTGCAAACTTTCAAACCAACACCAAGGAACCCAAACTTTGGCAAGTATCTCTCTCCTTATGCCTTATCTCTGTGCTGATGGGGATCACCATTTTGGCCGTCGAGGTCATCTTTGGTTTAGAAATGCCAAATTCCGGCGTGCTTTCTACCGTTATTCCTACCATGATGACGGGCTTTTACTTTGGTCATAAAAACGAAGCCTTGATGGTTTCCAGAACGCGTTGGCTTGCCGTGATGGTTTGGACTGGCATGAGCTTGCTCTATGTTGCCGGCCTTATGCGGTTTTACGACTTTACGTTAGCCGACCTGACCGCTGAGTTCGGTAGTTTGTTTGTGTGGATCGGTTTTGTTTTCATTTTGATCATGACAGTAGTGAGTTACTTCATGATCAAATCTGGTGAGAAGATAGGCATTAAGAACAGGGTTAAGGTGAGGGAGAAACAACTAGCTAAAGAGAAACAAAGCGAATAAATAGTTCGCTCTGACACTCTGGTCGCTGGCATCACAGACATTATTTTTGGTGCGAGGGCGGTTGATAGTGCATTGAAGTATCTTGTTTCAAGAAGATATTACTCGCCACTAAGCTTCCTAAGCACACAAACACCAGCGCGAGACTTGTCATTGCATCAGGTTGCTCGTTGAAGATTGGAATAGCGAGCAGGGTAGCAATAACAGGTGTCGCACTACCAAATGCCGCACTTCGTTCCGCACCGAGTTGTTTAACGGCATATAAGTAAGTACAAGACGCGAGAATGCCCGCCCCCACGCCCTGCAATAGCGTATGACTGAGCACGTCTTGCCAAGGCCATGCTGAAGCGGGGGTGCTGCTCAGAGTGCTTGGCAGCCACCCCGCACTAATGGCAACGCCTAAAGTAAGGCACGAAATGACCGCCAATATGCCCGAACATGCAAGGGCTTCAAGGTTGGCGACACGCGCACAAATCGTGAACGTCGCCCACATCAGGCTGCCAAGCAAAAACAAGAGATGTCCCTTTGATTGCGCCCAGTCATAATCGCCCCCGAAGCTGCTTCCTAGGTTGGTGGCGAGAAAAAGTGCTGTTCCGATGGCAATAGCGATTAGCCCAATAATGCGATGTGAGCTTAAAGGCTGCTTAAAAAACAATACGGCAATGGCGGTCACAAATAGCGGCAGCGTGCCCGGTACGAGTGCGCTGCCATGAGAGACAGGCACTGTTTGCATCGCGGTGCTTGCCACCAGTAAGTAGGGCAAGCCACTCCCGATGAACATGCCAATCAGGTATTTACTTGGAATGGCTCTAATCTGGAGTCGAGCTTTATAGACGAACGGTGCAAGCAACAACGCGGGAACCAGAAAGCGCATCAACGCGAGATCGGCAGGTTGAAGTTCTGAATTCGCACCGCCTTTTAACGAAATAAAAAAGCCAGCCCAAAGCAGCAATGTCGCCAACATGGCGAGATAGCCGGCTGTTTTGCTTTTTGAAGATGATCTTTCTGGTGTTTTTGACGCTAGCTGACTTGCCGTCATGAATGATTCCATTTCTGCACATGATCCTAAAACGCTATTATCGTGCACCACGATTGGCGATAGGTGGCAACTTTGAGCTTCATATCGTTATGCGTTGATGGTTTCCGCTATTATTTTTGTATAATTTGATGATTAGCGGCGTGTGGTTGATGGATCGTATTGATAAGCAACTTTTGGAATTGATGCAAAAAGACGCGAGACTGACAACTGCAGAGCTTGCGGATTTAGTCGGGCTTTCACCGTCGCCCTGTGCAAGGCGAATCAAGCGGCTTGAAAAGGACAAGATAGTCGCGGGTTATCACGCTTCACTTTCTCGCGATAAAATTGGTATTGCGATGACCATGTTTGTTGAAGTGAGTTTGAACAATCACCAAGTGACGTCAGTGGATGATGTTGAACAAGCCATTAGCGATATGCCGGAGGTGGTGAGTTGCCACGTGGTGTCAGGCGCTTACGATTATTTGCTGGAAGTGGTTGCGAAAGATCTGGCTGGCTATGAGCAATTTACCCGCAAGCTACAATGCCTGCAAAACGTGAAAGACATTCACACGCAATTGGCGATACGAAAGGTGAAAGATCGCGGAATTTTACCCATCTATATTTAATACTAGCGTTTAGAGCCGAGTGTTTTGGACTTGCGGTGTAATGCCAGTAGTTTGATGTTAGCGCTATGTTCAAGTGACAAAAAACGGAAGCTGACGCTTCCGTTTTTTGTTCTACAAAGCGAGTTACAGCGCAGTAAGGATCGCTTCAGCTGAACTCACTTCAAACGTTTTTGGTGCTTCAACGTTGAGTTGTGTCACGACACCATTTTCAACAACCATTGCGTATCGTTGTGAGCGAATACCGCCAAAAGTTGCGGTGTCCATTTCTAATCCTAATGCTTTCGTGAAGCTGGCGTCGCCATCCCCAAGCATCATGATTTCGTCCGCATTTTGTGTTTCACCCCACGCTTGCATCACAAACGCATCGTTAACAGACACACAGATAATGCTGTCGACGCCTTTTGCCTTAATTTGGTCGGCCAGTACGATGAAACCAGGCAAATGAGATTCTGAACAAGTGGGTGTAAACGCGCCAGGAACAGCAAACAAAACGACTTTTTTGTTGGCAAATAATTCGTTGGTATCGTGATTCATCATGCCATCTTTGGTGAGTTCGCTCAAAGTGGCAGACGGGAGGGTTTGGCCTTGCTGAATCATGTTAGCTGTCCTTATTGTTGTGATTGCAACCAGACTAGCCCGATTCGCCGTTGAATACCACGGAGAGAAACTAGGTGTATAAATTGATAACTGTCAGTCTCCTCTCTAAGTCATCAAATGTACTCGCAGAATAACGACTACCAACAACTAATCTACTGACCCGCAGTGACATTTAGTTAGCAAAGTGCTGAAGAAATCTTTAGGTTCAGTCGACGCTTTAATCTTGAAAATGCTAGGCAACGTATTTATTCAAGTTTTCAAACTACACCCGATAACAGAGCGGTGATTCAAATTAGCTGAAGTTTGGTGACAATCACGTTTAACGTTGCACTTATCAATATGCATCATGCCCCCGGTGTCAGGATAGTTGTCCAGATCTTAGAACGCCCAAAAATCCAGCAATGGAGGGCTAACGAAGGACACTATGCCGAGATATTCCGAAGAAAGAAAAGCTGCCATCTTGAAGAAGCTACTGCCACCGCATAACAAAACCATTCCAGAAGTTGCTGCGGAGGATCACATCAGCGAAGCAACGTTATACAATTGGCGTAATAAACTCCGCTCCGAAGGTAAACCTGTGCCAGGTAATCAAAAAAATTCTGAACATTGGTCAGCTGAAGCCAAGTTCGCCACCGTCATCGAAACCGCCAGTTTGTCAGAAACTGAGCTTAGCCAGTATTGTCGCCAGAAAGGTTTGTACCCTGAACAAGTTAAAGCGTGGAAACTCGCTTGTATCAGCGGTGCGGGTCAAGCAGAGCAATCTAAGAAAGCAGAGCAGACAGAGCGTAGAGCGGATAAAAAGCGTATCCGAAAATTGGAAGCAGAGCTGCATCGTAAAGACAAAGCCCTGGCAGAAACGGCGGCGCTATTGGTGCTGTCAAAAAAGCTCAAGGCCTTGTACGGGAGCGACAGCGAGGAGGACTGACTCCTCTCGATATGCGCGAGACATTGCTGGCGCTTTTTGATGAAGCGGTTGCTAATGGCGCGCCTCAGTACAAGGCTGCAGACCTCATGCAAGTTCCACAGCGAACGTTGCGCCGCTGGCGTACGTCACAGGGTCATGTGTTGCCCGATCTTCGTCCTCTGGCTATCAGACCAGAGCCGAAAAACAAGCTGTCAGAGCAAGAGCGCCAACATATTCTGAATGTCTGCAATGAGGCTGACTATGCCAATTTACCGCCCAGTCAAATCGTGCCGAAACTGGCCGATCAGGGAGAATATATGGCCAGTGAGTCAAGCATATATCGTGTGCTGAAAGCTAACGACCAACTGCACCATCGAGGACGGGCGAAACCGCCACAGCCTACGACGGAGCCCGCTTCTCATGTGGCGACAAAGCCCAATGAGATCTGGACTTGGGATATCAGTTATCTGCCCGCGAAGGTTCGAGGTCTGTACTGGTATCTTTATATGGTCATTGATATCTACAGTCGCAAAATTGTGGGTTGGGAAGTCCATGACTGCGAATGCGGGACGCTTGCTTCTCAGCTGATTGAGCGAGCCACCTTCAGTGAACGCTGCTTCGTGAAGCCTCATTATTTACATTCTGACAACGGGGCCCCCATGAGGTCACTCACCTTGCGTGCAAAGCTTGATGAAATGGGCATCCGAACATCCTTCAATCGTCCGGGCGTTAGTAATGACAATGCCTATTCAGAGTCATTGTTCCGTACAGCCAAGTACCGGCCTAACTATCCGGAGCATGGCTTCAAAACGCTGGCAGAGGCACGTGAATGGATGCTGAATTTTGTAAACTGGTACAACAACGAGCATCACCACAGTGCGATTAAGTTCGTCACTCCAGCAGAAAGACACAGAAACTTAGATACAACAGTGCTGGCGAAGCGGCATGCCGTGTATCAGCAGGCAAAAGCCAAGCATCCTGAACGTTGGTCAAGGGAGACTCGCGACTGGTCACCCGTTGGTTCGGTAATACTCAACCCCAAAAGCGCAGACAATAACGAACATGGCGGTCAAAAAAGAGCCGCTTAATGAGAAAATCTGGTCAACTACCTTGAAATCTACCGCATGGCTAAAGATGCGATGTATCATATTGGGTAGTAGTGGGGTATAAATCGTTTAAATGACGATTGTGTCTTTTATTTGAAATCTGAGTAATGTGTTTTTTACCATCAGCCTCTAATTTAGCTATAGTTGATATCTAATTTTTAGACGGTTATTTATAATTAGTGTGTCAGTAATTATCATGAGGTTTGGCTTATATTTTAAGTTGAAACATTAATGGATGACAATTTAGGGAAATGTGCTCTCACCCTGTGAGGGTTTCTGATAACCTCACGGAAAATCACCCCTGAAAGCAGTGCGCGCAGCGTTTTATTGGGTAAAAGAAACTGAAGGCGCACAGTGTTGCGCAGGATTTAAAATGGCGCTTAGAGCAGCGCATGCATGTCTAAGATAATTGACGCTGATAAAAGCCCTTGTTAGTATTTTAATGAAAAATATAAAACACAGAAAATACGTTGCTAGTGTGGCCGTTTATAGACTCGGGTGGTAATAGAATGAGCTTTATTATAAAAGAAACACAATATTTAACAGACTCAATAATATTGGAAATCATGAGTCGATTAGAGTCCGAATCAGAAAGTGCCATTGCAGCGAAAGACATTCTACCCTCAATGTCACTACGTGGTGATCTTGGAATGGATTCCATGCAGGCTGTGTCATTGACACTCGACTTAGAAGATTCGCTTTCAATCTCTATCGATGATGAAGACTTAATTAAGCTTGACACTGTTGGCGATCTTTTAAACATCATTGAATCCAAGTTAAGTGAAAAAAATGGATAATCGTAGACGTGTTGTGGTGACCGGTGTTGGTGTCGTTTCATCAATAGGCAATGATTTTGACACGTTAACGGAATCTTTGAAGCTTGGTCGTAGTGGCATTCGCGCAATGGAATCTTGGTCTGAGTATGGATTAACGAGTCGCGTTGCTGGTTTGGTGCATTTAGATGAGTCCAAAATACAGTCTGCGAACATCCCTTTGAAACTCCGAAGAGCAATGCCCACCTCTACGCTGTATTGCAGCGTTGCTGCCAGTGATGCTATTTCAGCCTCTCGTTTAACGCCAGAAGAACTCGCAGACCCGCGAACAGCTTGTCTTGTTGGCAGCGGTGTGGCTGATGTGAGTGTGATACACAGAGAAGGGGCAAGGTACTACGATGGTCAGGTTCGTAGAACTGAACCCTACACTGTCCTCAAATCCATGAGCAGCACGGCGAGTGCAATACTCACTAAACTCTTTGGTATTACTGGGCGAAGCTACTCAATATCGTCTGCTTGCGCTACCGGAGCACACAATATTGGGCATTCGTACGAACTCATACGTGATGGGGTGATAGATAGAGCAATAACCGGCGGTTGTGAGGAAGTGAACGAGCTGATTGTTGCTTCTTTTCAAGCCTTGAGAATGGCGCTGTCTACTGGCTTTAATGACACGCCAGAAGGCGCATCTCGCCCTTATGATCGTGATAGAGATGGCTTTGTGATCAGTGGTGGGGCGGGGGCGCTTGTATTGGAGTCGCTCGATTCCGCCTTAGCGCGTAACGCGCCCATTTATGCTGAAATCGTGGGCTATGCAGCGAATTCAGACCCGTATGATTTAGTGCTACCTCAAGCTGATGGCGGGACATTTGTCGACTGTATTGCCAGTTCATTAGAAGACGCGGGAATGTTCTCTGCCGATATTGACGCTATTAATACGCATGGCACAGGAACAGTGGCTGGTGACGTGGCCGAGGTTAATGGTTTACGTAGAGCATTTGGAGGCAATGTTCCGAGGTTCTCGTCTACGAAGTCTATGACGGGGCATGCGATTGGCGCAGTAGGGGCCATTGAGTTAATTGCCTGCATTGCGATGCTGAAAGAAGGTTTTATCGCGCCCTCCATCAATATTGATAATATCGACCCTTTGTTTGCTGATATGCCCATCGTGCGCGAAGCCACACAGGCGGATCTGAAAACAGTCCTGTCTTTAAATTTTGGCTTTGGTGGCACGAATGCGGCCACTATCCTGCGAAAAATGGACTGACATTGCTGTGTCAGTGAGTAGGGTATATGAATAGAAACATCATTGATGGGCTGAGGGATACGCAAGGCGTGCTGGGTAAAGCGGCTATTCGCTCGATTTTACCCTATGGCGATGCATTCTTATTTGTGGATTCAGTCAGTGATTTGACCGAGTCTAACGTCGTCGCGCAATACAACATACCTGAGTCCTCTGAGTTGATTAACGCGCATTTCAAACACGTTAGCATGATGCCGGGCGTTTTGATGGGGGAAGCATTAGCGCAAGCCGGTATTGTTTTACTGCATTACCGAAGTGAGTTTGAAGAAGAGACGGATGTCATTGCGAGTACCGTGAATCAAATGCGGTTTAAGTCGCCAGCGCTACCTGGGGATACCCTAGAAGCGCATGTCAGCATAAAAGCAATCAACCGTTTAGGTGCAAGGTTAACCGGCAAGTCCTATGTAAATGGGCGCGAAGTGCTGTCTGCCACGTTTGATCTTACGTTTATAAAACGGAAAAATCTTATTGAACATATTTCTCAACATGTCACGTGTTGAGAGTATGTTGCATCAAATGTCTCCTATCTGATCGCTAATTTATTTAAGCAAACGTGAATATAAAAACGTTTAAATTATACGATTAAATGATCCGAAAATATGAATGGTGATTTAAGTGTTGTTTAGATTGGCAACGGTGGATGATTTTTTAAATATAGAATCATCGAATTTAAAGTGTTCGACGTATAAGAATCTTGCTTATCCTCTTGGTTGTTCAATGTCAGAGCTTGATGCTGCGTTGGGTGATGGTGATTTTGTTGTTTTTAATGAAAAAAAGACCAAGGTTGGCTTCGTTAGAATAAAAGCCATGTTCGAAGGCATTGCCTATCTTGATATCCACTTGTTACATGATTTTGCTGATGAACATATCCAGGCCGTGATGAGTTGGCTAGCTGAACAATACCATCTCGGTAAGTATTACGTTCAGTTACTCCCCAATGAGCAGCGAGAAATAGATTGCTTAACACGTCTAGGTTTCACTGAAGAAGCGCGACTAAGAAACCAGATTTTTGTTGAGGGCGCGTATTACGATTTATTAATGATGGGGAGTGAGGATAAACGTGTTTGATAGTGTTCGTGGAATCTATTGCGCTTTGCGCCGTCCAAATATCGAAGATATAGATACAATAGCTCGCTGGTTGGATGATCCTTACCTTAATTCGACGGTCTTTGATAGCTCTACCTATGTCAATGGTGCTAAAGAGCAAGCCATGGCGTGGCTTGAACAGAACGCGACTGTCTATGGTGCAGAAAGCCTTTTAGGATTGGTGTGTTCTGTCAAAAGCGGTAAACCAATAGGGATGGTCTGGTTCAATAACATTGACTGGAAAAGCCGTACTGCCGATCTTCGCTACTTAGTCGGCGAAGAGGCGTACCGTACCAGCGTCTTTGGGCCTGAGATAGCACTGTTAAGTCTTCAAATGGCATTTCAAGTCATGAATTTACATAAAATCTATGGCTATGTTTTATCCGGAAATGAGGATTCAATTCGTCTTGCGGAGTTTGGTGGAATAAAAGAAGGGGTACTTAAAAATTACGTTCCTGTCGGTGATGGATGGAACGACTACCATCTTTATGCCATGTTTTCAGATGACTTCCGAGATTTCTTACAAAAACACAAAGAGGGTGTTTTACGCCGTCACTTTAAAAAAGGAATTTTCCAAGAGTGAGTTTGCTCGCTCTACTGTTTATTGCAGTTATCGTTTTGTCATTTCTTTATCCGCGACTCATTGGGGATCGTCTTGCTTTCTTATTAATGCTGCCCGTGATCGCTTATACGCTCTATTTCTATATAGATTGGCAGGTTATACCTCTATTTGAAATGAGCGTGCTTGTTGTAGGTGGCATATGTGCTGGGGTCGCCTTGCTGTTCGCCGGATTGCCAATAAGTTCACCTGAGCCAAGAACATTTGTTATTAACTGTTTTCAAGGGTTTAAGCTTCTTAAGAAGAATCGAGACTATCTCTTATTTCAAGTAGGGATCACGTGTTACGAAGAGCTCATATGGCGAGTGTTTTTAATTAATACATTATTATTGGTGCTTTCACCATGGGTTGCAATCTGTTTCTCTTCGTTACTATTTTGGGTCGTTCACGAGGAAAACAGACCGTTAGGATGGCATTCGCTAGAGTTCTTTCTCTTCGCGGTATTGCTTGGCGTTGCTTACGCTGTGACTGATTCATTGCTATTTGTTTGGATTATCCATTTAACCAGAAATGTCCTTGTCCTGTCAGCGACATATTATGAAGAGCAGCAAGCGAAAGCCATGCCTTCATGAATCCCTGAGCGCATCCACTGGCTTCATTTGTGCCGCTCTCCGAGCGGGTAAATACCCCGCCACCAACCCAACCAATATCGACACGCAAAGCGCAATACTTACGCCTAGCACGCCGGGAAACAAGGGAAAGCCGGTAAAAAAATTCAATACAACACCGATGAGCATCCCAACGGCTAAACCCGCTACCCCCCCAATCAGACAAATGAGTACCGACTCGACGATAAACTGAATCATTATGTGGCTTCGATGTGCACCAATTGCCGCTCGAATACCAATTTCTCGTGTTCGCTCCGCGACAGCAGTACTCATGATACCGGCAACACCGATGGCTCCTACAATTAAAGCACTAGAGGCGGCAATAATGCCGACAATCGTCACGCCGCCAAGAATATTGTCAGTGGTTCTGATGTAAGACGCGAGGGTTCCGCTTTCATATTCAAACACGCCTTGATAACGTCTCGATAGAACACCTTTTAGCTGGGAAGCCGCCGCTTCAGCCGACTCAACCGTTGAGGCTTCAGCTTGAATGTAGTTCACGTCGTTGTTGCCATTAAGTGCCTGTACCAAAGGGTAACTGACCAAAATTCGATTGTTCACATCGCCTCCAGCAGAACCAATGCTAGCGAGTAAATCCCGACTTTTAGCGCGCAGAACACCAATAACTTGATATTCACGGCCTGATATTCGCAGTGCACGACCTAAGGGGTTAGCGATGCCCGGGAACAGGTCAGACGCAACGGTTTCGCCAATCATTGCAACAGGCCGACGATTTCGGATTTCTATTTCTCTAAGGCCTCTTCCTATACGTAACTGGTCATTGTTGATGGTTAAATAATCCCGATTAACACCACTCACTTGTGCGTTGCTGTATCGATTACCAGTTTGAACGATAGGGGCTTGTCCCCGAGGGGTAACGATAGGGCTGATGAGGCTGACAGAAGGGCAGCAATCTCCTTGAACGGCAATCAAATCATTGTTATTGATGCCCGTCCCTGTTCGTGTTCGTTTGTGTGGATCTTTGTTGCTTTGCGCGCGATATACCCAAACAGACTTGAGACCAAATGTTTCTAGTTCCTGCATGACGAATGCTTTCCCGCCCGTACTGACGGTATCCACTGTCATCACTGCGGCTATACCCACAGCAATGCCAATCATACTGAGCATTGATCTGCCCCAGTTTGCCAGCATCGCAAGTCGTGCTTCAATAAACAGATCAGGCAGAATTCGCCATCCTTTCATATCACTATCCTACCGTCTCGCATGTGTACGACTCTGTCAGCCGTTTTGGCTAAATGTGCATCGTGAGTAACCATGACAATGGTATGGCCCTCAGCATGAAGCGCCTTAAACAAATCCATAATCTGCTGCCCGGTATGGCTGTCTAAAGCACCTGTTGGCTCATCCGCAATAAGCAACTTAGGCTTGTTAACTAACGCTCGCGCAATAGCAACACGTTGTTGCTGGCCGCCTGAAAGTTGGTTGGGTAAATGCGTTGCGCGATCTGCTAGGCCTACGCGTTCAAGCGCGGCAAAAGCAAGCGCTTGACGCTGTGAGGGCGGGGTACCTTGATACACCAACGGAAGCATGACATTCGCTAACGCATCGCGGCGTGATAGCAAATTGAATGATTGAAAGATGGTTCCAATCAATGAAGAACGAAGCGTAGCAAGTCCATCAGAATTAGCGGTATGAACAGCCGTGCCGTCTAAATGGTAGGTGCCTGTATCAGCGTTGTCTAAGCAGCCAATAATGTTGAGTAGGGTGCTCTTTCCTGAACCAGAGGCACCCATTATCGTCACAAACTCCCCGCGTTCTATCTTCAGATCAACACCCCGAATGATGGGTAAGGGGGTGTCTCCGCGGAAATAGGATTTATGCAAGGATTCAATGTTGATCATGGTTTTCTATAAACCTTGCTGTGCGCCCATTCTCAAGGTATCCGCTATCAAACAACGCAACCCTTTGCCCTTCTTGAACCCCACTGAGTATTTCGACGTGTGTGTCGGTTTCTAATCCTGATTCAACAGATTGTAGGTGGATGGCACCTTGTTCAATCAGTGCAACCTCAAAAACGCCAGGTTCGCGTTCGCGCAGCGCGCTGTAAGGCAGGCTGAGGGTGTTTCCACGTTCTTCTATTACGATTTCAATATCGAGCTGTTGTCCCAATAGCAGTTTTGGGGCATCTGTGCCCAACCCCATGCGCACGGGAAACGTATTTAAGTATCGTTCTGTTGTGCGTTCGATAGCGGGACCAATCCAATGAATCTGTGTTTGCCAACCTTGGTTGGGAAAAGCATCAGATTTCACATTAACGACTTGGCCAACGTGAATCCTGCCACTGTCAACGGCATCTAAATTCGCCTCAATTTCCCATCCTTTAATGGCGACGAGTTGGAAAAGTTGTGTTCCTGCTTCAACCCATTGCCCTGATTCAGTCCATTTATCAATGATAACGGCATCAAAGGGCGCATCTAGCTTTTGCCAGTCTTGCTCAATAGCACTCATTTGGGCATCTGCTTGGGCAATAGCAACGGCTGCTTGCGCCGTTTCCATTTCAAATCTGACCTGATCTAGCGCTTCGACAGAGACGAGATTTCTATCAGATAGCTCTGATACTCGGTTGTAGCGTTGCTGCTGCTCCTTCAAACGAACAATTTCTTGCTGAACAACAGCGTTGGCGCGTTTGAGTCGAGTCATGGATGCACGGTTATCCATGGAGGCCAGCGTGTCATCTTTCTTTACCCGATCACCACGAGCAACATAGACCTGCTCGACGCGGCCATTTACTAACGCAGTCAAAGAAACGGTACGGTCATTAATAACCTCACCAGTCACTCGAATGATGTAGGCCATATCATTACGTTGCACTTGCACCCCCGATAGGTTCAGCGGTGGCTTGTCATAGAAAAAGTAGCCCGCAGTAGCAGCGAAAACCAGAACAACGATAGCGAACATGCGCTTAAAATAGCCTTTCATTGATCGTTTACCAGGCTGCTTAAGTTTCATAAGAGATGCATTCAATTATCTATCCCTAATAATTAACAAATCATGACGAGGTGGCTTATTCGATGTTTCCATATCAAAGAGAGCAGTTATTTATTTTTCGTAGATAAGTCAAACTGTCATCCAATTAAGCTTCTTTGGTGGCAGTTTCTGTGACTCGAGTAGAGTTACGTAAACTATCATTTTCAAGGTAAACGACGCGATCGACTGCATCAAATAGGCGATCATCATGGCTTACAATCACAACAATTTTTGACTGTTTTTGTGACCTAATAATATCGATGAGCAACTTTACAGCTTCACTGTCTAAGTTGTTCGTAGGCTCGTCCATGAGCAGAATAGGTGTATCCCGCAATATGGCTCGTGCCAGGCCTAATTTTTGAATTTGGCCTCCCGATAATTCTGAATGCGCATCTTTAATGACATGATCAATACCTTTATCTAGTCGATCAATCCACTTATCTAGACCGACTAGAGACAGAGCTGTCTGAATTTTGTCTTGATCAATATCCTGGCCGAAAGTAACGTTATTTCGAATGGAGTCTGAAATAATGTGGATTCGTTGTGGGACCACCGCAATACACTGAGACCGATTTGATAAGCCGTTTAGGTCAATGGTATCTAGTTTTATTTGCCCATATTGAGGTTTCAGCTCTCCACTCAGGATGGTGAGTAGCGTCGACTTGCCAGCACCGTTACCACCATTAACCAAATGCGCTCGACCTCTATCGAAAACCAAGTCTAGGCGAGTGAATAAGGGGTAGTCATGATGATAGGAAAAACTCATGCCTTCTAAACTCATTGATTCAAATACGGTGAAATGTTCTATTTTTGGGTCAGAATTATCAGCTAAACCTTGTTTAGGTGGTACCTGAGATAAATCGCATAATTCTTTTACGCGCATTAACGCTGTCAATTCATTAGGGAGGCTTGAAACAAACTCAATAATTCTAATAAGAGAGGGCACCATCAAGTTTAGCGTTGCTGTGTAGGTGATTATTAAGCCTATAGTGAGTTGCTCCTCAATGACCATGGCACCGCCAAGATACCAAATGATGACCATAGCTAGCATGGGAATCCCCATAATAATCATGCTAACTTTTGTGTCATAGAGTTGCCGGATATAACGTTTACTTTCCAATCGCTCAACGGCTTTTCGACAATGAGTAAGGAAAAAATTTTCAGCATCGTATATCTTTATTTCGGCATCAGCTTCAATGGTTTCTTGTATGACAGTGAGCTTTTTTGCGGAGGCATCAGTTTCATCTTTAGAAGAGGACCACAATACACTGTCGAACCTCATGTAAACAATGACAGCAGCAGGCAGTAGGACAAGAAGTATTGAACTTAATTGCCAGTTCAAGAAAAAAACGATCACCAGCAATACGATAGATAAGACGATGTGATGAATTGCGTCTGATAACCCATAGGGCATAATGACTTCAAACTGGTCGATATCTCTTGTAACTCGAGACAACAAATCGCCGTTACTAATTTTGAGTCGATGATTATAATTCATGCCCAGTATGCTTTTAATGACATTCTGGTTAAAGTCAATCATGATCTCTTTCCGCACCTTTAGGCGAAACCATGCGTTAACATAATTTAGTATTAGGAAGCAGCTATAGAGAATAGCAAGTAAAAAAACGGCCTTTAGAAGTAAATTAGAATCTTCACCAGGTAGAACCTGATCGATGATATAACCAGATAGGTAGGGGAGTGGGGCTTGAAATGCTGTTAACAATAAAGCCATTAGTAAAAAAGAAAACGATTGATGTTTTCTTTTTGCATAGATGAGATTATACAAATAAGAAATTCGGGTCACAGTCTGATCCGGACGTTGAGGAAAACCCGCTTTTATTGTAAAAAGTATATAGACTTAATTTTCAAATATCAGAGCTTAACGATAAAGAGGGGATGTTAAGTCATCCCCAAACTTCATGGTTAAAACACCAAAATTAAAATTTTCTATAAGGTATTTTAAATATAAGCCTATAAATAAACCAACAAATATAATCTATTGGCGTGATTTATGGTGTCCCACAGCAAGGGCCTGGCTTATTAGGCTCCTTTTTCTTCGTGGCAAGTACAGGTCCTTTTTTCGCAACAAAGTTTATTTTTTTCATTATCTTTTCCTTCTATGAATAAAGCCAATGATTGACGTGGTTAATGTGTACTGCTTATTGAATAAGCAAGTGCCATTCTATTGTTGTGGTAGTGTTTTTAAAAGTCAACCATTAACGAATATCAGGGCGAGGTATGAAAATATAATTGTTAAAATGATGAAGGTGTCTTTTGTTTAAGACCTGGAAATATTATTTTTTTTCATTATTTTCTAATTGGTTGGTTATTAATTTCTAATTGAACTCTGGTTGGTTTCTAATTGGTTTCTCATTTATTTTTATGATGTTCGGCTTATTTTTTAAGTTTGAATATTGGTTGTTCAACATGTCTGTTCTCACCCTGCCCTTGGAAGGTAAGTCTCCTTTGTTCTTGCGTTTTAGGGCAAAGTTATTAAGTCTAACTTTTCTATGAGTGGATGATGTTGTCAGCGCGCTCAGGATAAAGCGCACGATTAATGGCTTTGGAGGGGGGCGCAGTCGGGTGACGGATGAGTGTCTATTTTTTCGCTTTGAATTGACTGTTTTATCTGGGGATTGCGCTTCACGTGGTAAAATTGATTCTTATCTGCCGAACCAGTGAGATGTCGCGCAGATTTTTTCTGGGATTCAGTGCCTTTAAGGGGTCAGCATGAATGTAGACAAAGCGAAAAAACGAATCGCTAAACAGGTCAAAAAAGGCTTCAAGGGTTACCCCCAAATTTCGATACAGTACTTTGGGGAGCGTGCAGATTGCGCTTCTGAAGTTGCCGTGCAGTTCACGCTCGATGAGGGCTCAGAGGTTCAAGAAGAGCGCTTTGCGAGTAAAACCGATGCCAGAGAAAATGAAGTGATTCAATCGGCACTGGTGAAGATCATTGAGCGCGCCAACGCCAGCACTGTTGTCGAAGTAGAGGGTGTTTCATCGCTCTAGTCAGGAAACCTCAGCGAATACGTAGAAAACAGATAGGATTTGAAATGGAAAAAATTCAAATAAACGGCAGAAACATGTCGTATTTAGATGTGGGTGAAGGCCCAGTGGTAGTGTTCGGGCATAGCTATTTGTGGGACAGCGCCATGTGGCAGCCTCAAATTGAAGCGTTAAGTAAACAGTATCGCTGTATTGTGCCGGAGCTATGGGCGCACGGGCAATCTGATGCTGCACCGGACTTAACCACGTCACTGTTGGATTACGCTGATGATGTGCTTTGTCTAATGGATCAGTTAGGCATTGAGCAGTTTGCATTGGTGGGCCTGTCTGTTGGCGGTATGTGGGGAACCGAGTTGGTATTGAAAGCCCCAACTCGCGTTAATGCATTGGTGCTGATGGATACTTTTGTCGGCTACGAGCCAGAAGTCGCTAAGGCTAAATACGTGGCCATGTTTGACACCATTGAACAATTGGAAATGGTTCCGCCGCCAATGGTCGATGCTATCACGCCGTTATTTTTTGCTAGCAATGCCGAACAAGACATCCCTGAGCTTGTTGCTGAATTCAAAAAGAGGTTGTCAGCGCTTTCCGGTGAAAAAGCGAAAGCGATTGTTCACGTTGGTCGCATGGTGTTTGATCGCCGTGATACCTTTGATGATATTGAAAAGCTCACGCTGCCAACACTGGTGATGGTGGGTGCGGAAGACAAGCCTCGTCCGCCACTTGAATCTATGCTGTTGCATGATGCGATAGACGGTAGCGAGTTCATCTTAATCCCCAAAGCAGGGCACATCAGTTGCCTTGAACAGCCTGAAATTGTGAATGAAGCGTTGACACGTTTCCTTGCGAAGAATTTCGCTTAAGTTGTTAATTCGAGCTGACTGGCTTTCGCGTCTTTCAAGCGGCGATAAATGAATGCCCGTGGATTAAAAAAAGCACTGTGTGATGATTAATCAAACAGTGCTTTTTTGTGTATTTACGATTAACGCAGATTAATACTTAAACCGTCGAATCATGGTATTCAGGTTTTCCGCTTGCCCGCTTACGCCGTCCATATTGTCGTTAATTCGGGTTAAGATACGCGCGCTCTGCTGAATGCTATCGCCCACACCTTCTACGCCGTCAGATGCATCTCTGACCCTGTCAAATTGTGCTTTGATGGATATATTCACACGGTCGAAATTTGCGCATACTTCGTTGCTGGACTCGGTGATTTTATTGAGTAAATCACCGGACAGGTTCACTTGCTCTGCGCCCAGTACGATGCGTTCATCAGATTCGATAATTAGCGCTGAGATCTCTTTTGCCGCTTCTGCGCTGCGTTGTGCAAGATTACGAACTTCACCCGCGACGACGGAGAACCCTCGGCCTTGTTCGCCCGCTCTTGCGGCTTCCACGCTGGCATTGAGTGCCAACAAGTTGGTTTGGAAAGCAATGCCTTCAATGGTACTGATGATCTGCTGCATTTTGCGGCTGGAATCGATAATCGACACCATCGCGCTTTCGATTTGCTTTACCAACACTTCACTTTCTTGGGCATGCTCCAGCGCTTTTTGTGAAACCGAGACCGACACATTGGCGTGATCTAAAGCTTCATCAATGTTGCTGCGCATGGCGCGCATCAAAGTGGAAACGTCTTTCAAGCTTTTCACTTGGGTGTCAATTTGTTGGTTTAACCCAGAGACTTCTGCGGACGTTTCTTCCGATGTATTAGACACTGTTGAAGCGGTGCTCTGAATCTCTTTAAGCATGACAGCCAAGCTAGCCATTGTTTGATTGATACCCTGTTTCAGGGTTTTGTAATCGCCTTGAGCGTCGAGAGTGAAATTGTCGGTCAGGTTACCTTGTGCCAACTGCTCCAGTACTTGTCGTGTATGCGTCAATATGTGCTCGATATTCTCCGCAGACTGGTTCACTGAGGTCGCTAATTGGCGCAAATCACCAGACACATTCTTGGTGTCACATCGAGCGGAAAAATCACCGTTCGACACCTGGTTCATCACTGACACAATATTGGCAATCACGGTGCCTGTTGATGTCGAGGCACCGTTTACCGCCATTTTCATTTCATTCATCTTGCCCTGTGCGTTCAACGACACCGTTTGCCCGAAGCGTCCTTCGCTCATTGATGCCATCACATCACAGATATTGATGATGATCCCTTCAGTGTTTGCTATCGATTGGTTGATAGATTCTTTCAACGACGCCAGATCGCCCGCAGCAGGGGCAGTAATACGCGGGTTATAGTCACCCACTTCAAGTGCCGCCATCACGGTTTTAGTGTCAGCGATAAAGGCAGCGGTGGTCGCCGCAGAGCTGTTGACCTGATTTTTCAGCGTCGCTAATTGCCCTTGGGCGTCTTTCACCACGCGATTACTGAAGTCACCTTGCTCAATTTGGGACATAACGTTCCCAATGTCTTCGACGGTCGCTTCTAGTTCCCCCGCGAACTCATTGATGCTGCGCTTTAACACCAACAAATCACCCGTCATTTCGGTGTTCACTCGTTGGGTAAAGTCGCCTTGAGAAAGGCCATTCATGGTGGTGGAAATCGTTCCAACTGCGTCGTTGAGCGATGCCAGCATGGTATTAAGTGCTTCGGCAGCTTGACCCGCTTCATCTTTGCTGTGCACTTTGGCTCGGTTTGAAAAATTCCAATTTTGTCGCAATGCGAGAATGAAAGCTGACAATTCCTGAATCGGACGTGAAATGCGAAGACCAAACGTTTTCGCGGTGAACAACACCAGTGACACCATAATCACCACAACCAACAAGTAGATAATCTGCAGGGTGAAAACGGCTGCCAAGGCTTCGCTGGACTCTTGCTCCACTACCACAAGCCACTCAACATCAGGGCTAACGTTCACCTTTTGATATACCGTCAGAGTGGATTCACCGTTGTAGTTGTCACCGTGTAAAGCCGCAGGTGGTTCGGAGGTGGTGCTTGCCATTGCAGTGTCAACCGCTTCGGTATTAACGACAATGTTATCTTTAAACGACGATAGAACGGTAAGTTCTTCGTTATGAAATGTGTCTGATCGTAATCGTTTGTCTGGACCAATTACGAAGGATTCGCCCGTTTCTCCTAAGCCATAATCTTTGCCCATGACGGCGGATATTTGATCAATAGGCAATTGAACAATCAGTGCGGAAACGGCCTCTCCGTTTGTATAAATAGGCGTGGCGATAAAACTGGTTGGAGCGTCATAAGACGGACGGTATTGCTGGTAGTCGACAAAGTGGGTTTTCACCGATTGCCCCGCTGCGAGTTGCTCACGCAAGCCAGAAAAGGCATGACCTAATCCGGACTCTGCGAACGGGCCGTCAATCAGGTTCGTGGCAAAGTCGACTTCTTTGTGAGCGGAATACACAACGTTGCCAGATTCTAAATCGACTAAGAAGATGTCGTAGAAACCAAAATTTTCAACGTAATTTTGGAAATCTGCATGGAAACGACGATGAGTAAAATCATACTCTTGGTTGCCTGCTTGTGTCAGGGCTTGTTTCTGTCCAAGAGGGTTAGGGTTGTTAGTGATGTAAGCATGTTGAAGTGCGTATGCTTGTGGGCCAATGGCTTCAAATAGCGCGTCAGCATCCAAGGAAACACCGTTAATTTCTTGGAACTTGGTGTTGAATTTTTCTTGGTAATAGCGCTGAATATCAGGCAGTTGGCTCTGTTTAAACGGCGGGTGATTGTTAAATGCGTTATTAAACGCCGGGGCTGCGGAAGCCGTCATTGGGTTATCGGCGATGCTTAGAAGAACACTATTGCTGTTTTTGAAATAGCTTTCTAACGCATCTCCCTTTAAGTGGGCGATGGCTTGGAGTGAGTCACTTTTTTGCGTCTCCATGGATGACCATGAGCTATACAGACCAATGCCCGCCGTGAAAATGGTAGGAACTAGACCAATGAGGCAAAGAATCACCGTTAGTTTCTTTACCAGAGCAAAATCCTCAAACTTTCGCATCCCCGTATCAAACACAGTGCCATCCCGTTAATGAATTGAGTGTTTCGATGTTAAGAGTGTAGAAAGGAATCACGTGACTGTGTAGTCAGTTGGTCAGGGTAGGTGGATGAATTTTAAGTAACATATAGATATGGGGATTAGGTGTGACAAGGTTCACTCGCGGTGTGTTACTTTTATAAACACTAAACAAGTATCTTTATATTGCTTGGGTATAGGAAGCTTTGCGAAAAATACGCGGTTATAAACGGGCAATACTGGTACGTCGAAAGTCAATTTGTCCTCATAGTGAGTGACACATAGCAGATGATAAAGCGATAAGGGGGGAGGTTGGCGTTGGACGAAAATATCTCACAAAACGAAGAAAATGATGCGGTGCTGAATAAGCCTCTCTCGTTTGTCGTTGTGATGGTCGGTGTTGCATTTGCAGTGCTGAATCTTCAATTGGTGTTCGGTGATGGGCAAAGCAGCCGTTGGCTAATTGTGGTTTACAGCTTATTGGCATTTATCGCCATTTTTGTTGTGATGTTCTGGGTGTTTGATTCTAAGAATACGGTTGTTAATGACCAGTATGTCGCTAAAGGTAAAACCAAAATCTGTTGGCGTGAGGTCACGGCTTTTAAAGCGAACGATTTTTCAATTGTTATTACGGCGGGTGACAAAAAAGCAGTGATCAATTACTACGCATATTCCAATCCAGAGGGTTTGATGGCGCGCATCAATCATCTGTTGAACAAGCGAGGATGACGTTGCTCGGGTGCAAAACGCGACAGGAATAAAAAGACCACGCAGGAAATTCTAGCGTGGTCTTTTTTTGGCATGAAGCGCTTCAGGCTGAGCTAGCCCAACCAATAAATCCCGAGCAATACCCACGCCGCAATCGATAATGTTTCGATCACCACCATTAAGATGGGCTCGTAGCCGATGGTAAAAAGCTTCTTCACAGAGGTTTTAATGCCTAGTGCCGCAACGGCTGCGACAAGGCACCACGATGATAGCCCAGACAACGCGCTGGTTACTTGCACTGGCAGAATGTGCGCGCTGTTGATGGCGACACAAACACAAAAACCAACCACAAAAAGTGGCAGTAGAGGAATATCCGCTTTTTCACCGTCTTTATCGCGTTGATTTCGAAAATAGAGAGAAATCACCAGAATCACAGGGACAAGCAAAGCAACCCTCAGTAGTTTGGTGATGGTGGCAAATTCACCCGCTTGAGGGGAAATGGAGTATCCCGCGCCGACGACCTGCGCGACATCATGAATAGTGCCGCCAATAAAGATCCCGGCAAGCCTGTCATCAAAACCGAGTATGTTGACAAAAATGGGGTAGATCACCATGGCAATCGTGCTGAATGCCGTCACGGCTATCACGGTAAATAGTGTATTGCGCTCACTGTATTGATGCTTAGGTAAAACGGCTGAAATGGCGAGTGCCGCTGACGCGCCACAGATGGCGACCGAGCCTCCAGTTAGCACACCAAATTGAACACGGCGTCCGAGCAATTTGGCAACAAGCATCCCGATGGTGATGGTCAGTGCGATACCGCATGCGACCCACGCTAGCATTTCCCAACCTAACATCATCATTTCATCGATCGTAATGCGAAGCCCAAGTAATGCCACGCCAAATCGCAGCACTTTCTTAGCCGCAAACTCAACGCCGGGCTGGCATTTCGAATCGTTGGCCAAAAAGTGGAAAGCGATGCCCAATAAGAGGGCGAAGAGCATTTGCGGTGCACCATAGTGAGCAGAGAGAAAAGTGGCTGCAGCAGCAACGGTGACAGAAAGTAATAAGCCGGGTGCGAGTGTTCGAGAATGTTGGCTAAGCGTCGGCCAATCGGGGATCATTTTTTTTGTTTTAGGCAGCATGAAAAACATCCATATTATTGATTTAACGTTTTTATTTTTTGGCTTTTTGACTCATGCCTTCGCTCGATGTGGGCAGCTTAGGTTAAACACAAATCGTCACGGTGAAACCGTCAACGCGGGTATTTTTGTGTGTCGGCTGGAGCAAATCTTTTGTTCGCAGGCCGTTATAAATTCGAGTTAGTACGTTTGAGCAAATACCGTACCGCTTATTGATGGTTATCTGTGCGTTCAGTTCTTTAAGGGAAAGGTATACGGGTATTCTCATATCCTGAGCAGAGAAAAAAGACGCTGAGTTTCCTCAGCGTCTTTTTATCGTGCGTGATTACGCACTGCGGTAGAGCTTAGTCAGTACGAATTCGCGGTGACCGAGAGATTCCGCTGCTGTGTAACGACCATTCGCAGTACGAAGTGTCATGTCGATCAACGCGTCACCCGCTGAGTCCATGTTCAATTCGCGAGCAAGAATACCCGATACATCAACATCGATGTGCTCGCCCATGGTACGCACGGTACGTGGGTTTGCAGTGATTTTGATAACCGGAATAATTGGGTTACCAATCACGTTACCTTGTCCTGTTGGGAACAAGTGAACAGCAAAACCCGCTGCGGCTTGCAAGGTCACACACTCTGCGGCTGCAGAAGAGGTGTCCATGAAGTACAAACCTGGACCCGCTGCTGGGCGTTCAGCGGGTGTCAATACATCAACAAATTGCGTGTGTTTACCGATTTTTTGATAGTTACCAAACGCTTTCTCTTCGATGGTGGTCAAGCCGCCCAAGATATTACCTTTGGTTGGTTGGCTGTCAGACAAATCAGACGTTTTGTTTGGTTCGATAACCTCATCCATGTATGCCTGCCATGTGTTGAGGAACTTTTCACCGATTTCAGGCGAAACAGCACGCTTAGCACAGATTTCTTCTGCGCCTGTAAGCTCTGAAGTTTCACCAAAGCACAATGTTGCACCTTGTGCCGACAGCTTGTCACACAGGTTGCCCACGGTTGGGTTGGCCGCAAGGCCAGATGTGGTATCAGACTCACCACACTTCATGGAAATCCAAAGCTCGCTCACATCGCACTCTTCACGAGTGATTTCGCTTGCGGCTTGAACATACTCTTTAGCAACACGAGAAGCTGAAGCAATGGTGTTGATGTCGCCGTTTTGCTCGATAGCAAAGCCTTGAACTGGCTTACCAGAAGCCGCAATACCTTCAACAACACGTGCTGTCCATTCAGGCTCGATACCGATAACAACCACAGCAGCCACGTTCGGGTTACAACCCGTACCAATCAACGTACGGAAGTGAAGTTCTAAATCTTCACCAAATTGAAGGCGCCCGTACGGGTGAGGGATCGCCATCGTGCCTTTAATGTTGTTGGCAACGGCTTCACATGCGGCATTCGACAAATCGTCCAATGGCAAAATGATGACATGGTTACGTACACCGACACGGCCATTCTCGCGGCGATAGCCCATAAATTTATAGTTGCTCATGGCTTACCACCTCTTCGTTTTAACGTTTTGAACGTGAACATGTCCGCCTTTCGCGATGTTCGCAATTGCTTTGCCGATGTCGTTGTCATATTTCAAGATAGTGTCGCCATCTTGAATATCATTGAGCGCAACTTTGTGGCCAAGCGGGATAGCATCTAGTGCCAGTATTTCGATGGTTGCATCCGTGTCCATTACCCATCCAACAAGCGTTTGGCCAGCTTCTAAGCCCTCAACCACAATCACGCCAACTGAGTCGGTCGAATCGTGGACGAGAAAATCTGGTTTTTGCATTTTCATCTCCTTTTGAATAAACGTTTTTCTTTTCTTGGGTTACTTTTCGGGCCGCAGCACAACTTTGGCAGCGGCTATACGTCCGTTAAGTAAGTCGTCAAAAGCGTCCGCACCTTCGCTGAGCGGGCGTTCTTGAATCCAGTTCAGCGCGCCTAACGCGCCGTTATGCATGGCTTCCACTGTCGCGTGGAAATCTTGCATGGTGTAGGTGTAGCTTCCGGTGAAGATCACTTCTTGTAGCGTAAACTTACGTACATCGAGGCCTTCAATGCTGTCTTGTAACCCCACATGAACAATCACGCCGCCGGGTTCTACCGCGTCAGATGAGCCCGTGCGCGTGTGCTTGTTACCCACACAATCCACCACTAAATCAATGGCGTTACTGGCAACAAGTGGGTTAGTTAGTGGGTCAAACACGGTGCATATACCCGCACTTTTTACAGTTTCACGTCGTAATTCGTTGGTTTCCGCAAGGAAGATTTGACGACAACCTTGCGCATGAAGTGATAAGGCTGCGGCTAAACCGACGGCACCGCCGCCATAAACCAGCGCCTTGCTTTCAACCAATGGGCGAGTGACTAAATTCGCACCTTTGGTCACGGCATGCCAGCCTGTTGCGATGGGTTCTGCCAGTGACGCCGTTGTCATGGACATGCCTTCTGGGACAGGCACAAGATTGCGTTTTGGAATCGCGACGTATTCAGCGAACGCGCCTTGTCGTGGCGCCATGGAAATAATTTCACGAGCGCCACATTGGTTTTCAAATCCGGTGCGGCACGCGCTGCAATGTCCGCAACTCACTAAGGGATTGATGACCACGGCTTGGCCGTCGAGATCTCGATTTCCCGCGTTGTCAGCACCACATACAATGCCTGCGCCTTCGTGACCCAAAATCAATGGGGCAGGGCGGCGTGAATCATGACCGAGGTAAGCATGAAGATCTGAACCACAGATGCCGACGGCGTCGATGCGCACCATGACTTCACCATCTCGAAGCACGGGCATTTCTGCATCTTCGATATAGGTGAGTTCTTTCTCTCCGGTGTAAACCAGTGCTTTCATCGTTGAGTCCTTTTGGTCAAGCCAATGCTGTTTATGACTGTGTTGCTAGGGTTTTGCTTACTTGGCGGTATACCCGCCATCAAGCGAAATCATTTGCCCCGTGATGTAATCAGACGCGCGAGACGCCAAAAATACCGTTAATCCATCGAAATCTTGCAGCTCACCGTTTCGTCCGACTGCAGTCATGGCCGCATGGTGCGAGGCGAGTGAATCATCGCTAAACACCCTTTGAGTTAAGGGCGTTTCGAAAAAGCCCGGTGCAATGGCGTTGGTGGTGATCCCTTCTTGAGACCAAGCTTCTGCCATCGCGCGAGTGAGCTGTGCGACACCGCCTTTTGATGCGCCATACGGGATCGAATTGGCAAAGGCGCGGTAGGATTGCAACGATCCGATGTTGATGACTTTCCCGTGTCTTTTTTTTCGCATGCCTGACAAGCAGGCTTTGGCGAGAAAAAAGGGCACTGACAGATTGAGATTGAGTGTCGTGTCCCAAGTGTCGATTGAAATGTCATCCGCAGGCTGGCGCAGATTCACGCCTGCCGCGTTCACCAAAATGTCTGGCGAACCAAAGTGTGCCGATGCGCGTTGTACAAATTCATCGAGCAATTCGCGCTTGGTTAGGTCCACGGTTTCAATGGCAGAATCACCGCCTTCTCCGGCAATCAAGGCGGCGGTTTGCGCCAAGGTTTCTGGGTGACGGCCAGCCAGCACCACGTTGGCGCCAGCGCGTGATAAGGCATATGCCATGCGTTGCCCTATTCCAGAGCCTGCGCCTGTGACCAAAGCTACCTGACCACTTAGGTCGAATAAGTGCTGCATGGCGTTATTTGTCATCATCCCGTCCCGTCCGTTAAGGCTTCAGATCAAACTGTTCATCTGGGAAGTACTTCGCCAGACGCGCATCACCGGTTTTCGCGTGGGCTTCCATGCCTTCAAGGCGAGAAATACGCGCGGTTACCTGTGCGACATCTTTGCAAGCTTCAATCGATGAGCGTTGATAGGTGACGACCTTGATAAACTTGCCCACACTCAGACCACCTGTGTACTTGGCTGCGCCTTTGGTTGGCAGAATGTGGTTAGGGCCAGACGTTTTGTCACCAAACGCGACATTGGTTTCTTCACCAAGGAAGAGTGAACCGTAGTTACGAAGGTTTTGAAGCCACCAATCCAAATCGGCGGCATGAACTTCCAAGTGCTCAGAGGCATATTCATCACTGACTTTGACGGCTTCTTCGCGGGTGTCATAAATAATCACTTCGCCATAATCACGCCATGCGACTTCAGCGGCCTTGCTGTTCAGTTCAGGCAGCTCCGCAATAAGCTCTGGCATACGTTTCATGACAGTTTCTGCGAGCGCTTCTGAATCAGTGAGAAGCCATGCAGGCGTATTCGGCCCATGCTCTGCTTGACCCAACAGGTCGACCGCAACCAACTCTGGATCCGCATCTTTATCAGCAATAACCATCACTTCAGAAGGGCCAGCGAACATGTCGATACCGACTCGGCCATAAAGCTGACGTTTTGCTTCGGCAACAAATTGGTTACCCGGACCAACAAGAATGTCAGCGGGGTGACCGGTGAATTGACCAAAGGCCATGGCTGCGATGCCTTGTACGCCACCAAGGTTCAAAATGGTGTCAGCGCCACACAGTTTTAAGGTGTACAAAATCGCGGGGTGCATACCGCCTTCCCGACCAGGTGGTGAACACGCAATCACATGATCAACACCCGCTACTTTAGCGGTCGTCACGGACATGATGGCAGAAGCAATATGGGAGTAACGTCCACCTGGTACATAACAGCCAGCCGCTTGCATTGGGATCAATCGCTGACCTGCAAACAAACCCGGTGATAGCTCTGTTTCAAATTCGTTCATGCTAGCAAGCTGTGCTTTTGCAAAGTCACGAACACGCTCGTAGGCAAAGTGGATATCTTTTTTAAGCTGCTCAGGTACTTTTTCTGCTGCTGCATCGATCTCCGCTTGAGAGACAACGATGTCACCGTGCCAGTTATCAAATTTTTTGGTGTAAGCGATGCAGGTTTCTTCCCCACCTTGTTCAATGTCTTTCAACATGCCTGAGACAATTGCGCGAACATCGTCTTCTCCGGTTGACGCATTTTTCTCGGCTTTTTTTAGATACTTAACAGCCATGTTGATAAATTCTCCGTTAAATTTTGGGCGCAACTCTCCTGACCGGCTTTTTTTGGAAAAAGCCGGAAAGGCATTGGGTTTTAGAGTGAGTCCAGTGTTATGAGCTATTCCGAAGCGTTGAGTTAATCAAGTGCCCAGAGTGAAAGTTCAGGAATAAATGCCAGCATCAATACGACTGCCAACATAGAGATAACGTAAGGCCCCGATCGTGCTGCGATCTTCAATACCGAGGTTCCCGTCAATCCAGATACAACAAAGAGGTTCAGACCAAGTGGTGGTGTGATGAAACCAACACCCAGTGATGTCACCATCATGATGCAGAACTGGACGTCTTCCATGCCAATTTCGCGTGCCAACGGCAGCAGAATTGGGGACAGAATAAGAATGTTCGGCGTTGTTTCCATGAAGCAACCCGCCAAAATCAGTATGCCAATCATGATGAGCGTCAGCAGTACATGGCTGTCTGTCAGAGAGGTCATACTTTCAACAAATGCCTGCGGTACGTTTAGCGCAGCCAGTGTTTGTGCCAGAGGAAGGCTCAGTGCAATGATAGGCAAAATAACGCCATTCACTTTTGCAGAGCTTTCAAGCATTTTTGGAAAATCGCTAACCTTCAAGGTGCCTTGGAACAAACCAATGATAATGGTAGTGACAACCGCAATCGCCGCTGCTTCTGTTGGCGTGAATATGCCTGAGTAGATGCCGCCCAAAATAACAAACGGAACCATTAGGGCGTATCGCGCATCAATGATGACGGCAATCCAGCGCTTGAACGAAAAGCCTTGGCGTGCGTTTTCATATCCGTGTATGCGGTTCATAACAACGTTGGTTAGCATGATAGCCGCCATGACCATGAGCCCTGGCACTGCAGCCGCAAGGAACAAGGTAGATGCAGATATACCCAATACTAAACCGATAATGATGTAAGCAATGGACGGCGGAATGAGAATGCCGGTACAGGCACCTGCTGCCACCAATGCACACGCATAGGGCTTCGGATAGCCTTCTTTCACTAGGCGATCAATCGTCATTCGACCTACGGCAGCGGCACCTGCAGCATCAGAACCAGAGATACAAGCAAAGAAGCCACAGCCCAGTACCGTTGCGCTACCAAAGCCTGCTCGTGCGCCACCTACACTCGCTTCCGCGACATCGAGCAGTTTGTTAGAAAGGCCGGTACGTACCAACACGTCACCTGTCAGGATGAAAAGAGGAACGGCGATCAGTGCGAAAGCATCAATGCCGTCGAACAGGGATTCACCAAACAGTGATAAAGGCAAAACATCCGTAATATAGAGCAGGGCGATTGAGCCGAGTCCCAGTGATACCCATACAGGAACGGCGAGTGCAATCAGTACGAGCATACCGATCACTGGGCCATAAAACTCCCAGCCGAGGTCGACAAAGGTTTCTGTTTGATAGTAATTCAACATGTCATTCTCCTAATCAAACAACTTGTTGCCTTCAAACACAGGCGTGCCGTGTATGAGGCTGCGTGTATCTCGAATGATCGATTGAACGAGTCGGAACAACATCAAGGAGAACCCTAGTGGCACTGCTGCCATAAACCACGCTTGGCTAATGCCTAGTCCATGTGTGACTGAACCAAACTTAAGTGATACTTCAATAGGGTGAAGCGACCAGTAGAAGGCAAATAGCGCAACCACCATGGTTAATAAATCACCGAACAAATACATCACGGCTTTACCACGCTGTGGTAAGTAGTGGATCAAGACATCAATACGAATGTGAGCACGTTCTTTCACTGCGGCAGATGCACCTATCCATGCAAGATAGATAAAGGCATATCGAGCGACTTCTTCCCCCCAAATAGAGGAATAACTGAAGACAAACCGGCGGATGACTTCCATTGCGATCGTCATGACGATCGTGCTGTAGAAAAACAGCAGTAGCCAACGTTCCCCATTTTCATCTATGTTTTTTAGTAGAGATTTCATGGTTTTAGTCCAACGTGCGTTGTGGTGATAGAGCGAGTAGCCTCTTGAGGGGTATTCACCCAAGAGGCCAAGTTACTCAGCAGTTACACG
Organism: Enterovibrio sp. QJM3NY_24; assembly: GCF_057786035.1. NCBI lineage: Bacteria > Pseudomonadati > Pseudomonadota > Gammaproteobacteria > Vibrionales > Vibrionaceae > Enterovibrio > Enterovibrio sp. QJM3NY_24. The sequence goes on from NZ_CM173520.1 coordinate 80,608, forward strand.
TCGTGAACATAGAAACGGCTGTTACCGTTTGCTGCATCAAGTAGTTTGTTGAAGGTGGCTTTCGAGCCTGCAAGTTGCAGTTTGAAATCATCCCACTCTGGGCGCTGATGACCAGCTTTGTCGATCCATTGGCGCATCTCATCAGGGTCAGGTGCGTAGAATTCAACACCTGCGTCGCCAAGTTCTGCCATGGCATAAGCACGGGCCGCTGGGACTTTTGCAAGGTTTTGAATTGACGTCACTTCACTCGCAAATTCAATGCCTTCTTGAATATCTTTCGGCAAGCTATTGAACCATTCAAGGTTACAAGAGAACACTTGCGAATCTGGCACCGCGCGGTTGAACGTCACTGATGAAAGCACGTCTTTAAAGCCAAATACATTCAACGCTTCTACCGATGGGTCCAGTGCATCTGCAACGCCTTGCTTGATGGCAGACGGTGTTTCACCCCATGCCACTGGTGTTGGGTTTGCACCCAGCAGGCGATACATTTGTTGAAGGATTTTTGAACCCGGTACGCGGAATTTCACGCCTTCAAGTTGATCGGGTGTTTTGATGGGGCCTTCTAGACCTTTTCTCAGTGCAACAACGCGTGGGTCGATAACCACATACCAAAGCGGTTTAAAGCCTTTGGCTTCAACACGCGGGTGAATTTCTTCTTCCCAAGCTTTTGACGTGACAAGGTTGATGAATTTTTGGTTTTCACCACACCAGTAAGGAATATTGATTAAATCTACAGCAGGCGCAAAAGGTGCAAAATTGGAAAGGGAATGTTGCGCTGCTTGAATGGTACCGGCCTGCACTTTTTGAGCCAATGCACCACCCGCACCCAGTTGACCACCCGGTGCCAACTTCACGTAAACCTGACCTCGGGTCATGTTTTGGATGTTTTCTTTAAAATCGAGTTGCATGATCGGATAGCTGCGCGATGCGCCGATGATGTAGGCTGTCGCGATGGTCATGGTGTACTTGGCACGTTTTTGACGTTCTCTTTCTTCGTTGACCGCGGCTTGGGCGGAGGTTGAGGTTAACAACGCTCCCGATGCACCAGCAACCACAGCGGCGGTAAAGCCGACTTTTTTCGCTACTTCTAGGAAACGGCGACGCTCTGCACTTTGTGGGGAGTCATCCTTTTGGCGAACAGACATAAATCTACTTCCTTTCTGCGTTTTAATTAATTTGCCGAGCCGCTGTTTGCTTCTTTCTCGGCAGACAGCATTGCGACAACGAAGGTCAGGGATGTAAGGAGGAGGAGAAGAAACTCTCCCACATCATCGACACGAACAATGGGTGTGTTCCCTAAAGAAATTTGAGCCTTGGTGGCAAGAACGTTAAGCAAGTACAGCGAGAAGAACACTAGAGGTAAGATGTAGCGTTTCTTGATGTGAAATACAGAGCTCATGGTTCAACCTCTCAAGAGTCAGTTGGCGGCAGACGCCGTTTTATTATCTGTTTTGTATGTATAGCACTTAGCGTGTTGTGAATATATTGTTAAATGTAAGCGCTTACATTGTGAAGAGTAGTGGGCGAGTGGAACTACTGTCAAGTTTTTGACGGCAAGAAATTTATGCGAAGCTATAATCAGTTAAATTGTGGCTTTATAATCTCAATAACGAGTCAAAGAACTAACGAGTTATGGTGAAAGAGATACAGCCTTTGCGTAAGCGCTTACAAAAACGACCTTCTGATGCTCCCACTGCGGAAAATGTTGCCATTGCAGCGGGGGTCTCTACGGCGACTGTGTCACGCTATTTGGCGAATCCAGCATCTGTCAGCGAGAAGCGGGGGATACTGATTCGTTCTGCGATTGAATCCCTCGGTTATATTCCTCATGGTGCTGCTCAAGCGCTCGCATCACAGCATTCAAAAACCATGGGTGTGATTGTTCCCACATTAGATAACGCAATTTTTGCCGAGGGGATTCACGCGTTTCAACGACGCTTGCAGGAGAAAGGATATACATTATTTATCGCCAGTTCGGATTACTCAGTTGATGAAGAATTAGCGCAAGCGGAAAGGTTGATCACGCGAGGCGTTGATGGGCTAATGCTGGTGGGGGCGGAGCACCATCCGCAGTTATTTGAGATCCTAGATAAAAAGCAACTGCCTTATCTGTATACATGGTCGTTTAAGCCACAATTGGATCATCCTTGCATTGGCTTTGATAATTACCGTGCATCGGCGCGATTAACCGAGTTTTTGTTGCAACTTGGGCACACTGAATTTGCCGCGATTCCGGGCATTACGCGTTTGAATGACAGAACCAAAGACCGCCTTGCAGGATGCTTAGATACCCTGAAGAAAGCCGATATTTTCTTAGCCAAAAATCGCATTATTGAATGTAAGTATGATTTAGCGGAAAGCCGTCAGGCACTGCGGAAGCTACTGGAAAATTCACCGCGTCCCACCGCCATTGTTTGCGGTAACGATATTATCGCGATGGGGGCGTTATTAGAGTGCCAAACCTTGGGTGTACGTGTACCAGAAGATGTTTCCATTGTAGGGTTTGATGACGTAGCAATGGCGTCGCACATTCATCCTGCACTCACCACCATGCAAGTTCCCTCAAAGACAATGGGCGAGAAAGCGGCAGATTTTTTGTTGGCCAAACTGAGTAATGAGCCCGTTACAGACAAATTGGAGCTGGAAGCAAAGTTGGTGGTAAGAGAAACCACCGCCGCCGTAAAATGAGGTAGAGCCTAGCGGTCTATCAGTTAGCATTAATCAAAATAAAAAGGGCGGTATCAAACCGCCCTTAGTTGTTTTTACGTTGTGCTTTCAACACTTGGTCACATTACCAAACCCACTGTGTTTGCTCGTTGGTGATCCGCATTTGAATAGGTGTTGTACCGTCGTAGAAGAACACTTCGGCCAACATGTAGTATTGCGAATCGGCGAGCAGGTAATCCACATCACCGAATCCACTCTCTAAGGTTTTTGCGGTGATTCGGCTATTATAATCGGCAGAATATGAGCCATCTGGGTTCTCTACAAAGCCGCCATATATCGACACATAGGCTTGGCTTATCGAGTAGCTACTAATATCGACTTCTAGGCTTTGCGAAACAACGGGGTCGAAGCTGAAGCCATTCGGCACCACCATTTCTGACATCTGCGTAGCATCACTTGTTACCGTCGGCGGGATATCCACCACCTCGGGGTTTGCTCCAGTCAGAATTGCAGGTGTCGGAATACCGGAGCCGTTAGAGGTCGGGGCGTCAGAGCTTGACGTTGTTGTACTCGGGTCGCTGCTACTTCCCGTAGCAGAATCCGTAATGGTAGGGTTTCCGCTTGTTGATGCTGAGCCCCCATCACCTCCACCGCCCCCACAAGCTGTTAATAGTAAGACAAGTGAAACGGTTACAATCGAATAGATATTCATGATTATTCCTCCGGCTCGAAAACAGTGCCTAGCGTGGCTTTTTCGTCCATATACCAGTTGGTATTGTTAACACCCGACGTTTCAGCGTAACCCGCAAACTCAGGGTAGGCCGCAATCAGGTCAACGTGCTCTTGAGGCCATTTCCATGCGTCGTTGATTAGCAGCGCCCAAGGTAGGTTTGCTGACGTTTTGAAGTAACGGTTTTCCGCTGGGTTACCCGCATCAGACCACCATCCATACCAGTAGGCATCGAATTTCTCTGTAGGTGCTTGATCGGCTAAATGTATTTCTAGCCCGCGACCGGGGTTGTACCACAAACCATCGCGGACATACGGGCCAGGGGTAGCGAATATGAACGGGTCATAAGGCATGTCCATCAGACCGTAGGTATTGACGCCATCATGAGGGTAGATATCGATTTCGAACTCAAACGAGATCGCTTCTTGGCAATATTGTGCCGTTCTGTAGTAGTTACATTCTACTGGCACTTTTTGTTTGAGATCGTCCGTGATAATGAAGATGGCTTCTGTGGCATCCGACTCCATTCCATTGCTTTCTTGTACCACACCGTTGTGTTTCATGGTGGTTTTCGCATTGTCTATATCAACACGGTTTAGACCAGGAAGTCGCATGGCGAAACCGTTGTGGTAGCCCGCGCCGTAGGCAGCGAGGTATCCGCTGATGAGGATCCGTGTCGCTTGATTGTTTTCGTCCAGTGTTTCTGTGATGCGGAAACGTATCACCACATCATTCATGTCGTAATCGCCTTCTTTTGGCCAGTTGTCTTCAAAAGCCAATGTGGCGTAACCACGCTCGTTCGGGTAGTGCACTAATGTCGTGCCCGATTTCATTACGGTGACAGGGTGATCTTCTACCTCACCGGTGGTTGCACCGCCGAAATAATCGAGACCGGCTTGCTCGGAGAAACGGAAGCGACTGAAGGTGGAACCGACTGCTGCATCTGAGGGGACGGCAATACTCAGTGTATTAGTGCCAGCATTGAGAACGGAATCGCTGACAATTTGCTCTCCGGCGTCTTCAAAGTCTCCATCTTGGTTCCAATCGAGCCAAGCTGACAGATAACCCGTGGTTGAGGCTTGTACGGAGATGATCGCAGTGTTACCCGCTTCGATTGCGGTAACAAAACCCACACCATCCTCATCTTCTGAGCCTGCTTTATTGTCATCCAATGGGGAAATTAGACCATCTCCTTCGCTATCCGGAGCAACTAAGCCTAAGTAATACCCAGTACCAATTTCATGTCGAGGACCGTTTGAGGCCAGAAGGGTTTTGTAGCTGTCAGGCGCATCACCGAAATCAATGGTGGAGTCTTCATCAATCACCGGTGCATCTTCACAGCGCGCCCCATCGTTTAAACCTGACTTGGGACCGTCTGCAAATTTCACAGCGGTCACACTGCCGGAATCAATTTTTTCTTGTGTCGAGAGGTCTATGCGAAAGATATCGCCGTCTTGGTTTCTGGATATGTAATAGTAGCCATTAACATCGAAGTAGCCCGCCCCAAAGGTGCCAGTCACACCGATAGAGCCAATGTATTTGGTTGAGCCGTCATTTGTATCAATTTCATACAATTTACCGTTGCTATTGTTCACAGCGTAAAGTTCGTCGTTCCCAGGGTGGAAAGCAAAATCTGTGATACCTAAGGGTGCAGATGTTGAGATCGTTTCAGCCGTTAATGTTGCGTTAGGGTCGCTGTCTAACGGTGTTAAATCAACTCTGTAGAACCCCACGCCTGGTGCGTATGCATAATAGAAACGCTCATACACGTCGCCAATATAGAAATGATAATTGGAAGGTAGACCGCTCACTTCAATCACTTCTGTCTGAAAATCCTTATCGAGGCGAACCATTTTTTTTCGTTGTTTTTCGAAGCCATAGATGTATTTTTGTTCGAATCCGTCTCCATCTCCCATCCCATTATCAAAGCCGACTGCATTAATCCCTTTGTTACTCAGACCGACATTATTAGTGATTAATGTCGTTGAACCGGTCACGAGATTAACGCTGTAAATCTGAACAGGACTTGATTGAAATAAATAGGCTTTGCTGGGGCATGTTTCAAAGGGCGCTGCAATCACAAATGGCGAAACAGTTGTCAATAGAGCTGCTGTCAAAAGGCGAGACATGGAGATCTCCTTGAATTGGTGTCTGCCAGAGTTCTTTCAAGGAATGTGCCAGTTTTAATTGCTTGATTTTTATCAAGATATATTAAAATGAAATTTTTATGGATATTGAAATAGTCAGAATGACAATCAAAAAAAATGGACGGCGAGTATTTTTGTCAAAATGAGAAAATAAGCACATTTCGTGCGGTAAATAGCTCACCAGCATTAAGAATATCATCGTGATTTGATGGGGGCGTCGTTGATTGAGAAGCAATAAAACAGGGCAAGGTATATAACAGTGAGCGCTGCGCTTATTCTCATCAATCTGATTCAAACAAAACAGATTCTGTTTCTTAACGAGATATGATTTTCATCAGCAAGCCCCGCTATTTCAAACTACATTGAGAAGTATGTCTCGTATTTGATTCACCCTTGGGTGCGTTTGAATAAAAGGGTAAACATGAAAATTATTTTTGCAGATGACATGGCTGACATGCGAGAGAGCATCATTCAATCGCTCGAAGCTGTTGAAGGCGAATTCGGCCCTTTTGAAATTCTTGGGCAAGCGAAAGATGGACAAGAACTTATTGCTTTGGTCGAGCGGCATCCAGATGTTGATCTGGTTTTAACAGACTTGAGAATGCCAAACATGGATGGGTTGTCCGCATTGGTTTATCTCAAAGCCAATATCAAAGTGAAAAATATATTTGTTATATCAAGTGAAAATATTGTTTCAATTGGCCAGGCAGAAAAACGCAAAATCGAGGCTGATTTCAACGAGAAAATGGGCTTGCTCGACAAGATAGCGCACCGAGTGATTGATAACGAAGTCGTGGAAGGAAAAATAAACTCGATTTTGACAGGGTGCGAAAAACTGCGTCTTGACCCCATTAAAGTGGCTGAATACTACGGTGCATCGGGGTACATGAGAAAGCCGATTTCCAGACGAAAAATAGCCAGCTTATTTGAGGGAATGCTAAATCCCCAAGGTTTTGTGAATATCGGACTTGTCTAGGCTTATGTCCAAAATAACATGAAGTGCTTATGTTTTAGCAGACAATACAACCGTTGTGTAGGCGATTAAAGAACGGATGATTTGAGGTGCAATCAATGGGTAAGGTATTGGATCAGCAGACGTCATGTTTATCACAATATGCTGGCGGCGCATCGTCAGATCACAACGCTTCAACACGATTAGCCCAAAAGAATCTTGTGTTTTCACTTGCAGATGAACAATACGGCATTCCTTTGTCCTCAGTAAAAGAAGTGATTGGCTTGGTAAAAGTCACGCCTATTCCTCATGTGCCTCCCTATTTTAAAGGTCTTATTAATCTTCGTGGCCGCATCATCTCGGTGATAGATTTGAGGTCGAAGTTAGGGCTTGAAGAGAAAGCTTACGAGCCGAAAAAAACTTCCATCATTATCAGTGATGTCAACGCGTTAACCATAGGTAGCATTGTTGATGATGTGAATGAAGTGGTTGGATTTGACGAAGCGCAAATTGAGCGTGATTTGGATATCTCACACAGTATTGGTCGTGATTACATTACTGGCGTCGCCAAAGCAAAAGGGAACCTAGTGCTGCTGCTTGATATACATAAAGTACTGGACCCTGATGACCTAGAGGTCATCGGCCATCATGTTTCGTTCTCCTCCCAACAAAATAACAACGAGGGATAAACTATGTTAGAGCGTCTCTCTCTTCGCGCAAAAATCATGTTAGGTAACGCCGTTAGCCTTCTGTTTTTGGTTTTCTTGGGTGTACTGAGTTTGAGTAGCATCAAAGAGCTTAAGGAGACAGATGACTGGGTGGATCATACGCATCGTGTTATTCATCAGGCTCTTCAGATTGAAAATGCAGCTATTGATATGGAAACGGGCATGCGAGGTTACTTGCTTGCCGGTGATGAATCATTTCTTGCGCCTTACCGTGCCGGGAAGTCACGTTTCACCACACTGATCAGTGACCTTAAAGTCACTGTCAGTGATAACCCTCCACAAGTTCTTGCACTTGAAAAAGCAGAGACAACCATAGCGGATTGGCAGCGCTCAGTAACAGAAAGTGCGATTGCGCTTCGGCGTGAGATTGGCTCCACTCAAAGCATGAATGGTTTGTCGGCGGAAGTGAGCAAGGACAAAGGGAGAGCTTACCTTGATCGTTTTGGATCGCTGATCAACACATTCAAAGCTGAAGAGAGCGCTTTGCTTTCTCAGATTGACGTTGCAGTTGGGGACGTCGAGGACATTAACGGCACCAGAGAAGCATTGTCGTCGATGAAAGCCAACTTACAGGTGATGGAACAAGCCTCTCTCCTAGAAACGACGGTGTTGACGATGGCATCTGGCGTACGAGGTTACTTACTGACGGGTAATGACGCCTATCTTACGTCATATATGGCAGGCCGAAACAGCATTGATTTTCTGCTCAATGATCTGAAAGTGAGCGTCAACGATAATCCTAAACAGATGCGGACGTTGAACGACATTGCCTCCGTGATTTCAGAATGGCAAACACAAGTATCTGATAGGAATATCGAACTGCGTCGTGAAATTGGAGAAGGAAAAACGATGAACGATATCTCAAACTTGGTTGCTCAAGGGAGAGGTAAAGTGTTCTTTGATGAATTCCGACGTCAAATTGGCGCCTTCATTGATCGTGAAGAGCAGCTATTAAGTGAACGTCAGGCGACACTTGAAGAGGCGCTAGTGGCGACGAACAATTCACTGATGTTTGGTGTCATTGCCGCAATACTCATCACTATCCCGATTGCCATATGGCTTAGCCGTTCCATCATGCGTCCTTTCCAATCTATTTTTCGCGGATTGCAGTCATTCAGTTCGAAAGAGTTATCAGATCTGAACATGGCATTCAACAGTGTGGTGAAAAAAATGGCGGACAGTGCTGGGCGTTTGGCCACAGTGGCCAGCAGTATCGATAACGTGTCACAGAACTTGTCTCAAATCTCAAATCGTCAAGCAAGTTCAGTCGAAGAAACATCCGCAAGCACCGAAGAGATCTCGGGTATGGTACGCATCAATGTGCAATACGCTGAAGAGTCAAAAGATCTCTCCAAAGAAGTGGGTGAAAAAATGACGGGCTTGGATGATGCCATGCAGATGATCTCCGAATCCAATCATAAGATCGCCGAACTGGTGAAAATCATCGGTGAAATTGGCGCTAAAACCGCCATTATCGACGATATTGTATTTCAAACGAAGCTTTTGTCGTTCAACGCGTCGGTTGAAGCCGAAAGGGCAGGCGAGCATGGGCGTGGGTTTGCTGTTGTTGCACAAGAAGTCGGCAACCTTGCACAAATGAGTGGTAAAGCCGCCACAGAAATCTCCGCCATTGTGAAACAGAGTATTTGTGAGGCTGAAACGATCGCAAAGGAAAATACCTGTCGCGTTGAAAAAGGCTCTAACATCGTCGCGGAAACAAGGAGACAGTCAAACTTGGTTCTCGAAGGTGCCTCAAAGATTTTTGATGCCTCGAACGAACAGGCTCGAGGCATTCAAGAAATCAGCAATGCGGTTGAGTCGATCAACAAGGCTACGCAGCATGCTGCCTCCATCGCTGATCAAGCGTCCAGCTCCAGCTCCGAGCTTAATAAGCAAGCAGAAGATCTCCACCGAATGGTACTCAATCTGAACAGTTTCCTTCGTGGGCATGAGACAGTGATAAAGGATGAACTAGAGACCACAGTCAATGTGGAATTACGAGATAAGTACGAAGCACAATCGTTGGAGGGCATTCGCCGTCAAATCGACAATGCCGCTCATTCGTTACCTGACGCGCCAAAAGAAGCAGAAGATAGTGATAATCAAACTGCGTGGAATCGGCTTTAGATTGACGGTTAGGGGCGTGTAATATGCATTCCGAAAACCAGGGTCAAACACGGTCTTACTTTATTGAGCCACCGAGTGTTGGCAATACACAAGGGATGACACAAGCCGAGTTTGACTATTTTTCAACGTTGATCTTCCAGCACGCCGGAATAAAGCTGGAAAATGAGAAACGTAGCATGCTTGAAATGCGGCTGTATAAACGTTTGAGCGCGCTTAAATTACATACGTATAGCGATTACATGCGGGTGCTTCAAAAAGACACGAGTGGCGTAGAGCTGGTTGCCTTTACCAATGTCATTACGACAAATAAAACCGCCTTTTTTCGTGAGCAGCGACATTTCAACGTACTCCGTAATGACATTCTCAAGCACCCGCGCTCGGAACAAACATTCATTTGGTCTGCTGCCTGTTCTAGTGGTGAAGAACCTTTTTCACTGGCCATGCAGTGCGAAGCCATCAAAAATGAACGCGCTAACTTCGACTACCGTATTCTTGCTACCGACGTTGATACCCAGCGTCTTGAGGCATGTGGGCTAGGTGAATACCCAAACGAGCAGCGCGAAGACATTCCCGCCCTTTTCCAGCACCAATTCATTGAACGTTCGGCGCGTGATGCGAACACCTTTACCGTGGCTGAGCGGTTAAAGCAAAACATAAAATTTAGGCAGCATAACCTGATCCATTACCCTGAAAAGTTTGGCATTCAATTTCAATACATTTTTCTGCGCAATGTCCTGTTCTATTTCCCACGCAGCACAGGAGAAAAAGTGGTGCGTGCGTTGGTGAGCCAATTGCAGCCCGGCGGACTGTTCTTTGTCGGATTAACAGAATCATTGCAGCACATGGATGTTGGTTTGGAACTGGTTGATGTCTCTGTCTATCGGAAACCCGAGCTAGGGGGGTCTGTCGATGAATGACGTGCAAGTTCACTCGGGTGAATATCAATTTGCTCTCCGCCAATCAATGTGGCTGCAAACTGTTGTTGGTACCTGTGTCATTGTGTGTATTTGGGATGAAGAAAACCAGAGCGGGGGAATGTGTCACTACCGTTTACCTGTCGCGCCAGAGGCTATCACGATGGGAGAGCATGCCAATGATTATGGTACGTGTGCCATTCCCAACTTATTGAAAAAATTTAAACATTCATCGTCAAAACTCGAAAACTTAAGGACTTGGGTGCTCGGTGGTGGGCAGGTGCATGATGGGGCGTTTATGCAATCCCAGCAAATTGGAGAACGCAATGTCCTCGTGGCATTGGACATTCTTGCCCAATATGGATTACCTATTGTTGGCGCGTCAGTAGGGGGGAGTTCTGGTCGGCAAATACGCTTTAACCCAAAGTCCGGTGTGGTCGATTTTCGGTTTTTGGATGACACGCCTCGTGATGCCGAGAGTGCAGAGTCAGCACTTGGGAGTAGGGCACAATGGGTGTATGTCGTCTCTGCTAGCGAAACATTCATCACTTTGATTGAAAAGACGCTTGGCACTGACCCAAGTATTCATCTTCATGTTTTACCCGATTTAGAAAGCGTGAGTCGATACTTCTCCCATCAAGCGCCTCAAGCTTTGATCATTGATGCTCAGATTTTGCCCACAGCCTCGTTAGTATTCACATCATTACCCGCCGTGTTTACGCCTCTCAACTTACCCACCGTGGTTGTAGCGGACGGTGTGACGGCTTTGAATGGAACACACTATCGAACATTGGTAAGCGTGGTGGGAAATCGAATATTAGTATCGACACCGCAATGTCTTGTTAAAGTGCTAGCGTCGGCAATACACCTGAATACATTATCCACGCCGCTTAAAACACAATTGGCGGCGTTGCCTTCAACTCATCCATTAAACAATAGGAAAGGAAAGCCGACAGGGGTGGTGCTTATTGGTTCATCAACCGGAGGCGTTGATGCGCTGGACGTACTTTTAACGCAGTTCCCAGGTGACATGCCACCCATTTGCATTGCGCAACATATCCCCCAAGACTACTCAATGGCATTGGTAGAAAGATTGAACACAAGAACCCCGCTAACGGTCAAAGAGGCCGTCGATGGGGAAGTTTTGACCCAGTCTCATGTGTACTTTGCGCCAGGTAATCATCACATCAAGCTGGTGCAATTGAGTGATGGCAACGTGGTTGTCCGAGCCACGCTCGACCCGCCAATAAACAGCTTTAGACCTTCGGTGGACTACCTGTTTGACTCTGCCACCAAAATCAAAGGTTTGCATATCGTCGCAGCGTTATTAACAGGGATGGGAAGCGATGGCGCGAAAGGACTTCATCACTTGAAGCATCAAGGTGCATTTACCCTAGTACAAGATGAAAAAAGTTGCGTGGTATATGGCATGGGGCGTGTTGCGAAAGAGTTAGGTGCAGTATGTCGAACCGTACCTATTCATGAAATGGCTCAGGCGATTATTGAAGCCTACCAAGGCGCTTTCGCCTCCGAATTGTCTCACGGTAAAACGGACGAACTCACTAAGGAGTTACGTTAATGCCTCAGTCTGATTTGGACACTGTCGTGAATGCATTGCAAAAAGACTTTTCGGATGTTGCCAATATCCTGTCTCTGCCAGTGTCCACGCGTCATGTTAAGCAGGGTTTCTCGGGGTTGAGTGACAAGCTTCTATCCCTGGTCGAAGATGATCCGCGGTTCGATACGACCCAATTCCTTATTCAACAAACGGTTATATTGCTTGAATTCTTAGAGGTGGACTCGACAGAGACCAATGAAGACCTGCTGGTGTTATTGGACTCCATCATTGAAACGGCACGTTCAGAAGCCGCGCCATATTCAAAAGGCGATGACGCGTTTGACGAAGATAATGTGTTTGAAAACGATCATGGGGATGATGTACAGCAAAAAGAAAACATGGCGAATGCGCTTAACGCGTTGGCTATTTTCGCCATAGACACATTTGGTATAGACGTTACCTTGATAGAGGATGCGCCTGTTTTTGATGACGATGTATTGAGTGAGCTTGATTACCTTAGCTCTCTTATTGACTCAAATGCCGAACACACTGAGCCCCACTCAGACCGAATCCTCCATGCAAAGAAGAAGGTAAAGGAAGCCAGAGAGTTAGATGTTCAGAGCAAGTTTGAACCGACGACAAAGGTTAAATCACACCTTCTCGAACATCTAATGAGTTATTCCGAAGAATTAGTGCAGATCAGAAATACCCTCGCGGATTATGCAGAGAAACAAGAGAGCCTCGCGCTGACTGAGTTGTCAAACAAGTTGAAGACAGTGTCGGACGGCATGCTCAATGACCTATTGAAAACACAAATGCGCCCAATAGGAAATTTGCTGAGTAAATATCGCCGTATTGTGCGGGACCTTTCTAAGGAGCTTGGCAAGAAAGTAGATGTAGAGATTGTTGGTGAAAACATAGAGTTAGACAGCAACGTCATCGACGCCATCAATGAGCCTTTGACACATCTGGTTCGAAACGCTCTAGATCATGGATTTGAAACCCATGACATTCGCGCTGCATCTGGGAAATCCATGGTCGGCAGGCTACTCATTCACGCCTATAACGAGGCGGGGAAGGTCGTCATTAACATTTGTGATGATGGTAAAGGCATCGACAGAGAAAAGGTGTTGAGCAAAGCCCTCTCTAACGGATTAATCACCCAAGAAAGCCAGCATCAACTCACGGACAAAGAAATACTAGAGTTGATCTTCCATCCCGGCTTATCAACCTCGGACCAAGTCAATGCGCTCTCGGGTAGAGGGGTGGGCATGGATGCGGTTAAACGAAAAGTCGAAGACATAAAAGGCACCATAGATATTCATTCTGAGAAAGGCTTAGGCACTGAAATTGCGCTTATCTTTCCGTTAACCATGGCGACGTTAAAAGTGGCTTTGTTTGATATTGGCAACGTGACCTATGCCATCCCCTCTTCTGATATTTCGAACATTGTCGGTATCAGCAAAGAAGAAGAAAGTTTGAGTGTCCGGTTCGATAACGGCCATCCTCTTTTGTATCAAAACAACAAAGTTATTCCGCTAATTGAACCCCATGAATATTTGGGGGAATTGACAGAGAAGCATGTCTTTCGTCGCGCATATCAACAAGGCATGCGTCATAGCGTTGTGGTGTTTAACCATCGGGGTCAGCAATGGGGGCTACCCGTCGACCATGTTCGGGCGTTTTTGGACATTGTCATTAAGCCGTTAGATCGCTCAATGAATGGCAACGACGTGTTTGCGGGGGCGGCGGTACTTGGCAGTGGAGACTTGGCTTTAGTGATGAATCTGAAGAAAGTGATTCAATTTGCGCGGAGCTATCACTGATAAGATCACTGTTCCCCTTTCTTTCTTATACTTAACAATAACGTCATCAAAAACAGGTGAGTGGAATGAAACTCTTAGGCAGCTTTTTGTTAGATTTCGAACTCATTTCGGCAAAAGACTTGGCCGATGTCATGGTCGAGCAAATTCGCCAGACGCCAAACAGCTTGGATATCATCTACGAAAAGAAATTGATCACGCCGGAACAATTCCTATCCATTGTCACGCTGCAAAACGACGAACATCTCGACCTACGTTCCGCCTGTATGCGATTGGACATTTGGCGCAATGAATTCTTTGATGCCATCAACGACGAGGTATCAAAGCGGCGCTCAACATTGGGGTGCATACTCGTTGAAAAAGGCTTGGTAGAGCCCCATGTGCTACTGCCGATCCTAAAGCAATATCATGCGTATCGTGCTGAAAATAACAATGACTTTGCTTTGTTCTCTGAAAATACACTGTTAGACCTCAGCGAAAGCGAAGCAGAAGGCAGCGCCGATGAATTGCATTTTGAACCGGATTTTTCACACGTACAGGCCAGCGATCCTTCTGACTATATTGAGCTTTTCTCTGAAGAGAAAGAAATCGAACTCGAGCTGATAATTCTGGCTATTGAGGCATTGGGAAGTGATAAAAACAAAGCGGACCCTGAAGAGTTGTTAAACCAATTTTTCACTGATTACCATTCCCTGAAAGGAACAGCACGAAGCGTTGGCGCACTGCTCACCGAAAACCTTATCCATGAATCTGAAGATCTACTCACCTTTTTCAAACGTTTCCTTCATAAAATTCATCATGCCGATTTTGCTGCGTTAGCTGCGATCAATTTGAAAGTGTTGGATGTTCTCAGCAACTTGAGAAACGAGATGGCGACGTCAGGCTCTGAAGAACACTATTGGCGTACTCCGGAATTAAAAGGTAAATACCTCAAAACGCTGGGGGACATTAAGCGTCTCAATGAGGAATTGGAAAACCGAGGGTATGAAGTGAGCCTGGAAGACGTACAGGATCTTTTCTAGCGCAACGGTGTAGTGGACGAATGTCATCGTGCTATCTCTGCATTAAAGCTTAAAAAATGTATTCGTGGGACAAACAAACTAAGAAATTCAGAATGTTCAGAGTTTCAACGACTTCGTTTCGCGCAGTGTTCGTCGCTCGTTTCTTTGCGGCTAGCTCGCTGCCTTTTTCCCTTCGATAAGGCCTTTCATGATGTCGGTAACTTGTTTGAGTTTTAAGCTCTGATCTTTGTAGCTCATCGAGACTTGAGACGTTTCATTGGCAATGTGATGGTTGTTGTTCACGATACCCGCCATCGACTCCATCGCCGAATTCACCTGTACGATGCCTTTCATTTGCTGATTAAAGGCTTCGCTGAATGAATCAATTTCTTTAGAGAGCCCTTGAATTTGGTCGGAGATGCCGGAAAAGCTGACTTGAGTTTGTTCTGACAGCGCTTTGCTTTCTTTCACGCGAAGCTCTGTTTCTTTCACAATCTCTCCGACCGTGACCATGGAATCTTTCAGTAACTTGTCGATATCTTGCGAGGCTTGGCCTGACGTCAAAGCAAGCTGACCGACTTCTTGGGCGACCACCGCAAAGCCGCGTCCATGCTCGCCAGCGCGTTCGGCTTCAATGGACGCATTTAGTGAAAGAAGCTTGGTTTGGAACACGATGTCATGAATCACCTTGGTGTAATCCGATATTTTTTGAATGATGTCGTTAATTTCTTGAAGGTGCTTATTTGAATTTTCAATCAATACAACAGAGTGCGCCAATTTTTCCATGTTCTTGCTGCCTTCATTGCTAAGCGCAAGCGTGCCTTTTGAGACATCTAAGCAACCGAGAACGTTTTGATTGGTTTGTTTCACCATCTCGGTGATTTCAGAAATCGCCGACACATTGGAATCCAGTGCTGCGCGTTGCTTCTCAACACCATCAGCCAAACTTTCTGCGCCTTTTAGCACAAGTCGCGAGTTATCAAGTGCGTCGTCTGACACTAAGGTTAGATCTTGCGTTATCGCAATCAGCGGCTTAGAAAGGCGCAGCGCAACGATGTAAATGATGACGCAAAGCAGCGCGATGATGGTGAAAAAACAAATCAGAATAACTTGAAGGTTTTCTTGTAACGCCGCCGTCGAATTTTTCTCATTGTAGGTAATGTTCAGGATACCCAATGGCGTGCCGTCTTCCGCCATAATTTGACCTGAATAGTTTTTGACGGCGTGATTGACCGTTTTTTGCTTTGTCTCTGTGTATGGTATGCCACTTACGTCAACAAACTCAATGTGGTCGATATCGTCATCCTGCATTCCCACTCTCACGAAATCTTCCAACGCAGACAAGTCATAATTCAGAATGTAGGATCGGCTCGATTGCTTGAGAAAGCTTGCCAGTGCCTCGACTTTTCCTTTCTGTATTTTGGAAAGCTCATTCGATGTCATTTGATGGAAAAAGAGGGCGGCAATGATCAGGAATATCGTAATGCTGCCAATCAATGGCAATAGAATACGATAGCGCAGTGACAGCCCTGAAAAAATCTTGAACCACATAGTCATAAAATCACTTCATCGTTTGAATGGGTAGGGCTTTACCGTTTTCAATTTTTGTTAGGTAAACGTCGTCTAGACCCTGTCGGTCAGACTTGCCGAAGTTTATTTTCAGCCCGCCAAAGTCCTTATTCTTCATACCTTCCATGGCACTGATAAAGCGCTCTCGCGTTAAGTGCTGGCCCGACTGATCAAGAGCATCAACGATGACCATGGCATTCAAGTAACCTTCCAATTGCGTGTAGTAAGGGCTGTCGACGCCGTAGTTATTCATGTCGGCTTTGAAATCAGAGATAATTTTGAGCTTACTTTGATCGGGGTTTGGCAAAACTTGCGAGATATAGCTTCCATCCCCCGCAGAGCCCAGTTCAGCGATCAGTTTTTTCGTGCCAACAAAAGAGATGTTAGCGAACTTGGGATAAAAGCCTTTGTCATGGGACATCTTGATAAACGCACCACAGGCTTTGTAAGCCCCAATCATAATGACGGCATCAGGCTTCTTAGCCATGATGTTGTTTAGCCCTTTTTCAACGTCGAGTGTATTGCGTTTATATTTGCCCTCAGCGTGTATTTTTAGGCCACGTTGTCGAAGCGCTCTTTGTACGCCCGCTTTACCTGCTGCACCGTAACCATCATCTTGGATAAATACCGCGATCTTTTTATAACCGAGGTCGTTGATGAAATGATCGACCAACTTTTTGGTTTCATTGAAGTAACTGGCTCGAATATTAAAGATGTTTTTGTTGGCTGGATTACGCAAAAATTCTGCACCTGTGAAAGCGCCAACATAAGGAATTTTGGCGCGATTCACTTCTGGGACGACAGCTTTCGAGGTGGGAGTGCCGACAAAGCTAACAAGGGCAAAGACCTTGTCTGTGTAGATGAGTCTTTTGGCGTTCTTTGCGGCACGGTCGGGTTCATAGCCATCGTCGAGTGAAACGACGTTGATCTTGCGACCGTGAATACCGCCTTGCTGGTTAATCTTTTCGAAGTAGGCAAGTGTGCCCGCTTTGACGCCGCTACCTAGCCCAGAAGCCGGCCCAGAAAGGGCATTGCTCATGCCTAACGTGATTGTATTTTCTGATACGCCAATTTCGGCGGCAGCAGTTGTGGAAAACAGCCAAAGAAACACGATAGTGCAATGCAAGCCTTTCATTAGTAACGCCTCAGTTAATAACAGGGTTATCAATGAGTATAGAAAAGAATCCAGATATCTCATTATTGATTCGCACTTAGAAGCCCTAAGTGATTCCTCTTTTAAGAGTTACCCCCTTTGTTGACGTTAACCGCGCGCCATTGTCTTGGTGGTGAACAAAGGCACCAGTGCCATCCCTAAAAAACCGACTGCCAGCGCCCAAAGCTGAGCAAGGTGTCCAGACTGACTTTGTATCGTCGCGCCCATTTGGTTGAGCTGAATGGTGGCTTGAATGGCAGGGGTTGACGGTGACAGTTGTGCCAAGGTGTTTAGCCATTCGGGCAGTGCGCTTGTCGGCCACACGAAACCTGAAGTAAACAGCAGTGGCATGGAACTGAGCAATACAACCAGTGTGATCATTTCAGGGCGTTTTATGACTTTCCCCAACAAGGTTCCACAGCCGATGGTTGCCAGTAAAAATGGCAGCATCACTATCGCGAGTTGTAACGGCTGCGCAAGACGATTCACACCGTTGATGTCGAGACTTGCGCCGAGGTAGTACATGGTCATGACGCTGTATGTCGCCACCAATATGGTGGTCCGAGCGATGAAGCGTCGTCGGCTCGTTTTCGTTGCTCCACAGCCTAATAGGCCTGATGCTATCAGCAATGTTTGCTGCAAAATCAGGATAAATACGCCGGGTACTACGTAATTGCCGTAACCCATTGTTGGGTTGAAAACAGGCACCAGATTGAGTGAAAACGGAGAATTTTGCTTGGACGCTAGCGACAGTGGCACATCGCTCATCATCGCTTTGGTGGTTTTAACCTTTGCGCCCAACGTACTGCCTGCGGCTATCACGCCTTCCGCGATAGTGCCGTAAGTGAGGAAGAATGACGCATCGCCACCGACGGCGACTACCGGACTTTTTCCGAGCAATAAATCACGATAGAAGTATTCAGGCACGCTGATCACGCCTTCAATTTCGGCATTCGCAATATGGATTCCCGCCTGATTTTCGCTGCTGAGTTGTGACACCACTTTTAGCTGTGGTGTGGCATCGAGCATGCGGATAAAGACTCGGCTCTGCTGGCTTTCGTCGTGATCGACCACCGCCACGCGCAGTTCTCTCGGCAATTGGTTGGCGTAAGGCAGTGGGTACAAGAGTGAGTAAATCACAATGCCACCAAATACTGTGAAGACCACAGCAGGGTTTGAGAACAGCTTTTTCAGTTCAACAACAAACGATGTGCGCCAATTCATGATGCGATCTCCTGTTGTGTGCTGCTATTGCCGTTGACGCCGTTGTTTGCGTTTGTCATACGTTTGATTTTTAACACGACTATCGGCCAAATAATCCCAAATGCGGCGAGTGCGCAAAGCGATGGCATGGCTTGTTGTAAGGATGCGCCATAATTGAACTGTCCAATCTGTGCCGTGATGTAATGACTCACGGGCAACAAAGCGCGCCAACATTGGGCAAGAAAGGGCATGTCGCTGGCAGGGAAACTCACTCCCATAAACGCAAATGCAGGGGCGGTGAAACCGGCGACTAAACTCATGGCGCGTGTCGCATTGCGTGTACCAACGTAAAGCAGCATGCCAACGGCAAGGCCCGCCATTACCATCAAACCTTGCGCCGCAAACACGATCTGCCAACTGCCGTTCATTGGCCAACCTAGCAAGAAATGCATGGCGGTGGCGAACCCTATCCCCAATAACCAAAGTGGGATTAATAAGCCAACCACTTTTGCCGCTAACGGTATAGCAATAGAAGAGGAAAAGGCGGTTTCAAGTGTGCGATTTTTGTCGGTTAACGCCATTGATAGCATTCCACAGGCCACAATGGTGATTTGCCAAAGGGCAGGGATAATCGCTGATACTAGAAACTGGGCGTAATTCGTACCGTTATTAAACAAAGGGACAAGTTGGAAACGGATGGGCACCGATTGCGCGGCGGCTTGCACGGCGACAGTTGTGCCGTGTAGCATTTTACCTTTGGTTTCAACAGTAGCGGAAAATGTGCCTTGGCTTTGGCTGATGGCGGCGCTGACTAACTTACCAATCAAAATATATTGGCTGTTATAGAACGCGGTCACATCTGGGCTTTCACCTCGCACTGTGTCTTTTTCAAAGCCTTGCGGAATGATAACCGTGGCAAATGTTTCAGCACTGTTGAGCGCATCGGAGGCTTGTTCCACATCGCTGAAAGCTTGGGTTTCAAGGGTTGGGCTGGCGTTGTAATAGCGAACTAGCCCGCGAGACAGGCTGCTGTTATCCAAATCCACCACGCCGACAGGTAAATCTCGGCCTGTGCCGGATGAGAATATCGCCCACACCAGCACAAATAACGCCAAGGGCAAACCGCACAGCAGTGCAGTCAACCAGCGGTCAGACAGCGTAGAACGCCATTCTTGCCAGAGTAAGGAAAAGAACGAAGGGCTGTTCATCATGATCAGCCTTGCGCGTCGTTTTCAGTCACCAACACACTCATGCCTGCACGAAGGCCATCAATGGCTTTAACAGGGCGTGCTTCGACTTCGAATGTGCGCATGTCATAACCTTGCTGACTGTTGGTTGCTCGCCAAGTGGCGAAATCACCCATCGGCGCAACATGGGTCACTTCAAATGCATAGGCTTGGTCGCTAAGTGAAGGGATCGAAGCGTTAAACACCGCACCCTTTTTGAACTGGTTCAGCTTGTCTTCGCGAATGTTGAATACCGCCCATGCGTCTTGCATGTCGATCACGGTGACCACAGGGAAGCCTTGCGGTGAAAGCTCGCCCGGTTGCAGCAGGATTTGGCTCACTTCACCTTGATACCAACTGTGGATCTTGGTGTCTTTGGCATAGGCTTCGACTTCTGCAACAGCGCCTGCAGCCATGCGGACTTGTTCTTGTGCAGCACGTTTAGTTTCAGAACGTGCGCCTTCTTTTGCCATGTTATACATCTGGCGTGCGGCATTTTCGGTGTATTTCGATGCCTGCCATTGGGTAAAGGCTTCATCGCGTTTTTGTTCGGCGGTGACACCTTCACGGTAAAGTGCGTCAACGCGTTGGAAGGTTTTCTCGGCAAGCTGAGCGCCGGCTCGTGCTTTCTGCCATTGATCACGTGCGGCATTGATTTCTTGTGAGCGTGCGCCGCTTTCGGCTTGCTCTGCCATCGCGCCTGCGGCTTCTTCACCGGCTTTCGCTTGCTCTAGTTTGGCGTCGATTTCTGGACTAAACAGGGTGAATATCAAATCGCCTTTTTCGACTTGCTGGCCTTTGCGGACAAGCACTTCGTCAATGCGTCCCGCTACTTTGGATGACACTGTGTATTGTTGCGCTTCAATTTGACCTTGAAAACGTTCAGGTTGCGGTTGGTACGCCTGATAAAAACTGTATCCCACCCATCCAATCAAAGCAGCGGCTGGTACAGCCATAAATGCGGATTTCAATTTACTCATGATGGATTATCCCTGTTGTGTTGGAAGAGAGTGGGTAAGGGCGGCCGCTTGAAAATCGGGAAAGCGGTTCATTTCCCCGCTAACAGCCAGCAATCGAGAGAGCGACAAGACGTATTGGTAAGACGCTGCAAGTTGTTGTGTTTTGATATTGGCGAGATACAGCTCGGCATCAACCACATCTAGCGAGGTTGAAAGTCCTTGTACAAAGGCTTTTTCACGCAGGCGAAGGTTTTCATCTGCCAGTGAAATACTCGATGACAAGCCTTGGTATTCTTCTAGGGCTTGGTTGGCTTCACGCCATGTTTTTTCTACTAACAGCGAGAGATCTTGCTCTGCCTGAGCACGCAAGTAGTTCACTTGAAGGGCAGTGCTGTGTGCAGCTTTGAGTTTGTCTGAGCGGCCGCCGTTATCAATCAGCGGAATGCTCACGCCTACGCCAACTGCCCAATCTGGTGCCAGTTCTGCGGTGAGCGAGTCGCCTTCATACAGGTTGTAATTACCGTATAAATAAACTTGCGGGTAGTATTTGCCTTTCTCCATATCAACAAGGCCATCCGCCTGATTGCGCTTGGCGTCCAGCACTTTTAAGCCTGGGTAGCCTGCGAGGGTTTTTTGCAAGAAAGGTGACATAGCCGGCGCTTGGGTTTGCGTAAACAAGGCACTGGACGGAGAAACATCGCCTGTGCTTTTCACCAAGGTTCTTAATGCTGCTTGGGCAATTTCCAAATCACGTTCTGCTTTTTTGCGCTCGGTTTTGGCTTTGTCGTACGCAACTTCTGCTTGCAAGCGTTCAACGCGAGCAATCTGACCTTGCGCTTCGAGCTTCTTGGCATGATCGAAATGCTTCGCCAGCCCTTGTTCGACCTCTGCGCGAGTCTGCAAGACTTGTTCTGCCAACACGGTTGCGAAATACACCTTGGCCAAATCTTCAAACTTGGCCTGTTGCTCCATTTGCATCAAATACGTCGCTTCGTCGCGTTGCGCATTGGCAATGTCTTCCGCCGCGAGAATGCGACCGCCAGTGAAAATAGGCCAAATAGCGCGAATCGAGCTGGTGTAAATGTCCCGATCGGCGAGGGTCGTTGTCATCAGGTTATCAAGATTGCTGACCAAGCCACCAATACCTGGTACTGAGCCAGAAATTTGCCCCAGCGCATCCCCGCCGTTCATGTGATGGGCGAGCTGCGACGGTTTGAGTTCTACGTTTTGATCAAGACGCGTGTAGTTGCCACTGAGCGAAACGCTCGGCAGATGGTGAGCGGACGCAGCGTTGCGCATGTGCTCGGCGCGTTGCACGTTTGCGCGTTGTGCGGCAATACCATCGTTTCGTTCTTGAACTGCTTGCCATGCCTGTTCAAAAGACAGGGTCTCCGCATAAGAAAATGTGGAACACAGCATGAGAGTAACGCCGAGTGTTAGTAGACGTGAAAATGGCGTAAACGACGTTTTTCTGATCAACATAAAACTTACCGTTTGGGAAAGAGAAATACAGTTTAGAGTTTATGCTCTAATTTTTCCAGCGGTAACTGTTATTGGAAGGAAGATCAGGCGGATAAGATCGATAAATTGTATTGATTTTGCTTTTCCAACTTGTAGACTTCTCCCTCGCTCATTGTGAGCGACCATTCAAACGCCTCTTTTGGGCGACACAGAGTCACGATCGTCAGGTTACGCTGTGGGGATCTCGTGCTTTCTGCGACATTCTTCGAGCTGGACTCAACGTTGACTTCTTCGCCGACAGTGAGCATTTTCCTTGTCGTTATGCTCTCTGCTTGGGCAACATTGTTAACATGCTTTTCGCGTCTCGGATCCCTTCTATTTAAGTTCGTAAAGGGGACTCGATTTTGGCGCATGTATTTCTAGGGGTAGTCATGCCAACCAATACGTTAAGTGAGCGCACAATACGCTTTCTTATCTTGATGATTTTTCTCGCAGCAGCGATGGAAACTGACATCTATCTTCCGGCGTTTCCAGACATGATGGTGGCATTCGACACCAATGAAACTATGATTCAGCGGGTCTTAAGTTTTAACTTTCTGGGTATCTGTTTAGCGTCACTGATCTATGGGCCTCTTTCAGATGCGATCGGCCGTCGCAGCGTGCTCAACTTCGGTTATGCCTTGTTTATTCTGGGCAGCATTGGCTGTGTGTTTTCCACTGACATCAACGTATTGATTTTTTGGCGCTTCGTTCAAGGCTTCGGCAGTGCAGCATGCATGATTATTGGTGCGGCTATGGTGTTCGATTTATACAAAGCCGAAAAAGCCACAGAGATTGTGTCTGATCTTAACAGTTTGGTCGTGAGTATCATTGCGTTCGCACCAATGTTAGGTGGCTGGATTAACTATCAGTTCGGGTACACCTATAACTTTGTGTTTATTGCTGCGTTGACCATCGTCACTGGCCTGATTTGCTTTATACAATTGCCAGAATCACTGCCTGTAGAAAAACGAAAACCGCTGTCCATTAAGGGCATTGGTAGTGACTACGTGACAGTACTGAAAAACGGCGAGTTCTGGGCAAACACATTGATCACCACCGCCATATTTTCTGGCTACATGGTGTTCATTTCTAATATGCCTCTGATTTTTGTAAATCACCTGGGTATCGACAGTGCAGTGTTTCCTTTTTATCAAGTGAGCTTGTTGGTGGCGTTCGTGATTGCGAGTATCAATAACGGCCGTTTGATCAAATGGTTTGGCGTGAATAGCCTGCGTCGATATGGTTTTCTTACCATTGTATTGATGACGTTGGCCATGTTTGTGTTACCGACAAGTTGGCAGCAGCTTCCGTTGCTCGTTACCTCACTCATGGTGCTTTATTCGTTGGGAGCGGGTGTGTGTATCGGTATTTTCTTTGCTCGCTCAATGGAAGCCGTACCGAATCAAACGGGTGTGAGTGCCTCTTTAGTCACAGCGATTCGTTTAGCATTGGTAGCCTTGGTCATAGACATTAGTGGTGCGATGTTCGATGGCACGATGACGTCTGTTATCAACTTAATCAGTGGGTGCATCTTGCTGAGTGTGTTCATCTATCTTGGTGATAATCTTCGAGCTAGGCGACACAAGAAAACGGCTAGCCTCAAAGTTTGATGGTCTAGCCGTAAGATGTCCAATAGCGAACAGAGCCTGCAGATGATGCAGGCTTTTTTTTGCCGTCGCATTACGGTGAGCATATTTAGGTTGCTTGGGTGTAGTCGTGCAAGGCGAGCGTTAATCTCGGCTTTAACCCATTAATATACGCGGGGCCCATGGCATCCGCGTTATTGTCTTAGGCTTATGATCTGAACGAAGCGATTTCTTCATCGCTGAGATATCGCCACTCTCCTACATCAACATCGAGCGGCACCTCACCAATGCGGTCTCGGTGCAATGTGACTACACGGTTGCCAACCGCGGAAAACATGCGTTTAACTTGGTGAAACTTACCTTCCGTAATCGTCAGTAAGACGTCTTGCGGGCTTAGCACATCGAGTTTGGCTGGCAGAGTGGGTTTGCTCTCTCCTTGTAGCATAATGCCGTGCTTGAATCGCTCAGCTTCGTCACCGCGAATAGGGCGAGAAAGCCCCACACGATACACTTTTTCGCAATGCTGGGTTGGCGTGGTGATATTAAACGACCAATGACCATCATCAGTGATCAACACAAGCCCCGTTGTGTCCGCATCCAATCGCCCTGCGATGTGTAATTCTTCTGTATGCTCGAGGTTAGTGGCGCTGAAAAGCGACGGGTAGGCCTCATCAATATTCGAGCAAATGGTTCCTGCGGGTTTGTGCATCAAGATATAGCGAAATGGGCGAGGAATCAATAAGTGACCCTGTAACTTTACGGAGTTGTTTTCATGTACCTGTGTTGACTCGTAAGTCACGATTTCTTCGTTTACCGTTACCGCACCGTTTTGAATGTGTTGGATGGCATCTGCACGGGTTAACGCAGTGCTTTTACAAACGAATTTATCAAGGCGCATGCAGGGGACATTATTCAATGAAAGGAGACGGGGCATTATCCACCCTCCGCATGAATTAGCAATATGTGTTGGTACGCTCTGGACACAGAATTCGACAATCGGCGTGTTGGTTATTGACGACCGTTATGCATGAATAACACCTCATTCGCTGGCCTTGTTGGTGTTTAATTCTCGGCAAAAGAATTTTTTAATAAAATATCAATGATATTCAATATGATAGGAGGGGATCGTAAGATGGCGGTGACATGTGATTGGAAAGTCGAGCACATCCCATATATCATTTTTGCCTAGATTTTCTGTCAATATTAGTCCTTATATGCCGTTTGAAATTCGTCTCTTCCAACCAAGCGATTTGCCGTCGCTATATAAAATTTGTTTGTTAACTGCCGATAATGGCGAAGATGGCTCCTTGCTCTATCGCGATGACGAATTGGTTGGGCATTTCTTTTCTGCGCCTTACGCGATACTCAACCCAGATATGTGTTTTGTAGCAACCTGTAACGGGGAACCTTGCGGCTATATCGTGAGTACCGCAAATTCAAAAATGTTCTCGGCGCGTTGCGAAGATGAGTGGCTACCAGTTTTGCGCGAGCGTTATCCGCTTGATCAATACAAAGGTCACTCTGCAAGTGATTGGGTGGTGGGTAAGATCCATCAGGGACATGCACCGCGCCCTGAGTTTGATAGATATCCTGCTCATTTTCACATTAACTGTTTGCCAGAAACGCAAGGGTTTGGTTTGGGGAAAAAGTTGATGATGGCGTTGATAGAGCGTCTAACAGCTTCAAAAGTGTCAGGCGTTCATCTTGAGGTATCAACGGTGAATACAGGCGCAATCAAATTCTACGAAAAACTTGGGTTCCAAAAGATTGCGACATTTGAACATTCTTTAGGGTATGGAATGTCGCTGAATCCGTAAACGCTGAATGACATCGCGGGCTTTTAGGCTGCAGAGTATGAAATTCACGAATGTCTGAGAAACAAAAAAGGCCGATTTCTCGGCCTTTTGATTGTGTGTTTTATAAGAGATTTTGCGTTACGCAGGCTTCAATTCGTCTTGGTTTTCTTCTTCTAGACGCTTACGTTCGCGCATTAGATCATCGAAAACTAGACGTGCTTGTTGTGCAGACTCAGACGCTTGTAGCTTATGCTCTTTGGCTGCCATGGCTTCGTCTGTTAAGCGTTGGATTTCGTCCAATTGCTCTTGAGGCGCATCGCCTAGTTCCATGCCCGACTCACCTTTAGAGAGAGCCGTTGCACGGATCTCTTTCTTCAGATTCCAAATAGCATTCAGTTTTTCACGCTCTTCTTCCGCCGCAGCAACGGCTTCGTCTTTCATGCGTTCAAATTGCGCCATTGCCATGCCTTCTTTTGACCAAGGGTCAACGTCTGGGAATTCTTCAATGTTGATAACAGGGTCGATGTAACCTTCTTGGTGAGCAAGGTCGAGCGTTGCCGCTTTTACACCCGAAATCATCAGCATGACCGCGATAACCAACAAGGGTAAACCACCAACGATAGCCGCGGTTTGCAGTGTTGCTAGGCCACCCATGAACATTAGCACTGAAGGCATGAATGACAGGGTAAATGCCCAGAACAAACGGTTCCAACGCATTGGGTCTTCGGTGACGTTGTTCTGAACCACAGAGGCCAGAATGAACGAGATAGAATCAAACGTTGTTGCGGTAAAGATGATACATAGCAGGGTGAATACTGCGATCACCACCGTGCTCATCGGCAGTGTTTCAAGGATCGAGAAAATGGCGCGAGTCGGACCTTCGCTGTTCAATATACTCACAACATCGAGTTGACCAGAAAGCTGCAACGACAGCCCATAGTTACCCAAGATCATGAAGTACAACGCACAGCCGAGTGAGCCGAAGAAGATAGAGCCTGACACCATTTGCTTAATAGTACGGCCACGAGAAATACGCGCAACGAACAAGCCCATACTCGGTGCGAATACTAGCCACCATGCCCAGTAGAAAATGGTCCAATCTTGCGGGAAGTGGGTGTCTTCAAACGTGCCGTAACCGCCAAATGGTTCTGCCCATGTTGCCATGATGAAGAAGTTTGACAGCATGCGACCGATGGAATCTAAGCCAGTCTCTAGCATGAATAGCGTCGGGCCTGCGAACAGCACAAACGCCAGCAGTGCAAGCGCACCCCAGAAGTTGATGTTACTTAGAACCTTGATGCCTTCGTCCATGCCTTTGTAAGACGAGTAGGCAAACAGCGCTGTACACAGCAACAACACACCAATCTGAGAGGTGGTTGTTGAAGGAATGCCAAACAGGTAGCTGATGCCTTCGTTAATCAATGGTGCGGCAAGACCCAGCGTTGTTGCTGCGCCACCAAGTAAACCAAAGATAAACAGAATATCGATGAATTTCCCCGTTTTACCTTGGCTGCGTGCTTCACCGATGACAGGCATCAGTGCTGCAGATACTTTCAATACTGGCTGCTTACGCACATAGAAGAAGTAGGCAATTGGAATGGCAGGGATCAGATAGATTGACCATGCGATTGGGCCCCAGTGGAAAATACCGTAGGTGGCCGCCCATCTAACGGCTTCTTCACTGCCAGCTTCCAGTTGAAATAAGCCGTGTGCTTTAGTTATCTAAAGGACACGGCTATTGCTTGAAACTGTAAATGCTTAACGCGGTCGATAGCGTATTAGAACCACATCGAATTTAAGCGATTTTTTCTGCCTGCATCAGACGGTACTGCACCATGTCTTCAATGGTGAGTACGGGCATATCATGCTTCAGACCAAAAGCAATGATTTCTGGTGTTTTCGCCATGGTGCCATCTTCATTTTGTACTTCACACAGAACGCCTGCTGGCGATAAGCCGGCCATTTGCATCAGATCAATCGTGCCTTCGGTGTGACCACGTCGAGTGAGCACGCCACCGTTGCGGGCGCGAAGCGGGAATACGTGACCAGGACGTGCAAGATCAGACGGTTTTGCATCAGGGTTGGAAGCGGTCTTGATGGTGGTCACGCGATCTGCCGCAGACACACCGGTAGTCACACCGATGTTGGCTTCAATGGAAACAGTAAATGCGGTTTGGTTGGCGCTGTTGTTGTCTTCCACCATGGGTTTGAGTTCGAGTTTGTCTGCTTGTGCTTCTGGCAGGCAAAGACAAACAATGCCGCTGCACTCGCGGATCATCAGCGCCATTTGTTGTTTTGTTATGTGGTCGACCGAATAGATAATGTCACCTTCGTTTTCACGATCTTCATCATCGAGAAGCAGAACGCCTTTGCCTTGACGAAGCGCCTCAAGGGCTGCGTCAACGCGTTCAAACGGGGTGCCAAATTGAGCAAGTAACGAGGTGTGAGTCTGATTCATGGTAACTCCTAGGTTAAATACCAGAATCAGGGCATAGATGAGCAGTGGTCGCCAATAGCCGCCACATACAATCCACCTAAACATGCGCGCGTGTAAGCCGCCGTGTTACGGGTGCATTTTTATCATCCTCTTTCATCCGGACTGTAACCGTCGGCCTTGGCATCTCACCAAGTCTGCTGACCCCGAACTCAGTTCGGGCGCTCGCGGGCTCACCTTTGCTTCGCTTTGCTTTGCTCCGCTTTGCATCGGTATACCGCCGGTGGGGAATTGCGCCCCGCCCTGAGAATAATTGTTGATTGTGATGCTCCAATGATGGAGCCATTGAATACTACTGCGTTTTCAATCAAAAAGGGAAGAGCAGCGCGATTGATTGGGTAATTAATCGGCAATAGTGAAGGTTTTTCTATCGCTAGGTCATGGTTGCTAACCTTTTTGAATCTAAACGTGGTGATCCAAACAGCTTAGACATAAGTATCAATAAGTTAGCATTTACAGTGAGCATCAGTTGATACCATGGAAACCATTTTAAATATTGTGCGTGATTACGGCCTGCTGAGTTACGCCATCCTCTTCTTGTACTGTGGCTTGAAAAGCGGATCTTTGCCGCTGTTTGCTGGTATTGCCGCCCATTTTGGCGCGTTGAACGTCGCATTGGTCGCGACAGTGGTTTTCGCTGGTGGCTATCTAGGTGATGAATTGCGTTTCTACGTGGGCAGAAAATATGGCGTTGCGAAGCTCTCTTCGAACCCGAGATATCGACAATCGGTAATCACCGCCAAGCTGCTGCTTGATCGTTATGGCAAAGCCTATATCTTCCTTTATCGCTATCCCAAAGGCATGCGAACCATAGGGACCTGCCAGTGGCATTAAGTGATATGCGCTGGCCTGTTTTCACGGCATTGAATTTTGCGTCGGCAGTGACGTGGACGTTTGCTCTCGTTGGCACGGGCTATCTGTTTGGCTCAGCACTTGAACACACCGTGGGGGATAACTGGGGGCTATTCAGCGTAGGACTGCTTGCTGCGTTTTCGTTAATGACCTATCTCGCTTGGCGGCGCGTGAGTGCATTGGCGAAAGAAGCGCCAAGGGCTGAATCAACGACGTTAGCCACTCGGCTTTAGACGTAATTAAAACAGGTCACCTGACGCTGTCGTCGCAGAAATCTTGCCAATGCTACTCACGGAATTATTTTCTTCGCCCACGCTTTAAATACTCAATGACAGTGTGGCGAAAGCATGAAGAAACAACCGAAAGCGCTTAGGGCAATTGCCTTGTTGGAAGCATCAAAAGGTGCGCTGGCGATTATCGTGGGTTTGTCCCTTCATGAACTTGGCGGGCGGGAAATACAGTCTCTGTTTGAAGAGTTAGTGCAGCATCTGCATTTGAACCCTGCAAGTGAATATCCCAGTGTGATCCATCATGCGATTGCCAAAATCGACGACAAAAACATCACCATTATTGCACTGGGTTCATTGCTGTATGCCTCAGTGCGGTTCGTCGAAGCGTTCGGATTGTGGCGTGGCTATGCGTGGACAGAATGGTTCGCGCTCGCGAGTGGTGCTATCTATTTGCCGTTTGAGATCTATGGTGTGGTCACACAAGATAGGTTGTTAGATTGGCTAGCTCTGGTGATTAACCTTATCGTGATAGGTTACATGGCATTGTTAATACAGCGGCGGCGTAAAGGCAAAAGTGCCGGGCATTCGTCTTAATCCAAACCTCAGTTTCTAACGACTTTGGTTCGTTTCTGTTTTATTACCCGCTTCATCTTCTTCGCGACCATTTTCTGGCGGCATCTCCGCTTTTTGCTTTGATAAAGCGCGATGCAAAAGTTGGCTATAAAGCGGCTTGCCGCCCACCGCCTGCGCTGTCATGGTCGCGCCGAGCGATGTGATCAGCAGGGGCAAGATCAGCTCGTAATTGTGGGTGAGTTCAATCACCAACAAAATACCGGTAACAGGCGCTCTGACTGTCGCTGCAAACAACGCGCCCATGCCCGCCACCGCGAACATTCCCATCGTGATGTCGAGATCAGGGAACAGCATGATGCACAATGCGCCAAAACAGGTGCCGAACAACGTCCCCAGCGCCAGCATGGGCGCAAACACCCCACCGGGTGCGCCGGATGAAAAACACGCCAGCGTGGTAATGGCTCTCGCAAAAAACAGCATAAGTAACAGCGACAAAGAGAAAGTACCGGAGACAGCATCAGGGATAAGATTCGACCCTTCGCCTGTGAGTTTGGGAAGGAACAGAGCTAACAGGCCAAACACCGCACCCAGTGTTGCGCCAATGCCCACGAAGCGTTTTGTTTCATGGCGATGAAAGCGCTCGAAGCCGTCCATTGACATGATCACAAGACGATTAAACAACACGCCGATAAAACCAAAGACCAAGCCTAACACCAAAAATAGCGCCAGTGACGCGAGTGGCACTTCATCATGGGCAGGAAGGGGGATCATTGCGCCTTGCCCAAGAAAAAATCGGTAAGTAATGGTCGCCATGATGGCGGCAATCATGACTGCTTTGATGGAAATAAGGTTGTATTTAAACTGCGGACGCATTTCCTCAATCACAAACATGATCCCAGCCAACGGCGCATTAAAAGCGGCGGCAAGGCCAGCCGCTGCACCAGCCGCAACCAAGGTATGGCGGCTTTCATCGCTGTCAATTTTGAATATGTCTGTCAGCATTCTGCCGACACTCGCGCCCATTTGTACTGAGGGGCCTTCACGACCAAGCACCAAGCCTGCGCCAATCGCGCCAATGCCGCCAAAAAATTTCACGGGGATCACCCGCCACCAGCGTACAGGGCGAACACCATCCAGCGCACCTTCAATCTCTGGAATCCCAGAGCCTGCCGCTTCAGGTGCCACGCGTATCACGAGATAAAAGCCAAACGCAGACAGTATCGAACTACTCAGCATAATGACAAGAATGGTCGACCATGCCAGATCAGAGCGCCCATCTAGCCAATGCTCACGTTGATTGACCACCCAATCGATAGTGATATCAAAGAAAGTACACAGAAGCCCTGCAAAGATGCCAACAAACACGGAGAGAAATAAAATGGGCAGCGAGCTTTTGTGAGTGGCGAGAAAACGCCGCATGACGCCTGAAGTTGGCTTCCTTTCTGGATTGTTGTCGGTATTGTCACCAGATGGGGTGGTCATACAGCGGCTTTCCCTATGAATTACTAGATACCTAACCAGCATAGAGCAGTTATGTGGCTCACTATTCTTCGGAAATGATACAGCGAGTGATCATTGGCATCAGTCCTCGTGATCATCAATAAGTGAATACACAAGGGCTGACGTCTTTGATAGACAGTGTTCTTATTACGCAGCGAGAATCGCTTTAAGATCTTCTTCAACGGTCGAGATGGAGCGCATGTCGAACGTGTCTTGAATAATCGTAATCAAGTTGTCGGTGAGGAATGCGGGAGCGGTAGGCCCGGTGTAAATGCCTTTCACACCTAGAGCAAACAAAGTCAGTAAAATCACGATGGCTTTTTGTTCAAACCAAGACAAAACGAGGGTTAATGGTAGTTCATTAATGTCGCACTCAAATTCATTGGCAAGCGCAAGTGCAAGCTGAATGGCAGAGTAGGCATCGTTACATTGGCCGACATCAAGAAGACGAGGAATGCCGTTAATGTCACCGAACTGATTCTTGTTGAAACGGTATTTACCGCAAGCCAGTGTCAGAATGATAGAACTTTCAGGCGCTTGAGCGGTGAAGTCGGTGTAGTAGCTGCGCACAGATTTATCACCGTCACAACCACCCACTAAGAAGAAGTGGCTGATGTTGCCTTTCTTCACTTCTTCAATAACGGCAGGGGCAGCAGCCATCAACGCGTTACGACCAAAGCCAATGGTGATCATGTGTTCAATTTCGTTGTGTTTGAAGCCATCAAGTCCCAGAGTACTATCGATCACTTGGCTGAAATCATCACCTTCAATGTGCGCTACACCCGGCCAACCGACAATGCTGCGGGTAAATAGGCGATCTGCATACTGGCCGATATCTGGGTTAAGCAGGCAGTTTGATGTCATCACAATCGCACCAGGGAAGTTGGCGAACTCTTTTTGCTGGTTTTGCCATGCGCTGCCGTAGTTACCCACTAGGTGTGGATATTTGTTGAGTTCCGGATAGCTGTGAGCAGGGAGCATTTCACCATTGGTGTAAACGTTGATGCCTTTACCTTCAGTTTGTTGAAGGATTTTTTCCAGATCGTGTAGGTCGTGGCCTGATACTAGAATGCATTTGCCTTTAATCGGTTTTACATTGACTTGGGTTGGTGCTGGGTGACCAAAGGTGGTGGTTTCACCGGTATCCAACATTTCCATCACTTTGTAGTTCATCAAACCAATTTTCATTGAGCAATCGAGCAGCTCACCCAAGTCTTCAGGATCGGTTCCAAGCCACGCCATAATGTTGTGATAATCACCATACACAGCGTTGTCAGTTTGACCGAGTACCAGGGCATGCTCCATGTACGCTGCCGCACCTTTTAAGCCGTAAAGACACAGCAGACGTAAGCCGATAACGTCTTCATGCACGCTGTCTTTTCCGCGGTTTACCGCGACATGTGGAGCAAGAGCCAATATTGCTTCAGCATTCTTTGGCAGTTCAAAACTGGCGACAGGCGGTAATGCAGGCAGGCTTTTGTCTGCCATTTGGTAAGCTGCACGGGCATGTTGTTCAAGGCGTGCTTTGTATACTGACGCTTGATGCGTCAGTTCAAGAATGCGCTCAGGGTCGAAGTTAACGTTGGTAAGAGTCGAGAAGAAAGCCTTCGGTGCCCATTGGTTGATTTCGTCGTTGACGATGTCGAATTCACTTGCCAGATTCGCCCAGAAAGACACCCCTTGTAATGCGTACACCAACACATCTTGCAAGTCTGACACTTCGGCGGTTTTTCCACACATACCTTTCGCGAATGAACAGCCTTTGACAGTGGGTGTTTGAATTGTCTGCTCACATTGAATACAGAACATAGCGGGTCTCCAGTGGTGATATTGATTTATTTCAATTAATGCACTGTGATTGCATGCTTTGTGCCAACAGTTATCTATTTGATATTAAATAATATTTATTCAATTTCAATATTCATTCGATGTAAAAAAGACAACGCGTTTGTTGTCCTTTTTACATCGAGCGCGGAAATTGGAGAAGAAAACCTTTATCGATGAATGCCGAGCTTTTTCCCCATACGATAGAGGTTGCCCCTGTCCATGTGCAAAAACTCAGCGGCTTTTGACCAAACACCCCCCGTTTTTTCTAGTACATGAGAGATAAGGTCTCGTTGGTAGGCTTCAACCAACTCGCGCATATTTTGGTTTTCGGCGGGGAAATACTGTGATGTCTTTTTGACATCATCACTCGTGACGACCACATCAAAATGGATCAGATTAATCGTGTGGCATTGGTCCTGAATTGCGCGCAATGCTGCGCGCGTCAGCGTATGTTCAAGCTCACGAACATTACCTGGCCAAGGTTGCTCTTCTAGCATGGAGAGCGCTTTTGCGTGAATGTGAAGATTTGGCACATTGAATTGATGCCTGACTTTTTCGAGCAGATGACCCGCGAGCACGGGAATGTCGCCTTCGCGTTTTCTCATCGCCGGTACCGTTATTGGAAACACGTTCAAACGGTGAAATAAATCGGCGCGGAAATTCCCTGCTTCAACTTCGTCTTCAAGCTTGCGATTTGTCGCGGCCACAATGCGAACATTCACCTGCAAGTGCTTGTCACTGCCTACGCGTTGTAACTCACCTTGCTGGATCACTCGCAGTAGTTTTGCTTGTAAAACGAGCGGCAATTCGCCGACTTCGTCTAAAAACAATGTACCACCGTCGGCTAACTCAAATTTACCCGCACGATTGTTAATGGC
Organism: Enterovibrio sp. QJM3NY_24; assembly: GCF_057786035.1. Classification (NCBI taxonomy): domain Bacteria; kingdom Pseudomonadati; phylum Pseudomonadota; class Gammaproteobacteria; order Vibrionales; family Vibrionaceae; genus Enterovibrio; species Enterovibrio sp. QJM3NY_24. Next base: position 114,607 of record NZ_CM173520.1, read on the forward strand.
TCCCGTAAATGCGCCTTTTACATGACCAAACAATTCACTTTCCGCCAGGCCCTCTGGCAGTGCCGCACAGTTAACGTAAATCATCGGTTTGTCGTTGCGATTTGATTGAGCATGAACGCTATGCGCAACCAGTTCTTTGCCTGTACCGGTTTCACCCGTAATAAGAACGGCATAATCTGATTTTGCGACGGTCGCGATATTCGTTCGTAGTTGGTGCATTTGCGGGCTAAAACCGACCATGTCACCTTTTAGTGAACGAGCTTGTCGGATTAGCGTTTCGGTCACGGTTTTTTGTTTGTGATTTTGCGTTTTCAACGCTTCGACTAAACCAATATTTCGCAGTGTGGCAGCAGCAAGTGCGGCGAAGGTTTCAATGGCTACGGGCTCAATGTGGTCAAAAGCACCCACCGTCAGGGAGTCCATCGTGAGTGCACCAACAAGTTGGCCATCGACATACAAGCTACAACCCATACAGTCATGGACATCAATGGTTGTGTTCTCGGTTAGCAAGACGCCATCAAAGGGGTCGGGTAGCTCGCAGTTTGCATCAAAACGTACTGGGTTCAGGCTATTTACAATGGCATCTAATCGAGGATGTGATTTTGGAAAGAAGCGACGCCCCAATACTGCGCTAGACAAGCCTTTTACAGCGACTGGCGTGAGAAAGCCTTCTTTATCAAATATAAATAATGCGCTGGCATCGTAGGGAAAAACCTGTCCCATTCCTTCTATTAACCGTTGGTATTGTTTATCACGATCAAGGTTAGAACTGAGGTTCAAGGCAATATTCAGCAGAACATGATCCATATTCGAAGTCATAATAGAAACCACAAAAAGAAGAGGCGACCGATGGTAACAGTGTGATGTCATTTAAACATCATCAAATGAAAATGATTGATGTCTGATTGATGTCTGATTGACAGCGATCAAGCGGTACTTGTTTTAATACGGAGCAGGTCGGTATGATCGAGTGCTCTCGACTGAGGTAATGACGCTTTAGCCGCGCGAAAAGGATGTAGAAATGAAAATCGAGGATGCTGGTTCAGAGGATATGGCGGCATTGTTTGCTTACTTAAACCGTCAGCTTGAAGAGAATGGAGCAGAAGGTGGGGCGTTGTTTCAGCCATTGTCTCGCGACGAATGTGTTGTGTCTGACGATTTAAAGAAGCGCTTTAGCGATGGTGTCCTGGCCGACAGGGAATCGTCAAACTGGCGTAAGGTTTGGTTGGCGAAAAACAGCAGCGGGAACATAGTCGGTCACATTGATTTACGACACTATGCTGACGAGCATTGTCGTCATCGCGTGTTGTTGGGGATGGGCGTTGATCGCGCTGCTCGTCGTCAGGGGTTAGGTGAATCACTTCTTAAAGCCGCGATCGCTTTCTGCCAGAACGACGAAAAAACCAAATGGCTGGATTTGAATGTGATTGGCTGCAACGAGAAAGCCATCACGCTATACCGTAAGCTCGGATTTGAACAACTGGGCGAGATTTCTGATTACTACCGTATTGATGACCAAAACTACTCGGAGCTGACATTTGCATTGCCAACATCTCATAAGGGCTGACGCACAAAGAAGCCGCCACCCTAATCGTCAGTCAATCAGAAAAAATACAGCGTGGTTAGCGTTAATTCAGTGACAAGTGATGGTCGGAACGAAAATGTCGAGGTTGATGTGAAATGGGGTCGATAAATTCCACCTCTTTTGCTAGCAACTGCAAGGGGGCTAAATAGTTGTCAGCGCTGAAAGGTTGCAATTCAGGGTAGTACTTGTCATTCAAAATCGGCCAGCCAAGCGTTTGCATGTGAACGCGCAGTTGATGGGTTTTACCCGTCACTGGATGCAGTTCAAACAGTGCCTTTTCGTTGGATTGCTTTAGGCATCGAATCACGGAATGGCTGTTGGCTTTTCCCTCTGTCACCTGCATGCGAAAACGCGGTTCAGACTGCTCAATTCGGTTTTTCACTTCCCATTCTTGACCAACAATGTTTTTTCCCTCTCGAAGATTGGCAATCGCTTGGTAGGTTTTGTGTATTTGCCGCGTTTCGAACAAATGATGGTAAAGATGGCTCGTCTCTGGGTTGACTGAAAACATGACTAAGCCCGCTGTCACTCGGTCTAACCGATGTAGCGCTTGCAGTTCCGATATACCGGTACTTTTTCGTAACCGATTCTGCAAACATTCATTCACGTAAATACCGCCGGGTAAAACCGCGAGAAAATGGGGTTTGTAAACCACCACAATGTGCTCATCCTGAAACAGGATCTCTTCTTTGAAGGGAACACGAGGCTCGCTTTCAACTTCTCTGTAGTAGTAGATCCGCTGTTGCGGTTGAAACAGCGATTGCGCGGAAACGCGTGTTCCATCGTGATAGTGAACCTTGCCATCAGCCATGCGCTGTTGCCAGACCTGAGCATCAATGAAGGGAAACTTGATAACGAGGTATTCCAATACGGTAGAAACACCCGGATTCGTCTGCGGTAGGCTCAGTTTTGAAGGATAGTCGGAAATGGTCATCGAATGGTCCAGTTTATGATGGCAACACCAAGGATAAGTGTGGGTTGCATTTTACAGAATAATTGTCTGTATTTTCGTTTTTTATACGTTAAATCTTGTTCTGGCGCATGAAGAATGCCCGCATTTTAAGGTATTAATCATCGCGCATTAAATATTTAGTAAATATGAGGTTTATGCGTGAAATTAACACAATATAAAAAAGCCAGCGTACTGGCGTTGAGTGCGGTTTTAATCGCTGCCTGTGGTGACGATGAAGCAAAGACAGAATCTGTTGATGAACAAAAACTGTCTAGTTTAGTTAAACAAACCAACTATTCGACTAACTTTCCACCGCTATTTAGCGATGTGATATGGGGTTCTACGCTAGATCAGCAAGGAACCGTCCGTTTTGATACCGCTGAGCAAATTCCACTTTATTATGTTTCTAAAGATGGTTCTAATCCGCCAGCCGTCATTTCGAATGCTGTGAATACGATTGAAGCGCGTTTAGGCAACATCTTTAGCGATTTTACGCTCGTGACAGAAGATTTGAGCGTTTACCGAAACAATAGCCTTGCTCACGAAAACGTCGGAAATGGCAGCTTTAACGCAAACGAATTCAAAAACAGCCATGGAATTTTAGGTGGCTTAGTTATTGCTCAGGGCACAGGGTTTTACAGTAAAGGTATTTCCGATAGCCCGCAAAATATGTGTGCGAATGCGTCAATGGCGCCCTACGATGGAAGCATGGCATTACTTATCGATCCTACATCGTATACATACGCTGGTGATACACTCCTTTGGGTAAACATGGGGAATGACCAATGTAGTTGGGATAGCGATATTGTTGTTCATGAAATGGCACACGCGATGGGTATGTACAATCACCTCGATGGTTACTTTGGATCGTGGAGTACTACAGCCATGGATATTCTCGCAACCCTTTATGGAAATCCCGCCGGTACGGCATATTCATCGTTAGTGATTAAACGATAACGCATTTGTTCGCGACGAGTTATCCCTTGCGATTCAGCAAAGGATAACTCCTTATGCACTGTTCTAACATCCTACCTATATTTACCGTCACCCAAACACTTCCTTTAATCTCCTGAACTAAATTCACTCTTGTCACTTTAATGGCTTGATGGCTAAGTTTATGTCCGTTTTTTACACTAAGCCCACATTAGAAATAATGTTTAGTGGTCGAAATAATGTTCGGTCTATAATTCTTTGTGAGCTTACTGTGTAGTGGTCAACTCATTCCGGACAGTAAATTAGGCTGATTTTCAGCTTTCGCAGGTGGAAGACCACCGTTATAACTATGCGGTCTCTTCCAGTTGTAATAGCTCATCAGGTAATGGCTGATATCTTTGGATGCCTCAGCAAAAGATGCATAGCCTGTTGCTGGTATCCATTCAGATTTTAGACTTCTAAATAGCCTTTCCATTGGAGCGTTGTCCCAGCAGTTGCCACGGCGACTCATGCTTTGTGTCATCCGATACCGCCACAGGTGTTGTCGAAACTGGCGACTGCTGTATTGGGAGCCTTGATCCGAATGGAACATCACGCCACTTGGTTTTCCTCGTTGCTCATACGCCATCGACAACGCTTTTGTCACCAATGCCGCATCAGGACTGTCAGACATGGCCCAACCGACAACCCGTCTGCGATACAGATCAATGACAACGGCAAGATAGCACCAACGATGACCCGCCCATATATAGGTAATATCGCCGCACCATACTTGATTTGGGGCGTCGACAGTGAACTGACGATCAAGCTGATTGGGAATATCAGGCCGTTCAACCGTAGCTTGCTTATAGTTATGTGAACCGGGTTGCTTGCTGATGAGTTGTGCCTCTTTCATCAATCGGCGAACCTTGAATCGTCCAATCTTATGTCCGATTTCACACATCATGCCGACCAGAGTGCGACTACCCGCAGAGCTTCTGCTCAGCGTAAACAGTCGGTTGATCTCGCTACGAAGATGCAAACGTTCAGCATCAATATCATGGCGTCGTTGGCAGTGCTCATAGTAAGTCGACGTGGCGATATCGAACACAGTACAGACCAATTCTACCGGTTCTTGCTCTCTCAATTGGTCTATCAGCGCGTACGTTCGAGTTCGTCCGACATCAAGAGAGCAGTAGCCTTTTTTAGAATAGATTTTTCTCGTTCAAGTCGATGGATCCTTGCCTCTAACTCTTGGATTTTCTGCTGCTCTGGCGTTAAGGCTTTGGAAACTGGCGTACTACCGCCGCGCTCTTGTTCAAGTTGTGTGACCCAGCGTCTGAGTCCCGTTTCACCGACGTTTAATGAGCGGCTAGCCTCAGCAATTGAATACCCTTGGTCAAGTACCAAACAGGCTGCTTCTAGTTTAAATTCAGCGGAGAATGAACGACGTTGTCTTGTCATGGAACACCTCTTTCTTTAGTGGTGACTTTACCACCTTAAATGGTGTCCGGGATCATTAAACCACTACACTGTCTTTCTTCATCTTGTTGATATTAATAAGATTGATTCTATCTGTTTATATTTGATCACAGTTATAGCTCTAACATCATTTTGACAACACGTGTATTATTTGTAAGTCTGTTTTTAATTGAACGTTCAATCAAAAAACATTTTTGCTACATTTTTAACCAATCAAGGAGGGTTCGATGCCAAAAGTAGGGATGCCCGCAATTCGCCGCCCACAGCTCGTTGAGGCAACCATGTCTGCCATCGACGATGTCGGTTTGGCTGGGGCAAGTGTCGCCCTGATCAGCCGAAAAGCAGGGGTGTCTGCGGGGATCATTAACCATTACTTTGGTGGCAAACACGGATTGCTGGAAGAAACCATGCGTTCTGTGCTCCGTGAACTCTCTAAGGGTGTTCAACAAAGGTTGAACATGACCGATCCAAACGATGCCAAAGGGCGCATTCTCGCCATTGTTGATGGCAACTTCGACCCCAATCAGGTGAGCAGTAAAGTGACCAAAACGTGGCTGGCATTCTGGTCTCATGCCATGCACGACCCCGCGCTATTTCGGCTCCAACACGTTAACGAAAGACGTCTGCTTTCACATCTTCGCGTTGAACTCAAAAAACTGATGCCCTCGGATCGCGCTGCGTTTGTTGCGCTGGGCATTGCTGCGTTGGTTGACGGCATCTGGCTTCGTGGGGCGCTCAATCCGCAAGGTATCGATTCGCTAGAAGCGGTTGCGACGATTGAAGACTACCTCGAACGCCAACTTCAAGACTTTCCATCCATATCAAAAGGCAATAATTAAATGGATATTAAACCGTTATACATTCACGGAGGCTACGTTGATGCGACCTCCGGCGAAACGTTTCAAACCCTAAATCCAGCAACGGGCGAAAAGCTGGCTGACGTGCAACAAGCGAGTCAGACCGATGTGGATGCAGCAGTCAAATCAGCTTGGGAAGGCTTTCAGGTTTGGTCGGCAATGAGTGGTGCGGAACGTCGTGCTATTTTGAACCGCGCCGTGGCTATTTTGCGTGAACGCAATGATGAGCTGGCAGCACTAGAAGTGCTGGATACCGGTAAGCCAATACAAGAAGCGCAGTACGTTGATGTGGTGACAGGCGCAGACGTGATTGAATATTACGCGGGTCTGGCGGTGTCTATTCAAGGCGAACAGCAAAGTCTTGGTGAAAATCAGTTCTTCTATACGCGCAAAGAGCCTTTGGGCGTATGTGCGGGCATTGGTGCATGGAACTATCCGATTCAAATCGCGATGTGGAAAGCGGGCCCAGCGTTGGCGGCAGGCAATGCCATGGTGTTCAAGCCCTCAGAAGAAACGCCGTTAACCACGCTGAAATTGGCCGAGATTTTCACAGAAGCAGGCATGCCAGATGGCGTATTCAATGTGGTTCAGGGCGATTACCGCGTCGGACAGATGCTCTCTCGCCACAAGGATATCGTTAAGGTCTCGTTTACGGGCGAATGCGGAACGGGCAAGAAAGTCATGGCTGATGCAGCAGGCTCGCTTAAGTCTGTCACGATGGAGCTGGGCGGCAAGTCCCCGTTGATCGTGTTTAACGATGCTGACATTGATAACGCCGTTTCAGGTGCAATGCTTGCGAACTTCTACACCCAAGGTGAAGTGTGCACAAACGGCACTCGCGTGTTTGTGCATGATGATATCTACGACACCTTCCTCGAAAAATTGGCAGCTCGCACAGACAAGCTAATTGTGGGCGACCCAACACATCCTGATACCCAAATCGGCGCGTTGATCTCCAGAGACCATTTAGGAAAAGTGCTTGGCTTTATCGAACAAGGTAAGCAAACCAGCGCACGCTTGCTGTGCGGCGGTTACCAAGTCACCGAGGGTGGGCTGGACAAAGGTAACTTTGTTGCGCCAACCATATTTGCAGACTGTACCGATGACATGCCTCACGTGAAACACGAGATTTTCGGCCCTGTGATGTCAGTGCTGCGTTTCAACGATGAGCAGGAAGTAATTGCTCGTGCTAACGATACGCAGTATGGCCTTGCCGCTGGCGTGTTTACCACCAACTTCTCTCGCGCACACCGTGTGATTGCCAAGCTGCAAGCGGGTATTTGTTGGATCAATAACTGGGGAGCATCTCCGGCTGAAATGCCTGTTGGTGGTTACAAGCAATCAGGTATTGGGCGCGAAAACGGCGTTCAAACGCTGAATCATTACACCCAGACCAAGAGCGTTTACGTCGAGTTGGGTGACGTAGATAGCCCGTACGCGTAATAGGATTTTTTTAGCATCATGGCAATTGAAACAGAATTTGACTACATCATCGTTGGCGCGGGTTCAGCGGGTTGCGTGCTGGCGGATCGCCTGACGGAATCTGGCGAGCACAAAGTATTGATCCTCGAAGCGGGCGGAACAGACCGAAGCATTTTTATTCAGATGCCGACCGCGCTTTCTTACCCAATGAACACCGAAAAATACGCATGGCAGTTTGAATCCCAAGCCGAAAGCGGATTAGACGGTCGCAAATTACATTGTCCTCGCGGCAAGGTGCTGGGCGGCAGTTCATCTATCAATGGCATGGTGTATGTACGTGGCCACGCCAGTGACTTTGACCAGTGGGAAGCCAACGGCGCGCAAGGTTGGAACTATCAATCTTGCTTGCCGTATTTCAAACGCGCTGAAACCTGGATTGGCGGCGAAGATGACTATCGCGGCGGCAATGGCCCTGTCGGTACCTGCAACGGTAACGACATGGCACTGAACCCGCTTTATCGTGCGTTCATTGATGCAGGCGAACAAGCGGGATATCCGGTCACCGAAGATTACAACGGCTATCAGCAAGAAGGCTTTGGCCCAATGCACATGACGGTGGACGGCGGCGTACGTGCGTCTACGTCGAATGCCTATTTACGTCGTGCTTTGAAACGCAGCAACCTCACGTTGATCAAAGGCGTGACGGTGAACAAAATCTTGCTGAAAGAAAAGAAAGCCGTCGGTGTTTCGTACCAAAAAAGCGGCAAACACCATGAAGTGAACGCACGCAAAGACGTGATCAGCGCGGCGGGCTCTATTGGTTCACCGCAGTTGCTTCAGCTCTCCGGTATTGGTCCGAAAGCCGTGCTGGAAAAGGCAGGGGTTGAGGTAAAGCACGATCTGCCTGGCGTGGGGGAGAACCTGCAAGACCATCTAGAGGTTTACTTCCAGTATTTCTGTAAAGAACCCATCACCCTGAACGGCAAGCTGGGTTTGATCAGCAAAGGGTTGATCGGTACGCGCTGGATTTTGTTTAGAGATGGATTGGGCGCAACCAACCACTTTGAGTCATGCGCATTTATTCGTAGCCGTGCTGGCATCAAGTGGCCGAACGTTCAATACCACTTTTTGCCAGCGGCGATCCGTTACGACGGCAAATCAGCGGTGGAAGGGCATGGTTTTCAGGTGCATGTTGGCCCGAACAAACCGGAAAGTCGTGGTTATGTGCGTATCACCAGCGCGTGTCCAGACGACAAACCTGAGATCGTTTTTAACTACATAGGCACAGAGCAAGACAAGCAGGATTGGCGTGATTGTATTCGTCTGACCCGTGAGATCTTGGCACAAGATGCGATTGCGCGTTTTGGCGATGGTGAAATTCAGCCAGGCGAAAACGTGCAAAGTGATGAAGAAATCGATGCATGGGTGAAAGCCAATGTGGAAAGTGCTTACCACCCATCATGCACCTGCAAAATGGGTGCAGAGACTGATCCAATGGCAGTACTCGATGCAGCGCTTCGCGTGCGTGGTATTGAAAATCTGCGTGTGGTGGATTCATCGGTATTCCCAACGATCACCAACGGCAACTTAAACGGGCCAACCATCATGGTGGCAGAGCGTGCCGCAGACATGATCTTGAATAACGGACTCTTGCCTTCCACCGATGTGGCGGTATGGCAAGATCCAAACTGGCAGACCCAGCAGCGTTTGGTTCCGCCAGAAAACGCATCTGAAAGTGAAACGGTTTCGGATGCACATAGGCAATAACAGTCAACCAAGAATAGAAAAACCGATCTTGTGCATCGAGTAGCTAAACCAAACTTGAGAATAAACAAGACAACGAATAAAAAACTGAAGGGCGCGGCTTACTGCAACGCCCGCAGACAAAGAAAGGAAGAGGAAAGCATCATGGATATTAAACAGACTCAACGACTGACAGCACTAAGCCTGACCGTAGCGGCAAGCTTGATTGCTGCACCAGCAATGGCAAACCAGTGTGAGAAAGTGAGTTTTTCAGATGTAGGTTGGACGGATATTACCGCCACCACCGCAGCAACGACGCTTGTACTGCAAGGTATGGGATACGAAACCGACATACAGCTGCTGTCTGTCCCTGTTACCTATACCTCGCTGGCAAATGGCGACATTGATGTGTTCCTGGGCAACTGGATGCCAACCATGGAAGGGGATATTGCCAAGTACCGCGATGCGGGCACGGTTGAAACCATCAACATGAACCTTGAAGGCGCGAAATATACCTTGGCTGTGCCAAAGTACGCCTTTGAAGCGGGCGTAAAAACCTTCGCAGATATCGCCAAGTTTGAAGATAACTTCAAAGGCCGCGTGTACGGCATTGAGCCGGGTAACGATGGCAACCGTTTAATCCAAGACATGATCGATGCGGATGCATTTGGGCTTAAAAGCTTCAATCTGGTTGAATCCAGTGAAGCAGGCATGTTGTCACAAGTGAAGCGCGCGGTTCGTCGCGACCAGTGGATTGTATTTTTAGGCTGGGCACCACACCCAATGAACAGCAACTTTGAATTGGAATACCTAGCTGGCGGTGACGATTTCTTTGGTCCTAACTTTGGCGGCGCGAACGTTTACACCAATGTACGCCAAAACTTCACCACCGAGTGTCCGAACGTTGGCAAGCTGCTGACCAATCAGAAATTCTCGTTGGCGATGGAAAACGACATCATGAACGGCATTCTTAACGACGGCGTGAAGCCTGAAATGGCTGCAAAAGAATGGCTACAAGGTAACCCAGAGGCGCTAACTGCATGGTTAGACGGTGTTAAAACGCTGGAGGGTAAAGATGCACTGCCAGCCGTTAAAGCACATCTCAATATCCAGTAAGGCATTGACTGCTGCCCGTCCGCAGTAAGTGTCGGGAGCAGAGGGTGAGGGCGCATTGATGGCGTCACTCACCCAAACCATGATGGATTTTGGAGTACACATGAACTGGATTACTGACAATAAAATACCCCTCGGCGATTACATGGAAACCGGCGTAGATTGGTTAACAGATAACGCTGCTGGCTTCTTCGATGCGCTTTCCCTGTCACTAGAATGGCTAATCCTATCCCTTGTCGATGTGATGCAATGGATGCCGCCATACGTGCCAATTCTGCTGACCGCCGGACTTGCTTGGCTTTTACACAGAAGCATCCCGCTGGTGGTGTTTGTTTGTGCCGCATTATTGCTGATTTTAAATTTAGGCTACTGGACGGAGATGATTGAAACCTTCGTGCTGGTGCTCACTGCTACCTCGTTGTCGGTATTGATTGGTGTGCCACTCGGCATTCTCGCTGCACATCGCCCGTGGCTGTATACCTTTATGCGTCCGGTTCTCGATTTAATGCAAACCATCCCAACGTTTGTTTACCTTATTCCAACGCTGGTGTTGTTTGGTCTTGGCGTTGTGCCGGGCTTGATCTCCACCATTATCTTCGCCATCGCAGCGCCAATTCGTTTGACGTATCTGGGCATTCGCAGTGTGCCAGAAGAGCTGATTGAAGCGGGCAAAGCCTTTGGTGCGACACCAAATAAACTGCTGTTCAAAGTTGAGCTGCCTGCGGCAATGCCAAACATCATGGCGGGCATTACGCAGTGCATCATGCTGTCGCTTTCCATGGTTGTTATCTCGGCGTTAGTGGGTGCTGATGGTTTGGGTAAACCGGTTATCCGTGCGTTGAATACCGTGAATATTTCTCAAGGCTTTGAAGCGGGTCTTGCCATTGTACTCGTGGCCATCATTTTGGACCGCTTATGCAAAGCGCCTGCATCACAAGGGAAAGAGGGGTAATCATGAAGGCAGTAACCATAGAAAACTTGGACGTTATTTTCGGTCAGTCGATTGATAAAAGCCTGACCTTGTTAGATGACGGAAAAACGCGCCAGCAAATACAAGAAGAAACGGGCGATGTGATTGGCGTGCATAACGCCACACTGAGCGTCGAAGAAGGGGAGATCTGTGTACTGATGGGGCTTTCAGGCTCAGGAAAGTCAAGCTTGCTTCGCGCGGTCAACGGCTTGAACCCTGTCACTCGTGGTTCGCTAAAAGTGCGCAATGGCGATGAGATGGTCGATCTCGCCGGTATTGATGACAATGCGTTGCGCCATTTGCGCTCACACCGTATTTCCATGGTGTTTCAAAAGTTCGCATTGATGCCTTGGCTATCCGTGGTTGACAACGTTGCTTTCGGTTTAGAAATGCAAGGTGTTGGCAAAGACGAACGTCGTCAACGTGCCATGGAAAAGATCGACATGGTTGGCCTAACGGAATGGCATGACAAACTGCCCCATGAGCTGTCGGGAGGCATGCAGCAACGTGTTGGTCTTGCGCGAGCGTTCACCATGGACAGTGACATTCTGTTGATGGATGAGCCCTTCTCGGCACTAGATCCGCTGATTCGAAACCAGTTGCAAGACGAGTTGTTAGAACTTCAACGTAAGCTCAACAAAACGATTTTGTTCGTGAGCCACGATTTGGATGAAGCGCTGAAATTGGGCAATAACATTGCCATTATGGAGTCAGGAAAAATTATCCAACACGGTAAGCCAGAAGACATCGTGTTACGCCCTGAAAATCAGTACGTGGAAGATTTTGTGGCGCACACTAATCCGCTCAACGTATTGCGTGGCCGTTCGTTAATGACCGCCATTGGCGATCTTGAGCGCGAAGGAAACACCTTGGTATTGAACCGACACGAACAAACCGTGTTAGAAACCGATGCAGAAGGCCAAATCACTGGTGCGAAACGTCTAGACGCCAATCTTCCAATTGTTCGATGGCAAGAAGGCGAGAGCATCACCGATCTTGCTGTGGACTCGGTTGTGATTACGTCGGCAGATACTTCTATGCGTCATGCACTGGAAATCCGCTATCACACGGGGCAGTCTGTGTTGCTCAGTGACGAAGAAAAGATCATCGGTGTGTTGTCGGACAATGATTTCTACCATGCGTTGCTTGGGAAGCATTTTTCGACTGCGGCTTAGAAAACGCGAGAAACAGTTTAATTTTAAAGCCAGCTTTGAAGCTGGCTTTTTTTGATGGGCTAGACGGTGTTGATATAGTTAGATTTTTATACCTCGCTGTGTTTCTTTATAATTTAATATTGTAAGTTAGTAATAATAAGACTAATCTAAATAGCTAATAAAAGCATGTCTAATAATAATGCTAAATTCGCACTTTTGATGCACTAATTAACTAGTGCATCGAACTAATTAATGATTAATCTTCAATAGTTGCTCCGCGTATTTCCTACTGTGTCTTACATTTTTCATGCCTTAAATGAAAAGGTATTACCCATGTTTGATATAAAATATTAGGAAATAATAATGAAAGTTATGCAGTTAGGTTTAATGCTAACAGCTGTAGCATTCTCAACCTCATCATTTGAAACACAAGCATCAGGCCTATCCCCAGGTCAGGTACTGAATAAAACCCATCGAGCTAACACCCATAACATTGTTAGAAATTTTGTTGAGACAAGGAAAGGTTATGGATACGTCACCTTCACCGGAGGGAAGGTGATCGGCAACACTAACAATGATTTCACAGTCACAGTTGGTCCTCATAATACAACGCTCGGTTCGGTATTGGGCGGGGTTGATTTGAACTTCAAGCCTGAAGATGCCGAATGTGTGCGCGGCCTACATCTTTCGTTAAGCGTGGGCTCCGATGTTCCGTTTTCACTCAGTCCAACCTGTGATGCGTTGCTTCGCACCGATATCAAACGGACGATTAGCCATACCGTTGCTAGCTTTGACGTGCCTATCCCTGCAGTGCCGATCGATCCTGCTGGTATTTTTCGTCTTGGTGTCAGTGTTGGAGCGGCATTAAAGGTCGGTGCAGATTTTGAGGCTGGTCTTGAAGTGGGCGGTTTCGACAAACCCAACAAGCCGATTAAGATAAATGGTGAGCGTCGACCTGATTTTATCTTTGCAAGCGTGAGACCATTTATTTCTGGTGATGCAACAGCCAAAGGTTATGCCAGTTTAAATCTTCTATTTAAAACTGTTGAAAAAGGCGTGAAAGGTTCGCTCACCTTAATTAATGCAGGCACGAAAGCCTATGCGGAAGCGGGGGTTACTTATAAAAAACAACCGGGTAAAAAACATCAGTACTATACCCGACTTAAATGGGATGCAAATGCACAGGGTGGTAACGGTAAAGTTGGACTTTATTGCGACGTTAAACTGTTTGGTTTTGCGAGAATATTCTATGCAGAAACAGATTTGATTAGCTGGTCGCCAATTTATGAGTTCAATCAAACAATTTACGATCAAACAGCATATTTGTAATTTGTTTTGGAGGTATGTGATGTGCCTCCTGTTATTAAATGGATAAGCAATGAACAGAAAATCACTCCTGCTCTCGCTGTTTGCCTGTGTTGTGGTCGCCACGTCATTTATTATTTTCACACCGGTTCCCAACCCCACAGCGGAAATCAGCACTCACGATGGTGACGCTGTCACTTCTGATGTTTCATCCAGTACAATAGTGAAGGCATCGGCTTCTTACGACTTTACCAATGATCCATTGAGTACGATGACGCCGTCATCCAAATCGCTCGAACTGCGAGCTTACCGCGCAGTCATTCGCTCAAAGCTTACCAGTCGGGGCGTTGTCTTGGCAGACTTCTCCAATGCATTGAGCATTGAGTTCGATACTGCGGGTGTAAAACCACATAAAGGCGTTGCCTATGATGTGAAGTTTGAATCAGAAGACCCAAAAACTGAAATCCCATCGTATCTCGGTTTTACTTTCAATTATCAAGCGGGGGAATTCAGCGATGTATCAATGCTAGGGTTGCCGCCCCAGCACCCACTGAATATCGTGACGGCCTTATTGACACAGTTTTCATACTTTGATGGCATTCATAGCCTGCAGCTTCCAGATGGCACACACACCTACCTTTATGACATTAATGGCAACCAAGTCACGCGTGAGAAAGCCACCGATTCAAGCTCCTCGGCTAGCTACGCAACCCTGTCTGAAAGAGAAACGTGGAATTTGACGTTGGATGCGTCGTCGTTTCCCTCGCAATTACACTCCAGTACTGGGAAGACAGTAGAAATGGAGGGCTCCGAGCTTCAGCTTGAACAGGAAATAACGATGACCCCCATCAAGCCAGATGCTTTGATTCTGGCGAAAGTCAGTTTTGGTGCGGGCGTGAACGCAAAATATAAAGTGGCATTTAACGATACTTCGCCAGCCATAGAAGTGAATGAAGAAAACTTCATGGAGACGCTGGTGGTGTTTGATGCGAATCCAAATTTGGACACAGCCCAAGCATTAGGACTGTTTCTGGTTAACCAAGGTTGGGGGTACGTTCGTGATTTGCTCAGTTCAGACGAGATAACTGACAGCATGCGCTCAAGCTTAATTTTTGCGTTGGAGCGATCCGGTGAACGAGAAGGCGAGTACCTGCTTGCTTCGCTGATAGAAGATGATTCACTTGGTGAAACTGATCGGCTGCGAGCGATTATGTCGATAGTAAAGATGGGCGAGATAAACAGTCAGGTAGCGTTGAGCACATTGCAAAATATGCTCGATCATTCCAACAGCTTGCTGGGACAAACCGCCATGTTGAACATTGGCATTCTTGGAAAGCAAAATCCACGCATGACAAGTGATGTTACCGCGTTTCTAACCCAACGATTGTCTAGTGAAGGGGCGGGCTACAATGAGTTGCTGGCAATCAGTAACCTTGGAAATCCAGAGATGGACAGCCGAGTACTGCCTTACTTAGACAGCCAATATGCAGATGAAAGGCAGGTTGCGGTCAAATTGCTAAGTCGAAATCCTGATATGCAGCCCACCTTGCTCAAGCAAATGCTGAACGATGAGCATCCTAGTGTGGTCAAAGCCATCACTTTGGGTATTGAAACAAACAGCCAAGACCTTCAGCTCACTGAGAGCTATCAAGCACAATTGCGTAGTCGTTTAGATGAACCAGATATTCTCGCTCCCACACGGGATTTGTTGTTCATGTTTCTCGCCAACAATGCACAACCTACAGCGTTGAATAAATCGGCCGCGCGTAAAATGCTGGAAACCCAAGGCGTGTCAGAATCGACGCTTACCTTAGCGCAGCAACTGCTGAAGCAATAAAAACCAAGCGACTGAAAACAAAAAACGCCAACTTTTTGAGTTGGCGTTTTTTTGTGTCTCAGATTGCCGCTTACTTACCGCAGCATTTCTTGTATTTCTTGCCGCTACCGCATGAACAAGCGTCATTACGGTTTGGCGTTTTTTCAAACACTGTGGTTTGTGGCTTGCAAAGCAGTGTTTCGAACTCAGTAATTTCTTCTGGTTGCTCTGCATCTACTGTAATCGTCACAAACAGCTGGTTTTCAAGCGCTTTGGCTTCCAGTTCAGCTTTACGCTCTTCAGTTTGTACCGTCAGCATCAACGGAAGGTCTTCTGAACCCGGTTTTGCTGCACGCTTGGTGTTGTAACCAAAACTTTCGTATTTTGGTTTTTTTTCAATTCTGCCTTTATAGAAAAACTTAGACATGGGATTTTCCGGGTTAGTTGAATGCGGAGTGAGGTTATACAGCAAAACGCACCCGCAATAAATATTAACGAGACATGATCCCGCAATTCATTACTGCTGAAGCCCCAAAGAGGCGAAGATTCAGGTGAAATCGCCGCCTAAAGGGACATAGACGTTACCGAATGTCTACTGGGTAGTGTTTATCGCGAGTCGACGAAAGGCGTCAGTCTTCTTGTCTTCTTCGCTGCAAACACTCAGTAAATCGTCGATGAAATGCTTCAAGGCGCGGTGCTCAATCTGCTTGATCTGCGCTTGCTGGGCTTCCGGTAGCATGTGATACATGCTTGCCGCACCAAAATCACCGAAAATGATATTGGCTTCGTCGTCGAACAAGGTGTTATGGGCGTACAAATCGCCATGACAGACCTGACTGTTATGCATGTGCTGAAAAACGTCTTCCATCTGCGCGACGATTTTTTCGATCTGTGCAATCGACAGCGTAAAACCCTGCGGGAAGGTATCTCGCGTGCATGTTTCGAAGTTTGGTGGCAGGCCAAGGTTCTTAAAGTGTGACGGGATCAAATTCATCACCAGTGCAAGAAAACCGGGCTCGCTGACCTGTGCTAACGACTGCACAAGGCTAGGATGATTGCCGACCTTTAAGCACGCATTAAGCTCGTCCTGTGGGTAACCATCACTGGTGACTTCGCCTTTAAATACTTTCACCGCAATGTCATTGGGAAAATCGCCTTGGCTTGCATTCCATACGGCTTTAGAAATCACGCCTGACGCGCCTTGACCGAGCACTTCTTGTCGCTCAAAACTGGACGATGGGACATGCGGGACAGACTCAACATTCGCATCAGATTGGCAGAACGGATTCCCTGCAAACGCAAACCACGCCAGTTTTGGCAGGCTAAGCAAGTGATCGGGGCATTCACGCAATTGGTTTGCAAAAATACGCAAAAGCTCAAGGTTTTCCAATTCACCCATTGTGTGCGGCAGCGAGGTTAACTGGTTACCGGCCAATGCCAGTTTTTGCATGCGCGGGCGTTGGCCTACGGCATCTGGCAAGGTCTCGAGTTGATTGTCAGTTAAGATCAACCAGCGCAGTTTTGGCGGCAGCGCGTTTTCGGACACATGGCGGATGTGGTTAGCTTTAAAGCCAATCATTTCTAACTCTGGGCATTCCCCCAGCACTTCGGGCAGTGCTTCAAACAGATTGTCTGATGCAAAGATGATTTTCAGCTTGGTCAGTTGCTTGATTTCAGCGGGCAGAGAAGAAAGCTGGTTTCCAGACAAATCGAGAATTTCTAAGCTGTCAGCCAGCGAAAGAATCTCTAACGGAAAAGTGGTGAGGTTGTCGGAAAGGCTTAGGCGTTTAATGCCTGCAAGTTCGCCGGAGGTTAGCTGAGAAAGAGTGTGCAAAATGAGAAATCCATGCTGATCGAAAACAAAACGGAGGGTAGTTTACAAGAAAGCCAATCAAAAAGGGTAATGACTTGTCCCGCTAGCAGCGGGGTGATGGGCGCAATGGCTCGTTAATGCCTTTTCAACAAATCGAACGACAAGCTTCACGTGAGGTTTAACGCAAGAACCGTAGGATATGACCTTTGAAAATCTTATCGAGATAGTCAGTGTTGTCTGGTTTGGTATGGCTACTGGTGAAACCGTATTCGAGCATCTTGGTGCTCAGTTTGTTTTTTCGTCCTCTGCCTGGGTCAACAATAATCACTTCGCAGTTGTCGTTGGCGTGGTTTTGAATGAAATACGCAAGCAAGTCCACATGCTGATCTTCATAGAGCAAATCGCTACCAATGATCAGATCAAATAAACCCAGTTTACTCGTATCATCCGCCCAATCGGCACGTTCATAAGTAATGTGATTGCCGTTATTCAGTTGGGTGTTTCTATCAAGAAAACCTTCGACTTCAGGGTGATGATCTGTCGCGGTAATATCTGCATCTTGCTCGTTGAGTAACAAGCTCGACAACGCAATGCCGCAACCGATTTCGAGAATTCGCTTCCCCTCGGTATCAAAACTCAACATATGGTTGGCGAGAACTAAACTCGATGGCCATACCACGCCAAAAATTGGCCAAGAAGCAGAGGAAATCCCAAGATTTTTGGCGATGTCACAAGGGTCACTAAACTGCTGCTTGTCGCGCAGAGTGCATAGATGGATATCGTTGTTGCCAATCTCGATGGTTTGATAGCGAACACGAAGAGGGGGAGTGATGATCGTCATAGTCTTTCCTGGCCGAGTAACGAGACGAAGCTCTGCCAAATATCGGTCTATAGATGACGAAACAATTGAGTTATCAGGTTAAAGCAAACAGGGGGTTACACAAGGTATTAAAGAGGTTGTCGGTGGTAATGCGAGGCACAGAGACAAAAAGAGCGCCTGAGATCAGGCGCTCTTTGTTGAATGCAGTTTACATTGTCTGCTGGCAAAACATTCGCTGTGTTGAATCAGTGCGTTTTACTTGGGCCGTTGCGAACCAAATCTTTACCAGTCTCAAAAACTTCCTGCGTGACACTGCGAGCAAGGATCAACTGGTGATTGTCGTCTAGAACCGCAACAAATGGGCGGCCATCTGAGTTATTGGTTGCAAGGGCAACGCCCGCAACGCCTTTTAATCCAAACCCGCCGCTTTCAATTGCGATAAGAAAGGTTTCCAACTCTTGAAGGTTGTCGATGATATCAAGTTCGTTATTCATTTGTTCAACACTCATTGTGCGCTTGAAGAATTTAACTGCGCAGATTATTTCACGTCATCACACGATTTGGCAATGTACAGCGCTATCGGCAAGCACTTGACTGCGTCATCAATCGCCTTCGCATGGGTGATATGTCAGAACATTTGTTGATGTTCGCTCGAAAATCTGGGGGCTGATTAATGCATTCATGTGTTGGAAGGCGACAATACCCACATTTATTTTCGAGGAATTAGGATTCATGGAAGAACTGGTTGGCGGTCGCGAAGGTGCTATCTATAAACGTGGGGATATCGTGGTACGCCCGTTGAATGCGTGGTCTTCTACCGTTCATCTCTTACTGAATCACTATCACGCGCAAGGCTTAACGGAATGCCCGACATGCTTAGGCGTAGAAGGTGACACCGAGTTGCTCAGTTACGTGAAAGGTGACGCGTACAATTACCCCTTAACGGGCGCGATTGCCAGTGAAACGGCGCTGATAACGGCGGCGAAATTGTTAAGAAAGCTGCATGATGCTTCAACATCGTTTCTCTCTGAACACCACACCGATTCATTGACATGGATGCTACCCGCGCGACAACCGCAGGAAGTGATTTGCCATGGCGACTATTCGCCTTACAACGTGGCATTGAATGGCAAAACAGTGGTTGGTGTGTTTGATTTTGACACCGTGCATCCCGCCCCGAGAGTCTGGGATATTGCCTATGCCGTGTATTGCTGGACCCGTTCAAGACCGATAAGATCGACGCATTGGGTACGCTGATAGAGCAAAGTGAACGCGCCAAGCAATTTTGCGATGCCTATGACGTGACAAAGCAAGATCGCACCGCGTTGGTGGATACCATGGTGGCGCGTTTAACTACCTTAGTGCGATTTATGCATGATGAAGCCAACGCAGGCAATGAGCAGTTCAAAACCAACATAGAAGATGGGCATCACCTGAGCTATTTGGCAGACATTGATTATTTAAAGCACAACCAAGAAACGATAACGGCGAGGTTGTTGGCGTGAGGGGTCAAGCAGAGGTCTGTGGTGTTTATGCCCCATTTTAATTCAGTATCACTCTTGAGATGCTTTACCAATCCCTATAATCAAATTACTTTTGCTAAATTAAGTGTAGTATAAGCCCTAATCCCGCGATTGAACCCCTTAAGGTTGTTGTTTTGCAACGAGGTCTTGGAATGAGGCTACATGAAATTATGGATGTAGCCGATCAGATCGTAAGTTGCTGATTAATTTCAATTGAATTACGCAAAAAGCCTAGTTAAGTCGTTCTATAACAATCTAAATGTTAGAGTGAATACAGAACATTTAGGGTGGTTATTTCTGAGAAATACTCGGATTTTTATAAAAATGATCAGGAGATTTGAATGAATGAAGGAAAGTTGTTAAAGCAGATGTATTCCTCAGATCCTCATGTAGAAATGCTAATCAAAGATACAGTTAATGCATGGCCATATGGTTACTGTGAATATGTTAAATTATCTCAGTTACAACAACGTGATGATAACTGGTTAATTGAGGTTTCCGCTCAGAATGATGAAGAAAGTACAAAGTGTCTTATTGAAGCATATATGAATTTGTCATGTGGCTTTTCACTAATATGTTGTGATTCTGAAGATATCAAATCATGGATAGGGGACTGTAATATTTTTAGAACTATCAAACTAGGAAGTGTGTCTAATAATGCTGTGAGTGACCTTCAGGGTAGATTGACTGAGCGTATTAATTTTTATGAAAAAAATGGCTTAAGTGTGTGCGGCGTATTATTAACAGTGATGGGTAGAATGATTTCTTTGGAGGATTTTACTCTTTATGCTTCAATTGTTGAAAAGTTAGGAGTGTCATCATGCTTTAACACATGTTTATTTGATGATGACAATAAAAATACTGATTTGTTGGTTCATCTAGCACTAAAGCCTAAATCTCAAGAATACTTAACTAATATAGAGGAGAAATAATTGGATGGATATGATTTTTCAACCATGGGTTGGTGAGCATTACTACACCGATAATCGATTTGGGCAAAGAATACTTATTTTAGGGGAATCACATTATGGTGATGACTCTGAAGCCACCTCTGATTTTACATCTAGAATGGTACAAGATTTGGCTAAAGATCAAAGAAGTTCTTTTTTTACAAAGGTTTCTAAAGTTCTTCTTGGCCTTAATAGCAGCGACTGGCTCGATGATAAAGAACGGGGAGACGTTTGGGGCCATGTTGCTTTCTATAATTTCATACAGGGTTTTGTAAGCACTGAGGCTAGAGTGAGGCCAACCGATGATATGTGGGAGAATTCAAAAGAACCATTTTTAAAGGTTATTAATAACCTAAAGCCACAAATAATATTGGTTTTAGGTAAAGCTCTTGGTGCCAATATACCTGAACTCGGCCCAGAGATTAAAGTTTGTGTAATACAACACCCTTCTACTGGATTCAGTTATGAAAAATGGAATCCGATCTTTGCAGAGGCTCTTGGGAAAACTCTTTAGGCTCTTACATTGCCATAGATTTTTCTTATTCAAACGAACCAAGTTGGAGCCGTTCCGCTAACTTGGTTATGTCCAAAAGCCGTCTAGGTCGATCAGCATAATCCTACGCACCCACTTCCCTAGTAAGCGGCTAATGAACCGGTGAAGTCCTACTCGATGCCACTGAGATCAACATTCCACGGCATCAGATCCGTCATATCATCGGTAAGCGAACGCGTCGGCAACGCTGTAAACAGATGCCGGAAGTAATAATACGGATTGATGTCATTGGCTCGACACGTCATCACCAGACTGTACAGATTGGCACTGGCTTTCGCTCCACCGACTGAGGTTGAGAACATCCAGTTTTTTCGGCCTGTCGTGAATGGTCGGATATCCCGCTCCGTCACATTATTGTCAATGCTGATGTGGCCATCATCAAGGAAGGTCAGCAGCTTGGACCACTGATTTTGGGCGTAGCTTATCGCTTTACCCAATGCACCTTTGGGCAACACATGCTGACTATCTAGCCACGCTTTAAAATCATTCAGAATGGGCAGACTTTCTTGCACTCTAAGCTGTTGGCGGGCTTCAGCAGACAGTCCTTTCGCTCGCTTTTCAATACCGTAAAGTTTGCCGATGAAGGTCAGGGCTTTCTCCGGTTTCCCTGCTTTCGTTGACGGTGACGCTTTTTGCGCGTCGGTAAATTTACGGCGGACATGCGCCATGCAGGCGGCTTGTGTCACGTCTTTCAGTGTGTCGTAAGCACTATAACCATCTGATAGCAGATAGCCGGTGTAATCACCGAGGAACTCACGCACACAGGTGCCCGCTCGACTCGGATGATAGTCGTAAATCACCACTGGATTGGAGGTAAACTCTCCACTGCGATAGACCCACATGTAGGATTTGGATTGTGCTTGTTTGTCTTCCTCTCTGAGCACTTGCACCGTGGTTTCATCCGCGCAGATGAGTATTTCTTGTAAGAGCTGCGCTTTCATCGTGTCGATGATGACCTGCACTTTGCTGCCAAGCTGCACACACCAGTTGGCCAAGGTGGCGCGGCTGATATCGATGCCGGAGCGGTTGAGGATATCAACCTGACGGTAAAGCGGCAGTGCATCTACGTATTTGGCGGTGACCACGGCAGCGAAGGCCTCCGCACTGCCGAGGCTTTTGGGGATCATGCTCGCTGGCTTCGGTGCGGTGATGACCTTGCTGGTCTCTGCCGTCTGCTCGCACTGACGGCAGGCATATTTGGTGCGCTCATGGCGGATCACACTGACTCGCTGTGGCAGGATTTTCAACGTTTCACTGACTTCTTTGCCGCATTCATGCAAGGGCGCATCACAACAGTCGCAATATGGGGCATTGAGGGTGTGGCTTTGCACCTCACGTTCAAGGTCGGCGGGCAACGGTTTTCGACCCGTCTTACCGCGTTCGGTGGAAGGCTTGGGCAACGCATTCTGTTGCTCGGCTTCGTTGAACGTCCCTTTGGCGACTTTTTCGCTTTGGGAGGCGAAGCGCTTGGATTTACTGAGATTGAGTTGCTCAACCAGTAATTGCACTTGGGTTTTCAGGGCAGCGACTTCCTCCTCTTTGGCCTGCAACAAGGCATCTTTGGCAAGAAGCATGGCTTTAAGTTGTTCAATATCATCGGGAAAGTCGGTCATTGGGCATCATTTTACAGCACTGAATGATGCCCAGTGTGACGTCTAAAACGGATCGTTCAAGCGCAATATGACGATCAGTATCAAGCGTCACACTTCTAGCCCACTGAGGGGGCGATGGGCTTTGTTGTTCTCCAGTGATAACCCAGATAGCAGCCAATAAAGCTGGGGCTTGCTGATGGTAATAACGCCAAGAGGATTGGGATGTGGCCACTTGAAGGTTCCTTTTTCCAATCGACGATAGTAAAGCCAAAAACCGTTGGTATCCCAAAAGAGGATTTTGAGTTTATCTCGTCCCCGATTACAGAAGATAAACCAGGCTTCGCTGAACGGATCCATTTCAAGCTGCTCGGCGACAATCAGCTACAGGCCATCGATAGACTTTCGCATGTCGGTGACACCGGAGACCAGAAAGACCTTGCCAGAGGGGGTCATTGCAAGGCATCCACCCAGTGTTTGATCTGAGCGGCACTCAGTGTTGTTGGTAACTCAGCGCGAATACCATTGGCAAAGGTAATGATCACCGACTCAGCTTGCGTATCTTCATGTTCATTGAAAATGATAGGCTGAAGTGTCTGCGTCGCGTCAGGAGAACGCAATCGCTTAGACCAATAGTAGAAGGTTTGATAACTGATGCCGCTGTCTGCACAGAATTGCTTGATGGATAGCGGGCTTTGTTTTTGTTGCTCAACAACTGCTGCCCAATGGGCGCGTTTTTGCTCTTGGTTCATAGTGCCTCCGATAAAAAAGGCACTATGTCAAAGCACGTGTATTATTGGTATGTGGGGTTTATTAACCGCTTACCTTCCCTATGGCATCCTCCTCTTCCGTTCTCATCTCTCACCAAGAACGAAAAAATCCGAGTGCCATTGCACTCGGATTTTTAACATCTGTACTCAACGGATTCACGTTACTGTTTTATGCTTTCCGTTTCAAACTGAATGGCGGCTTGTTCTTCAATGTGGCGGAAGTAGTCACGGTCTTCGGTCAGGATATGCATGATCAACCAATCGGTTAGGAATGTTTTTACTTTTTCGGGCTGGTCAATCAGGCGATTGTCGGTGATTTCATATTGGGTTTCGTAGACGTCAAAAATTTGAGTAATCAGCTTGTGGTGGTGCGCTTTATGACGCAGGATTTTCTCTTCAGGATAACCCACTTCTTCAAGCAGTTTTTCTTCGCGGCGGAAATGCGTTTCTGCATAACGAATTAATTTATTCAGCGTTTCAAAAATCACCTGATCATCATCACCCCGACGAATGTTGTCGTAAAAGCGATTGGCAATATCGAACAGCATCTTGTGCTCGTCATCAATGCTTTTCACGCCTGACTCGAAAATCTTTCCCCAAGCAATAAATTTTGTCGTCATATCATCCCCTTAACCTAATTAAACCAGTGTAAGGCAGTTCAAATTTGAGCGAAACGATAGACCTCACGAATAGTCAGTTTAATTTGTTCGTCAGTAATAAATGAGTCATCAGCAAGGATTTAGCCAATCGCTGTTTCCAACCCATTGATGCGTGACCTTCTATTGATAAGTCATGGTGAGTCACACGCGTATTCATCAAGCAGAGGTGATTTTTAACAGCGGGAATGACATAGGGAAAGAAATCCCAGAGTGATGTGAGCCGCATTCAATACGCCAATTCTACGTTACTGATTATTATGTAACTTAAGTGAAACACTCAAATACTACCGTTGCCCAATCTTAATTTGAGTAGTTGGTAGGAAACAAACATGACTGTACGTCAGCGGCTGCTGATCGCCTTTACCCTCTTTATCGCGTCAACCATTGGGCTTGGCAGTCTGGCTCTTTGGATATCATCACGTTCTGCTGATGCGTATTCGGAATATGTGAACGAGCAATTACCCGAAGTGTGGGCGCTAATGGCGTTTGAGCGCGACCATCGCACCTTACTGACGCTGTCGCAGAAAATTAAAGCGCAGCTTTTGTTCTGGAATGAAGTCACTCCTCAGTTTGACGCGTTCAAAGATAACTACGAGCAGAGTTGGCAGGCGTTGTCTCGGTATCCTTCCCTAAGTGCGTGGCGTGATGAACATGTTGAACAGAAGCAAAATCTGGATGTTTATGTAGAAAAGCTTGGTGATGCGATCGCCAATCAGAGTTTTTACGATGCTGGAAGGCTGGTGGATTTTGATATGTACTCAACCATTGACCCTATCCTTCTGGCGATTAATGAAAAACTCACTGAACGCCAAGCTCACGCGCAATATACTGCGAATGGGCTGATAGGCTTTTTGAATCAGCAGGCTAACGTCATCTATATCGGCGGTGGTGTCGCATTGCTCATGGCGATGGTGCTGATGTTATGGCTTCGGAAAACCGTGATTATTAGACTGAATAACATTTCTACTGCGCTAACGAATATTGATACTGAGTCCGATCTCTCTGTGCGCATCGACGACCATTATCATGATGAAGTCTCGGCAGTTGCGCGTGCCACCAATAATTTACTTGAGAAGTTCAACCAGTTTGTTAATCACATTCAGACTCGCACGGGAGAATTGGATCAACAGTCGGATACGCTAGGGAATCAAAGTCGCAAGGTTTCTGACATCAATGAAGATACACGCTCACAGATCACAGAGGTCGCACATTCATTAACCGTGATGGAAACGGCAACCGCGGAGATTGCCTCTGCTATGAAAGATACTCGGGAATGCATCAGTAAGTTGGCGCATGACAACGGCGAACTTCAAACGCAAATGACGGCGACTGAACAATCCATTGCTTACAGCGTCAGCACGGTGGAAAAAGTGGAGGTGACGATGGCGAGCTTGAAGCAAACCAGTGAGCAAATAGCCAGTGTGATGGATGTCATTGAAAGCATTGCTCAGCAAACTAATCTGCTGGCCCTGAATGCCGCGATTGAAGCGGCGCGAGCAGGAGAGTATGGGCGTGGTTTTGCTGTGGTTGCTGATGAGGTTCGTAGCCTTTCATTGCGTACTTCTGAATCAACCGGCGATATTCGCACTTGGATCAATGATCTGCTTGCTCGAGTGGATGCAGCCACCTCGTTGCTTAATGACTCTAAGCAAGCCAGTGAAGATAACCAAAAAGCCAGCGTTCAGTTGCAACAGTATTTGGGTGAAATGAACCGTACCTTTGATGGGTTAGAGCATCGCAGTACGGAAGTGGAGGTTGCGCTATCTTCGCAGCATAGGGAAATTGAGCAACTCACTGAGCGTCGCCGAGATCTGAAACGAGGCAGCCAATTACTCACGGCAGCCATCAGTACAACCAACGATGTCAGTGGTGAGCTAAGTACCCAATCAACGGCGTTGACTAAGCTGACAGATCAATTCCAAATTTAGCCTGGTAAAGTCTTTGGCTATATCATTAATCCCTAGGATTCGCGTGAAAGAGTCATCAACATCAAGCAAAATTGCACTTAAATTGAATGGGTTCGTGTAGTTCAATTTTGCGATGAGGTAGTGCCACCATGGCGTACAAAAACACAGAAAAAGCAAAAAACGAAGCGGTGGAGTGGGCATTAACCCATGGCATGGCGTTGAAGCAAACCCTGGATTCCGCAAGGCACCCTGCATTTACCTTAACGCCAACGGTCATTGAACAGACGCGTTTTGAACGGCTTAAGTCATCGGTCCATTTGTTGGGTAAATTGGTACATGCCGTATCGCAAGATCATGATTATTTGCATGAAGCCATCGCGCCTATCACGGCAGGCAATGTGTTTTTCAAGACTCTACTCAAAATGGCAGACGATATTCATTGCAGTGACGGGCCTCAATCATGTTTGCCTATGCTGCTGATGCGCAGTGATTTCATGGACGATGCACAGCTTGGTCCAAAACTGGTTGAATTTAATGGCATCGCGGCGGGTATGGGACCGTTCGGTCAGCGCATTCATGAATTGCACTGTTATTTGGCAAAACAATGGCCAGCACCCTATACGGAATGGTCGGGTGATGAAGTCGGACGACCCGTTAGCAATTCCGCGTTGCAAGGTTTGGCGGCAGGTATTGCTGCGGCGACATGGAAGATCAAACAGGAATTTTCAGATGCAGGGACACCAACATTTCTAATGGTGGTGCAAGAGCGCGAAGACAATGTGTATGACCAACACTTGTTGGAACACGCACTGCAAGACAAAGGTATTCGAACGGTGCGCCGTACTTTTCGTGAGTTATATGACGGGTTGTCGACCGGTGAAAACCAGCGTCTTTTGTTAGATGGTATAGGCGCAATAGACACGGTTTATCTGCGCGCGGGTTACCAATTCTCGGATTATGTGGCACACGACATTATTGATCGCGCATGCTGTGAATCACTCACGCAAACTCGCGTTATGATTGAAAAACATCGCGTGGCGGTGAATGCGACGGTGAGTCAGCAGTTGGCGACCAGCAAGCGTATACAAATGCTGCTTTCTTCCCAAAGTGCAGCGTCATTAACGCGTTTTGGTTTGAGCGAATCAGAAGCGAATGAAGTGAAGCATTTGTTGGGCGATATGATCGCGGTGGACGCGCAAAGCGCTGAATGGGTGAAACAACGCCCCTTGGATGAGTGGGTGTTGAAAAATCAGGGAGAAGGCGGGGGTCACTGTGTGTTTGGCGATGACATATATACCAAGCTAAAGGCGTTAGATCCTAATGAATACGAAGCGTGGGCGTTGATGCGCAGGCTGCATCCTCTTCCTCGTTCGCAAGCCGCGTATGTGGTGCGAAAAGGCGAGATTTACGTGATTGACGATTTGATCAGCGAAATTGGGCTGTTCACGGTTCATATTGATGGTGAGCCGGCATTGGAAAACGGCGGCTACGCAGGGTATCTCATTCGCAGCAAGTCATCTCAAGTCTCGGAAGGCGGCGTTCACAGCGGCATGGGCGCGCTGGATTCGTTGGCGTACAAGCGGTATGAGAATACCTAGCAGGCTAATTTTCAATATCCGGTGCTTTGGGGTAGGGGTATTTGACATGGCCGATACGAATCACAAACACCGTGATGGCCATGATCAGAGTTGCAGCGGCAATCGTCATGATTCGCCAATCGTCCATGTTTTTCATATCGAGAATAAGATACCGCGCCAGTGCAACAATACCGATGTAAAGGGGCATACGAACCGGCACTTTGCCGGATTCAAAGAAGCTGTGAACCATCGCCAGCACTTCGAGGTAAATAAAGAGCAGTAATAAATCTCCGACTGATACGGTTCTATTCACGATAACGAGATAGATTTCTTCGCCTATGGCGTAAATCGTCGCGATGACAATCAGTACCAATACAACATTTTCCAGACCATGTATGACTTTGGTTGTCGTCTTATGCTTAGGCATCGCAATCTCAAACTGTCCTTAGTTATAAGATCAGTCTAACGAGATAACTTGAGTGGGGTTTGTATCATTAGCAAGAGCACACTCCCTCTGTGCTGAGAGAGTGTGTAGGTGAAGAACGCGAGATCTTGAATTGTTTAGCGTTGTGCAATCAAATAATTCAATGCACCGCGAATCGCCGCGACTTGCGCATCGTTGCATTCTTGGTCGGTGACTGTTTCGCTGTCTGGGTACACTTCGGTGGTGGTGCTGTACTGGCAATCCGTAAAGCCAGTGCACAGTCCCAATGATTTTACTGGGTAGTTGATCACACCTTCTTGCTCAACAGGTGTACCAATAATCAAGCCCTTGTTGTCAGCTGGCGCAATGTGCGTCACTTTACGCACTTCATCAATGATCGCCGTTTGGAAATCGGTGTTCGGGTTTTCACTGTCTCCCACGGTATAGAATCCATCAGGCACAGTGTCTTCTTCGTAATCTTTGCCATCACGAGCGGCCAGTGCAGGACGAAATTCAGAATCGTCGGTATCCGTGGTTTCATGCAAATCAATGTGCGTGAAGACTTCAACGCCTAAGCGTTTTACCCACGCCATCACATTGGCGGCCTCTTCCGATGGGCTGTTTTCTACGAACGAACGGTTTGGATCAACTGCAATTGGGTTCCAACGGTTGATGGTTTCATAACCCCAAGGGCTGATACACGGTGCAACAACCAGGTTGAAGTGCTCGGTATAAGCCTGCGCCTCGGTATCAAGAAATTGCAACGCGCCATGCACACCGCTGGTTTCGTAACCATGCACGCCACCCGTGATCAGAACTGTTGGCTTGCTTTGGTCAAAATCACGGCTTCGAATACCAAACTGCGGGTAACGCGATTCATCAAAAGACAATGCGCCGTATTGCGTGACGTCGAAGCGGTCTTTCAACGCCTCGATTTTTGTCATCACATCTTCTTTGTAGCTGCGCTTGATGCTGGTGGTTTTGAGCCACTGCGCTTTTTCTTCATCTCCCCAAGGTTGCCCTGGTGTGCCGATAGGGAAATTGATGGATGCTGTCATGATAATTCCTCATTGAGAGATGGTGAGTTGCTTTCTAGGTTAAACGGCTTGTTGACTGACAGGGTCAGAATTCTCTGGAAAGAGAGAGTAGCACACTCTTTTGCGCATTCAATTGCCATCACATGCTGATTGATGACTATTTGGTCATTAATGGAAAGAGGTCATGGTGACATTTATTCCTGCTTATACTTCATGGGGTTAGTGCCTAGCTGATAAATAATTTCTCATCTTTAAGTCATCCTTAAGTGATTCTTAAGACTCACTGATTAGGCTCTCATTATCGCTTACAGCTAGGGAAGAAGCGGAATGGAAAAGAAGCCTATATTTACCACCTTCGAGATAGTGACAGAATCGCATGCATTGAGAGCGGACGTGGAGCACTATATTGCCGAACGTTATCGCATCGCGTTTGATGCCACTATCACTGAGTTCATGCCTTACTTCTTCTGCGCGTTAGATGAAGAAGGGAACATCTTATCGGTGTGCGGCTTTCGCACAGCAAACAACGAACGCTTGTTTCTTGAGCAGTATTTGCATCTTCCGGCTGAACAGCTTATCTCACAGCACTTTGGTGCGCGTGTTGAACGCAGCGCGCTGATTGAATTTGGTCAGCTCGCTTCATTTTCACGCGGGGTGTCGTTACAGCATTTCACCTACCTTTCCCGTTATCTGGTTGAGCAAGGATTTAGCTGGTGTATTTTCACCGCGACGGGGCCACTGCAAGCCATGATGAAACGATTTGGCTTGGCGCCCGTGTCGCTGGTAGATGCCGATTCAGCATGCATTGATAACGCTGAATCTGTGTGGGGGAGCTACTACCAAACACAACCTAAAGTGTCGGCGGGAAGCTTAGTCGCAGGGGCTAAGCAGCTTTCGCAGATTGACCTGAGAGCATCAAACACACATTTGGCTTCAAATACGGCCATGTACAAAACAGGGCTGGGGGTGTCCCATGGTTAATGTGTTAGCGCGCATCCGCCATTTTGCACAGACCACGCCGACCAAAACGGCGTTGGTCGGCCGTGACGCCATTGGTGTGATTGGTAACGTGGATTACTGCACCTTATGGCGCGACATTGAAACCTTGAGTGACACGCTTAAACAATGGAAGACCAAACGTATCGCGTTGCTTGCTGAGAACGGCATTGCCTGGGCGAAGGTTGATCTTGCTGCATTACTGGCACAGGTGACGGTTGTGCCCGTGCCGACGTTTTTCTCTCGTGAACAAGTTGCGCATCTCGTTGCGGAAGCGGATGTGGATTTGTTGGTGGGGGATTGGTCGACACTGGCTATTTCACCCCAAGGTGAACTGGCCGGATTACCCTGCTACTCGCGCCTTGCCGCCAACACATTGAGCAGCGATACGATAGCAAAGATAACGTTCACCTCGGGGTCAACCGGTTCGCCAAAAGGTGTGGCACTGAGCGCACAAACCATTGATGCGGTGACGCAATCTCTGGTTCAAGCCGTCAGCACACAAACTATGCCGTCTCGCCACCTTGTCGCGTTGCCGTTGTCCACACTGCTTGAAAATATCACGGGAATTTACGTGCCATTGTCACTGGGTGTTGAAACGGTGGTGTTAGAAGGATTCGAAGTGGGGCTTCGCGGATCAAGTGGCTTCTCACCGGATATTTTCGGCGCGGCGTTGGCACAATACCAACCAGAGAGCATGGTGGTGACGCCCATGTTGCTGTTGGCTTTGACAGAAATTGCCCCTGTGCAGCCAAGCATGACGCAGCCTTTAACATTCATCGCCGTCGGTGGCGCGAAAGTGCCGGCGTCTTTGCACCACAAAGCGCAACAGCTTGGTCTGCCCGTGTTTGAAGGTTATGGGCTATCTGAATGTGGCTCGGTGGTCAGCCTCAATACGCCATGCGCACACCGCCAAGGCAGCGTGGGGAAACCGCTGTCACATTGCCGAGTCTGTATTGCCGATGACGGTGAAATCGTGGTGCAAGGCGCGGCGATGAATGGCTATATCCATGAAGCGATAGATTGCCAAAACGATGACATTCATACCGGGGATCTTGGCTACCTCGACGAAGAGGGTTACTTGTTTGTTTCAGGCCGCAAAAAGAACGTATTGATCACCGCGTTTGGACGCAATGTCAGCCCTGAATGGATTGAAGCAGAAGCCTTGGCTTACCCACATTTGCGTCAAATGGTGGTGCTTGGCGATGGCTGTGCCGTGTTGTCTGCGGTGGTGGCAAGTCATGACCATGAACAAACGCTTAGCCAAATTGCGCAACTTAATCGCCGCCTACCGGATTATGCCGCCATCGGGCACGTTATTTTCACCCAACCTTTTCAGCATCAGGACAGTTTAATGACCGCGAATGGTCGACCGCGTCGTGATGTGTTTGCACAACAATTCTCTTGTTTTATCCCAAATAACCAATGCGTGAGCGTGGCGGATTTTTCCGTGACCAGTTGCTCCGATATTTCACTGACTTGAATACGTAGGGAAGCTATTGCCATGAACATGAATACTTCAAGCAACACGATGACAGACAACAACACACCGTTTTTTAACACACTGGAGCAGCAAACCTTGGCGGCACGAAATGCCATGTTAAGCGCACCCATTTTTGAGGCGTGTCGAGCGGGCAATGTTGACCTGACTACTTACACCGCGTTTTTGGTGCAAGCCTTTCATCACGTTAAACACACCGTGCCTTTGCTGATGGCCTGTGGCTCGCGATTGCCAGAAAGCGATGAGTGGTTGCGTCAGGCCATTGGTGAGTACATTGAAGAAGAAAAAGGCCACCACGAGTGGATTCTCAACGACTTAAACCAGTGTGGGTTTGATGCCGAATTGGCTCGCTATAACCAGGCAGAAGGTGCGGTTGGTTTACCCATTGAAATGATGGTTGCGTATCTCTACCACCAAATTGACAGACGCAATCCTATGGCCTTTTTTGGCATGGTTTGGGTGCTGGAAGGCACGAGTGTGTCCGTCGGTGGTGACATGGCTGCACTGGTGAAACACGGTTTGGGTTTGCCTGATGCGGCAATGAGCTATTTGACCTCACACAGCACATTGGATGTCGAGCATATCGGCTTTTTTGAAACGCTAATGAACCAAGTGACGAACCCTGACGATCAGGCCGCCATTATTGACGGTGCTAACCGCGTGTTTGCTCTGTATGGCCAAATGCTGTGTGAACTGCCGATTAAGCAACAAAGCCATGCTGCATAGCGTTTAGCCAATAGCGAATTGAAGAAGGGGACAAACATGAAACTGAATGGCAAACGCGTCTTGCTGACAGGCGCAACGGGTGGGATCGGGAAAGAGATCGCGACTGCGCTCGCAAAGCAAGGTTGTGAACTTATCGTGGTGGGCAGAAAAGCGAGCCAACTGGCTGAACTGGTGGCAAGCCTTGACGATTCATCGCGCCACCAATCTTTGATCGCAGACTTGGCGCGAACCGAAGGCCTTGACGCGGTATCGCAGTTTTGTGCCTCGCTTGATGTTGCGGGAAAGCCCGTCGATATCGTGATCAATAACGCGGGCTGTAACACCTTCCTGTATCTGCAAGATCGCGATGCAGCATCCGTAAAGCGAGACGTTGAATTGAACCTGATCGCGCCCATTCTACTGAGCCAAAGTGCGCTTGGTTGGATGGCACAAGACGGCGTGATCCTCAATGTGGGTTCTACGTTCGGGGCGATTGGTTTTCCCGGTTACACCAGTTATTGCGCCGCAAAAGCAGGGTTACAACGCTTTAGTGAAGCACTCAGCCGAGAGCTTAATGGCACGGGTAGGCGCGTTCAGTACTTGGCTCCCAGAGCGACCAATACCTCGTTGAATGATGCGCGTGTTACTGAGATGAACGAAAAGCTAGGAAACAAAACTGACGAAGCGGCATTTGTGGCGGCGCAAGCTGTCGCCATGCTCAAACAAGAGACATCAGTGAAATGGATCGGCTGGCCTGAAAAATTATTCGTCAGGCTCAATCAGTTGTTTCCATCTTTGGTGGGTTCTGCAATCAAAAAGCAGCATCAGACCATCACGGAATACGCGACAAAAACACGCTGCGAATAAGCAAACGGATAATTTTGAGGGAACGACGATGAACACAAGTATCAGCAAAACCATCAACACCATCTTGAAAACAACCACCAAATCATTGTTTGTTATGCTGGCAATGGCTGCGGGTTTTAACGTTGCCGCTGCAAATGCAGATGAAACGCTCAAAACAGTACAAAAACAGTGGGCAAAGTGCCAATACGACACCTTTAATAAAGAGAACAAAATCAGTTGCCTGAATTCTTTGATTGCAATGAATCAAGAAGAGTTGGACAGTGACCCATCACGTGACGATCTCAAAGTCTGGCTTGCCATCAACAAAAGCACGCTAGCCGGTGCGGAAGGCGGACTGGGTGCTTTGTCTTTGGTGAAAGAAGCTAAAGGTCTGCTTGAAGAAGTGATTTCGTCAGACTCACAAGTGCTTGAAGGGTCTGCATACACCAGTTTGGGCTCACTGTATTATCAGGTGCCGGGGTGGCCAATTGGGTTTGGGGATGACGATGAAGCCGAGCTTATGTTGCAAAAAGCCCTCGTAATTAATCCAAACGGTATCGATCCAAATTTCTTTTATGGTGACTTTCTAGCAAACAACGGCGACAAAGCACAAGCCATTGCCTTTTTGAAAAAAGCCCAAAAAGCCGCACCGAGAGAAGGGCGTGAATTGGCAGATCAAGGCCGACAACGTGAAATTGAGCGCAAGCTGAAGGAACTAGAATAACAATGCGAATTCTTTTGATTGAAGACGATCAAATGTTAGGTGAATCCATGGTGGCCTCGTTAAGCCGCCATGGATTCACCGTGGATTGGGTACAAAAAGGCGGCGGCGTAGAATTGCTGCTCAAAACGGAAAGCTTCACCGCGGTGATACTGGATTTAACCCTGCCAGATGTCGATGGCATCGACGTGCTCAAAAGACTGCGACAAGCCAAACACACCATACCTGTGATGATTCTGACAGCGCGAGATGACATAGAAGATCGCGTTGAAGGTCTAGACGGTGGTGCTGACGATTACATGGTGAAACCCTTTGCACTGGAAGAGCTGCTGGCGCGTCTGCGTGTGATGATCCGCCGTATTTCGGGTTATGTGGACACGAATATTGAACTGCACGGCGTGTCGGTGTCTCTGGCCAATAATCGTGTTGAGTTAAACGGCGAAGCGATCAAAGTCACACCCAATGAATTTAAATTACTCACAACACTCATGACCCATGCAGGCCGCGTGATGAGTAAAGACCAATTACAGCAAACCTTGCACGGCTGGGATGAAGGTGCGAGCGAAAATGCCATAGAAGTCCACATTCATAATCTGCGGAAGAAAACGGGCGGTAACTTGATAAAAAACATTCGAGGTGTGGGATACATCATTGAAAAATAAAGCGCCTATTTCGATCAAACGAAACCTGATTTCTAGCGCTGCGGTATTGAGCAGCTTGCTGGTGCTGGGTTCATGGTTTTTCATGTATACCGAAACCCGTCATGAGATAGACGAAGTCTTCGATGCTCACCTTGGTCAATCCGCAAAAACATTGGCGCTAGCCGCGATGAGTTGGGGTGACAGTCCACCGAAAAAACTGGATGAGATCTATGCCGATTGGTTTTCTTCCATCAACAAAACGGCGGTGGATGATGAAACCGCTACGCCGTATGGGCATCCGTACGAAAAAAAGGTGCTGTTCCAATATCTGTCTAACGGCAAGCTCGTTGGCAAAAGCGCCAATGCACCGGCTGTATTTTTAGGCACCTTAAACGAGGCGGGCTATAAAGATGTGACGGTTGAAGGTGAACGTTGGCGTACCTTTCAATTGCCTTTCACGCCGCCTGGTGACACGTCACCGGCATTCACGATCCTCGTCGCTGAAAAGATAGGTATTCGAGAGGAACTGACGGCGGAAGTGGCGCTTTCTATCGGGCTTCCACAAATTCTATTGATCCCCTTCCTTATTGCGTTAATTGTTTTGCTGGTTAATCGGTATTTTCGCCCGATTGAAGAACTACGAAAGCTGATTGCTTCGAAAAGCATTAATAACTTGCAGCGTATACGCGTTGAAAACCCCACGATTGAGCTTGAGCCATTGGTGAAACAGATTAACTTTTTGCTGGCGGAGTTGGAAAATGCGTGGAAGCGCGAAAGACGCTTGATCAGTACGGCGGCCCATGAATTAAAAACACCATTGGCCGTATTAAGGTTAAACGCTGAAAATGCGATTCAAAGTGTTGATGAAAAAGAGCGCAACAAAGATCTGAGCAGCATTTTGGCAGGCATTGATAGAACCGATAGGGTGATTCAACAACTCTTGGTGCTCTCTCGTGTGGAGCAGCAAAAAGACATTGTCCTGCAGCCAATGGATCTTGTGAGCATGCTTCGTGAAGAGATCGCCAACTTAGTGCCTATTTCACTCAAGTATTCACAGACAATTTCTTTGGTTGGAGCCGAAAAAGCGTCGGTTAGCGCGCACCCCGTCATGCTTTCCATTTTGTTTGCCAACTTAATAGACAACGCCATTCGCTATTCAGGGCAAGGTTCCTCGATTTCGGTAGACGTTGAGCTTCTTACTGATTCAAGCCAAGTGGCAGTGACGGTGTCGGATACGGGGATGGCGATGCCCGAAGACGTTCGCCAGCGTATTTTTGATAAGTTCTATCGCGGTCATTCTAACAAAGGGGATGGTGCAGGGCTGGGCATGTCTATTGTGAAAGACATTGCGCAGATCCACAGTGCGAATGTGCAGGTCAAAAGTGCAGGTGAAGGCGAGAGTGGCAATCAGTTTATCGTCGTGTTTAAGAGTGTTTAAGAGTGTTTAGAGGGTAAATGCTGATCGTTAGCGCCAAAAAAAGGGCCTAAATGTCTTTAGGCCCTATCAGCAGTCGTTTTCAATACTTGGAGTATTTAATTACTTGTAGAAAACTTCTACTTTGCCTTTCAGCGTCATCAGAAGCGGTTGACCACGGCGGTCCAACGCTTTTGGTGATGGGAATTTCACCCAACCTTCGCTGATGCAGTATTCTTCAACGTCAAAGCGCTCTTTGCCGTTAAAGACAATACCGATTTCGTGTTCAAAACATTCGGCTACATGATGCGGGCTACGTGGATTGCCTGCAAGGCGATCTGGCAAAGCGGGTAGCGAGTTAGTGTCGTTCATGTTCGTGACCTGTAGTCAAAAAAAGTGCGTCATTGTAGTCAAGATAACGCCCGCGCTCAAGCAGCGAAAACAGTTACGTCGTATTGTCCAAAAATGCAGCTAGCTTGATGCTTAAAATGCTTAAAATGCTTAAAATGCTTAAAATGCTTAAAATGCTTAAAATGCTTAAAATGCTTAAAATGCTTAAAATGCTTAAAATGCTTAAAATGTTTGAAATGGCGGATATTTGGCTGATTACCTTTCACATTACCGCTTACAAGCACTCACATCAAAATGCGCAACTTACGCGTTTCCACTTAAGAATTCTCAGCTAAATACTCTTCTAAGCGATCTGACAGCCATGCTGTGAGTGCACCTGTGTGCCCATCCATCGAAGTGATTTGACCATAAGGTTGTAATTGCATCGCGCTGGAATGGCGCAATACCTGCAATGTTCCGCTTCTTAAGTACTTTCTTAACAGCACTGATGGGACGTTTGACCAACCAGAACCGTCTAAAACAGCATCGCGTAAGTGCTCATAAAAGGGCAGGGCGATGTAGTGCGGCGAGATAGGGTCGAGGGCCTTTAGGCCTTCATCATCGACATACGCGAGCGTCACTTCGGTATAGCGTTCTAGATCTGCCCGCTGAACGCGTTTGAGTTTGGCGAGAGGGTGGTCTTTATGAACCACTGACATCATACGGATCTGCCCGAGTTTTTTAGAGCTGATGCGACCAAAGGCACGAGTTTCCGGCAGCAGACCAAAGGCAACATCGACCATGTTTTCATCGACCATTTCGTATAGCTCTGGCGGTGGTGCGACATATAGCGACACGCTGGAGTCAGGAAATAGCTGGTGGATTTCACGCATGGTGGCACGCCAGAACGCTTCGGGAATGGCGTCGTCTCGACCAATTCGCAGCGCGGATTCAATGCCACTTTCAAATTGACGACACTTGGCACCGATATCATGGACGGCTTGTAGCACCCGTTCGCAATCGTCGTGGATCATGCGGCCTACGTTGGTGAGTGTGACGCTGTTACCAGAGCGGGCCAACAGTTCTACTCCAAGGTTATCTTCTAATGCACTGATGGCTGCACTGACTGTGGTTCGGCTTTTTTCTAGCTCGCGAGCGGCTCCGGCAATGGAACCTGTTTCGACGGCGGTGAGGAACATTTCTATTTGGCTACTTCGCATTTTATGTCCATGTCGGCGCATGTAATCGGCAAATTGATTTTAACTCTAAATAAAAAGAAGAAAACCCCAGCGACCAAAAAGTTGTCGCTCAGTAACTCATTGGTTGCCAAAAATGGCTGTATTGTGGTTATCAAAGCGCTATTGGAAGGCGCTGCAGTCAAATTTTTTGTCACTTGTGGGGATTTATGTCGTGTGAATATGCGAAAGAACGTAACTTACTGAAATTTTCTAGTTTTGCTTGTTTTTGCTTTGCTGCATTGGGTGTTGGGATCGGTCTTTGGGCTGGATCTATGGCGATAGTCTTTGATGGTGCTTACTCTTTGGTCAGCTTGTTTCTGTCATTGATGGCACTTGGCGCAACGGTTTACATTAGCAATGGCACAGCAAAAAACGGAAAATCAGGTCAGTGTGTTTCTGCGCAGAAAGCCGCGGTTATTGAATCATTGGTGGTTTTGATTAAAGGTCTCGCCGTATCAGTGGTCTGTGTGGTGTCGTTTGCATCTGCCTTTGAAGCAATGTTTAACGGCGGCCGTGAAGTAAACGCAGGTTTTGCGCTGATTTTTGGTGTGGTGAATCTTGTTGGTTGTATGTTGTGTTACCAATTCGTCAAGAAAAATGCGGGTAAGCAGCCGTCGACAATTTTGAAAGCTGAAGCCAGTCAGTGGTTGATGGACACTGTTATTAGTGCAGCAGTGTTGGTTGGCTTCATCGTCGCAGCAGGTTTGATGGAAGCGGGTATGAGTGAGTATGCAATTTACGCTGACCCAATCATGGTCATTTTGGCTTCTGTCTATTTTGCTACCGTACCTGTGAAAATGGTGGGTGATTCAACGAAACGTTTGTGGAGCATCTATCAGCAACAAGATAGCGTTTCTGGTCATCGTGTATTGGCTTGAAAGCACCGCAATTAATCGACTGACATTTCAGGAAAGGGACAGCTCGACGAGCTGTCCCTTTTTTTGTCTGATGTATTCACCTGTGCTCTCTCACATCCCCGAGCATTTGCAGTTAAAACGGAAAAATTAGTGCTTATTTGTTGATAGCCGCTCTGCAAGTAGTTCAATCCAATGTTTAACCGGCACATCGCTGCCTGATGATAGGTGAAGTTGGCAGCCAATGTTCGCGGTCACGATAACCTCGGGGCTGTCACCTTGCAGTGCTTCGAGTTTTCGTTTCAACAGCGTTTGACTCAGTTCAGGTTGTAACAACGAATACGCCCCCGCAGACCCGCAACATAAGTGCTCTTCTTGAGTTTTCGTTTGGATCACGCCCAGTTGCGACAGTGTTTTGTATAAATTGTCTTTGCGGTCGATACCGTGTTGTAGTGAACATGGGCAATGCACTGCAGCGCGTTGATCACTTTTCTTGAGTGGTAAACGGCTCAAATCTTCTTGCGCCAAGATGTCGCTTAGATCTTTGGCAATGGCAGCCACCGCATTCGCTTTATCTAGATACGCCGCTTCATCGCTTAATAGCTCTGGGTATTCTTTAATGGAAATCCCACAGCCAGACGCGGAAATGACAATGGCCTCTGCGCCATTTTCAATGTGTGGCCACCATACATTGATATTTCGTTTGGCTTGTTCGATGGCACGTTGGTGTTCCGCAAGATGAAGGTTCATCGCGCCACAACAGGTTTCTTTGTTGATGGTGATAAGCTCAATGCCAAGGTGGCTCAATACGGCTCTTGCCGCGGCCAATGTGTTTGGGGTGAGCGCCTGTTGCACACAGCCTTTAAAACCAATCATGGTTCGGTGCGCTTTTGTTGTTGAAACTGGCTTGGGTAAATGTAATGCGGAGACGCTGGCATAGCGCTTGTGAGTCTGCGCCATGGGTAGCTTTTTCTGCAAGGCCTTGGGTAAAAGAAGTCTAAAGGTTCGAGCAAGTGTCATGCTCATACTAACCAATAGAGAATGTGGGAAAACGCGGGTAAGGATGAATAGATACAGTTTTTCTTTTGCTGTTCTCGGGACTTTCTTTTCAAGTTGCTGTCGGCCGATATCAAGAAGTTGGCCGTATTTTACGCCGGATGGGCAGGTGGTCTCACAGCTTCTGCATGTTAGGCAGCGATCGAGATGCCGCTGTGTGTTTTCGGTGACTTCGCCCCCTTCAAGCATCTGCTTTATCAAATAAATGCGACCGCGTGGTCCGTCTCTTTCATCACTGAGTTCTTGATAGGTAGGACAGGTAGCATTGCAGAACCCGCAGTGTACACAGCGTCGCAGTATGTCTTGGGCTTTTTGTCCTTCTTTTGATTTTAGAAACGTCCTGTCGAGGTTCGTTTTCATCGTGAATTCTCTCCAAGCCAAGAATACATGCGACCTGGATTGAATAGGCTTTGCGGGTCAAAAGCGGCTTTGAGTGCTTGATGCAGTCGTTGATGCGTCGGTGATAACGGATGAAAGCAGGGCTGTTGTCTGTTTTCATTGCTATAGCAAGCAACGTGTCCGCCGTGTGCCTCTGCGAGCGGGACTAATGCATCGAGTGTTGCGTCTGTTTTTACCCAACGAATATTACCCGCCCAATTGATCAAACTGTGTTCATATTGCACCAAATGCGGTGTGGCGGGATTAATCGAAAACCGATAGAGCTTGCCACTGTTGCTAAAAAACGGATGACGAAAATTACGAATTGATCGCCAGAATAGCGATTGATGTTGCTGTGTTTCACCGCCGATTTCTTGCGCGGTGCTTCGCACTGTTTGTTCTGAACCAGCAAGACGAAGATACAAACAGCCTTCCACCCATGCAGCGCCAGAAAGCGGGTAACCTTTGGCGACAAGGCTTCGCATTTTTGTGATGGCTTGCTGAGCATCCATGTGTAATTGCAAGGTTTCTACCTGCTCGGGTTTTGGCATGACGCGAAGACTGACTTCCGTAACAATACCCAATGCACCCATGGCGCCAGCTTGAAGGCGTGACAGATCGTAACCCGCCACATTCTTCATGACCTGACCGCCAAATCGAAGATGTTCGCCAAGGCCGTTGATCAGTTTTACGCCAAGAATGGCATCGCGCAGTGACCCATGAAAAGGGCGAGAAGCGCCATTGATGTTACAGGCGAGTGAGCCGCCTAACGTTGCCTTTCCTTCAAATGCAGGCGGCTCGCCAACCAGCATTTGGTTGTATTCAGCGAGTACAGATTGCAACTCGGCGATGCGGGTGCCGGATCGTGCGGTGATCACCAGTTCAGTCGGGTGATAAGCAATGATGCCATTATGGTTGGTCAATGAAACGGGCTGGCCGACCGCTTCACGACCGATGAAGTGTTTTGTATTGCCACCAATCAGATTGAGAGGCGTGTTGCTGGCTGTTGCATCCAAGACTTGTTCAATGAGGGAGTGGGTGACATGAACCATTGGGGGCGCCTCCCTTTTCTTGCTTAGATTGGCTGCGCTTCATTATCGTGTGTTCTTGGCAATGCTTGGGCGTAGGAATGCCTTTTCCGGGATTTAGCAGGCTGTCAGGGTCAAACGCGGCTTTCACGCGCAGAAACTGAGCGAGTTCGGCATCGTTAAATTGCTCATACATTTGATCGATCTTTTCCATCCCGACACCGTGTTCTCCGGTTATGCATCCTCCGGCTTCGACGCAAATTCGCAAAATCTCTGCACCAAAGGCCTCAGTTTTTTCTAGCTCGCCCGGTACGTTTGCATCAAACAGGATCAAGGGATGAAGATTCCCGTCGCCGGCGTGAAACACGTTCGCGATGCGTAAATCATAGTGTTGGGATAAACGGTGAATTTCGGTTAAAACAGGCGCTAATTGACGGCGCGGAATGGTGCCATCCATGCAGTAATAATCGGGAGAAAGTCTCCCTACAGCGGGAAAGGCGGATTTCCTGCCTTTCCACATAAGTGCACGTTCAGCGTCGCTGTTGGAAACCTTTAATGAAGTCGCGCCGGCTTTGTCTAAGATGGACTGTGTAACAGTCAACTGGTGGTTCACATCGTCAGCATTACCATCAAGCTCACACAGTAAAAGAGCGTGTGCATCTTTCGGATAACCGGCATGAGCAAAATCTTCTGCGGCTTGAATGGCATAGCTGTCCATCATTTCT
Organism: Enterovibrio sp. QJM3NY_24; assembly: GCF_057786035.1. Classification (NCBI taxonomy): domain Bacteria; kingdom Pseudomonadati; phylum Pseudomonadota; class Gammaproteobacteria; order Vibrionales; family Vibrionaceae; genus Enterovibrio; species Enterovibrio sp. QJM3NY_24. Next base: position 155,973 of record NZ_CM173520.1, read on the forward strand.
AAACCAGCAGGAATAATGCCTTGGGAAATGATGTCGTTGACGGCGTTGGCGGCATTCTCGACGTTGTCGAACCCTGCGACGATCACTCGTGCCAGCTCGGGGATGGGTAAGAGTCGGACGGTGATTTCTGTCACCACACCTAACATACCTTCAGAACCTGTCATCAAAGCAAGAAAATCAAACCCTGCAATGTCTGCGCTTTTGTCGCCAACGGACAAACGCGCTCCCTGTGCTGTCACAACAACCAAGGAGATAATGTTGTGTACGGTAAGGCCATATTTGAGGCAGTGCACGCCACCTGCATTTTCTGCGACATTACCGCCAATCGAGCAAGCGATTTGTGAGGAAGGATCGGGCGCGTAGTAAAAACCATAATCGGAAGCAAATTCTGATATCGCCAAGTTACGAACACCGGGTTGGACAACCGCGAGGCCACTTTTTATGTCGATATTAAGGATGCTGTTTAGCCTAGCAAGAGAGAGCACAATGCCGCCTTCGATCGGAAGCGCACCGGCGGAAAGGCCTGTTCCGGCACCGCGCGCCACAACGGTGATCTGGTATTGGCTACAAAGCGCCATGATGGCCATGACTTCTTCCGTTGAAGCCGGAAGCACCACGCAGGTGGGTAGAGAACAATATACAGACAACCCATCACACTCATACGGGTGGAGTGTTTCCTTATCCACAATGATGTGTTCACTGCCGACGATGCGCTCAAGCGCGTCGAAAATTGCTGCTTCCATGCATGTCTCCCGTTGTGTATGTATTCGGATGTTAAAACGTTAGTCGATCCTGTTACCTTGGCGCGGACAATCCCTACACTGCTCGGTAAAAGTGTGGAGCATGTAGCTTATTCACCGCAACGCAATACAGAATTGCTGTCAGCGAACCAACCTATTATGGGTGATAGCGTTGTGTATGATTCCTCGGTATCGTTCAGGCTTAACACGTTAATTCATATTGGATTTCCACGGTGAAGCGCTGTATGGTTTCTGTTCGCTAACGGAGGGATTATGGATAGCCTAAAACTGAAACTGCCACCTTTGCTTCAAGTCATTATTGTGATGTTACTAATGAAAATCATCGCTTCGGCGACTCCCGCCATTAGCTTTTTACTGCCTGTTTCTAAGCCCTTATTTGTATTGCTGGTCGTGTTAGGTGGGGTATTTGCTGTATCCGGTGTTGTTGCATTTCGTCAGCATCAAACCACGGTAAATCCAACGCTGAAAACGGAATCTACTTCATTGGTGCAATCGGGCGTTTATCGTATTACACGTAACCCAATGTATGTGGGTTTCTTGCTTTTGCTCGTGGCGAGTGCTTTCTATTTTGCTAACCCGTACACCTTACTAGGTTGCGTACTGTTCGTGCTTTATATGAACAAGTTTCAGATTGAGCCGGAAGAAGACTATCTGGCAAGCCAATTTCCTGATGAATACCCTGCTTATAAAGAGAAAGTTCGCCGCTGGCTTTGAAGCATTTTCACTTCATTTGGTTGCGCTAAAGTGAGATCTATATGTTTCATTTAGCGAGTAGTGCGAAGAAAAAGACAACATGCGTATTTATGTTCGATAAACTCAAGGTATCTCAGATGGAAACCAACAACTAATTCAAATGCTTGCCATACCTGTTCCTTTCGTTGTGTCACTGCTGCTTGTGATTGCCGCCATGCTTTTGTATTTAAAGCTGGGGCAATCCGGTATGAAATCGATCCTGTTCGCGCTTCTTTGTGCCATTTGTACGTCGGTAGTTGGACTACGTTGGACGTTTGACCTCCAAATGCTGAGATTTATTCAGCCTATTTTGGCATCGATTCTGCCAGTTGCTGCGTGGTATTGTTTTGCGAGAGCGCATCATACAAAGCCGCCTTCTCGTTGGCATTGGTGTTGGCCTTTTGTCATAGCGGCTTGTTCGTTTAATTATCAAATTTGGCCGCAAGCAACTGATATCGTGTTAATTGCTTTATATGTGGGTTACGGCGGTGCATTGATACGTTCTTCTTTCACAATGCCGGAAGAGGTGCGCTTATCAAATGTCGAAAGAGTCATCATGGCGGAACGAACAGCAGGGGCAATGCTGCTTTTCTCTGCTTTTATTGATAGCGCGTTGTCGTTTGATTTCGTGGTCTATAACGGCGACCACGCGGCATTCATTATTTCACTGTCATACCTTGTTTTGATCCCTATGGTGGTTATCGCAGTGGCGATTGTTGGTTTCAGTACGCTGCAAAACCACACAGAGACGACGAGCGAATCAACACGGATTTTGGTCAGTGACGCCGATAGACAAACGCCTGAATCACCCACACAGAGCAAAACTCAAATGTCTGATCAAGATGCTACCGATATCATGAACAAGCTTGATGTGTTGATGATAGAAAAGGCATCATTTCGAGATCCCGACATCACGTTAAGTCGTTTATCCCGGCAGCTTGGGATACCAGCCAAACAGGTTTCTATCGCAGTGAATCAAATTCGTGGTGAGAATATTTCTAAAGTTATCAATGCTTATCGCATTGAACATGCGAAGGTTTTGTTATCAACAACAGAAGACAGCATTACGGATATCTATCTTGTCTCTGGATTTCAGACTAAATCGAATTTTAATCGAGAGTTTCTTCGCGTGACGGGTCAAACGCCAAGTGCCTTTAGAGCCTTATCGGAATCGCCGTCTTAGTTATCGCTCACGGCTGGGGGTGACTGCCGAGTTAAAAAACTGCGTAATATCCGTGAATATTTGGTCGTGTAGCGTATTTCTGTCTGTACCAACTCCGTCCTTACATACCACACCATCACCGGGCCGTTCCTCTTCTAATATTTGGTTTGCTCCGGGTTTACACAACTGCATAAAACTGAAATGGGTCGCTTGCTCAAAAACTTTATAATGGCGGTTGAGTAAGGGAATGTGTTCGGCAAGGTAGCCAGACTCCAATGCTTGCGGCAAATCACCGATATCAATACCCGCTGCCAGAATAAGTACCGGTGTATTGATGGTATTTAGACTCGCTGTCGAGAAACTGCGGGCAAGGCCGAGGTCAAGAATAACAACGTGTTTGAACCTATCATCGGAAAAGTCGCTGGATGTTGGCTCGGCCATTTGTGAAGACTGTAATCCAAGCTCCGTTGCCAGCCCACAAGTCCGTGGGTTGGGAAATAAAAGACACTGTTTTTGGAAGGTGTCTCGGTCGAATTTCGCGCCCACTAACTGCGCAACACTCCAGCCCCCTAATGAGTGTCCAACAGCCGATATGTTGTTGGCATCAATGACACGATTCCAGCGCTCATCGCCTAACAAAAAGTCCAACACTCGTGTTAAATCGCGAGGACGTTGCCACCATTGTTCAGCTTGATGGGGAGAAATATCAAAAGTGGTGGTGCCGGGGTGATCAGGGGCTGCGACGATGTAACCCTTTTTGACCAGATCGTTTGCCAGCCAGTTGAGATTCCGCCAACTGCCACGGTATCCGTGTGACAACAAGACGACGGGATGTTGGGCCTGATTCACTATTGCATTCTTCACAACAGGGGTGCCTTGAAATGCAATGTTGTCTGCGACCAATGCGGCTGGAGAGGTGTCAATTGTTGGATACCAAAGCGTGACATTTAACGGGCGATGGGGATCATCTTCAAGTTGAAATTGAGTGAATCCGACGGTATTTGCTAACGCATTGAAAGAAAGAAAGAGCAGTAGCAGAGAGGCAATAGGGTTCATGTTGTCATTCCTTGTCAGAAGGTTGTATCGAATACGGTTTCGAATAATATTCCCTCAAACCCAGTATTGATGCGCCTTAAAACCGGATCGAGGACGACCTAAAACCGATTCGAGTACCTATTACGCGCAATTTTCACCTTTCCTTTTCTTTCTTCACTAAAGTATTCCAATCCTGAGATTTAATGATACTGTATATAAAAACAGTTAAGCTAGGTGTCTTCGATGCTCACATCTCTTTCGATTGCTAACTATCGATCTATCATGTCTCTTACTCTTCCCCTTGGGGCGTTGAACCTGATTACAGGACCTAACGGCAGTGGTAAATCGAACCTTTATAAAGCGCTTCGTTTACTGGCCAAAACGGCCTCTGGTGGCGTGATCAATTCACTGGCGGAAGAAGGTGGTTTGCACTCAACCTATTGGGCGGGGCCAGAAACGATCTCTGACGCGATGAGGCGCGGTGATGTTGAGGTTCAAGGCACTAAGCGAAACAATCTGATGAGGCTTAAGCTGGGATTTGCCAGTGACACCTTTGGTTATGCGATCTCGTTGGGGCTTCCTGCACCGCAGCAATCTGCATTTGCGTTTGACCCTGAAATTAAACACGAATGCATTTTTAACGGTGACTATTATCGACCGGCAAGTTCGTTGGTTGAGCGTAAAGGGGGCGTCGTTAAGATCCGTCAAGGCAGGCAGTGGGAAGTGATTTCTCAACACATTCCTAATTACGACAGTCTGTTTGATTCTCATGCCGACCCGGCGTCGGCAGCGGAAGTTTTCCATGTTCGAGAAATGATTCGAAGCTGGCGTTTTTATGATCATTTCCGTACTGACAGCGATGCCCCTGCACGAAAACCACAGCTCGGCACACGGACGCCTGTGTTACATCACGATGGTCGAGACTTGGCAGCTGCGCTACAAACTATTATCGAAATTGGTGACAATGAAGCGTTAGATCACGCCATAGAAGACGCCTTTCCCGGTTGTAAGCTGCGTGTTGTCACCAAAGACGATGGCCGTTTCTCGTTGGAGTTTTTCCAAAAGGGTTTATTGCGACCATTAACGGGCGCAGAGCTTTCTGATGGAACGTTGCGATTTGTGTTGTGGATAGCGGCACTGCTTACGCCAAGGCCGCCTGCGTTGATGGTACTGAATGAGCCGGAAACCAGTTTGCATCCTGATCTATTGCCCGCTTTGGCGCGTTTGATTGGTCATGCTTCACAGCACTCCCAGATTTGGGTGATCTCTCATGCAAATCGACTTATCAATGCACTGAATGAACATCCCGATTGCCATTCCATCGCGCTGGAAAAAGTGTTGGGCCAAACGGAAGTGCAAGGCCAAGGAATGCTAGATGGACCGAATTGGAATTGGCCTGAATAGATCAGAATATCGAGTGGGATTGGCAAAAGTGACAAAAAATCGTGATAAATGTCTCTTTAAAATTGTCAGCTAACTCCTTTCGTTTCAAAGGAAAAGATCAGGTGTCAAAATTAATGCCCAAAAACGTATGCAATTCTGTATGTGGAAGTGAAAATTTGTGCCTATAATTATTCCGCTGAGACGATTTTAGGATGAGCGTGCTGTAAACATGTTTGCATATTAAGTGTGATGTGTTCATCGCTACACGATGAAAAGGAAAACCACCATGCGGGTTCCATTTATTATCAAACTTTTGTTTCCAATTTTGCTGCTGATGGGCTTGATGATCAGCCCTGTGCTTTATGCTTTTTAGCTAGCGTGGATTCGATTAGGAAAAACAGCCACCTTTTTAGGTGGCTGTTTTTTTATGGGTGTTGAATATTTCGGGGTTATACCATTTGGCTTTCGAGTGAATTTTCTTTGTCTAGTGGATACACGGAGACCGCGAATTTAAAGGCCGCAGGGACAAAATAAAACGAAAGTAGCGTTGTGAGTAGAGTACCGCCTGCGATGGCAATTGCAAAGGGAGGCCAAAATCCACCGCCAGCTAAAATTAACGGTAAGAAGCCACCAATCGTGGTTATCGTGGTAGAAGTAATGTGGCGTCCACAACTGCTGACTGCTTCAACAATAGCATCTCTGTTTCCCGCTACCGCAGCAGGGCTGGCTTTGAGTTCAGCCAATATGACGATGGCGGCATTGATAGCAAGCCCCACCAAACCCAGTAAACCAATGATCACGGTAAAACCAAACGGGTAACCAAAAATCCAGACAGACAGTAAGCCCAGCCCGGCGGCTTGTGCACCGACTAAGAAGATGATCCCGCCCAACCTGAATGAGTTAAAAGACACCACCACAACCGCAATCAACAACGTAATGACTATGGTCAGGTTTGCCATTAGTTGGTTAACAGACTCATTTCGCTCAGCCGATTCTCCTCCAAACTCAATTCGATAACTCGGGGGCAACTGAATGTTGGCTTCGGCGAGTTTTTGGTTGAACGCATTGAGTGCGGTTTGAGGCAGCACGCCTGCAGTAAGGTAGCCTTCAATGACATTAACACGTTCACCGTCACGACGCGGAATGGCGCCTCGGCTTGGCTCTACATTCAAATCGGCGATGGCGGTAAGAGGAAGATCTATTGGTCCTTCATTGCCAGCTAGCGGCAATCTGATCCGGCTTAATTGGGAAAGGCTGGTGCGTGATTCGTCATCCACTCTGACTCTCACAGGAATTGATTCTGTTTCTTCAATCACGCTGCCTTGCACAATACCGGACATAGAGGCGTTAAGCAGCGTGGCAACCTCGCTGAGGGACATACCTGTCAGTTGGCTTGCTTCTTCATTCACATTGATGGTGATTTTTGGCACGCCGGGCTGCAAGGTTTCGCGAGTGTTGATCACATCAGGTGTTTGCGCCATCAGTAGACGTATTTCTTCGCCAATTTCACGCAATGTGTTGAGGTTTGGCCCGTATACACGAACTTCAAGTGGTGCATTAAACGGAGGGCCTTGTTCAAGCTTTCTAACCAAAATTTGGGCGTGAGGCAGGGCACGAGAGAGCTCACTTTGCAGCTGAGGGATCATTTCGTTTGCGGCACTAAAATTTTTGGCTTTTACCATGGCTTGAGCGAAATTTGGTGCGCCACGTTGTCTACCCATCATGTTGTAGTAGAACGATGGGTAGTTGCTACCTACCACCCAGCCAATACTCTCCACATCGTCATTGTTTGTCATGATGCTGTCGATTTCTTGCGTGGTTTCCAAAGTGGCCGTCATGCTGGCTTGCGGTGCTAGGTAAACCTGAATTTCAAACATGTCTCGGTCTGAAGGTGGGAAGAATTGCTCGGTGAGTTGACCTGCTGCCCAAAATCCTGTCATGGGCACGATGAACACTAAAGGAATAGTGATCAGTGGGAAACGAATAGCGCTATGTATAGACGTTCTAAACAGTGCGCTTAGCCAAGGGAGTGTAATGCCAGCGTGATACCAACGCGTGCTGGATTCGCCTGCAGGCAACCATCTTGCAGCAAAGGCAGACACGAGCAGTTGGGATACCAGGTAAGAGCCAATCAAAGAGAAACTCACGGTGATGGCGATAGCACCAACAAATTCACCAGCCGGCCCTGGCATTAGGAAGATCGGGGCGAAAGCCAAAATGGTGGTGAGGGTCGATCCCAGAAGAGGTAACCAAAGGTGGTGAATCGCGCGCATGGCGGATTCTAGTCGTTTCACGCCTTGCTGGCGGTAGTGCTGAATGGTATCGACCATTACGATGGCATTATCCACCATAATACCTAGCGATACGATCAAGCCCGTGACGGACATTTGGTTTATCGGTAGGCCAGTGAAACTCATCAGCGCGAGCGTAAATGCTGAAGCAATGGGAAGCGATAGTGCAACCAACAATGCGGAACGAAAACCCAAAGTAATAAACAGAACAATGAGCACTAGCCCAAAACCAAGGAGCAGGCTTTCGACTAAATCAGACAAGCGAGTTTCGGTATAACGTGCCTGCTTGAAAATAGGTTCAAGCGAAATATTGGCGGGTAGTTCGGTGCGAAAAGCATCTAGCATGGTCTCTGCTGATGCCGTCCAACGGTCTACACGAATATCACTTTGCATGCGAGCTGATACAAGTACCGCGGGTTTCCCATCAATAATCGCTATTTGGGCAGGCGGAGATGCAGCGGCTCTTTCTATCGTGGCAATATCTTCAAGCCTAACCAGAAAACCATTGCTATCTATGGCAACGGGAACGCGTTTGACTCGGTCTATAGAATTGAGTGCTCCTGCGACTTCGAGCTGAAAACGTGCGTCTTTACTGTGAAGTTCACCAGCAGCATTTTTTGCGTCTGCACCAGAAATTGCGTTGGATAGCGACAGGGCGGATTGACCTAATGCGCTTGACGCGGCGACATCCAATGTGACTAGAATTTCCTCATCGGGCAGGCCATGGATATCGACAAAGTCCGTATCAGAAAGGTTTCGCCATCGCTTGGCGAGTTCACTGGCATAGCGACCCATGATCAAGGCGTCAGGTTCACTGCCACCTTGCCATTGAAGCGCGACGATGTAGGTAAAGGCGTTGGAATGGTCATTGTCAAAATTAGGTGCCAAGGCACCTTGAGGAAGCTGTGGCGTTGCATCGCCTAACTTATCGCGAATCTTCGACCAAACCGGTTCTGCGTTGATTATTTCATCATTTAGCTCAACGGTGATCACTGAAATACCGGGTTTAGATTGTGATTCGATGAGGTTAATGTCATCTAAACCTCGAAGAGAACGTTCGATCTCTTCGGTGACGAGGGCTTCAACCCGCTCTGCACTCGCGCCGGGGTAAACAGTGGTGATCGTCGCCCATCGGTTGACCAAGGCCGGATCTTCAGCTCGGGGTAATGTCGACAGTGCCGATAGCCCTGAGACCAAAACTAGCACAGTAAACAACACCAATAGTCGTGTATTTTTGAGCAGCTTTTCCATGATGCTTACTCCGTCAATACTTGGACTTGTTGGCCAGCAATGACGCGGTGTAATCCTTCGATTACGACGAGTTCACCGTCGTCAATTGCCCCCGAAACGTACGCATTTTTGTCGTCAGCATGAAGCACCTGCACAGAGCGGCGTGCTATCTCATGACTGCCACTCTCGTTCGGAACCGCAGCGTACACATTCCACATGCCGCGAAGTCCATCTGTAACGCCTGCGAGCGGCATCCAAAACCCTTCATCAGGAGAAAGGTAATTGTATTGTAGGTAAGCCAGTTCGCCGTTTATGGCTGACGTTTCTTCAGGCAACAGAAAGCGCAATGTGATGGTACGCGATCGCATATCAATGTCTGCGCCAGGGTTAAGTAACTTGGCAGGATATTGCTGGCTACCCACGCGAATAGTTGGATCTGTCATCTGATTGATATCGGCCAACGCTTTAACGGGGATGCCGATTTGTGCTTCTTTTTGTGAATCCGCCAACAAGGTTAATGTGGGTGCACCCATGCTGACTACATCACCATTGGACACGAATCGATGGCTAATTTTTCCGCTGTAGGGCGCGTAGATAGTCGACTTGTCTTTGCGTAACGCACTGGATGCAAGTGACGCATCAAGCTGACGAATATTGGCCAAGAGGGCGTCACGTTGGCTGGTAAGGGAATCGATTTCTGAATCCGCGCTGAAGCCTTTTTTCTTAAGTTGACGTTGGCGTTGCAGATTGTTTTTGATCAGGTCGAGTTGTGCGTCCAGTTGTTCAAGCTGCGCAGAAAGTTGCTGAGATTCTGTATCAAGTAACAGGGTATCGAGCACGATAAGTGGATCGCCTGCTTGGACCGTGTCACCCACATCGACCATGAGCGCATTCACTTTTCCGCCGAGTTCAAAACCGAGATTGGCGCTTTGCCCAGCTTGAACGGTTCCCACGAATTCTCGGTTAATGGTGTATCCGGGAGTCATTGCCACTGAAAGCGTCGTCACTGATGGAACGCTCTCTGGCGGCGTTTCTTCCTGAGCTTGTGTTTCTTTATTGCACGCCGTCAGTAGCGACAGGGATGCAACAAGAACAATCGTCGACGCATATCTAGGCATGGCAAAATACTCATAATCCGTTTAGTATTTAGACTAGACTGTCTAGTCCATGTTGGTTAAAAATAAATCAATCAAACTGGACTGTCTAGTTTGATTGCTTTATTTATCTCCTGTCGTTTCATTTAAGGAACATTAATGACAACGCATCTTAATCAGCGAAAAGAGCAAAAGAGAAAGCAAATCTTAAAAGCGGCAATCGAGCTCTTTTCAAAGCAGGGCTATGGCATTTCAATGGATGCGATTGCAGAGCATGCGAAAGTCAGTAAGCAAACGGTCTACGCGCACTTTTCCAGTAAAGATCACCTGTTTGAAACCTGTATTATCGACAAGTGCATGACGTCTGGGCTGAATTGGGATCTGAAAAGCGATAAACGTCCTGCCCATGAAGTGTTATGCGAATATGGTTGGCTTTTTCAGAGCATGCTATTGGGTGAAGAGGCGAGGCATACATTCCAGAACACTATCCGTCAGTCTGATACACACCCTGAGATTGCCAAAATTTTCCTTGAGCAGGGGCCGAAACGTAATATTGCGTTGCTCAGTGATTATTTAGCCACGTTGGTGCAAAACGGTGACCTGCCTTGTTGCGAAGACACAGAAGCCGCGTCGATGCAGCTTTTGCTGATGCTGCATGACCGTTCCGTTTACTGGGGCTTTTTTGGTTTTGACGCAGGTGAAGATGAAACAACGCGTCGCACTTATATCAACAAGTGTGTGGAGGTGTTCCTCCGTGGATATGGGTATCCCTCCCATCTGCTTTGAGGATCAAACCACCAAATCGTAATGGTGATTTGAACAGGAGCAGCTAATTATCAATCGCTTTTATCCGCTTACCATCAAAGACTTGTATTCGTCGAACGCAAACTGATCGGTCATTCCACTGATGTAATCTTGCAGTAGTCGACAGCGTAGATAGAATTCCCACAGCGCTGTGCTCTCAGCCGTCATCTCTTCTTTCAATGCCAAACTGTATGCTGCAACATGTTTACCAGAAAGCTTATTAAACAACCTGCGTTCTACCGGAAAATAGCGTCCATCACCGTCGACAATTTTCTTAAAATCGTCTAATGGCAAGTCTAGCAACGGACGATATTGATCGAGCAAGCCGCCAATAATTTTATAACCCTGTAGCTCTAGTGTTTCCACTTCAGGGTCATTAAATACGTGATTGATCGCGACCTGCTTGAAGGTTTGCGTGATGGCATGAAATTGGCTGTTGTCTTCAATCAAAGCACGGTTAAATTCGCCTGTGAAAACAGTGCCAATGTGGTCGGTAAATTGCTTTGCGGCATGATTCACTAAAGGGTGAACCATCACAACGCGCAGTTTGATGAAGAACTTATGAGTTTTGCTGATTTCGTCCACTTGAGCGTCGTTGTATACCCAATCTAAAAGCTCGTCGAAGGTTTGGTTGTTTTTGATCGGGCGATTCTGTGGTTCGAGCGTTTGATAGGTGCTTTTAAGGTGTCCGGTTAACGCTTCGAGCGACAGAATGCGTTTTTCTACTGCATCTTCTAAGTCAGCCATGCAGTAAGAAATGTCATCGGCGGCTTCCATGATATAGCTAAGCGGATGACGACAGTATTTTTCCATGTCGAGTTCGCGCATCATGTCTTCTACGTAGCGCGATTCCGTCGCGTAGTAACCGACCTTCTTGGTGAGATAGCTTTTGCACGCTGGCACGTCTTGTTTTGTTTCCGTCGCGGGGCGCGTGTATTTCAACACGGCGGCGGCTTGGCTGTAAGTTAGGTTAAAACGGTGAAGGGAGTGAACCAACCTAATCGCTTGCGCATTGCCGTCGAAATGGCAAAGCTCATGGATAATGGGTTCAATCAATGCGATGGGCAGCTTCGTCATTAAGCCCGACATGGGTTTAAGCTCGGTCAAGTTTTGAGTAAACCAGCGGTTGATGGCATCTTCGCCGCAGTGCCCAAACGGTGGGTTTCCCATGTCATGCATCAAGCAGGCAATTTCCACCAAGGATTCAATGGCTCGTTCAAGGTCTGATAAACCATATTGCTGTTTTTGGCTTTCATCCAGTTGGTCGTAGATGGTATGCACGATAAAGCGGCCAACCTGCTGGACTTCCATGGAATGCGTCAGACGGCTTCGTACCGCGGAATTGCGCTCGAGTGGGAATACTTGTGTTTTTTGCTGTAATCGTCGAATGGGTGCAGAGTTAATAATGCGTCCACGATCGCTTTCAAACGCCCTTTGTAGGTTGCTCCCATAGGGGTGAGGGCGAGCGAAGCTGATTTTCTTGCTGAAATCAATCGTAGACATTTAGGCTTCCTTGGCACTAAGCAACGTTATTTCATCACCTTAGCGCTGGAAGATAATAATGTACATAGTGACGGTAACAGAGTGGAGGTTCGAGACTCTGTTGGCGACCACAATGGTTTCGTGTAGACAGACTGTCGATGACTTATGGCTAGAAAATTCGTGAAATAACCGCGATACCGGCAACAAGTCCAAAGGTAAAAATGGTTAGGCCTAACACATACTGGTGTTTTCGATTTGGTACTGACATCCTGAAATTCCCTGTGATTCAAGTCGAGCATTGTGTCACTTGAAATATGATATACGGAATAGCACAGCAATTTGGATGCCAGATTTATAGCATCAATAAATCAATGAGTTATACCCGCGAGGATTGGATGCTGATTTTTGCGTGGTAAATTCCACCAAAAATTGGCAAGTTCTGTAAATTGTCTATAAAAGCAAAACCCAAAAAAGAGAGAAGAGTGATGAGTATGATTTCTGGGATGCACCATGTGGCGCTGATTGTTAGTGACATTACGCGTTCAAAGTATTTCTACGTTGATGTGCTCGGGTTTAGGTTGGAAGCAGAAAACTATCGCGCCGAAAGAGATTCTTGGAAGGTGGATGTCGCATTGCCCGATGGTCGGCAGTTAGAACTGTTTTCGTTTCCACAAAGCCCAGAGAGACCGTCATACCCAGAAGCGCAAGGTCTTCGCCATTTGGCGTTTCAGTGCGAAGACATAGACTTTACTGTTCAACACCTTCAGCAAAATAATATTGAATGCGAACCGATCCGCATTGACCCATATACGCAAGCGCGTTTCACGTTTTTTAGCGATCCAGATGGCTTGCCATTGGAACTCTATGAGTTATCAATTCGATGAATTCCGGTCTTGTCTCGAATTTGGGGCGGAAATGTAAAGCCTCCCACTGATAATATGCCACTAGTTAATATGCAACTGATGGATTTGCGGATGAAGGAAGTACGCCGCTGGCGACGATTTAGGTGTAACCCACGTGTGAAAGGGCAGCTGCTATGGGCGCATAAGTTCTTGCCGCGCGTGAGTATAGTGATAACCGATATTTCTGAAAAAGGCATCGGGTTTGTCTCTGAATGGAAACTAGAAGAGGTCCCTGTGAGTTACGGGTAAACTCTATGCCGACCTTTTTCGTTGTCATCAAACACAAAGGGGCGATCACTCGTCAAGGGCGTAAAGTGTATCGTTATGGTATCTCGTTGCGCCGAAAGCTTCATTCCGTCCAGTTGGCACAATTTCGTGAATCGCGGAAAGCGGCGTGATGTTAGCCTTGGGTTATCTGCTTTGCTCTCACCTGACGATCTATCCATTTATTCACTTAGCGATAGACTTTTCCGCCGACTCGCACGGTTTCGGGGACGGTTTTAATTTTTGTTCCTCTTAAATACAGATTTCCACCCACGCGTAAATCGGGTGGTAGTGCGGTGATGCCTGTATTGGCGAGATAAAGATTTCCTTCAACATTGAGCTTTCGTGGTAACGCTTTAATAGGCGTATCAACCAAGCTCAAATCGCCTTTGACGTTCAAACCTCTGGGCAGCGACGTGACCTTTGTGCCAGTCAAATTCATGTATCCACCCACATCGACTTTTGGCACGCGTGTGAGTTTGGAATGTGATGCGTTCAAGTAACCCGCAACCTTCAGTTCCTTGGGCAAACGGATAATATCGCTGCCTTGGATATCGAGAAAACCTTTCACATCCAAAGGATCGGGCAGTTCTGTGATTTTGGCGTTCTTCACTCTTACATTGCCATACCCATCAATATAGCCATGAAGTTTAATGGTATCGACGAACTGTGTGCCTTTCTTGTTAAATGCCAAAGCGGTGCTTGGGCTAAGCATGATCAGAATGGTGAGAAAGACGTTTATCGCGAGTTTCAACGGCACGTATCCTAAAATGTTCTAGCGATTATTGATGGTATTCTATTCATATAGTGCTGAATAGACATAAAAACCCCTAATTGTCCCAAGAGTTGCTAAATAAAAAATTTGGATTTACTTAACGTTGTTGAACTCTGCTTCTAATGCTTGCAATAAACGTTTTCCCGCTTCGCCTGCGTTCTCAATATACTGTTTCCTAATGGGATCAGAGGCTTTCTTGAATGCGGCTTTTTCGCGTTTAGTGAGCGTGACCATGGTCATGCTGGGCTTGGATTCTTTGATGGTCTTCAGCTGTGCTTTGTTCAGCTTGGTTTGTTGCTCGAATATATAGGGCGAGAGCTCTTCTATTGTTTCGCTGAGAATGCGTTTATGCGCGGAGGACAGGGTTAAGTACCACGCTTGATTGGAGAGTACGGAGGTGGTGAATTTTTGTTGTCCGGACCAAATAAGGTATTCGGTGACTTCGTAGAACTTCATTTCTTCAATTGAAAATATTGGATTGCTTTGTCCATCGATAATGCGGGCTTGTAGTGAGCCGTACACTTGCGAATAAGGAAGAGGTAACGCTTGTGCGCCAAACAGTTTGAAGGTTTCTATCACCAATGACGAGTTCATCACTCGCATTTTAAATTGGTTAAAATCCCGTGGCTTTCGAATGAGTTTATTGGTGGACCACACCATGTCACCTTCGAGATAGATCGTCATTAATCGCAGGTCTTGGTCAATCAATGCATTGCCCAAAATCTCATAAAGCGTGGGGTTAGAGGAAAGCACTCGTTGATTGAGTTCGTCGTCGGCAGAGAAAAGGTAAGGAATCGTGAACACTTGCATTTCTGGCACTTGGGCTCCGATGATACCCATCGAAGCATGGGTCAGTTGCAAGGTACCAATGGCAGTGAGTGCTGTAAGGTCTTCTGATTCGCCGAGCATACCGTAGGAATATATATCAACAACAACCTCGCCTTGAGATTTGTCTTCGACTTTTTTCTTGAACGCTTGCGCATAGATATCCTGCACCGAGCCTTCAATTTCTTCGAGACCAAAGCGCCACACTGCTGGTGGTTCAGTCGCCGCTAATGAATGGGTGAGCATCGTCATCCAAACTAAACAAATCGCAATGCCCTGCAAAAATACCCTTATTATCTTCATTATTCTGCGTCCTTTTGCAGTCGTCTCAAGGTGATGAAATCTTTCCCTATTAAGTTGATAACGCAAAAAGCGCATTGCCATCAGTGTATTCAATGAGACTTTGCGGCAATAAAACAGTGATGATGTCTGATTTTTGCTTGAGGGAAACCGAAACGTTGCTTGCTGGTTTTGATGCAGTGTAGCAATTGTGAACAAAAAATACGCATGGCGCTTGGAGTGTAGTGGGCTAATTAACCATGATGGTTATGGGATATTTCATGACAAGAATAAAGTGAGAGTCCTCTGTATTTCACACCAATCGGATTCAGTAAACGGTCATAAACTTGCGCGGAGAAAATCGTCAACATCAAGGGAGAGATTGCAGTAAGTAGTTATTCTACTAGCAAAATCTCTGACTCAGCGATTGACGATTTTAACCAGCAAGAATGACTGAATACTTATTTTGATTGGGATTGTTATCGGATAAGGAAATTCATCATGCACAAACCAATAATTTACTCTGCAATTGCCTTGAGTATTGCTACCGCGCTTCCTGCATGGGCGGTAGATTGTACTGCTTTGCCTACGTGGGAAACCTCCGCGGTTTATAACGGCGGTAACCAAGTCGCTTTTCAAGGTGAAGCGTTTAAAGCCAAATGGTGGACATCTGGGAAGAACCCTGCGGAGAATTCCGGTCCATGGCAAGAATGGGAGCCACTCGGACAATGCGTATCAGGCGGAAATGTGCCCCCTGTTGTCTCCGTTACGTCACCTCTTAACAATACCCAGTTTACTGACGGCGATACGCTTTCTCTTTCTGCCTCCGCATCGGACAGTGATGGCTCGGTTAGCGATGTCGAATTTTTCGCCAATGGCTCAAGCCTTGGTGTCGTTAATGCTACGCCATATACCTTGAGCTGGACGGCGACAGAAGGACAATACACCATTAGCGCAGTGGTGACGGATAACGAAGGTGCGTCCAGTGAGCAGAGTGTTTCAGTCACTGTTGTTCCGCCAGATTTCGGATTCCCGCCAAGTGCACAGTTAACGAATCCAACCAGCACATCACAAATCAAAGTGGGTGATAATGTGCCGCTGCAAGTACTTGCCTCTGATGCTGACGGACCAATTGCACGTGTTGATTTCTATGTCGATAACCAGTTGGTCGGTACTGATAACACGGAACCATTTGAAGTTAGCTGGCCTGCAACAGAAGGCAGCCATACCTTTAATGCTAAAGCGACGGATCAAGATGATCTTTCTGCTTGGACGGGTGAAGTTAGCGTCAGTGTGGCGGGTGAAAGTGTTGGTGGTGGTTGTGCTGGCGTGCCGACTTATAAAGCTGGTACACGTTACGGGGCTGGTGACATCGTACAAAACGGTAACTACAAATATCAATGTGATGTGGGCGGTTGGTGCTCATCGAGTGCGGTCTGGGCATACGAACCGAAAAACGGTGAGTATTGGACCGATGCTTGGACAGAGCTGGGTATCTGTGCCATTGGCCCCACTGTCACATTTACCACGCCTTCGGACAACGCTACGTTGCTAGCTGGGGAGCCGATAGTCATTGCTGTTGATGCAACGGATGCAGATGGCAGCGTAGATGGCGTAGAGTTTTTTGCAGCGGGACAAAGTCTTGGTGTCGATGCCACTGCGCCTTACCGTGTTAATTGGTTGGCGCAAGGCATGGGTGAAATCAGCCTAAGTGCGGTTGCGACCGATAACGAAGGCAACACCGGAAATGCAGGTGTGCTGGTTAATGTGAGTGACCAACCGCTGGTGGCGAGTCTCACGTCACCGTCTGCTGGCACGACCGTCGGTCTGGGCAAAACCGTCGCACTGACGGCAGAAGCCAGTGCATTGAACGGCAGCGTATCAAAGGTTGATTTCATCGTTGATGGTTTGATTGTTGCTTCTGATTCGAATGCGCCATACAGCGCTAATTGGACTCCGGGCGCAGCTGGAAGCTTTACGGTCTCTGCACTAGCAACTGACAGTAACGGTTTAACGGCGGCAACTTCGGGTGTTACTGTGAAAGTGTTCGAACAGTCAGCGGTCAAACACAAATTGATTGGTTACTGGCACAACTTTGTGAACGGCGCAGGTTGCCCATTGAAGCTTAGTGAAATGCCTGAAGCGTGGGATATCATTGATATTGCCTTTGCAGAAAACGATCGCAACAGTGATGGTACGGTTCACTTCAACCTTTATAACGGTGATATTCGCAGCAGTTGTGCGCCGCTTGACCCACAGGTGTTCAAGCAAGAAATGGCCGCATTGCAAGCTAAGGGCAAAGTGTTTGTTCTGTCTTTGGGGGGTGCTGAAGGCACGATCACACTGAACAATGATACTGATGAAGCTGCGTTTGTTTCTAGCCTGACAGAAATCATCAAAGAATGGGGTTTCGACGGCTTAGATATCGACCTTGAAAGCGGGTCTAATTTGCTTCACGGTTCGCAAATTCAGGCGCGCTTACCTCGTGCCTTGAAGCAGATTGAAGTGAACATGGGCGGTGATATGTATCTTACCATGGCACCAGAACATCCTTATGTTCAAGGTGGTATGGTTGCATACACAGGGATCTGGGGCGCGTATATTCCACTAATTGATGAGTTGCGTGACACGCTCGATTTACTGCATGTCCAGCTTTATAACAATGGTGGCATGCCAAACCCTTACCTTGCGGGTGCAGCGCCAGAAGGCTCGGTAGACATGATGGTTGCCCAATCAAAAATGCTGATCGAAGGGTTTGAGCTCGCAAATGGCACTATGTTTGCACCGCTTAGAGACGATCAAGTTGCGATTGGTTTGCCGTCTGGGCCAAGCTCTGCCAACTCAGGTCAAGCACCGACACGTAACATTCTTGATGCGCTCGATTGTGTCACCAAGAGCACAAGTTGTGGCACTGTGGTTCCAGCATTTAACTACCCGAATTTTGGTGGTGTGATGACATGGTCAATCAACTGGGACCAGCACGATGGTTACAATTTTTCAGGCCCAGTGGGTGATAAATTGAAAGCCATGAATGCAGGGCAGTGATAATTAGCTTATCGCTTGGGTGTAGTGGTTTAATGATCCCGGACACCATTTAAGGTGGTAAAGTCACCACTAAAGAAAGAGGTGTTCCATGACAAGACAACGTCGTTCATTCTCCGCTGAATTTAAACTAGAAGCAGCCTGTTTGGTACTTGACCAAGGGTATTCAATTGCTGAGGCTAGCCGCTCATTAAACGTCGGTGAAACGGGACTCAGACGCTGGGTCACACAACTTGAACAAGAGCGCGGCGGTAGTACGCCAGTTTCCAAAGCCTTAACGCCAGAGCAGCAGAAAATCCAAGAGTTAGAGGCAAGGATCCATCGACTTGAACGAGAAAAATCTATTCTAAAAAAGGCTACTGCTCTCTTGATGTCGGACGAACTCGAACGTACGCGCTGATAGACCAATTGAGAGAGCAAGAACCGGTAGAATTGGTCTGTACTGTGTTCGATATCGCCACGTCGACTTACTATGAGCACTGCCAACGACGCCATGATATTGATGCTGAACGTTTGCATCTTCGTAGCGAGATCAACCGACTGTTTACGCTGAGCAGAAGCTCTGCGGGTAGTCGCACTCTGGTCGGCATGATGTGTGAAATCGGACATAAGATTGGACGATTCAAGGTTCGCCGATTGATGAAAGAGGCACAACTCATCAGCAAGCAACCCGGTTCACATAACTATAAGCAAGCTACGGTTGAACGGCCTGATATTCCCAATCAGCTTGATCGTCAGTTCACTGTCGACGCCCCAAATCAAGTATGGTGCGGCGATATTACCTATATATGGGCGGGTCATCGTTGGTGCTATCTTGCCGTTGTCATTGATCTGTATCGCAGACGGGTTGTCGGTTGGGCCATGTCTGACAGTCCTGATGCGGCATTGGTGACAAAAGCGTTGTCGATGGCGTATGAGCAACGAGGAAAACCAAGTGGCGTGATGTTCCATTCGGATCAAGGCTCCCAATACAGCAGTCGCCAGTTTCGACAACACCTGTGGCGGTATCGGATGACACAAAGCATGAGTCGCCGTGGCAACTGCTGGGACAACGCTCCAATGGAAAGGCTATTTAGAAGTCTAAAATCTGAATGGATACCAGCAACAGGCTATGCATCTTTTGCTGAGGCATCCAAAGATATCAGCCATTACCTGATGAGCTATTACAACTGGAAGAGACCGCATAGTTATAACGGTGGTCTTCCACCTGCGAAAGCTGAAAATCAGCCTAATTTACTGTCCGGAATGAGTTGACCACTACAGGCTTCATGACAACGTTTGATAATCTAAGCGGTATGTAATCAAGCAAGTAGGTAGTAAATACAAAATCGGCAGCCAGTCTGCCGATTTTTAATTCCTGTCTTAACTGTCGGCCTGTCTCGTAAGCATGACTTCATCTATTAGCTTTCGTTTATATACTTCGTTCAGGCTTTTTATGGCGTGGATAAATTGATGACTCATCATGTTGGCGGCAAAACCCTAAAAGGACTCTCCTTTTTGTTTTCTCAGTTACCCAAATCAGAGAAATGGCTGCATATGCTAACCATGACCTGGGTATTGTTTCAGTTAGGTACGTCCTTTGGCATGCACGTTCATGAGGATACCACAGAAGTGCAGCTCACTTGGATAGACAAATCGCATATGTATGGCGGGTTAGGGCTGTTGGTGGTGGCAACGTTATTTTTCATTATTGTTCTGAATCGCCGTTCGATGGCTGATTTATATCCTTGGGTGAGCGGGGATTTCAAGTCCCTCAAGGAAGATATTGGCTTGTTGTTTAAATGGCACTTGCCTGAGCCTCGGGCTGGCGGATTGGCCGCAACAGTAGAGGGGCTGGGGTTGCTAGCCTTGCTGTTGGCTGTATTTACCGGAACGCTGTGGTTTGGGTTTTTTACTTTTGGCAGTGCTATCGCTCCCGATTTTCTCTCTATTCATAAAACCGCTGTTGGGGCAATTGAAGCTTATATATACGGTCATGGCCTCTTTGCTCTGTTGCATTTACTGACATGGTGGCGAAGCAAATGATGTATTCCTTTTTTACCTGCAGCCAATAAGCGATATGCAAATTAGTGTCTATAATTCTGTCATATATCAAATTGTGTCAGGTAAATATGAGAGGCATCCAAGATGGAAACATGGAAAGAAAAAGAAGTTGCCGAATTTGCTGTTGCTGTGATGTCTAAACGGTCGGTAACGGGGGTAGGCGCTGAGTACGAAAAATCAGGTAGCGGTAACGACTGGCAAGGTTGTATTCGACTTGAGTTTGATGGATTTAGTGATGCTCGCATCCTGAATCTGGATCATATCTGGAAAGACATGATTGAAAATGAAAAAACGATTTTTTCTGGTGAGGTATTGGCGTGCGAAACCGTTTCGAGCAGTGGCGAATCTGTTTTGCTAAATACGCCTTATGAAGTTGAAATTAGAGTGAGCTATTAACGCTGTTTTCTTGCCTGTTTAGCAGCATGCTCAACGTTTTCTTTCTTGGGTATGCTGCAATTAACCTTCTCTTCACTGACTATTCTTCCTTATATTCCTCCTCTATCCCCTCGTGATTTGACTACTTTTTCCCCGAAATATTCAATGGTAATTGTTAAAAAATTTGACGAATAGCCCCTACAGTTATGAATAGGAATCAGTACACTGACCTAACTCTCACTTTGCATGTACGGGTGACATATTGTCGCGATGCTGCGGTAAATGACTCGCCATTAGAGCGTTGGGCTGAACTCGGCGAACTATATCCATTGTGTGCATTCTCTATTCAAATCACAGCTATATTGTCCAAGCACTGGCGGTATATCCAAACAACCTACAAACTCGCCTTTCGGGAGTCACGTTGAATCTTGCATGTTGAGGTTGTTGAGGTAGAGATCATTGTTTGAACTGGGCTAGCCCCGCTATTTTGTCTGCTAGGGAAAGAAAGATGCTCAGATTGACGTTATTGGGAACGGGCGCAGCGGGTGGCGTACCGTTGTATGGTTGTGAATGTATTGCGTGCGAAAGGGCGAGATCTCAAGCTGCGTTTGAAAGAAAACCTTGCTCAGCGATGCTTGAGTGGGGAAGGGGCGGTGCACAAGAGAGACTGCTGATTGATGCAGGCTTGATGGACCTGCATTCACGTTTTGCGGCTGGCACGTATTATGGATTTCTGTTGACGCACTTTCATGTCGATCATGTTCAGGGTTTGTTTCATCTTCGTTGGGGCAATACGTCACCTATTCCGGTTTGGTGTCCTGATGACCCGCAAGGCTGCGCAGATCTGCTCAAGCATCCAGGTTGCTTGAGTTTTAAACCCACGTTGGATAATGGGGAATCTTTTAATATAAACAGGCTCAAGATCACCCCGCTCGCGATGAAGCACTCGCGTCCCACAATGGGCTTTCTGTTTGAGTATGGGATCATGAGTTTTGCCTACCTGACTGATACGGATGGTCTTTCTGCACAAACCTTAGATTTCCTTCTAGAGCGGCAGCCAATAGACGCTATCGTGCTTGATTGCAGTTTCCCGCCTAACAGTGAAGCTGGCAATCATGGAAATTTAGACACTGCTCGCCTGATCCAAGAAAAGCTTAAGCCCAAGGAATTGATCATCACGCATATTGGTCACGATCTCGATCGGTGGTTGATGAAAAATGGCGTGCCGAGTTGGGTGGAGATTGGACGTGATGGGATGGAGATTTGAAGGCAGAGAAAAGAGCCTGAAGGAAAATATACGCGCTTGGTATTTAGGCTAAACGCGTATATCCGAACTTACTGCTGCAATCTAAATAGCAACAGAGCGGTAGAACAACCGTTCGTAGCGTTTACCATCAACCAGTCTAATCAGACGTGAAATTGTTCCAACGATCACCAAGACAAAAATGAGCCTTCCCCAGAAAATGGTGTTGAAATCCGCGCCGATCACCAGCATGAGAATGGTATCTTCTATCAAGCTATGAAGCAGTCCCAACAAGGTAATGGCAGTGAAAACATCACGAGGCGGAATATGGCCTTTTCTTGCTTCATTGACTAATAAACCACCACCATAAGACAGACCCAACGTAATGCCAATTAACGTCAGGTTAGTGGCTTCTTGGCTAATACCAAGTAATCGTAAAAACGGGCTGAGTGCTTTGGCAATTAAGCGTTCGATACCGAGCACTTTCAACAGGTTTAACATCAGAATAAGGGCAAGAATAATAACGAATACTATGCCAAGATTTTGCACTTGATTAAGCGCCCAGTCGGTGAGGGGGATGTCGCCAGAGACTGAAGTTTGCCAGATGATTTGTGCGGGATCTTGCAATGAATCTGTTGTGCTGTAAATCAGTAGTAATATCCATGCAAAGAGCAAAGCACCGCCGACGCGGCTGACAATGGCCCACCACACTGAGACGCCAGACTTTTTCGCTAAGCTCACTTCAATCGGCATGGAGTGTGCTAGCAAAATCATACAGCTTAGAATTGACGCTTGAGCCACTGTCATGGGTACGTCAAGGTTGACCAATATGACCAAAGAAGAATAGATGTTAATGAACATCGCGGTGGCCCAAACCAACCCCATTTCACTGGGAAGACCAACCAACTGCATGAGCGGCGCGATGAAATCTGAAAACCACTCAACGCCGCCCATTTCTTCGAAAATCTTTACAAAAATAATGGTCGGGATCATGACCTTGTACAGAGTGGTCGCCACGTTCACGCTGTCTTTAAATGTACGGCTTAGAAATTCCTTTATTCCGCTCATATTTTTCCTGATCTCTACAAATAGCTACAGTGCTTTTTCGGCTATCCTAACTTGTTTTTTTTGTTTGGTAATTCTAAAACTTGCGATTCATCACGATGATCGAAAAAGAACGTTACGCTGTATTGGTTCATACACTGACAATAAAATGAAAAAATCATGAATTTCAACACAACAGAACTCGGCGCGATGGATGACCGTTATCGCGCTAAATTTATAAACAGTCTTTCCGGTTTTAAGAGCGCTAATTTGATCGGGACTACAGATGCCAAGGGCAATCACAATCTTTCGATTATTAGTTCTGTTTTCCACATCGGCGCCAATCCCCCGCTAGTGGGCATGATCTGTCGGCCCCACACAGTCACTCGTGACACGTTGGAAAACATTCAAGCCTCGGGTGTGTATACCATTAACCAAGTATGTGTCGATGTATGGAAGCAGGGGCATCAGACTTCTGCACGTTATCCCGCTGACGTATCTGAATTCGAGGAATCGGGATTAACGCCAGAGTGGGTAGATGGAATTGCTGCGCCTTATGTTGCAGAAAGCCGCGTGAAATTTGCCTTAGAAGTCCGTGAAACCCAAACGCTGGCCATCAATGGAACGGTGTTGATCATTGGTGAAATCGTGCAAGTCATTGTCGACGAAGAAGCGATTTCAGAGGATGGTTATATTGACATTGAAGCGTTGGAAACGGTGGCGATATCAGGGTTAGACAGCTATCACGTCACCAACCGTCTTGCCCGACTTCGCTATGCAAAACCGGGCAAGAATGTGGAAGAGATCTAGGCTTTTAATGCTCTATAGTATATCAGTTATCGATATCTCTAGTTCAAACAGCGCCACCTTCTGGTACAACAATGGGTAAATCCATGCAGCCATAATCCAATCCTAATTGGCTCAATAAACATGTGAGTTGTCCACGATGATGAGTTTGGTGGTTGAAGAGGTGTTGGCAGTATTCGCCCACTAACTTAGTGAGGCTCTTTCCTTCAGTGTTTGTGTAAGTAAACGGTGTAGAAGTGACATCTTCAGTCAGGTGTTCAACCATCGACAGAATGATGACGTCCAGTTTTGCTCTAAGTGGCATAAATTCATCAAGGCTTGACGCGAAAGTATCGTTGATGGCACGAGAAATGGGCATGCTATCTAATGATGACTCATCCAAGCCAGCAACGTGATTGGCTGCTAGGCGCTGAAGCATGATGAGGTCGCCAAACATAATGTGATTCCAGTGATCAAGCACACTCGGGAAAAAGGCGTGGGCATCTTGATTCAACTGCTCGTCGCTGAGTTGGCGGCAAACACCTAAAAGGTTCGCATTGATGCGCTGATTGTATCGCGCCATCATTCTAAAATTCGATTGTAAGTCCATATCATGCTCCCTGCAGGCTGTTTTTGAGTCTTGTTGCACTCTTAATCTACGCTGTTTTCTTACAACGGATCGCCATTTTTATTGATTGCATGAAGTGTTAGACCATCTGGACCGTTACTCGTAGCGATCCATGGTGAGAGGCATTCTCTGTCTTCCACACAAGGGTCGGTGAGCGATTCGACAAACGCTATAAGCAGGAGGACTTCTTTATCGCTTAATGAGATACGCGGCAGTTTGGACTGGCCTTCACTGCGTAACGTTTGCAGTTGCTTCAACGCGGGGCGTGTATTTGTCAGTAACATTGAGGCCTGAATATCTTGGTCCAGTTCGCTGTAATCGAATTGAGTAATAGCCTGCTGCGGATTGGCGTGATGCAAAATAACCTGTTTAAGTGAAGAATAAGCGCCAGCATGACCCCAAGGCGAAGTTTCTGTCACATTGAGGAGTGATGGTGTCCGAAATGCATAGCGGTCATTTTCTGCGCTAGTCACATACCATCGGCCTTGATCCTTTGTGCTGTCTTCTTTACCTCGGCCAATTTGAGGCATTGCGATAACGTGGAAATCCTCATCAGTAAAATTGTCCCCTGAGTGGCAATTCACACATCCAGCACCACCTTGTTGAGGCTCATTAAAAAACAGCAGCGCACCTTTTTTTGCATTTTTTGATAGTGCGGCCATATCGCCCTGCACATATTGCTTCCAAGGAGTGTTGGTAAACACCATTGAGCGCTCATATTCGCCCAGCGCCAGTGCGATATTGCCGTAGGTGATCAAGCTTTCGGCGTCGGCATTTGGTTGGTTGAACACGTCGCGAAATTCGTTTAACCATCGATTCTCGTCTAACTCGTGTTCGAATCCCGATGCGCCCTGTAAGCGGTTGGCGAGATGATTCCGCACATCAGCATTGGTTCCATCAGATTCAAACTCAAACCCGCGCATTTCTTCTTTTGAGGTTACAGGAAAACGTGTTTGGGCAACGGTCAGGTTGATACCAGCATTTGGGTCTGCCATGCCCAAAGAAACGTCTGGCGTAGCAATCCCTCCTATGGCGCCATTTTGCCCTGGAGCAGGAAATAGGCTCTCGATTCGGCCGTCGTGAAAAATTGAACGATCCCAAAGACCCATATTGAAAACAGTAGGCGAGTTGCGAGGCACTGTTGGACCGCCGTCATAGTGATCTGAAGAGCTGCTGTGACGTCTACCTGGGCCAAGAACGTCTGGCTCTTCAGCACCTACACCAATGGGAAGAGCGAGCCCATCAGCTCCTCCTAATGTCGGATAGTGGCATGACACGCAGGCCGTATCTTTATCCCCACCAAGCGCTTTGCTAAAAAAGAGTGCTTTTCCGAGTTGTGGTAACGGTTCTGAAATATGGGGAAGCGTTCGTCCCTCCGCGGGGTCACCGGTAAGATTATGCTTGGCGATTTCTTTGCTCAATTGGTAATTGAGCCAAAAATCTTCGTTACAGCCTGACAGCGAAATCAGGATGAGAAATATCACGGATGTTTTCCAAACAAAATTAACCATTGTGTGTTTTGCCTATGAGTAGTCGCTTTTTAAAGAGATCAACATTGAGAATGCTAGCATCAGAGTAATTTGCAATTTGTCTTGATATTTAGGCAGTCTCACGCATGGGAAACATATCATTTTTGCATCGAGATCTATTTGAGATTCCAAGTATAATTGGATCAGCCGCACAGTTATCCAAGTTAACATTGAGTGTATATTTGATGGGCTTAAGGCATTGCATCTTGACCAAAAAATGGCCACAGGTGAGCTGGCACAACTCTGACCAGAAAAACTAAGATTGATAAATCGAACGTTCGTGCTATTAATGAAATAACGCAGGACAGAAGTTACTCATGAGCAAAAAGAGTCAGACCAGAGAGCAGATATTATCTATTGCATTTGAAATGGCGAGTCAGGAAGGGTTGGAAAGCCTAACCATTGGCGAGCTAGCAAAACGCGTGGGTATGTCGAAAAGTGGATTGTTTGCGCACTTTAATTCACGCAGTAACCTACAAGCAGCCGTTGTGGCTTATGCCGGAGAGCGATTCGCAGAGCGAGTGATCGCACCCTGTAGAGAAGCCTCGCATGTGTCCATAGAAGCAAAAATTCGCCACATGCTGGATAACTGGCTGACATGGAACAGTTCGTTTCAGGGGAGTTGTATGTTTCTTGATGCGTGGCGTGAAAGCCACACGGACGATGATCCTATGCAGAAAGTGCTGGAGGCGACCATCAAGAAATGGCTTCACTACCTTCACATTCAGTTTGAACGAGGCATAGAACTGGGTGAGTTTCATGACGATATGGATTGCTGGCAAACAGTGTATGAGTTGTATGGGCTATACCTGAGTAGCCATTTGTTTAGGACCTTGGGTCTGGAAAGTAACGGGGCACAAAAATTTTGGACGGGCATTGATGAATTGTTCGCTCGCACACGTAAACTCACGAATTAATTTAATTTTCATCAATGAGTAAAGCAGTCTTTAAGTCGGTCTGTTTTTTTATTTCAACATAAAAGCACGACCGTACTAAAAATAAAGGGATGTGAAATGAGCAGCAAAATCTACTTCGGTAAAAATAAGCGATTTAGTTTCCGTCGCAGTGCGTTGAGTATCGCTTCTCGGCTTCATCATCGCATTGCCCCAAAGCATGCGTTGAAAACGGCTCGACGGATTTTCCTGACGCCAGCGAAAGGAAAAGAGAATAACGCGGCACCGACAAGTATGGTCATCAAAGCGGTTGATACGTCGGAAGGGAAAATGATGACTTACCAGTTGGGGAGTGGCCCTGTTTGGCTGTTGACTCATGGTTGGTCAGGGTCAGCAAACCAATTTTTTCCGTTAATGGAACACATTGCTCAGGCGGGTTATACGGCGCTGGCTTACGACCATCCTGGCCACGGTAAAAGTGAAGGAAAAGAGGGTAGTATCCCCGCGTTTCTTAACGCGCTAGACGGCATATTGACACATCAAGATGAGATTGAAGGTGTTATCGCGCACTCTATGGGCGGCGCGACCTTGCTTGAAAGTGACCATGTTTGCCTTCATGGCAAGCCCATCATTCTTGTTGCTCCTGTGCTGAAATATTGGGAAAACTTATTTGGTACCGTTGAAGCCTCGGGTTATTCAATGAAGCTGTTTCACGCAGTCGTTGAAGATGTGGGTAAGCGCTATAACAAGACGATTGAGAGTATCGATCCATTTGAAAAACTCGCCCAACGCCAATCTCCAATCACTATCGTTCACGACAGAGGGGACAAGTTCGCTCCGTTTTCGGTGTCAGAATTGGCGACGGAATTTTCGCATGTGTCGCTAGTGGCAACGGAAGGGTTAGGCCATGGGCGTGTGTTGAAAAGTGATCCATTAAAAGAAGCGTTTTTGCGCATCGCTGATAAAGCATAAAGGGCTATTGTGTTATGCTTTGGCTCGCTCTCATCTGTCTTTCTGTTTATTCGTCGATAAGGTAATCCTTTGAAAAAAATTGCTGTTTTTGTTGATGTGCAAAATGTGTATTACACAACCCGACAAGCATATGGTCGCCAGTTTAACTATCGTTTGTTGTGGAAAAACCTCGCTCACATGGGGGAAGTTGTCTCAGCAACGGCGTACGCCATTAACCGTGACGATGACCAGCAAATTAAGTTTCAAGATGCTCTGCGTCACATTGGCTTTGAGGTCAAACTTAAGCCGTTTATTCAGCGTAGTGATGGAAGCAGCAAAGGTGACTGGGATGTTGGGATTGCTATTGATGTGATGGAAGCTGCACCCAAAGTCGACATGGTGGTGTTGTTGTCTGGCGATGGTGACTTTGATGTTTTGATGGACAGAGTACGGGAAGGGTATGGTAAAGAGGCGGTGGTGTTTGGTGTACCGACTCTAACTGCCAATTCACTGGTAAACAGCGTTGACCGTTTTATTCCTATCGAAGACGATATGTTGCTGTAACTATTTCTAAAGATCGCGCTTGAGCAAGACGAGCTCTGGCGCGGGTTCTATACCAGATTCAAGCACAAAGCCTAATCGTCCTAACAGCGCCAAACTGCGAACATTGTGAGGGTGCGTAATGGCGACAATCTTTGAGAGCTTGAGGGTGTTTGTTGCCAATTCAATCATTGATTGCGCCGCTTCTGTCGCATAGCCTTTCCCTTCGTACTCAGGGAAGAATCCATACCCCAAGTCGATGTCATCTAATGAATCTCTTTTGATCAAGCCACAGATACCGATCGGTAGACCGCTTTTTTTTCTTCGACGGCAAACAACCCCATATGGGCATGCGTATACATAGGCATGAGTGATGCACGAAGATACACGGCTGCATCTATAACGCTTCCAATGTTCTTATCACCCACAAAACTTAGAAACCCTTCGGTATTGTAAAGGCGATGAATAAACGGTGCGTCTTTATCGTTTAGACGGCGCAGCGTTAAACGTTTGGTTTCGAGTATGAATTTTGATGATGGCATAACCGATTCATATTTAAAAAAGCGACTAAGGAATAGCAATTGAAATAGAACATCCTTGAAAAAACATACAAAGAAACGAGCCCTGCTTAGGGCTCTTGACAAGTTTCAGGCTAAAAAAGTTACTTACCTGCGATGTTCAATCGCGCAAAACGAATCAGTGGCGCAAAAAAACAACCGTCATAGTTTGGCATCACGGTGCTACCTACGGCTTCGACTTCTTTGATCATGGTGTAGAAGTTACCGGCCACGGTGATGCCACGAACCGGTTTCAGACGCTTACCATCTCGGCATAGGAAGCCGCTTGCTCCAAAGGAGAACTCACCGCTGATAGAATCTGCACCTGAATGGACACCTTGCAGTTCAACCAGCTCGAGATATTCACCCGCGGTGACTTCAGCTTCGCTGCTCGTGCCTGCTGAAATGACATCGTGACGTGATGACACACCCAGGGTACCTTTTGCGGAACGGCCTGCGTTAGCAGTGTGTGCAACGCCGAAATGTGCGGAAGTGGCTGAATTGTGCAATAAGCCAACCAATGTCCCATTTTCAATCAGCGGTGTGTCGGCAGTTGCGAAACCTTCGCCATCAAACGCTTTGATGGAAAAGCCCCCTGGCATGTATGCGACATCTTTGAATGTCAGCAAAGGACTCATCACTTGCTCGCCAACTTTATCTCGCCATGGGTTAGTGCCTCGTTTGGCGGACTCGCCTGAGAAACAGCTACCAAATGCGCCGAGTACATCGTTCAGGGAGTCTTGCTCGAAAATGACCGAGTATTGACCTGTTGCGATGGGCTCACCTTCCAGCAAGGCGTCTGCCATTTCATAGGCATCGTTGATGATTTTGTCAGGCGATAATCCATCAAAAGTACGCGCGATAGATGCCGCTACATGCATAGCTTGTTTGTCATTGTGATCGATCAAGGCAGCGGTATAGCAACTGAATGTGCGTTCTTGATGCGAGCAGCGCGTACCGAGTGTATTGCCAAGCAATACGGTGGCGCTGTTTTCGCTGTAACCGTTATAAGGGGCAGATTTCGCCAATGGTTTTTCACGAATACGGCTTTCTAACGACAACGCCAGCTCAATTTTTTGCTCGGGTGTGGCACTGTCTTGTTGGAATATTTCCGGGTACTCAGTACGCAAGATTAACCCTTCAGAACGAATTTTCTGGTACGGGTCTTTCTTGGTAAAGCAGGCATTGGTGAGTGCTTGATTCACCATCTGCGACAAATTTTCAGGCTCTAAGGACTCTGAATAACTAATGGCAATGTGTTCGTCTTTGATGACGCGAACACCAATCACCTGACTGGCTGTTACCTTGTACTCAGACAACTCACCCTGATCGGATTTTAAGCTAAAGCTTTCGCTGCTGGATGCAATAACATCCGCCTGTGCGCCCTGTTTTTTCGCCAGCTCTAAAACGTGCTCGACGGCCTGTTCTAACGTATTAGTCTCACTCATTAGCTACCGCCTCCCACTAAAATATTGTCTACTTTCAATGCAGGTTGACCTACAGTCGTTGGCACTGAACCACTGACTGAACCACACATGCCTGCTGCCAGCTCAAAGTCTTTGCCGACCATGCTGATCTCTTTCAGCACTTTTGGTCCGGTGCTGATCAGAGTGGCAGATTTAAGCGGCGTGGTGACTTTGCCGTTTTCAATCAGATAGGCTTCTTGAACGGCGAAGTTGAACTCGCCCGTGCCAGGTTGCACTGAACCACCGCCCATTTTCTTGGCGTAAATACCGCGTTCAATGCCGCCAATCATATCTTCAAGCTCGTCATTACCTGCCTCAATGTAGGTATTACGCATACGTGAAGTTGGCGCGTATTTGTAAGATTCACGACGACCAGAGCCTGTGCGGGCGAAGCCGGTTTTCAGGCTACCCATATGATCGACCATAAAGCTGGTGAGCTTACCGTCTGTGATCAATTGCGTGTGCTGGGTTTCCATGCCTTCATCATCGATGTTGATTGAACCCCATTCGTTTTTCATCAAGCCATCATCAACGGCATTCACGACAGGATTGGCAATTATTTCGCCCATTTTGTCGTGGAAGACGGAGGCTTTTTTCGCCACTGAGGTAGTTTCGAGCAAGTGACCACATGCCTCATGGAAAATCACACCGCCAAAACCATTACCGATAACAACGGGCATTTCACCGGAAGGACACGCCACCGCACCGAGTTTAATCAGCGCTTGCTTGGCTGCCATTTCGCCTAATGCTTCAGGATTAACTTGGCCATTAAACTCCCAGCCAGAGAGCATGCCAGGCGCTTCATAACCGGTAGATTGCTCGTTACCATGTGTTGCGACAACAGAAGACGCAATACGCGTGTAGTGGCGAGTATCTTGAATGTGTAAACCCGTCGAGTTGAAGATTTCGATTTGCTGCTCGCGCTGCATGATACGACTGATTACTTGGGAGATTTTATCGCTTTCTGCACGCGCTTTTTCATCGACACGCTTGAGGAATGCAATTTTCTCTTCAACGTGGTTGTTAGCAGAGAAGGGCATTGTCACGGGGTGACGGTCACTATTGACGGTCAGGTTTAATGCGCCAGCATTCACGATTTGGTCGCGTTTGTCTTTCGCGCATAGTAAAGAGGTAACTTGTTTGAGTTTTTCTTCATCTTGACTGTTGGTGTAGCCGTAAAGAACTTTGTGACCAAAGAACAGTCGAATACCGATCCCGAAATCAATGCCGGAGTTAACTTTATCAACATTACCGGACAGCACTTCTACACTACCCGAATGGTGTCGCTCAATGAACAATTCCGCAAAATCAGCGCCTAGAAATAGGGCATGATCAATCACTGCTTTGGCAGTGTTCGTATTTAGCATTTCTTCCTCCTGAAAAAAGAGTCAGCTTCTTATACCTTCAGAGTATCAGTTAGGTTCAAACGCACCAATCATCTTTCCCTTTTAGTGATATAGGAATAATCAATTAGTTAGCGTTTGTTTAAATATCAACCAGTAATCACAAACGCGAAAGCGAAAACTTGAATTTAATCCTCAATGAGTCAAGAAAAGCGCTTTGCTCTGTTAGCTGTCTTGATACACTTCCTGCTATGAGCGTCACGCTGTGCAAAATTGGATTTAAAAATGACTGTAAAACTGACGAAAAAAGTTCCGACAAACATCATCACAGGATTTCTTGGCGTGGGTAAAACCACCGCCATACTCTCTTTGCTTAAACAAAAGCCGGAAAATGAAAACTGGGCCGTGCTAGTGAATGAGTTTGGTGAAGTGGGGGTTGATGGTGCGTTTCTCAGCGAACAGGGCGCATTGGTAAAAGAAGTGCCGGGTGGTTGCATGTGCTGTGTGGCAGGGCTTCCGATGGCGATTGGTATCAATGCACTTCTGGCACAGAACCCTGATCGTCTTCTGATTGAGCCGACGGGACTGGGACACCCGAAAGACATTATCGGCAAGCTGTTGTCGGAACACTACGCCAATTATATTGAGCTCAATGCCACCATTACGTTGGTCGATCCCCGCAATTTCGCGGATGCACGTTACACTGAGAATCAGAACTTTCGCGATCAATTGGCCTTGGCTGATGTTGTTGTTGCGAACAAAACCGATTTATCTTCTGTGGATGACATCGCCGCGTTTGATGATTATGTCGCAAGCTCAGAGATCCCTAAGCAGGCATCAGGTTATGTAGAACAAGGGCAATTGAACCCCGATTGGCTTATGTTACTGCGCATTGACCGTGAGGCGCAGTTTGCTCATCATCATTCTCATGACGACGATGAGATGCCTGCATTCGAATTGGCGCCAGGTGAAAAATTTCGTCGCAAAGAGAACAAAGGCCAGGGGTATGTAAGCTGTGGTTGGGTATTCGAACCCAATACATTGTTCCCGTTCGACTCGCTTTATGGTCTCTTTGCCAATCTTAATGCGGAGCGCGTGAAAGCTGTGATGAACACCGACGATGGCATGTTTGCGTTTAACGTCGTTAACCAAATCGTGTCAGTCAGTCCGATCAGTTTAACGGGCGTGGAATCAAGGGCTGAGGTCATTGATAAAAAACCTTTGCCATGGGATGAGCTGGAAGAGATTCTTTTATCATTCGTGATGAAGTGACCTTATGCCCCGAGCAACTAGCCTGAGATGCCCGATGTGTTGTCGGGCTTCTCGATCCTTAAGGAGTGCAGATATTGTCACCAGAAGTATATGCAAAATTTGAACGCTATCCACCACACGTCAAAGATCAATTGATGCGTATTCGTTCACTGATCTTTGCGGTTGCCAAAACGCTTGATAAAAGTGTGGATGAAGGCCTCAAGTGGAGGGAGCCTAGCTATACGGTAAACGGCGGCACAGCGGTTAGGATTGATTGGAAGCCTCAGTCTTCGACGTCTCTGTTTCTCTTTGTGAACTGCAAAACTAAGTTGGTTGATACTTTCCGTGAAGTTCTGCCCGATGCGTTTGAATATCAAGGGAACCGCGCGTTAAAGTTTGATCTTAATGCAGACATACCCGAAGAAGCACTGCGACTTTGTATCAGTGTGGCTTTTACCTACCAGAAGCGAAAAACCCTACCTTTGTTAGATTTGTAATGTCATATTTTGCAACATACTTATTCATGCCTTAATTACTGTGCAATGATGCGTAAAAATCCGTCATAAATTTTGCTGTTCCCCATAAAAAATGAACAATAGCCAAACTAAAAATTATAACTGAGTGCAAATTGGGAGTAGACACATCGTTTCCAGTTGCAGCTCTGGCGGTTGTCTGGGAACACGCATGCTTACACGCTTAATCTATGCCTACGGAAGTACACTTTACATTCAAATATGGGAGGAACGTCTTCGAGTTTTAAACGCAAAGACAGGAAAGGTCTTTGACGAGCAGCCTCTAATTGCTTGGAAACCAACGGGTCCCGTGCAAAAACGTATCGTGGCGATAGGTAACGCCGCGCAAGCGCTAAAATATGATATTGATATAACAGTAAGTAACCCGTTTTCGCATCCGAGAAGCTTGATTGCAGATTACACTGCCGGTGAAACAATCATTCATCATGCAATTTCACAGGTGACTCCTCGTTCTTTTTTTTCTCCTAAAATTCAGGTGATCTTACATCCAATGGAAAAGATAGAAGGAGGCTTGACGGATATTGAGAAGAAAGCCCTACGCGATATGGCCTACGAAGCGGGCGCAAAAAATGCGTATGTTTACTGGGGGGATACTTTGCCTTCTCAGCACCTGCTAAACGCAGGGCTGAAAGAAAGCCATCTAGCCAATATTGAGCCGTAGCGTTAAACGTGGGTTATGCGGGAAGCATGTTATTTCTGGCTAATCCACGTTTTACATTGGTGCAGAGTTTTCCGAAGCGTCGAATCTCATCAAATTGCGGCGTCACGCCGCGAGACATTTCAGACTCCCAATAAGAAAGTTCGGAATCCACCAACTCCAACAGCTTTTTAGGGCAGCCGATACAGCTGTTATCGGGTCCGCAGACAAAAGTTTCGGGTTCGTAAAGTGGCAGTTCCATCTTCACTTGTTGGATAATGTTTTTCATTGCGTCCATGCGAGTCGGTTTCTTGTTCATCATAGAGACTCGCTCATTGCGGGAGCAGGATTTTATTCCTCTGCAATAAGCTTGTCGAGCTTTAGGTTTGAGACACGTAATTCCCTTGCTGATTAGATATCTTTGGTGCAAGTTAGAAGAAATAACCCGCAAAGGAATGACACATGCCTACAGTCACCTCACCTTATACTGGCCAATGTCTTTGTGGCCAAATCCGCTACGAAGTCGATCATATCGAGCCGAATATGGGTCACTGCCATTGCTCCATGTGCCGTAAATTTCACGGTGCCGCGTTCGCCACTTTTGGCGAGGCAAAAGCGGAAAGTTTCCGTTTCGTTGCGGGTCGCGATCTTTTGAAAGCTTATGTTGCGGATAACGGAACGAAACGCACATTTTGTTCTCATTGCGGTTCAAGCCTGCTATTTGAACCTGCCAACAGTGACGGCAGCTTGGTTGAGTTCACGCTTGGCACGTTAGATAGCGAGATACCCATTAAGCCTGACGCACATATTTTCACTAAATACGGCGCGCAGTGGCATGATATTACTGATGATTTACCGACATTTTCTGAGGGTAGGGAATTGGATAGCTCGCAGTAAGTGTTTTATAACGTACCGTCAGCATTGGGAAAAAGCCGAAGACAGCTATTAGACGGCTTTTTCCATCACGTAATTGGTGAAGACTTGGCCCTGCTTTTCAATCTGTTGAACTTTAACGACGTGAAAGCCCATACGTTTATAAAAAGGTTTGGCGGTGATACTGACGTGGGAAAAGTAACGGGAAAGTTCTGAATTTTTCTTGCCCTCCCTGAACAGGGTTTTCATCAACGTTTTTCCCACACTCTTACTTTGGAAGTCTGCATCAACAAAAAAATGGTCAATGTAGCCGTCTGACCGCAGGCCAGCATAGCCTGCTATCTTGTCATTGATGATGGCGACAAAAGGCTGTATTCGTTGCATGCGATCACACCAAGCAGCCTCATTGCACTCATCGGGTGCCCAAACTGCGACTTGCTCTGGCGTGTAATCACGGATGTTTATTTGCCTGATGGTCTTGTAAAAAAGCTGCCACAACATCATTTCTTCGCCAGCACGCATCTTACGAACAGTGATCATGGTTTTGTTGATCTTAGTTTTTGGACTTTGAAGTAAGTGAAGCTGAGTACAATGAATATCGCAATAAACACGGCGGAGTCTATAGCGACCTTGGTGATGCTAAATGGTTGAGTGAATACATCGTATGCAAATCCAAACTGCTTCAGTAAAAGATCGGACAAGCTACTCGAGGCAACGGCGAAGATAATAAGCCATACAGTGGGCAATCTCGGG
This sequence comes from Enterovibrio sp. QJM3NY_24, assembly GCF_057786035.1. Lineage (NCBI taxonomy): Bacteria > Pseudomonadati > Pseudomonadota > Gammaproteobacteria > Vibrionales > Vibrionaceae > Enterovibrio > Enterovibrio sp. QJM3NY_24. Next base: position 191,479 of record NZ_CM173520.1, read on the forward strand.
GCGTTCATTGTGGTCTTCTTTGTTGTGTATCTTATCTAAACAATACAATAAGCTGCATAAAAAAGGGCAGCGTAAGCTGCCCTGAGTGATGGTGTTTGTGAGCTTACGCATAACTCGCGGTAAGTATTTGCCAGTTACGTTTCTGTTCAATGAAATCCCCTTTGAGGATTTGCAGCTGCTGAACCAAAATGGCTTTCTCATATTTTTTCAGAAGATTCTGTTTTCTCATGTCGATCAAGCGTTTCTTAGCTTCATAGTATTCGCTCATGCGAACGACCAACGCATCATATTCTTGCTCAATCGCTTGTAAGCGCTGTGAAGCATTCGGCGTCACGCTTAAGCGTGCTTGAATATTCTTAAGCAGCATAGTGGCGCGCGCTTTCTCGATACGATCTTGTGGTGTAATACGAAGCTTCGTGGTTAAATTTTAGCCAGCTACTCGCTTTGATTAACCATTTGGTTGGGTCGAACTGCCACCAATAAATACCGTTGCGATAATCGTTTTCAAAGATATGGTGGAAATTATGGTAACCCTCACCGAAAGTGAAAAATGCCAAAACACCATTGTCACGCGCGGTATTTTTTGCGGTGTAAGGTTGCTTACCCCAGATGTGCGCCAGAGAATTAATAAAGAAGGTGGTGTGGTGACTGGCGACAACGCGCACAAAACCAATCAGGATGATTGCACCCCAAATATCGCCATGAAGTACACCAAAAAGGATTGGGATACCGAAGTTTGTCGCCAGCAGTAAAGGAAGATAATACTTGTGCTGCCACATAACGACCTTGTCTTTTTGTAGGTCACGACAGTTGCTGTAATCCGAATAGCGGTGCTTTTGATATTCACGAAGCATCCAGCCGATGTGTGAATACCAGAATCCACGTTTTGCCGAATAAGGGTCAGTGTCGTTATCATCCACATGGCGATGGTGAACGCGGTGATCTGATGACCAATGAAGAATGCTATTTTGAAGCGCAAGTGCGCCGCCCAATGCAAAGATGCCCTTAAGGATAGGATGCGCTTGGTAGGTTTTATGTGACCAAAGACGGTGGTAGCCCGCGGTGATAGACATACCCGCGAACGTAAACATGGCAACAAACATAGCGATTTGTGCTAGATCGAAGCCGTAGAAATAAGCCCAGAGTGGCGTGCCAATGACCGCGACGGAAAAAGTGACCGTAAAGACCATAACATTGAGCCATATAACGGGAGGTTTTTGTGCTTGATTCGATTCCATTTTAAATACCGCAAAATTCCAGCGTACACATGTAAGCTAGAATAGGGCGAGCTTGTTAAAGGGTCAAGATGGTCATTAACAGTTTGTCGCAATTTTGTCGATTTAACCGCCTTTATTCTTTTGAAAGTAAAAAAAGAGTGAAACGTATTGAATACATTTCATCCTCCCATTGACGAAGTTGCTGGACGAACTAACGCAATACGATATTGCCGCGTTGATAATGCAGGCCGTTTTCTATGTCGTCACTGATCAGAAATGCACCGTCAAGATCAACCATAATGGCGGTGGCGGCAACGGGCAGTGCCGCTCGCATGGCAATCGAACTTCCTAGCATACAACCGACCATGATTTGCAGCCCCGCTGTGCGTGCCGCTTGTTCCAATTCGAATGCTGCCGTTAACCCGCCGGTTTTATCAAGTTTGATGTTCACCATTTGGTATTTGTCGACCAAAGCGATGACATCGTCGGCGGTGTGACAGCTTTCGTCTGCACAAAGCGGAATTGGGCTCGCAATGTTTCTCAAACCTTCATCGTTGTCAGCGGGGAGCGGCTGCTCCACCATGGCAATGTTGAGCGATGTGATTTGATTGAGAGTGGTGGCAATATCCAGTGATCCCCAAGCCTCGTTTGCATCAACAACCAATGTGGTATCTGGTGCGACGGCGCGAACGGCGGCCAAGCGCTCATACACCAAATCAGCATCCAATTTTACCTTAATCAGTGTTGCGCCTTGTTCGACATAACCCTTGGCTTCGTCAGCCATATCTTGTGGCGAACCAATTGAAACTGTCATGGCGGTTTGGATGGTTTTTGGCAAAGAGAAATTGTCGGGGAAATTGTCTGTTTCTAGGTCCCATAGTGCGCAATCCAACCCGTTTCGCGCCGCACCGGGTGGTAAAAACGACTTCAGTGAGGTGCGGTCAAATAGCGTGTTGTTGACCGACTCAATTTCAGCGAGCACGCTGTCAAAACTCTCCCCGTAGCGGCCTGTTGGTGAGCATTCTCCCACCCCCACTTTTCCGTTCTTTTCGATGCTCACTTGTATGACCTCGGCGGTCGTTCGGCTGCCTCGAGAAATCGTAAATGGACGCTTCAAGGTGTAAGTGACTATATTGGCTGAAATCTTCATCGCGTTACTCCTCAAATACGTGAATTAGATTATCGACAATATTGTCTACACCAAAACGCACGGGATCGGTGGCGGGTAATCCGTATTGGTTAGAGAGGGAGTCTAAATAACGCTTAGCTTCGTCTTCGCTCAGTGCTGAAGTATTAATCGCCAAACCCACAAAACGAGGATTCGGATTAGTGAGCTTTGCTAATCGAACGGCGAGCTCCATGATGTCGGCAATGTTTGGAATAGGCATGTGTGGCAAATGACGAATAGTGTCGCGATTCGCCTCATGACACAGAACAAGTGCATCAGGTTGTGCGCCATGGAGTAGCCCCATTGTGACACCGGAAAATGCCGGATTAAGCAGTGAACCTTGACCTTCGACTAGCTGCCATTGGTTTGGCTCACAGTCAGGTGATAACGCCTCCGTCGCGCCTGCGATAAAATCTGAAACGACTGCATCAACGGCAATTCCGTTTCCTTCAATCAAAATACCGGTTTGGCCAGTGGCGCAGAAGGTGGCGGATAGTCCGCGTGCTTTCATGGTTTTTTCTAGCGCGAGCGTGGTGAACATTTTGCCGACAGAACAGTCCGTGCCCACCGTCAATAGGCGCTTACCTGAACGCTTGATGCCAGTGCCTACTGGGAGCGTTTCGTTCGAATGGCGAAGGTCAAACAAAGCGGTACCTGATTTTTCTGCCGCTTCGGCAATGGCAGGGGTATCAGCCAACCTCTGGTGTAATCCGGAAGCCACATTCATGCCTGCATTTAGCGCTTCTACAATATACGGAACAAAATGGGGTGCGAGTACGCCACCCGCATTAGCCATACCCAAGACTAAGGTTTTTGCCCCATCCTTCGCCGCAGTTTGAATGTCGATGTCAGGTAAGTTCAGTGACGGAACATCGTCGTTCAAACGCAACTGTCCCATGCATTTTTCGGGACGCCAGTAGTGAATGCCTCGTGCGGTTTTAATGGCGAGTGGGTCTTTGCTTTCGCCCAACATGAGCAGGTAGGGGAATGGAATGTTCATAGATCTCCTTGTCATATTTGACGATTAGAATGTTTCATTTTCGCTTTATCTTCACTATAGAAGCCAACGCGGACGGTGATAAATGCCGTTTATGTTTCGCTGATGCCAAACCGTTATCAAAATGCGATAAAACTGTGATGAGTGTAGGGTTAAGTGCCGGAATTAAGTTTCAGATACCGATATACTCGTGCTTTCTAACTTGCTGAGTATTTCCTCAAATGAGGTTGAAAGTTTCGGATGAACATTGAAAGTAAATGGTTGGAAGACTTTCTCGCCTTGGCGGAAACCCGCAATTTTTCGGGTGCCGCTGGTCTTCGAAATATCACCCAGCCTGCGTTTAGTCGGCGTATCCGAATGTTAGAGCAATCTGTTGGTGCTGAGCTTGTTGATCGAAGCCAAACGCCCGTCGCGCTAACCGCCAGTGGGCGCATATTTCGTGTGACCGCTCGCACATTGGTCAATCAAATGGTTGAAGGGATCAGCCATATCTCTGCCCTGAATTACTCTGATGGCAGCGTCGTTCGTATTGCCTCAGCTCACTCGTTGGCGCTGAATCTTACGCAATCCATTCAAGCGCAATTTTCGGATGAATCTCGTCCCATGCTGAGTGTGGATGCCATGAATGTCGACGAAGCAGTCGATGCATTGCGAGAAGGTGAATGTGATGTGCTGTTAGCCTTCGACAATGAACATCTTAAGTTAGCGCCCTATGAGCACATCAAAGTCGGTACAGCGGATCTATTGCCCGTTTGCGCGGCGGATAATAAGGGGCAGCCAATTTATCATTTCGAACACGACAATGTTCCTTGGCTTGCTTTTACACCCACCTCATACATGGGGCGTCAGACAGAAACTGTTCGCCATGAAGTGAGTTTGAAACCTGTCTTTTTGTCGTCCATGGTGGATATGCTCAAGCTTCAAGCCTTGAATGGATTGGGTGTGGCGTGGCTGCCTGATTTTGCGATAAGAACAGAGCTGTCCCAGGGGCGTTTGGTGGTGATGAAAAACAAAGCGTTGAACCGACGGGTTTCTTATTATGCTTATCGCTACCAATCTCGGCTTCATCCTTCAGGTGAAAAAATCTGGGCGGCATTGAAAAAAATAGCAACCGATAACTCGTTCAACTAGATAAGGAAATCGGTTGAAGGGATGAGAATCGCGATTTATGTGATCGCTGACCTGCTATATTTCTTGAACGCGCTGCCGATAAAAGAATAAATGGCTCCCGCCTACTGCGTCGGTGAGGAGTTCAAGGCTATTGTTTGTTGACGCTGGGGGTGTCATGCCGTTTAAAGAACCTATCCCGAATTTCGTCAAAGCCATGGGGCATCGCGTTGTCAGCTACATTCTGAATATTTCAGAAGCGGAAGCTAGGCATGCCCTACAGCATCAAGGAAAACTCTCTGCAAAGCAGGAAGACACAGTCACTTCTTATGTGCAGCTTTGTCGTCAAATGCGTGCTGTCGCCGTATCGCAGGGGGACATCGAACAGTCATTTTTCCATCGGCTTCCCCATGTGTTGCAAAATGGGCAACACATCTTTTCTGTATGGCGTCGGCAAAATGGCGGTGTCACGCCGTCTTTTAACAACAGTGATCCGCTAGCGCGAAGTTTAGCGACCGTCGCCGCGGAGCTTTATCCCTTGTTTCTGGTTAAAGCCGGTGCGCGTCCGCATTTGTTTTATCGTGCTTCTGGCTATTTGAGCGCCGCAATTTCCCATCTGCCAGGCAATAAAACCCTATATCGTCATTTCATTGAAGACCGCTCATTTGAGCGGGTGTTTGAAGTGATCGGCAATGAGCCGAGTGAAACCTTTGGTCACTACGTGGATTCGAAAGGAAAACGAGGGGTGATCACGTTGTCATCGTTGCCTGCCGCGCTTTTGATCAATAGCTACGATCTGATGCGCGTTCGTGGGCCTGTCAGTGCCGAAATGTTCGTCAATACCGTCCTAGAAATGCTAGAAATCGCACGCAGCGTAGCAGATGGTGAAGTCGCGCAGATCCCTCTGTTTGTTGGATTTCGCAATGCGGCATTGGTTGATTTCGATGAACTCGAAACCAAATGGGGCACCTTGCGCCGTTACACTCCGTCCATTGCTGAATATGTCTTGCAACTGCCTAGTCAAATGGCAAAACGCAAAGACAGTGGTTTCATGCTCGAATCGGGCTATGCCTATGCCATCAACAGTGGTGACTTGCTGGATGACGACGATTGGCCGAGCGAGGTGTTGCAAGCAGAAAGCGATAAGGTTTCCACTGAACTCAATATCACGCTTTGCATGGCCATGTGCTTTTTGAGTGATTCACCGCCCTTTGTGGCGCCGGAATGGGCATGGCATATCGATCCATTCTCTCTGGAAGGCGCAAAGGGTGCAGTTGATACCGTCAAAGAGGCGGATGAACCCGTGAGTATTACTAATGGTGTTTTGGACGAGCTAGAGAACTGGAGTTTGCTGCTTGAAGACACCGATTCAACAGGTATTCGCCTTGCGTTTACGCGATTGTTCAGCGCTGCACGTCAACCTGATCGTCTTGATGGGTTATTGGATTCAATATTGGCACTTCGCAACATCTTTGGTGCAGGGAAAGACGCCGATGATGTTCCTCAAGCGGTAGGCGAATTGATCAGCGGCAATGCTAACGAAGCCATGGAGTTGGCAGAAAGCCTGTCTGATGATTGGAACAATATCTTAAGTGGCGAAGCTTGGTGGGATAGCGAAGAAATTCGTGAGAAGACCATGTCGTGTATTTCACTGTGTTTGACCAGCCTGCACCATCTGTATCTTAAATGGCCGACTATGGTTAGCGATCCCGATCGCCTTCAACGCATTATTGCGACGAACGGCAAACCGATTGCCTGTTAGTTCAGGTTCGTGAAGGTTATACATCACACATTTTGATCACATAACGGGCTGCTTTTTCAAGGGCCTGTGTTCTAATACTCTGCAATGTGTTTTGGGAATCATAAGAAATAGCAGGAGCTAGCGTGGGCGCAAAAATCAATCAAATTAATGTTTACCCAGTTAAATCAGCAGGTGGGCTTTCCTTATCGAATGCATGGGTTGAAAGTATCGGTTTGAGCTTCGACCGTCGTTTCATGGTCGCTGACAGTACGGGCAAATTTGTTACTGGGCGGACTGACCCTAAAATGACGGAAGTGTCTGTGTCGCTTCAGGCGAATGGCATTACGTTGAACCACCCTACGCTGTCACCTTTGGTACTTAAATACGCTCAATTCTCGCTTCAAGAAATTCACACCAACGTTTGGAAAGATGAATTCTGCGCCTATTCAACGACGTCGACGGCCAATGCATGGTTTAGTCATTTGTTGGGAGGCCATAAACAACTTTTGTTTACGGGTGAAGAGTCTTCACCGCGTTTTGCATCGAAAGCGCAAACCAAGGTTAGCTTTGCCGACGGTTTCCCGTTATTGGTGATTTCACAAGCGTCACTTGATGCCCTTAATGCACGAACACCTGATATGCACACCATGGATCAGTTTCGCACCAATTTGGTCGCAACAGGATGTGACGCTTTTGAAGAAGACACATGGGCCAAGGTGCGCATTGGCTCGGTGGTATTCCGGGTTGATTGTCCATGCAGCCGTTGCGTCTTCACTACGTTAGATTTAGATACAGGGCGTTTCCGTGTGAATGGGGAACCTATCAACACCTTAAGCCAATTTCGCACTGATAAAAGCGGCAATGTGAATTTCGGCATGAATCTGATTGCGCTAAATGAAGGTGAAATCAAAGCGGGTGATCAGATAGAAGTGTTGGAGTATCGCGACGCTGAAGTTTACGAAGATAAGACAACGCCGAAACTCACTTTGCAATGTAAAGACATCGAGCATGTTGCGCAGGATTTTAAAACCTTCTGGTTCGACAGTACAGAAGGCCAGTTGCCCGCTTACAAAGCCGGTCAGCATCTTCCTATTGAGTTGGATATTGATGGCAAGCGCGTACAGCGTCGCTACACGTTGTCGTCATCACCGACACGGCCAGAGCGCTTGGCGATTTCTGTTAAGCGTGTCGAGGGTGGTGAGGTTTCAAACTGGCTGCACGATAACGTAAAGACAGGCGCAGTGATCAAGGCGCAAACGCCTGACGGTCAGTTCCATCTTAGCGATGATGCAGCAAAGCGTCGCTCTTTGTTATTGCTATCGGGTGGCAGTGGCGTGACGCCTATGATGTCCATGCTGCGAACGCTGTTCGATCATAACGACATTGATGATGTGATCTTCTTCCACCAGTGTCGCTCCGAAGCCGATATACCATTTTCGGATGAACTTGATGCCATGGCAGCCAAGCACAAAGGCTTGAAAGTCATGACACTGCTTAGTCGCCCTTCTGACAGTTGGAAGGGACTCTCTGGACGATTGAGCCAAGAACATTTAGCACTGATCCCTGCGCTGATAGGACGCGAAGTATTTGTGTGTGGCCCGCAAGGGTTTATGGATTCTGCAATGACATTGCTCAGTTTACTGGGTGTGCCAGAATCACAGCGTTATCAGGAATTCTTCACCCCTCCGACAGTTGGCGATGATTTACCTGCCATGGAAGTCTCAATCACTATCGAAGGCGAATACATTCGTGGCGACAATCAACGACCTATTCTGGTTCAGGCCGAAGAAGTTGGCGTTCAAGTGGACTATAGTTGTCGCGCAGGTGTGTGTGGCTGTTGCAAGATGCGTTTAGTGGAAGGAGAGGTTTCTCAACCCGATATGCCCGCTCTATTTCCGGGAGAAAAAGAGGATGGCTTGGTCTTAGCGTGTTGCTGTGTACCTAAAGGTGATGTGGTATTGAGTAAACTCTAGCCAACCAGCCGTAAATTAACGCTTTTTTTCTTTCAGCTAACATTAAAAGCTGCCTCATGAGGTATCATGGCGCAGCTTTTTTTGGGGCTTATTTTGGGAATAGATTATGACAAGCGCGAATAAAAAAGGCGCACTACTTTTTGCTGGCGGTTTAGTGTTGGGCGGCCTTGTTGCTGGTAATCACTGGTCTTCAATCAGTAATGTGGCACAAGAACTACTTGAGGGCGTAAACACGCAATTAACGCAATCTCAAAGCGAGTTGATTCAAGCACAACAAACCATTGTTCAGCTAGAAGAAGCGATGGTCGCGCGCACATCAGATGCTGCAACGACCGAGGGTCTGATTGAACAGAAAGATGTGGAAATTGATCAACTAAAAGCGCAGCTTGTGCAATTGACGCACCAGGCAAAACAGATGGACGAAATGAAAGCGACACTTGATATCAAGGTTGCTGATCAAGTTGATTCCATCAGTAAGCTAAGGGCAAGGCTTCAAAACACCGATGTGCTTTACGCGGAGCGCTATAGATTGGCGCAAGCGGTGAGTGATTTAAACGAAAGGATCTTTAAAGCCAGCCACAAAGCGGAATCCAGCCAGCAAGCCTGTGAAGAATTTAAAAAGGGCAACTCTTGGAATTGGGTGTCAGAAAAAGATTGTGACAACTTCAATACCTATAACCAGAAAGCCGAAGAATTAATGGCCGAATTTGAAGATCAAAGCGCAAGCCTTGATAAGGTGAATCGAGAGCTATCTGCGTTCGGAAATCTGCCAGTCCCGCAAGATCAATTAGCGATACCGCAAGAACCAAAAACTACTCCCAAAGAAAACATCGCACAAGAACAAAGCCAGCAATAATAGGGTTAGATAAGACTTCACGATATTGCACTGCGATACGTGGAGCTTTTGACTGTTACGGACAGTGTGATTGAGTGATTTTTTGTCTTGAGGCGAAAAAACAACCAAGTGACGCTATGCTTATTGAAGTAATGTCATAAACCTAAGACAAAGCCTTTACAATTGCGTTATATTTCGCGGCTTTGCCTTCTTCGATGCGCTCAGCATCAACAATAATCGGACGGTAGGGGTAGACACGTTGACAACCCGAGTATTGATCACCGATGACTCAGCATTGGCGCGAAAACAACTCGCACGCTCGATGCCAGCATTCATCAATGCTGACGTAACGTTTGCTGAAAACGGACAAGTCGCCATTGACCAGCTAACAGCGAATACTTTTGATGTGATGTTTCTTGATCTAACTATGCCTGTTTTGGATGGTTATGAAACATTGGAAGCCATGCGAAACAGCAATATTACCGTGCCCGTTTTTGTGGTGTCTGGTGATATTCAGCCTAAGGCACAGGAGCGTGTGTTATCGCTGGGAGCGCAAGCATTCGTTCAAAAGCCAGTAAGCCCAGCGCAACTAAACGAGCTGCTCGCGCCGTATAAATCAGAAACTGCGCCTGAAGCCGTCGCCGCTGAAAAACCTGTCGAAGACTTGAAAATTGGCCGCCGTGAAATGTATATGGAGGTAGTCAATGTCGCGATGGGGCGCGCAGCAGACTCGCTAGCGCGTTACTTTGATGTGTTCGTTCACATGCCTTTACCTCACGTTAACGTGTTTGAGGTGAGTGAGCTTGTGATGACCATCAGACACCTTGCAGCCAACGATAATATGTCAGGCATTTGCCAAGGGTTTAGTGGTGAGGGTATCGCGGGTGAAGCCTTGATGCTCATTTCCGATTCTTCGATGAAAGATCTGCTCGCCATCCTTGATTATCCTGATGATGGCAGCGTAGATAATGACCTAGAAGTTTTGGTGGATGTCAGTAATGTGCTTATTAGCGCGTTCTTATCCGGCATTGGTGAGCAAGCAGGCCTTGTTTTTGCCCAAAGCTACCCTGCAATTATTGGCCAGCATCTTGCGGTGGACAAGTTGGTCGAAGGGATGCACGGCACATGGAAACGCACGGTAACGATTGAAGTAAGCTATGCCATCGATGATACAAACATTAAATGCGATCTACTCTTGTTGCTGGTGGATGAATCGTTGCCATTGCTTGATGCTAAACTCGCCTATCTAATGGATGATGAGGAGTAACCATGATTGACTCACCAGAATTTGAACAATTCAACTGGATGGTCGATATGGTGCAAAATATCGACATGGGGTTGATTGTTGTGGACCGAGACTTCACCATTCATATGTGGAATGGTTTCATGGTCCATCACACAGGAAAGTACCCAAACAAAGTGCAGGGTAAATCCCTGTTTGATGTGTTTCCTGAAATTTCAGAAAGCTGGTTTCGTGCCAAGTGCCGACCCGTTTTTGAATTGAAATGCCGAAGCTTTGTGGTGTGGAAACAGAGACCGTATCTTTTTCACTGTCGTAATGTTCGCCCCCTTACAGGGCAAACTAACTTTATGTTCCAAAATGTGACGCTTAATCCCATTGTGAATTTACGTGGCGAAGCACAACACATGTTTATTTCTGTAGCGGATGTGACGGGCGAAGCATTAACTTACTCGTAGCGGCACAACGTAGAATTTCCAAATAATTCCTGCACAGACAAAGACAAAAACATCGTTGACTCAAATCAGATTGAAAGCATAGAAAAAGCCAGCGTTTGTAGACGCTGGTTTTTTGTTATCGAGACTATTGAGTCTATCCGGTCATTCGCGACTAGATGTTGGGCTTGCCACAATTGGGCGCGCGAAGAGACGACGTAGGCAGGCGACTGATTGCTGCATTCAAATCGTCAATGCGTGTATCGTGAGATGGGTGAGTTGACATAATTTCTGGCGGTGCGCCTTCAGAGGCAGCAGCCATGTTTTTCCACAGTTCGACACTTTCTTTTGGGTCAAAGCCTGCATCATTCATTAACTGAACACCAATGAGATCAGATTCTGATTCATGAGCGCGGCTAAAGGGCAATAAAACGCCCACATTTACACCAAGCCCGAGACCCGCCATGATCATGTCTGAGTTTGCGGTGCCGGTTGCGCCAAGCGCAATATTGGTAATTTGTAATGCGCCGTTTGCAGCGACAGAGCTTGAGACACGTTCGCTGCCGTGGTTCGCCATGACGTGACCAATCTCGTGGCCGACGACAGAAGCTAGCTGGTCTTGTGTTTTAGCGACTTTCAACAAACCGGTATAAACCCCGATCTTCCCGCCGGGCAAGGCGAATGCATTGATTTGGTCGCTGTCGAATACCACGACTTCCCACTTTTCAAAATCAGGCTGAGGCGGTGTCACTTTGAGCAATGCGTCAGTGACACATTGCACATATTGATTGGTTTTCTTGTCAGTGCTGATCTTTTCTTGTTCTTTAAGCTCAGAAAATGATTGGTTACCCAATGTCGCCATTTCCGAACCAGACACCAAAATGAACTGGCTTCTACCCGTCGGAGAGGTGGTGCAGCCAACCAACACACTGAGTAGCGCGGCGGCGAGCGTTGTATTTACTGTATTTAGCTTCATAACTATATCCTTATCGCGGCGCGAGATCCCTGAATAACTCCGATGCGCGATATTGTAGCTTGACTGGATGATGAGGCAAGAATCTCATTCAATTAACCGTTCGGACTACGGCTTAACGCTGAAAAGTCACGAATACAACACCTTGACCACTGAAATCATGGCTCTCCGCGGAATTCACGAGGATAATAGTCATCAACTCTACTCCATACATCAGACATACAGGAGCACTTATGTCCATCTGGAAGAAGCCTGTTTCCCTCGAAGGACTCAATGCCACCTCGGCGAATACACTCGTTGAGCATCTTGGCATCCAATACACGGCGTTTGATGACAATAGCCTGACAGGTACGATGCCCGTCGATGCGCGCACGCATCAACCTTTGGGCATGCTTCACGGCGGTGCTTCTGTGGTGCTAGCGGAAACGTTGGGTTCACTGGCAGCAAACATGTGCGTGGAAGAAAATAAGTACTGCGTCGGTCTAGATATTAACGCCAACCATATTCGTGCAATGCGAACAGGTAGCGTGATGGGGAAGGCTTCCCCGATTCATTTGGGAGCAACGACACAAGTGTGGCAGATAGAAATTACAGATGAGCGTGGGCGATTGGTGTGTACCAGTCGATTGACCATGGCAGTTTTACAGCACAAGGGGAAGTGATTCATGGTTATTACGATTCCCGGTGGTCGTGTTGTGGCGACCATGCACGAAGTCATGGTGAAGTTGGAAGAAAATCGCCTTACACTTCAAACGCAAACAGATGACATTAGTTTACTTGGTGCCCCCTGTATGTTGATCGCCAATGGCGGCACGGTTAACTGGAGCATTTCATTAGGCTCCGAAGAAAACCTTAATGCAGTCAGTGAAGCCACGGGCGTTGCCATTAAGCGTTAGCTATCTGGTTGCTAACGAGAACCAAACATTCAACGACGAATAGGGGAGTGCGGTGAATAGATCAGGGATGGATATCAAGGGATTTTTACTGGCATTGATTTTGGCGTTTACGTCGACAACCTCCCTCGCAGGCGAAGCCGACGTGGTAAATGCTACGGTAACCAAAACGGGTGTAAGTCCTTCTGGTATTGGGAATAGTTATCGTATTTCTGCCACGGTACGTCATGCTGATGAAGGCTGGGATCATTATGCGAATGCATGGCGTGTCATGACAACAGACGGCGAGGTGTTGGGTGTCAGAGAATTACTCCATCCACATGAAACCGAACAGCCTTTTACTCGAAGCTTATCAGGCATAACCGTGCCTGAAGGTGTCACAGAGGTGATTGTTGAAGCCCGCGACAGTGTGCATGGCTGGGGTGGGGAAACCTACGTGCTTCCATTGAAGTGAATGACTGAACAATCGCTACAAAAAAGAGCCGCTACCTAAGTAAGAAGCGGCTCTTTTCAATGCGGTTTCTCCTCAATGTTCAATCTCAATACACAAAGAAGTTAAATCACTTAGAAATCAGCCGTAATTTCATAACCGGTGAACTTACGAATGTTAATCACGCCTGTATCAAAGAGAAGGTACTGCCCCTTAATGCCTTTCAATACGCCGGTCACCACAGGTTCTTTATCAAAATTGAGCGATGTGATCTTAGTGGGGTGTTCCGTTACCGGAAAGCTGATTTCAACAATATCGTGTTGAATTGGCTCAACAGCATCAAACCCATATTGCAGACGTAAGCTGAAAATTTTAGCGTCGATTTTAGGCAGTATACGTCGCGCTTCTTCTTTCAAGTCGATATCAGCATTGTCGCCTTTGAGCATAGTTCGCCAATTGGTTTTATCAGCAAGAAACTCTGCAATGGCGATTTCCACGAGGCCAGAGAGATGACGACTCTTTACTTTTAGGATAGGAAGCGCTTGCGTCGCGCCTTGATCAATCCAGCGAGTTGGAATTTGGCTAGCGCGGGTAATGCCGACTTTCAGGCCTGATGTATTGGACAAGTAAACCACATGATCGGTCATGCAGAATTTCTCGCCCCACTCAGGTTCGCGACAAGTCCCTTCGGCGAAATGACAAGTTTCGGGTTTTAAAATACACATGTCACAACGGGCCAATTTACGTGTGCACGGGAAACAGTGTCCCTGGCTAAAACTCTTTTTAGTTTTATTACCGCAAGCATCGCAATAGATATTGCCCGTATAAGTGAGCGTCAGCGATTTGCCGATCAAGTCATTTAATGCGATGTCGTTTTCGCCGACAGGCAAGGAATATTGTACGCTGCTATCCAGCGTACTTTTCATTTTGCTTAAAGTACCAGTAGTCATTGTCTATTTTACGTTGTCCATTTCGTGCCTGAAGTGTAACAGAACTTCAACGCGAAACTAGATGCGGCCAAGGTTCTCACCGTTAAATGGTGTGATGCATGAAAAAGCGCAAACTCAAACGTAAAATGGCACTGGTTAAAGATGCCGATGTTATCGCATCACCAATCCATCATTAAGATCGTTATAAAGCGATATGGTGACCATCACCAAATTGAGGTCAATATCTTCATTAATATCATCAATGACAAACAAGTCAGCATCAGATTCTGACGTGTTGTTTTGTGCCAAGGTGAGGATATCTTGTTGGATGTCGCCATAAATGGTCATTTCTTCGACTTTTTCATAGCTGCCAAAATCGAGAAGTGCAGCAGGTGCAAGCTCTGGCTTGGCAGAAGCATGAAAAGAGAACAAGAGTATGGATACAAGAAAAGAGGTCGTTAGGAAGCGCATACGAAAAGTCCGTCTTTATAATATGAGGCGCAGGATGTCACAGTGGTTTCGCCATTTTGTCAGTACAGGGTCAGAGGATGATGATTCTGCAGTAAAAAGCGAGGGTTTTGGGGTTTAGAAGGCAATTTCTTGCAATAAGTCACAATTCTACAATTACAGGGCAATGGTCCGAAAGGCGATATGTCGAAACGGCGTGGTAGGAGTATTGATATTGCTTGGCCTCAATGGGCGAGTTGATGTCGATGGCTCCCGGACTGGCAACAATGTGATCGATGAGTTTATTGTAAACAACATGCTCCCATCGCTTGGTGCGATAGTTGAACTTTCTTGCTTTGCATTTCGCAGGCGTATTCGCGGTTAACTTGACGAGCAGACTGGTGCTCGTTTCTTCGAGTAATGTCTGCCAAGCCCATTCATATGGGTTGTTCATGTAATGATTAAAGTCACCCGCAATGACAAACTCTTGTCCGAGTTTTGTTCGTGTATTAATCCAAACGGCCAGCGCTTCAATTTGGCGTCGTAGTTTTTTACAACTGTTGTTTCGACGTACAGGCGTGTTAAAGCATCCTGATTTTAGGTGTATTGAAAGTAAATGCAGCGAGGGCTGGTTCTCCCTGAGTACTTCAATATATGTACCATAACGAAGATCACCACCGGAAAGAAAAGTGGGTAAGCCCAAAGGTTGGTAATCTTTGTGATCAATGACGTTGATACCTTTCTTAACGGCCCAGCCGGTAAACTGATGACTACCTCGGCTTTTTTTATAACGTAGGGAACGATCAGAAAAATAAAAATCGTATTGAAGCGGGTCGACAACTTTGGCTAAAGGCTCAGGACCGTCGACTTCTTGAAACGCAATGAGATCGGCATTAATCACGGAAGAAATAGTTTGCATCATTAGGTAATCGTCAGCGTCACGCTTACTTTGAATCATGTCGCCTTTATCTGATAGCCATTCCATATTCCACGTCGCTAATGTGAGGCTCGCGTAGGCAGGAACAGGATTAACGGCCACTATGAAGAGACATAGGAGGCTGAGTTGAGCGCTAATTTTACTCAAGCGGTTTACCCACAATGAAAGGGTGTGACGCGAAGACATATCCAGATGTGAATTCTCATATTATTTCATTTACCGTGACCGTGAATGCTAGTCACCTTAGCTAAAAATGCCAGTGAAGATTGTGTGATGGGGCTGAGAGCCAGTCCAAAATATTGCTCGTCTGTGGATAGTAGAGCATACAGTATGCAATGTTTTTGGTAGGTGGTATTTTTGCGTTGCCTGTTGCACTTTTTTACAGCCTTTTTTCATTTATTGACGTTTATTCCCATTAATCGAATAGATAAAAATCGCATCCCCTCGTGCCATGATCTAAATCAAGGTATCGATCGTCCCTCAAAGGTCTAATGCACCACATGTTGTAGCCAAAGCTAAATTTCTGCCCATATTTGGTATTTGTTGACGCCGTTCACAATTGTGTGTAAGCCATCTGCTTCCTCAATGGAACGATTCAAGGTTTACGTCAACGTGCTGTCCTAGCGCGCATTTATAGGTGTTGGCTTGCTGCATTTCCATATGAAAAAATCACGCCGTGATGTGTGTGATGCCACTATTTATCCTTGAAATTAAGGGTGATTCCTTGAGGAGCTATTTGTGAAACCTGTTGTCATCAAACGCGATGGATGCCGCGTACCTTTTCAGCGCCAACGTATCGAAGATGCGGTGATTCGCGCGGCGCAAGCAGTAGAAGACATGGATCGAGCTTATGCAGCAGCAGTAGCAGATGGTGTTCTCGCACAAGTCATGCGTCATGACGAGGTGGATATTCACCAAATCCAAGACGCTGTCGAAAATCACCTGATGGCAGGACCTTATAAGGCTGTTGCCCGAGCATATATCGAATACCGTCATGACCGCGACAGTGCACGTGAGAAGAAGAGTCGCCTGAGCCATGAAATCCGTGGTCTGGTTGAACAGACGAACTCAGACATTCTCAACGAAAATGCAAACAAAGACAGCAAGGTCATTCCAACACAGCGCGATTTGCTTGCGGGGATTGTTGCAAAACACTATGCCAAGCAATACATGCTGCCTAAAGAAGTTGTTCGAGCGCATGACCAAGGTGATATCCATTATCACGATTTGGACTATGCTCCGTTCTTCCCGATGTTCAACTGCATGTTGGTTGACCTAGAAAATATGCTTACCCATGGTTTTAAAATGGGTAACGCGGAAATTGACACGCCAAAATCAATTCAAACGGCAACGGCGGTAACTGCCCAAATTATTGCGCAAGTGGCCTCCCATATTTATGGTGGCACCACGATCAACCGCATTGATGAAGTGTTGGCACCTTACGTTGAAATTAGTTACGAAAAGCACCTAATGGTCGCTCGTGAGTGGAACATCTCCGATGCGGAAGGCTATGCCACTGCGCGTACAGAAAAAGAGTGTTATGACGCATTCCAATCGCTGGAATATGAAGTTAATACACTGCATACCGCTAATGGCCAAACTCCGTTCGTGACCTTTGGTTTTGGTTTAGGTGATTCGTGGTCTGCGCGTTTGATCCAGCAATCGATTTTGCGTAATCGCATTGAAGGGTTGGGAAAAAACCGCAAAACCGCAGTATTCCCTAAGCTGGTATTCAGTGTGAAAGCGGGCTTAAACCTGAAAAATGGCGAGCCTAATTACGACATTAAACAACTGGCACTGGAATGTGCATCGAAACGCATGTATCCCGATATTCTTAACTACGACCGTGTAGTGGAAGTCACGGGTTCGTTTAAAACCCCAATGGGTTGTCGTAGCTTCTTATCAGCTTACGAAGAAAATGGTGAGTTGATCCATGAAGGTCGAAACAACATTGGTGTCGTGAGTATTAACTTGCCGCGTATCGCTATTCGCGCGAACGGCAATGAAAAAATATTCTATTCGTTACTTGATGACGTATTACGCGTTGCGCGTGAAGGTCTAGATTCGCGCATTGACCGTCTACGCGGCGTGAAAGCGCGTGTCGCACCTATCCTCTATATGGAAGGCGCATGTGGCGTTCGTTTGAACCCAGATGACGATGTGAGTGAAATCTTTAAGAACGGCCGCGCGTCGATTTCGCTGGGTTACATCGGTATCCATGAGACTATCAATGCGCTGTACGGTACAGAAGAGCATGTTTATGATTCTGAAACCCTGCGTGAAAAAGCACTCGATGTTGTTAAGTATCTGAAAGCGGCTACAGATAGCTGGAAAGAAGAAACAGGTTATGCTTTCAGTCTATATAGCACGCCAAGCGAAAATTTGTGCAGTCGATTCTGCAAGATTGACGCTAAGGAATTCGGTGTGGTGAAAGGTGTAACTGATAAAGGTTACTACACCAATAGCTTCCATCTTGATGTTGAAAAGAGCGTTAACCCTTACGACAAAATTGATTTCGAAATGCCGTATCCGGATGTCGCAAATGGTGGTTTCATTTGTTATGGCGAATACCCGAACATTCAGCACAACATCGAAGCACTTGAGAATGTGTGGGATTACAGTTATGAACGCGTGCCATACTACGGCACCAATACGCCAATCGATGAATGTTACGAGTGTGGATTCACGGGCGAATTTGATTGCTCAAGTAAAGGCTTTGTATGTCCTAGCTGTGGCAACCATGATTCAACCAAAGTCTCGGTAACACGTCGTGTCTGCGGATATCTTGGTAGCCCTGATGCGCGTCCATTCAACGACGGTAAGCAGGAAGAAGTGCAACGTCGTGTCAAACACATGTAAGGTATTGCGATGAATTTCCATCAGTATTATCCGGTTGATGTGGTGAACGGTGAAGGGACGCGCTGCACCTTATTTATTGCAGGATGCGAGCACCAATGTCGCGGCTGTTATAACCAAAGCACATGGTCGCTAGATTCTGGGCAAGTGTTTGATAAGTTGATGGAAGACTGCATTATTGCCGATCTTAATGACACGCGTATCAAACGTCGAGGGCTGTCTTTGAGCGGCGGTGACCCACTTCATCCTGCGAATGTGTCTGCCGTGTTGACGTTGGTTAAACGTGTGCGTAATGAATGTATTGGAAAAGACATTTGGCTTTGGTCAGGCTACGAATTAGCACAACTCACCGACGCACAGAAAGCCGTTGTTTCGCTGATCGATGTGCTGATTGACGGTAAGTTTGAAAAAGATCTTGCCGATCCATCACTGCCTTGGCGTGGAAGCAGTAACCAGGTTATACACCGCTTGAGCTTGTGTTAGTTGTTTGTTTAGCTTTTTTAAGCCTTAGCCCCCGCATTATCTTCTTTGTAACGAACATTGAAAAAAACGCCGCGAAAACGGCGTTTTTTTATTGTTCCGTGGTAGAAAAAATCGCAGACAAAAACAATGGAAACAAAAACTTATTCCTATACCTGTTGTCTATTTTCTGCGTATCATTCAATCCATACCAACGAAACAAAGGGACGTCGCATTGAAATTGAAAATTGCTGCCTTATTGCTATGTACTGCGTTACTTCCTCATAGCCCAGCTTTTGCTGATACAACGCCGGCTGTTTATGAGCATGCCACCGATGGAAAAATGCTCATGGGTGAAAAAGAGTGGGTGAAAGTGGAGGACGTTGATGTTGTCGCGATTGCACGTGTTGATACCGGAGCGACGACTTCCTCTATTAGTGCTGTGGACATTCAATCTTTCGAACGCGACGGCAAGAAGTGGGTGACGTTTCGTCTCGCCCATGATGGAAAGCAAAGTAACGTGATCGAACGACCTGTTGTCCGCACCGTAAAAATCATTCAATCAAGTTCAGACGGTTTTGAACGCCGCTATGTGGTTGAGCTTCTGATTACAATTGGTGACATGACGGAGAATACAGAATTTACACTGCGAGACCGAAAACACCTCAACTTTCCTGTGCTTTTAGGGCGAACCTATCTGAGTGATATCGCGTTGGTGGATGTCAGTCGAAAATACATCCAACCAAAACCGGAAATTGGCGTAAAGCAATAATTCCAATAGCACAATCAAGCATCACGCTTTTTTACTTGCACAGCGCGAGTCTTTGAGTAATGTATTGCTTGTAATTATTGCCGTTAAATAAGGACGTTATTTCATGTTAGATCTGCTTTCTCCGGCGCAACAAGATCCGATTCTGTCGCTTTCCATCGCCTTTCGTGCAGACGCGCGCGCGGACAAAATGGACTTAGGCATTGGTGTTTACAAAGACAGTCAGGCCGATACGCCTATTATGCAGGCCGTGAAAACGGCACAGCAGCAACTGGCAGATTCTCAAACCACAAAAAGCTACGTTGGTTTAGCGGGCAATGAAGCGTTCAATCAAGCGATGACGGATCTCCTTCTTAAGGGAACCGATGGCTACTCCCGTTGCGCGACAGTGCAAACACCGGGCGCGAGCGGTGCACTTCGTATGCTGGGGGATTTGATGTATCTCGCCAAGCCGATTACCACTGTTTGGATCACTGACCCAAGTTATGTGAACCATAAGCCTGTGATGGAAGCTGCGGGCTTGCACGTCAACTTTTATCCATATTTTGATTCGGTTACCAAACAAGTTAACCCTGAAGCCATGCTTGCTGCATTGAGCAAAGCAGGCCCTGATGATGTCGTGCTTTTGCACGGTTGCTGTCATAACCCGACGGGGGCGGACATCCGCACCGAGCATTGGCAAGCCATTAATGAGTTAGCCCAGAAAAATGGTTTTACGCCGTTTGTTGATATCGCTTACCAAGGCTTTGGTGACGGTTTAGAAGAAGATGCGTATGGCTTGCGACTTCTGGCGGATTCGGTCGAAGAAATGTTGATCGCAACATCGTGCTCGAAAAACTTTGGTTTGTACCGTGAACGCACTGGCGCTGCCATTGTGATTGGTAAGAACAAACAGGAAGCGACCAATGCTAAAGGTCGAATTTTGCAGTTAGCACGTTCAACGTACACCATGCCACCTGATCACGGAGCCGCGATTGTGGAAACCATTCTATCTGATGATGGTTTGACTAAGCAGTGGCGAGCAGAATTGGACGGTATGCGTAACCGTATTATCTCGCTTCGTGAAGGGTTGAGTGCCGCGCTTTCTGCACGTACTGGCGATAGCCATTTTGACTTTATCAAAGCGCACAAAGGCATGTTCTCCATGCTGGCGTATTCACCTGAGCAAATGGTGAAGCTGCGTGAAGAGTTTGGTATCTATGCAGTGGGTGACAGCCGTATCAATGTGGCAGGTCTTACTGAGTCACGCATTGATTACTTAGCTGATGCGCTGATCGCTGTATCGAAATAAGCCTATCTTGATACTATTTTCTATAGCGTTAGCTTTGCGCTGGCTCTATTCTCATTTCTACGAACAAATTAGATAAATTATCATGAAAATTCATCGTATTAACCCGACTAACCGTTGGTCTGACGTCACTGTGTTTAATGGCATTGCACACTTTGTAGAAGTGCCTGAAAGTGATTTAAGCGCAGATATTAAAGGCCAGACCGCACAAATCCTGGCGCAAGCTGAAGAGATGCTGGCCACTGTGGGCAGTGACAAAACGCGCATTCTTTCGGTGACAATCTACGTGACTGATTTTGCAAACTTAGCTGCCTTGAATGAAGTTTGGGATGCATGGTTTGATGCTGGGACAGCGCCAAGTCGTGCATGTGTAAAAGCAGAGCTTGCTGACCCAGAGTATTTGGTTGAAATGGCATTTGTTGCTGCAGCGGGTGAAGAATTTCAGTCGTAATTGATAGACGAATAAACCAAGTCTCTAAAGAGGCGCGCTAAAAGATGGACAAGGGCAGCTTCGATGGCTGCCCTTTTTATTATGAATGATCATCAAGGATCACTTTTTCGCCATGTATTACATCGCTTGGCGGAAAATCTCGCAAATCTCTTCGTGCGTTCCTTGTTTCGGGTTGGTAAAGCCACAAGCATCTTTTAAAGCATTCTCTGCCAATACTGGGAAGTCGTCCGCTTTTACCCCAAGCACTTCCAAGCCTTCCGGAATACCCACATCTTTAGAAAGGACTTGTATCGCTTCAAGAGCAGCTTGTGCTCCTTGTTCCGGTGTCAGCGCTTCAACGTCCACACCCATAGCTTTGGCGACATCACGAAGACGGCTCGCAGAAACTTGGGCGTTATAGCGCTGTACGTGTGGCAACAGAATGGCATTACACACGCCGTGGGGTAAGTCGTAAAAACCGCCCAATTGGTGCGCCATGGCATGAACATAGCCAAGAGACGCATTATTAAATGCCATGCCAGCCATAAACTGCGCATACGCCATTTGCTCGCGTGCTTCGATGTTTTGCCCGTCTTTAACTACCGTACGCAGATTCGCTTGGATAAGCTCAATGGCTTTGATAGCAACCGCGTCAGTGATGGGGGATGCGGCGATGGATACATACGCTTCGATGGCGTGGGTCAGTGCATCCATGCCTGTTGCTGCGGTCAGTGATGCGGGTTTGGCCAGCATTAACTCAGGGTCGTTTACCGAAATTAACGGCGTCGTGTTTTTATCTACAATCGCCATCTTAATATGGCGCTCTTCGTCGGTAATGATACAGAAACGTGTCATTTCTGACGCAGTACCTGCTGTGGTATTAATGGCGATGAGTGGTAGTTGTGCTTTAGCCGATTGGTCAACGCCTTCGTAGTCACCAATTTTACCGCCGTTTGCGGCAACCAATGCGATACCTTTCGCACAATCGTGTGGCGAGCCACCGCCTAGCGAAATAACAAAATCGCAGTTCTTCTCTTCAAGTATCGCTAAACCCGCTTCAACATTACTGGTTGTTGGGTTTGGTTGAGTGCCATCGAAAACTGCCGTTTTCACACCGCGATCAGACAGCAAGTTGACGACGTTTTCTACTACGCCAATTTCATTCAGTACTTTGTCGGTGACAATGAGACCATGTTTGAAACCATGAGATTGAATCGCATCTGCAGCGTCGGTTAGGCAACCTGCGCCCATAAAATTAACAGTAGGGATGTAAAATGCGCTTTTCATTATTATTCTCCGTGGAGATCACGTTATTGGTAGGTTGGTAAGTTAGACGAGTATTTTTCTCATCTTTTTTGTGTCTAGTTTTTTTAGCATTCCTTTAGGGTGCGGTACTTTGATTTACATCAATTTCAAGCGAAAGCTTTTGAGAGTGATGTCATTAATTTGAGTTGGATCGTTCTTATCGATACATTAAATTTTTGAAATAAAAAGGTTTTGTAATAATTGGTTTAGCAGGGATATGTCATTCGTTGAAACGCATGTAGGGCTTTCTTGTTCGACGTGTTGCAGGGCGCTCATTAATAAATATGTCTCTTTTCGAGTACAAAAAAGATTCATTTGAATAGACATAAGCATGAAGCATACCTAGGATATCTTTTGTCCAAATTAACTCAGTCGCATATAGGAAAGGCATGCTCTGGCATAAAGTCCAAGATCAACTCGAACTCCATACGATCAGTATCATCGTCGGTCCAAACCGAACCGATAAAACAAAGTTTCTTTGCGAACAATATGAGGGGCTTCCATTTCATATCGATGTATCAAAAGCGATGGTGGCCTATTGCGGAGGTGATACTCGAATTACGGAGCAGGAATGGGTGAAAATTATTGAGCGTGATTGCGCATTCATCACGGTTGATGATGCGCATCTTTTACAACCTTTGGATCTTAAAAAGCTAATAGAGATTGCTGTCGAAACCAAAAAGCGACTGTATATGTCTTGCAATGAAACGATAGGGCCTTACCTTCCTGTATTTCTCTCTCATGCTCAAAATTATCAGTTGTCCGTCGTCAAGCTGGAGAGACTGACAGACAAAGATGTTTGCGCCTGGACCTTGGCCGGAATCTAAAGGGAAGTAATCAGCAGATAATACCTAGTTACGCTATTCCAGTTTCCTGCAAAGGCATGTTGAATTACTATCCGGTCACAACAATCGGCGTTTTGAGGTTCAATGTGAAAAAATCTATTACTGCAATCGTGCTTCTTATGGCGTTGTCTGGTTGTGAAGATGCAACAAAGATAATTGATCAGGCACAAGAAGCTGCAAACCAAGCCGTGGATGGCCTTCAAGAAAACGTTGAGTCAGTAGATTTGAGCCAGTTGAATTTGGATCAATTTGGCGATGCTGCAGGTTCTGCACAAGCCTTGGCTGCCTCGATTCAAGAAGCGGCTAATGCTGACCTTGCTGACCCGACTGCCTTGGTTGAAGTCAGAGAACAGATTGCGAATGCGTATAGCTGTTTAGTTGACGCCACATCTGAAAGCACAGCAGAAAAGCTGTTGAATAGCGTCTTGTCGTCAATTGGTAGTGAAGATGCCTTGTCAGTGATTGATAACGGCATTGAAAAAGCAAAAGCGGCACAAGAGTGTGTGATGTAAATACCTTATTGTGAAGCAAATATTTTGCGAAAAGAAAAGGCTGACGCAATGTGTCAGCCTTTTTGCTTTCTACGATTTGCCCGCGAAAGTGTGGGCTTATGGAAGACAAGCAAGCATTGAATTAGTCGTCGAATTGTTCGTCAATAAAGGATTGCGACGGGATGAAATAATTCGCACCTGTTTTTGCCTCTACAAAATCCAGTAAGCGATCATAGTCACCATTGTCATCCGCATAGATCATCTGAGTGAGCGACGTTTCGATAATGGACGGCGTTTTGGCAAATCCAATGAACATAGTGCCATGCTCCATTGCGTTACCATAAGGGCGATTTTGACGGTACATTTTCACTTCTTCGCCATCAATTTCCACTTTGCTTTTCGCATTGTGTGCCCAAGCTGGCTTATCGTCATCGCTGAGTTCAATGTCATCCATCTTGGTACGCCCAATGACGTTTTCTTGATGTTCTGTTGCTTGCTCGTCCCATAATGATTGGCGGTCAATATAGCGTTGAACAACGAGGTAGCTCCCGCCGCGATAGGCATCGGTTTCGTCGCTAATCAGCACAGACTCCACTCTTTCATCTTCAATGGGGTTTTCCGTGCCATCGACAAAATCAATCATGTCGCGATTATCGAGGTATTTGTAGCCTTGAATGTCTTCAATCAAGGTGGCGATATCAGAAAGTGCTTTGGCTGCGTATTTGGCAATTTGAAAATTGAGGTCTTTGCGATCTGACTTAACCATCAGGAAAATATCACCTGCCGTACTAGGAAAATGTCTTGGTCCATTTTTCATTTCGGGGAACACGTGTAATTCTTCTGGCATGGCAAGATCAGGAAATAGAAAGGGCCAAGCGTTGGCAGAAAATCCCATTGTCATAGAAACGCCAGCACTGGGATCTTTTTGGCGAATGGATTTCTCGATCCCTGGTAACTGTGCCAATGCGTCACCAATTTCATCGAGATTGAGCCATTGGTCTTTTAGCGAAAAGGTTAAGAATTCTGCATGGGTTGTCGGGTTCGTGAGCACCCCTATTTGCGCCATTGAAGCAAGCTCGTTCATACATCGTCCTTTTGTCTGATATTGGAGCTATACACGAGTCACCTAAAGATGCTTGTTCAGCGAAAGTTTGTTAGTCGCATCGCTGCATCCTGAGAGTACACAGGTAGAAACATTTAAAATCAGAATAGAACAGCTTGATGTATCCAAGTGGGGTAGGAATGAGACGGGCATGATGAAAATGGGCGGCGAGTGAAAGCAAAACAATTCGCCCCCGAAAGATCGAGGGCGATGATTGGCAGCCTATGTGTCGACGCTTGCGTCGAACTAGCGCTTGTTTTTGAGGTAACGCTTACGACGGTCTTCTTTTGTCTTCGCTTTTTGTTCCGCTTTCAACGTTGCAGCTTCTTCAACTTCTATCAATTCTTTGTCGATCATATCTGGGTGTTCAAGGGTAATTAAACCCAAGGTACCGTTGCGAAGATCGTTGATGAGAATTTCAGAGGCTTTGTGAATATCAATGCGACCACCTGCGCGCAAACAACCACGCTTCTCTCCGATGGCTTCCATCAACTCAATCTCAGTCTCAGGCAATTCTTCAATGTTATAGCGTTTCTTCAATAACTCAGGGTATGCCTGCGCAAGGTACTCAACGGTATAGAACGCCACTTCGTCGTATTCCATGGCGGTGTCTTTTACTGCGCCTGTTGCAGCCAAACGGAAACCACTGTGTGGGTTTTCTACTTTTGGCCACAAAATCCCTGGGGTATCTGAAAGTACAACGCCGTTTTGTAGATTAATACGTTGCTGTTGTCGTGTCACTGCTGGTTGGTTGCCCGTCTTCGCGACCACACGACCTGCCAAGGTATTGATGATGGTAGATTTTCCAACATTAGGAATACCCATGATCATGGTGCGAATGTTTTTACCCATGTCTTCACGGTGCGGTGCCAATTTCCGGCACAGTTCCATGATCTTGTTAACTTCGTTAATGCTTTCAGTGGTAATAGCAATGGCTTTGACGCCTTGTTCTTTTTCTAGATGCTCAAGCCATATTGCCGTCATTTCTGGGTCAGCCAGATCGCGCTTGTTCAATACTTTGATCACGGGCTTATCTTTGCGGATACGCCGAATAAGCGGGTTTTCACTGCTGAAAGGAATACGCGCGTCGAGAACTTCGATAATCACGTCGATTTTAGGAACGACTTCTTCAATTTCTTTACGGGCTTTGTGCATGTGGCCAGGAAACCACTGAATAGAGTTGTTAATCATAGGAATGATTGCCTTTATAAATCGTGTATATCGCCCGAAAGAGGTCGCAAGTAACCGATAAATGCAGTGAGGGCGCTAATAATGGCGGGATTTTAACACTTTAATGGTAACAACGGAAAAGTAAGTGTGGATCACAAAGGTAATGGATTAGAGATCATTCAAATTGGGCCGCGTTTTAGCGGGTTGGCGAAGCGGCGTGATGATTTACCTGAATGATAGGCGCTAGCTCTAAAGGATTTGCTTCGAAGAATTCGGATAATCTCTGCGGCATTCCGAGATAAAAACCTTGAAAATAGTCAACGTCGAGTGCCTGCATGGCACCGTATTCGCCTTCATTTTCGATCCCTTCCACTAATACTTCGGCATTCACTTCTTTGGCGAGAGCGATGGCGCGTATCATCGGCTCGATATTACCTTGCATGTAATCTTGTAAAAGAGAGCGGTCGATTTTCAATATGCTGGGGCAAAGAAGACGAACTCGCTCTTCTTTTGACCCTTTGACGCCGTAATCGTCAATAGCGATACCAAATCCGTTATTAGTTGATTGTGTTGTTGCTGCTGACAAGGCATTCATGTCGTCGTGAAGATGTTCAACCACTTCAAGTACAACATGGTGGCGAGGAATCCCTAACTCTGAAAGACGCTTAACCATGAGGTTTTGGTTAGAAAACTTTGAAATGGCTGAAACCGCAGAAGATGGCAGCATATTGAGGAAAATGGCATGTTGGCCAGCATAGCGGGAGAAGTTTCTAAGATGAATGACTCGTGCCAACCTATCGGTGCTGATTTGATGATAAAACTCAGGATGACCTTGCTCGATGTGTCTGAATAAATGGGCAGGGCAAACAGGCTCATCAGTGAGTGTTTTTGCACGAATAAGCGCTTCAAAACCTAACACTGAAGTATCGGCTCGGAAGATTGGTTGGTAGACGCTTCTTAGCACCAAATCATTGAACAGGCCAATGAGTTCGCCGTTTTCATCGGTTCTCAAGCATTGTTCAAATCCATCTCTGGTACTCAAATTGTTAACCACAACCTACCCTCTCCTCTTACTACTTAGTCGGAGCTCAATATATCCAAGAAAACGCATGTTACGTCAAAGAAAGAGTAGAGAGAATAAATGGTTGCTTAACGCGACAAATTTATGTGATCTCTGCCAATGAAGTGTATCAATAGTGGTACGGAGTGTTCACTTTGACGACTACGCAAGATGCAAACAAGATTTAGCGAACATCCAACGTAAAAGCGCAGCGTAAATATAATTTTACGTTCTTCCATACTGTAACGGTGTGCGTCAGATGTCAGTTTTATAAGCCAGAGACTATCGTTCTATGATGAGGTAAGCAAAGGAGGTGAGGCGATGAAATCTTGTCACTATGAATCGAAGCCTTTAAATGCGCTTGGAAAAATTACATGGAGCGCAGAAGAAAACGCGCTTTGGCATCAATTGGTAGAGCGTCAGCTGGCATGCATTGAGGGAAAAGCCTGTCAGGAATACTTCGACGGTTTATCAATGTTGAATCTGTCAATTGAACATGTTCCGCAGATCTCTGATATCAATCAAGTGTTAAAAAAGACGACAGAGTGGCAGTTAGAGCCCGTGCCAGCATTGATTGATTTTGACCACTTTTTTACGTTACTGGCCTCAAAACGATTTCCAGTGGCGACGTTTTTGCGCTCAGTTGCCGATTTCGATTACCTTCAAGAGCCTGACTATTTCCACGAGGTTTTTGGCCATTGCGCGATGTTAACCAATAAGGCGTTTGCCACTTTTACACATCTATATGGCAAGCTTGGCGTTAACGCATCGAAGGCAGAGCGCATATATTTGGCCAGGTTGTATTGGTTTACCGTAGAATTTGGATTGATAGAGTCTTCCGGTCAGCGTGCTCTTTATGGGGGGGGTATTTTGTCATCTCCTGCTGAAACGGAATATGCCTATGGCAGTGATGTCCCGATACGCAAGAAACTGGATATCATTGATGTGATGCGTACCCCATATCGTATAGACATTCTACAACCCGTCTATTTCCATTTAGAAACGTTAGATGAGCTTTATGAGCTAGAGAATGTAGATTTGATGGCTTGTGTGCGCCGTGCAATGTCATTGGGGCTGCATCCACCGTCTTACCCATCAAAAATCGCTTAAAACATGTGAGAGAAACGGAGAGTAAAAACAATGACGGACTTATCCGAACTGAAATGCGAAGCTTGCCATGCAGACGCATCGAAAGTGACTGAGAGCGAAACGGAAAACTTAATGGTTAATATTCCAGAATGGACGGTGGTAAACGTCGAGGGTATTGATCAGCTACAAAGGTCGTTTGAGTTTCGAACTTTCAAGCAAGCATGGGCTTTTTCGAACAAGGTTGCTGAGCTAGCGGAAGATGAAGGCCACCATCCATCGATTTTACTAGAGTGGGGGCGCTGCACCGTCACGTGGTGGACGCACAAAATTAACGGCCTGCATCAGAATGACTTTATCTGTGCGGTGAAAACCGATCAGCTTTTGGATTAGCACAAACGTGATGCAGTGGTTTGATAGAACCAAAACTTAACAGAAAAAGGAGGGGAAACCTCCTTTTTCTTGCCTGTCTGAGTTCGCTCAGTTGGCGCTTCAAACGCCCATTGTCTGCCAACCTTACACTAAATACTGCACCTATTACCTCGACGCTGCATCTCTGCTTTCCGCATTGGCATTTCATCAATCACATTGACTAATTCATTGATATTCACGCTCTGCTGCCAGCGGAATTTTTCCGAGCCGTCTTTTCCGATCAGCACAGCGACGTGCTGGTCAGTCTCTATCGCATATTTTCGTCGTAACTTGTGTATCTCTTGAGATGAAAAGAGCCCGCGGGAGTCTGACATCTCCTGCATGTTGAAGATTAATGGGTGAAGATCTCTGTCGTCTAATTGGCAGCTGTGTACCAACATCAGGCGTTCAAAAGCTTCTACTTTTTCATCAAAACTGGGTGTGAAGAAAATCAGGGTACGATGAGGCTCAATCAATCCGTAGAAAGGGTAAGAGACGACTTGTGAAGAAAAGACGAGCACAGCGGCTAACCCAAAATGACTCAACGTGCGCATCATGATGCCCTACCAATCATAACTAACCACCTAATCATTACGAAAGTCTAGCCTGAACGGATTCATTTCGCCGTATTAACCCTACGATGCACGGTATAAGTGCATGTCCTAAGTGGTGCAGTGTTTTGATTCATCTGCACCAAAACAAAGCGAGTGCAAATTTTAATCTTAAGTTTAAGGGGGCAATGTTCGGTTAAATATCACGCTGTTTTTCATTGCCTTACAATATTTATGCGAGGTAAATCCTATTGTTGGCAAGCCTTTTGCTGTTGAGTTCCACAGGTACTCATTAAGGAGCGGTTGCAATGAAAGGAAGTAAGGTTGCATTAAATTGGGTAAGTGCGATTGCACTCGGTGGGTTGTCCCTTCAGGCAGTCGCAGCGGAAGACACCATTAAAGTGGGCGTGCTTCACTCGTTATCAGGGACGATGGCGATCAGTGAGACGACGTTGAAAGACACCGTCCTCATGATGATTGACGAGCAAAACAAGAAAGGCGGTTTATTGGGCAAGAAACTAGAGGCGGTTGTCGTTGACCCTGCATCTAATTGGCCGCTGTTTGCTGAAAAAGCGCGAGAGTTAATTGAAAAAGAAGACGTCGATGTCGTATTTGGGTGCTGGACGTCAGTGTCTCGTAAATCCGTACTGCCTGTGTTTGAAGAGCTAAACAGCCTGCTGTTTTATCCTGTTCAGTATGAGGGTGAAGAGTCCTCGAAAAATGTGTTCTACACTGGCGCTGCACCAAACCAACAAGCAATTCCCGCCGTGGATTATCTTAAAGATGATCTCGGTGTGAAACGCTGGGTTTTAGCGGGCACTGACTACGTTTACCCTCGCACCACTAACAAAATTCTTGAAGCCTATCTTCTCAACAATGGTGTCGCTCAAGAGGACATCTTGATCAACTACACGCCATTCGGCCATTCCGATTGGCAGTCCATCGTTTCTGATATCAAGAAATTCGGTGCTCAAGGCAAGAAAACGGCCGTGGTTTCTACCATTAACGGCGATGCGAACGTGCCTTTCTACAAAGAACTGTCCGCACAGGGTGTGCAAGCAGAAGACATCCCGGTGGTGGCGTTCTCTGTTGGTGAAGAAGAGCTTTCCGGTATGGACACCTCTGCTTTGGTGGGTCACCTCGCTGCATGGAACTACTTCATGAGTGTTGAGACCGATGCCAATGATGCGTTCGTCGAGAAATGGCATGCCTACATCAAAGATGACAAGCGCGTGACTAATGACCCGATGGAGGCGACCTACCTAGGTTTCAATATGTGGGCAAAAGCGGTTGAGAAAGCAGGCACGACTGACTCTGACGCAGTGCAAGAAGCCATTATTGGTGTGACGGTTCCTAACCTAACGGGCGGTTATGCCACCATGATGCCTAACCATCACATCACCAAACCGGTGCTGATTGGCGAGATCCAAGACGATGGTCAGTTTGTGACGGTATGGGAAACACCAGACGTTGTGGCTGGCGATGCATGGTCTGATTTTCTGACAGGATCGAAAGATCTGTTCGCCAGCTGGCTAAAGCCGATGTCTTGCGGAAGCTTCAATGTAACCACCGGGCAGTGTTCAGGTGTGACTGAATAACACGGCTCATAGACCAATAATCGCGGGTGGATACGGACATCGCCCGCTTAATCGTTACTCCTTGTATTTGCCTGCCTTGCGGAGCCGTCTCCAACAAAACGTCCGCACTGGCAGGACTTTTTTCAAAGGAATGCCTTTATGTTAAAACAGACTGCACGATGGAATGACGTCTGTAAATTTTTGAGTTGGCTGATACTGGCTTTCGCACTTCCGTTTGGCGCTCTCGCACAAACTTCTTCATTACCAGAATCAGAGCAATCGGCTTCGACAGCATCTTCAGAACAGGCCTCTGAAGAAACATTCTGGCTAACCCAAATCGCGCCATTAATCACCAGTAAATCGTTTTCTGATAAAGAATTGGCGGTGCAGCGTCTTGCCGCTTCCGATCATCCGGAGAAAACGAAGATTTTAACGGGCTTGCTTGATAAGCAAGTCGTTTACGACAAAAAAGACACGTCCGTTTGGTTTATTGAAAATCTCCCTTTGGGAAAAGGCAGTGAAGTTATCAACCTCAGTTCTGGTGTGTCTACGGTGGTAGAAAAGAAACGCCAATACCGCACCGTGACACTCAATAACAACATGCGTACTCAAATCAAAACATCACTCGCGACGGCGGCACTGACCAGTGACGATCTTGAGGAAAAAAGGGCAGGTGCGAAGCGAATGATAGGGCAAGTGGACAGTGAGCTTGCATCGGTTATTTCAGATTTGATTACTACTGAAAGTGACGCTGTCACAAAAAAGTATTTACACACAGCGCTGTCAATTACTCTGCTAGATGGACAAGCATCGACGGGAGAAGTGCTCATCGCCATAGAGCAGTTGCAAGCCTCTGGGTTGGCGGAAGCCTTTGAAGCGTTGAAATCAACGAATACACAAACCACTGGGGAAACACCCGATGAGATCCAACAAGCCTTAGATCGCGCCATCTCTAGCTTTGAAGAAACGCAGCGCGTGGTCAATATTGCGCAAACGCTATATTTCGGTTTGAGCCTTGGCTCGGTGTTAGTGCTTGCGGGGATTGGCCTTGCCATCACTTTTGGTGTGATGGGCGTGATCAATATGGCGCATGGCGAGTTAATCATGATAGGTGCTTATACCACCTATGTGATGCAGTTGCTGCTGCCTGATTTCAGTGGAGTGGCCTTGATTCTGTCGATTCCCGCTGCGTTTATCGTTTCCGGCCTTGTCGGTGTTGCGATTGAACGTTCGGTTATCCGACATCTTTACGGTCGCCCTCTCGAAACACTGCTGGCAACCTTTGGTATCAGCCTGATCTTGCAACAGGCTGTTCGTTCTATTTTCTCTCCTTTAAACCGTTCAGTCAGCACACCAGAATTTATGAGCGGCATGATTGAAATCACCCCCATGCTGCAACTGACCGCCAGCCGAATGTACATCATCATTTTCTGCTTGATGGTGTTCTTTGCGCTGCTGTTTATTCTCAAACGTACCTCGCTTGGGCTGCAAGTTCGCGCCGTTTCCCAAAATCGACCGATGGCACGTGCCATGGGAGTGCGCTCGGAATGGGTCGATATGGCCACATTTGGGCTTGGTTCTGGTGTTGCAGGCGTCGCTGGGGTCGCGTTATCTCAGCTCACCAACGTCGGGCCCAACATGGGGCAAGCCTACATTATTGATTCATTCATGGTGGTGGTTTTCGGCGGCGTTGGAAACCTGTGGGGCACGTTGGCTGCAGGTCTCAGCCTTGGCGTGTTTAACAAAATTCTGGAGCCATGGGCGGGCGCGGTACTCGCCAAGATATTGGTTCTGGTGTTCATCATACTTTTCATTCAAAAGCGCCCGAAAGGATTATTCCCTCAGCGCGGCCGCATGGCGGAGGACTAATCAGTGATGGAAAAGCAATTATTCGATAGATCGACTGTCATCCTCATGGTGCTGCTGACGTTAACCGTCATTCTTGTGCCAGTGATGAACCTTTGGGTGCCTGAAAGTAGCCCGCTTCATTTGGAAACTTACACGGTGTCGTTGCTGGGCAAGTATCTGAGTTTCGCCATTCTCGCTTTGGCTGTGGATCTAGTATGGGGCTATTTGGGTATTTTGAGCTTGGGTCATGCTGCGTTTTTTGCGCTGGGTGGCTATGCCATGGGCATGTACCTGATGCGCCAAATTGGTGATCGCGGTGTCTACGGCAACCCAGAATTACCTGACTTCATGGTGTTTCTTAACTGGCAGGAACTGCCGTGGTTCTGGCAGGGGTTTGACCAATTTTGGTTTGCCTGTTTGATGGCCGTTGTCGTTCCCGGTGTATTGGCCTTTGTGTTTGGTTGGCTGGCGTTTCGTTCCCGCGTTTCTGGGGTTTACCTTTCGATCATGACGCAAGCCATGACTTTTGCGCTAATGCTGGCTTTCTTTAGAAATGAAATGGGGTTCGGTGGGAACAATGGCCTGACCGATTTCAAAGATATTCTTGGCTTTAGCCTGCAAAGCGATACCACCCGAATCAGTTTGTTCGTGGTGACGGTCATCGCGCTGATGCTCTGCTTCATGTTGTGTCGCGCTATTGTAGTGAGTCGTTTGGGCGCACTGACTATTGCTATTCGTGACGCAGAATCTCGTACCCGTTTCGTGGGCTATGCGGTAGAGAAAAGCAAACTTTGGTTGTTTGTTTTATCAGCCGCCATCGCGGGTGTGGCTGGCGCGCTTTACGTACCGCAAGTCGGCATTATTAACCCCGGTGAATTTGCACCGCTCAACTCAATTGAAGTCGTCGTTTGGGTCGCATTGGGCGGCAGGGCCACGTTATATGGCGCCATTATCGGCGCGATTCTCGTCAACTATGCCAAAAGCTGGTTCACGGTGGAATTTCCCGAAGTTTGGCTGTTTGCACTCGGTGCGCTGTTTGTTCTTGCCACGCTTTATCTGCCTAAGGGCGTCAGTGGCATATTGCGTAGACAAGAGGTGAATTCATGATGTCTAGAACGCTTTGGAGTGAAGCCATTAACCACCCAAAAGAGCAATTACCAGACGTGCGCGGTAGCCATGAATTTATCAATGATCTGACGCGCCGTGATCAGGTGTTTAGTTTTTTGAAACCGTCGTTCAATCCCAAGGTGGATGTGAAAAACAACATGCTGCTGTATGTCGAAGGTGTGTCGGTGTCATTCGACGGATTCAAGGCAATCAACGATTTGAATCTTTATATCAAAGAGGGCGAACTGCGCTGTGTGATTGGGCCTAATGGTGCCGGTAAAACCACCATGATGGACATTATCACAGGGAAAACCAAACCCGACAAAGGTGAGGTGTGGTTGGGGCAGCAACTTAACCTACTCAAGATGGACGAAGCCCAGATCGCGAATGCAGGCATTGGAAGAAAGTTTCAAAAACCGACCGTGTTTGAGGCGCTTACCGTATGGGAAAACCTGGAACTAGCAATGGCGGGTGATAAAGGCACTTGGCATCTTTTTCGCGCAGTGCTTTCGAGTGATCAGAAATGCGACATCATGCAGGTGCTGGAGCTTATAGGCTTAGACACGCACTACAAAATGCAAGCAGGCAAGTTGTCTCACGGGCAAAAGCAATGGCTAGAAATCGGCATGTTATTGATGCAAAAGCCGCGATTGCTGCTGGTGGATGAACCTGTGGCGGGCATGACGCACCAAGAGATGGACAGAACCGCTGAGTTACTGCTGTCACTGGCGGGTAGTCATTCGATCATGGTGGTTGAGCATGACATGGATTTTGTGCGAAGCATTGCCTCTACGGTGACAGTGCTTCACCAAGGGCACGTGCTGGCAGAAGGTAAGATGAAAGACATTCAAGATGACCCGCGGGTGCGCGAAGTGTATCTGGGCCAATAGTGTCTGTTTGGGGAAAAAGATTATGCCTGCACAGGGCAATAGTTGGCTGTGTGCCGCGAGAACAAAAAGAAAGGTAACGTCATGCTGAGTGTGAATGGATTGAATCAGCGATACGGTGAAAGCCAAACGCTTTGGGACTTGTCTCTAAATGCGCCAAAAGGGAAGTGCACTGTGGTGATGGGGCGCAATGGTGTGGGGAAAACCACCTTGCTAGAAAGCATCATGGGATTGCTAACGGTCGATAATGGCGACATTTTGCTGGAAGGCGAGAATCTAGTGGGTCATCGCGCGGAAACGCGTCCGCGATTAGGCGTGGGCTATGTGCCCCAAGGGCGACAAATATTTCCGCGACTCACTGTTGAGGAAAACTTAGAAATTGGCTTACCGATACGCCCGAAAAACGACAGGAAAATCCCTGCGTTTATTTATGAATTGTTTCCTGTTCTTGCGGAAATGAAAAAGCGTTTTGGCGGTGATTTGTCGGGTGGACAACAACAGCAACTCGCGATTGCTCGCGCACTGGTGATTGACCCCAAACTCCTCTTACTGGATGAGCCTACGGAAGGTATTCAACCCAACATTGTTCAGGAGATTGGCGACATCATTGTCAACCTTAACCAAGAGATGGGACTCACGGTCATTCTGGTTGAGCAAAAGCTCCCGTTTGCCCGCAGAGTCGGCGACAGGTTCTGTCTGCTCGATCGCGGTCGAGATGTCGCCAGTGGTGAAATGAACGATCTGTCAGATGATCTGATCCGTCAGTACTTGACGGTGTAAAGGAGAGCAAATGGCGCAGACCGTGATTGATTGGCCTGTTGATCCTGTGAATCGTGATATGGCTTCCCGTTGCTGGGAAGCTGAGCTTCGTCTAGGTTTTGTCACTCGAGGTGATAAAACGGTTCTCAAAGATCGCACCCATAAAGGCCCTTTGGCTGTACAGAGATCTTTGTATCCTGAAGGCGGGGTCTGTCATACACATCTGTTACACCCACCGGGTGGGGTGGTGGGAGGTGATTCATTGGATGTCACCGTCGGTCTTGCTAATGACGCGCAAGCACTAATAACTACGCCAGGCGCAACGCGATTCTATCGTTCGGATGGACGAGTGGGTTCGTTAAAGCAAACCCTGACTGTCGATCAACATGCTCGCCTTGAATGGCTTCCCCTTGAAAATATCGCGTTTCCTAACGCCCGAGTTTTCACCCGCACCCACATTTCTCTCACTGCGCAATCTCAGTTCATTGGCTGGGATGTGTGGACGCTCGGTCAGCCGGCTACTCACACACCGTTTGAAAATGGCGTCATTGATGGCATGACCACCGTCACGGTGGATGATCGTCTGATCCTCTGCGAACGCTTGCGAGTTACCCCTGAACAATCACGCTTCCCCGCCGCGGGTCTTCGAACTCTTCCTGTTTGCGGCACGCTTATCGCTCATGGTGATGCAGAAATCTTAGCGGCATTGCTCAAACAGTGGTGGGGCGAGCATAAACAGCAAGGGATAACGAGAGCCGAGCTTTCGCAAGTGGCAGAAATTGAACTCGGTATTACTCAGATAGATGGCGTATTGATCGTTCGTGCGTTGGGACAAAAAACCGATGCGCTTTTTCAGATCTTTGCCTTGTGCTGGCAGCAGATTCGTCAGCACTGGACCGGCGAGATGCCAGATATTCCGCGTATTTGGCGGACATAGAGCCTTTGCTGGCATAAGAGCGTTGGCGGGAATAAGAACGCAGGCTTTCAAAGCAGCAACAAGGTCGTGACCTGATACACATTCGACATATTCAAGGTCGTGACCTGATACACATTCGACATATTCAAGGTCGTGACCTGATACACATTCGACATATTTAGGAGTGAGCACCATGGAGTTGACACCCAGAGAGAAGGACAAGCTGTTGCTGTTCACGGCTGCGCTCGTGGCAGAGCGACGTAAAGACCGTGGCTTGAAGCTGAATTACCCCGAATCAGTCGCGCTGATCAGCGCCGCGATAATGGAAGGAGCACGTGACGGAAGAACCGTGGCGGAATTGATGGATTTTGGCCGCACGATTTTGACCGTTGACGATGTCATGGAAGGCGTCCCCAGCATGATTCATGACGTGCAAGTCGAAGCGACCTTTCCTGACGGTACCAAATTGGTCACCGTCCATGATCCGATTGTGTGAGGGCAGCGACATGTCTCAAGCAGGTAATTCTTCCAGTACTACATCCTCAATAACGTCGGCTTTTACACCGGGCGAAATTCGAGCGAAAGACGGTGACATTGAGATCAATGCCGGAAAAACGTTGGTCTCAATAGATGTCGCTAACATTGGTGATCGCCCCATTCAGGTAGGGTCCCACTATCACTTTTTCGAAGTGAATGACGCCTTAACGTTCGACCGAACGGCGGCACGTGGTTTTCGACTCAACATCCCATCTGGCACAGCTGTCCGCTTTGAGCCAGGGCAAAGCCGAACAGTAGAGCTGGTGGCTTATTCAGGAAACCGCACTGTTTATGGGTTTCAGGGCAAAGTCATGGGGCCGTTAGATGGCGCTGTAAACACGAATAAGGACGACTGACATGGCACGAATTTCACGTAGGGCGTATGCCGAAATGTTTGGGCCAACCACCGGCGATTGCGTGCGGTTGGCGGATACCGATCTTTGGCTCGAAGTGGAAAAAGACTTCACTGTGTATGGCGATGAAGTGAAATTTGGCGGCGGTAAAACGATTCGCGATGGCATGGGGCAAAGTCAGTCTCCGAGCTATGAAACACCGGATCTCGTGATCACCAATGTCGTCGTGCTTGATTACTGGGGCATTGTCAAAGCCGATGTCGCTGTAAAAGGCGGTCGCATTGCGGGTATCGGTAAAGCCGGTAATCCCGACATTCAGGACAATGTCGACATCATCATTGGTCCCGGAACAGAAGTGATCGCAGGTGAAGGCCAGATCTTAACCGCTGGGGGTGTTGATTCGCACATCCATTACATCTGCCCACAGCAGATAGATGAAGCGCTGACCTCCGGTGTGACAACCATGATTGGCGGCGGCACCGGCCCAGCAACGGGCACGAATGCGACAACGTGTACACCCGGGCCTTGGAACATCCACCGTATGCTTGAGTCATTGGATGCCTTTCCGATGAACTTTGGCATATTGGGCAAGGGTAACGCGAGTTTACCTGACGCGTTAGAAGAGCAAATCGCGGCTGGCGCATGTGGGTTGAAACTCCATGAAGATTGGGGCTCAACACCTGCCGCTATCGATAACTGTTTAAATGTTGCCGATCGTACTGACGTTCAAGTCGCTATTCACACAGATACGCTCAACGAGTGTGGTTTTGTGGAAGCAACCTTGGGTGCGATTGGCGATAGGGTGATACACACTTATCACACGGAAGGCGCGGGTGGCGGTCATGCGCCAGATATCATGAAAGCAGCAGGGCTGCCAAATGTGCTTCCTTCATCGACCAACCCGACACGCCCTTATACCGTCAACACGGTAGACGAACACTTAGACATGCTGATGGTGTGTCACCACTTGTCGCCGTCCATCGCTGAAGACATTGCCTTTGCGGAATCTCGCATACGCCGTGAAACCATTGCCGCCGAAGACATGCTCCATGACATGGGCGCGTTTTCGATGATCTCGTCAGATTCTCAAGCCATGGGGCGAGTCGGTGAAGTGATTATCCGAACTTGGCAGACCGCGCACAAAATGAAAGTGCAGTTTGGCGCATTAGGCTCAGACCCTAGCCACAGCGACAATTTTCGTATTAAACGCTACGTGGCGAAATATACGATCAATCCCGCTGTTACCCATGGTATGGCACACGAAATTGGCTCAATCGAAGTGGGTAAATTAGCCGACTTAGTACTGTGGAAACCCGCGTTCTTTGGCGTTAAACCCGCACTGGTGATCAAAGGTGGCTTGATTGTTACCGCGCCGATGGGTGACCCCAATGGATCAATTCCTACGCCACAACCTGTGCACTATCGTCCGATGTTTGGCGCTTACGGTGCGGGGCCAGCTCAAAGCTCGCTGTTGTTCATGTCACAGATGGGCGTCGATAACGGAGTCGCCGACATGTTGCAGTTGAAAAGTGGTGTTAGTGCGGTGAAAAATTGCAGAAACATCAGCAAAAGCGACATGAAGTTGAATGATTGGCAGCCAAATATCGAGGTGGATCCTCAAACCTATGAAGTGCGTGCCGATGGCCAATTATTGGTGTGTCAGCCTGCCGATGTGCTGCCAATGGCACAACGCTATTTTCTGTTCTGAGCCGTTTTTCGGCTTTTAACAAGCTGTTTATTTAAGGGAAAAGGGATGATCGAATTCACACAAGTTATCAATGTTCCTGCGGATGCTGAAAGCCTGCCTACTGTGCATCTCGGCATTGATGCTCGCATCAAGAGTCGAATCAAAATCACGCTAGATAATGGTCACGAAGCGGGATTGTTTTTGCCGAGAGGCATCACGCTTCGTGACGGTGATGTATTGGTTTCTACTGACGGTACGAAAGTACGAATCGTGGCAGCCGACGAAAAGGTGTCAACGGCGCATGCAGACAACGCACATTTGCTGGCACGTTTGAGTTATCACCTTGGTAATCGCCATGTGCCTTTGCAGGTGGGTGATGGCTGGGTGCGCTATCAACATGATCATGTATTAGACGAAATGGTGGGATTGCTCGGCGGGAAAGTGCTTGTCGAAATGGCAGCGTTTGAACCTGAGGCTGGCGCTTATGGCGGCCAATCTTCAGGCCATCACCATCATCACTAAGTGAAAAAAACACGACGTTTAGCCATGCGAATAACAATGAAACAGTGGAGTAAGAACATGGAAAAGAGCACCTTATCTGCCGCCTTATTCGCGGTCTTGATTGCATCAATGGCGATGCCAGTCAATGCGCATCCACATAAAGAATCAGCCAGTGGCGATACCATCGTCAATACGGTCATGCATGATCATGCGGGTGGCGTGGATACATTGAAGACATGTGTTGGAAAAGAGGATGAAAAAGAGACATCAGCTGATGACTGCAAAGTATCGCCTGTTTCAACTCATTAGTCCGTCCCTGCCCGTTGGTGCGTTCAGCTACTCACAGGGGCTGGAATGGGCCATTGAATGTGGCTGGGTTGCTGATGAGCAGGCATTGTCTGATTGGCTACAAAGTCTGGCGTATGACAGCTTGCAACAACTGGAACTGCCTATCTTGCGACGTTTGTATAAGGCGTTTGTGGCATCAGATAAAGATGCTATTGAGCATTGGTGTAATTGGCTTTATGCCAGTCGCGAAACGTTGGAGTTGCGTCAAGAAGAGATCCAACGCGGACGGACTATGGGAAAATTGCTGATCAGGCTCGAGTTGATCAGTGAAAAGCATGAGTTAGTGCCGTCGATCACTAAAAGCCAATTGGCGGGCTTTGCGTATGCAGGGGTGAAATGGGGCATCGATGAAGACAGCCTTTGTCATGGCTACGCATGGAGTTGGCTCGAAAATACCGTTGTGGCAGGGGTGAAAATGATCCCGCTGGGGCAAACATCCGGCCAAAAAGTGTTGATGGCATTAACACCGAGTTTAGAACGTGCGGTAGATGAATCAAAAACAATCAGTGATGACAACGTGGGCAGTTTTGCGATTGCGCAGGCGATAGCTTCAAGTTGTCACGAAACTCAGTATTCACGGCTTTTCCGCTCATAAGGAGATGAACAATGAACGATAAACAGCCATTGCGTGTTGGTGTAGGTGGTCCAGTAGGCTCAGGCAAAACGGCGTTGCTTGAGGTACTTTGTAAAGTCATGCGTGATGATTATTCGTTAGCGGTGGTGACCAATGACATCTATACCCGTGAAGATCAGCGTATTCTGACAGAAGCGAAAGCGCTCGAAGCTGACAGGATAGTGGGCGTGGAAACAGGAGGCTGCCCGCATACTGCCATTCGTGAAGATGCGTCGATGAATCTTGAAGCGGTGGAATCATTAGCGAAGTTACACAAAAACTTGGATTTGGTGTTCATTGAGAGCGGCGGTGACAACCTGAGTGCCACATTCAGCCCAGAGCTTGCTGATCTGACCATTTATGTGATTGATGTGGCTGAAGGCGAAAAAATCCCACGTAAAGGTGGGCCGGGCATTACGCGATCTGACCTGTTGGTGATCAATAAGATTGACCTAGCACCTTATGTTGGCGCGGATCTGGATGTGATGGATTCAGATACAAGGCGGATGCGACCCAATAAGCCCTATGTATTCACAAACCTCAAAAAGCAAATAGGGCTTCCTGAAATTATTCATTTTCTGGAAACGGAAGGGATGTTAAACAAAGCGGGTTAATCCCGCTTTTTTCTTATTTATCTTTTTCAGTGCCAAGCCAAGCCAAGCCAAGCCAAGCCAAGCCAAGCCAAGCCAAGCCAAGCCAAGCCTATCGACCAAATCCATAATGGCGAATGTAGCCAAAGCTTACCCAACTCACCAGCAGCGTGGCAACGGTCAATTCAATCAACCCCAAGCGTTCTAACCACGACCAATGCGGGAAATCTGTTCCTAGCCACAGAGTGAGTCGTTCCATAGCAACGGCACTAATGACAGAAGGAAAGGTTAGTGCTGCCAGCGTGGGCTGAAAGGGCTCTCTTAACAAGTCGAAGTAACATAGGTAGACAAACAATGTCATCATGATGCCGACGCCAGCAAGCGCACCCGCCAGAACAGGGTCAGGGTTAGGAAGATTAACCAAATAGGCCGTCAATGCGAGATTGACGGGTGCAGCCATGATCGCTAACACGGGGCGAGAGTTTCTCGGTAGACTGTCTAAAAACACAAGTCGATACAACACAAACGGCAGCATACTGAAGTAGGCACCAATGCAGATGTGCGCAAGCAGAGTTGATTCGTCACCAAAGCCCAATTTTGGTCCAGCTAATGTACTGCTGATCAACCCTACCGGATATAAAAACCAGCTTGGATAAATATTCGATTTCTCAAACGATTTGAACTGGTAGAAGAAGAAATAGCACATCATAAAAAGGTGCATTGCCATCGCGGGATACCAAACGAAGACAGCAGCTTTTACGCTCATCTCGCTCAGAAAATCAGCCATGAGCAGCAACGACATGGTCATTGGCGCCATTAGGCTGCCATACAGAGGATCACGAAGGTCTTGAAAGAATCGTTTTGGTTCAAGCGCGTATTTCAGCCAAACAGGGCCAATCAGTAAAATACCGATGATAGAAAGCAGCGGTCGAGAGATGGAGCCTGTAAGGGGGTGGTATAGCGACCAAGCAACGCCCAATCCAAAGTATGCCATCGCCAATGATGCTTGAGCGGTAGGAATAAATCGAAATGGTGAATGAAAAACTGTCAATCTGGCATCCATGGAGTTTTGATAGCGCGGGTGAATAGAAAGCTATTATACGCGGTCATGGTGCGCTTGCGATGGCGCATTAATATTTCTTTTTGATTTTAAATAGCTATGCGAAAACTTAGCCATTTTTCATAACGACACATTATGCCAAACCCGCATGTAACATGGGCTGTAAAGCATAATGCTTGCCGATAATGAGTGATCAACCCGACAAAAAACTGTTTTCTGAAACCGGATCACATTCATGAAAATGTGACGTGGCGCGTTTGGCAAGTTTTCTTATACTCAAATTGCACCCAAACATGACTGACGAATGAGGATGAGCTCCAAGCTCGGCGATGCCAGAAAGCAACAGACTGGCGCTGATACTGGGTTGCACAACAATTTGGAATGTTACACTGCGTAGGAATACGCATCGTAAGTGAAAGTAGACCTTACTGTCCGATAGAACCCATGCAATGAAAAGCACGAGGTAGGAAGCTCAGCGTAGTGAGCATAGTAAGGCAAGTTTTGTTAGGTACCATCACACAGTATTAGATTTTAAACTTTTTAGAGCTAATCAAAAAGCCACCTTAGTAGGTGGCTTTTTCTATTGGTAAATTCTATTTGTAAATTGATGACTGCTTACTTGATCCGATAGGCATTAGAAAGTGATGGACGAACGCCCTGTAGACGCGTCATTTTTTGGCTTGTCTTCTGCAGGCTTGTCCGAATTCACTGTCTTGGCGCTAGCACTCAGTGACGACTTGGCACTTTTGCTCAATTTACTCGCCGCTTTCTTATCCACTTTCTCGGGTTTAGCCTTTTTAGCTTGCGCATTTTTCGCTGGCTTTTGTGCTTTAGCTTTTGGTTGAGCCTGCGGTTTCTTCTCTACTGCGGCAGGCTTTGGTTTTCTTGGTTCTACTGGTGTTGGCGGCTCGTCGCACAGTAACACGTAAAACTCTTCGTTAAACTCAATCACATCACCGTCATGGATCTTACGGCGCTTGCGCGTTTCGACTTCACCATTGACGACAACATAGCCCTCAACGATAGCCATCTTTGCTTCGCCACCACCGCTAACGGCGTTGGCGATCTTCAATACTTTGTAGAGTTCTACTGGGTGTGCTGACACTTCGATGCCAATGGCCTCGACTTCAATCTCTTCTTGAGACATGTTTGTTACTCTTTTACAGGTAGATGTGCGGAGTGTAGCTGAACTCGGTCAAAGATAGCAGCGAGAAATGGCGGTTTGAGGTGTTTGGCTATGAAAGCGTTAATGGGCAACAGGCTTTCAACTGAACTGTGATGACGCCAGTATGCTTGGGGCGAGATTCACTTGAAACTTGCAATCTAATGTAATACAAATACATTTATCGTGACGGTGTATGGAATTTTTCCAATTATTCGCTGTCATATCTTTAGCTGCATTATGCATATCTGAGTATACACACCACTCTAAAAGTAGTGCTCCTCTAAAAAAGCGAGGGGATACGTCATTCATTGACACTATGCATACATGAAGTGTTTTTTATATCTATCAGGAAATTACCAGTGTGCGCTGTCTAAGCAGCGTGGGTGTTGTTCACTTGTTTAAGACCTGAACTAATAATAAGAGGTGTTTATTATGACTAATAAAGCCAGACGCCTGTGGTTCTATCATCAAAATAAACCGCAAAATACGCGCCCT
Organism: Enterovibrio sp. QJM3NY_24; assembly: GCF_057786035.1. Lineage (NCBI taxonomy): Bacteria > Pseudomonadati > Pseudomonadota > Gammaproteobacteria > Vibrionales > Vibrionaceae > Enterovibrio > Enterovibrio sp. QJM3NY_24. Next base: position 235,066 of record NZ_CM173520.1, read on the forward strand.
TTGAAAATGCGTTAATTGCAGCAGTACCAGAAACGTCACTTGGCGTTTCTGGTTTAATACTGCATCTCCATCTCCATCTCCATCTCCATCTCCATCTCCATCTACATCTTCATTTTATTTTTCCTACTCCCCATCAAACGACCTTTAAAACTGATTCATTCATTCGCCCTTGATTCAAGTCGCCACTTTTTCAATAATTTTTGGGGCAACTGTCAGAAAATCATACTTAAAATCAGTTTGTCACTCGGCTTGTGGCTACACTTTGATTACTGCTCACTCATCGAAATTTTGTGAACCATGAAACTGGATAAATTTGGCTTCACCACGATGATATTGCCAACATGGATGTCGGGAGAGAAAGAATGAATGTGTTGTCTTGGGATAATATTTCCAAGTTGACTGGACAGACAGTTCAGTTAATTGACGGTGCAGAAAACGAATATGACGTATTGGTTGAATCAGTACGTGAAGAAAGCGGAAATGGCACTGAAATAGATGGGCGTTTAGTCGAACATTTTACCATGGTGCTTGTCGGCCCAGCTGATACTGAATTTCCACAAGGGAACTACCTCATCTCTCACTCTTCAATGGGTCAGCAAATTCTCTATATGCTGGTGGCTGGGGATAACAGATATACGATCGTCATCAATACTGAGGCGTAGCACGAATTTTGTATTGCTTTGGTGGCTTTGCCAGCAAATGAATTCTCTCTGAACCAGCATCTTGAGTTTGCTCGGGTATGTCGCTTAAATAGTTGTTATGATAGTGCCTTTCTGTCGCGTACACGTAGGGCTCGTATGCAACGCTGCTTCCTGTTAATACTGACCGCATTCTCTTTGTTTGCAGGCTCTGTCGCCGCAAGCGATAGGGTTTTGGTGTATGCGGCTTCTTCGATGACCACAGCATTGAATCTCATCGCCCAAGAGTATGAGCGCGAAACGCAAAACAAAATCACAATTTCTTATGCATCTTCCTCAGCCTTGGCGCGTCAGTTAGCGTACGGTGCGCCCGCAGATATTTATATTTCAGCCAATGAAAAATGGATGGATTATGCGATTTCTGAAGCGGTTATTGATCCCGTTTCTGTGTCGCCTTGGGTAGAAAATGCCTTGGTGCTGATTGCGAATCCCGACGACGCTGAGACTATCAGTTTGACGCCTGATGCTTTACTAAAAGCTATTGGCAGCAGTCGTATTGCTATTTCTGATCCGAGTCATGTGCCTGCGGGTATTTATGCCAAAGAAGCGCTTCAATCACTTGGCATTTGGAATTCGCTGAAAAACAAAATGGCGTTTTCAAACAGTGTCCGAGCCACTTTAGCATTGGTCGAGCGCGGTGAAGCGCCACTGGGCATTGTGTATCGATCTGATGCCATAGCGTCGCCTTCGGTAAGTGTTGTGGCAGATATTCCTAATAACACTCATACGCCAATCGTTTTCCCTAAAGCGTTAACTATCGACGCGACGCTCGCTGCGCAGCCTTTCTTTGACTACTTAGATTCCAATCAAGCGAGAATCGTTTTGCGTGATAACGGATTCATCGTGATCAACACACCACTAGAGCACCAATAAGACATGTTTTTAACCCCCGTTGAATGGGAAGCACTGTCCCTCAGTTTGAAAATTTCCTTGGTCGCTGTGGCTGTGAGTTTGCCGCTAGGTATTGCCGTGGCATGGATTCTCGCCAGAAAGCAGTTTGTTGGGAAATCGTTATTAGATGGATTTATTCATCTTCCTCTTGTGTTACCTCCTGTCGTTATTGGTTATTTGCTTTTGGTTGTTATGGGGCGGCGTGGCGTGGTTGGACAGTGGCTGTATGACACGTTCGGTGTGACGTTCTCGTTTAGCTGGAAAGGCGCAGCTTTGGCGTCTGCTGTTGTTGCGTTCCCTTTATTGGTAAGAGCGATTCGACTGTCGTTAGAATTGGTCGATCAACGGCTTGAAGAGGCCGCACGAACACTGGGAGCGTCACGATGGCGCGTTTTCTACTCCGTGACCTTGCCTCTGATTGCGCCGGGGATTTTATCTGGATTTGTATTGGCGTTTGCGCGAAGCCTGGGTGAATTTGGGGCAACCATTACGTTCGTTTCCAATATCCCGGGGGAGACACAAACCATACCACTAGCCATGTTTGCCTTTCTCGAAACACCGGGTGCAGAGCAAAGTGTGGCGAGATTATGTGCGATCTCCATTGTGATCGCGCTGCTGTCTTTGTTTGGGTCTGAATGGTTAAGCCGAAGAATGAAGCGAAGGATGGGCATTAAATGATCGCCTTAGATGTGTCACTCCAAAGAGAAGATTTTTCGCTGTCATTGATTGCATCCATTCCATCTACTGGGATCACCGCGGTTTTCGGACGATCGGGTGCAGGCAAAACGTCGTTGATTAACGCAATAAGCGGTTTAGTTACGCCAGATTCAGGCAGTATTCGCATTGGAAGCAAAGTACTGTTTGACAGCACCGCTGGTGTCAACTTGCGGCCAGAGCAACGACGCATCGGTTATGTGTTTCAAGATGCCCGGCTATTCCCTCATATGTCTGTGGCGAAAAACCTCAATTATGGAAGCAAAGTATCCAATAGCGACAAATTTAACGAGGTTGTTTCCTTGCTAGATATTGGCGCGTTACTTTCTCGTTATCCTAATGACTTATCCGGGGGAGAAAAACAGCGTGTTGCCATTGGTCGCGCACTATTGTCAGACCCGGAAATTCTTATCATGGACGAGCCAACGGCCTCATTGGATAAGCCCCGCCGACAAGAACTTATCTCCTATCTATTGCGTTTGGCTCAGACACTACATGTCCCTGTCATATATGTTAGCCATAGTTTGGATGAAATATTACAGCTTGCTGACCATATGTTGCTGTTGGAAAAAGGTGAGGTTATTGCCAATGGTTCGCTACATGATGTTTGGGGGTCACTACCCATGCGCCCGTGGTTGGCAGCGAAAGAACAGAGTGCACTGGTTACAGCGACGGTTGTTGGCTCTCATCCTGTTTATGCGATGACACAGTTAGATCTAGAAGGGCAGCCGCTGTGGGTGACAAAAGTCGACGAGAATGCTGGCGCGTCGGTTAGGTTACGTATTTTCGCTAACGATATCTCTATTGCAAAAACACGCCCTAATGACACCAGCATTCGCAATGTGATCCCGTCGGTTATTCAGTCAATTGAGAGCGCTACCTCTTTATCATCAGAGAGCGGCTATTGTCAGTTGGTGTTGCGAGTCGGTAACGAAACATTGCTTGCAAACATTACTCAGTGGGCATTGGATGAACTTGGCTTATTGGAAGGTCAGGAAGTTTATGCACAGTTAAAAGGGGTGAGCATCGCCCGTGGCGACTTAGCCCACGATCATCGCAATAACTAACAATTTACTTGCGCACTTTGATTCAATTTTCAGTAGAATCTGCCGATTCCGTACAGTGTGTGCTATGTGCCGCAAAACGGAGGGGTAAGACATCGTAAAAAAACGTAATCACGTGCGAATTGGATACCCTCAAAGGGTAACGGTTTGAGATGAGCAAGTAGGAGAAATAAATGTTTGCATGGCTAACCGGCTTGTTTAAGAAAGAAACGATCAAGTCGACTGAGTGGGTAAAGAAGCTCATGCAAGCGAACCGTTCGGGTAGTTACAGCAAGTACAAAGAATACTACGACAAGCATGTCTTTCGAATTCATAATTCTTATCACAAAGATTTCTTAAGATTCGAGCGATTCGCTACCCAAAGCTACAAGAAAAATGATCAGCGTGCATTTATGGCGATTAAAACCGCGATGTACGCACAAAAACTGGGTCAAGTTAAAGTAGCGGCGTGTTTGACTGCATCGGTAATTAATTTAAATAAGACGCTGGTGGAAACTAGACAGGTTCAGTTGCATCCAAGATTGCAACGGGCAGCGTTGGCACTGCACAAACAGATTGTTGAATCACATTCAAAATCAAAGAAGCGAAAAATGGAAAAAGCCTGAATATTCAGGCTTTTCTTTACTGTACACCATAAGACTGTGTAATGAACACCTTTCTAAATCACACTCTTATTTGGTGCTCTCAGAAAGCAATCGGTCAATGGTCGTTGTGACTTGAATGCTCCCATCTTCCATTTTTCTAAGATGATCAACCATCGAATGAAAATCACCACGTTGACCTGCATCCAGTGCCAGTCGGCCGGATTCATGCACTTGTTTATGTGGTGAGTCAATAGCAATGAAAGAGGGAAGCGATTTGAAGTTTTTCTCACCTTCACCTTGAAAATACCATTTCCCTAAGCGGCATTCTGTATGGCGGTTCACTTGTTGAGAATAGTCACTGTTGCTGATAAATTTGTAGACTGAGTTTTTCCATACGGCATGGTCCAGTTTTACTGTATTGAGGAAGGAAGATACCGCCGCGTTATGGATAACGCGCTGCATACTTTTCGATTTATCGATGACTTGATAAACGACGGTTTCAATCTGCGCGGAAGAAGTTGCAACATCTTCTGCGCCATGTTGGCTTTCTTCGACCAATGATTGGATGTCACGGTTTTGAGTGATCACCTTTTTCACTAGCGCTTCGATCTGGCTACTTGCTTCTCCAGCTTTTCCTGCCAGTTGTCTTACTTCATCCGCGACGACAGCAAAACCACGGCCTGCAGAACCTGCGCGCGCAGCTTCAATGGCGGCATTAAGCGCGAGTAGGTTGGTTTGTTCCGAGATCTCTTTTACGGCTGAAACAAATCGATTAATGGACGTGGTTGTTTCAGTAAGCTCTGCTACCGCGGATTGGTTACGCTGTGCTTCTTGAGTGATTCGATTTGCTCGTGTAGAAAGATTGGATATCGCTGAAAGAGTTTGAACGAAGATATCATCAAGAGCGGCCAACTCGTTTTTTTCAGCAACCAGCGTATCGGCACTGCTGAGAAGACCTTCTCGAATGGTTTCCAACATTTGGCCGCCTTGCTGTTGGCATTGACTGGTTTTCAAGAGGTCGTTGATATGAACTTCTAGTGTTGAAACTTGTGCATTTTTTTCTTCGAGTTGTTGTTCCAACGCGGTTAGCTTTTCTTGATAATTGGCCTCAAGCTGATCGATCTTCGCGGTAAGTGCCATTTCACGCTCTTTGTTATTCCAAAAAGCCATTTTTATTTCCTTTGAGTAAAAGTGTGCGTATCAATGATGTCGCAATTGTATTGCCGTTTGTGCGTCAAAACACGATAAATCATTGAATTATCCTACTTTGAATAGTAGATGACTTCGTTGGTTACTGCTTAGTGAAATTGGTTGATTTGTGACAGAAAAGTGTTGATTCTAATCGAGGTTAGAGTATTGATATTGTCCGATGGATGCTGGCTAATTGTAGTCATGATTGTTGTAACGTTGTTATAAGGTGATGGATTTTGGATTATCTCGTCAAGCTCTACCAAAACCCCTTTTTGGAGAAGTGAAGCGGATACAGCTTATTCTCGCAATAACAGTCTTTTTATCGCCGTTGAAAACAACAAAATACCGGGCTTTAGTTGCTTTGATGGCACAGTAAAAGGATTCTTCGGGCCTCTGGGCTTGAGTGAAGATGCGAGAACAAAAGGAGTGGGTAAAAAGTTACTGCACACAACGCTCGTTGCGATGAAAGATTCTGGCTACGGGTATGCGGTGATCCCCACCACAAGCGAGGACTATTACCGTAAATACTTAGATCTCATTGAAATCAGCGGCTATGAAAAAAATTTTCACCATGACATGCTGGTGGATTAGTCTTTTAAAACAGTGTTTTATAATTATTTTTTGTGTTTTCACTGGTCTTTGGTGTAACAAGAATTCATTAGTGCACGAATAAAGTGATGGAGATCACTCACTTGTGCTGGTAGAGTTCCATCCCTCACGCCCACAGTGAGAGCAGCATGACTTTTAAATCTCTAATTTCTAGCGATAAACTTGTTTCAACATTGACCATCGGTTTCTTTTCAGCATTTCTATTGGCCGCGACAATGGATATCTCGCGCTTCTCGGAAATCATCAATACACTTTTTGCAAAATCCGCGCATTTTTTCGGACCGTTTTGGCAGTGGCTAATGGTCGGGAATTTCCTTTTGGCACTTTTCATCGCGATTTCTCCTGCAGGTCGTATGACATTGGGCAATAAGACTCAACCTGATATCAGTACCTTCCGCTGGTTGTCGATGATCATGTGTACCTTGCTCGCGGGTGGCGGCGTTTTCTGGTCGGCGGCTGAGCCTGTATACCACTTCATCTCTGCACCACCGGCATTTTCCGAGTTAAGTTCAACCACGGATGGAGCGGTGTCTAGCGCGTTAGGGCAAAGCTTTTTCCATTGGGGTTTTCTTGCTTGGGCAGTGTTAGGGACGTTGTCGACCATCATTTTAATGCACGCTCACCACAAGAAGGGCTTGAAACTTCGTCCACGTGCGTTGCTTTATCCCCTATTTGGCAAGAAGCTGGAAAACCATTGGTTTGGTGCGGTTGTAGATACTTTCTCGATTGTTGGTGTTGCAGCCGGCACCATTGGTCCCATTGGGTTTCTGGCTAGTCAATTAGGCTATAGCATTGAATCCTTGTTTGGCGTGGCAAATACGCTAACGCTTCAAATTGGCATTCTGTTTGCCGTCGTTGCTGTGTATTCCATTTCGGCCTTCACGGGTATGGATAAAGGGTTGCAGTGGCTATCCAAAATGAATGTCATCGGTGCTGTCGCGCTTTTGGTCGCGGTACTCATACTCGGCCCAACGACGTTCATTTTTGAACAATTCGGCTCGGCGTTCGGCAGTTATATTGTGAATTTCCCAGCTTTGAGTTTGGGCGACCACAGTGCGGGTTGGATGACAGGATGGACTTGGTTCTTCTGGGGTTGGTTTATCGGCTTTGCGCCGATGATGGCAATTTTCATCGCTAAAATTTCTGATGGCCGAAGTATTCGTAATTTGGTGTTTGCGGTGGCTATCTGTGCGCCGATTGCGACAAACTTTTGGTTTAGTGCACTAGGCGGTACAGGTATTTTCTTTGAGCTGTCTCAGCCGGGTAGTATTTCTGGTCCCCTTGCCGAGGCAGGCTTACCTGCAGTGCTTATCGCTATGCTACAGCAGTTACCACTTCAGGCGATTTTAGTGCCAGCGTTCTTAGTTTTGACGACCACATTCGTGGCGACAACGGGTGATTCTATGGCGTATTCTATTGCTGTAGTGACGTCAAAAGATGCGACGCCTTCTAAATATCATCGTTTGTTTTGGGCGATGACATTGGGTGTTGTTGCGGCGGTATTGCTGTTGGCTGGTGAAGGTGGCTTGGGTGCTCTTCAGTCGTTCATCGTGATCACGGCGGTTCCTGTTTCTTTGCTGGTTGCTTCGACATTGATTTGTGCACCGATCACCATTCGTCAGATGATGATTCAACGCAAGCAGGAAAACTCGAGCAATTTAGTTTCAGCCACGCCTTGTTCTTAATAGAGGCAGGCAACGCAGAGTAGGCCGTTACGTGAAAAAAGCCATCCGTATAGGATGGCTTTTTGCTATCTAACAATCTCATTATCTCTGCATTAAATCACCAATATGACGACATGTTGTTGAGATAGTGAACGTAGTTATCGAGATCTTCTTGCGTGTCGATATCGATGTTGCACTGGTCTAGCACCAGCTTGTCAATTAAGTGTGCTTTATCCATTAGTAATGCTTTGGCACCGTGATCACCTTGTAGTGCTTTTAGCTCGCTAAACACATTGGCGCTAATAATGGCTGGAACGCCTATTGTGTCTGGATATTGGCAGCAAGCGGCATCGGAGTTGTGGCGTTCATAGACCTGACAAAGTAGCGCTATGTTGTCGCCCGTAATCGCGGGTTGATCGGCAAGAAGAAATAAAATGGCTTCATAATCATCGCCAAGCGTATTCGTTACGCTGGCAATCACATCACCCATCCCGCTTTGCCAGTTTTCGATAAAGAGAAGACGTGCATTCCAAGCGTTGTCTTGGGCAGCTTGAGCAAGCTCGTTATGCCAATAACCCGTGGCAACGAAAACGTCAGGCGTGGCAGTTTTTGCTGCTTCAATAGCAGATTCAATTAATGGTCGATCGTTGATCAGGGCGAGTGCTTTACAGCTGCCAAACCGCGAAGATCGACCCGCGGCAAGCACTACGGCGGCGATTTTTTTCATTCTGATAGGGCACCACTGAACGACATAGCGTTCGCATTATTAAGCGTTGCAATACATTCTGAAAGCATAGAGATTGCGATACCTTCTGGCAATGCTGCACCGAGTTGCAAACCGGCAGGGGCGTGTAATTTGCAGGGGAATTGTGACAAAGATAACTTTGCAATGGCCAGGACTTCGTCTTTGCGATGAACGGGGCCGAGTAATGCAAGGTAGCGAATGGACGACGTTTTTAGTGCTGAGAGGACAGAGGCATCGAGTGAAACGCTATGTGTCATCACTATGGCGGCATCAACACCGTACTGTTGACAATATGTATCGAGTAAATCGGCGGATGATCGCAAAATCTCATCCACATTTCCGAAGTATTCACGCCGCGCGTTGGCGGGTCGAGGATCCCAAACTGTCACTTTCCATCCAAGCTGATGGGCAAGGTTCACGAGAGGTATTGCGTCAAACCCTCCGCCTGCGACCATCAAATGTACGGGTGGCTGAACATAGGTTTTAAGCCATCTTTGTTTGCCTTCTTGCACCTTGCTTGCAATTGTTTCTTTATCACTGCGAATGTGGTGAGCAGCGACGGAAGGAACGAACTGGGCGTCAATTTCATCATCGTTCGTCGGAATTCTCTGAAAATAATGACCTGATTTTCTCGCGAAGAGATGTTGATACAAGGTGCCTAGCGCAAGGTAATCGTTATTGGCTGAAATTGGGTGCAACATGATATGCACCGTTCCTCCGCACCCAATGCCGAGTTGAAAAGAGAGGTCATCTTCATCCTGGCTGTCATAAACCATTGCCATGGGGCGACCCGTCGCCATCACTTTCTTGGCATGACGCTGAATGTCAGATTCCAAACATCCGCCACTTAACATGCCCAGCTGTTGTCCAAAACTGTTGAACAACATCATGGCGCCAGCTTTGCGGTAGCAGGGGCCTTCGGTTTTGAAGACAGTGCCGAGCACCCACTCGGCATTGTCTTTTTCGGGATACCACTGACTCAACAAATGAAGAAGATGGTTGGACATGTTTATGCTTCCGTACTTTGTTGATGGTAATCGGTAATTATTCGTTTACTACTGTTCAAGCTACTACGACCTACGACAGTTTCATCGGCAAGTCATAAAGACGTTTCCCCGTAGCAGCAAACACAGCATTGGCAACAGCCGGCGCAATGGGCGGTGTACCCGGTTCACCCACACCCGTAGGGGCTTCTACAGATGGCACAATATGCACTTCAATTTCTGGCATTTGTGTTTCTCTGAGAACCAAGTAGTCGTGGAAATTGGATTGCACCACAGCACCGTCTTGTAAGGTGATTTCGCTCATGAGCGCAGGTGACAAGCCAAAGCCAATACCTCCCTGCATTTGTGCTGTGATGATGTCAGGATTAACAGCCACGCCACAATCAACAGCGCATACCACACGGTCTACCTGAATCTGTCCATTCTTGACGGTCACTTCTACCACCTGAGCCACGTAACTGTTGAACGACTCGTGGACTGCAACGCCGCGTCCTCGACCTTCAGGTAGTGGTGTTCCCCAACCCGCTTTTTCAGCGGCGAGTTTGAGCACTCCAAGATGTCTAGGGTGATTTTTGAGTAGTGCCGCTCTGAATTCGACGGGATCTTTGCCTGCTTTATAAGCGAGTTCGTCAAAGAAAGTCTCTGTGGAAAAGGCGTTGTGGGTATGCCCAACGGATCGCCACCACAAGACTGGAACCGGTGAAGTGACCGTATGAAGCTGAACTGAAAAATTGGGTATGGCATAAGGAAGTGTTGATGAACCTTCCACTGATGACGCATCAACACCACCATTTACCATAAATTGTTCAAAGGGTGTGCCTGCAGCAATCGACTGTCCGACAATTCGTTGCTCCCACGCTTCAATGTTTCCATCTGCATCAAGTGACCCACGAATTTTGTGTACATACATAGGGCGGTAGTAGCCCGCTCTCATGTCGTCTTCGCGAGTCCAAACTAGCTTAATAGGCACATTGGGTAGCTTCTTGGCTATGTGTGCGGCTTCGACAACATAATCTGACTTCGGGTTGCCTCGACGACCAAAACTACCACCAGCAAAGAGTGTATTAATGCTGACATTTTGCGGTTTTAGCCCCAACACGGTTGCCACCGAAACTTGGTCAATGGTTTGAAGTTGTGCGCCGTACCATAGCTCCGCTTTGTCGCTATCTGCAAGGATCACACAGTTCATTGGTTCCATCGGTGCATGGGCGAGGTAAGGGAAATAATACGTGGCTTCAACCACGGTCTTGGCTTTAGACAGGACCTCCGACGCATCACCATCGTTGCGTGCGGACAGGCCGGGCTTATTCGCCAATGCTGCATATTCTGTCTTCATTTCTGCTGTGTTTTTCTTGAATGCCGATCTGTCCCATTCGATTGTTAGCTTGTTGCGGCCAACTTTTGCACTCCAGAAATCCTTGGCAATCACAGCAATGCCGGTGGGAATTTGTACTACATCGACTACGCCTGGTGATTGCTTGGCGGCTGTTGAATCAAACGACACGACTTTTGCATCGAACGCTGGAGGGTGTGCCACCAGAGCAGTAAGCATACCTTCAAGCTGGACGTCTTGGGTATAAACCGCTGTGCCGTTGCTTTTTCCTTTGTCTTTTCGAGGCGTGCCTGTTTTACCGATAAGGGTAAATTGCTCGGGGGACTTTAATGTTATTTGCTCATCTGTCGGTACATTCTGTAACGCAGCGAGCTCTGCCATTTGACCAAAGGTGGCTGATTTCCCCGTGATTTGATGGGAAATGACACCTTGGTTGACGACGATCTCATCGACGGGAGCTTCCCATACTTTCGCTGCCGCATTCACCAACATGGATCGCGCTTTCGCGCCCGCATATCTCATCTGCATAAAGGAGTTGGCAATAGCAGTACTGCCGCCTGTTCCTTGAACTGGCCCAAATAACAGGTTGTTGTATTCCTTTGCATTGGCAGGTGCAGCTTCTGTGGTGACTTTTGCCCAATCTGCATCGAGTTCGTCCGCTACAATGGTGGCTAAACCTGTTGTCACGCCTTGCCCCATATCGAGATGTTTGATGACAATGGTGACGGTGTCATCTGCACCAATGCGAACAAAGGCGTTAGGTGAGAAAGGCGCTCCTGCCGTTTCTGACGCTTTTGCAGCGATACTCGGTAAATGAATGCCCAGTGTGAGTCCTGCACCTGCCGTTGTAAGCAGTTTGATAAAGCCGCGGCGGCTGGTGCCTTCTTCGTGACCGCTTTCTGTCTTAAGAGGGTCATATCCTTTAAGGTAATCTCTCATGTTATGCGACCTCATTTAGCGCGGTAGCCGCATCTTTAATTGCTTGGCGGATACGCACATAGGTTGCACAGCGGCAGATGTTTCCGGACATGGCAGCGTCGATGTCTGCATCTGACGGAGAGGCGTTGTTGGCAAGAAGTGCGCTAGCAGCCATGATTTGCCCTGACTGGCAGTATCCACATTGAGGCACTTCCAACTTTTCCCACGCGGCTTGAATAAGATCCGCAGCCTTTGATTCAATACCTTCGATGGTCGTGATTTGTTGACCAACAACGGCTGAAATAGGGGTAACACATGAACGTATTGGTTGGCCTGCCATATGCACAGTGCAAGCGCCACATTGCGCTAATCCACAGCCAAACTTTGTACCCGTGAGTTTTAGATTATCGCGAATAGCCCAAAGCAATGGTGTATCGGCGGGAACATCGAGATTGTAATCTTGTCCGTTGATATTGACGGAAACGGCCATGGTTATCTCCTTCCTAGGGTCGGCAGCGTTGTTCTTTTTCCTTTGAGAGGAACGGGGAAGTCTATTTATCGTTTTTCACTATGGCTGCCGTTTGTTCTTTTTGTTATCGAGATGTTCCAAAGTTCTTGCCTAAAACTACGAGTTATCGCATTGGTTTCACATTAGATGCATGTTAAGTGTCATAATTGTCCGGCTATACCCAAACAACCTCAAAGGTGATCTCAACCCTACAACGTGAGGTTGTTTGGGTATATCAGGAGTAGAAGTACTTATGGAATTCACGTCTTCACTTGCTAGACAAGTCGTTGCAAAGATGGGTAGCGAAGGCTGTCACCTCACGGCTATTGATGGGCTGAAACTGTATTCGTGTTCGTCAAATATCCCGTTGATCCCGCTTGTCCTCCAGCCAACGATTTGTTTTGTGTTACAAGGACAGAAGCGTGTAACGACAGGAAAGTCATCGTATATTTACGACACACACACTTACCTCATCAATTCAGTGACGCGACCAGTTGAAGCCAGCCTATCGGAAGTAAGCAAAGATAAGCCTTATGTAGGACTAAGCTTGGCGATTGACCAGCATTTGGTCGGACAGTTAATGATGGAAATGGCGCCCTGGCAGCGTGACTCAACCAATGAACAACAAATGGCACTGACGCAATCAACAAGGTTAACGGCATCAATTGCTGACCTAATTAGTCGTTTGGTGGACACACTGGATAACCCCATGGATCAGCAGATTTTGGCAGATTCATTGCGTCGAGAACTGTATTACCAGGTGTTGAAAGGCCCATGCGGCGGTTTACTGCGAAACAGCGTGAGTAATCATGCTGGGGCCAATCGCATCGCCCCAGTAGTACATTATCTTGAACAGAATTTTGAGCGTAATCTTGATATTGAAGAAATAGCGAGTGTCGCGGGTATGAGCTCGTCGACACTGCATGAACATTTCAGAAAAGTGACGTCAGTGTCACCGATTCAGTATGTGAAATCATTAAGGCTGCACAAAGCGCGGTCAATGCTCTCATCCGGATTTCAAGTCGCGGAAGTGTGTTATGGGGTGGGGTATAGCAGCCCTTCTCAGTTCAGCCGAGAATTTAAACGCTATTTTGGGTTCACACCGAGTGAATCGCGATCGTCCGTCAGCACGTTAAGCTGACTCCCAAAAATACGGCGGCGTTGACCTACTTCGCCGATACTATCTCGCTAAATTCGCACTGTGGCTTATTTGGTGATTCCGTTGTGGACAGATGTTTTATCGACTAAAACTCGAACCTGACATTAAAATAAAATTGTTCTTTATAAAGACCATTCGCGCGATAGCTCGCACCGATTGATAGCGCATCGGTTGAGTGGAAACGTCCGCCTATTTCAACAATACTGCGTGTGTCATCAGAATCAAAGGCGACCTGACCGACAACCGCATTTGCCTCAATTTGTGGCAGTATCCATGCTCTCAAGCCCACGTTTACGCCATACGCAAGCTCGCCGAAATCGTGTTTATCATCTTGCGGGAATTTCACTGAATAGATGCGAGCGTCGCCATGAACATCGACAAAACCGTTGATTGGCGCATGAAAGCCAGCACCGCCCGAAGCGATCCAGTCCCCTTCAAATTGACTACTTCCGTTCACCACAAAGTGCGCGCCGTCCATAAAGGCTACTGTGCCCGTTGCAGCTAACCCTGATGGGTTTCCGGTAAAACCAATTTCTAGATTGGTGTAGTTAAAGTTAGTCGCCATTGTTGATGCAGATAATAGGCTCATCAGCATCACAACCCATTGTAGGGTTTTTATTTTTTTGAATATTTTCACAGCATTCCCTGCCTTGTTTACAATTTTTACACTTTTGAGAGTGTATGAGTTGCTGGTCTAAAACTTTAGTGATGATTCAAATAACTTTGACCATCATTGCAAACAATTTCTTAGCAACGGATTGCGTTGGCATTTTTCTGCAAACAGTGTGATATCTTTGCATTCCTCGTCGGCGATATTGATGTGCCGAAAAACTATTAGGTCTTTTCATGCTTCCAACTTCTAAAGCGCTCATGGTGCAAGGCACAACATCCGATGCTGGGAAAAGTGTTCTTGTCGCCGGACTAGGTCGTGTACTTTTACGCCGTGGTATTGCTGTTGCACCTTTTAAACCACAAAACATGGCGCTCAACAGTGCAGTCACCTCCGATGGCGGCGAAATTGGCCGCGCTCAGGCCTTTCAAGCATTAGCTTGTGGTGTAGAGCCCACGGTGCACATGAATCCGATACTGCTAAAGCCTAACTCCGATTGTGGCGCACAAATTATTGTGCAAGGCAAAGCGGGTGAATCTATGAACGCGATTGGCTTTAAATCTTATAAGCAATTCGCCATGAAGCCTGTGATGGAATCTTTTTCTATTCTTCAACAGCAATTTGAATGTGTGCTGATTGAAGGAGCAGGTAGCCCAGCCGAAGTAAACCTTCGGGAGAATGACATCGCGAATATGGGGTTTGCTGAAGAAGCAGATGTGCCGGTGATTATTGTTGCTGATATCGACAGAGGCGGCGTGTTCGCGCACTTGGTTGGAACATTGGACTGTCTCTCCCAATCTGAGCGAGATCGTGTGAATGGTTTTGTTATCAACCGATTCCGCGGAGACATTTCTTTACTTGAACCAGGGCTTGATTGGTTAGAAGAGAAAACGGGCAAACCCGTGATTGGCGTCGTGCCTTATCTTCAGGGTTTGATGCTTGATGCAGAAGATGCCATTGATGTCACTCAGGTTACTTTGGACACAGATAAAACCCTTAACGTTGTGGTGCCTGTAGTACCCCGCATCAGTAACCACACAGATTTCGATGCACTTCGGATTCATCCTCAAGTGAATTTGCAATTTGCTGCGCCGGGTAAGCCTTTACCTGCGGGGGACCTCATCATTCTTCCAGGAAGTAAAAGTGTCATTTCTGATTTGGCATCATTGCGCGAATACGGCTGGGATGAACAAATTACCAAGCACCTGCGATATGGCGGTAAAGTGATGGGGATTTGCGGCGGATATCAAATGCTTGGCAAGATGCTTGAAGATCCCCATGGTATTGAAGGAACAATTTTACGCGCTGAAGGACTCGGCTATCTAAACACTCACACCATTATTGAGCGTGAAAAAGTACTGACGCGTTGCAAAGGACAATTACGTCTCTGTGGTAAAACAGCCCCCGTTTTTGGATATGAAATTCATATGGGCATCACAGACTCCGCTGGGGAACACTTGATCTCATCAGAAAATGGTCTCGACGGGTTGATTAATCAAGATAATAACGTGCTTGGTACCTACTGGCATGGGCTGTTTGATTCGCCAGAAGCCTGCTCATTGCTTCTGGAATGGGCAGGGTTAGGCGATGCGAAACGGGTTAGCCTAGAAGACGAAAGAGAGAGGAGTCTCAATGTGTTAGCGGATGCGTTGGAAACATCACTCGATCTTGAAAAGCTGTGGCCGACTCGCTAATCGTCATGACT
Source organism: Enterovibrio sp. QJM3NY_24 (assembly GCF_057786035.1). Lineage (NCBI taxonomy): Bacteria > Pseudomonadati > Pseudomonadota > Gammaproteobacteria > Vibrionales > Vibrionaceae > Enterovibrio > Enterovibrio sp. QJM3NY_24. The sequence continues at coordinate 250,463 of NZ_CM173520.1, forward strand.
AAGTAAGCAATCAAAACTTCCTTTAGCACATATATTTCCTCAGTCAATATTGTCAGTGCATAAAAAAATCAATATATCTGTAAAATTAGGTTTGCACTCTGTGTGGAATGGCGATAAGTTAACAATCAATATGTAGGGAAACACATTGCTTAACCTCTTTGTAGGAGCAATGGTTAGTGAGCAGCAAGGTGAAATAATGAGCATTTATAAAACAGACGACGTACGAATTAGCAACATTAAAGAACTCCTGCCACCTGTGGCAATTCTGGAGAAGTATTCAGCCACTGAAAAAGCGTCTGAAACGGTATTTAATGCTCGTCAAGCTATCCACAATATTCTGAATGACAACGATGATCGTCTTTTGGTTATCATCGGACCTTGTTCAATTCACGACACAGAAGCTGCCGTTGAATATGCGAAGAAGCTAAAAGCGCTTCGTGACCAACATGCAGACAAACTTGAAGTCGTGATGCGTGTATATTTCGAAAAACCACGTACGACTGTTGGCTGGAAGGGGTTGATCAACGACCCGTACATGGATAACAGCTTCCAGCTCAATGACGGTTTACGAATTGGTCGTAAATTGCTGCTTGATATTACCGATATGGGATTGCCAACGGCAGGCGAGTTCCTTGATATGATCACGCCACAGTACATGGGCGATTTGATCAGTTGGGGTGCAATTGGCGCGCGTACTACAGAATCTCAAGTACACCGCGAGCTATCGTCAGGTTTGTCTTGTCCTGTTGGTTTTAAAAACGGTACTGATGGCAACATAAAAATTGCAACGGATGCGATTCGTTCCGCGGAATCTCCGCACCATTTCTTGTCAGTGACCAAATATGGTCATTCAGCGATTGTTGAAACGGCCGGCAATGATGATTGCCATATTATTCTTCGTGGTGGTAAAGAGCCAAACTATTCAGCAGAGCACGTTGCAGCGATAACCGAGCAGCTGGATGCAGCAAAACTTCGTAACAAATTGATGATTGATTTCAGTCATGCAAACAGCAGCAAAGACTTCAAACGCCAAGTTGTTGTCGCTGACGATGTTGCAAACCAAGTGGCTGGCGGAAACGATGCTATCTTTGGTGTGATGATTGAAAGCCACCTTGTTGAAGGTCGCCAAGATCTTGTTGAAGGAAAAGCGCCTGTGTACGGTCAGAGCATTACCGATGCATGTATTGGCTGGCCTGATACAGAGCAAGTGCTTCAGCGTCTGGCTGATGCAGTTCAAGAGCGTCGAGCAAGCAAAAGCTAACGTCTAGAAATTCCTTGATAAATGAACATCAAAGCCAGTGGGGTCCCACTGGCTTTTTTCTTTTCTGCCACCCCAGCAGTTTGTTTGAAAACAGGCGTTATTTTAGAAAGCGCTTTCGTTGCATAAATGTGAACGGAAGGTCTTATCGAGATGCATTGGTGAAAATAAATAAGTCGTTGAATAAAAATATAATCTGAAATCTTCATATGCGTAGGCGTACATTATTTTTTGTGTCTCCTAATCGATACATCGTTACATTCATCCGCAAATATTTGTATGTCACATCACTTATAGGAAATATACCAAATTCACCCATCTATTCAGATGATAATCTCGCCAATAGTCTATTTCTAATAATAATCACAATGGAAGCTTCTGTTGGTGACATATAGAACCAAAGAAAGCGCTTTCAAAATGATATTTAATAGGCATGTGTTCTTGATGGGTGATTTGATGTATCTCGCAACACTTGGTTAGTATTGCAATACCAAATTCACAATCGGTTAACAAGTAGAGCGATGTCACAGATAGAAGCGACAGAAAATCAAATCATGAAAGCGAAAATCGACGTTCCGATGACACAGAAAGGGGCGTACGGTGCAGGCACACTCACGCTTAACCTTTTACCTGGAGCGTTAGGCGTCTTCTCTTTCTTTCTTATCACTGCTTTTGGTATTGACCCATTTCTAGCGGGTTTATTGGGTGGACTGCCAAGGCTTTTTGATGCATTAACCGATCCCATCATGGGGTTCATCACAGACAACACCAAATCACGTTGGGGTAGAAGAAGGCCTTACATTGTTGTTGGCGCCATTCTAAGTGGCGTGTTTTTTGCCTTACTTTGGCAACTCGATCCTGAAGCATCTCAAGCGTATAACTTTTGGTATTTCCTCATTTTCTCGATGATCTTCACTATCGGTAACACCATGTTTGCGACGCCTTTCGTTGCCCTTGGTTACGAAATGACCTCGGACTACAACGAACGTACTCGCTTGATGGCATTCGCTCAAACGATGGGTCAGGTTGCATGGATGATCGTACCGTGGTTCTGGGTAATGATTGCGGATAAAGATTTGTTCCCAACACAGGCTGAAGGGGTACGTGAACTTTCTCTGTATGTTGCAGGTGCATGTATCGTTTTGGGTATTTTGCCGGGTCTATTCTGTAAAGGTCTTGATGACAGCAAACTTGAGAACCGTGCTGAGATTTCATTCGCAACATTGTGGACGAACTTGAAAGCAGTCTTTTCTGGCATTCGAACAGTCTTCAAAAACGGCCCTTTTGTTAAGCTGTGTGGCGCGACTTTCTTAGTCTTCAATGGCTTCCAATTGGTGGCTTCATTTAGCTTCTTTATCATTGTTTTCCATATGTTTGGTGGCGACTACGGCGCGACAGGTAGCTGGCCAGCATGGTTTGCAACGGTTAGTGCTATGACAACGGCATTTTTGGTTATTCCAATTATTAGCTGGATGGCAAGCAAGTATGGAAAGCGCAATGCTTTCATCATTTCAACGATGATTTCAATTGTAGGCTACAGCCTGAAATGGTGGAGCTTTGATCCTTCAAACCCTTGGTTGATCTTCATGCCGATCCCGTTGATGTCGTTTGGTATTGGTGGTTTGTTTACTCTGATGATGAGTATGACTGCTGATGTTTGCGATATGGATGAACTGTCAAATGGTATGCCACGCCGTGAAGGTACCTTCGGTGCAATCTATTGGCTGATGGTCAAGTTAGGCCAAGCACTGGCGCTAATCTTGGGTGGCTTGGTGATTAAATTGGTCGGCTTTGACCCCGGTGCCGCGAGTCAGTCGGCTGAAACGCTGATTCAATTACGTCTTGCTGATATTATTATCCCGGCTTCGACAGCAGCACTCGCGATTATAGTGATGTGGAAATATGATCTGTCGGAAGATAAAGCACGTGCAATTAAAGCGAAACTCGTTGAGCTACGCGGTGAATTGTAAGTGCTAGATCTCATCTAGATTTAACGTATAACCACGTGAAAGGGATGAACATATGTTCATCCCTTTTTTGTTGCTATCTGTTTACTTTAACAACCAGAAAGGAGGGATGGATTTTATTTGAGTCCATTCATATCGCGAATAATCTGCTCAAAAATCTTACTTGAAATATCGATTAGCGTGTCGGGGAAATCATAGCGAGGATCATGAAGAGGCGGGTGGTCGGCTCCGCTGCCAATGCCAAAAAATGCTGATGGCCATGTTTTAGCGTATTCAGAAAAATCTTCGGACCATCGCATTGGCTGCTCAAGCCCAATGAAATCAAATCCTAAGTCTTTACATGCTTGTTTCAACAGCATGTTAGCTTCGCTGTGATTGATGGTGGCACTGAATGAATCAATCCATTCAATGTTTAATGCGAGATCATCTCTTTTTGCATAATACTCTGCTCGCTCTTTCACCTGTGCACAGAGTGTCGAAAAGCATTTGTTGCTGTCACTTCTCAATGTCGCCATTAATTCGCCAGATTCAGGTGTCGTTCCAAATGCTGCTTGTCCCAAATTGATATGCACAATGGTCGACATAGCAAACCCTTGAGTTATCTCCGTGGGCAAGGTTTCGATGTCTAGCATCATTTGTCTGATGGCTCGGGAAGGATTGGCCGCAGTTTCTGGGTAGGCTGCATGTGCAGTCGTGCCTTTGAACGTGATGGAAACACCGATCGAGGCACAAGAGAAAGTGTTATCTCGGCAGAGTATCTGCCCCAGTGGGTAGCCAGGGATATTGTGATAACCAAATGCGTAATCAATGTTACCTTTTGCCCATGCATTATCATTAAGCATGGCAAGTGCGCCGAGCCCGTTTTCTTCAGAAGGCTGAAATATAAGGGTGATGGAACCACGCTGAAGGCGCTGAGAAGACAGTCGATGTGCTAGTGCCATTAAGCTGGCTGAGTGACCGTCGTGTCCGCAGGCATGCATGGCGCCATAGCGCCTCGATCCATGTTCGTGTTTTGCGAGTTCGTTAATTGGAAGCGCATCTGTATCTGCACGAAACAAAAGACGTGACCGTCCAAACTCGTTTCAATTTGAACGACAACACCATGCCCCCCAATGCCTTCTATTGGCTCAAAACCAAAAGATCGTAATTTTTCAGCAAGGATTGTCTGTGTTTTTTTTTCAAAACCAGATAGTTCTGGGATCTGATGCAATTGATGACGAAACAGAATTGGGTTGAACATTTCACCGCCAAATTCGCAGAAATAAGCTCAACACTCTACGCGCTCAGATTGGTCGATTTTGTGATCAAAATCTACTTTATTAGGGTTGCAGATCAGAGTTGTTTTTAACTGATTTTGAGTCTAATGAGGGAGAAAAGAAATCGGGCAGATTTGAAATCTGCCCGATTAGTAGGGGGAGTTTGTTTGGAGAGATTCGTGAGTAAATTACTTTCGAATACCTTCGACATGCAACTCTAAATCTACATAGCTAGATGCACCCATGACCGCGATATCATAGTCTTTCAACGCAAGGCGGGTAGTCCCTTCAAAGCCAGCACGATATCCACCCCAAGGGTCTTCACCTGCACCAATGAAATTTGCCTGAATAGCAATTGGATTGGTTTTACCATGCAATGTCAGGTCGCCATTAAGGGTGAGTGTACCATCTGCATTTTCTTCAACAGATGTACTTTTAAAGGTGGCTGTTGAGAACTTAGATGCATTAATGAAGTCTCCACTGCGCAAGTGCTTGTCGCGTTCGGCGTGGTTGGAATCCAGACTCGTTGTATCAATGTTCACAACGATGACCGAATCAGTAACATTCGCGGGATCGTAAGAAAACTCTCCACCAAAATCGTTGAAACGACCTTTAATAAAGCTGTAGCCCAGATGTGGAACTTTGAAGTTGATTGACGCGTGAGCGCCATTGGTGTCGATGACATAGTCATCTGCCAACGTAGCCGCTGAGAATAGTGTTGTCGCTCCGAGCGCTAAAGCAAGTAGGTTTTTTTTCATCACGATTTGCCTCCAATCATTTTCCGTAACGTATTATCTTTATCGATAAAGTGGTGCTTAAGTGCGGCGGCGGCATGCAATACAGCCAATCCGATTAGCCCAAAAGCGGCATAGTAGTGAACGGTTCCTGCAATGTCAGATTGGTCAGGGAATAACTCACCCAACGCAGGAACTGCAAACCAGTCGAAAACTTCGATGGGACGACCATCTGACGTGGAAATTAAATAGCCCGACGTGAAAATAACAATCAATAGGAGATAAATGACGTTGTGCGCTGCGTGTGCTGCAATTCTTTCAAATCGTTTACCCTCTATCTCTGGCGTACTTTTGACAAAACGCCAAACCAGACGAAAAAGGGTTAATGCTGCGACACAAAGGCCGACTGATTTGTGCCAATGAGGGGCCGTTTTATACCAGCTGCTGTAATAGGTAAGGTCAACCATCCACAATCCGGCGGCAAACAGTCCAATGATAAGCAAAGCACTGAGCCAGTGGATTAGGCGCTGGGTAAGACCATACTGAGCGGGTTTTTCCATTTCAGAAACGTGTCCAATTGATTAGTGTTAATGAGAATTATAATCAATATTGCTTTAAGGTTAAGCACCAGCAACTGAACAACTTGTTCGAAAAAATAGAAGGAACCTTAAATTTTATGCATTCCGTATCATTCTTCTTGCTGCCAACTCAGGCTTAGAGAGACAGAATCGGCAAACCTAAGTGCATGAGGTTTATCGATGGTTACGCGTGCAAACGTGACCCAATGGTGACCTTTAGCGATATCGAGAACACTTGAAACTAATTTTTCGAGCAACAGGAAACGGCCATTTTCGACATGGTCGATGATGGTTTTCGTGATCACCTTATAATTTAACGCTTCGTCAACGACATCGCTTGAGCATGCTTTGTCGCCGGGGTAGTGAATCTCAATGTTCAGCACAACATCCTGTTTCTTTTCTTGCTCATCAGGATTAAAGCCAATGTATGTGCGTAGGCGAAGATTGGTAATAGTGATAATCGCATTTTGCATAGCTATCATTCCGTCTTGTTATTTTAGTGCTGGACACCGTCAAGATTGACGCTTTGGCCCGTCATATAGTTACTGTTCAATATAAATTCAACCGCATTCACTATCTCTGCTTCACCTGGAGCAAGGTTCATCAAAGATTTAGACAGTGCTTTTCGCTTGTAATTGTCGTCGTCACTATCGTTAAACATAATGAGTGCGGGAGCAATGCTATTCACCTTAACTTGTGGCGCAAGTTTCTGTGCGAAAGATAGGGTGAGGTTTTCCAGTGCCGCTTTACTCGCTGCATACGCGATATGTTTCGCGCTGCCTTTCTTCACGACATAATCAGTAAAGTGAATGATGTCACTGTCCGCATTCTCATCAGTACGCATAAACGGTGCGAGTGCTTGATTGAGCAAGTAGGGCGCTTTGACGTGTACTTGCATCATCTGATCTAACAAGGCGGCATAATCGTCAGTATGCTTTTCTGCGTTCCAATCCGAGGCGTTGTGTATGAGTGCACGAAGGGTAAGGTTACGCTCTGCCAATGTTCTCGCAAATTGATGAATGCCAGCATCGGTTGAAAAATCAGCGTGAATGCATTCCACCCCCATCTTACGTAGGGTGGCGATGCCCGACCTTTCAGTACGATAGGAAACAATCACCGAATTTCCGCCTTCGACAAAATGTTTAGCAAGCGCAAACCCGATCCTTTGCGCAGCGCCAGTGATCACAATGGTGTTTTGAGTCATATATAGCTATTCCAATGCTCGTACAATTTTCAGTACCGAACGCAATACGTTTAAATAATTGAAAAGATCACGATAATTGATGAATCAGTGTGTTAGGTGATATTAGCAGAACAATTTAGAGGAATAAGGATGAAGAAGACGGTATTGGTGGCTGGCTCACATGGAAGTATTGGTTTGGCATTAACCAAGAGGCTGCTTCAAAACGACTATCGCGTTATTACGGCAAGCCGATCAGATCTTCCTAGTGATGACAGGGTCAGCGCACATTTGTGTGTCGACATGACACAATCGGATAATGTGCAAAAGATTCGAGATTGGCTTTCCCCTTATTCGTCTGATCTTAAGGGTATTATTCAATGCGCAGGAATACTGCACGATGACAACCATTCTCCTGAAAAGCACCTAGGGCAAGTGTCAGCAGAGTGGTTAGAAAAGTCGATGTCGGTGAATGTTTTGCCACATTTATATTTAGCGCAGGCAGTGTCCCCGTTGATTAACTCGCACTCAGAACTTACATGGGTATCGCTTAGTGCCAAAGTTGCTAGCATTGAAGACAATCAGTTAGGTGGTTGGTACAGCTACCGCATGTCAAAAGCCGCGCTGAATATGTTTATCAAAACGCTTTCTATTGAATGGGGGAGGCGCTCAAAGCGTTGCTCTGTGATTGCGATGCACCCAGGAACGACACCAAGCGCACTCTCAGAGCCTTTTACCAAGAACTGGCCCCAAGATAAGTTATATTCGCCGTCGTTGACGGCAAGCCGGATACTGGCCCAATTCGAACATGTTAACGCTGAGGACTCAGGGCGGTTATATCATCACGATGGGACGGTGATTCCTTGGTAGAGTGAATCGTTGAAAGCTTATTCAGCAAAATAGCTACGGATCTGCCAAATGCGTGCTGACCAGTATGGGTTGTCTAACGTTGAGATGCTGACACCTTTCGACGAAGAGGCATGCATGAACTGCTTATCACCGATATATATTCCAACATGATAGCGGCGAGCGCCCGTTTTGAAGAAGATTAAGTCGCCATAGGTTGCAGAGTGCAACGTTGTTTTGTTGCCTTTCGTCACTTGTTGCCTAGTAGTACGCGGCAGCGGGTGTTGAAAAACGGCTTGATAAGCTTGCTGCGTAAATGCTGAACAGTCGATTCCCTTCTTAGATACTCCGCCCCAACGATAGGGTGTACCTTGCCATTCTTCGAAGTATTGAACTAATGCCGCACTCAGAGGTTCACCCAGTTTAATATATGGCGCTAATGAATTTGGTCTGTCTGTTTTGTAGTGCGCATTAGTGGAATCGTAGGGTGTAGCCGTCGGTGTTGATTCACAACCCGTGAGCACAAAGCTGACGAGCGAAATGGCTTTTAATGTGATGATGGCACGCATTAGTAGAATAAACACCTGCAATAAGCGAATATCTCCAGTCTAAATGCGAGCAACTTGCGGCGCAATATTATGCCTCTCACAGTGCTGCCTTATTCTCACTAATTAGTCAGACAGATATCCAGTGAGAGAAGCCGCTATGCTGCACTTTGATTGCGGCGCATATACCATTCAGTAATGTAATCAGCCAGAGCAAGAACCGCGGGTTCACTTGCCCCTGGTTTTAGACTTAGTCCACTGGCAATCGATGTTTCTACCGAATTACTGTTCAACCATTCCAGCAAATCCATATCTTCCGTGACCGAGCAAGCGGCAATCAATGAAACCGCCATGCCTGATTCAATGGCTGCGTTTAGGTCATGGAAATCCGCCGCGGAAAGTACCACCTGATAAGGGATACTCGCGCGATCGAGAATATCCATGGCAAGCCGTCCCCATCGGCACTCGACTTCGATGGCTAGCGGGAGTGGTCGGTCTTTGCAGTAGGTAATGTGCTTGGCTTTGGCCCAAACCAGCTTTTCGGTAAAGAGTTGTGTGGCAGGGTAGCTTTGGTCGTGAATATTAATCAATGCGAGATCTAAACGCCCATCCAGTACTTGTTTGAGCAATCGTTGGCTGCTGTTACTTTGAACTGAAAGCTGAAGGTTAGGGTAGCGCTCAGAAAACCCCGTGAGTATCCGACGAAAAACAAGGTTGACGTAGTCGTCACAGACACCCAATTTAACAATGCCGTTCATTTCCGGGCTATGAAAATGGGCCATCGCCTCATCATTCAATACCAGCATTTGGCGCGCATAGCTCACCAACGTCATACCGTGAGACGTAAGTACATGGCGACGTCCTTGTTTTTGAAACAATGCAACGCCTGACACTTCCTCAAGTTTTTTCATTTGCATGCTAACTGCAGATTGCGTGCGGTGAACGCTGTTTGCTGCTGCGGCAAAGTTCCCGCAGTCAACGATCGCGACGAGTGTTCTCAACTGGTCGATATCAAAGTTGGTCATACATCAATTCCTTTGAAGTTTTGTGTGAAAACTATTGGCTTTTCTTAACAATTAAATTGTTTAAATATTGAACTGTCAAGTGGGTTAGTGAAAGAGACACAGATAAAAGGGGAAACGTCATGAGAAGCAAAGCAAGCAGAACGGTAAATTCTCGGCACGGCATCGACATTGATCAAATGCCAAGCAAGCTTCATGGCGGTTTCATCGCAACCCTCGTCCACAAGTGTTGGGGTTTATGGCGTCGTTATCAGTTACGCAGTGAACTTGAACGAAAACTGGAAGATCAACACTTTCTTAACGACGTGGGTTTAACACGCGCTGACGTAGCAAAAGAAATTGAGTTATTAAGGCGTCAGAAGTAAAGAACGAGTCCTTTGGCAATATGCTTTGCATATCCAACCGCATCTTTTTATGAAGTTGCGGTTTTTTTTTGGCTGTTGACTGGGGAAGTATTGAATCATATTTGTATCATGAATAAGACGGGTTCGACGTCTTCGGTTGGTTAATATACCTGTCATCTAGCTGTGTTCTCATTCAGTTCGGTATTGGGGTGATAAATTTACAGGCATGCAGGGTATAAAAAGTTAGGCGAAGAGTTGGTTAATTTCAATTGGGCAGTCTACGCTTAAAGTAACTCAATGAGTATTAAGATGATTTCTTATACTGATGTGTGTGGTGATGTTTACAATAACTTTACATCATGCTTTGTTTTATGCGAGCATTATCACTATATTGAGTCGACGGTTTGATGTGATGTCATGCTGTTGAAGATTGTAAACATGTTGATTCTTTTGGTTGTGCGAAAACTCTTACATCGTTCAACCAAACATCAGCGTGATGTAGCAAAGTACTGTTTCAAATATATACATTGAATAACAATAAGGTTTGCAACGAGCAAACTGGTTTGGACAACAAACAGTCATAAGGATTTGGTTTGGCCGCCGACAACCTAATGATTGGTCCATTTTTGGCGTTACTGCATAGCTGGACTTTACTTTGCTTACGCACTGAAAAGTCAAAAGGTAACCTGACCCGGCTCCATGGACCGGGTTTTTTATTGCCAAAATTTCGCTAACTGACCATCAACAGATCAAAAAAAAGCCAGACGATGTCTGGCTTCTTCGAAGACTAAAGGTGCGATAGGTTATTCGCCCTTTGTAGCAACCGCATCTTCTGCTTCAAGCTTCTCTGCAACAACAGCAAACTCTCTCGTTGGCTTCCCGACAATAGAGCGGGTAGCCTCTTTGATGTCAGTAATATTCACTTCAATCTGGTCGCCCAGTTGGAATTCTTTATTACCGTCAACGGAGATGGTTCCCATATCAGCATTGCATTCAACGCGTTTCTTGTTCTCACAAATCAATGAACCAGGAATAAAGGTCATTGCGCCATTTTCAAGAAGACGAACACGCATGCCGGCACGGTTGATATCGAAAATTTCAGCCAAGAAAGCTTTCTTTTCTTTTACGCTGTCTTTAAGCAAGCGCACATACAACCAGTCAGAAACGTCACGCTCGGCCATGCGATGATGCTTGCGGTGCAGCGCCAGCTCATCGCCTATCAGCTCGTCAGGCGTTTGTGCCGCGGTTTCGCCACGCACGATCGCTTTAAGTAGGCGATGGTTAACCATATCGCCATACTTACGGATTGGAGATGTCCACGTTGCGTAAACATCCAGACCCATTGCAAAATGCGGGGCGGGTGCCGTACCCACTTCGCTATATGCTTGATATTTACGAATACGATTGTCCAAGAAGGTGGTCTCTTGGGTGTTCAACCAGCGACGCAATGCACTGAAACCTTCAACGGTTGCTAGTGTGTCTGCGTTTACGTCACCACCATGTTGGTTGATCATCTCAACGGCATCCGCCATTTTCTCAGTAGAAAAACCAGCGTGAGTGTTAAACACACCAAAGCCAAAATGCTCACGCAAAGCACGACCTGCACAAATATTCGCGGTGATCATTGCTTCTTCAACCATGCGGTTGGCAATACGACGTGGGTCAACGTGTATGGCGATAACGTCATTGTCTTCGCTTAACTCAAAACGATAGTCTGGACGGTCAGGGAAGGTCACTGCGTTGGTTTCACGCCAATTCACACGCGCCTTTGCAAGGCGGTGGAGCGCATTTACTTGCTCTGCAATGACATCTGATGGTTGCCAGTTTTCGCTGTGACCGTTCTCAATCCAATCAGACACGTTGTCATACGCTAAACGAGCTTGCGATTTGATGGTGGCTGAAAAGAAAGTGGCGTCTTCGGCAATCGTGCCATCGGCTTGAACGGTTACACGGCAACAAAGTGCAGGGCGAATTTCTTCTTCACGCAAGGAGCAAAGGTCGTCGCTCAACTCGCGAGGCAACATTGGAATGTTACGACCAGGCAGATAGATAGTGAAACCGCGCTCGCGGGCTTGTTTATCAAGTTCTGTGCTTTCGGCAACATATGCTGTTGGGTCAGCAATAGCGATGGTCAGCGTATAGGTACCATCTTCGTTCGCTACCGTGTGCAACGCATCGTCCATATCTTTGGTTGAGGCGTTGTCAATAGTGATAAATGGCACTTGGGTCAGATCTTCGCGGATGAGCGATTCGTCGAGCATTTCCCAATTTGTCTGAGGTGCGGGTTCTTGGTTCGGCAGATCATGCTTTGCCAATGTTACCCACCAAGGTGCACCCTTGTCGTTTGCGTCAGTGATTTTTTCACTGATTTCACAAAAGAAGCCGTTTTCACCTTTTAAAGGGTGGCGGATAAGTTTCGCCACAACCCAGTCACCGTCAGATAACGCATCATGACTTAGCCCTTTACACGTCTTAGCACGTATAGCGTCTTTTAGCTGGGGACTGTCAGGGACGACATTTAGATTATTGCGGATCATTTTTACTCGACCGATGAATCGAGTAATGGATTGCTCCAATAATTCATCGGGTTCCGCTATTTCTTTCTCTTTTTCGGTGCGGATCAGCGCGACAACCTTGTCACCATGCATCACTTTCTTCATGTATACAGGTGGAATGAAGTAGCTGGTTTTATTATCAACTTCAAGAAAACCGAAGCCTTTTTCTGTGGCTTTGATCGTGCCTTCTTTTTTCGGAATGGTTTCTTTAATTTGCTGTTTTAGTTGTGCTAGTAGCGGATTGTCTTGAAACATTAGCCTGATCTCAGAGTGTGAACCGCAACACTATACGTATTCAAGACATTAAAACCAAGACGTGTGTCCTAACAACTTGCTCAATAACACAGGCTAAAACTTCGTGGCGCATCTCAAAGTTGATGTAACAGCAATGCGAAATTTGATTCGGATGACAGAATGGGTTCAGTCGATGTTGTGTGAGTGGGTGTGCACATGGAAAGTGCTGAATTAGAGCGTCAGATTGAAAAAACAGGGACGAATGACACCCTTGAATCCTGGTGTAAGTGTGTCTTTGAGCAACTAAGAAAACAAAACGGCATCAAGAACATCGCGTTGTTTGTTTGGGGAAATGACGTGCTTCGGCTTGCTGCCAGTCAAACGCAGCATGTGTTTAGTTTTTACGCCAATTTTAAGCCCGTTGAAGAATACAGCGGCTATTTCATTGACTGGCCACTTCTCGCCAAAAAATATCACGACGAATTTTCATTTGTATCTGAATTACCCTTTCATGGCGGATGGCAAAAAAATCATGTCATGTGGGAGCACGCTGTTATTCCCCTGACCAAAAGTGACTGTTTACTGGGTTTTGTTCTGGTTGAGATTGATATACCAAACGAAATCAGAACGCTGCGTCGAGAAGCGTTCAATTGGCTTCGCCAAGATGCTGCCTTTCAGTTGAAATGCAAGGTCCTCAAACACCAACTCACGCAGATGCAACTCTCTAAAAAGCAAAACGAGTTGAACCTAGCCTTAAACAATCGCACCTTATCTTCTCAGCTCACCTACTTAAAAAGCCTTCACGAAATATCGCTTCGATTCACCAAAGCAACGACGACACATTCTCTGTGTCGAATCGCGATTGAGCTGGGACGAGATCGACTCCAAATCGATCGAATGGGCATTTTTCTTTGTGATATGGAAACGTTGAAAATGTGGGGGACATGGGGAACTGATCCCCATGGCAATGTGGTTGACCGATCTGATTTTTGTCAGGAGATGCCCAACAGTCTGTTTATTGAAGAAGCGTTTACTCGGAAAAACGAATTGATTGTGAAAGAAAACGTGCCTCTTTATTTCGGATTAGAGGAAGTCGGGATTGGTTGGAACATCATGATGGCGATGTGGGACCGGGACGAGTGTATAGGTTGGCTCGCGGCTGATAATTTGATTTATCGTTCAGTATTGGACGAACCAAAGAAAGAAGCGATTAAATTACTTGCGGCGTCGGTGTGTCAGAAAATTATTAAATTGCGCGAAACAGAGTCAGCCAATGCGAGATTCTCTGAGCTTCAGATTGTGCACAAGGATCAAGCAAAAGAGTTGGCACAATTAAGACGGGAATTGTCAGGAACCAAACAACAGGGACTATGGGCAAATATCACAGATTTCCGTACTGGTTTACCGAATGAAAAACACTTGGCGCTGAGTTTATCCGGTTTTGTCTCACAGGTTCGAAAGCAAAAAGCATCCCTTGCTGTCATATCCATTGCGATAGATTTTTTCCGCGCGTATGAGAAAAAGTATGGCGTGGACTCGACTGATCGAATGTTGCGGTTAATTACAGCATCGATCGAAGACAATTTGGAGGAGCTGGAATCTTGCCATTTGGTGACAACGTCACCGGGTGAATTTGTTGTTTTAGTGCAATATGATGATGAAGTTGAGATACGCGAGTTGGCTGAAAAGATTGTCAATTCAGTTTGTCATCTCAATATTAGAAGCAAAACATCAACAATTTACCAACGCATTACGTTGAGTGCTGGTGTTCATCTGTGTGGTGTTTCGTTGTTTACCAAGCAAAGTACGTTGCTTAAAAAAGCGGAAAAACAACGCATGATGGCGAAGAAATTGGGGCGAAATCGTGTCTGTGTCGACTAAAAAGTGATGCGTGCTATGCGACCTGATGCCTAAATTAACGACAATTTGCTAGTGAATTAGGCTATTGCAGTCAAAAAGTCGACAGTCGAGGAAAAAATTGTGAACTTGTTCAATTTTTTCTGGCTTTTTTTGGTTTATTAGCGCAGAATTCTGACCCTTATTTGTCGAGGCCCGTAGCGTTAGTTACTGTTGCAGAGAGTAGGAAGTCATTGTCGTAAACAATAATGACCCTGCATCAGTAAAATATAACAGTACGAAACCGCTAGCAGGGGCCCCGTTACTTTAGTCTATATATTGGGATCCCAATGCAAGATACCGTTACTGAATTTCGTCAGCTAGATCTGTCTGAAAACCTTCTTTCCGCTTTAGATTCAATTGGCTTCGTATCACCAACGCCAATCCAAGCGGCTTCGATTCCTCTTCTATTGACTGGTGCTGATGCACTGGGCAAGGCGCAAACCGGTACAGGTAAAACTGCCGCGTTTTCACTGCCAGTTCTTAACAAAATCGATCTGAACCAGCACAAGCCACAAGCTATTGTTATGGCGCCTACTCGTGAGCTCGCTATTCAGGTTGCAGCTGAAGTTAAATTGCTGGGTAAAAACATTGCTGGCCTGAAAGTGCTAGAGATCTACGGTGGTGCTTCTATCGTTGATCAAATGCGTGCTCTACGTTCAGGTGCTCACATTGTTGTTGGTACTCCTGGCCGTGTTAAAGACCTTATCAACCGTGAACGTCTGCAACTAGACGAAGTGAAAACTTTCGTTCTAGATGAAGCTGATGAAATGTTGAAAATGGGCTTTGTTGACGACGTGACTTGGATCATGGAACAAGCGCCAGAAACTGCACAACGTGTGTTGTTCTCTGCAACCATGCCACCGATCGTAAAAGAAATCGTTGACCGTTTCCTTCGCGATCCAGCTCGTATTGACGTTGCTGGTAGCAACCGTACTGTTGAGAAAGTAGAACAGCAATACTGGGTAGTGAAAGGCGTAGAAAAAGACGAAGCAATGTCTCGTCTTCTTGAAACCGAAGAAACTGACGCATCTATCGTATTCGTACGCACTCGTCAGGATACCGAGCGTCTGGCTGATTGGTTGCAAGCACGTGGCTTTAAAGCTGCTGCATTGCACGGTGATATTCCTCAGTCTCTACGTGAGCGCACTGTTGATCACATCAAACGTGGTGTTATCGATATTCTTGTTGCGACTGATGTTGTTGCTCGTGGTCTTGATGTTCCACGTATCACTCACGTATTCAACTACGACATCCCATTTGATGTTGAGTCGTATATTCACCGTATTGGCCGTACTGGCCGTGCTGGTCGTGCAGGTAAAGCGATTCTGTTGGTTCGCACCAACCAAATCCGCATGCTGCGCACCATTGAGCGTGTCACTTCTACTCGCATGGAAGAAATTCAACTTCCAATGCGCGACAAGGTTGCAGAAGCACGTCTTGCTGCACTTGCTGCTGACCTGCTTGAGCAGAAAGAGCAAGAAAGCTTAGAAGCATTTGTCGGTCTAATCGAGAAGCTTCAAGAGCAAATCGAAGTAGATACTGCAACGCTAGCTGCAATGTTGCTTCAGCGTCAACAAGGTAAGCGTCCGTTGTTCTACACCGGTCCTGACCCAATGCTTTCTGCTATCGAGCGCGAAAACAAACGTCGTGAATCACGTCGTGATGAGCGCCCTCGTGACGGCAGCCGTCCAGAGCGTGGTGCTGATCGCGGTGAGCGTCGTAGCTACAATGCTGCAGATTGGGATACTTACCAACTGCAAGTTGGCCGTGACCAAGGCGTTCAGGTTAAAGATATCGTTGGCGCTATCGCAAACGAACTTGGCCTAGAGAAGCAATTCATTGGTTCTATCAAGTTGGCAACTGGCCATACTTACGTTCAATTGCCGAAGAAAATGCCTAATGAAATTATGGCGCAACTTAAGCAACTGCGTATTCGCCAGAAAGCAACTGACGCACAACTGGTAGAAGGTCATGTGAACATGGAGCCGCCACGTCGTCGTACTGGTGGTGACCGCAATGGTGGCGCTAACGCTGGTGGCGGTGCACGTCGTTTTGATGAGCGCGGACCTCGCGGTGGCAACGGTGGCAAACCTTCTGGTGAGCGTCGTTTCAATCGTGACCGTGGTGGTAACGGTCGTCCAGCTGCAGCTCGCACTGACCGTCGTCCAGCAGACGCATAATCTGTTGTAAATGACATTCAAAAGCCGACGAAAGTCGGCTTTTTTGTGCCTGTTATATTTTAGGATATCAGAGACTCAATAATAAATGAGTTCCAAATATTGGGACGTTGTCTCCATCAATGTGGGACTATATTATTGATACAGCAAGCCTAAACTGGGTATGACCAGTGTTTCCCTGTTTGAGGATTGTCTTATGCTGAACATGCAGTTTGATAGACGGGTGATTATCAATGCCAATGATCTCGCTTGGCAGCCTTCACCTATGAATGGCGTACTTCGTAAACCTTTGGCACGTGAAGAGGAAGAACGAGGGCACGCAACAAGTATCGTAAAGTATGCGCCTAAGAGTGTATTCAAACATCACGAACACCCACTTGGAGAAGAAATTCTTGTCCTAGACGGCGTGTTTTCTGATGAATTTGGCGATTATCCTGCTGGAACGTATATCCGCAACCCTGCCGGAACCTCTCACACGCCATTTAGTCATGTTGGCTGCACACTCCTCGTTAAGCTTCATCAGTTTTCTGCTAATGATCACCATCAGATACGAATAGACACCCGTGATGAAAAACATTGGATTGATGGACAAGGCCGTTTAAGAATGCTGCTGCTTCATGAATTTAATGGTGAACAAGTCGCAATGATCCGGTGGCCTGCTGGTCAGCATTTTTTCTCTATCTCTCATTTTTGTGGAGAAGAAATCTTGGTGCTTAGTGGTGAGTATCGAGATGAATATGGAAAGTACCCAGCTGGGACTTGGCTTCGCAATCCGCATATGTTCGAATACAACCCATTTGCCGAAGAAGATACCTTGTTGTGGGTGAAAGTTGGCCACCTTCCTTATCCTGGTGGGTAACGCAACCTGCTAAGCTTGAAAGCGCTTTCTTACCGTGTGGCTTAATACTGATACAGATGTCTTCTCACTATACCGCTAGTATATTGCTTGAGTGTTTAGCTCGATAGTTCGAGCGCTTTCTTGATTGTGCCTCAGTAACGCTAGGATATGATGGATTCGGATGTTTCAGACTCAAAATCAATCACAGATGCTGTACTTCGATATCGCACCTGTCCCGATGCTCATTCTCAATGAGCTAGGTGAAATAGTTCATAGCAATCGCGAGTGTCAAAACATATTGCGGTTCGAGCAAACGAGCAGTCATATTGATGATTGTCTTTCTGCGGGCGTTTGGTTGGACATTCAACGCCACTTCTCAACGCCACCTGTTTTTACGTCACCTGAGCCTTTCAGCAAGGTCATCAAGTTCACGTGTTCCAATGCCTCCTATTCTTTGAACGTAAGCGTTGCCGATACCTCTTCTGGTGTGACATACGTTGCCGCACTTACCTTGCATTCAAAAGAAGTTGCTCCAGGCGGCGTTGCCATGGACAGACTCCCGTTCGGTATGGCAGTAGTAGACTCTGATGGTCATTTTCTTGATATGAATCAAGCGTTTTATCAGCTGTTGGGCTACCGAGAAGAAGAACTCAAAACGAAAAAAGACTTTGAGCTTACCTATGTGTCAGATGCCAATAGCGAAAAACCACTGAGACATAATTTGATAGGGCGTGGTGGACAGCAGTATCACGTAGACAAGAGATATATACATAAACATGGCCACCAACTTTGGGTGAGAACTTTTGTCTCTGCGGTATCTGATGATGTGTCGGGTGATATGAGATTTATCATCTCCGTTTTTGATATTCATGAAGAAAAACAGCTTCAAGATGTTATCGCGACGTCTGAAAGACGGTTTCGTGTGATTGCAGAAAATGTCAGTTCCGTTGTTTGGATATCCGGCGCCGATCCGATGCGACTTTTCTACGTGAACAAATGCTATGACAACGTATGGGAAGAATCAGCCGAGTCGCTTTACGGTGATCCTCGCGCATTTCTTAAAAAGATCCACCCTGCAGAGAGAGAGCTAGCATCGGTCACCAGATTCTCATCGTCTACGGATTCATGGAATGTGAACTATCGATTGCTGTTTCCTGACGGGCGCATTAAACACATTCGTGATAGCGGTCATTGCGTCTTTGATGGCAATAGTGAGCTTATTTACCGCGTGGGTACACTGACAGACATTACGTCAGAAATTGTTCAACGGGACAACGTGGTGACAATGGCGCAACAATTACGTCAATTGGTTGAGTACGACTCTTTGACAGGGATTAAGTCTCGCCACGCCATCATGAATGATATTCGAGAAACCTATCAGCAATTTTCAATGACGGGTGACCCTTCAATGCTTGTGTATATTGACGCAGATGGGTTCAAAGGCATTAATGATTCATTTGGTCATGAGGTAGGCGATCAAGTGTTGGTAAAGATCGCAGAGCATCTGACCAGCAACATTCGTGATTCTGATGTGGCTGGACGGATAGGTGGTGATGAATTCGTTGTCCTTTTACGCCATACCGCCCAATCTGAAGTGCCTCAGATACTGGAAAGACTCTGTCGGGATATCAACTCGGAGGGACTACCAATTAACATTGCTGTGACCCTAAGTTTGGGTGAAAAAGAACTATGTTCAAACATTTTATCAGCAGAACAATGGCTTAGTGAAGCAGATCAAACGATGTACCATAATAAGCGAGAGAAGAAGAAAGCGCGTAGCCAGCATCTAAGCACGTTGTGACAAGTAAAGTACTAGCACTTTAAGCTGATACAGTTCAGTTGTTGTTAAAATGAGACATATCTCTGTATTGCTTCGGCGTATTCTCTTAGTTGAATAACAGGGGGATTGTTTATGCAGAGCGTTGTTGAAGTATTTGGTACAGCACTAGCCAGCTATTACAACGGCAATAAATCAGGGAAACTTATTGTGAGGGAAAATAATGGAACGTCTGTGATACCGACGTCCGATTTTTTCCGCCGCCCTGAGGACGTTGCCACAGATAGAATTGCACTCTCGTATTGTCGACGAAGTGTCTTAAACATCGGCGCAAACGGTGGAGAGCATTCGCTGTTTCTTGTCGCTAAGGGTATCAAAGTTATCTCCGTCGACAGCTCTCCAATAGCGTGTGCCATCATGCATCAGCGTGGGGTTCCGTCAGTGATATGTGGTCACTTGTTTGATCAACACCCCATGTTTGACCGCACTTTTACGTGGTTAGCATTACGCGGCGTGATTGGGCAACTGGGTAATATTAGGAACTTTTTCCACTTCCTTGATTTGGCTCATCGCAATCTTTACCCAGGAGGGCGTTTGATTCTCAGTTCTGAAAACCTGAAATATGAAGGTTATCGAACGCGCCACTTAACTTTTGAATTTGACGGTCGAGTCAGTGAAGAAGTGCCATGGTTTGATGTGGGAATGTCGACGCTGAGACGTGTTGCTGAAAGTAAGAACTTTAATTGTCGTGTTGTCTATTGTGATGACAGTAACAAGTATGTGGCATTGCTGACTAAGAAATAGAAATGTGACAGCGTCACGTTTTATCGCTTATCCAAAAATGCAAAAGTTACCGAAAGCGTGATAGGAGAATGGGGCTGATCACAGCCCCATTATTCTTGAATATTTCTCTACACAGTTTACAAAATGCGCACGCTCATCTTCGTTGTTCAACGCCTGTGCTTGCTGCGTAAACGTACTTCTTTCGGCCAATGCATTTTTTACCTGCCAAACGGCATAAGACGCTTGTTTGTCCAATTCTATTTTTTGTTTTTCATCCGCTGGAAGCAGGGCAAGGTTGTAGCTCATGGTAAATCTCATCATCTGATTAACGGCGTTACCATAGCGAAGAGTGAGAAGAGAGACAAGTGCTTACGCAGCCCTTACGGTTAACTGACACAGTAAATGGTATTTTCCCTAATATTGCCTTATCAAATGGGTAGGTAGCAGAGGGAAACAATGGAATTTACCTATCACGACAGACAAACACTTTATGATGCTTGGATGTCGTACAAAGCAAAATTACGCATTACGCAAATTGATATGGCGAAGCGATTGGGTGTCAGTCAACTCGAGTTATCTAAAGCTTTGCGTGGTGACGTTCCAATGGAACAGAGTTTCGTCTTTCGACTCTGCAAAGAGATCGGCTTGGACCCTCATCAGGCACTGCCCAGCTTGAGAAATAGCAATGCGAATACGCCAGTGGGGAGTGTTACCGTGAGAACATCGCTGACGGTAGATGGGAAAGTGACCAAGGTTGAATACTCAGACAACCAAGTGTTTATCGAATACCTCAAAGAAATGTAAGAAAAGCCATCCCGAGGATGGCTTTTTTGTGTTGTGGGTGAATGGTTCACTATCTTGTTGATTGTTATTTAAGCTGACTCGCTGAAAGATTTGACCAATGCGATAACAACATACCCTTCGGCAAATAGATCTGCTGCCTGTTGATTAACCCAACGCGGCTGATGCTTCAATAAACGCTGGGCGCTGGCTGAGTTTTTGTTGCCAAGTGACAAGAGAAGGCAGTGACTCGTCGATATGAATTCCCAGGTTCTTAATAAAACCGCACATGACATAAGCGGTGATATCCGCTACAGAGAACCTCTCTCCAGCAAGATAAGGCGTTTCCGCTAAGCGTTTTTCGAGCACAGGTAAGAACTCGATAACCCGCTGTTTGGATTCGACTCCCCAAGCTTCGACGCAGCGTTCTCTGTCGTCGTAGATACTCGTGATGTTGCGAAACGCTTGAAAGGCCGAGAATAGCCCTTGAAATTCAGCAATACGGTTCCACATTTCGACCTGACCAATAGAAAGCGGACAATCGCCAAACAGGGCGTGATCTGTTGGAAATTCAGCGTCTAAATAGCGGCAGATTGCAATGGATTCACAGAGTGTTGAGCCGTCATCGAGTTCGAGAACGGGGATCCTCCCATTTACACTGATTTCTTTGAACGCATCGGTGATGTTTTCTCCACCACGAATGTCCACATCCACTCTTGGAATCACAATACCTTTTTCAGCCATGAATAAGCTAACGCGTTGTGCACTAGGTGCAGGACCTTCTCATATAATTTCATAACCACTCCATGTAACTGGCTGACATTAAGTTTATGCCATAGGAAGCCAAACCGTGACGATAACGCCATCACCACTTGGGCTATTGGCGATGGCAAGCTCACCTTCGTGAAATTCTGCCACTAAGCGCGCGATGTAAAGCCCTAATCCTAAGTGCGGCTTGTCGGATTTTTGCTTTTCATCCCGAACAGAGACCATAGAAGCGAGCAATTGATTTCCCATATTTTCTGGTAATTTAGGGCCAAGGTTTGAAACCGTGATCCGTGCCTGCTGTTCATCTGGTATCAGCTGAACATCAATAGCCGAGCTAGGTGTATGAAATTCAACAGCATTGGCGATCAATTTATCGAGAAGTTGCGCCACATATTCCGGTACGCCGACCATGTCATAACATCCTTCGCTTATCTTTAGTGAAAATGCTTGCGTGGGGTAAGCATATTCATAACCTTGAACGCAGCCAGCGACCACTTTGTCGAGAGGGAACTGGGCCTTTTCTGAATGCTCAAAGCTTTGCTCAAGCCTTGTTGCTTCAGTCATGCTCGACAAAATGGTAGCAAGCCGAGCAACGCCTTCTTGAGCGCGATCTATGTAACGGCTTTGGTCTGAATCCGTGGTAACAAATGCAAGGTTTTCCAACGATGAACGAACTACGGCGACAGGCGTTCTCAATTCATGAGAGAGGCTTGAGGACATCTTTTCTAAGTAACTGTTGTAGTCGGAGAGGCGGGTCACCATTGTCGACATCGTCCGCGACAGATCGCCGATTTCGTCTTTGCTTTCAGCGGGTTCTAATTGATGGCGCACACGCCCCTGCGGATCAATGGCACTTTCAGCATCATCGCGCAGTTTTCTGACACGCTTTGATATGTGAGACCCGAAAAGCAATAAGACAACAACGCCGGTACAAATCACGGCGAGTAACACGTTGAATAATTGTTCAAGTGCCTTGTTTCTCAGTGTCGTGATGCCATTGGTTGTTTCCTCGACAACGACTGCACCAACAATATTGCCATTGACCTTGATGGGGTAAGCGGCGGACAAAATCATAGCCCCTTGTTCTTGTGTGATACGCCAATTGGCATAAGGTCGACCAATTAGGGCTTGCTGCACTTCTACACCACGGAAGACGGCAGCATGTTGCATTGCGTCGATAATATTTTCGGGTGGGCGCTCTAGCAACTGATAGTAGATGGGGTTAAGAATCTCAGTTTGAATCCAACCCATGATGCCGGATGGTGGGTCTTGATATTTGATGGTGGTTTCCCACACACCATTGGCGGATTGCAAATCGCCCGCTTTGGCAAGCACCCGCCCGTGTTTATCAACGACCCAAACACGGGATTTACCGTCATTAATGCTCTGCAATGCGCGCTCAAGGCTAGGCGAAGGCACTAAGAGAGTCCCTAGGGTTTCGGCGCTACGAGAATTTGAGGTGGCGAATATAGTTTCCACGTCACGATTAAATGGGTCGTTGACATTGTAGTAAGTGATACCAAGCTTTTCGCCCACCAACCAATCAGGTATGGCGAGTTCGATCACATAGCCTTGGTCGGTTTCTTGCCACCAGCCTCGAATGACCTCAGAGGGAAAGGTATGTTCGGCATCTGTTATCGTCGTTTCAATCAAGGAAACGTCTGCAGATCCGCTTTGACTGGCTGAAATAGCATAACGTTTCAGTTCGCCATTTGGGGTCGTTAACGTCAATACAAGATGGTCATTACGGTCGATGCGTTGAGAATTGTCGCGCTTTAATACTGGGGATGAGTCGACGACATCGATCAGCGCAAAGATCTCGTCACCATCGCTTGCCAGAATGAGATCGAAATGAAGATCGTCAGGCTCATAAGGCGAACGGCTGAAGATAACGTTACCATCGCCATAATGTGTTCGATGTACTTTATAACGGTCCCAGTCGAGGGTTGATCCATCAAGATCGATAGGCGTTTGCAGCGCGATAGCGTACAAATCTTTGCCTTTTTCCAATCGGGGTTTGGTTGTTAGCTGTCTTTCAAAAAGCGAAGGTTGCTGGTTGAGTGACATAGAGAAAGCACGCGCCGAACCCATCAGGGTTTGTTCTTGGCCTTGACGCAACACATTTTCCAATTCCCACACATAGTTGTAGCCAATGAAGGGTAATAAAAGAAGCAAACCTGAGAGTAAGACAACTTTGGTGCGAATTCCCGCCACCCAGCGCCAGACAGGTTCTAAATAGCGTTTCATTTGCTGCTATCCCAGCGATAACCCATGCCATAAACCGTGTCGATATAGTCAAATTCGGCATCGATAGCGATGAACTTCTTCCTGATACGTTTGATGTGGGATGTGATGGTACTGTCATCGACTACCACATGCGCTTCTTGCATCAAATCTTGACGGCTGCGCACATGACCTGGACGTTTGGTCATGGCATGAACCAGCCAAAATTCGGTGACGGTCAAGTCCACGGTATGGTCTTCCCATTTGACCTGCATGCGATTGAGGTCGAGCGTCAATTTGCCGCGTTCCAATAAAGATTCTGTGTCTGTGGCAGCCAGGCTTAACAGTTCACTGCGGCGGAATAGAGCAGCGATTCGTGCCATCAAGTGAGGCAGGCTGATGTCTTTGGTTAAGTAGTCGTCAGCACCCATGCGTAGGCCAACGACGGTATCAATGTCACTGTCTCGCGCCGTCAGAAAAATCACGGGTAAGGTGGCTGACATTGCTCGAACAGTTTGGCATAGCTGAAATCCGCCATCAATTTCGTCAGCAAGACCAATATCAATGATGACCAGATCGGGTAAACGTTGCTTGAAACCCTCTTCGGCATCTTGGCGATTGGCATAGGCGGAGATGGCATAACCTTGTTTTCTCAACACGTCAGCGTAGTTTTCACGGATAGCGGGTTCGTCTTCTACGATGGCAATACGTTTCATTTTTACTCAGATAATCAACCACAAGATGATTTGACTATACCCGAAAATAAAAGCGGTAAAAGGCCAGAAAAGCGATTCAGTGCAAAAGCTATATTTTTGCCACATTTGCTCGCCACATTGCCATTTTTGCTCCCAAGCAATGCCATTTTAACTTGTTTTAATGACCTCATCGAAACAACAAACGGGTTCATACCCAATCCCTATTAGGATGAGGAAAGCATAATGAAAAAATTGAATAAGACACTGGCAGCGATTTCTCTTGTTATCCCAATGACCGTTTCTACCGCTTATGCGGGAGAGCAACAGGTTAATACTGAGCGTGACACCACGGTCGAAATGATTGGGTTTGGTGGTGGTGCGGCGTTTGGCGCTGTGATTGGTGGGCCAGTAGGTGCGGTAGCCGGAGCACTATTAGGTGGCTTGATTGGTCAGATTGCTAGCTCTGATAAGCAAAATGCCGTGCAAGAGCAAATCATTGCTGAGATTCAAGATGAAAACGTACAGTTAACGACATACCGCGATATGTATGCGCAAAACGAACTAGAACTTGCCAACCTAAAAGCGACAATGCAACAGACAGATATCAACCTTGATCTGGCCATGGACATTCAATTTCGGACGAATTCTGCCGACATTGAGCCGCATTTCAAACAACAACTCAATGAAGTGGCAGCATTGATGCGCCATACCCCCGAGGTCAGCTGGGATTTGGAAGGGCATGCCGATGTCCGCGGAAATCAAGATTACAATTTGCAGCTTTCACAGCAACGATCGCAAGCTGTGTTTGATTACTTGATTGAACGAGGCGTTGCACCGGAGCAATTGGTACAAACTGCTTATGGCAATCAACTCGCTATTGAAACGGAAGGGGATCGTGACGGCTATTTCTTTGATCGTCGTGTGAGCTTGCGTTCAGTGTCGGGCGGTCAAGCAACGGCAAACAATTAAAGGGAGCGGTTATGATTATTCGTCCCGCTACGTTAGAAGACGCGGAGCGCATTAATGCGCTCTGCCATTCACTTGGCTATGCCGCTGAGCTTAGTCAAACAGAAGTGCAACTAGAACGCATCATGAAGCAAGAAAGAGATGCGTTATTTGTCGCAGAGGTATGCGATTTGGTGGTTGGTTTTATCACCCTACATACAGTAGATGTCGTCCATGATGATATGCCATGGGGAAGAATTTCCGCCATCGTGGTGGATGACAACTTCCGTGATATGAGCATCGGAAAACAACTGCTCGATCACGCGGAGCAATACCTCAAGCATCGGCGCTGCATGCGCATTGAAGTCACCAGCAATATCAGCAGAGAAGAAGCACATGGTTTTTATCTGCATCTTGGTTATCGTATAACACCGCTGCGCTTTATTAAGCTATTGGCTCATCGTGTTCTGGTGGCTGCATCTTGAGGTTGCTTGGGTATATTCGCCGCCATTGCTTGTTCGTGGTTTAGCAACCAAGCTTTGGCGTCGAGCCCTCCCGCATATCCTGTGAGTTTGCCGCTTTTACCAATGACGCGATGACAAGGAACAATGATAGCGATAGGGTTTTGGTCATTGGCTGCCCCCACGGCTCGAGAAGCTGATGGTTTACCAATGTCAGCCGCGAGATCCCCATAGCAACGCGTTTCACCTGCCGGAATGGTTTGCAACGCAGCCCAGACTTGCTGTTGAAACGCTGTGCCCAATAAGTCCAACGGTACAGAGAACTGAACGGATTCCCCCGAAAAATAGCAGTCTAATTGTGCAATCACGTCATTGAAGGGCGAGCGTGTCGTTATCTCTTGCTCGGAAGACGGAATGTCGTACTTATAAGTAGGTAAAGACAAAGATGTCAGTCCCTTTTCTGACGCGGTGAGCGTGATAGCTCCCAGTGGTGAATCGTAGAGGTGACGATACTGTTTCATGATATGTCCTTATTTTTTCCGATGGCACCTTGAGGCTGATTTAATGCTGTGCTGTGCTCTGCTGTTCGTGGATCTGACTTAGAGAAAGGTAACTGCGCCAAGGTGCTGCATGATTGGAGCTTGACGGTATGTTGTTAGCGTCATCGAGTAAGTCTGCAATATCGGGTAACCCAGCGCCGCGAAGACAGGCATAGTTATACTGCATGGTGCTCAGCGGATGGGTTCTGATATCCCTCACGTTTCGATCATCTGTGTCGGTATCGACAGAAGTGTGTGCCGTTTGCTGGGAGAGGCAAAAGGCTGCCCATGCTGACAACGGCTGTTTATTTGCATCAGGTAGTGGCAATAACTCAACATGCGACAACCATGTATTGGCGCTGGGAAAGTACGCGACATGGGTATTCGCATCATGGATCAATACGTGTTCAATCGATGAGATATGCTCTGCTGCACCAAGCACAGATTCGCCAAACATTGCGCGTACACCGGCCTCGAAGGTATCCCATGTACCTGGAATTCGCGTGCCATTCGATGCTGATTGATTGGTAGCATCAGCCATTGTTTGAGCAATCGCGTCGGGGTTAGCATCGAGATCCAAGAGTTTGCGAATTCGATTGAGTACTGAATACAAATGTTTCGGTTCGGATAATTGGAGAGCGACTCGAAATCTGTTTTTATCCGGTTCCCATGTGGCGGTAAATTGACCTCTCTGATTTCCGTTTATAAAGGTTCTTCCATAGCCACTTTCGCTTAGCCATTCGACGTTGGGGATCAGTCTCGCTGCTACAAACGAATGAAACTGCTTCCAATCATACGGCGGTCTGTAACTGAGCGTGACGGAAAGCGATTCGGAAGGCGACGTTTTCTTACCGCGCACTTGCGTGGGAGATAGCGCGAGCTGCATATGAAAACAATCATTAAAGCGTCGGACACTGTTAAAGCCGGCTGCGAATGCAATATCTGCGATGGGCAATGTCGTTTCATGAAGCAGCTTCTTCGCGAATAATATTTGCTGATAAAGCGCATATTGTTTAGGTGAGCAACCTAAAGACTCGCTGAACAGTTTTCGAACATAGCGATCGGTCACCCCCAATCTTTCAGCCAAATCCGGAATGCTATTTTCTTGTAAGAAGCCATCTTGGATAAGCCCAAGCGCCCGTTTCAGCGTGGTTTCTTTGCCTAACCATGCGGGCGAACCCGGTGCACTATCCGGTCGGCATCGTAAGCAAGGGCGAAATCCCTGAGAGGCAGCTTCATGGGCGGTTGAGAAGTAACGAACATTCTCTTCTTTTGGGGGCGGCGCAGGGCAAATAGATCGGCAGTAAATGCCTGTGGTAAGCACTGCCGTGTAAAACAGGCCATCAAAACGCGCATCTCGCGAAAGGCGTGCTTGTTGAAAGTATGTGATGTTGGTGTTCATGGCGTTCTACAAAGTTAATCTATCTGACGTCACTTTAGCATTTGTCAGTAATAGGGGTCGCCAGAATCGGAACTGAATAGTGAAAGGTGTATGGATGAGGAAAGAGAAAAAGCAGAAAGGAGTGAAGAGATTAAGTGGAAAGGGAAAAGAAACAGGCCACCTAAGCAGCCTGATATCGTCGTTACTTGTTCAAGTAAGCACACGCCGTTGTAAACGCGTGCTCTTGGAACTGTTTCAGCCCCACTTCTTTTAAAGAAACCATCACTGGGTTGCTTTTTATTGATTCTTTCATGGCTGAAGACGTGAAAATCTCACAGTCCATGTCTTGAATAAGCTGAAGCGCTGCTTCTAACTTGAAGCCAATCGCGCTACCCGCAAACTTGCCTCTCATCGGGCGTTCGCGGATAACAATCTTGTCTACTTTGTAGTCAGTCATCAGCTGCGCGAATTGCTTTTGGAAGTGACGGATTTGTTCAGCGCTTGCCCCATCGGTGATGGTAAATTTACGTGCACGACAATCAGGTACGTCGAACAATCCCTCTTTTAGTTCTAACAGACAGATGTTCGCCTCATTGCTTTTAAAATCGACAGCACAAATTCGCATTTTTCTTATTCCACGAGTTAATGAACCAAGCATTATAGGCAATAGTGAGGCACGGGTCATGAAGAAAGATAGGAACTCTCGCTGATTGCTGTCGTTTAGGGTAAAAAAAGTACGATTTGGGCGGCGGAAGGATGTGTTATCACGTGAATCAGCGGAAATCGCTGAAGCTGGTTTTGAGTTTTGCTTCTGTCAGGCCACGCACAATCTTCAGATCGGGACGTTTTTTCAGGTCAATGTATTCGACTTCACGAAAAGCATCGGTGCGCGCAGAGTAGAAAAGCTTCACGGTTGGTGTCATGAGATCCTCAGGATTTTCCTTGCAGACCAAACCGACGCGACCATTACTTAGTTCGACGACAGATCCGACAGGGTAGAAACCAATGCAGCGGATAAACTTTTTGAGCAAATCTGCATCAAGGTGAAACGGCGTGAGACCGATCATTATTTTAAAAGCTTCGGAGGGCGACAGTGCGGGTTTATAACACCGTTCAGCGGTGAGTGCGTCGTAAATGTCGACAATGCATGACATACGGCCAATGAGTGGCAGCGCATCGCCTTTAAGGCCATTTGGGTAACCGTTACCGTCGATTTTCTCATGGTGCATGATGCTAACATCTTTGCTGATTGATGGTAGATCGGCCATGTTCTCAAGCACTGGCTGAGACAGTGTCTGATGCTCTTTCATATGCACAAACTCGTCATCAGTCAGTTTTCCCGGTTTATTGAGAACTTCGTCTCGCACCAATATTTTGCCAATATCGTGAACGAGTCCTCCAACCGCGAGGTCTTCAAGTGTCGAGCGGTCCAACTCTAAAAAGCGTCCGAAGTTAACCAAATGGAAAGCAACATTCATCGAATGTTCAAGCAGGTAGGCACTTTTCTCTCGAATACCACTGATCCAAAGGACGGCTTCGCGACGTTCGAAAATATTTTCTACGATGTTGGCACTGATTTCTTTTACGGGTTCGATATCGACTGGCTTGTTTTCATAGATATCACTAAGGAGTTTACTCAGTTGCTTCTTGGATCTATCGACAAGATCTTTTGCTGCGGAGTATTCGTCGTTACCTTTAATCGAGGAATGCTTGCCAACATTCGTTTCTTTGTAGCGTATATCTTCATCAGATGTAATTTGATCCGCATCGATATAGACAAACATCACACCTTTGGTGCGTAAATTGTCGATGGTCTCTTGTCTTCTGATAAAGCCGGGCTTTTTCATTTTGGTACGTGCTGTCTGAGATTCGATCTGCTCGACATACATTCCAATCTCAACGTTATCAATGTCAACTTTTTGAAGCATTGATGTAGGCTCCGTATCAATGTGTTACTAGCAATTAAATGATGATTAGATGGAAGTTCAGTGTTTACCACTCTAAAGCGAACAATGTATTTACTGATGACTATAACTATATACAAAATACGAGATTTTGGCGTAATTAAGAGATAAAACAGTCAGCAATGGTGCGCAATAGCGGTATGACATTCTGAATAATGGTGTTTTATTAGTCTAATACACAATCGGTAGGCTAATGATAATAAGCAACTTTCAATCTAAACTCTGCAGTATTAGTCCTTCTAACACGATAATGACGCAAACACGAAATTTAAGGTTGTAT
Source organism: Enterovibrio sp. QJM3NY_24 (assembly GCF_057786035.1). Lineage (NCBI taxonomy): Bacteria > Pseudomonadati > Pseudomonadota > Gammaproteobacteria > Vibrionales > Vibrionaceae > Enterovibrio > Enterovibrio sp. QJM3NY_24. Next base: position 280,492 of record NZ_CM173520.1, read on the forward strand.
GTATTCTAAGTGAACTTTTTATAAAGCAAAGTACGGTAAAATTGATGCTGCAAAATAATGCGAACCTCTTCACGTTTTGTGTTTGCTTCAAGCTGAAGGTCTCGCTAGAGTGCGCGTTTGATTTGGCGCAGTTGTCGCCTGTTGTTGAATTTATGGGCTAATGAATGCGAACGCTCCAAACCACGACTCATCCTGATGTACTTCCGTTAGAAGATAAATCTGTGTTCCACCGACTTGCCTCAAGAGCGATTGTTGTGCGTGGCGACAACATTTTGCTGCTCTTTACTGAGCGATACCATGACTACTCTTTACCTGGCGGTGGGGTGGACCCTGATGAGAATGACGTTGATGGTCTGATCCGCGAATTAAAAGAAGAAACGGGGGCACAGAACATCCGCAACATCCGTGCATTTGGTGCTTATGAAGAATTCAGGCCATGGCACAAGGGAGATTATGACGTCGTGCATATGGTGTCTAAGTGCTTTTGGTGTGATATCGACGAAGAACTCGGAGAGGTGTCACTCGAAGATTATGAAGTTAAGAATGGCATGCGCCCTGTTTGGGTTAACATTCGTGAAGCGATTGCACATAACAAAGAGACGATGGCTAAAAGTGATAAGCAGGGACTTTCTGTTGTTCGAGAAACCTTTTTACTAGAACTGATTGCCAATGCAATTGAGTAATGAAAGCGCATAAAGGCTGGTAGCCCAGCCTTTTGCTTCGTACTAATAGCGATAGAAAAGCGTAAAGCTACCATAGCCGTGTTGGTCAAGGCTTGAGGTTTTGAATTGCTTGCTATAAGCCGTCACAGAAGCCACCGCTCCCCATTGTTGCGAATACCAAGACAAACCGCCTGAGATGGCAGCCTGATTCCGCTCAATGGTCAAATCATCATTTTCTGGTGGCTTGTCACCTTCTATGGTGATGTCGCTAAAGCGATAGCGAGCCTCAACCGTCGTAAAGAAAAAGAATCCATAGTTACTGTGACTGAGCATGCCGATGTCGACAGCGTTCTGTGCAATAACAGACGTTGAGCCAAATGTATTCCCAAGATCCAGTCCAATGCGATAGGTGCCGCCTAGCGCAACTTCATTTTGAAAGTTACCACCCTGAGCACGCCCAAACACACTAAATTCTCCAATATGGCTGCGAGAAATCAACTGGTGCGCTTCGAAGCCTACCTGATAGACAAACTCATTTTCAATTTGGTAGTCCCAGCCTTTTGGGTCGGTCGAACCGACGATTTGGTGCACGAATGATTGTGCGGAGTCCGCTGCAGAGCGAGGCCCGACGGTACCGAGCATCAAACTGCCTTTATAAGCGTTGACGTCGGTTTGGTGATAAGCACGACCTTGCGCGTATAGCAAACCTGCGTAGGGGCGTTCATTCGGTTGCGGCGTTTCGAATTCAATGTTTGTTGGCGTCCACATCTGGGATGCAATTTCAACACTGTACCCTATGGTTGCAGGATCTGAAGACCAACGAAGTCCAAGGCCACTGGTGTAGTCTCTGTCGGTACCGAGCGCGCCATCATTATCAAAAGTTAAAGAAACTGAGGCCGCTTGAAGAGAAAAGCTAAGCAATGGCGAAACAAGAATCGCAGCACCAATAATTCTGCGTGATAACATAAAATCCTTATTATCGAATTAGCGACGGTATTAACGTCGATACTGCGACGTATGATAGTTAGAACTCATATGCTATATCATTCAACGTGTTCTGACGATGGCGGTTTCAAAGGAGAGTGATTTGCTACAGATAAATGATGTACTCATTAGTGCTGAATGGTTGCGAAGTAACCTAGGTGCGCCGAATCTAAGAGTGATAGATGCCAGTACTTTTATGCCGGGCAGCCCAAGGAATGGAAAACAGGAATGGGCGACCAAGCGTATTCCCGGCGCGGTGTACTTCGATTTCGATAAAGAAATCGTAGATAAATCATCACCCGTACCCCACACCTTGCCGTCTCCAGAGTACTTTCAGGAATGCGTTAGCAAGCTCGGCATTGACAATACTGATACGCTGGTGGTTTATGACAGTGTCGGCATCTTCTCTGCGCCACGTGTCTGGTGGATGTTTAGAATCATGGGGCACCAGTCAGTTGCCGTGCTTGATGGTGGCCTTCCTGCTTGGGAATCCATTGGCGGGCCATTAGATACACAAACACCGACTGAGCCAGAATTCAGCACTTACAAAGCCAGCTTTCAGCCCGAGCGAGTCATTGATAAATCAGCGTTGCTAGCGGGTATTGAATCGTCATTGCTCAATGTCATTGATGTTCGACCAAGCGACCGATTTAACGGGAGCGAGCCTGAGCCTAGGCCTGGTGTGCGCAGCGGTCATATGCCTAACGCAAAGAATTTGCCATTTGGTCAATTACTTGAAAACGGAAAATTTAAAGACAAAGCGCAGCTTCAAGAGAGTTTGAAGTCGGTGCTCTCGACCGACCTACCCAACGTATCATCATGTGGTTCGGGCGTGACGGCTTGTATTCTCACGTTGGCGAGCGAGTTCGCGTTGAATGTGCCTGTGATGGTTTATGACGGCTCTTGGACCGAGTGGGGCAGCGATATCTCGCTTCCGGTTGTTTCTGATAGCGACTAAGTTTGTTATTAGCGGTTTTAAAAATCTTTTTAAGCCTCCCATTGGGAGGTTTTTTTGTTTGGCTGAACAATTGAAATGGCGATAAATGTGGCTATTTCTTGAGCAGCAAAACTGAGAACTTAGTTTTTAGGGTGGATTAGATCAAAGATGAAGTGATATACAGTTTGTAAGCAAGTATTAATGGTTACAAGATGTTAACAATGTGTTATGACTGTTTCATGTTGTTGATTAATCGATATGGAGCAGCAACTTGACGAATCAAATCGCGATGACAACAAACAATGTTTTACTCCCTGAGCGAATTCAAAAGCTTGTTCAAGCGCTCTCGAGTGGCGTTTATGAACGAGAGAACACCATTCGTCTATGCTTGCTCGCTGCGCTGAGTGGTGAAAGTGTCTTTTTGCTAGGCCCGCCGGGGATAGCAAAAAGCTACATCGCTAAAAGACTGATTGAAGCGTTTGATGACAGTACGTTTTTTGAGTACTTGATGACGCGTTTTTCTACCCCTGAAGAAGTTTTTGGGCCTCTTTCAATTCAAGAGCTGAAAGACAATGGAAAATATGTTCGCTTAACCGAAGGATATTTGCCAGCTGCTGATGTCGTGTTTCTTGATGAAATCTGGAAAGCCGGTCCCGCTATCTTGAACACCTTACTGACCGTGGTAAACGAAAGAGTATTTAGAAATGGTAGCGAAGTGCTCCCTGTGCCCATGCGTTTGCTCGTCACTGCATCGAACGAGCTGCCAGACCCTGATAGTGGACTTGATGCGTTATACGATCGCATGCTGGTCCGTATTTTCGTCAATCGAATTCAAGAGAAAAGTAATTTCAAGCGGCTTCTGACCGGTGACACGGGCGAGACTCGCATCAAGATTGGTTCAGATATTTCCATCAAAGCGCATGAATACATGCAATGGCAGCGTCAGATCGATCAAGTCTCACTTTCGGATAGTGTCTTTGAGAAAATTTATGCACTGAAAATGTTGTTGGAACGAGAAGCGCAAGATCCGAGTCATTCCTTTCCCTCAGAAGAGCTTTATATTTCTGATCGACGTTGGAAAAAGGCGGTACGTTTGCTTAAAGCGAGTGCCTTTTTCAATGGTCGCAGCGACGTGAATCCCGTCGACTTGCTCCTCTTGCAAGAATGCTTATGGCATAGCCCTGAATCTCGTATTGTGGTCGGCAACGTCATGCGTCAGTTCGCCGAACAGATGTGTTTTAACCAACAAGAATCGTTGGCGATTGCGATTGAAGCCAGTGAAGATGTGAAAGCATTGTCCGAGGAAATCATTGAAACCATTGGACATGATGTCGACACAGAACTTTCGATGCGTAAAGAGAAGCATAAAGTAGACCTTAGTCATGCACGACGCTATTCCGTCAACATGGCAAACGATTTGATCAAACTGGTGATGCTAGATACTAATCCGTCTGTTTCTGAAAAAGAAAAAGGTGACAGTCGTTGGGTCTATGTAGACGCCACAGAGTTTGAGAAGAAGATTAAGAATGGTGCTTGTGACGTTTATGGGTACGTAAATAAAAACCCTAATCTCTGTGTGCTAAAATTTGATGTAGATGGTGAGCATAGCTTGATGATTAAAGACATCGCGAATCGTCCAGTCCCTGTTGCGATTGCGGGTGTGGACGATAACGATCAAGAAGCATTTGCACAGTGGCAGGTCAAAAACGAAGCCGCAATCAAGAAAATTGAAGAAGCAAAACACCTGATCCGTATTGCACGAGTTCAGCTCAATGCCGCCTTGCCTCATCATTTTTCAAACTCTGAGCTTGTGGAGCTTCTAGCAAACAGCATTACCGATGCAGAAGAGTCTTTGCAGCGTCAGACGACAAAATTCGAGAAGAGCGCATTTAGAGTGAGAATGCTTAGTGAATTCTTCGCTTAAGGAGGCATCATGATCAGTCCAGAAAGTTTGCAGCTAGGGATGATGCTAGCCGAAACAGGTATGTTGGAACATGCAGTCTCAGAGGTGATGGCAAAGCCGCAACTTCTCTTGATGACAGAAGCTAATCCTTCAGCAAAATCTGCGGTTCGTCGACACATTCGCAAGTGGCGACATTCGGTTAAGCGTCGATTGAGTAACGACTGTATTACTGAAGAACTCAAGCTGGAAATTACGTTATACCAAGAAGCCGTTCAGCTTACGCAGATTGAATTTAGCCAAAACGCGAAAGGCATGATCAAACAACTTGAGGGGAAATCTGAATTTTACCTCTCCGCGCGTCGCATGCTGGAAAAGAATATCTCCCAAGAAACGCCGATGTTCCAATCGTATTTTTGCAACAAATGGTATGAGCATTTAGCGTCATCGATCAAAAATGCACAGCAAAAAGAGCTCGAAGCGCACATCGATAAGTTATTGAATGAGCTCTATCAGCGAATTGAAACCTACAAAACGTTAGAAAATGTCGAAGAACGCGGGACACTAGAAAAAGTCGGTCGTCTTTGGGACTTAGCTTCGTCAAAAATGACGCAATCGGATGTTGAATTACTAAAGCATTTTGTGGCTTTCTTGAAAGACAATAAGGACTTACAAGAGATCGCCCAAAAGTTGGGGCGTATGGCTAACGATGTGGATGATCCTTCTCTGCATCGGTCTCCAGCTGAAGAGTTGAAAATGGTGGAAGAGCCTGCGGATAATGTCGCTGACGACATTGTGGGTATACACCAAAGTGACAACCTTGAAAAAATGATCCCTAACGAAATGATCTATTTGGCGGAACCCGCTCTTGAAGTGCTGTTCTACAAACATTTTGCAGACAAACGACTACTGACCTATCGCATGCAAGGCATGCAACGATCACTTCGCAAGATCAAAGCGTTTAAGCCAGAGAGCAAACAGATAGAGGTTGAGAAAGGGCCGTTTTTGATTTGTGTCGATGCGTCAGGCTCAATGAGCGGCTTTCCAGAACAATGTGCAAAAGCCATGGCTTACTCTTTAATGCAAATCGCAGTGAAGGAAGATCGTGATTGCACCGTGATGATCTTCTCGACTGATCATATTTGCTATGAATTGACCGGAGAAGGGGGCTTGAAAGAGGCGCTCAATTTTCTTTCTTACCGTTTTCATGGTGGAACCGATCTCGCACCTGTGCTGACTCATTCCATCGATTTAATGGGCACGGACAAATACCGCAATGCCGATCTGGTTGTTATCTCGGATTTTATAGCACCCGAGCAGCCCAGAGAAGTGCAAGAGCAAGTGAGCGCACTTAAGCTGCAGCACAATCGCTTTCATGCGGTGAACTTGTCAAAATACGGCAACCCAAAACTGATGAGCATGTTTGATCATGTCTGGGATTATCATCCTTCACTGATGGGACGTTTGTTGAAGCGCTTCTAAGTTTGAGTACAAAATATAATCGATAAAGCCCCATGATCAGCACATGGGCTTTTTAATGCACTCTCTTCCTTGCTCTTGACGATTTTCCCTGCGCAAATTAACCGCTTACTCAATCCGATTGGTATTACTGCTTATCTGACAGAGCCAATTTCAGACCAAGTGCCGCAAAGCTACCCGTAAAGACGCGTTGCAGAAGGGTAGAGACGCGTTTTGAATGGATAATAATATCCCTAACACTTACCGCCAGTGCGCCGTAGAGGATGAATACAAAAAAGGTCATGGCCATAAAAATGCTACCCAAAAGTAGCATGTAGACGGTTGGGTCTACGACATTTGGTGGAACAAATTGTGGCAAGAATGCCATGAAAAACACCGTTAGTTTTGGGTTGAGAATGTTCATCAAGCAGCCTTTTATGGCAATGTTGTACATGCTTTTCTTTTCGGATTTTTCATCTATCGCGAGTGCACCACTTGCGCGCCACATAGAGATCGCCAAATACAATAAGTAGGCAACACCCGCATATTTCACGATCTGAAAAGCCAATGCGCTAGTGTGAAGAATGATCGCAAGGCCAGTGATACTCGCTATGAGTGATGGGATAATACCAAATGTGCATCCTACAGAGGCCCAGATGCTTGCCCGTAAGCCCAAGAGTAGACCAGTAGAGACGGTATATAACACACCGGTACCAGGTATTAGGACAACGACTAAAGATGTTAGAAGAAATTCGAGACTGACCATCATCATGCCTTTGTTCATCTTGTTTAATTCAGACTATCGTCTTTGCATGCCCGAAGACATACCCGAAGACATGTCCTTAGTCGCGTATTAACGCCATTATCAAAAATGCGTCATTGAGAACGCGTAAAACGAAAAAAAGCGGCCTAAGCCGCTTTCGTGTTCGTTGGTTCAAAAAACAAGTCGTTGTTAGCTAAGAAGCAAACTGTCATCAGCCAGTTCTTCACCACGCACTTTACTGAACATTTCCAGTAGATCGGGGACACCCATGTTAGCGCGTTTGTCCCCAGCAACATCCAGGACAATTTCACCCTGGTGAAGCATGACAGTGCGATCGCCACAGGCAAGAGCATCTTTCATTGAGTGAGTAACCATTAAGGCCGTCAAACCGAACTCGGTGATGACTTTCTTGGTTAAGTCGATGACAAATGCAGCCATGCGTGGATCGAGCGCAGCGGTGTGCTCATCAAGCAGCAACAGCTTACTGTCAGACAGTGTTGCCATGACGAGGCTAACCGCTTGGCGTTGACCGCCAGAGAGCAGGCCGATGCTATCGCTAAGACGATCTTCCAAACCTAATCCGAGAATAGAAATTCGATCTCTAAAGATCTCACGTCGATTCTTTGTCAGTGCTTTATGCCAGCCTCTGTAAGAGCCCCGTTTAAATGCCAGTGCGAGATTTTCTTCGATCGTTAATGAGGCGCACGTACCCGCCAATGGATCTTGAAAAACACGCGCCGCTAAACTGGCGCGCTGGTGGACTTGTTGCTTGGTTACATCGATGCCATCAATGATGACTTGACCACCAACCATCGGTGTTTCACCGCTGACAGCGCCAAGTAACGTCGATTTACCTGCACCATTTGAACCAATAATGGTGAGAAACTGATTTTTAGGAACGGTGAGTGACACGCTACGAAGCGCACGATTTTCCAGCACAGTGCCAGGATTAAAAGTGACTTGAATGTCTTTCAGTTCAATCATTTCGCCACCCCAGCATCTTTCATTTTCTTGTTCTTTTGGTATTGTTCGCGCGCTTTTGGCGCAATCAATGCCAGTGCGACCAACAACGCGGTCACCAGATTAAGATCAGACGCTTTCAAACCAAACATGCCAGAGCTTAATGCGAATGCCACGGCAAGACGGTAGAGCACTGAACCTAAGATGACGGCAACAACGGCCACCCATACCTTGCGACCAGGGATCAGGGTTTGACCCAAGATGACAGAGGCGAGGCCAACAACAATGGTACCGACGCCCGACGTGACATCCGCGAAGCTGTTAGTTTGCGCGAATAGCGCCCCTGAAAAGCCGACAAAACCATTTGAAATGGCGAGACCAAAATACGTGTAAAAGGCAGTGCTACCGCCTTGTGCTTTCACCATTCGAGCATTTACGCCTGTGGCACGAAGACCCAAGCCAAAATCACTCGCCAGTAAGCGAATCACAAACAGGGCGCTGAGTAATACAAGAATGAAGACGACCAGCGGGCGAGCATAAACAGGGTCTATACCCATATTCTCAAACGGCGTTAGAATCGTATCGACACCGAGTAGAGCAATGTTCGGACGACCCATGATTCGAATATTGATAGAAAACGCCGCAATCATGGTAAGAATGCTGGCGAGCAGGTTCAGAAAGCCGCATTTCACGGTAAGAAATGCGGTAATAAGTCCTGTTGCTGCACCAGCGAAAATGGCCGCGAATGTCGCGATCCATGGGTCAATACCGGAAATGATGAGCGTGGCTGCAACAGCAGCTCCCATAGGGAAGCTGCCATCTACAGTCAGATCCGGAAAATCGAGAACCCGAAAGGTAAGATATACGCCTAGTGCGACTAGGCCATAAACCAGACCTACTTCCAGTGTGCCGAAGAAGGCAATTGAGGTCATGTATTGCTCCTACCTATTACTTTTCTGTAGAGGTTGCGCGATCAAGCAGCGTTTGAGGAACAGCAATTCCCAATTTCTGTGCCGCTTTTAAGTTAATCACCAGATCAGAACCTACGGCTACCTTGGCTGGCAATGCTGCCACTTCTTTACCATCGAGTAGAGCGGCAACATAGTCAGCGGTTTGAACACCGATTTGGTAGTAGTCAAATCCAAGCGCAGCAACTGCACCGTTAGGAATGTAAGAAGTCGCGCCGCCAATGACGGGCTTTTTCGCTTGGTTTGCTGCGTTAACAAGACCATCAATCGCACTCGCCACTGTATTGTCTGTTGGTGCATAAATAACGTCAGACTTAGAGGCAACAATTTGTGCCGCTGATTGCACGTCAGCACTTCTTAGCGCGGTACCTTCAACAACTTTCAGGCCTTGTTGGTCTGCCGCTTCGCGGAGTAATTCAACCAGTGCGACGGCATTAGATTCGCCCGGGTTATATACCACACCAATGGTTGTCATGTTTGGAAGCAGTTCTTTAGCCAAAGCCACGTGTTGAGCAACGGGAGAAAGATCAGATAAACCAGTGACATTGGCACTTGGTTTCGCCATATCTTTAATCAGTCTTGCGCCAACAGGGTCGGTAACGGCAGTGAATACGACAGGAATAGATTTTGTGGCTGCAACCAATGCTTGAGCTGAAGGTGTGGCAATACCGACGAGAACATCAGGGCTTTCACCTACATATTGGCGAGCGATTTGTACCGCAATAGCAGGGTTGCCTTGAGCGGTTTGGTAAGAAAACTCGAGGTTTTCACCGTCAACATAGCCTTTCGCTTTTAGACCATCTAACAGTCCTTGGCGCGTTGCATCAAGAGCAGGGTGTTCCACGATTTGTGAAACGGCGACTTTCGCTGTTTCTGCCGAGACCACAAAAGGTGCAGTAAACAGTGTAGTGGCACAGCAAGCCGATAAAAGTAGTTTGGAAATGTTCATCTCGTTCTCCCTGATAAGTGACAATTGGCAGCACACCAATCTAGCTGTCACGTGTTAATCCATTGTTATATCCAAAATCCCGCGTTAAATCAGTCACTAAAGTTGCAGTCTAAGAGTGATGGTCAATAAAACGTAGTGCTTATATGTGCATATTTACTGTTAAACCTATGAATAAAATAGAGAAATATACAAAAGCTAAACTATACCCAATAATTTAAAATGTCGAACAATTAACCTTAAATAAACTGATAATGTAGATATATAACTGGTTTTTGGTTGCAAGGTGGTGAATAGCTTGTCACATTCGATTTTATGTGGAGGAGTGGGCTTTTTATGAAAAAGTTTGATCTTTGAAGGTTAACAGCGCAATTTTTACACTGTAAACCGAGTCAACGTATTCGCCCATTTCACAAATTAATTTTAGGCTGATATCACCTTTTGACTTTGAAATGAAAGATCCTGCTCTCATTTACCAACACGCTTTGCAGCATTGGTGGAAATATAAGCATGTTTGTGGGGCAAGCCTAAAAGCAACACATTTACTCTGCAATTATCTCTTTCTGCATATACTATTTCTCGCGATAGCCAGTCTCTGCGCCTAACTCAACACTTGTTAGGTGACATTACTACAAATCAATAATATTGAGATTTGGCCAATTGGGGTAATGCGTTTACGAAAATGAGATACGAGATCGTGCGTGTGTCATTGCCCCCTGCATTGGAATAATTCTAGTTTGCTCGGAGGCACAAGGATGAAGCTTTTACTCGCGTTAGCATTGCTATTTTCTAGCAATGTGTTCGCATCTGGCAGTGATGCCAATTATCTCGATTTAACAGACTCATACGTGGGTTATATCTCCCTTCTTATATTTGCAGCTGCTTACACTTTAGTGATGTTGGAAGAACAGTTGCACTTGAGAAAATCAAAACCTGTTTTGCTAGCCGCCGGTTTGATCTGGCTCCTGATCGGCTTTACTTATAGCCATTCTGGGGATATCGAGGTTGCTAAAGCCGCGATCGAACACAACTTATTGGAATACGCAGAGCTGATGCTTTTCCTGCTGGTTGCGATGACCTACATATCGGCCATGGAAGAGAGGCGCTTATTTGATGGCTTAAAAGCTTGGATCCTTGGAAAAGGATATGACCTGCGGCAGTTATTCTGGATTACCGGCATTCTCTCATTCTTTATTTCTCCTATTGCCGATAACCTCACCACTGCGCTTCTCATGTGTACTGTGGTGATGAAAATAGGGGCAGACAACCCGCGCTTTATAAATATTGCTTGTATCAACATTGTTGTTGCTGCCAATGCAGGTGGGGCATTTAGTCCATTTGGCGACATTACAACGCTAATGGTCTGGCAGGCGGGCATTGTGAACTTTACTGAGTTCGGTAGCTTGTTTATTCCATCAGTGGTCAACTATGTGATCCCTGCATTTATCATGTCGCTGTTCATTCCTAAAGAACAACCCAATGTGGTTCAAGAGTTTGTGGACGTTAAGCGAGGTGCCAAGCGTATTGTCGTTTTGTTCTTACTCACGATTGTCACTGCTGTTGGTTTCCATGGCCTTGTGCATTTCCCACCTGTCATCGGCATGATGATGGGGTTAGCTTACTTACAATTCTTTGGATTCTACCTCCGCAAAACCTTGCCTCGTTCTTTGGCAAGAAAGCGAGCAGAAGCGCAAGCTAAACATGATGAAGCAGCACTTAAACGCTTGGGCTCCGTGGTGCCGTTTGATGTGTTTCGAAGAGTGTCTCATGCGGAGTGGGATACGTTATTGTTTTTCTACGGCGTTGTGATGTGTGTAGGCGGCTTGAGTCTGATTGGCTATTTGAGCCTTGTTTCCAATGTTATGTATTTGGAATGGGACCCCATTTGGGCCAATACCATTGTGGGCTTACTTTCCGCTGTTGTAGACAACATTCCCGTGATGTTTGCGGTGCTAACGATGCAACCTGATATGTCACTTGGCAATTGGTTGTTGGTGACGTTGACGGCGGGTGTTGGTGGTAGCTTGCTATCACTAGGTTCAGCTGCCGGTGTGGCTTTGATGGGGCAGGCGAGAGGCATGTATACCTTCTTCGGTCACCTTAAGTGGGCGCCCGTTATTCTGTTAGGTTACGTCGCTTCTATCCTGACGCACCTAGTGATAAACAGCGCTGCTTTTTAGAAAATAGTGAAATAATCAAAGAGCGACCGAATAAGGTCGCTTTTTTGTGTTGAGCTATTGGCAGCAGTTTTGCAAAATAGACCCATTACGAATGGGTAACATATTGGAAATACAATGATCTCGAAATGGGCAGTACGTTTTTACCAAATGGCGGAACTTGTCGGTTCATGGAGTAAAGACCCATCAACACAAGTCGGCGCTGTCATTACCAAAGGTAATCGCATCGTATCAGTGGGCTTTAATGGCTATCCACATGGCATATCGGACAGTGCTGATACCGATGACCGCGAAATGAAACTGCTGAAAACGCTGCATGCAGAAGAGAATGCCATCTTGTTTGCTAAACGTGATTTGTTTGAGTGCGAAATTTGGGTCACGCACTTTCCTTGTCCAAATTGTGCGGCGAAAATTATTCAAACGGGCATGACCAAGGTATTTTGCCCAGAGCAGAGTGAAGATTTTCTGTCTCGATGGGGTGAGAAAATCAAAGTTAGCGCCGAGATGTTCGAACAAGCGGGGGTTGAGGTGAATTGGTTGCCGCTTGCAGAGCTTCCACCTAAACGCGACGTGTGACAGCGAGCGTGATATGGGTATAATCAGCGCCCATATCGAAATAGCAGTAGAATAGGGGTGCGTTATGGCCAGCACTGCACATGCACTTCACATTTTGGTGAAGCATAAAGAACAAGCTGATGACATCATGGCTCAGCTCAAGAAAGGCGCAAAATTTCAAACACTTGCGAAGAAATACTCTACGTGTCCGTCGGGTAAGAAAGGTGGTGATTTGGGTGAGTTTCGACGTGGGCAGATGGTGCCACAGTTTGATAAAATCTGCTTTACCGGAGAAGTATTGACCCCACACCTCGTGAAAACCAAGTTTGGTTGGCACGTTGTGAAGGTACTTTTTCGCACATAGTTTTCAGTGTCAGAATGGTCAATGCGACCAGGACTGACATTTGGGTAAAAAAAAAGAGGTGACAATGTCACCTCTTTTTTATATCTACAGTTTTTAACGCTATATAACGAATTACTTGGTGAAAATCTCACGGAATTCACGCTTCATTACTGGCTTCAAACGTGCTTGTTTTAGCTGTTTTGCCAAATCTTTCACACAGTTATGAAGCAGTTTGTCGAGCAAGCCTGCTTTGTAATCTTGTGTTTGCTCGTCAGTCATGTCGTCAAATTTCATGTCCTGAGCTTCAGTCATGAAATCGATACCTGCATAGCTTTGGCTTAGGCTAACCAGCGCATGGAATTGCTCGAAGTTATCAAGAATGTTCTGCGCACTTGCTGGCATTGTATTCCAAGTTTCGCGAACAACGTCTTCTGATGCTTCATGAACAGACGCTAGCATGTTGAATAGCTCAACTGGAACTTTTTCGTATTTGATAACTTGTTGAAGCTCTGCAGATAGATCTTCCAGGTTCACAGTTTCTAGAGTTGGGGTAGCTTGTTCAGACATCTCTTTAATTCCTGATAATGCACAAAACTGCGCATCCTATCTCGCTTGAAGGTGAAGTCAACAGAAGATAGCCAAATCGACTATCGAGTGTCGACGATTAAAGCAATATAACGTGTTAGGCAGAAGCTTGCGTCTTTTTAGACTCAGATGAAGACTTAGACTTCGTCGTGTTATCTTCATTCACCACTGTCAGTGATGGCTCATCTTTTAGCTTGTTTTCGCCCATCAAACAGCCACCTTTTTCGATGGTGAGCTGCTCACTTTCGATTTGGCCTTTCATTTTGCCGTTGCCGAGAATATTAACTTCACGCGCAACGCATGAGCCTTCGACGAAACCATTAATAGTGACGTGTTCGGCGTAAATGTCACCTTTAAAATGACCTGTTGAAGAGATGACAACATTGCGGGCACGGATGATAGTACCTTCACCCTGACCATCGAACTGAATGTCACCGTCCAAATCAAACTCGCCAAAAACTCGGCATTGTTTCGCAACCAGTGACATCGACGGCATAGACGCAGCGCTTTTACCAAACAGCCCCATTTTCATCTCCTTAAATCGCTTCCACACCAATGTGAGAGAAGTGACTACTACAAAATTAGAATATTGGTCGGATCTTATATGAATTTCTATTAATGACGTGACAAAAATTTTCGTGATTGAGGCGAAATCACATCGTTGCGACAAACGTGCAGGAGAGTGTTCGGTAATAATGATGATTTTTCCAACGATTGCTCGGGTATCCATGCTCAAAAAGGTAAATTGGTGAAATATCTATCAGTCGTCAGTGCCATTTGCGCGTTTATCGACAGAAGTGATTGATGACCTGTCGGTTGATTGCTATAACCTCGAGTTATAAGGATTTATTCAGAGGCATTACCATGGCGATTGAACTTACTCCCTACGAAGCGCGTGTTATCGGCTGCTTGCTTGAAAAAGAAGTGACAACACCTGAACTTTACCCACTCACACTGAACAGCTTGACCACTGCGGCAAATCAGAAAAGTAATCGTGACCCTGTCTACTCACTGACTGATGCAGAAGTGATGGATACGGTTGAGCAACTGAAAGCGAAACGCATGGTCAGTGACGTGGAAGGTTTTGGTAGCCGAGTGACCAAATATCAACACCGATTCTGCAACACAGAGTTTGGTACCTTGCAGTTTACGGTACAGCAGAAGGGCATTATTTGTGTACTTTTGCTCCGTGGACCACAAACGCCAGGTGAACTTCGTACTCGTACTAACCGCCTGTGTGAATTCTCTGAGATGAAAGACGTGGAATCAGCGCTGGTAACCTTGATTGAAAAAGGGTACGTTGCGCAGCTTCCGCGTGAACCGGGTAAACGAGAAAGCCGATATACTCACCTTTTTGGTTCTGATACACCAGAAACGACAGCGTTTGTTGCTTCCACGGAAGTGGCAGATACTTCACTGACTACACGTGTTGAAGCGTTGGAGCGAGAAGTGGCGGAATTGAAAGCACTGGTCAATGAACTGCTTCAATAAGACGCCGAATAGCGAATTCGTTTAACCCGATGGAATCAATACCTGCCGAGCAAACGCCCGACGATTTTCCTTCTTGGTCTGTTTACCTCATCCGAACACGAGACAACGCGCTCTACTGTGGTGTGACAACCGATGTAGAGCGGCGATTTGGCGAGCACCAAAAAAACGGCACGAAAACTGCTAAATATTTGAGAGGAAAACAACCTCTCACGCTTGCTTGGTCTTATGAAGTAGGGAATAAGCAAAAGGCTATGTCGCTGGAGTGGAAAATAAAGCGGCTGACCAAGAGAGACAAGGAGCGCCTTTGCACAGAAAGCGACCTTATCACGGTCTTATTTAACGACAGCATTTAATCTAGGAAATACCATGGCACTTAAAGCAACGGTGTATAAAGCGTCAATTAACGTAGCAGATATGTCGAGAGGCGTGTACCTCGACCACGCTGTTACGTTGGCGCAGCACCCATCCGAAACGAATAAGCGCATGATGCTTCGTCTTCTTGCGTGGACGTTATATGCGGATGAACGTTTGCAGTTTACAAAAGGCCTGAGTGACGAATCAGAACCTGAGCTATGGATCAAAAATTATAGCGACGAGATTGAGCTTTGGGTTGAACTCGGTTTGCCGGATGAAAAGCGCCTGAAGAAAGCCTGCTCGCTGGCGAAAGAAGTCGTGTTGTTCACCTACGATGATCACGCAGCGAGAGTGTGGAAAACGCAACTGTTAAACAAGTTGCATCCCTTCAAGAATTTGACCGTGATTAATATCATGGATGAAGTGTTGGATGCGGCGGGGGCAAGTTTGTCTCGCAGCATGTCGATTCAGGCAACGATTGAAGATGATCAGGTATGGTTTTCAATTGGCGATACGGTGGTATCAATCCAACCTGAAATTTGGAAAACTGCAACCAACTAGCCAAAATGCTTTGCATTTTGCAGCTAAGAAATTAGTCAGCAACTAGTTCTGGCTGAAATGCGATGAAGCTGAAAATGCTTAAGAAGCCGGGTAGAGACGC
This sequence comes from Enterovibrio sp. QJM3NY_24, assembly GCF_057786035.1. Taxonomy (NCBI): domain Bacteria; kingdom Pseudomonadati; phylum Pseudomonadota; class Gammaproteobacteria; order Vibrionales; family Vibrionaceae; genus Enterovibrio; species Enterovibrio sp. QJM3NY_24. Next base: position 296,236 of record NZ_CM173520.1, read on the forward strand.
CCGGCTCTTTGTTTCTTGAGCACCACCATTAAATCGTCTGCACTCATTGGTTCATAGTAAAAGTGACCTTGGGCGAAATTACAGCCGATATTTCTGAGCAATTCCTGTTGATCGATCGTTTCAACACCTTCCGCGACCACTTTCAATTGTAATAAGTTCGCCATGCTAACCACGGCCTGACATATGACTAAATCATCTTTTGACTGAGGCAGGTCTTTAATGAAACCGCGGTCAATCTTGACGGTGTTGACAGGGAAGTGTTTGAGGTATGCCAATGAAGAGTACCCCGTGCCAAAATCATCAATGGCGAGACTAATGCCAGAAGCGGTCAGTCGATTAAGAATATGCTGGTTACGTTCAAGGTTTTCGATAAAAACTTGTTCAGTGAGTTCGATTTGTACTCGAGATGCGGGTATGTCATAGCGGTTCACAGAACGTATCACATAGTCAGCTAAATACCCGTCTTGAAATTCATGACCAGACACATTGATGGCAATACATTTGGGCGCACAGCGCTCATCAAGCATTCTGGAAAACTCTTTCAACGCTGTATCAACAACCCAATGGCCCAGGCGTTGCATCAAACCTGTTTCTTCAGCGGTTTGGATAATGACATCCGTACTGATGGCGACGCCATTTTGAGACTCCCAACGAACTAAAGCTTCTACGCCGACAATCTGACGTGTCCGCAAATCAACTTGAGGTTGAAAATGCAGTTTTAGTTCATCATTATTGATCGCTTGTCGGATCGCCCGCTCAAGCTCTTTTTTACGATTCAGTTGCTCTTGCATAGTCTGGTTGTAAGCCACTACCTTACGGCTTCCTAAAGCTTTCGCTTTGTTCGCGGCAGTGTCGGCGTGGCGAAGCATGTCATCGGCGAGAAGTTCATTGTTGTAACGATAAGCGATACCTATTGCACAAGTTGTCAGAATGTCGTTGTCTTCGATGTAGAATTCTTCTTCCAAGCACATTCGCAGCTGATTGGCTTGCATTTCCGCTTCCAATTGCGACATACCGGCGCAGGCAACCATAAACTGGTCGTTCCTAATTCTGGCCAAAATTGCGTGGGGCGGCAGCACGGATTTGAACCGTTTCGCCGCTTCAAACAACAACTGGTCAGCCACCAGGTGTCCATACATATCATTGATTTCTTGAAATTTATCGAGGGACACACACATCAATACCATGTCGTGATCTGAACGAAGGTTTCTATTTAAATATTGTTCCATGGCGAATCGATTAGGCAGATGCGTTTGTGGGTCGTGATTAGCGGTAAACTTGAGTTGCGCTTCAGCCTCTCGACGCTGTGTTATTTCTTCTTTAAGCATCGAGACCATGCTGGACTCAGCGCGTCTTCCGATAATATTGACTTCGAGTAGGTATAGAGACATGGCAACCAATGCTGTGACCACGATTCCCGCAATGAAAATCAACATAGGCAGCGAAAAATAGGTGTGCTCTGCCTCCTTGCTTTGCCAAACAGTCAATTGCCATTGACCATTAAGCGCATTGAGTGCAACCGTATTCACCATCGCTCCAGCAGCAGATGGAAGCTCTCCGATAAATGGTCTGTTTCCATCACTCAACACTAAGTTTTGTCCAGGGCGCAGAAATTCCGCCGCAATGGCTTCAACCATCATCTTGATGTTGTAACTGGCACCGAGATGACCGGCTATTTCACCATCAAACACAACGGGATGAAGCATTTCAATTGCCAATCTACCATTCGGGGCAGGATGAACTGAGGAGGTTAATAGTCTTGACAGCACAGGCATTGCGTTGAGTTTCACTGAACTCGACGCTTCCCAATTAGCGTTTGTCGGGTAGGGGGTAAAATTGGTCGGCGTTGTCCATTGGACGGTACTTTCTGCGTCAAGCCAGTACACGCCAGCGAAAAAAGGAAATGTTGAGCGAATCCCTGCCGTGGTTCGTTTCCACACTCGGTCATCAATTTTGCCTTTATTCTGCAAGGTATTTGCAAGCCAAACCAAAAAGTAGGCTTCTTTTTGTAGGTTGACTTCAATGGCACGTTGAACTCGATTTATCTCAACGTTAAGCATGTGATTTTGAAGCTCGTGCTGACGTGATTGCGCGCTGTGGTAAAGCGTAAAGGTGAAAATGAGTATCAATGAGCAAACAAGCGCAATAGCCGCTAAGGATGACAAGCGAGGAGAGTAGGGTGACTGCTCAGATGTTTGCTCAGTGTGGTACATGGCTGGCTGCAAAAGTCATAACCTTAATTAAGAGTCTATGGTCTCAAAAATAAGTCTATGTCATAACAGTCAAATCGCAACGTAGAGAGCTGAAAAGTCCCTGATTTTAAAGATGCTTAGCGCTACAAGTAATGAAAAAGCGATTGTAGGGCTAAGCGTGAAAAAAAATCAATTTGCATATTATTCAGAAGAGGTTGCAATCGGGAAATGTTGCAAAGCGCCATGACCTTGGCCAAGTTCGAGATGACTTGCATTGATAATGGCGAGGGTCAAATAGCGTTTACTGTGTTCTACAGCCTCAGCCATTGACATGCCCTTAGCAAGGCTAGTCGCAATAGCCGAAGACAGTGTACAGCCCGTGCCATGGGTATTGCGTGATTGAATACGTGGTGCTGAAAAGCATTGAATGTAGTGTTGTCCGACCAATTGGTCGGTCGACAATGCTGGGTCGATGCCGTGTCCTCCCTTGATAAGGAGCCACTGGCAACCTAACTGTTGTCTAGCGAATTCGTATACATTTTCATTGTGCGGTGTCTGTGTGAAATCGTTGAGTTCGATATTGCCTGTTAACGCCATAAACTCTGGGATATTAGGCGTGAGCAGTGTCGCAAGTGGGTATAAATGGGCTTTGCAGTAAGCTATTGCCTCTTCGCAAAGTAATTCTCGTCCACTGGTTGATAGCATGACTGGATCGACAACAACGTTCTTGGCGGCATAAATGGTGAGCTTGTCGACAACAACTTTTGCGATATCGATGTTTGCTAGCATTCCAATTTTAACGGCTGCAACATTAAAATCCGCAAAAATTGCGTCAATCTGAGCGGCAACGCTCGCGGGAGAAAGGGGACAAACATCATAAACACCTTGTGTGTTTTGTGCAGTCACTGCCGTAATAACTGTGCATGCATAGCCGCCATTTGCCGAAATGGTTTTTAGGTCAGCTTGAATACCCGCACCTGCGGAACTGTCTGAACCTGCGATAGAAAGAACAACAGGCGGTGTAAAGTGTTTATGAGCCATAGTCGCTATACATCTTATTTATTATGCATCTAGATAGAAAAGGCAGAAATATCTGCGTTCGATTTTATCACATGTTGCTAGGTGATATATCCGAGCAAAAATTGCAGACATGCATGAAAATCACTCATTAGTCTCGAATATTTACATATTTACACGTTCCAATTGTCCTATTCTTAGTGTCAACGTGCAGGGATTAAACGGTAGCCTCAGTGGAATGGCTTGAAAAACACAGTAAAGCGCTAACTATAATATTTGTATCGATACTTTTTGCCTATTTTTCTCAGGTTGCTGTTTCAAACTGGCTTGTGCAGAAAAAAATACAGGACGATGTTTCGGTTCTTTCGCAGCTATACACTGAGCTTTATCGACAAAGCTTCGAACAAATGCGTGCGTTATCTGAGCAATTGCTTTTTCATTGTGACGATGATGATATCGAGTTGATGAGCCAGGCAGGAACAAGTAATATTTTTATTGAATATGTTGATCTGCATCTCAGTGACGGCAGTTCATGTTCAATTTATAACAAAGAGAAAGCGGGGCGCGCGTTAATGGGGCACGCCCCAGAAAATGAAATTGTTTTTTCAGATGTGTCACTAATTTTGAGCGAAAGCCAATTTGAAGAAATGCGCTTGTACAGCGACAAGGGCGTGTTGAGATTCGTTTTCCAGCAGCCGAGAAATTTCCTTTCAAACTGTGATAAGTGCCTGTTTATGGTCACCAATGTTAATGGTCGCGACATCACACTGTATCAACGTAACGAGTTACCTTACCGTGAAATATTTGATGGAGATTTAGGCAACAATATTGGTGTTAAATTGTTCATTAATGAAGATGGCGTTGAGTATCTCGTTGGTGATTTAGTTAATTTATTTTCGATTCTAGTCATACTGTTTGGTGCTTTGATTGCAGTCGGCGTCGAACTGAATCAATCCGATAGAAAAGGGTTAACTGGATTGCTCAATGAAGCGATTGAATCCAATGCCCTGATACCGTTTTATCAGCCGATTGTGCGTCCTGTTGATGGCGGCTATCGTATCGTTGGCGCCGAAGTATTGGTTCGTTGGTTATCGAACACCGGCGAATATATCCCTCCTGATACGTTTATCCCTCTCGCCGAGCAGAATGGCTCAATTGATAAAATCACCGATCAGCTGGTGGACAATGTTTTGCATCATATTAAAACATTGGTATTACCAAAGTATTTTTTCGTCAGCGTTAATGTGTCACCCAGCTATCTCGAAAAAAATGATACGGCGACGAAGTTACTCGACAAGATGGAAGAGCATGGGCTCGATCCTCATTTGTTGTCCCTTGAAATCACGGAACGAACCAAATTTGGTGATCTAAATAAAGCTGCGATTTGCATCGAAACGCTTACAGAAAAAGGCATTTCGATAAAGTTGGATGATTGTGGTACGGGGTATGGCGCGTTCTCTTACTTACATATCTTAAACATCGACACCATTAAAATTGACCGAATGTTTGTTGATGGTATTGGTTTGGAGGATTTCAAAAATACCATTTTGGATTCGATATTAGCTTTTTCACGCGAGTCGGGATTGCATGTGGTTGCTGAAGGAATTGAGACCAAAGTGCAAGCCGACTATTTGATACATGCGGGCGTCGAAATGCTTCAAGGTTCTTATTTTGGTGATCCTGTTCCCTTTGACGTATTTAAGAAGAGTCTGGGAGAAGATTCATTAGATGATGATTTCCCTCTTACCATTGAACCTTTGCAACCCTAGTCGCTATCCCAAATAGTTGTCCAATCTGTCTATTACCTGTCACAAATCACGCTGAAACTTATTTGCTTTTGATGAATTGGTCAATAAGATCAATTTGTTATCTTTGAGTGAAAGGCTATTTATCTGACTAGACTTGAAATAACCTAGTGCAAAACGGGTCTATCTCACTAATGGACGATGCACGCGGAAAAGCGGCGGGTATACATACAAATAAACTCTTTTTGGATAAAGCACTCAAAGAGCTGTACGCACAAAATGTAGAGGATGTGTTTTCATGTTTAAATCTTTTTTTCTTGATAGACGTTGGTTTCGGTGGTCTATCTTGGGTACTGCTTTGATCCTATACGTGACTTGGTACAAAGTTCAGATAGATGTGCAAGTCAATGAATGGTTTGGCTCATTTTATAACCTTGTGCAGGAGGCGTTGACCACCCCAAACGCTGTTGAGTTTGAGGAATTTCTTGCGGGCTGTATCGAATTTTTCAATATTGTGTCGATCTATATTGTTATTGCCGTTGCGCTTGAATTCTTTGTTCGTCACTACGTGTTCCGCTGGCGTACAGCGATGAACGACTATTACATGCGTCATTGGAGCAAAATCCACCACATTGAAGGTGCTTCTCAGCGTGTTCAGGAAGACACCATGCGTTTTGCTCGTATCGTAGAAGGCTTGGGCGTGAGCTTCATGCGCTCAATCATGACATTGATAGCATTTTTGCCCATCCTTTGGACCTTAAGTGAGAGCGTCACTGAGTTACCTTGGATAGGAAAGGTGGATCATTCACTGGTCTATTTGGCTATTTTGTCTGCAATTTTTGGTACTGTTTTGTTGGCTGTGGTTGGAATCAAGCTTCCGGGTTTGGAATTCAAAAACCAAAAAGTAGAAGCAGCGTATCGAAAAGAGTTGGTGCTGGGTGAAGATCATGAATCTCGCGCAGAGCCTGAAACAGTAAAAGAACTCTTTGTTAACGTCCGTCGAAATTACTTCAATCTCTATCGTCACTACCTTTATTTCGATGTCGCCAAGTGGTCGTATATTCAGTATACCGTGATTATGCCGTATATCTTTATGGGACCAACGATTGTCTCTGGTGCGATCACCTTAGGTGTGCTGCAACAGATCCTGCGCGCATTTGGTAAGGTGGAAGAATCGTTTCAATTCTTGGTGCACTCGTGGAGTACCATTGTCGAACTGATGTCTATTTACAAGCGACTTAAAGCATTTGAAGTACAGATAGAATCGGCCATTACCGCAGAAAAAGCAGCGGTGACCGATCAGTAAATTACTGAATTATCAATAAGTACGAGGCGCACCATCATTTTTTGTGATGGTGCGCCTTTTTATTACTTATACACCAAAATAAATTCGTACAACTGTGATCCATTATTACAGTTAACTTGTACAAATAATAAAACATGTACAACAGGGAGAAAGTTATGAGCATAAAATTGGGTGTCAGTGCATGTGTCATTGGAGACAATGTCCGTTTCGATAGCGGTCACAAACGTAATCAATTCATTTGTGAACAATTATCGCCGTTCATTGAGTTTGTCCCTGTTTGTCCAGAAGTCGGTATTGGCCTACCTGTCCCTCGTCCCACTATCCGACTTTTGGATCGTGGTGACGAGATTGGTATACGTTTGGTTGAGACGAAAAATGCGGACGTTGACCATACCGAGAAAATGGAAGCGTTCAGTCGTAAGAAGGTTGACCATCTCGCGACGATGGATCTGTGTGGGTATGTGGTATGCGCAAAGTCACCAACCTGTGGCATGGAACGCGTAAAGGTTTATCGCGAGAACGGCTACGTGTCGGCAGAAAAAATTGGTGTCGGCCTGTATACCAAACAACTGATGAAGCGCATGCCATGGTTGCCCATTGAAGAAGATGGTCGACTTCATGACCCAGTATTGCGAGAAAATTTCGTCTTCCGAATTTTCGCATTGAGAGATTTATACGATTCGATGGCAGAGGGGATTACTCGCCGTGCCATTGTTGAGTTTCATTCCCGTTACAAACTGGTACTGATGGCGCATAGCCCGCTAGATTACAAATCCTTGGGTAAATTTGTCGCCACTATTGCTGATCATGATATTGATGAATTCTATATCGAATATCGCACGTTGTTTATGCAAGCCATTGCCAATCGCGCTAGCCGAAAAAATAACACCAATGTACTAATGCATTTGCAAGGTTATTTCAAACGTGATTTGGACAAAAAGGAAAAAGAAGAACTGTCACGGCTTATCCATTCTTATCGCCAAGGCATCATGCCTTTATTGGCACCATTAACGCTGATAAATCACCATCTACAGCAGCACCCAGATGACTATCTCCAACATCAGAGTTACCTAAACCCTTACCCAGAAAGTTTGAGATTGCGTTATGGGCTCTGACAAAACGCCATTAGCGATTGGTGAGGTGTCTGAGCGCACTGGCGTCAATACCGTCACGCTACGAGCATGGCAACGCCGATATGGGCTTCTCAAGCCACAACGTACGCCGAAAGGGCACCGATTATACAGTGAGCACGATGTTGAACGTATAAAAGAGATACTTTCATGGCTGCATAAAGGTGTTGCGGTTAGCCAAGTGAAACAGTTGTTAGGCAAACATGATGTGGTGAGTGCAGAGAGTGCACAAAACTTGCCGGAAGTCGCGATGCTGAAAGATGCTGTCATGCGGTTTGACGCAAGATTCGTCAATAACTGCCTGTCAGAACTGACTAAGAACTACCCCATATCGACGTTGAAAACGACAGTGCTTGATCCGTTAAGTGATTGGTTTAGCGAACAGAATACAGACGTAATGAAAATGTGCGATAGCTTCTGGTGTACTTCGCTGGCGTATGTGTTGGTTCATTGTTTGCACAACAACCAAAAAGCATCAACGAAGAAGCCCTGTTGGATGGTTGCCGTACAAGGAAATAAAGCGCATCGAGTTTATCTTCATGCACTGTTGCTTCAATCCAAAGGTTACAGTGTCACTGTTGTGGAGGGGGCGGGTACAGGTCTAGCCGCTCTCCATAAAACGTTAATAGAACAACACACAGAGAAAATGTTTATCTATTCCGATTGTTCGTTTACGGCATCGCTAAAGCGCGAAGTTGAAAGTGTATTAGCGAGCAGAGTGCTGACTACTGAATTGCTGGGAGAGTGTCGCCTTATCCACCCCGAGCTGGTGAATTCAGCAACCCTGTCAGCGAAAGAAAATCTGGAGCATCAAAAATGAAGCTAGTTTGGTTCAGAAGAGATTTGCGAGTGAAGGACAACATTGCACTGACCGAAGCGTGCAAAAGTGGTGAGCCTGTTATGGCCATTTACTACGAAACGCCGATTCAGTGGAAATCTCATGGTATGGCTCCGATGCAGGCCGATCTCATCCGACGTCGTTTGATGGTGCTGCAGCAAGATCTAGAAGCACTCAATATCCCATTGCTGTTCCGGACCGTGAATACATTTAGTGACATTAATCCGTCATTGGCACAGCTTTGCCAACAGTATCAAATTGCTGATATTTATTGTATTCGTGACCATGAACTTGATGAAGTCAATCGCGATAACTCGATAGCAGGTCTTCTCAGTTTAACCAGCACTAAGCTCAATGTGTTTGATTACAAATGCATCTTCCCTCCAGGATCTGTCATTAATGGCGCGGGGAATATCTATCGTGTTTTTACACCATTCAAAAAGGCGTGGATAGCAAGGTTACAACGCGAAAATGTGGCACCCATAGGAACACCTGAACCGGTTCAAATTAATGCTACTGTGCAGGCGCTATTGAAGCAGCCAAGCGGCATCGAGTTTCATTGCCCTCTCGATGATTCAGTGGGTTGGCCGATTGACGACAACGCCATCATTCAGCGAATGCGTGATTTCTGCAGGTATCGCGTAGAGCAGTACGAAGCATCACGAGACTTTCCTGCTATTCCTGCAACGAGCCAACTTTCACCTTACTTGGCGATTGGTGCGTTATCACCCCGCCAGTGTTTGGCAAGGTTATTTTCCGAAAACCAGAATTGCCTTGATAAAGGCGCCGGTGGTGCACACGTATGGTTATCAGAGCTGATTTGGCGTGAGTTCTATCAGCATATTACTGCGTCTTACCCAGATATTAGTAGAGGCAAGGGCTTCCAGAGCTGGACTGATTCTATTACGTGGAATGGTGATGAACTGCAATTCGAGCGATGGAAGCAAGGGCGAACGGGGTTTCCTATCGTCGATGCGGCGATGCGTCAGTTGAACGAAACCGGTTGGATGCATAACAGACTAAGAATGATTGTGGCGAGCTTCCTCGTAAAGGATTTGCACATTGATTGGCGCTGGGGAGAAAAGTACTTCATGTCCAAGCTGGTTGATGGCGATTTTGCTGCCAACAACGGTGGTTGGCAATGGTCTGCATCCGTAGGCACTGATGCCCAACCTTATTTTCGTGTCTTTAATCCCACCGCACAGAGTAAGAAGTTTGATCCAAGTGTGCGATTTATCCGTAGATGGTTGAAAGAATTAGAATCAATTCCTGATGAATCATTGCATGAGCCTTACCGCTGGGCAGAAAAACAAGGAATTGATTTAGCTTATCCGCGTCCGATTGTTGATCATAAGGCCGCACGAGAGACTGCCATCTCCATGTTTGAAATGGCGAAGTCGCAACAGAATACCCAAAGGGCTGAATCATGATGCAAGCAGCAGCGACTCCACAACAAGACACACTCAATCGATTCATCTCGATATATACGTCGCTAAGCAAAGACAATTTGAACTCTCTCGACGCGATTTATAGCCAAGACGTGGTGTTTGAAGACCCAGCGCACCGCATTGAAGGTTATGACAATTTAGCGCGCTACTTCGAATCTATGTACACCAACGTGACTGACTGCCGCTTTGATATTCATGATCACGCTGTAAACGGCGACATTGCTTTTATCAGTTGGACGATGACCCTGTCCCATCCCAAGTTGTCTGGTGGCGCGGAGAGGTCTGTTGAAGGCTGTTCAAAGCTAGTACTGAAAGAAGGACGAGTTATTCGGCATCGTGATTATTTTGATCTTGGCGAAATGCTTTATGAAGCACTCCCTGTGCTGGGCGCTGCGGTGAAAATGATCAAGAAGAGATTGGGACAATGAAGCGGGTTCTGATCACGGGTGCGTCGTCAGGTATTGGCCTACAGCTTGCAAAAGACTACGCAAATGACGGCTGGCATGTGGTGGCTTGTGGCCGAAATGTTGCTCAACTTAATCTCTGGTCAAAAGGTTGTGACGCCGTCACAATTCTAAGCTTCGATGTAACGAATGAAATTGAAACCAAAGAAGTTTTAGGTAATATCAAATCTCCCTGTGATTTGATTATCCTCAATGCAGGAACGTGTGAATACATAGACAATGGCCACATTGATGTGGTGTTGTTCAAGCGTGTCTTTGACATCAATTTTTTTGGGCTTCTCAATTGTATTCAAGCATTGCAGGACACGTTTTCTGCTCAAACACACTTAGCGTTGATGGGATCGACGGCGGCGTATTTGGGCTTACCCCGCGCTGAAGCATATGGCGCTTCGAAAGCCGCCGTTGCTTACTTGGCGAAAACACTAACTATTGACTTGGAACCTAAAGGCGTGACGGTGTCACTTGTTTCGCCAGGGTTCGTTAAAACACCACTGACGGATAAAAATGATTTTCCGATGCCAATGCTTGTCACGCCTAAAGAGGCGTCATTGGCTATTCGTCAGGGGTTAGAAAAGAAGAAAACTGAAGTCCATTTCCCCAAGAAGTTCACCTTTTTCCTCAAGCTGATCGCTTCATTACCCATGACATTACAACTTGCGGTGATAAGAAAAATAACAAGGAAAGCACAATGAAAATTGCAATTATCGGTTCTGGCATTTCAGGGCTAACTTGTGCGCATTATTTGCACAAAGAGCATGACATTACGCTGTTTGAAGCGAACAACTATATTGGCGGACATACAGCGACGGTTGATGTCGAAGTGGCTAGTGGCAAATATGCTATTGATACAGGCTTTATTGTCTTTAATGATCGCACTTATCCTAACTTCCAAAATCTAATGGCAGACATTGGAATGGGCGCTCAGGAATCAGAAATGAGCTTTAGTGTTCGCAATGATGACAATGGCCTTGAGTACAACGGTCACAGCATGGGCTCCTTGTTTGCTCAAAAGCGAAATTTGCTTAACCCTAAGTTCTACAAATTTATCTCTGAAATTCTGCGATTCAACAAAGAAGCGCGTGAGGCGTATACCATCGCAACGCATGGCGATCCGCTGATTGAACAAACGTTGGGTGATTTCCTCTCGCGTCGCGATTTTAGCGAGTATTTCTGTCAGAACTACATTTTGCCAATGGGTGCGGCGATTTGGTCATCGACCTTGTCAGATATGCGCGCATTCCCGCTCAAATTCTTTCTTCGCTTCTTCCAAAACCACGGCCTGTTAGACGTTACTAATCGGCCGCAATGGTATGTGATTCCGGGTGGCTCTCGAGAATACGTGCGTAAGATGGTTCCTGCTTTTGAAGACCGCATCAAACTCAATGCTGGCATTAAACATGTTGAGCGTTTCTCTGATCATGTTGTGGTTGTTACAGAGAACGGCGAATACGACTTTGACCAAGTGATTTTCGCCTGTCATAGCGACCAAGCTTTGGCGCTGTTACACAAACCCACGAAAGACGAGCAGAGCGTTTTGGGTAGCATTGATTATCAAGACAACGACGTTGTTCTGCATACCGATATCAGTGTGTTACCACGTCGGAAAGCAGCCTGGGCTAGCTGGAACTACTCCCTTGGTGGACGTTCAGGTCGAGAAGAGCGTCCGGCAGCCCTAAGTTACAACATGAACATCTTGCAAGGTATCGACGCACCAGAAACGTTCTGTGTGACCTTGAATCAATCTGACAACATTGATCCTTCCAAGATCTTGCGCAAATTTGTTTATGCCCATCCCGTGTTTGACCAAAAATGCATTGAAGCACAGAAGCATCGTGAACTCATCTCTGGCGAAAACTTAAGTTGGTTCTGTGGTGCGTACTGGTATAACGGCTTTCATGAAGACGGTGTACGCAGTGCATTGGATGTTGTTAAAGGTGTCCACGCATTGCCAATTCCGCTGCGGAGCGCGTCATGAGCGCCGAATCATTAAGTGGTTTGTATGTGGGGAGTGTCCGCCATCGTCGGTTCACGCCAGTAAAACATGGTTTTACTTATCCTATGTTCATGCCCTTGATTGATTTGGATGAAATAGAAGAGCTATCACAGAAAGTGAGAGGGTTCTCTCTTAAGAAATGGGGTGTCGCAAGTTTTTACCGTCCTGATTATATGGAAGGACGCACAGACACCCAACAAGCAGTACAAGACAAAGTGTTTGCTTTGACAGGCAAGCGTTACACCGGAAAAGTGCTCGCGTTGTGTCACTTGCGTTATTTCGGGCTGTACTTTAGCCCAGTCAATTTCTACTACTTGTACGACAGAGATGGCAACTGGTGTTACATGTTGGCTGAGGTCAGTAATACGCCATGGAATCAACGCCATTATTATGCGATTCCGGCGGGTAAGCACTGGGAGAATGACAAGGCGTTCCACGTATCTCCCTTTAATCCGATTGAACAGAAGTACGTTTGGAAATTGCGTCCGATTAACAAAGTCGCGTTCATTCATCTCGAAACGCATCGAGAGGGTCGCGAATTCGACGCCACGCTTGCGATGTCGAAGAAGCCTTTTTCTTCATCTGAACTTTCCAAACTTATCGTAAGAACGCCCGTGATGACGGTTAAAGTTGTCGCCTCAATCTATTGGCAAGCGTTAAAGCTTTGGATAAAAGGCGCACCACTTTATACCCATACCGCACAGGCAAAGGAGTGAATATGTATTCTAGCGAAATTGAATCGACAACGTGGCCTGTAACGAAGAAAGACACGTTTGCCCGCAGCATGCTCCTATCTACCTTTGGGCATATAGAAGGCGTCGCTTTGACATTGGTTGACTATGACGGTCAAACCCAACAGCTAGGCGACATGAATGCAGAATTGCATGCCGAGATCATTGTGCGCCATCCGGGTTTTTATCGCCGTGTATTGAGCGGTGGAAGTATCGGCGCCTCAGAGGCTTACGTCGACGGCTGGTGGGATTCGCCAGATTTGACCAATGTGATTCGCGCGGTGTGCCGCAACTTGCCCGCGTTAGATCGCCTTGAAAGCAAAGTGGGTTGGATTGCAAATATTGCTCAAAAGTTTGCGCATTGGAAAAACAGAAACACCAAAGAAAACTCTCGTACCAACATTTCGGCACATTACGACCTTGGAAACGATCTTTATGAACGTTTCCTCGACAAAGAAATGCTCTATTCAAGCGCTATCTATGAAAACGACACGGATACGTTGGAAAGCGCCCAGTTTGAGAAAATGGACCGATTGTGCCGCGAATTGAGATTGCAACCCAGTGATCATCTTGTCGAAATAGGCACAGGTTGGGGTGGCATGGCCATTCACGCTGCCAAGCATTACGGATGCAAAGTGACCACGACAACCATCTCCAATGAGCAATACGAATGGGCGAAGCGTCGCGTTGAGCAAGAAGGGCTGTCTGGTCAAATAACCTTGCTGAAAGAAGATTATCGCGATCTCGAAGGGCAATATGACAAGCTTGTGTCGATTGAAATGATCGAAGCGGTGGGCAAAACGTATCTGACGACCTACATCAAGAAATGTCAGTCTTTGCTGAAACCGAATGGTTTGATGGCGATTCAATCAATCACCATCGCCGATCAACGCTATGACTACTACAGCAGTAACGTCGACTTCATTCAAAAACACATTTTCCCAGGTGGCTTCCTTCCGTCAGTGAATGTATTGCTTGAACACTTTACACGTGAGAGCGATCTGGTTGCGCGAGATTTGAAAGATATTGGTTTGGATTACGCACGCACGCTAAAAGATTGGCACGAAAGGTTCAACGATAAGCATGCGGAGCTTAGTGAACTTGGGTATGACGATCGTTTTGCTCGCCTATGGCGTTACTATTTCTGCTACTGCGAAGGGGGTTTCCGCGAACGCACCATCAGCACAGTACAGCTTGTACTGAGTCGTCCCGACTGGCGCGAGTAACTGCACCAGAAAACTCAATTAATCAGGGGCAGAACATGCGTATTATCCTAGTTTCATTGGCATTTAACCTATATTGGTTCGCTGCAGTGGTTGGGCAAAACAGCTTTCTTCCTCTTCTTGTATTGGTTTTGATTGCGTCGATGTTTATGGACCGCGGCGTGATCATCGCGATTCCTCTGTTCGCATTGATCGGCATTGCTGGTGATAGCGTACTGATGTCTAGCCAATTCTTGGTATTCGATACACCGTTTCTTCCTTTATGGCTTTGCTTACTTTGGGCGGGTTTTGGTGCTTATCTGTGGCTAATCAAAGATTGGATTTTAGATAAGAATATTGGCTTGTTGATTGGGGCCGGCTCTATTGGTGGCGCAGTGAGTTATCTCGGCGGTGAGCGGTTGGGCGCAGTATCGTTTGGACAGCCGTATTGGACAACAGTTGCCGTGCTGGCCATTGGATGGGCGGTATACAGCGTGTTGTTTCTATTGTTGTTGAAATACTTCCAGTCGAAGGGGGGAGTATGGTTTCTTTCACGTTCGGTTTCAGTAAAAAAATGACATTTCTTGGCTTGGCAGGTCCATTGGCGCTGCTGACGTCTTTGTCGTCCTATGCCTTTATTGGCTCTAGCACAGGGCAGCCTGCGAGCGTTGCCGCGCCGTTGACCAGTGCAGTCACGAAGGGGCTATCGGAAAACACCTCAGATAAAAAAGAGCAGTGGATGTGGTGGAAGCCTGTTGGTTCCGCTTCATTGTCATGGGGTTTCTGGAAAATATACGACAGTGAGCTTCGCACTCCAGCGGGAGTATATAATCCCGAATCCCCTCTGCCCTTGGCGCTGGTGATCACCTATGACCGGGATATCGATGCCGACGATTTGCTCGATGCGACCGTCGAACAATGGGAGCACCTTGGATTCTCTGCCGACACCATTGCGAGTTGGGATCCGCAAATGAAAAATGCGTGGCCAAACGTCAAAGAAGGCGATCGCCTTATCTACGTTCTGGAAAGCAGTGGCGGTGCATTTTTTTACCAGCCCAAACAAGGCCAGCCCAAACCGTATGCAACATTGAAAGACATACCTTTAGCCCAAGCGTTTGCTGATATCTGGCTGTCTCCGAAAACCGCTTACCCATCACTTCGTTTAGCTCTCATTGGAGGAAAATAAACGTGAGAAAACTCGCCATCATAGGGGTATTTTTCCTTACGCTCATCGGCTGCTCAAGCTCGATTGAAGATTACAAAAACACCACGCCAGCGTTTAACCTCTTTGAATATTTTGACGGAGAGGTCAAAGCCTGGGGGATGGTGCAAGACTATACAGGCAAACACACTCGTCGCTTTGATGTTGATATCAAAGGTACGGTTGTAGGTAGCGTGATAACACTGGATGAAGACTTTTTGTTTGATGATGGTGAAACACAAAAGCGTATTTGGACGATCACTCGTCTAGAGGATGGCAGTTATCAAGGTACAGCGGGTGATGTGGTTGGTATCGCGTCTGGGCGTGAAGAAGGCAATGCACTCAATTGGGTGTATGACCTCAGCGTTGAAGTGGGTGACAGTACCTATGTGCTTACGCTTGATGATTGGCTATTCCGCCAAGATGAAAAGCGTGCATTTAACCTGACTTCGATGAGAAAATTCGGTGTAGAAGTAGGTCGAATTTCGATCTTCTTTGAAAAGCAGGACTAACCTGCACCTCTCGCCATGCCGATCACTCTTTGTAAAATCCGCCGTAATAATAGCGGGATACCGTCTTCATGATGCTGCTCCGTATACGCAATAATCGCGAGAGCAGCATCAGGCTTAGCATACTTTTTTAGCGCTTTGCTGATGATTTTCCTCGGCGCGATATGATGCATGTTGTCATCAATGTTTGCCATTTCTCTAAACAACGGCTCGTAACCATGACGGAAAAGGTAGTGCTCGATATCTCGGTCGGGCAAGAGAGTCAGTCGATGGCTTTCTTGATCGCCATTCAGCATTTTCCGCGCGGCGTACGCGTATTTTTGTCCTGCCATATCGCCATCTGCAATCAAGTGCCATTCAATTCCCAATATAATCGCGAGCTTGATAAGGGGCTTAAGCCCACTTTGGGCAAATTCAATCAGTTGAACCCCTTCTGCTGACAGGTCATAACCTTGGAGCCTTGCTAATTCACTGAAGAGCCAAATCTCGGTTTCGCCTTCAACTAAAAGCCAACATCGAGCAAACAATGCGCTTGGACGATGAAAGCGAACATGAAAAGACACGCGACGTTCCTCGTCTTTACTCAAACATCCTTTAGGCACTTGAAATGATTCTGTTTGCGTTGAACCTCTTTCTAAGCGCCGAATACTCGTGAGAGGAACGGCTGATAGTAAATCGCCGCTGTTTGTAGTGATAATTTTCTGCATTGGCATTAACGCAATTAAGCGCCAAGCCTGATTGAGTAACGTGGGGTGCAACCGGCTTTCAGGGTCTTCAAAAATCACAATTGGGCGAGCGTTTGGCCTAAGTTGTTTTGGGCCGCGCGCGCGAACAAAAGTGCTAAGTAGTCCCATGAGTAACAAACGGCTTTGGTTGGATGTGTTACGCGCCACAAGTTCTAGCGGGTGAATATTGTTGGCGCGCATGTTGAGGTGTCGCGATGGCTCAATATCAGCGGGAGACCGGTTGTGGCTATTAAACGCAAAATAGTGGTCGAGTAGCGTCCGCATGGCTTTAATGCCACTGCGAACTTCGCCTTTGTTCACATGCCCAGGCATGTGCTGTAATCGCTTAACCGTATTTTCTAACCGCTTTTCTAGCCGAGTTTTGTTACCATTTAGATCGAGTTCTATATCTCGTAAACGACGCGCATCCTGCATACGAATAATGGGATGAAGCAGCGCAAGCTGTTTGGCGAGGTGTTGTTGGTTTTCCAACGCAATGATGTTTCCGGTTTCATCAAGAAAATCGCGAGTGACGTTGATCTTCCCGTCGTCGTGCAATGCATTGATGTGAAAATCGAGTTGGCGAAGGCCTTCTTCATTGGTCTTGTTCCATACCTGATTGAACTGTCGGTAGCGACGGGCGCGGTGTTCCCCCGAATAGCTTTCAACCCAGCGAAGAATGATTTGGATTTGATTCGTTTGCGCATTTCCCAATATATGGTCGATATGGAAATCTTTGCGCTCGAATGTATAAGGTTCACCCGTAGAGGGTAACGAGAGAGACAGTGCATCTAGCAAGGAGCTTTTGCCCCACGCATTTTCGCCGATAAGAACCGTCACCTCGTCAAGACTGAGCGAAAGCCGTCGAATGCCGCGAAAACCTGATATTTCAATACGATCTAACTTCATAGCCACCTCATTCCTAAGGGTAAGACAGATGAAGACACAGTGGCGATGTATTCATCACGAATTTGCGGATCAGGGAAAAATTTCTGTTCTCATTCAGTGTATTGTGCCAGATTGAGGCGCAACAAATATTCACTCGCTATATTCTAACGAATACTTATAGAGCTAAGTCAGGTCATTTACTTTGATGGCACTTTCGTTGCTGTCGTGACGGCAATACAAATCACCTTTATCCAATGACCCTGACTCTATACAAGGAACGAGTATCACCATGTTATCTTTCGAAGCACTGCAGGTTCTAGACGCCATTGACCGTAAAGGGAGCTTTGCTGCGGCTGCTGATTCATTGAATCGTGCGCCTTCGTCTTTGAGTTATCAGGTCCAAAAACTAGAACAAGAGTTGGACTTAGTGATTTTTGATCGTTCTGGGCACAAGGCTGCGTTTACGGATGCAGGCAGATTATTGTTAGAGCGAGGTCGGATACTGATCAATGCCGCTGACGAAATGGTTGCCGACGCCAAATCCCTTGCGCATGGCTGGGAGTTAGATATCACGATTGCATTCGATGGCTTGTTAACCGCAAGACAGTTTTTCCCGCTGGTGGAGCAACTTGGTCGTGAATCGAATACTCGTGTCCGGCTGCAAGAGGAAATATTGGCAGGGTCGTGGGAGGCGTTACATGATGATCGCGCCGACATTCTTATTAGCCCCAAGCCCCCAACGATTCCTTTAGGTGTAAAGATTCAAGAGCTGGGCTATTCCGATGGTTATTGGATAGCAGCACCCGATCATCCTATTCACAAGCACAGCAACCCGTTTGATCCTGAAACGCGGCGTTTGTATCGCAGTATTTCTGTGGCTGACACCGCCCGCAGTGCGAAAACATACACCTTCAATATATTGGACGAACAGCCGAGGCTCACGGTCAGCTCCATGACAGAGAAGTATCACGCTATTCTTGATGGATATGGCATCGGCACGATGCCTTTATGGTGGATAGAAAAAGACATTGAGGAAGGCCGTTTAAAAGTCATTGAAGGGAGTGAGACCTACCAGCTTCATTGGGTGATGGCATGGAAGAGAAATCGAATGGGTAACGCGAAAGGCTGGTTGGTAAGACAAATACCGAAAGTACTAAAAATGATTCAACCTGTTCGTGAAGAAAACGTAGATTAGATTCTTGTTAATAATTGACGGAGCAACACCATGATCAGACACATCTTGCTGGTGAAATTCAAACCCGAATCCAACGAAGCCGATTTTGGTGAGATCCGTGAAGAGTTTACTTCAATGACGGAACGCGTTGAAGGCGTGGAATCTGTGGAATGGGGCGAGAACGATAGCCCTGAGGGGAAGAATAAAGGATTCACGCATGTCATTTTGATGACTCTGAAAGACGAAGCCGCCCGCCAGCGCTATTTGGTCGACCCTGAGCATGACGCATTAAAAGAAGTGTTTGGCCCGCATATCGAAGATATTATCGTGGTGGACTACAGTCTAGTTGCTGAATTGCACGACTAGCCAAGCGTCATTTTACACTCAAACGTACCAAAGAATAAAAGGCTGCATTAGTATGCAGCCTTTTTCGTTTAACTTGATTCTTGATAAGAACATGAATCGGTTACAGCATCATATCCATATCAACGATGCCGTCTTGTATTTGGACATCAATGCTGAATCCCACTTTTTGTGCCAAGGCTATCATTCCAGAGTTAGACGGCATGGTCATGCCGTTGATACGTTTTAAGCCGCTTTGGCGTCCGTACTCGATGACCTTGTCCATTAATATCCTGCCCAATCCCATGCCTTTGAGATCAGAACGCACCAATACGGCGAACTCAGCATCCGTATGTGACGGGTTTGCCAGCGCACGTACTACGCCGAGAATTTCATCTTCGCCATTGGGCGCACGGAAGACCGCCACGAAGGCCATTTCACGGTCGTAATCAATCTGTGTGAGATTGGCTAAGGCTTCATGGTTCAACTCTCCGACATCAGAGAAGAAGCGCTTATACAGGTCTTCCACAGACACACGTTCCACAAAGGATTTATGGTTAGGTTCATCTTCAGGAAGAATAGGGCGCAGCAATATTTTGCGTCCGTCTTTGAGGGTCGCACTCTGCTCCAACTCTTTTGGATATGGGCGAATCGCGAGACGGGTATTGGCGTCTCCTTCAAACGGTGACAATTTGATAGAAGCATCCAGAACGGTAAAACTGTCGCCTGTGACAAGCAAGGGGTGGATATCCAATTCCGTGATTTCAGGGTAATCGATTACGACCTGTGACAGTGTCACTAAAAAGTGGCAAAGTGAGTTCACATCAATGTTATAAGGATGACCACGTTGACGTAATTTGCCCGCTTTGAGTGCGCCAATTACAAGATAACGCGCCAACGCCATATTTAGGGGGGGAATAGCAACGGCTGCGTCACGGTTTACATTCCACTCGCTGCCGCCTTCGCCCAGCAAAATAACAGGGCCAAAAACGGGGTCGTGACGAACACAAACCCTAAGTTCTTGCGAACCGGCACGGTTGGCCATCGCTTGAATCTGTAACCCTTCAATGCGTGCGGTTGGATAAGACAGCGACATACGATTGAGCATCAATTGGGCGGCATTGGCGACTTCGGTGGCATTGTTCAGATCGAGCATGACGCCGTTAACGTCAGACTTGTGAGCAATGTCTGGCGAACGTAGTTTAACGGCAACGGGATACCCCACTTGTTCGGTGATTTGAGCGGCTTCCGCAGCGTCAGCAGCCAGCCATGTTGCCATTACATTGATGCCATATTTTGAAAGAAACGGCCTTGCTTCGTGGGTAGTCAATGAGGTTAATTGGCTGTCTAGCGCTTGCTGGATAAAAGCACGACCGCCTTCTACATCGTATTCGATCTGTCCAATGGAAGTTGGCGTTTCCATTAATTGTTTTTGGTTTCGACGGTATTCGACCAAGTGCATGAATGCGGTAACGGCACTTTCTGGTGTGCGATACGCAGGAAATCCTGCATGGGCAAAGGCCAAACGCGCCACTGTCGCGTCATCACTCTCACCTTGCCAATTGGTCAATATATTAAATCGTTTGGCGCGGGGGTTGTTCTTTAGCATTTCTGCCAGCGCTTTAGCGGTTTTCAATCCGGGAGCGGTGACCGACGGAGAATGAAGGATCAGCAAGGCATCTGCTTCATCACTTTCAAGTAAAATCTCCGTTGCTTTCTTGTAGCGCTCTATGTCGGCATCGCCAACGATATCGAGTGGATTGCCTTGCGACCAACTCACCGGTAACACTTTGCCGAGTTTTTCGATGGTTTCTTCGCTCAGCACTGCCAATTTGCCGCCCATTTCCATCAATGTATCCACCGCCATGACGGCTGGGTCGCCGCCATTCGAAATGATGGCTAATCGTTCCCCGCGAAGCGGCACTGAATGGGAAAGCGTTTCTACTGCGGCAAATAACTCATGTGTCGTATTTACGCGAAGCATGCCCGAACGTCGAATCGCGGCATCGTATGCACCATCTAGACCCGGCAAGCTTTCTGATAGGTGGGGGAGAGCCGCGGCACCTTCTGGCGTACGGCCGCTTTTTAACACCAACACACGACGGTTTCGAGATGCAGCACGAGCAGCAGATATAAATGCTCTTGCGTCCTGAATGTTGTCGATATAAAGCAGAATTGCATCGGTTTTGCTTTCTCGGCTCAGGTAGTCAAGCAGTTCGGGAAAATCGATATCACTCGCTTCCCCTAACGAAATAAAAGTTGAAAACCCAATGCGTCGGTTTCTTGCCCAGTCCAAAATCGTGGTACATACCGCTGCCGACTGAGAAACAAACGCAATGTTGCCACGGTTGGCGGGGATAGGCGAAAACGACGCGTTCAGATTTAGCCAAGGAAGGATTAAACCAAGACTATTGGGGCCGATAACACGCATGTCGTATTGCGATGCGATCTCGCGCATGATGTCGAATTCAGTACGTCCATCTTGGTTGATGCATTTTTTCATGCCTGCTGCCAAAATGATGGCAACCTTCACGCCTTTTTCCCCCAACTGACGAATAAGCTCACTGTTTTTATCTGCTTGTGTACAGAGTACAGCCATGTCGGGAATCAAGGGTAAGGCATTGATCGTTGGATATGCGAGAATCCCCGCGACAGCTTGATATTTTGGTGTGACAGGCATTATGGGGCCTTGAAACCCACCTGATTGGAGATTACGGATAATCACATTGCCCGCACGGCCTGGTGTATCAGAAGCGCCAATGACAGCGATTGATTTTGGTTTAAAAAGCATATCTAGGCCGAGCATGTGCATCTCCTGAGGCATCTGAGGTTACTCGTTTATATCCTACAATGTTTCTGTTGGCGCATCCTGACCCATTAAGTCTGGCTGTGATCCGCAACGAAAAGACGCGTATTAAAAAAGAAATCCTTGTCATCTCAATCATTTTCGCAAAATGATGTGTGACATGTAGCAGATACTTATCAGAGTGCGCATCGTTTAAGTTGAATGAATGGATAGGTGCGTTCAGAATAGAAGACAGTGGCTCCTAAAAGTAGAATATTCATGAAGAAAATCCTTTCTATCGCATTTACCTTTGCGCTCGCTGGCTGTTCCGGTGGAGCCAGTACGACTCAGATTTTGACTCAATCTATAGAAGAAGAAGTGTTCCCGACTCCCCAATCTTCTTCTATTCCTGCTCCTGCAAAAAAAGCAGAAATGAATTCAGCTAAACCCATGCCAAAACCTGCTTCTAAAGCAACAATGGCAGAAAAGCCGATGAAATCTAAGCCTGCGGTAATCGCTAAACCTGCAGTTAAAAAGCAACCGGCAACGAAAAAAATGGCGGCGATGAGCGGACAAAATTACACAATACAGGTCATCGCACTTAGCCATAATAAAGGCTTCAATGAATACATGAATAAGTTGCCTTCGGACAAACCCGTTTGGTCGAACAAAAAAATGGTCGATGGTTTGCCGTGGTATACCTTGTTGTATGGTGATTTTGACTCGAAAACTGACGCGAAGCATGCGCTAAGCGCTTTACCAAAAGACATTAAGCAGTATGGGCCCTTTATTCGCTCTTTTGCCTCGATTAAATCGTCAGCAAACCCTGAGATGAAGCCGCTCAATTAACATTTCCCAAACAATCAAAAAGAGAGCAAATGCTCTCTTTTTTCATATTGATATACGTGTGGTAGCCACAAGCGTCCTGTAACCGTCGGGAATACGACGAGTTTTTGTGCGATCACACAAAAATAGACAGATATTTGCTTTTCATTGGATGAAAGGGAGAAGGCGATTGTCTACTATAGGCGTCTCACCTTCCATGCGATGCACCGGATTGTGCAATTGAATTATGTTATCCCTGATCGAAGAATCAGGGCGAAGTAGGAATGGTCATGAACCCAACTCAAGTATTGCTGCTATGTGGCGGCGGTAGCGCTGAACATGAAGTGTCTCTCGTATCGGCGAACTATCTGGAATCAGAACTGACGTCATTACCCTCAGTGTCTGTTGTTCGCGTTGAAATCACAAAAGACGAAGGCTGGAAAGATAGCGAAGGCCAAGCTTGTCGGCTGAACTTAGATAAAACACTGACCGTTGGCGATAAAATTATTGCCATTGATTATGTGGTGCCTTGTATTCACGGTTACCCGGGCGAAACTGGTGATATCCAATCATTGCTTGAACTTGCTGGCTTGCCTTATATGGGGTGCGACCCTTCAGCCAGTATCGTTTGCTTCAATAAAATCACATCAAAATTGTGGTTTGATGCCATTGGTATCCCTAATACACCGTACGTGTTCTTGACTGAAAACAGTGCCGACAGTGTATTGAAAGCCGAAGAGGCGTTTGAACGCTGGGGGGCAATATTCGTTAAAGCGGCTTGCCAGGGCTCTTCTGTTGGCTGCTTTAAGGTGTCAGAAAAAGAATCGATCAAGGATGCTATCGAACAGGCATTTACCTTTTCCAATCAAGTTTTGGTAGAGAAGGCTGTTCGCCCACGCGAGCTAGAAATTGCGGCGTATCATTTTAACGGAGAAGTCGTGGTGACTAATCCGGGTGAGATTCGTTGCCCTGAAGATACCTTCTATACTTATGCCGAAAAATACAGCACGGCAAGTCACAGCTTAACAACGTTAGAGCCGGATAACCTGACTGACGAGCAAATCGCGAAGATGCGTGAATACGCGGAGAGAGCCTTTGTTCATTTGAAGTTAAAAGACTTGTCCCGGATTGATTTCTTCCTAACCACTGATGGCGAAGTGCTATTAAACGAAATCAATACCTTCCCAGGAATGACACCGATTTCTATGTTCCCGAAATTGGTCGAGCATAATGGACACACGTTCTCAGATTATCTGGCGAGCTGCATCCAAAGTGGTATCAACGGCGGTTAATCTTTCTCTATCTTGCGCTTGAACTGCTCCATAGCCTCGTTCTTTGCCTGCTTATTCCCCACATATTGAGCTGGCATAGCGGGGCTTTTCCATCTTCCTTGCTGTTGAATTTCCTTAATGGATTTACCTGAATCTGATAAATCCACACTGGCACCTACACGTGGAGATTGCCCTGAGAACGTCAGCGTGCTTTCTAAACCCAGCTCAGTGGCAGCACGTCGGAACACGCGGTAAATAGAGGAGTGATCCATCGGCAAGTCACCCAGCTGTTCATGCTTGTTGATGCGACGCAGCAACGGGCCATCGGCAATGCCGGATACTAAAAACCAATGATCAATCAGCTCACCTGCTTCTGGGCTGAGTTCGATACGCTGATCATCAACCACCAACACATAACCCTCGGCGTCTTTTTGTATCGAATGACAAGTCAATGCCGCGAGTTCGCTTCTTTTCAGCATACCCTCAAAGCACAGCGTCCAAATAAGTAGGTCGCGAATATCTTTCAATCGGTCGCTGCTTCCCAATTTTTGCTGTAATGCGTTCAAATGGGAAAGGTGAAACGCATTGGCCTGCGCGGCATCATCAGCTTTTTCTGAATACAGTCGATTAAGGGTGAATCGGACTTCTCTGTGGCGAGTAGGGTCAGGTAAACCATGAACACGGTGTAGTAGCGAAATAGTAATGACGTAGCGTTTGATACTGGATATTTTACGTGTTTTTGATCTGTGTTCAATGAAGCGTCTAACCGCCGTGACCGCCGCGGGGAGCGCAGAGACATTGACCTCTTTGCAATAATCGACAAAGGTTTGCCAGTCATTTTGAAAGCTAAGTACGGAGTTATGACTGTACAGACTCATCGTCAGAGATTTCCAGTGCGCCAAATCAACATGGCCAGCTTTAAATTGCATGATGCTTTGTTTGTTTTCTTCTGGATTTGCGATGGGTTCAATCTTTTTCATTATATAGCGCACTATAACTTATTATTTGAATACATCTATTATTCCACCTAATTAAGGTTTAAAGAAGAGGGGTGATCACATAACCCTTTAATGAAATGTCAGTTTTTCTGGCTGGTCAAAGACGGAAACTTGGCACTTGCTGTTAATCTGGTCTAATTTACATAGTGAAACGCAATTTTGTTGCAGTTGTTTCTTTTATATGTAAACAGACAGAGGTATCGCTGGTGAAAAAGCGCCTATACCATCGTGGTTATAACGTCGAATTGAACGACGAAAACAAAGAAGAATACAGTGCTCGAGTCGGGGGGAAGCGCATACTTGGTTCACTGCTGGGTGTTAAGCAGTCCATCGATTGGTGGAGCGATACTAACATTTTGCGCTTGCCTGAAGAGTTTGATAAGCAAGACTTCGTTGATGCCAAAGAAAAAAAAATCGAAGAGTATAAAGGCATTCAAATCATGAACGACTCTGAAGATGATGATAAGGCCTGGTATATGATCATCAAAGGGAACCTGCTTAAAGGTTCACTTCCAGCACTTAAGCAATTCGTAGATAAAAAAGTCGTTACTAAGACTTAACCACATCGCTATCATGGCGTTATCACCTTGTAATGAAACCATTTTTTTTGGGTCAAAATCACATTTATTGTCGTCAAATCCTGCTGTATTCATTAATATCCTCGCTATAAGAAAAAGCAATAATAGATACGGGAAACCAATGAAAAAGCGGTATTCACATCGTGGACATTCCATTGAGTGCAGAGATGATATCTATACATCACTCGTCGGTGGTAGAACAGTATCAGGAAGTATGCTGGGCGTTAGACAGTGTATAGATTGGTGGTGTGACACGCGTATATTCCGCCGTCCGGCTGAATTTGAGCGTCAAACGTTCGGCACGCCACAAGCTCACTCAGCAGAAACGTATCGAGGTATTCAGATCATGAGTGATGAGAAGCAACCAGGCCTTTGGTACATTCTTGTACGTGGTCAGCTTCTCAAAGGTCCATTGCCTAAAATTAAGCAGTATATCGACACTCACTCACTATCTCGTTGATTGCGAAATCACTATACGTGTTCAATCCCAAGACTTTTGATACCATACGCGCATTGTGACGCGTCAAAGAGTGGATTATGAAAAACGATAACAGCCGTTTGGTGTATTCGACAGAAACCGGGCGAGTAAAGGAAGAAGTGCAAACGCCTCAGCGTGATAAAGGCGATGGCATTGTCCGTATTCAACGCCAGACTAAAGGCCGCAAAGGAAAAGGTGTGTGTCTGGTGACTGGGCTAGATATGGATGACACTCAACTAAAGCTCGTTGCTGCGGATTTAAAGAAAGTGTGTGGCTGTGGTGGTGCAGTAAAAGATGGGATCATCGAGATTCAAGGCGATAAACGCGATCAAATCAAAGCGTACCTTGAGAAGAAAGGTCACACGGTAAAATTGGCTGGCGGTTGAATCAATAGCCAGCAGGTTTTAAGAGCCAAGTTATACATGACGAACATAAAAAAGAGATGCCATTTGGCATCTCTTTTTTCGTTGTACCGCTTTAGTTAGAAATACTAAGTTTAGATAAACGAATTATGCTTTGTGACGCACGATAGCACCGCTTTGCAGGCGTGCTAGGTAGTCATTCATATCTGTTTTGATTTCAGGAACCAAACGGTACAGACCAATGATGTTAATCAGTGCCATGGCAAAGATCATCGCATCAGAGAAGTCGATAACCGGACCGAGGTTCATGGAAGCACCAATCACAACGAACACGCAGAATATAACCTTGAAGATCATTTCAGCGCGCTGGCTTTCACCAAACAGGTAAGTCCAAGCTTTCAGGCCGTAGTAAGACCAAGAAATCATGGTAGAGAAAGCGAACAAGATAACTGCAATCGCAAGAACATATGGGAACCAAGAGATAGCGCTACCAAATGCAGCAGAAGTCAGCGCAACACCTGTCAGTTCTTGTCCTGCATGAAGCTGACCCGTGATGATGATCACAAGGGCAGTCATGGTACAGATAACAACGGTATCGATGAACGGTTCAAGTAGAGATACAAAACCTTCTGACATGTGTTCATTGGTTTTTACCGCTGAGTGAGCAATTGCTGCAGAGCCTACACCGGCTTCGTTCGAGAACGCCGCACGTTTGAAGCCCTGAATCATTGCGCCGATAACACCGCCAGCAACACCCTCACCAGTAAACGCACCGTTGAAGATTGCAGCAAACGCGTCACCTACGTGGTTCAGGTTAAACAGAATAATAACCAGTGCAGCACCAACATAAACAACGGCCATCAATGGAACGACTTTCTCAGTCACTTTCGCAATTGACTTGATACCACCGATGATAACCACACCAACAATGATCGCCATGATCAGACCAAACAACCAGCCTTTATCCGCGAAGAAAGACATGTCGCCGCCAGTTACACCAACCACTTGTTTAAATGCTTGGTTTGCTTGGAACATGTTACCGCCACCCAAAGCACCGCCGACCGCACAAACTGAGAATAAAACGGCGAGGGTTCGACCAAGTGCTGGGTTACCACGTTTAGCAAGACCCTTGCTCAGGTAGTACATTGGACCACCAGAAACAGAGCCATCCGGGTTTGTCTTACGGTATTTAACACCGAGAGCACACTCTACAAACTTGGTTGACATGCCGAGCAGACCAGCAAGAATCATCCAGAATGTTGCGCCTGCACCACCGATGGAAATAGCCACTGCGACACCTGCAATGTTACCTAGACCAACGGTTCCCGAGAGGGCGGTGGTAAGCGCCTGAAAGTGTGAGACTTCACCAGGTTCATTTGGATTGGTGTAGTCACCTTTTACGAGGCGAATAGCGTGGGCGAAACCGCGAAAGTTGATGAAGCCGAGATAGAGTGTGAATACGATTGCAGCAACTACAAGCCAGAGAACAATCCATGGCGCTTGTGCATCTACAAATGGTAGGGGGATGGTGGAGAAAATCATACCCACGAATGGGTTTACAATTGGCGCAACTATTTCATTGATTGCTTCGTCGATCCCTGCCGCAGAGGCTGAGCTCGCAAACAACGAAAGTCCAGCAGTCGTCATTATACGTTTCATTACCGAGTCCTTTTTCTTATTTTATATTGCTTTCAGTGTTACCCGACAGCAAGTGTGTTGCATACTTGTTAACAAGCATTGCGCTGCGGATTATTTCACGTATAAACATATTTGCAATATATTTCGACCCCAGCTTTTTTGCTTTTCTAATAGCTTATATAAGGCTCACACTTTTCTGATTTTATAATTATCAAATATTTCTTTACGCGAATTTTGTTGCTGTGCACGTTATTGGGCAATATATGCACCACAATGTATGCACGAATATATTCTCCGCTTGGCTGATGCCTCTAAGGTCTTGTTGTCATTGGCCTAGGTGTATTTTGGGTGAAATGTGTAAAATTTGAAGAGAGCATCGTAATTTTATTCTGAAAATACAAAGGCTAATTTCTCGCACTATTATTGTGCGGTGTGTATTTATTTTAAGACTAGATATAAATAATAGAAAATTAGCACTGTAATTAGAAAAGTACTATCCAGCAATTAATTAGTAAATTCTCAAAAATGAGTCAAACGAAGCATAGGGTTTTAGTTCATCGCAAGTAAACTAATATTCAGTACAGCACGTTTGATATGGACACATTTCACTGCTTTATAGATATACATCACAATAAGAATATAAACCCAATATCAAGCCTATTCTAAGCATAATTAGTCAGTTGGTGGCATTCCTTTAATCATGATATTAATTGGAAAATTGAACTCGACATCAGGGCTATCGATAGCGGCATTTGCATTGGCGTGTGTTGTTGCTGCACTTGCGATTCGAGGTTACGCTGTATCTAACGAAAGCGCGCTGCACAGATACCTCCAAGTGCTGCCTTCAATTGCGTTAGAGATGATAAAAGCACAGAGCTCCCTAGAAGCGTCTGATGGGAAAGTGCTTGTCGAAAGTCAAATCATCATGCTTGAAGCATCATTCTCCAAGTTGTTGGCACGTCAGTCGTCAAGCTTTGACCAGCGTCGATTGGCCATGAAGATTGAGATCCAAAGAAGCGAGCCTTCTACAACGGAAAAGATTGATAGAGAATTGCATCGTTTTGGTTTTATTGAATGTGAACCCGAAGCCCACTTGGGATCGCAGATGACGACACTGATGGAGCCAACGCTGTTAACCTCAAAGCAACAACCGCAATATCAAGTCACACTTTGCTATCTCAATCGTGATGGTTCAATACTCAAATCCAGTGCGTCATCGACAAAGTAGTGATAACGCACGGGTTTGAATTGATGTTAGATACCCGTGCTGATTTCGATAACGTTACGTCATTGCATCAAAGTAAGATACGAAGGTAAATCCTCAACAAACCGCCGCTGCACATCCAAATACGTTTTACGATAGATATCGTCAATCATTTCGGGTGCTGGGAATTTTGTTGAAAAATCCGTGTGCTTGATGTCTATGGTTATCTCCGCCGCACGTTGCATGTGTGCAATGAACATGCGCGGATCTTCTAAACCCACAGCAATGCGTAACGTGGTCAGTTTTATTCCTGCATCCTCTCGCGCTTTACCAGACAATTCTGAATGGGTTGTCATCGCAGGGCAAAGTGCAACCGTATTGGTTTGACCCAAGCTAACCTGCATGCCGATCGCGGGTTCTAGCATATCGAAGAATTGCTTAAATGCATGCGGATCAACAGCGGGACGACCTGCTGAGCCTTCCATATCAATGGTAAACAGTGCTGCAGGCAAACCTAAGCGCATGTTGGACTGCATGAGCGGGTAATTCGGGCTCTCTGGCAGTGCAGGGCATGACACATTGATATCCGGGTGAAGGTCGAAAACTCTGGCCAGTGTCAGCGTATTGATGGTTTTTTGAAGTACACGCAGCTCGTAGGTTTTCATACCATTCAATACTTCAAATGCTTTATCCGCATCCAAAAATGCACCTTTGATGTAGTAAACATTCCAGAACAAGGTGTTATCCCATTTAACCGTGCGAGGCGTACCATTTGGTGAACTGGTAGTGACGCTGTCACCTTTAGGGATGAACATATCTTCGTTACGACCAATAACCACGCCTGCAGTTGTTGTTCCTGATCCAGCCAGTTCTTTGGTGTAAGAATGAATCACAAAATCAGGGCGTTCCATTGGGTCTTTACGTTTCAATACTGGATGCAGAAATGGCGTCCCGACCGTCGTATCTGCCACAATTACCCAGTCCCGCTCATGGGCGGCGCGACTAATGCCGGCAACATCCAACACAAAGCCATGAGGGTTGCATGGGCTTTCGAGGTAAACGTATATTTTACGACCTTCGCTGATGCGGTCTGCATATTTTTCAGCGGCAGCATCTAAGGCGTGTGCAAACGCTGCTGCGTCATAACCATCAACCCATTCAACCGTAACATCAAGGTTGGAGGACTTTCGATACCAGTCTTGAAGCAGTTGGTATGAACCACCGTAGATATTGCGGGATGCCAATACGATGTCTTCACGTCCGAGAAGATGGCTGAGTAGGCCGTCAATGGCGGCCATGCCTGAGTTAAAATTCCAAGCCAGATATTGATCCGCCATATCGCCAGCCTCAATGTCGACAATATGATTGGCAAGGCTAATGGACGTTGGGTTCAGCAGGCGTGAGTAGATCTCGTGTAATGGCTCTCTACCGTTAAACGCATCTTCTACCCATTCAGTACAAGCAAATAGATAGGTCGCTGTTCTTGTTATTACAGGGCTGGCGGAGAATATCGCTGCCACGTTATCAAAGATAGGGTAAGCGCCTTTCGCAGCAAAGTGCCCGTTCTTAGTGGCGATAGATTGGTAAGTCGCTCGCATGGGGTTTTGCAGATTATCGAGGATCTTCGCTAACTGAAATGACAAGAATCGTTTGGCATTAAACCAAGCAATGCGATCGTTGCGGTCGAGATCCGCCAAGCCATCCATCGTGATAGCCCAAAGGTCATGAGTATGGTGATTCGCGCGATACAATGTCGTAGCCAGCTCAACAAGCGCCTCACCAAACTCGGAGCGAGTATCAATACCGAAGTGCTGTGCCTGTTCGATTGCCAGCGCTTCCGCCTGTTCGTGTTTGGTCGTGTTGCGCAGTGGACTGAGTTGCGTCGCCTTCGTCATGCTCTCTCCGTTTAACAATCTATGCCCAATGTCATGCTCTTAACTTAGCAAAGGTGGAGAGCTGAAAAATTGCCATTTCTGCTTGTTAAATGTTAAATATTGGCAATATCTGCCAACTATAGATATTTGTGCGCTATACCTTGATTGAATCATGGATAAATAAAAACAGGACTGCTATGGACATCAATCTCGATAACATCGATAAGAAGATTCTTAATGAACTGCAAATGGAAGGGCGCTTAACCAATCAAGAACTGTCAGACAGAGTGTCACTCTCTCCATCGCCTTGCTTACGTCGTGTTCGTGCTTTGGAAAAAAAAGGCATTATTACTGGTTATCATGCGGTGGTTGACCAGGAAAAATGTGGCTTACCGATTAACGTGTTTGTTTTAGTTAAACTCGAAAAACCGACCGAAGAAAACATGCTCAAATTTGAAGCATTGATTGATCATATGGATGAAGTGTTGGAGTGCTTCCTCATGACTGGCACCCATGACTATTTGCTGCATGTAGTGAGTGAATCACTGAAAACCTATGAGCGTTTCATCCGACGAGAACTCACACGCTTGCCCAACATTGCTGCCATTGAGTCCAGTTTTGCTTTTGGTCAGGTGAAGAAGCGTAGACGCTTACCTCTGTGACAACGTGTTAGCGTTTTAGCAGAGGAATACCAATGCGACATATGGCGCTTTACAATACGACAAATGGCGCTCATAATTTAACCATTGTCGAGAGAGGTGTTTATGTACGCACAGCAGTTGATGTCACTTGGTCTTGTTAAAAAAGGGCAGGTGGTTAACCAAGACACGGAGCTAGAGATAATCCGTCACGGTTTAACGGTGAAGCAAGCTCGTAAAGTCATGGCAGAAATGGCCATGACCAGCGGGGAGTGGGTGTCATTGATTGGCCTGAGTCCACGAAGCCTTCAACGTAAAAGTGATACGGATTTACTCACGCCATCACAATCTGAAAAGACTCTCGCTATTCGTCGGGTTGTCGATCTGGCTATCGAATATTACGGCGACAAGCAAACCGCACTCGACTGGCTTAAAATGCCTCAAGTCGCGTTTGGCGGTAATGCCGCGGTTGATTATTTGGATACCAATACAGGCATTCAATACGTGGAGACCATTCTCAATCGACTCATGCATGGTATGACGGCGTAATGGAAGTTTTTCGATTATCGGTCAAGAAATTTGCCGATTTGAGTGGAATGGGGGGCATGTTTGGTTCTGGTCGGTGGCATCATAAAGGCCAGCCAATTCTTTATACTGCGGGATCTCGTTCATTGTCAGCACTTGAGCGTTTTGTGCATGAAAGCCCAGTGCAAATGCCAAACCTCGTGATGATGACTATCTATATTCCCGATGACCTGGCGATTCAACGCGCTAGCGAGCAAGAATTACCAACGGGCTGGGACGCAGTTCCTGATGCGGATGTTTCTCGAAATTATGGGACAGATTGGCTGCGAGACGGTAATACTGGCGTCATGCAACTTCCGTCAGCCATCATTGCCAGTGAATACAACTTCCTCATCAATCCCGTTCACCCAGACAGCACTAAAATAAAAGTCATCGATCAGCGTGATTTCTATTACGACAGTAGACTTAAGCGAATGATGCGATAGCAAATCCATGCTCATAAGGCTTATACAGTCAAAGACGCTTAGGGTGATGAAAGGCGTTAGTCTGTCAGCGTCGATAGAGCTTACGGTGGTGAATCATTTATATAGCAGCTAATTAAAAAGGCAGAATAGCGAGCCGTAAACTCAACCAATTCTGCCTGTAAATGGTGCCATTTATGAGTTGGAAAAATCAGTAAGCATGATGAATGCTTATTTTTTCAACAAATCCTTCAAATTGGCAAAAGGATTGTGAGTTGCAGACTGATGATCATCTTGTCCTGCTTTGATTTCTGTGCCGAATTGATGGTGATCGATGTATTTTGAATGCTCATGATCATGACAAAACAGACACAACAACTCCCAGTTGCTGCCATCTGGCGGGTTATTAGTATGGTCATGGTCGACGTGGTGAACGGTGAGTTCACGCAAATTTGAGTAAACAAACTCTCGCGCACAGTGTCCGCATACCCATGGATACAGTTTCAGTGCTTTTTCTCGATAACCACTTTCTTGACGAGCATAGCTGGCACTGGTTCCGCAATAATCTGATGACATGTTGATTTCTTCTTATCTGTCTTTTAGCCTGCGAACAATATACCAAACAGCCACCCAGTTACCAATTTCCAAATCAAGGTTTTGCAAGAACCACATCACATGTCTAGCGCCTTGACGAAGTCGAGTACTCCGCGCATCGCGCTAATAATTCCCAGAGTAAGAAGAAGCACCAGGAAATCCATTTCGTGGGAGGCTTCTTAATACACTAGTAATTATATACTTTATGGTAAATAGATAATTACGTTCAATAGACTAAAGCCAATGAGAAAAGAGAGGACTTGATAGCATGAGGGAACCACATTTCAATCTATCGCATATCTTATTTAACATAAGGCACATAATGCGCACTGGGAGTGTAAGAGCAAAGTAGTAATGTCCGGTTTGAGCAATTTAAAAATGTCCTCTAGTTCTTGATGAACAACTTCGCTTCTAGTGACCGAGACATTAATCGATTCAAAGTACTTCAAGATGTTCGAGAACGACGACTTCGACAAATCGATGCTGCAGCGATCCGAAGCATTACGCCTCATCAGGTTCGCCGTTTACTCGTTTCACTAAAGCGTTTTTAACATCCCAATAATCTTCGTCGCCTTTTCGAAGTGGTCGAGTTTGTGTTTCTGTATCCACCAGGTGGCGGCTTCCATGAGTAACTCTGGGTTGTCATTCTTGTTGGCAAAGAAGGCGTAGAAAGAGACGCTCACGCTCTCTCCTTTGGTTTGGATTTTCTTATTGCAGACGTTGATAACTTTTTCACGCAGTGATTCTCTCATTAAATTTCTCCAAAGTTTGTGGTTAACGCGAAACACTGTACATAAACACAGTTTCAACTAAAAGTGGCACTTCTTGTTTATTTGATCGCGCGATCCTTCTTTGTTTTTGGGTGGCACGCTATAGTGAGCAAATCAAACCGCATAGGAGAATGTGAATGGCTGGAATTATGGCTTTAGACGTTTTGTTGTCTTCCATGAAGCCTGCGCTGATGGATGGCGAATATGTTTTTTGTGTTGTACCTGGCAAGCTCGAAGATTATATCGGCCTTACTCCTCTAGCGACCTTTCAGGAAAGCGAAGGGTTAACGTTATTACTTGATAAGTCGGTCGCTGAGTCAAAGGGGCTCACTTTTGACTGCGCGTTTAAACAGATCACGTTGACAGTACATTCCAGCTTGGAAGCGGTGGGTTTAACGGCTGCGGTGTCGACAAAGCTGGCAGAGAAAGGTATCAGTGCCAATGTGATTGCCGCTTACTATCACGACCATATCTTTGTTCAAGCGGAGGTCGCGCAACGTGCCCTCGCCGCTCTGCAAGAATTCAACGAACACTGATCGCGTTAGCTTCTCGCCTTTGCCTAACTGTGTACTTCCATGTTCATCGTTTGTGTCTTGATGCAGTGATGGGCTTACCGTTGTTCAGAACAACAAAGTATTTACCTTTAATGAACGCACCTAGCAAGGTTTGACTGCTGACATCACGCCATGACTCTGAGAATGCACTCCCTTCGTCGGCCGCAGCTGAGAAGTCGTGAATATCGGTTAATTGGACGGTTTGCTCATATTTAAGGGCATCACGGCTAACAAAGCCGCCAAATGGATAGTAAACAAGGCTACCGTCTTTGAGGTAAGCGGGGATCAGCGATGACCCGCCATGAGGTTTTGCGTCATGAAGTACGACAGATTTGTCGTTATGTTGGTATCGAATCGCTGGCATAATTAATAATACTGTATATACATACAGCAAATTCTAGTCGAAATGAAAACTACGGCAAGTGCCGTGACGAAGCCTCCTTACTCTATTGATATATCAACGGCACAAAGGCAGAGAAAGTAAATCGGCTTCAATAGGACTTCACTCTTTGACTCAGGGTCACTCAATAGATTGATTATGTGAGGTTCGTAGGGATTAGGTGCTATGTCTGATGCCTGCGCCCTTTGCTTTATTGCTATGGACACTGGCTTTGACCGTTAGGCAGAAAGGATCAGTGTTGATCGAGAAGCATGATGATGTCATCCAGCATGTCTTTTTCCCCTTGCTTGTTTCTTGGGTAATCAAGGTCGACACCAATATCTTTGGAGAACTTACGGTAGTACTTAGGGAGGTGCGAGAGGATGTAGTCAGAGCACTCGGGCTGCTTGTTATGTATGAAGTTACTGATGATACGCTCGTAGCCGGCAACAACATCGTGAACCCCGTTATTTTGAACGAAGAACTCGTTTTTGTTGTCTTCTAAAAACCGAATATATCGGTTTTCAGTGAGATATTTATCGAGCAGTGCTTGTCGAATACACGACAACACGATCTTCGATGCCCGCTTGGGCTTGATGTCACCGCTGTCACGCAATGAGTCGAGAATTCTTTGCTCGAGGTAGTCGTGATACTTCTCATTATTAAAGAAATCACTCCCTACACGCTCGAAGAACGTTTCGTATTTTTTTTTCTGAATCCAGCTCGTCAGAATCCATTTCATAGTCATATCAACGCAGTTATCACCCGTCGCTAACCTATCATTATTCAGATCAACAACATCGCTTCGATGGAAAAATTTGCGTTTTGTGCAGCATTTTTAGATGCAGCCAGGTAAGAGTGTACACATCATCGCCAAAATATGTGTGACTCTTCTCTCTTTTGATTTCCTATTAGTCAACCTAGAGTGCGTCTGGTTGAGTATATTTGCGATCGTCATCATGTGAATAGGTTGCGTTTTGCTATCTAATAGTTGTGACATATTTCTGAAACATAAATGAAATTTGGATGCTAGGAGTCATCATGACGACATTCACCCTCGGCCGAAAAACGATCATCAATGAGTGCTCGTTGGAATATGATTGGGTTCGGCAGCAAGTGGCAGAAGGGACAGAAAGTGGGCTCATCATATCCGCGATACAGCGCTGCTTTGGTGGTGATGAAGAAACCGCGGGATTATTTTTTGATATTGCGATTGGAGAAAGTTCGCCAGGTATATTACTTGCTCATCTCAGCATGATAGGTTGGACAGCACATAGGGAATATGATGCCTACTCTGAGCCGCGTGATGCTTATTCGGCGTAATATAATATGAGTGATTCTGCTTTGTCAGCGTTAGCTTTTGATGGTTGACAGAAAGATAAATAATAACGTGGACAGCGCATTGTGCCCTGTCCACAGGTGTTCAATGTCAATGATGACCGTATGGTCTCAATTACTGTTTGAACAGTGCCATCACCATCGGCACAACTTCAATCCACACAAACACACCAATACCCACCCAAACAGCCAGCCAGAACAAACGGCCTAACCACGTATTGCGTGAGTGATAGCGGGCAGGATCTGGCTCTCCACATCCTGTACAAGCAAGTGCGCGCTTGGAGACTTGTTTTTCACAAACAGGGCAAGCAATTAATGGCATGGTAACTCTCTTCCTTCAGTAGTTATTTTATTTTCTGCAATGGTATTACGTCGCGACCATTCGCTCTAGCGCTTTTCGGCAAAATTATTTGGAAATCCCCTGCTGATGACCAGTAAACAACGAAAAAGCATGAGATAAGCAGATTTCTCATTTTGAGAAACTAATCTCATCTGTTCCTCATTACGGCTTTCATTTTAGGAAGCCTGATATCTTCCAGACTCAACTGAAACAGAAAAATATATAACTATCAATGCATTGAAATATGGCATGGTTGTTGTAATAAGAGAGAACCTCTGCATTGTTGGATAGCACTTATGCGCAAATATCTATCGCTATTGTCTCTTGCTGTGTTCTTCTCGCTAGAAGCGCATGCTGATGTGCCTTTTGATACTTGCCCTAGTCAGGCATTTTTGTTCCAGAGTTCCCCGAGTAAATTGTACGGCGTGAATCTCGCGACTGGCGGGTACTCAGAACTCGCTGCAACGACTGGCTTAAATACACATATTAATGCGGTAGGCTTTAACGATACTGACAGATACATATATGGTTTTGACTACGATAACGTGAATGTCATCCGTATCGGTAAGAATTATGCGGGTGAACAACTCTCAGTGTCAGGGCTCCCGGAAGGCCAGCGCTTTATCAGTGGTGACGTGCATGACAATGTGTACTACTTGCATCAAAGAGCACTGGGCCTTTTCAAAATTGACCTTTCACCTCTGCTAACAGACTCCTCCTCCATACTGATAGCAGAAGCGATCGAATCTAATTTGGGGACGTTAAGGGCATCAGACGTTGCAATCAACCCCATTGATGGGAAGCTCTATGCGGTTGATAACCCCAGCTATGACCTTTATCAAGTCGATTTATCTACCGGAAACGCAGAGGTCGTCACTAATATGTCCACTGATATTGGTGTGCCATCGGGCGGATTTGGCGCCATATATTTTGATGTGAATGGCAACCTTTACCTGTCACGAAATACGGATGGGAAAATTTTCCGGGTCGATTTGTCTGATGAAGATGAAATCGCCTCTGGAGATGTTGCTGTCGAGCACTTTGCTGACGGCCCTGCTTCCGCCCAAAACGATGGCGCACGTTGTGCCAACGCCCCTATTGTCGACGAAGATTCCACGATAGATTTCGGCGACGCGCCTGATAGCTATCTAACTTTGCTTGCCTCGAATGGCCCTCGTCATGAAATCAATACAGGCTATTACCTAGGTGCTATCGCACCAGACAGCGAAGGTGACGGCTTTATCTCACCACTTGATGACAATAAAGCAGGTTTTGCCGACGAAGACGGTGTTGGTTTTGTGACGACTCTAGAAGCTGGCAATACCGCTATTGTGAGTGTTCAAGCGTCTACAACAGGTTATTTGTCAGCATGGATTGATTGGAACCAAGACGGTGACTTTGAAGACCTTAACGAAAAAATTATTTCAGATAATTTGTTAAGCGCGGGCACCAATGCTCTAAGCATTGCTGTGCCTGTAGATGCAGTTATCGGTTCAACCTGGTCGCGTTTTCGTTTCGCTGAAACCAGCGGGTTAAATTTCTATGGCGGCGCAACAACAGGTGAAGTGGAAGACCACCCAATTACGGTTATGGAAGACGGTTCATCACTACGTTATTACCCAAGTTCAAGTGGTTACGCCACAGTAGCGTATGAAGATAATTGGCCCAAAGAAGGCGACTATGACATGAACGATGTGGTTATTCGTTTTCGCGTAACTGAAACCCTTGACGAAAATGACAAAATAACCCGAGTGCTCATTCAAGGCTATCTTGCTGCTTACGGTGCGGGCTATCACAATGGGTTTGCCTTTCGGCTCGGCGGTTTGAGTCGCACAGACATTAATGCCGCAACCACGTTAACGCACAATGCGGTAGTACAAGAACATAATGGCCTTGAACTAGATGCCAATGAAGCCATTTTTATTGTGTCTGATGATTTGAAGCAAAAACTCCCTTCAGGCTGCATGTATTACCGAACAGCACAACACTGTCATGAAGCCATCTCTTTTGAATTTGAAATTGATGTGTACTTTGACGAAAGCGTTGATACCAGTTCACTCATGTCTATGCCATATGACCCCTTTGTGTTCGCAACCCCCGGTGCGTATGTTCGTGATGGGCTTTGGTATAACCCTGGGCGCGGCCTTGAGATCCATTTAGCCGATCAGGAGCCTACCGAAAAGTTTGACACATATTGGTACGGT
Organism: Enterovibrio sp. QJM3NY_24; assembly: GCF_057786035.1. Classification (NCBI taxonomy): domain Bacteria; kingdom Pseudomonadati; phylum Pseudomonadota; class Gammaproteobacteria; order Vibrionales; family Vibrionaceae; genus Enterovibrio; species Enterovibrio sp. QJM3NY_24. The sequence continues at coordinate 334,957 of NZ_CM173520.1, forward strand.
TGGTGGTCTGATTCGAGTGACCCAGGCAGTGACCGTTACTTTAAAACATCATCTAACCACCCTTGGGCGTTGCTCATTACGGACCAATGGAGTTGGCCACGAGAGCATGTTGACTTAGTTGACGCCTACGCTGAGTTTGCTGGCTATGCGGAGTCCGCAGGTAACAACAACGTTAATTGGTATCTCTTAGAGAAAGCCACCACTGATAAAACCTTTGCGCCTGAGGATTAATCCCCATGAATAGACTTCTTTCAATAACATCATTAATTACCCTGCTGACAGCGTGTGGCGGAGGTGGTGACGGCGGTGATGCAGTATCGGTCACTAAAACAGATGACAGCGGTGCTTTTGAAAATCCTATTGCCACGGGTACGCCAGAAGACGCTAACGAACCTGAGACGCTGGGCATGCAGGTCGACAACTCGGGCGGGCTCGCAAACATTCCCACTACCGTCTCGAGTTCTGCAACGTCAATGAGTGCCACTGTCGTCCCCGATGGCTTCTCCTACAACCCAGTGCTTGAACAATTTTTTGTGGTCGATATTCGTGGTTATTCTGTATCTCCCGCTTACATCACGGTATATGGAGAGTTCACAGAAAATGATGATGGTACATTTACCGCCCATTACAACAGTCAGATTGTTGCTGCATCATTAGAAAACGGGCAAACCACATTGAACTACGTGTCTTCTGATTCGCAATTCTATGTACTTGCTGAGGTTTGGTTCTACGATGGCACCAATCCGGTTCAAAAACGCATTCCTAATACAGAATCGAGTTGGGTGTGGTAACTCAGCATCTCAATGGGATGAGTGACTGGCTGTACGTGGTTATTAAAAGTGTCTAGGTATCAGAGATCTGGCGCTTTTTCCAGCGAAATATCGCTTTATGAACCCTATCCTATTGATTGCTACAGGTACACAAACGGCTAATTTTAGGGATATTCACATCAACACAGGTATAAAGTTAATCTCGGTTCGGATGATATATTAACATCATCAATGGAAAGTTATAGTGCGTTAATTGATATAAAAAAGAGCAGTACACTGCTCTCTTGATGTAGGCATGTGATATTAATCTCCGAAATCATGGACGCCTAATTTGAGGACATCTGAAGCGTCAACCCACGCAACTTGTCCGCAAACAGTGCAGGTGCACTCCGATGCCTCAGCAAAGCGCTCATCCATCGGAGGGGCTGTTAAGGCACGAATAGCAGGATCATGGTGTGCTTGCTCTCGCACTTCATGCCCTGTTTCCGCTTCACAATTTTCGCAATACCACATATGTACACTCATCGCTTTCTCCTTGGGTGTTATCTCCTTTATCGCGGTGAGTGTAATTTCATATTGGTTCCAATTTTTGATGCATTTTTGAGACAAATGCAAATTCGTTTTTAGACGTGGCAATGACAACGCACTCTCCCCCTTAAAGTGAGCGAATACATTGATACCTGCATAGGAGAGGAACAATAAACTAACTGGCGTTAGTGGCGAAGAGTATTAGGGCCTTTCACTTGAGATGACGGGCAACTTACCGAACCAAACGCACAGAATACGCAGCAGCAAGCATCTTGAGCGACCAATGCTTCATGGCAACTCTCACACTCATAGTGCTTCTTAGGCGCGTCAATTGGCATCATTTCGGTTTTCGTGTGCCCACAAAATGGGCATGTGATATCTGACTTTAGAATGACTTTCATCTTATGTGTCTATCCTTTACCTCAATGCACACGTCATCATTTAAGCGTGGAACATGCATCCAATGATTGCCAGCCAGTATGGCAATATTCCCGCTATTAATTGGCAGATTATCGCCTGAATAAGAAAAAGCCCCGCGAGTGCGAGGCTTAAGAGGCTTCATCCAACCTGTAAATTTCCGTAGAGGGTTTGATAAACCCCCTCTTCTTTGACCAGCTCTTGGTGATTGCCACTTTGTGCGACTTTGCCATCTTCCAACACGTAAATCAGATCGGCCTGTTTCACAGCAGATAAGCGGTGAGCCACAATCAAGGTCGTGCGACCTTGCAGGAAGTTGTTCAATGCATCATGCAATGCTGCTTCTGTTGCAGTATCCAATGCTGATGTGGCTTCATCCAGAATCACGAGCTTTGGATTGGTGAGTATCATGCGGGCGATAGCCAAACGCTGACGTTGACCGCCAGACAATTTCAGCCCTTGTCGTCCGAGTTGGGACGATAGCCCATCATCTAATCGTTCAACCACATCGCTTAGTTGCGCAATTTCTAGTGACTTCCACAGCTGCTCATCGGAGAAATCTGTACGCCCTAACGTCAGGTTCTCTCGTAACGTATCATTGAATATCACCGGCTGTTGCAGTACAACGGCCGTATGTTGGCGCAAGGTTTCATAACCCACGTCTTCGACACGCTGACCATTGATCATGATGTCACCATCGGTCTTGCGGTAAAGCCCAAGCAAAAGCTGTATTAACGTGGATTTACCGCCGCCTGACGCGCCAACTAATGCAACACGTTTACCAGCAGGAATCGCCAACGACAATCCATTCAAAACAGTTTTTTCACTGTTATAACCGAACGTCAAATCACGGCATTCCACACCAAAGGTGTCGAGACCCGCTAGAGGGTCTTTCTCAGACGCGCTCTTAGGTTCTTCTTCGAGCGCTAACAGACCGTTGAGTCGTTTCATTGCGGCTGATGCACTAAACCAAGCGTACTGAATGCCTAACAGTTCTTGAATCGGACCCAGCATAAACCACAGATAACCGAATACTGCGAAGATTTGACCAATAGACAGATCACTAAACAGCACCATGAGCATGGCTGCTGCTCGGAACAACTCAAAACCGATCAAGAACATCAGGAATGACACACGGCTTGCCGCTTCTGATTGCCACGCATACTTATCGGCGTCGTGACGAATAGACTCCGCATCGCCTTTCAGTACATCCAGATACGCTCGCTCACGGTTAGCGGCGCGAAGCTGATAGATGCCATCCAAGGTTTCAACTAAACGTGTCTGAAAACGTTCAAAAGATTGGTTTTCGGCCTTTTTAAGATGCTTAACGCGCTGACCCATTTTGCGTGACAGGAAAATCACCAACGGATTCACAAGAAGAATGAAAAGCCCCAGCGCCCAATCGAGCCACAACAAAATCACGGCCGTACCGAATACGGTCAGTACGCCAACTACAAATCGGCTCAGGCTGTTTCCGATGAAGGAATCGATGGTTTCGATATCCGTGACCAGATGCGAGCTTACCCCGCCGCTGCCACGTTCTTCGAACTCCTTCATGCTGACACGACCGAGCTTATCGAGTAGCTGCTGTCGAATGAAACAAGTGATCGACTTTGACACCAAAGTAAACTGACGGCTTTGCCAGATGTTCAGTGCTTGGCTTACCACACGCATAACAATGACCAATAACAACACCATGACGATATAGCTAGCGGGCTGCTGCAAAGACTCAGGCAATAAGTTGTTAAAAAATGCAACGCCTTGAGCGGGCTTGTTAAGCAGAACCTCATCAACCATCAATGGCATAAACAGCGGAATAGGCACACTGATCAATGTGGCGCATACCGCGATCAAATTGGCTGCAATAAGTTGCTTCTTATGCTGTTTCGCTTGGTCAATTAACCATTGCGTCGACAGCGTTGTTAAAACTCCATTACTCACTGTGTCTCCAAACTTTTCATTTTTGTTATTCTTTTGTGGTTTCTGTTTGAGTGTAACCGAAAACACCCCAGCATTGCCGGGGTGTTTTTCTGGACGTTACTAAAGCTTACGCATTATTAGAAAACGTATTCGGCTTCTAACCCCCAATTACGTCCTGGTTGACTACGGCGATCAATTCCTGACTCATCTTTATCGAAGCCTGCAAGATCTTCATAGTCCCAATACTCTTTATCAAAGACGTTAAAGATACCGGCACGCACCGTTAAATAAGACATAGGACGATAAAACGCCGTGACATCCGTGACACCGTAACCTGCAGCATTGACGTTATCTACGTTGTTGGCATTGCTCCAATCTGAGCCAGATTTGCCCGCAACCGTTTTAAGTGAAACCTTACCGCCATAAGTGTCTTCAGGGTTCGAATAACCCAACGCAATGTACGCGGTTAAAGGTGCGACCGTGTCTATTGCTTCGCCATTGGTTTTGTTTTCACCTTTAGCATAAGCAATGCTCATGTCTGAATACATCCCCATTGGCGCGCCCACTAAGTAGTCCAGCGCAAGTTGCGCTTTGAACTCAGCGCCGTAGATTTCAGCACGACCAATGTTTTCGGTCGTCCACACTTCTTTTCCGTCTGGCCCGTTGGCATCAACTAATCGGTTTTCAATGAAGTTTTTGTAGTCATTGAAAAACACTGCGGCATCGAAGCGTCCATAAGGCTGCTTCAGGCGCAGACCAGTTTCGTATGAGATGCTTTCTTCTGCTTCAAGATCCTGGTTAGGAATGAAGGTCGCACCTGTGTCGTAAAAGTAGTAGAGATCTTGTAGCGTTGGCGCTTTGAATCCCTGACTGATTTGCGCAAAAGTACTGAACGACTCCGTCCAATGGTAAACCGTGCCTAGACGCCCCGTAAATGCGTGGTTATCCGCGTCAGCATAGGTGCTGTTACCTTTCGGACTCGCGCTGAAACTGTCATAACGAAGGCCAGCATTAAGAACCAGAGCCTCATTCATCAGGAACATCTGATCTTGCACAAACACCCCCCATTTACGGGATTCAGCATTCGGCACTTCTGGTGTGGCATCCGTGACCAAACTGGTATCAAGATCGATGTTGTTGTAGTTCAGGTTAAATTCATTGGCGACATAATTCGCGCCGTATACGACTTCGTGATAGCTGCTTTCAAGCTCAAACGCTTTATTGAACTGAATATCCGCCTGCCATGCCTCGTCTTCACCGATACGTTGACGATTTCGGTTTGAAACCGTGGTGCCAAATGGTGTGGTTTTAGTCAAGGTATCGGTATTATCGTGCTGAGATTCTGATTTTAGATACGCAACTCGCCATTCCAATGAATCAAAGCCTTGGTTATTCGCTTGCCACTGGTGCTCAACGCTATAACGCTGGCGTGAATCTTCATCAGAGGCGCGGGTATTCGAGTAAGCGTAAATATAGGGCCCAAACGCGATCACATCACCTTCATCTGAAAGTCGGTCAACGTCTTGCTCTCGGTTAAAATGCTCAACCGTCACACCAATACGGTGCGCGTCATTAAGTTGGTAATACGCTTTAGCTAACACGTTATCTGAGTTGAAATCCACCGGATCTGCCGCCCCACGATCAGGACCATTAATATCTGGGCCGCCGTAAGTTTGGGTTTCATGACCATCTCGATGGGTGAATATCAACAAGGTTTCCAGATCGCCAGTACGGTTCGCCAATGTCGCGGTGGCTTTGTAGCTTTCATCAGCACTGAAATAGCCGCCTTTGACGGAAGCATAAGAGTCATCGCCCTCACCTTCCAGTAAGTCGTCTGGATTTTTGGTACGAATGATCACGGCACCAGCCAATGCATCACTGCCATATAGGCTGGAAACTGGGCCTTTGTTGATTTCAACGCGCTGGAGGGTATCGGTTTCTAACGTGTTGTTGTATTTGCGCATGACGTCTGCGCCTGGGTTATAGGTGCCAGGTAATTCAACGCCATCCACAATGGTTTTGACGTAGTTTTCGTCGCGACCACGAATATTGAAGCCTGTTAAACCGAATCGACCATTGCCGGCCATTGACACACCCGGCTCAGCATCAACCGCTTGTTTCATATTTTGTGACAAGCTTTCTTCTAGATCTTCGCTGGTTACCACATCGACTGAAGCAGCGATATCACTGATTTTTTGCTCACTTCGGGTTGCAGATACAACCACTTCGTCAAAGGTATACACATCCTGTGCTGATGCACTTCCGGCGCAGAATATCCCCACCAAAAGCGCCAGCTTGTTTTTCTTGATTATCATGATATTTACTCTAAAAAAGGCAATAGGAAGCCGCTCACACTGGCCTCAGCGCAAAATTATTATTTTTATGTGAAATTTGGCTCTATGCCCGAAGAACTCAGAGCGTTAAGGTTATTCGGGTATTTACGGACACAGAGCCTTTATCGGAAAGGCGTTACACGTTCTCTTTCATTGATTTAACGTGTCCTTCATCGAGATGGACGACAGAGAGGAGATCTTCGCCTGTCACGTCGAATGCTTGGCCGAAGCCTTTTACATAACGCCCAATAACAGGGTTCAAGCGGTAAAGGCGGAAATCACCCAATTGGCTGAGGTTATCGATCATCTCACCAAGACGCGTTTGCATGACATCAACGCCTTGCTTCCAGTGATCAGATTCACGCTCGATCAGTTCTGCGTTAGTATCGAAAGACAAACGGCGACGGGCGAAAATAGAGCGCGCTTCACCTTCGTCTTCAATCATCATGATCGACACCGCTTTGCTGTTTTTCAGGTTCTGACCGTGAGTCGCCAAATCACTAACAAGGATGTAATAGCCTTTTTCTGAAAAGGCAAAAGGGGCATAGCTAGTGTGTGGTTTGCCATCTTTGTCTACCGTGCCCAGTTGCAACGTTTTACGGGCATCTCGGAACGCTTGAATTTCTGGTCCCAAACGGTTTTGTAGACGTTCTGCTTTATCAATCATTTTGCCAACTCCTGTTTCATGGCGTTAAACAGTTCAATTTGCTCAGGGAATAACTGTCGCTTCTTGTCGCGACCCAAGTAAATTTTAAATACACAGTGGCCAGTGCTATCAAAGAAACCAATGTAATGGCTTTCAGACCCACGGAATGGTTTGCTGACGAAGACGATGTCAGACACGAGATCCAATCGAAGGTGACCGTGTAACTGACCTTCCTTGCCCATCAAGTTGTAATAGCCGTGAGCAAATTTACCTTTAGGAAACGGCGCCTTGAATTCAAAAACCGAACCGGCAGAGTGAACAATGGTGGTCACTTTTCCCCATTTAGGCATGACTTCTAAAATGCCCTGACTCAACTCACCCTCTGCGCGCGCAATCATTTCTTGTGGCAGCGCCAAGGTGATTTCGCCTTCCGTCAGTTTCAGGCTTTCCACCATATTTGAAACAGGGGTATGCACATCTTCGGCAAGATAGTCTGCGACGCGTTGTTTGGCTTCTGACGTGACGATAATCGCTTGTTGCATGGTAAATACTGCTCCTATGCCGCGACGTGTGTCGCTTCGTTCTTAATAACGTTTGAATTGCCCGTAGGCGTATTGCTTTGTAATACTTCAATCAGGTTTTGAGCCAAGGTGACTGCCCAGAACTGCCCGGCTAATGTCAGGCTGACATACCCGCCACCAGCGACTGACACAACCTCAATGCCCGTATCCGACGCTGCTTCATCACCTCTTTCAAGGTAGACCAAGCCGTTTCGCTCCCATGCATTAAACAAAGGAATTAACGCCTCAAAGGTACCGATGCCGGCAACACGATCAAGTTTGCTTTGTGCGAGTACACCCGCATCAAATCCCGATTTCACTTCTGCGGCGACTGCGCGATTTGAAGGTGCTATCGTCAGCATAGTGACAGGGTAACGCCTTTCTGATATCGCCGACTTGTAAGTGTCCATATCGCGAGTTTGCATCATTTGGCAGCCATTGACGTTGCCGCCAGCGCCAGCGCCAAGCGGCATAATTTCCGCCGTGGTTTTGGCCAATGAGTTATAAATGCTTCGTTCTCGGTTATCCGACGCCCAATGGTTTACGCTAAGACGTTTTTGATGATGACGGGCCATAAATTTCACGCCCATGTCGAACATGGTCGCTTTCATTTGCGTGTCAGCGGGATGAGGTAATTTGCCTTGCTCAACCATTTTGGCCATTGGTAGACCTTGCATCTCAATCAACTGATACAAATCAACACCGTGAGCACCGGACTCCATATAGTCCTGCAAATCTTGTTGCCAAACGTCGAGCGTTTGATACGGGAGGCCGTAAAGCAGGTCCAGAACAATGGGAGCGGCGTTATAGGACACCAAGGTTTGAATGGTTTTCAGCACGTCTTCACGATCATCAAGACGTTTTGCGCTTCTGCGAACATGAGAATTAAAACTCTGAACGCCAAAAGAGAAGCGATTCACCCCAGCATCCAGCGCCGCTTCAAATTTGTCGAGACCAAACCGATTAACACGCCCTTCAAGAGTGATTTCACAATCAGGTGTCAATGGGAATTGGCTGCGAATATCAGAAACGATCGTGTGAATCTGTTTAGCGGATAAATCGGTTGGTGTTCCACCACCAATATATACCGCCTGAAACGGTGCTGCTTGTGTCCACGTTTGTGATGCTTTCCATCGAATTTCTTCACGCAGCGCCGCAACGTAACCTTCAATTAATGACGAACTGGAAGCGTATTGAAAGAAATTGCAGTAAGTGCAACGCACGCGACAAAATGGAATATGGATATACAGGCAACGCGGTGCAAGGGTATTGGCTGGCGCTAAGGCGTGCGCCTCTTCAAGGGAAATTTGAATGTCTTCCCCTTTCACTGAGTGCATCATGCCGCCAGCATGAGGACTTTTTTTGCGTGAAAATGCAAAACGAAGTGGATCTGGGGTTTGTTGCCCAACCAGTTCTACATTGTGTAAATCAAAATTCATCGCCAGAAACGACCTTCTAAAGACAACAGCACCACACAACGGCCTGTTTTCAATTCGAATACATCATATTCATATCAAATGATAATGCAACTGATAATTGATCTCATTGGCATTTCATGCATAATGCACACTGAATTAATCGTTTTCACGAAGCAGGAGAAAAGTGTGAACGCTCGACGGTACGTTGTGTGTGGTGTCGTTTCAGTTGCGCTGCATAGTTTGGCCCTTTCGGCTCAGCAGCCTCCACTCCCCCAGTTTGCAATTAGCGATGCCCATGCTGGTAGTCGTGTTGCTATCCAACTTGTTGCCGCTCACGTGCCACCGCCAGAGCCTATTGCGGAAAAAAGCACTGACGAGAAATTAGAAAAGGTAACCGTGCCTAAAGACAGGAATAGCACGCCTGTAGAAAAACGTTCGGTCGTGGAAAACCCGAAGATTGAAAAGCCGGTTGTCGATAAGCCTAAATTGGATAAGCCAATCGCTAAAAAGCCCAAGACGATAGAACCTAAACCCGTTCAAAAAAAGATATCTAAGCCTGCCGACAACGCTAAGCCTATCGAAAAAATCAAGCCCATCGAGAAGCCTAAGAAGCAAGCTACAGACAACAAGCCAATAGACACCCGCGCTAATGCGCAGATGAATCAAGCCAAAGACAGTGCGCCAGTGATGGTTGAACGGCCGCAGTTTAAAGTTCGCCCATCTCAGCCTGCCTATCCACGTATGGCTATGCGAAAAGGCATGCAAGGTAATGTATTAATTGAAGTATGGCTCGATGAAGGTGGCAAACAAATCAAACAAGCATTAGTGAAAAGCTCGGGCTTTGACCTGCTTGATAGTGCCGCCATGAGCGCGGTAAAAAAGTGGCGATTTCAAAGCCACACAGTTAACGGTGTTGCATTAGCACACCGAGTCAGAATTCCTGTTCGTTTTAATTTGGATTAACCATGTTGGATTTACACTTTTTCTCATCCATTCACGCTCAGCTGGGCATCATGACTTGGCCGTTGACTATTCTCTCCGCGCTGATGCTGATGCTGATTGTCGAGCGCCTAATTTTCGTGGCTCTCAACACAAAAACCCACAGTCGAAGTCTTCAAAAAGAGATCTACACCCTTTCACTGACAAACGACGACGAGCTCAATCGCTACGTCGAAAACCATCAACAAGAAAAAAGCACGTTATCACAAGGGCTTTGTATGTTGATTAGCCATCGTCAATTTACTAAATCGCTTCGCGAAGAAGCCGTTAGTATTTGGCTTCAAAAAAAGCGCCGACAATTTACCTCGGGCCTCAAATTACTGAACGTGATTGGCGTACTTAGCCCTTTGATTGGCCTTTTAGGTACCGTTATCGGTTTGATTGAGATGTTCAAAGGCCTTTCCGCTACTCAAGGCGGCATATATCCAGCAGAGCTTGCAGATGGTCTAGGTTTGGCCATGTCCACCACAGCGGCTGGTCTCCTGATCGCCCTTCCCGCCATAGCTGCATCTCAGTTATTTAGCCTTTGGGCAGACCGTACATTGGCGAAAATAGAATACGTGCTTAACCATTTCAATTTACATCTTGCTGGTGTGTCTTTTGATGAAAGTGAGATGTGTTGCGCCAAAGTGACCCGTTGCCCGCCGACTTGCTCAAGCCAAGTTTCTGCACGAAATACCGTTTCGGATGACGCCGCATGATTCAATCACGTCCTGACAACGAAATAAGCACGTTTACGCCCGACCTGACGCCGCTGCTCGACATCATTTTTATTGTGATGGTGTTTCTATTGCTGACCGCCAACGTGGAATTCAAAAGCATGGAAATCGCTATTCCACAAACCAACGACAGCGCCGTGTTGGATTCCCCAAATCAAAATGTCATTGCCATCAATATATTAGCGGGCTCTCCCGCGTGGGCAATTCAAGGCATACCAATGGATGACTGGGAAGCGTTCACGAGCGCCTTATTAGACGCAATAAAGGCAAATCCAGATAAAACCGTGGTCATAGCCGCAGATAAAACGGCAGATGTACAAAGCATGCTCAAAGTGCTGGCCTTTATGCAAAACAACAAAATCACTGCCACTAACATTGTGATGGAAGAAGAATGAAAACGAATACATCAATTAAAGCGCTCTCATTAACTCTTTGTATGTTGATCAGCCCACTCTCTATGGCAGCAGACAAAGAGACCCGCATTATTAGCGCAGGTTCAACCGTGACAGAATTGCTCTTCGCACTCGGTGCTGACAATAACGTGGTCGCTGTCGATTTAACCAGTCGCCACTATCTCGATCAACGAGACATTCCAGTGTTGGGCTATCACAGACAACTCGCCGCAGAAGGTCTTCTTGCACTCAGCCCTACTCACTTACTCGGTTCGCCAGATATGGGACCTGATTCAACATTGCAACTGCTTAAGCAAGCAGGTGTCACCGTTGAAGCCTTGCCAACAGGCAATTCCATTGACGCATTTCATGACCGTGTCGATACCATTGCGCAAATCACCGATACACAGCAACAAGGTGAGCTTATTAAAAAGCAGGTTGAAGAAAGAATCGGCGCGTTGAATGCACAACAACCCGTTAACGCACCTTCGGTTCTATTCATGATGCTCTCGGATGGTAGGCCTGTGACCGTGGCTGGCGATCAAACCACCGTCAATACCGTTATCCAATTGGCTGGCGGCAACAATCCAGCCGCAAAAGAAAGCACCAGCTACAAACCCCTTTCAGCGGAAGCTATCGTGACGATGCAACCCGACTACATATTGGTGTCGGATCGCACATTGGAACAAGTTGGTGGCATGGATGGGATGCTAAAGCAACAACCTCTGCTTGCCGCTACCCCGGCGTTTCAAAACAACAAGGTGATTCCTATCCGTGGTCACTCGATTTTGGGCGGGTTTGGATTAGCAAGCCTTGAGTTGGCAACGTCGCTTAATACCCGTTTTAACAACGATAACTAACACGCAGCGGAAATAACGGAATACAGAATGAACGAGTTAATGACGCGTCGCGTACCTGTTCGATGGATGCTGCTATTTGCTACCATCTTGCTATACACCGCCATGGTGAGTTCCATCACACTGGGCCCAATGGACATCAGTATCACGGATAGCTTAAAAGCCTTACTCCCAATAAAAGCAGACCTGCCAAATTATGTCAGCGTTATCATTCAGCAAGTGCGCTTACCTAGAACCCTGTTAGCCATTTCCATTGGTGGCATTTTGGCTATCTGTGGTGCTGTGATGCAGGGGCTTTTCAGAAACCCACTGGCTGACCCAGGTATTATTGGCGTGTCCGCTGGTGCTTCATTAGGCGCAGCGATTGCCATCGTGTTGTTTGGTGGAGTCATTGGACACACCGCCTTTCTAACAATGGGTACGGTTCCTCTGTTTGCATTTCTCGGCGGCGCGGCGGCCACTTTCGCCATTTACTACTTGGGCACAAACAGCAACGGCACATCCGTCACGATCATGTTGCTGGCTGGCGTAGCGCTGGGCGCAATTGCTGGTGCGGGAATGGGGCTGCTTAACTATTTTGCTGATGATCAGGCGCTGCGTGATTTATCACTATGGACCATGGGATCGTTAGCAGGCGCATCGTGGGATGCGATCATTCTGGCCTATGTTTCGTTGTTTGTACTGGCATTTTTCTATCAACGAAACGCCAAAAAACTCAATGCGCTATTACTCGGTGAAGCAGAAGCGCGTCACATGGGCATCAATGTACAGGCATTAAAGCGCCAGCTGATCCTACTCACTGCTGCTGGCGTCGGTATCACCGTCGCGCTGTCAGGGATGATTGGTTTTATCGGCCTCGTTGTACCACATATCGCGCGCATGCTGACGGGACCTGACCATCGAACCTTGCTGCCTGTTTCGCTGGTGCTTGGTGGCCTTATTTTGCTGGTCTCAGACATGATTGCACGAACCATTGTGGCACCTTTGGAAATCCCCGTGGGGATTATCACTGCAGCCATCGGGGCACCCTTCTTCTTGGCGCTATTGCTAAAACAACGAGGACGACTGGCGTAATGAGTATTGAAATCAAACACGCTTCGCTTTCAATGGGCAACAAAGTCCTACTCGATGATGTTAGCGTTCGGTTTAACAGCGGCGAACTGACCATTATTCTTGGCCCCAATGGCACGGGTAAAAGCAGCTTACTAAAACTGCTCAGTCGAGAATGGCCGTGCAATGGTGAGCTTAATTTCTATGACAAACCCGCGCCTGAATGGAAACCTGAAACTCTGGCGCAGTCTGTCGGTATCTTGCCGCAATCTAGCAGCTTAACGTTTGGCTTTACCGTTAGAGAAGTCGTTGAACTCGGTGGGTTAGCGTTGAGCGTGCCGCAGCGAGAGATTAACAACATTGCGACTGCCAATATGACGCAAACCGATGTTCTTCATCTTGAAGACCGGCTTTACCCAAGTCTCTCTGGCGGTGAAAAGCAACGGGTGCACCTCGCACGCGTATTAACACAAGTATCCAGAGCAGCAAGAAGCACAGTACTGATGTTGGATGAACCCACATCAGCATTGGATATCGGCCACCAACACAAGACATTACGTCTGGCAAAGCAACTAGCCAACGAGGGATCTGCCGTGATCGCCGTGATCCACGACCTTAATCTGGCATCACAGTACGCCGACCGCGTCATCATGCTAAATAATGGTAAAATAGTGGCGGACGGAGCCCCGGAAGCTGTCTTAACCTCGACCAACATTGAAGCAGTTTATGGCTGGCCTGTTCAAGTTATCCCCCACCCTGAACAGAACTATCCAGTGATCTTGGCCTAAACGGTTAACGTCCCATACCAAACCTATTTAAGCGCTCCTTTGTGGAGCGTTTTTTGTTTAATACCAATTCTTCACCCACAGAAACCCAAAACATGGCTAAATTTTTGGTATGGCGCAGTTTTGCTACGACATCACTGTTTAACGATACTACGCTGTAGAAAAAGCGATATAACGCTTAGAGTCATTCTGTATTAAGTCACTTAAGTGTCTTGGTATAAACAGTCTTACTCTCTGAGCATCAACCAAAACAAGGGTCTTATAATGATTCGTACGGGTATTGTTGGCTTTGGCTTTTCTGCACAAACCTTTCATCTGCCGTTTCTCTCTGTCCTGCCTGATTTTGAGCCTGTCGCGGTCGTGTCTTCTCAACAAGCACTTGTTGGTCAATTGCTTCCACAAGCTAGCTGTTATTCAAATATCGAAGCAATGCTGCGCGATGCTGACCTTGACCTTGTCGTTATCACTACACCTAACGACACCCACTATGACTTTGCCAGACAAGCGCTAGAAGCGGATTGTCATGTTCTGTTAGAAAAACCCTTTGTAGTCAATAGCGGTCAAGGGTTAGATTTACTGCGTATATCCAATACGCGCGGTAAGATTCTGTGTCCTTACCAAAATCGACGTTGGGATGGCGACTTCCAGACCGTTAAATCACTCATTGATTCAGATGAGTTAGGTAAGATTCGTGTGTTTGAATCGAATTTTGACCGATTCCGCCCTGAAGTGAAGCAACGTTGGCGCGAACAGCCTGGTGATGGCGCAGGTATTTTGTATGATTTAGGTTCACACCTTGTTGATCAGGCGCTTTTTCTATTTGGTGAGCCTTTGGCTATCACTGCTCATTGCAAAGCGATGCGCAATCAATCGAAAGCCACTGACTATTTTCACATGACCCTTCACTATTCAGACAAAGAAGTCATCCTCAATTCCAGTCCATTCCGATCGGGTAAAGGCGCGCGATTTGTCGTTCAGGGTGATAAAGCGACCTTCTCTTGCTTTGGTTTAGACGTACAAGAACAACAGTTACGTGACGGTGTCACAGTGACATATTCAGAATTTGGCCGCCAACAGCACCAAGGCAAGCTAGAAATCGGTGACAACGTCACTGAAAAAGATATCGAACTCGAATACGGCTGCTATTCGGATCTCTTTGCGCAACTCGCAAGCGCAATTCTAAACGGCACACCTCCGCCTGTTGATACCTATGATGCAGTAAAAGTGATTTACGCTTTAGAACTGGCACAGCACTCATCTCAGGCAGGTAGAACCGAGCGCTGGGAGTTCTGATTTACCCTCTCGTGACTCAGTTATTCACTAATGCCAGCGTGTTAGCTGGCATTGGTAAATCAATAAAATCTTAACCACTCTGCCATCTCTGGATGTCGAACCTTTCTCCTACCATTTTTTATCATGAGAGCAGTCATCGGTACTTCCTTAGCCCTCCCTTAGTTTTCCTCTACTTTGGCCATTCGGTGCCTTAGGTAGCGAAATAAAGTAATGCCCCATTTAATCAGCAATGTAGTGGTTTAATGATCCCGGACACCATTTAAGGTGGTAAAGTCACCACTAAAGAAAGAGGTGTTCCATGACAAGACAACGTCGTTCATTCTCCGCTGAATTTAAACTAGAAGCAGCCTGTTTGGTACTTGACCAAGGGTATTCAATTGCTGAGGCTAGCCGCTCATTAAACGTCGGTGAAACGGGACTCAGACGCTGGGTCACACAACTTGAACAAGAGCGCGGCGGTAGTACGCCAGTTTCCAAAGCCTTAACGCCAGAGCAGCAGAAAATCCAAGAGTTAGAGGCAAGGATCCATCGACTTGAACGAGAAAAATCTATTCTAAAAAAGGCTACTGCTCTCTTGATGTCGGACGAACTCGAACGTACGCGCTGATAGACCAATTGAGAGAGCAAGAACCGGTAGAATTGGTCTGTGCTGTGTTCAATATCGCCACGTCGACTTACTATGAGCACTGCCAACGACGCCATGATATTGATGCTGAACGTTTGCATCTTCGTAGCGAGATCAACCGACTGTTTACGCTGAGCAGAAGCTCTGCGGGTAGTCGCACTCTGGTCGACATGATGACTGATCTCGGACATAAGATTGGACGATTCAAGGTTCGCCGATTGATGAAGATGCACAACTCATCAGTAAGCAACCCGGTTCACATAACTATAAGCAAGCCTCGATTGAACGGCCAGATATTCCCAATCAGCTTGATCGTCAGTTCACTGTCGACGCCCCAGATCAAGTATGGTGCGGCGATATTACCTATATATGGGCGGGTCATCGTTGGTGCTATCTTGCCGTTGTCATTGACCTGTATCGCAGACGGGTTGTCGGTTGGGCCATGTCTGACAGTCCTGATGCGGCATTGGTGACAAAAGCGCTGTCGATGGCGTATGAGCAACGAGGAAGACCAAGTGGCGTGATGTTCCATTCGGATCAGGGGTCTCAATACGGCAGCCGCCAGTTTCGACAACACCTGTGGCGGTATCGGATGACACAAAGCATGAGTCGCCGTGGCAACTGTTGGGACAACGCTCCGATGGAAAGGCTATTTAGAAGTCTAAAATCTGAATGGATACCAGCAACAGGCTATGCATCTTTCGCTGAGGCATCCAAAGATATCAGCCATTACCTGATGAGCTATTACAACTGGAAGAGACCGCATAGTTATAACGGTGGTCTTCCACCTGCGAAAGCTGAAAATCGGCCTAATTTACTGTCCGGAATGAGTTGACCACTACACAAGAAGATGAGGATAAGCGCGGCAAAAGTAGCGCTAATAGCGTCGAAATAACAAGTTATAGTGCGTATAAGTTGAAAGATAGGAGGCGTCAGGTCGAATAATACATTTCAGATACAAAAAAGCCTGCACAAGGCAGGCTTCTATAGGATGAATCTAACACGTCAACTTTCTATGTTTACATCATGCTCTTTGCAATCACGTAAACCAACATGCCCGCGAGCAGCCAGAACACAGACATATTAAACTTACGCAATACAGCAAAACCGACCACCACTGCCACCATGTCGGCAATACCATGAACCGCTGACACCCAAACTGGCTGATAGAAAGCAGCAACAAGCAAGCCGACCACCGCAGCATTGATCAATACCACCGACCCTGCAAACTTATTGTGATTCATGACTTTTTGCCATACGGGTATCGCGGCAAACAGGAGCAATGCACCCGGCAAGAAAATGGCAACTGTAGCAATGACACTGCCGATCACAGGGTGAATACCATCCATCGATGCGCCAACGTAACTAGCAATCGTAAACATGGGCCCTGGAACGAGCTGCGCAGCTGCATAGCCTTCGACAAGTGCATCACCCGTTACTGCATCACCAATAAGGGGCTGCAGCAATGGCAACACGACATGGCCGCCACCAAACACAAAACTACCCGCTTGATAGAAATGGCTAAACATACTCACTAAGGGCGCACTGCTCAGGGTCGGCAATATTAGAAGTGCTGCAAAGACACCGAATAGAACCAATGTTTGTAAGAGGCTCGTATCTTTGTTCGCTTTGGCTTCGGTAGACACTGGTTTACGGATGAACAACCAACCGAGTATGCCTGCGACAACGATTGGCAATAACTGTGCAAGTAACCCTGACTGCCATAAAATCCAGCTTGCAGACCCCGCACAGACAATAAACGTGACGGCGTCACTGATAAATTTACGCGCCATTGTCCATATGGCGTCAGCGACAACGACTACGGCTAACAATTTGGCCGCAGAAATGAGTATGGTCAACCATGTCGCATCGCCAAGGCTTGCACTATACATAGCTGCGAGCGTCAACAATAAAAAAGATGGAAACGTGAAGCCAACGAATGCGGCAATCGCCCCCAGATATCCTGCTCGGTGATAACCAATGAACATACCCAACTGACTGCTTGCAGGACCAGGTAAAAACTGGCACAAGCTCAGTGCCATCGAGAATTTCTCTTCTTCAATCCATTTGCGCTTATCCACGAATTCACGTTGGAAATAGCCAATGTGGGCAACAGGCCCGCCAAAACTCATACAACCAAGAACTAAGAAACGAATAAATACGTCAAGCATTACAGATGTACCTCCATGATTGAGGCCGATTCTATCGGACTTCACCACATTAGTAGAAACAATTCATATCGATGATCACTATTAACTGCATCAATTAACTCACCGATACTCTGATCTGCCCGTCTTAATTTTGTTGCTTGGATCAGTAAGATCCGTTCTTTTTCTACATTTGTATGTAAGTGCACACTAACTAGCACCATGGTTGTTTCCACACGAAAACAATGATCTTTAATTGTTTAAAAATCAGTGGTTTAATTGGAAGTGAAAACCATGATTCTTAACTTGTACTGTGTGAAATCTAGTTACAAATGGCGATCTTGAGTCAACTTTATTACAAAGTTGGATCAATAGTCCCTGTTCAAAGTTAATGAGCCTTTTTCCTCAATCGCTCACGAAGATTAAAGTGAGCAGACAACAAGCATCGTCTTTTGTCAGTGGAAAATGCGCACTTCTGTGGAAACCATATGCGTGATTGCAATGAGTTGGTTTGTTATGGCTGTTTACCCTATTGGAAGAATTAGTCGCCATAGGTTCATCTGTACTACTCGCTTAATTCATGATGAGCTATCTACAATAACAACGTAAATTACGCCATGTGACACTGTCACTCGTTCAGTGCTCATGAGTTGTGATACGCTATGCCCTTCTTCTCATAGACGAAATTTCCGCATGTTAGATAATCTTCAGCAAATGGTTATCCTCGCTACCGTCGCGCATGAGCAACATTTCACGCGTGCCGCTGAGTTTTTGGGGATATCTAAATCACAAGTCAGCAAGCAGATCCGCTATCTTGAGGAGCGTCTAGGCGTTCAACTTGTGCAACGAAATACGCGTTCGGTCGCGTTAACGGAAGCGGGTAAACAGTACGCCGCGTTTGGCCGACAGATTGTTGAAACGATGCAAGATGCGGAAGCGATGGTTGCGGGCTATCGAAACGAGATATCAGGCCGCTTGAAGATTGGTATTGCTCAATCATTTGGCAATGCGCAGATCACTCGTTTGCTTTCGACATTTCAAGAAAAGTATCCCGCGCTAGAATTGGAAGTGCATTTATTTGACCACCGCCCAAACTTGGTCGAAGACGGTTTTGATTGTTGGCTAGCTATTCATGAACATCCACCTGAAGGTATGGTGGCGCGTAAATTAGGGGATTGTCAGTTTAAGATTGTCGCCTCTTCCTCGTATTTGAACACGCATGGCGAGCCGAAAAATCCTGCTGAACTCAGAGAACACAACTGTATTACGTATCAGAGTGTTCAACGTACTTACGATCAGTGGCTATTTCAAAAAGATGGAAGCGAACAATCTGTCACCATTCGCGGTACGTATCGGATCAATAACGCACCCGCGGTTTTAGAGGCTGCAAAGTCGGGTGTCGGCATCGCCTATATCGCAACATATTTGCTGAATGACGAAATCGAATCTGGTCAGTTGAAAGTATTGATGCCGAGTTGGAAGCCGACGCTCAAATTACCCGTTTATGTTGTGTATCCAAGAAGGGAGTTCTTAGCGCCGAAGGTGAGGCATTTTGTTGATTTTCTTGCGGAGAACATCGACGTGACAAACAATCAACGCTCGTCATTTTAGTCTTTAACAGGCTAAAAGTCAGAGCGCTATGATCGAACAACATTACACGTGCAGATAAAACAAAAAAAGAGTGACAACGTCACTCTTTTTTTTGTTATTTTTGTCTTAAGTATCTTATATTATTGAAATTTTTACTGAGCATCCACTTTCTTGTCTGTTGGCATCGCATACATGGATGTCACAATCTGCGCCACACCCTCAGGCAAAGAAGATATCTTACTGTCAAAAAGTGCGCGATCACTGTCAGTTATCGACGAATGATCTTTGCCAGCTGCAATATAATTCGACGGGAACAGATGATAATTTTGATAAATCTGACGGTCGATTTCAGCAGCGAGGGCAACCGGTGTTTCGAACTCATTCCCAATAACGTCACCAAACGCAACGTGGATACGACGTTTTTGTCCGACGATCCCTTGAACAATGCTTTCAATGTCTTCGAACTCACCTTTCTCATAGCCACCATCTTCTTGCTTTCGGTAAAGCTCATTGGCTTTAGCTGCATCACAGGGATCGTTTTCATAAGAGATCGTAACAGGGACAATACGCAATGATGCGATGTAATCAGCAAAAGGGATCTTTTCGCGACGCCCTTCTACATGAAACATTTTCAAAATAGCAGGATCAGTTTTGTCGTTTCCATCTTTGGCACGACCTTCTTTTTGTGCAATCCACACTGATTGATTTTCATCGATCGAATGTTTGATATAAGCAGACAGTTGTCCCAGAGCCTTCATCATTTCACGTGGCCCTTTGGCCGAACGCTTAACAATAAAACTCTTGTTCAACTTCATCAATTCGGTGGCGCAAGGCTTTTTCAGCAAATTGTCGCCAATGGCGATTCTTAACGTATCAAAGCCTTGGGTGTGAAGGCACCAGTTTACCATTGCCGGATCCATCGCAATATCACGGTGGTTTGAGACATACAGATAGCTTTGATTAGGGTCAAGTTTATCTACGCCACTCGTCGTAAATCCTTCCGATGAATTTTTGATCATTGATTGCATGTAGCTCGATACATTCAATTGAACATCACGAACCGAGTTGATTTTTCGCCATTTAGCGCGAAGGTATAATTTCATGAGCGGTTTTAGTAACCACCCGATAGTCCCTGACAGTCGAGAGAAACGATATTTTAGGATAGCCGAAATGAATTCGTCATCATTAACCAGGCGCTCAATGGCTGCCGGAACTTCATCATCGCGATAAGGGCGAATTTCTAAAAACGGATCGTTAGTTTGTGGCACGAGACTCTACTTACTCCGATAAAAACTGCGACATTTTACGCGCTTATAAGAATTGGAACATGGTTTTGATCGTCATTCATGACAGGTTGGAGGTCATACCTCCCTCTCTACGAGTCAGATCGTAACAAATTGATTATTTATCGCTCAAGAAGATACTCACAGCTTGATCTAGTTAACAAAACAAAAGAGTATGTGCGCGTCAGAACGAGAGAAAATCACAATGAAACAAGCTATCGAATTTAATCACTATCGTGCAGACACCATGATTATCGGTGCACGCAAGAAACAACACTATGCAAGTTACCTCCATGTACATAAAGGTACGGCATTAATACGCCTTGGTAAGGCCGAATTGCCCGTTTGCGCTAACCAAGGTTTCTGGCTACCGATTGACTGCCTCAATGCTGTTACCATCATGAAAGGCTCTCAAGTATCAACGCTAAACTTCTCTGTTCGTTCAACCGCTTTGCTGTCTAATCAGGCTGGCTTTATTGAAAAATCGCCGTTGATCACTGGCATCATTGAGCAACTGCACGCTCGTCAAGAAAAAGGCAACGAAGATTGGGATGCACCATACGGTCGACTACTTCGTTGTGCTCGTGACTATTTAGCCACTTTAACACCCCATGATATTACCACGGACTCGTTCCGCCTATCGATGACATCGCTAGATGCTTTAGGCAACGGCAAAGCTTTGTCAGAAAACACGGGCAAAGCCTTGGAACATGCACTCGGTTTATCAACAGAAGACATTGCGGTTCAACTACGGGTGCGAGAGTGGGTGCGCCTATACAAATCGGGACGCTCAATTAAAAAGATAGCGCTAGCTGTGTCACTTTCTGAAACTGAAGTTGAACAACTACTGCGTCAAATAGCAGGTATCAGTTAAACGGCAGCTGCATTTGAAGTAAAAATTCGGTATCGCTATCCTCATGCCAACGCATATCAAATCGATACCGAGCATCACTGATTTTCGATTCCGTACTGAAACTAAAGTTCAAACCATGGTTCATAATCCAATCTTCGGTTGAACTCTCTTTAAATGAAAGTCCTTGGTATTCCTCAGGCTTCCATATACCAAAACCATAGAATGTAGTGCCACTGGAAGTCGTTAGATATTGAGGAACGTCTAAATCATACTTCCAACCATCCCAAATTGATGGCAGTGGGATATCTTCCACTGTCCATTCAATCACACTTCTTTCATATGACTGAGAAAAGTGAACGTTATACGCCCCTCCATTCTTCAATGTATCGGCTTTCGGTGCTTGTTGTTCAAGGTAAGCAGCATGTAAAAGTGACGGTGTCACTAATAGCCCTAAAGCGACACTTATTTGTTTTATTATCTGAGTCACAGTCAACACATAATCCTACAAGGTAGTTAATCCAGGAGACAAAAAGAAGGCATCTCTAAATTGGAATGTTTTTATATTTTTTGTTTCGTTGCAAAGACGAAGGCCTGCGGTTTGTCAGTCTGACCTCTTCGCTTTATTCCATCGCGCTAAAATCAATCTTTGTCATATTCGCAGCCACCGTTGGCGTTGTCAGGTCTGAAATATCTATATTTTGTTCGAGTCTTTTCCTGATCTCCGTACTTCTCACCGGCACACTTTCAGGGCATGCCAGCACGCTCCAGCGCTTTAGGATATCTTGAGAGCGATAGAATTTTTCAAAGCTTAAAAAATTGTCAGGCCCGAGTACGAAGGTGAGATCAGAATTGGGATATTGCTTCTGAATATGGTTCAGCAACGCCCACGTTGTCACTGCACCTTCTTCACCTAAGCTTTTTTCATCTAAATAAATGTCTAGATTTGAACAACCCGCATCTTCAATGAACCCTTTCACCCATTGGCAACGTTTGGTGAAATCTGCCATCTTTTTTCCCCAAGCATGTGAATAACTTGGAACAAGCAACACCTTGTCGTAGTGCGCTAGTCGTTGCACCACACTTAGGTGACCAAGACTGGGAGGATTGAATGCACTACCAAAAATGGCAATTTTTTGATGTAAGTCCGTATTGACCATTATTAATCGTTTTTTGACAATGAGTTACATATAGATACTGAATCAGGCTGTAAGGTTCAATCTATTTCTCACAAAAGCATCACTAAGTGGGCAATAAAGCAACATCGGCATCATACTGCTCAAGCGTGGCCATTCGGGTAGATCAATCTCATGGCATAAAACGTACTTATTTCAACCAATAGGTCTTTATCTCAATGAATGTTCATGATTTTGGCATCGAGATATTGCAGAATAGAGCAAAAGAGAAAATGAGGAATCCCGCGAAATGGAACAAGCTATCCGCGCAGAGATGCGAGTACTGCCAACTATCGATGCAGAATTCGAAATACAACGTCGTGTTAACTTCATTAAGAAACGCTTGGTCGATTCAAGAACCCAATCCTTGGTGCTAGGCATCAGCGGCGGCGTTGATTCTTCAACCTGCGGGCGTTTGGCTCAACTTGCTGTTGAGCAGCTGAATCAAGAAACAGGCACCAATGACTATCAGTTCATTGCCGTGCGTTTACCTTATGGGATTCAACAAGACGAAGATGAAGCACAACTTGCGCTGAGTTTCATTCGCCCTACCCATTCTGTTAGCGTTAATATCAAAGACGGTGTTGATGGGATGCATTCAGCCACACTGGCAGCACTCGAAAATACAGGACTGACGCCAACTAACAACGCAAAAATCGACTTCGTGAAAGGCAATGTTAAGGCACGCGCTCGCATGGTCGCACAGTACGAAATCGCAGGTATGGTCGGCGGGCTTGTATTGGGAACGGATCATTCGGCAGAAAACATTACAGGTTTCTATACCAAGTTTGGTGATGGAGCCTGTGATCTTGCCCCGCTTTTTGGTTTGAATAAGCGTCAAGTTCGCCAACTTGCCGCCCAACTGGGTGCACCAGATCTGCTCGTGGTTAAAACACCAACAGCAGATCTGGAAGAACTGGCGCCTCAGAAAGCCGATGAAGATGCGCTTGAGCTCACCTATGACGAGATTGATGATTTCTTGGAAGGCAAAGATGTGTCAGATCGCGTTAAAGAAAGACTTGTTCATATCTATACAGTGACTCAACACAAGCGTCAGCCTATCCCTACGATTTACGACGACGAATAATTTCTTATTCGACTTCATAGATAAAAAACGCGCCTATCTTGGGCGCGTTTTTGTTTCGGACAATAAAAACCAAAACAGCATTCGGTATAACGTGTTTTTAGTACCGTCCTATTTTATCTCCAACCTCAATCAACATATCTAACTCCCACCAGATCATCTCACACAGTCCATGTCGGTATGTCGCTTTACGAAATTCAGCATGCTCTGATTGATACATTTTGTATTTTTCATGATGAAAGAGGCGGCAAGCTTTAACATTGGCAAGCCTGTCACACGATTTTACGATAAGTGCAAGACGTGCGGCCTCACTGGATTCATCAAGCTGGATGAGTCTTTGATGAAGTTGATGCTTTTTACTTTTTCGATCGCCACCCATGGGATCGGTGACATAGCTGACAGACAATCCAATCATGCCGCCAAACTCGACGACGAGCTCATCAACACTTGTTGTAGTGTCTTCGAGTATATCGTGCAATTGGGCAATGATCATGGCGTTGATACCGAAAGGCTGTGCAAGCCTTTCAACATCATCGAGGTGCACAGAATAGGGGAATTCACCATAACGCTGCCCTTCATGTCGGGCTCTGGCAAATGTTCTAGCTAGCAGTAAACGATCATTCAAGGCGATACCTAATATGTTGCACGTGAACTGTAAATAGCTTTACAAATTCAACGTGATTCAATATATGTATAGATTACCGCTAGAAAACAAAAAGAAAAACGGCCAATTATTGGCCGCTTTCACATTAATCATCTTTTTTTGATGCTTCGCGTTCTCGGATCTCGTTTGCCACAATCATAATGGCTTCTCCGCTGCTCATGCCTTGCGCCATCAGTGCGTGAATACGATCAGCAGCAACTTGTTGCTCTGCGTGCGTTAATGTAGGCGAAAAGTTCATACGCGACCTCAAATTCTTACGATAAGAAGTCGCGTATTCTACTGCCCAGCGGGGGCAATGTCACCTTAGAAGGTGAATGCCAACTGTGCAGAGGCACCATAACTGTTCTCATCAATAATCTGAGCAGCTATATCAAAGTGTACTGTATTGAAAGGCGACAAGCCGAGACCTAACGTCACGGTGCCGTCCAGGGTATCTTCCATGTCTTGAATATACCCTGCTCGTACCTGAGCCCATCCCCACGCGTTAAATTCCGTCCCTAAGCGAACCAACTGCGTATTGTCTTTTATCTCTGGTCCACTTGGTGCTGAGAAGCGTTTTTGCTCATTCAAATCAATATCTAGGGCTAACGTGAATAAATCAGTAACAAATGCCCCACCCACTGTGTAAAGTGGCGCGATCTCATACGTATATTCGCGCGTATAGAGTACCGTCTTAATATCTTGTGCAATCAGATTTTTTGCTGCAAAGCCAACACGAAATGGGCCCGTTTGCCACGCTGCGCCCAAATCCACGTTGAACACGCTTTCTTCTGTTTGATTGGCATCTGAATCCCAATCATCAGCATCAAAATCATCAATCGAGACTTCGTAGTGATACGTATAATACTTCTGCGATTTCGGGGTGATACCTAACGCAATACGTTGGCCAGCAAATTCGATATTTCCCCCCAACGCTAGCCCAACATCAACCACTGCAAATGCCAACACACGAGCTTTTGACGTTAATGTTGGCGCTGAGCCTAATCCGACATTTTCAATGGCTGAAATATCAGCATCTTCCACTTCGGGCATGATTATGGCTTCGGTGTAGCCTTTAACATAAAAGTTACCCGATATGGTCGATGTGGGTACGGCTATCGCACCACCAAATCCGCCACTAACATAAGCCACTTTGTTTTGGAGATTTTCAAGGGCATTGGCCGTTGCCGTAACATTGTCAGGGTTTTGAGGATTATTTGAAAAACTATCAAATACACCACTGAAGTCTTCCAAGGCATCGACAAGATCATCAGGATCGCGATACTGAATACCGATGACCGGAAACAGCACTCCAAATGCGGAATCTGGCTCTAACGCTACCAATGCTGGGTTATGAAAACCAGCAGTGAGGTAGCTTGCTGCTGCTGTGCCTGCGCCACCCATTGCATCAATACGAGGATCAATACTGTAATTTGCTGCAAGTGAAGGTAAAGAAACCATGGCCAAACTGACTGCGAGTAAGCTTTTCTTCATAACATGAATTCCATTTCTGATCATCAAAGGTCAGGAGACTTAAGCACATATCAATGACACGCTGTCTCTCTGTTTGTTTACAATCATGATCTTAGTCGACGATAAGTATCAACTTGGAGACACGTTTTAAAGGTGTGACATCACTCATGTGTATGAGCGAAATATGTGCAGAAAATAGTAGGGATATTCGCAAATAGCCTCAACGACGACTTACTTAACGTCTTTGTTTAATGACAGTTCTTTTAAATCAATATCGGGTAAATCAATTGATCGAGCAATGCGTTGAACATCTTCAAATAAAATAGCTCCCTGCCAACGCCTTTCTATCAACGCCACTGAAAACCAATACTGTCCATTAGGTACATCTATCACCGGCAACGATGTAGGCAAGTTTTTGTCTTTATCTTCTGACCAAATGGGGGCATCTTCCACGCCAGTTTGCTGATAAAGATTCATCGAGAGAAATGGACGCGGGCAAGTGCTCTTGAGATCTATCCTTGGCGCAATACGCCAGCTTCTGCTGTCTTTCCAACTGATCTTTTGGATCGGCTCAGGTTGAGCAATAAGCACCCATGATGACCAAGCCTCTCCTTCTTTGGAAGTGAGGTCGAGCTTGTAAAGACCCGCAGGAACAGCGCCGGCTACCGCTTCAAACTCCAACTTGAATTGGTTTTCGTTTTCCTCTGTCAGTTCTGAAAGAATCAACGATTGATTGGGCCATTCCGCAAATGAAAGGCTGGCTATCCCTTGGTTGGAGTTGCCATAAATGGAGAACTGATAGTAAACACGGTTAGGGGTTTGAACCGTTTCACGACGAATCACCATACTTTCCAGCCAGCTAGGCAAAGACAAGGTGCTCAAACTTCTTCCACAGTCTTCACTGATCGCCAAAGACAGTAATTCAGTCAGATGACGATGCTCAGTACTGGTCTTTTCTTGTTGCCATGCTTCCACCATCGCATCAAAACTTTCTGCGGTATTTCCTTCCAACAAGCGTTGATGAGCCGATGTCAGCGCATCCGATCCACTAAACCATGCACAGACACCTTTCAGGGGCAGCGCTATCATGACGAAAAGAAATACCGCGCGAACCATTATTGCACTTTCATCCTATATCCCACACCGCGAAGTGTTTCGATATCAATTTCAGGTAGCTTTTGGCGAAGCTGAAGGACATGAGTGTCTACCGTACGCGTCGTCGGGTAGTGGTTGTAGCCCCACACTTGATCCAACAGTTCGTCTCGCGTAAATACACGTCCCGCATTTCTCGCTAGAAACGCCAAAAGGTCGAATTCCGTTCGTGTCAAAATCACTTCGTTATTAGAACAAATCACACCACGTGTTGACAGGTTGATACGCAGTTTACCCACGACGATATCGTCGGAATCAACATCGTCTTCTGATGCAGGTTTACGTAAATGCACGCGAATACGTGCCAATAACTCAGCCTCTGCAAATGGCTTTGTCATATAATCAGTCGCGCCGGAGTCAAGTCCTCCCACTCTGTCCCGCACTGACACCATTGCGGTTAACATGATCACAGGGACTTCTTTAATTTTTCGCCAATCCGGCAACCAATCCATTGAATCGCCTTCCGGCAATTGACGGTCCAAGACGACCAAATCAGCATCCGCCCACAATGCTTCTACTTTGCTTGCACAATCTGCGTACAAACATGTATATCCGTTTTGCTCAAGACTGGCCAATAGGCCATCTGCTAGGTTTGCGTCATCCTCAACGAGCAACAGAGTCGTTTGGGTCACAAGGTATCTCCAAAATAAACGTCGTTGGAGGGCCGATAAGTATTAATTGGCCCCCCATCCTTTCAATCATCGATTCAACAATTGTCAGTCCAAGCCCTAGGCCTTTCTCACTGACAAAAGGTTTACGTATTGTTTTCCAATCCTTCGCGGTTAACTGTCCCTGATCCTGTACTTGAATCTTCAGTAAACCATTACTGATTTCGGCATTCACCTTAACGGGTGCGACACCATATTTCTTTGCGTTGCTTATAAGGTTGTCTAGCGATGTCGTCAACCAATAAATGTTAACTGCAACACACCCATCTTCTTTGACAGCCAATTCAACATCACGTTCTTCACAAATGTAACCCAGCCACTCAGAAAGCGAAGGGATATCCTCTCGGACAAGCTGTTGCTGATTCGATTGCAAATAATCTTTGCTCGCTTCTGCCAATTGCTTGAGACGCATTGAGTCTTCACACAAACGCCGAAATTCATCATAAAGCGCTTCGGGGAGGCTATCGAACTTACGCCTGAAGCCTTCAACCGTCATAGACAGACTCGCAATCGGAGTGCGAAGTTCATGCGTCAAAATTTGCAGTACTAGCATGCGTTCTTGCATCAAGCGTCTTTTGACTGTCCAACGGTTGAATACCCAACCGGCTATCCACAAAAGGTTTATCACTGCCAATATGACAACAAGATTCGACCAATATGAGGGGGCTTGTTCTTGGTTCCAACAGACATTGCCTATACGAGACAAACAATACGCGTCGTTATCCGTTGGGGATGCTAACAAATCGCGTTTTTCAAGCAACGGAAGCCATACATCGATACCATAAATTTTGTATTGGCTGCCTTCACGCAGCCATAGCTCTTCACCAGACAGGATTGATTCGGCCCCATCATTTAGCGCACTCACGCCGTTTTCAGGCATCCGTTGCAGACGCCCTAACAAAGTATCAGGCGGCGCAAGTAGGCGCTCTTTTATGTGAAAGAAGCGAAGAAGCTCATCTCTGCGTTCGGGGAATTTCTCGACGTACTTCGCCGCATAACTTCCCCCACCAGGGTGAATAAGATTCGATCGTGAAAACCAAACAGGTGGCAAGCGAGTGTTAAAACACAGCGCACGCGTGAAAACCAAAGGATCCGTAACCAATGGGCTAACAGGCCACGCGCCTTTGCATTTCTCAGAGGCTTGATAAAGTCGTTTCAAATCTTTCAGGGGGTAGTTTACGGACTGAGGCAATAAGCTGCCCGCTACCAATAGCGGCTTGGGATATTCGCTATGAACAGCATTCAATGTATACGCTGCCGCAGGTCGCTCTAATAAGAGTGATGACCTGAAAGCACCGAGTTGCTCAGGGAAAGATCCGTTGGCCAGTATATAAGGGCTGACAAAAGACAACATGATAAGTAGGAACGTACGCATTCGAAGAGAGTAGCATCAAAATATTACCAATTGTCAGTACTTTGTCAGAGTGAACGCTGCAAATAAACCTGTTGGCTACTCCTCATACAAAAAAGGCCAGCTTTCGCTGGCCTTCCTATAACGCTACTACGGCTAGAGCGCGAGATTAAAGTGCTTTCGCAATCGCTTCTACGCTTTCTTTCGCATCACCAAACAGCATTGCAGTGTTCTCTTTGAAGAACAGTGGGTTTTGAACACCCGCATAACCCGTATTCATTGAGCGCTTAAACACGATAACATTCTTCGCATTCCACACTTCAAGAACAGGCATACCCGCAATTGGACTGTTAGGATCTTCCATTGCTGCTGGGTTAACAGTGTCATTCGCGCCGATAACTAGAACCGTGTCCGTCTGTGGGAAATCATCATTGATTTCATCCATTTCAAGCACGATATCATATGGCACTTTAGCTTCAGCAAGCAAAACGTTCATGTGGCCTGGCAAACGACCCGCTACAGGGTGAATACCAAAGCGAACATTGATACCTTTCGCACGAAGTTTTTCCGTAATGTCCTGAACAGGATACTGCGCCTGAGCTACCGCCATGCCGTATCCTGGCGTGATGATAACCGAGCGAGAATCTTTCAGCATTTCTGCTACTTCTTCTGCTGAAGTTTCACGATGCTCACCATACTCAACATCACTTGCTACAGAAACTTCCTGACCGAAACCACCGGCGATAACGCTGATAAAAGATCGGTTCATTGCTTTACACATGATGTAAGAAAGAATCGCACCAGACGAGCCTACCAGCGCACCGGTCACAATCAACAGGTCGTTTGCCAGCATGAAACCCGCTGCCGCTGCTGCCCAACCTGAATACGAGTTCAGCATTGAAACCACAACCGGCATGTCCGCACCACCAATCGATGCGACCAAGTGGTAACCGAACGCGAATGCAATCAACGTCATTATGATCAGCGCAAACACACTGCCATCAGCTTTCACGAAGTAAGCCATCAACAATGCAGATGCCACGATCGCTGCCAAGTTAAGCTTGTGCTTATGTGGCAGATTCAGCGCAGATGAAGAAATGATGCCGCGAAGCTTTCCAAAGGCAACGATAGAACCAGTAAAGGTTACCGCACCAATGAACACACCCAAGAACACTTCCACCATGTGGATAACGTGCTCAGTGTGCGCAAATTCGCCGCTGTATTCTGGTGGCGCGAGAAAGCTGTTAAAACCGACCAATACCGCAGCCATACCCACAAAGCTGTGAAGTACGGCAACCAGTTCTGGCATTTCAGTCATTTCAACTTTCTTGGCGTAATAAATACCGATCGCGCCACCGATGATCATTGCAAGAATGATCCAAGTGATACCTTGAGAGTACGGGCCGAAGATGGTTGCAATCAATGCAATCGCCATACCCGCCATACCGTAATAGTTACCGGCTCTCGCTGACTCTTGCTTTGATAACCCAGCCAAACTCAGGATAAAAAATAGTGCAGCAACAATATATGCCGCTTGTGCTAGTCCTGCAGACATTCCTTGCTACTCCTACTAATCTTTACGGAACATTTCAAGCATGCGCTTGGTAACGGTGAAACCGCCAAAAATGTTAATGCTTGCAATAAGAACCGCAATGAATGCGAGGAAGGAAACCACACCATTACCTTGTCCAATTTGCAACAAAGCACCGACAACGATAATGCCTGAGATGGCATTTGTTACTGACATTAGCGGCGTATGCAGCGCATGGGTAACGTTCCAAACCACGTAGTAGCCAACAACACACGCCAAAACGAACACCGTAAAATGAGACAAAAACGCAGGTGGCGCGACAGAAGCAACCCAACCAAAGCCACCCAAAGCAACAGCCAGCCCCGCCAGTTTCTTCTTCGTTGAAACCGGTTCGTTAACTTTCTTCTTGGCAACAGGTTGAGCGTCTACTTTGGCTTGTGGTTGAGCAGAAACTTGAATGGGTGGCGCAGGCCAAGTGATTTCGCCGTCTTTGACCACGGTTACACCGCGAAGGACAACATCGTCGAAATCAATGTTGATGTTGCCGTCTTTTTCTTTACAAAGAAGCTTCATCAAGTTAACAAGGTTAGTACCGTATAACTGAGAAGATTGCGTAGGAAGACGGCTTACCATGTCGGTGTAACCGATCACTTTAACGCCGTTTTCAGTCACAATGACCTTATCAGCTTCGGTGTATTCGCAGTTACCGCCATTAGCCGCAGCAAGGTCGACAATCACGCTACCCGCACTCATCGAATCAACCATTTCTTTGGTGATAAGCGTTGGCGCAGGACGACCAGGAATAAGCGCGGTCGTGATAATGATATCTACGTCTTTCGCTTGTTCTGCATAAAGCTCAGCCGCTTTGCGATTGAAATCATCAGACATTTCTTTCGCATAACCATCGCCACTGCCCGCTTGTTCTTCGAAAGCGACTTCGAGGAACTGCGCCCCCATACTTTCGACCTGCTCTTTTACTTCAGGACGAACGTCAAAGGCACGAACAATAGCGCCAAGGCTACCCGCAGCACCAATCGCAGCGAGACCTGCAACGCCAGCACCAGCAACAAAGACTTTCGCTGGCGGCACTTTACCCGCAGCGGTGATTTGACCCGTAAAGAAACGACCGAATTCGTGGGCAGCTTCAACCACGGCACGATAGCCCGCGATGTTCGCCATAGAGCTCAACGCATCTAGCGCCTGTGCACGTGAAATACGTGGAACCGCATCCATTGCCAGTACGTTGATTTTTTTAGAGGTAAGTTGCTGCATCAATTCTTCGTTCTGGGCAGGCCAGATGAAGCTTACAAGGGTTGCACCCTCTTTGATTCGTGCAATTTCGTCAACGCCAGTCTCTGCGTTTTTCACAGGTGCGTTAACTTTAAAGATGATATCTGACTGCCATACGGAATCGGCATCAGCGATTTTTGCTCCAGCCTGCTCGAAAGCAGCATTGTCGAAACTTGCTAGTAATCCAGCATTGCTTTCAACAACAACTTCGAAGCCCATTTTAATCAGCTGCTCAACCGTTTTCGGCGTAGCAGCCACTCGCGCTTCATGCGCAAGTATTTCTTTTGGAACACCAATTTGCATAGTTAGTCCCTGACTATTGGCAGTATGAGTAATTTGTTTGTAGCGAACTGAAAAGGCTTAATCAAGCATTTTTGTAGTAAAAACACCAAAATAATCAATGACCAGCTTAAAAACGAGTAAATCTTAATGACTTTTAGTAATAAAATAACGCCATTTGTTTGTGGACAGAGGTCTTACCTCCAAACACTCACAACGATTAAATTATTGATTAAATGCTAATTTAGCCATCAAACTCACTAGGCCACTTTTCGATTCCGCACCCATTTGAATCCTTGGTGTACTATTTGACCTAAAACACAAACATTTGCGTTGATCTCGGTCACCTAGCTAAAC
This sequence comes from Enterovibrio sp. QJM3NY_24, assembly GCF_057786035.1. Classification (NCBI taxonomy): domain Bacteria; kingdom Pseudomonadati; phylum Pseudomonadota; class Gammaproteobacteria; order Vibrionales; family Vibrionaceae; genus Enterovibrio; species Enterovibrio sp. QJM3NY_24. Next base: position 367,142 of record NZ_CM173520.1, read on the forward strand.
ATTCTTTCACCCATTTGATCGATAAAAAGTTGAGACTTTTTCATCATAAGGTCTGTTGCACCCGCTTCACTCAGAAGCAGATCCGACCGAATAAATTGATGTGTGCGGATTTCGCCATCGATCTCTTTGCAAATGCGACCACTGATGCGAAATTGACCGCCTTCGGCCTTCGGCTCTGGATAAATGAGAAAACCTTTGTATTCGGTTGGCTCTACCTCTTTGCTAGGCTTATCTTTATCGCCAAACAACCAGTTAAACAATCCCACGCAATCTCACCTTCTATGGTTCTTCAATAGTAATCAATCATACTGACGAACTGCGTCTGGCTTGTCTATACCCAAACAACACACGGTACACACCACGAAAAAAACTAAATAACAATGATCGCTAAAACTTGCGCTGATGGTGAGACAATCAATAGTGATGAGGATGAGTGTATCAATGAGTAAATTTGATGTTCAGAAGGGAAAAACAAAAAACGCCGGTTCGTCACCAGCGTTTTGTCTATTTCTTTTCAAGTGGTCATGAAAAAATTAGCGGATCAGCCCGATATCGCGCTTGATGTGTTCTGGCAAATCATTCGTTGAATGAAAGGCTTTGTTCGCATCGTTGTTGCGCAGTACGTCCATCACATGGGCAATCAATCCTTTGAAAGAAACCGCATAGTTTTTTTGCACTTTATCTACAGAAGTCATGGCTGGGCCAAGGTTTACTAGCTGTGTCATGTTTGCCTCACTATGTGATTGTCTTTACTGCACAAATTCTATTCGCATTCCCATACTTTATGAAATGACATTATTTTCTCTTTCAAATTAGTTTTTCTAATATCAAAAATAGAAATTGTCACCTTCAGTTGTCAAAAATACGCATAATACTGGGATTCTACGATTGGTTACCTAAAAATTACGCATTATTAGATTTTATTTATCAATGTATTTTCATTCTGATAACATCTCGCTTTAACAATGAAGGTCGAGACTCTCTTGCTGACATTTCTTAGTAAACACTCATCAGTACTTCTTATTGTCGCCGCACTTTTAGGTTTTACTTTTCCTACTGTGTCAGCGGCCAGTATCCCTTACCTGCCATATGTACTGTTTACACTCATGCTGTTTACTCTGATTGGGATTAATCAACGTGCGTTAGTTCAGGCTATCTTTAATCGCGCAGCATGGCTCTATGCACTCGCACACGGCGGCGTCACTACCCTGTTTGTTTCCAGTATTGCTTTGCTGTTTGGTGCCAGCACTGAATTGCTCATGGCAGCAACTGCCGTGTGTGCAACCGGGAGTCTTTTTGCCACCCCTGCCATCGTAAGGTCAGTGGGATTTGATCCATTAATGGCAATGGCATTTACTATATCGAGTACCCTGATGATGCCCGTCATTTTATACATCAACCTTGCTGTGTTTAGCGGGGATGAATTCTCTCTCGATCTACAAAGTTATTGTTTAAGACTGATTATTTTCATCTTCGGCCCCATGGTGATTGCCTCCCTCATTCATAAATATGCTTCCCAAAAACACCTGTCTCGCATCCACGGTAAATTGGCCCAGTTCACCATATTGCTGGTGTTCAGCTTTCCGTTTGGTTTAACCGGCCAATACCGAATGCTTTGGAACGACGATAGATCCTTTGCTATCTCTATGTTTTTCATGGCTTTCGCAATTTGCGTTTTATTTTTCATGATTGGATTGGCATTGTATTGGAGAAAAGGGCGTGAAGCGGCTTATGTCGCAGCGATTACATCCGGCAATCGAAATGTTCTCTTGACCTACTCGGTGGCAGGCGCATTTTTGGGCCCGCTATATTTGCCGCTGGTCGGGGCATTGCAGTTTCCCATTTTCTTGCAGCCTATTATGGTGAAGTTTCTATTGAGAAGACGAAGTAAAAAGGAGCAAAGCGTAGAGATGAATAAACGAAAAACTGAGTGATAAGAAAAACGACAAACACCAACACGACGAACGTGCTGTCTAGATTTTTAGCTTAAAACAATCTTTTAGTCTGATGGGCCCTTGTCTCAGACTCCCTTTCGCCACGCTTAGGCTATTTGTGGTTAACCACCAGCGCCTGGCACGAAATACACCAACGATAGCCATGCCGCCACCCAAAAGGCTATTAATCCGAAGTCAAACCAATCGCGTTTTTCTACCATGATTTATTCCCCTTTTAACACATCACTCATTATATCGACACGGTATCCGGCTTCTTGAGGCCTTTCGGATATATCTAATTCATAGACGGCAAAAGTCCGCCTTGTTTCCAAAGGCTTGCAAGTTTTGGGCACAAATGTGAAGAAGAACAATAAATAATCAGCTTATTGAAAAATAGCGGCATAAATTACCGCTATTTCAATGTATTAACGCACAGTTTCGAAGCAGAGTTACCTGGCGGAATCAGACATTCATTTGAGAGTCACATGACGGACAAGGGATATAATTTGCCATCACGATAGATGGTGCGATCAGCGCTTCCTTGGTTCGCGCATACTCAATAAAGCTTTCTGAAAGCGTCACGTCAATAGAACGAGGAGGCTCTTTGAGATGCTTAAGTGAGTCATACCCTTCTTTACCTTGCGACGTATAAGCGGAGGAAACCGCAGTATAAGTGGTATCCGGTTCAACGTTCAGCCACTCGCCATTAAGGCTTTGGTATTCAAGCGTTGTAATGCGATCACCTTTCGGCTTTTGGCATTCATACACATATTTGAGCCCAGCAGCATAAGGAAAACTACCGTCGCCTGTACCTTCCGTGCCATTGTTGATTGCGTTGTCTATGGCTCCTTCAAGCGCTTGCTTAACTTGCAGACCCGTGGGTTTGTAAAGCATCAAATCAATAGCAAACGGCAAAAGCCTGCCTGCAATTTCTGCTGCGGTCAGCTTGCCTTGCTCAAGGCTGACGCGAACGCCACCAGCGTTATGAATAGCAAAATCTACTTGATGACCTCTTTGACGAGCCGCATACAGAAAGCCTTCACAAACGAGGGGTGCAATGTCGCTTCCCCCTTTTTGATCCGGCACACGCAGATGCCGCAATCTCGCGGGCAAGCTCGTGACAACGTCACTCTTTAGCTTTTCAACAGCAGGCTTATAACGCGCATTCAGAACCTCTTTGATGGATTCATCACCACGACAATGCAGCACATTGGGTTGTTGTTCGAGATATTCTTTCGCTGTCTTAAATGCTTCTTCAGGAAGGCTTTGATCCCAAGATGCATCCATAGCAAGGCTTCTACCCAACATGAGATAGTTGCTGCCACTGTATTCGCTGACTTTACCCAGCTCATCAAGCGTCACGACTAACTGACCCAACGCGAAGGAATGGCAACCCGCCTGCACCACCAGCGTATTATTGATCAATCGACCATATGGGCCCATGTCGCCTAGGCCAAGATTACTGAAATCGCCCTGTAACACATGGCTGTGGCCACCTACGATGACAGAAACACCCTCCACTTCTTCCGCCACTTTTAGGTCTGGCTCATAGCCCAAGTGACTCAGTAGAATGATGTGGTGAGTGCCGAGCTCGCGTTTGATGTAAGAGACAGTATTGATGATCGTCTGTTTGGCATTAACAAACGGCGTATCGGCATCCGGCATGGCAATATCGGCCATCTTATCCAGCGCCACACTGAAGATGGCGACGTTCTGATCACCGAAGACTTTAACTAGTACGTTCGCTATTTGTTTGTCTGGGTCATACGGCAGCAACTGCTTTTTACCCTTAACAGGGCAGCGCTTAAGATCTGACTCGTTACTCACGTCCCAATTGCCAGCAAGCAGGGGAAATTCTATTTGATCAAGAAAGCGCGAAACCGCGCTATTACCGAGGTCAAGTTCATGATTCCCCAAAGCCATGGCATCGGGTTTGAGCAAATTGAGCAAGGTGGCATTCGCTTCGCCTTTAAACAAACTGTAATAAAGCGTGCCTTGGAAGCAATCACCCGCATGAAGAAACAGGAAACCGTCTGTATTGGCCTGTGTTTTCTCTTTAAAAGATTTAACAACGGAAGATATGCGAGCAAACCCACCTACATTGGCATAAATACGCTCTTCAAGTCCTTTCACAGCCAGTGACATCGGTGTTGGTTCGAAGTGAGAGTGGGTATCGTTGATATGCGCGATGGCGAGCGTTATTGGCGTGACGGTAGGCATGATTTCCTTTTACGCGTTTCACAAAATCTGAGTGTATCAAACTATAAGTCTAGTTCACATATATCACAGTTTTGTTGCAAGGAAATTCATGGCTTCATTATGATGGGAGGCACTAAGTCACAATCGTTCAAGGTGTTATCAGTGCGATAAAGGACAAAAGCTTTATTGAAGCGCCAAGGGTTAGGCTAATCATAGCGGCATACCACCACTTCATTTCGTCCGAAGAAAGGCTTTGAATATTAAACAGTACCACATTGAGTCTATGCCACTTTTCCGTTCGATAAGCATATTGGAAAGCACAACGCACCAGCATCACCACTCCGGTAACTAAGAAAACCGTTTCAATCGCGTGTGCAATCACTGGCAGCAAACCATTCACTCCATGTTTTTTGTCAACAGACAAAATAATACAAATGCGCAATCAAGATTCAATGTTTTATTTACATGGAGGTGAGAGTTCGTGAAGTGAGAAGTAAAAGGCAATGTCTCTTAAGCGATTCAAGGCTATGTATTCGAAACTATGTATTCGAAGCTATGTATTCGAGGCTATGTATTCGAAGCTCAGCTCAATCTGTCATTAGCTCCCAGAATCAAACAAGAAGAGAGCATGGCTCCCTTCTTGTTAAGTTAGTCGGTTAAAACACCATTCTGATAATCTTGAATCGCTTGATTAATTTCATCCATTGAGTTCATGACGAATGGTCCGTAATGCACGACAGGCTCATCGATGGGCAAACCCGCCAAGATCAACACACCGGAATCCTCAAGCGCAGTCATAGAAAGCTGCTCACCCGCTGAAAGCTGAACCAAATGGCCCTGCGCGGTCAACTTACCCTCGATCTCAATCGCGCCTTTATACACATACAGGTTTACTTGATAGTCCGGCGAAATTTCAATATCTCGCTTCTCACCTGACTGGGCCTGCCAGTCGGCAACCAGTGTTTCTATGCCCGTTTTTTGTAGAGGTCCAGTGATGGCCTCACCGTTTTCGGTCGCATTACCTGCGATCATTCTAAGTAGGTTTTGCGCAGACCCAAACTCGTTGATCTCGGGGGCTTGGAAATCATGATATTGCGCCGGAAGCATTTTCTTGGCGGCGGGCAAATTAATCCAGATTTGAAAACCGTGCAATTCTCCATCGCTCATAATCGGCATTTCGCTGTGAATCACGCCTTTCCCTGCTGACATCCACTGTGCACCACCGCTACTCAACTCACCTACATTCCCCATATGGTCGCGATGTTGGAAATGCCCTTTCAGCATATAAGTCAAGGTTTCAATCCCGCGGTGCGGATGCGGTGGGAAGCCACCAATGTAGTCATTCGGATTATCGCTTTTTAGCTCATCAACCATCAAAAACGGACTGAGCTTCGCGTCATTGAAACCATGAACGCGATTAATTTTTACGCCATCGCCATCTTTAGAAGGGTGAGACTGAATAACACGAGTGACAGTTCTTAATTTCATAACAAGCTCCTTTGTTGTAAACAGTCTAAGCCAGAGTGGCTAGGGGAAAAACCAATCAAACAGGAACAAGTTGTTCTATTTATTCGAACAATCGATTTTGGTGATCACGAGCAAAAAGATTTTCTGTTCCAGCGCGTGCATCTCTGATATTTATACCCAAGTTCTACTCATTCACGGATGAATTTCAATGATCGAATGGCAGGCAAACCACCTTTGGCACCACAGCGAAACGTATCGCTGTTTTGGGGTCGATATCGGTCAACGAATGACGATTATTCGGCTAGATGATGAAAGTTTGTTAGTTCACAACCCGTGTGAACTCACTGAAGAGATCAGAACGCAGATTGCCACACTTGGCAAAGTGAACTGCGTGACCACGGTTAACCAGAGATTGCACCATCCTCTTTCTGACTGGTGGCTTGTTTATCCTAATGCTTATTTCTATTCAGCACCGGGGCTTGCAACAAAGCGTACGGATATCGGTTTTGATGGCGAGCTCACGTCCACAAGCTCGCCTAGATGGCGCAACCAGCTTTACCAAACCGTGCTGCGTGGCAATGACCAACATGAAGAAGTGATTTTTTGTGACCCCGCCAGTCGCACACTTGTCGTGGGAGAAAGCCTGATCTTATTGAATGACGGTTCAATATTGCGCCGCACAGCAGGCAAGGCGAGTGGATGCAGCAAACACGCGGTAGTTCCTTTCAACCAACGCTTTCGCATCAAAGAACCCAAATTGCTCCGGCGATCGCTACAAGAAATTCTCACCTGGCCGTTTGATCACATACTGCCTGTACATGGTGACCCTATCTATGATGACGGAAAGAAGAAACTTGCCGCCGCCTACAACTGGATGTTGCACAATTAAGGACTGTGTCGTGTCTTACGACGAATTGATAGCCCTTTACATTCAAGTCGCTATAATTGGCCGATAATTTTTCCTCGTCCCCACAGAAGCAGTTCATGAAACAAAATATTTTGACCTTTTTGAAAGGAATGGCGATGGGCGCGGCTGATGTCGTACCCGGCGTTTCCGGTGGCACTATCGCATTTATCACCGGCATCTATGACACCCTTTTGGAAAGTATCCGTCGCGTCAATCCTTCGATATTTTCTCGTTGGCGTAAAGAGGGTTTCACCGCTGTATGGACACATGTCAATGGCACCTTCCTCTGCGCTTTGCTAGCCGGCATACTCACGGCAATTTTAACGCTAGCAAAAGCCGTCTCTTATGCCCTAACTGAACACCCGGTCGTCATTTGGTCGTTTTTCTTCGGCCTTATCGTGGCGTCTGCAATTCACATGATTAAGCAAGTGGAACGCTGGTCGATGGGTGAAATTGTTCTCGCCATTGCAGGTGCCGTGTTTGCTTATGGCATTACCGTGGCGAATCCTATTTCACTAGAGTTCAACATGCTAACCGTTTTCATTGCGGGTTCAATTGCCATCTGCGCCATGATCTTACCGGGTATTTCAGGCAGTTTTATTCTTCTACTACTTGGTATGTATGGGCCAGTGTTGGACGCAGTAAAAGGCCTAAACATCCCTATTCTTGCCTTGTTCGCTTTAGGCTGTTTAGCTGGGTTGTTGACCTTCTCGCATGTCCTGTCTTGGTTGCTTCGAAGCTATCGCAGCCTCACCATTGCTTTTCTAACTGGCCTTCTGATTGGCGCATTAGGAAAAGTGTGGCCTTGGAAAGAAGCGATAAGTTTCCGCATTAACTCTTCTGTCGAGCAAGTACCGTTGATGGAGAAAGCCCTGTCTCCCTCTGCCTTCGAAGCAGCAACGGGGCAACCTTCTCAACTTGCTATTGCACTAGTGATGATGATCGTCGGGTTTGGGTTGGTACTCGGTCTAGAGAAAGTCTCACAAAAGCTGGCTGACTAATCCCCCCATCACGTCCACATTAGTACATCAAATGAAAGGGTTGCTTCTTGGCAGCCCTTTTCATTTGCACTATTTCAAGACCTTACTCACATAGCCCCTCGCGAAAAAGTGATACGCTTCCCGTGTCTAATTCTTACTATTCCTCTTTATGAAAAACAGCCGTAATCCACTTCGTCGTTTGGTTGACGTTTTATTCATTATTGTATTTTTGTGCGCCGGTTACTGGCTTGCTGATCGTTTTCTCTTTGCAAACACTGAGGAAACGAGCGATCGCGCTCCCGACTGCACGCTTGGCACATCACCTTGCGTGTTTTCGTCAGCAACCGCATCACTTGTCAGCGATACCGTTGCCCCCTTGAACCCTACAACATTGAATGTCACAGTCACAGATGCCGATGCTCCCTATTTGCTTTTGGAGCTTAAAGGCGTAGAAATGAACATGGGTGTTTACAAGTTAAAGCTAACAAGAACCCAGGCCAATCAATATCGTGGTGATGTTATGCTACCCATTTGTATGGATGCTGAAATGACATGGCGCGGCGCAATTAGCAGCCCTGAAAAAGATATTTTGCTGCCTGTAGACATAAGGATGATGAGATGAAAACAAAGATCATCGTGTTAGCTCTGGCTTTGCTTGCCGGGCTAGGCGCGAGATACATGGTTCAGCAAAGTGAACCCACCTCGCCCAGCGTTCAACTTGGCCAATTGCACAGTGGCAAACAAACGGTTGATCTTTTTGACAACAAAGACGAACGATTACGCGTGGTCTATTTTGGCTATACGCACTGCCCTGATGTGTGCCCAACCTCATTGGCCATTCTTTCCGCCGCGCTCAAATCGCTCCCTGAAGACACGTTAGCCAATGTGCGGCCGATGTTCGTTACGCTCGATCCCAAAAGAGACGATGCAGACGCGGCGAAAGAATATGCAGGATATTTTCACCCGATGATTGAAGGTGCAAGTGGCAGTGAACAAGAAATTGCAGCATTAGCGCGCAAATATGGTGTGCTTTATCAAATTACCGAACTCGAAAACTCTGCCATGGAATACGCGGTTGACCACAGCTCCTATTTTTATTTTTTACATCCTGATGGCACCTTGGTTGAAAAAGTCCCGCATACGCTGAATCCAAACATGGTGTCTGATGCCATCTTGCGACTTACTACCGTCACGCGGTAACTTGCAGCCGTAGAATATCAACCGTTATATCAACGCGCTCATTGCGCGTTGTACTCACAATTAATCAATATCTACAAATAAAGGAACTCTTGATGAAAGCCCCGTCTTGCCTATGCGCTGCACTCTTTGGTTTACTCACGTTTTCTGCACAAGCAGCGATTGATGTTCATGACCCCTACGCACGTGCAACGCCGCCAAGAGCACCTAATAGCGCCGCATTTATGGTTCTCACTAACTCAGGTAACGAAGCCATCAACCTCATCAGCGCCGCCTCGCCCGCAGCAGGAAAAGTTGAACTACACAATCATGTCATGGCTGATGGCATGATGAAGATGCGACAAGTCGAAACCATCGTTATTCCTAGCCAAGGTAAAGCAACATTAGAGCCCGGTGGTTTTCACGTTATGCTTCTCGATTTGACGGCGCCATTGAAAGAAGGTGAGACACTTTCTCTCACACTTCGCTTCTCAGACGGTACAGAAATCACACAATCACTACCTATAAGAAAGACAATGGTTGAATCAAAAATGAAACACAGTCACGATAACGGCTAGAAATCTGCCAAAGTTCTAAACATTTATGCTGACGTGTGACTTAGATTTTTAGGCTGTATCAACATTGAGGCGGATATCAAAGGGCAACAGGCGGCAGAATAGACAATGGCAGTCTATGGTTATACTGCAGCCAGTTATTCAACAGGTAAAAGCAGTACAGTAATGCAACCCAACAAAAACAATGAGGTTTTAACTATGAAAATTCGTCTTCTAGCGTTAGCAGCAGTTGCATCCAGCGCACTACTTGCTGGTTGTTCTGGCAATTCAGCGCTTGAGCAAAGTGTTGCAGATATGTCATCTAAAGTAGATTCTCTTTCAAACCAAGTTTCAGCTCTACAAGGTGACGTTGCTGACGTAGCAGCTGCATCAGCATTGGCTTATGACGAAGCTGCTCGTGCAAATGAGCGTATCGACAACATGGCGCAGTCTTACACCAAGTAAGTTTACTGCACCATATATATCCTATAATTCTGCGGCATCTTCGGATGCCGCATCATTTCCTAACTCTATCGGCAATCCAGATTGCACCGCTAACGCCGCTCTGTAACGATTCACATTCATTCTGTTATTTTCTAGCCATTGAGCGGTACGTGCGTCAGGATGTGTCAAAATTCGAGATCCTGCTTCGGTTTCATCTTGTGAAAGCGGACGGTGAACTTCAACATACACCGCACCATCAGGTTCGTAGCTGGTTTTTACTGGCTCATTGATTACACGCACTTTCTCACCAACCGCCACTTCATTAAACAACCAGTTAATATCCTCCGGACGCATACGAATACAGCCTGAGCTGACACGCAATCCAATGCCGAAGTCTTTATTAGTACCATGAATCAAATAGCTACCTGAGCCATACGCAAGCCTCAGCGCATGCGTGCCCAGTGGGTTCTCAGGCCCTGCTGGTACCACTTCGGGCAACACAATGTTACGTTCTTCAAGGTATTCTTTTCGAATACTGGCTGGTGGTGTCCATGTTGGATTTTCGCGTTTTTGGCTGATTTTGGTTTTCATAATCGGCGTGTCACGGCCAATACGACCGATGCCAATCGGGAAAACATTTACTTTGCCGATTTCTGGCTCAAAGTAGTAAAGGCGAAGCTCGGCTAGGTTTATCACGATGCCATCGTAATCGACTTCGGGCAGAATAAGTTGCTGAGGAATGGTTACGAATGTGCCAGGTTCTGGGAGGTAAGGGTCAACGCCAGGGTTAGCGGAAAGCAGTGCAAGAAAGCCTACGTTGTATTCTTTTGCAATCAATTCAAGGTGTTCACCAGATTTAACGACATGCACGGTGTTTTCACCAATCAGACGCGTGTCTTTCTCTGGCCATTCGTATTGATTTGCCTGAAGTGCAAAAGGTGTCAGAAGAGCACACAGAATTGATAATCGTTTTAGCGTTAAACTCATTGATCAAATTTCTCGTCGATATTTTATCTAGAACCGTCTTCAGTTTTGTATCCCAGCTAAAACACACTCGATAAACGAGAGCTGCATTAAAACGGTTAATAGGCCTTAGCCCTATAGAGTATAAGATATCACGGCACGACACCTATTCTCGAAGCCAACCGCATCTATTAACCCAGCAAATATTCAATTTTTCTCGCGGCTGAAACAAAACGTAAAAAGCGCCCAACGGCGCTTTTCAAACTGTTCATTTCGTCTAGCGCTTACTTGATGTTCACCTTCTGAACTCAATGTTCAGTGTTAGAAGAACATACGCAACCCAAACGAGCCTTCGAATTTGAAAGCGGCGTCTTCTTGCCAATACCAAGCGGTTCCTGCCTCTCCATAGAGCTCAACATTGCCATGCCCCATAGGCAATGCAACACCTAATCCAGCTCTTGGTCCCCATTTATGTTTGGGATCATCCACCCATTGCATTCCCGCATAGCTATATAACGGTGCGTATTCTGGCCTTGCGAGCCACTCACCCAAATTCCATAAACCATCAACCGCAGCGCCTTTCTCTTGAATACCCAAAGAAACACGGACAATATCTTGTGACACTGTCACGCCAGACATGGGCGAACCAAAGAATACCCCAGCAGACAATCCTTGCGCGGATACAGAGACTGAAGGCAATGCCAAAGCAAACAAAAAGAGAATACGTTTCATCTTAACTTCCATTTTAATTCAACTGAAAGAGTGCATCTTTCAGGTACACAACTATGCACTAAATGTGGTCGGGCATATCGAGATAGTGGGCTTACTGAAAAGTGGGGCGAGTCATGGATCAAAATCCATACTGCTTATAAAACAAACACTTCACCATATGCATCGACAACATCTCCACTCTACATGCCAATGATCACATCTACCATCATCCAAGACGTATTTTTCTACGTAAGACATAAACTAGTGAAAGAAATTTGTCGTTATAAAGGTCTATTAGAATCAATACATAGGCTTTTGATTAAAATCTGACTTAACGTCACAGCCGGAGAGCATCAATGCTGATTCGTGTACCTAAGAAATCCGAAATAAAAGAGAATGAACTCACACCTGAATCCGTGTATCACTCACGCAGGGACGTTTTGAAAAAGCTGGGCATCGTGACAGCAACCCTGCCTTTTGCGGCTCAGAGTCAAGCTAACATCTTTGACATATTCAGTAGCGGAGAAGACAACGCTGAACCAGCGACAGTTTTTCAACGATTCCCGCTTATAACAAACTCAAGCCCTTATGGGAGTGGTTTGTCACTGACTCCGGAATCAAAAGTGCTTACCTACAACAACTTTTATGAGTTTGGTACAGGCAAAGGCGACCCTGTTGAAAACAGCCAGTCTTTTCGCGTTGACCCTTGGAAACTCGAGGTGACTGGATTAGTCAATAACCCTATCACGCTAAGTTATGATGATTTGCTCAAACAGTTTCCATTAGAAGAGCGCTTGTATCGAATGCGCTGTGTGGAAGCATGGTCGATGAATGTGCCATGGATAGGCTTCTCACTTGCTGCTCTATTGAAAGCTGCCGATCCTCTTGGCAGTGCGAAATACGTTGCATTTGAAACCCTACACGATCCCAAACAAATGCCAGGGCAAGCCTCTCAGTTTGTTGGTGGTGGGATTGACTACCCCTACGTTGAAGGATTACGCCTTGATGAAGCCATGAACCCATTAACATTGTTAAGTGTGGGCTTATATGGTCAAACTCTTGCCCCGCAAAACGGCGCACCGGTGCGCTTGGTTGTACCATGGAAATACGGATTTAAGAGCATCAAGTCGATCGTTAAAATTCATCTTTTGGAATCACAGCCAGCAACAACGTGGAACTTGCTTGCTCGTCACGAGTACGGGTTTTACGCCAACGTGAATCCTCAAGTTGATCATCCGCGTTGGAGCCAAGGCTCAGAACGTTTCATTGGTGAAGGATCAATCTTCAGTTCTCGTCGTCAACCTACACTGATGTTTAACGGCTATGAAGATGAAGTGGCGAGCTTGTACAAAGGCATGGATCTGAGGTCTAGCTACTGATGCCACTCACAGCAAAGCGAATCGTTTGGGTAAAAGCGCTGATTCATGTCGTCAGTCTGACGTTTGCGGCCAATATGGTTTGGTTAGTGCTGAACAACAAGTTCGGCGCTGACCCTGTAGACGGCATCACTCACTACACTGGGCTGGCTGCGCTTAATACTTTGATCATTACTATGTTAGTTAGCCCCATTGCGAAGTATGCCCGACAGGGTTTACTGATCCGTTGTCGGCGGGTGCTTGGGCTATATAGCTTTTTCTGGGCAACCTTACACGTGCTCACGTATTTGGCGTTGGATCTGACATTCGATTTTTCACTTCTAGGCACAGAAATCCTAAGCCGCCCTTACCTCACCGTCGGCGCATTTTGTTGGGTAATACTTTTTGCACTAACCGTGACTTCAACATCACGTATCCAACGGAAAATGGGCGTGAAATGGCAGAAACTGCACAATTCTGTTTATTTGGTTCTTATTTTGGCACCGATTCATTTTTACTGGTCATCAAAGTCTGAATTGCTTGAGCCTTCCCTCTATTTTTTGTTGGGAGTTTCACTACTGGCAATTCGCTGGAAGACCTTAAAAAGAATCGTATTAAACCCGATGCTTAAGCGCGGATAGCCTCACTTTTGAACGCTTCACCACATTTAGCTACCAGAGATAGTGCAAAGTGTAAATTTTTGCCATACTTTAGATAACCCTCTGTCGTGGGGCTTGTTTTGGAGTAGGCATTTTTGCTTGATGAACTTATTTCACAGAGCCTGCGAGACTTTCAATCAGACTGTCTCAATTTCTGTGAGCACCACTATCCGACGATTCATAATCGTGGCATGAATGAGAGCCATCTTGGTAAGGCTTTAGCACGACGGATCGTACACTCCTATGACAAGCTCAACATTGATGCTTTTCTTCATCAATTGGATGAATCACCTGCCCTAAAACAACCTGTGTTTCGTGTCGACGCACCCGATCATCAAATCTACATCGTTGCCCATCGACTCATCAGTGCAAACCTTGCTTGCCGAAAAGGCATTGTGAAAGACATGCATTGGACACTCGACCATATTGATACCACCAGCGATAAAGAGAAGCGCGTGATTTTAGTGGCGGACCACTGGATCGATCGCTCTTCTGCCAGCAAGTCAGTACCGAGTTGGTGGTTAGGCCACCAGCCCATTCACCAAGCCGATTTCGCTGCACAAGGGGTAAGGCTTCTTGAGGCTGAACATTCTCTGGCGGGTGATATCGAACTAGAATGCGCCCTAACTGGCGGGCTGAACCGGATTTTCCATCCATTCCATCGTCAGCGAGATGGCCTGCCTCTCTATAAATATTTGTTGTTAACCGCCACATATCCGCTTTAGTTATACGTATGAGTTCTGCGCATGCTTTATCCTGCGTACTTGCATTGTCTCTGGATGATGTGGAAACTCTAGTAGGCCAGACTCTCAGCGCGGCTTTCTAAGCGCCAATTAACCACTATTCGATACTCTTAAGGGGCATGGATGCTCGAAAAAGTCATTAGCATACTGTTCCCCGTTTTTGCGGTGGTTGCGGCAGGCTTTTTCGTTGGAAAGAGCTTTCGCCCCGATATGCGACACGTTAATCGAATCAATATCGATTTGATGGTGCCTTGTTTAGTGTTCACCACACTGTCCGTGATGCCCATGGGCGGAGAACAAAACGCACTGTTTATTGCAGCAGTCATTGCGGTATTGCTGCCCGGCGTACTGATGATACCCATCTGCAAGATCCTATCTTTGCCCTACAAAACATGGGCTCCCCCACAGATGTTTAGAAATAGCGGGAATCTCGCTATCCCCTTATTTGGTTATGCATTTGGCCTCATTGGAGAAGCGCCCGCCATCTTGCTGTTTGTGGTTTCCATGATGCTTCACATCACGGTGGGGTTGGCCATGCTAAGCAACAGCGAGTATCGCTTTCGTCAAATATTCAAAATGCCGATATTGATTGCTTCCATCCTCGCACTGATTTTCAATTTCAGCGGGATAACTGTGTGGGCGCCGTTAAACGAAGGAATGATATTGATTGGCAACGCAGCGGTGCCAGTGATGTTGATTTCTCTCGGGGTGCAACTCACCGCAATTCAATGGTCAGGATTGGGCGTGGGTATTCTCAGTACCTTCTTGAGCCTCGCAACAGGGGCGGTAAGTTTCGCCGTGATCTACTTCTTCGTGCCCCTGCCACCGGAGCACCTGCGTATGATGCTGTTGTTCGCCATGCTGCCACCTGCCGTGATGAATTTTTTGTTTGCTGAGCGTTTCAATGTGGGCGCAGATAAAGTCGCCTCTATGGTGTTGTTTGGTAACTTCCTCACCATCGTGACGTTACCCGCGTTGCTCATGGCTGCGTTTGCGCTGTTTTAAACCAGATTTAAACGAAGTTTGATCAAGTTTAAGCCTGCTAGAGCGCAGGCTTTTTCCAGACAGATTTAAAGTCAAACCAGCCCACCTTGTTAGAAGACACATCTTCCAGCTCACGTCCATCCACCACACCAAGCCAAATGTGAAACAACGGGATAATCTGCGCTGAACCCACCAAGGTTTTACCGATGGTTTCCGCGTCAAAATGCGGTTGGTCTTTATCACGCCACGTCGCCATTTTTTCAACAACAACGCTAAATTCATCTTGGGGCATTGCCGCTGAAAGGTGCTCAAAGTTCATTAACCAAGGCAAAATGGCATCGCTGCGCTTATTTCCTAAACTCATACCACAAAGCCAAATATCCACTTTCTTTACTTGTTTCGGCTCCATCATGTCTTCATAAGAAACGACTTCGATGTCTAACACCACCCCTTCTTTCGCCAGCAACGCCTTCAGGGCTTTAGCCATCAAAGGAAATAACGGATTGTCCGATTGATGCGCTAATCTCAGTGTTGTTTTTGAAGACGGTACAGCAATGTCAGAATGAGAAACATTGGTGTGAATCCAGCCTGGTAACAAACCATACGCATTGGTCAGGCGGTATTCGCCAATGCCGCTTTCTGCCAAGTATGGCAACAAACGTAACGACGACAGCCTATCGCTTAAATAAGCCGCCCAACGCGGGTCTTTCGCCACACCACTGCGGCGATTTAGCATCAGGTAATTACACCCTTCATCCAGCGCCAAGCGTTCTTTGGTTCCATTTTGCAAAATGCCCTGACGTGAATCCAACGCCGTCGGATCCAATGTTGCCGTGGGCTGCAAATAGCACATCGCCGCACTGTCTAAGACCCAGATCTCGATTTCATCCGTCAAGGCACGGAAGCCAAAATACTGATCGTGTGCTTTCAACACGAGCTGGTGGCTATTGTTCTCGACGACACGATAAGGCCCTGTACCAACAGGAAACTGCTCACCGTTTTTTGACGTGGCTGCTTTCTTCGATTGAATCGAGGCCATAGGCACTGCCAATGTATCGGGCAAGCGGCGATCTGGGCGATTCAAATAGAAATCAATGACATTGTCTTCGGGCGCCACAATGTGGTCGATATGCGAGAAATAGACATTCTCGCTAAGGGTTTGCAGTGACCAAATCACATCATCGGTCTGCAACAAGCTACCGTCATGAAAACGAACAGCGGGTCGCAGGTAAAATCGCCAATGCGTATCTGAAAGAGCTTCCCAATGGTGGGCGAGATCGGCTTCTACCTCTTCAGTCGAATCATTAAACCGAGTGAGTCCATTAAATATTTGCGTGATCAGGTGTTGCTCTGAACGTCGAAGCGGTTTGGCAGGGTTCAAACAAAGAAACGCGCGATAATAAGGAAGGCGAATGATCTGCTTACCTTCTTGCGTCGATACCCCGAGTTGTTCTTGGATAAGGTGCGCCAACTTGGCCGCGTCATTACCCAATTCTTCGAGTGCCGCATCCAGCTTTCCGTCTTTAACCCACTTTCTGACACGCTTCATTTGCAGATCAGAATCAGTACGGTGAAAAGTCAGTCGGCTTTGTTTACCACGCCCTACCGCAGGCTCCCAACTCAACCAACCTTGCTCTCCCATTTTACTCAGCACCATCCGAGCATTACGACGAGTACAACTGAAGATTTCAGCCATATCTTGGAGGTTTGTATCACTGTCCTTACCACTGAAATGGGCAAAGACTTTTGAAAACTGAGTTTGAAGACGCTGTCCTGACATAAAAGGGGAACCTAATTTCAAAGCAAGTGGGCATCAGAATTTCCTATTTTAACCCAAATTTTGGGAATGCCTACTGTTACTCGCTTTTTATCAATTGGTTAAGAGATATACAGTTACCAAAATAGTTTCCTAATTCTTTGGATTGAGCATTGTTATTTAACGCCATAGAGCTATTATCGATGCTCAACTGCAAGATGCCTAGCTGGCACAGGAGCCACCATGAGCGACGCCGCTGTTCTTTCTCACTTCCGCAAAAAGCATTTTTGGATGGCAAGCCATGTTGAAAACGCTCAATACCCAACGCCTGAGAGCCTTCAAGGTCTGAAATGCTATCAAGTAGCCGAAACAGAACCTAAGCAAGTCGAACGAGCTGCTGTCTCAGCGCCGGTTGAAGGTTATTCGTTTTATGCTGTGGATTGCCATCCATTGATGGTTCGCTACGCACGCACTTTAGCGCAAAAGTGGCCTGAAGCAGAACATGCCGCGATGCTCGAATATTTGTCTCAATTGTCGCTGACAGACATTCCCACTCCTGATGGCATAAATGTGGCGCTCTATGTAGCGATGCAATCGGGTAAACCTGTCGCAACGGGAATGATATTCAGTAGTACCGAAGAAAACGGTGTGTCGGTCGTCGGACCTTTACGATATCTATGGCATGACTGAAGAAGCAGAACGTGCAATACGTGGACATTTGGCGACACTCACAGACACCGAGGTTCTTGTTAGCGAGTAACGCATCCACCGCCAACGTCCAACTGTAATGTCAGCTTAGATGAACAAAAATAAAAAAGCAGAGCCAATCGGCTCTGCTTTTTTATTTCTCACTTACCCTGCACTAGGATAAGCCATTAAAATAACGTGTTAGTTTGGTTTACGCTGACAAAAATTGAAGCAAAAGATGTACTTACTCAGCGTAATCCAATTTTACGCACGTGATGCGCGTTCTTTCTTCACAATCACAAATGCTGCACAGATGAATGCGATGACAAGAATAGTTTCCACGGGGTTCTCCAAGATTTTTTTAGGCAGCATTAAGCCACAGTAATAAAAGGTAACAACATAAGGTTGTTTTTTCGGCAGCGAGTATAACCAAAACTCGTAACCAGATCTCGTCAAATGTTAAAAAATTTACATCTAATTTCGATGCCATGTTGAAGGGCATGATTTAACGCGATTCGACAATTCGGAGTTTATCTGCACATCGCCTTTAAAATCCTTGATTTACCGCAGATATAACAAAAAAACCACCTCATCTAGAGGTGGTTAAAGTTTGCTTTTGCGGGTGATACTAATATTTTGTAACAGTACTATTGAATCGCTGCTCCCAAGGACGCCCATTGGCCGATCAGATCTCGCTCTTCTTGCGTCATCTTCGTTAAGTTACCCAGAGGCATGATATTTGTGGAAACCGATTGGGCGACTATCCTCGTCACTTCGAGCTGAATTTGTTCTGGCGTATCGAGCATCACACCCGCAGGAGCCACCGCAAAAGCGGGATGTGTCGGCGATTGGGAGTGACAAACCGTACAACGTTCCGAAATAATGGTTTTCACTTCAATAAACGCCAGCGTATTCTGAGATTCTGCATTGGCTCCTGCTGTCGCAGGGGCAGAGCCTGAAGGAGAAATCGGCGAAGATACTGGCGCTGATACATACGCCAAACAAATCATTCCCAACGCTGCCGCCGGCAATGTCCATGCATACTTTTGGCTCGCATGTCGCGTGTTGAAGTAATGGCGAACCAAAACACTGAGCAACGAAACACCTGCCAGCACCGCCCAATTGAACTCATGACCGTAAGTGCTTGGAAAATGGTTGCTGATCATGATGAACAACACAGGCAACGTGAGATAGTTATTGTGTCGCGAACGCAGTAACGCTTTAGCTGGAAGGCTTGGATCAGGCGCTCTCTGTTCTTCAATCGCTTTCACCAAGGCGCGTTGCCCAGGCATGATCACTCGGAACACGTTACCCACCATAATGGTACCGATAATGGCACCAACATGGATGTAAGCGCCACGACCGCTAAACACGAGGCTCAATGCCCAAGCGGCGAACACCAAACCAACGAACAGCGCCACACCCAATAGCATTGGCTTTTTACCCAATGCCGAGTTGCAGAGAACGTCATAGCCAAACCAACCAGCAACCAGTGACGCGATACCAATCATGACTGTCGTGCTTGAACTAAATTCTGACCCCGGTTTCACCAAGTAAATATCAGCATTGGCGTAGAACACGATGAAAAGCAGGGTCATGCCCGTGAGCCACGTAAAGTAAGCTTCCCATTTAAACCAGTGTAAGGTTTCTGGCATTTTTTCAGGCGCGAGTTTGTATTTTTCTAAGTGATATATACCGCCACCATGAATGGCCCACAAATCACCAGACAAACCATCGCGCGGGTTTTGTCGATTTAAGTTATTTTCCAACCACACAAAGTAAAACGACGCACCAATCCATGCCACGCCAGTGATCATGTGCATCCAGCGAACCGCTATATTGAGCCATTCCGTGATATAAGGATCCATTACACTCTCCTTTTCGGATGCCGTTGATCATACCCATTCAATACGCACTCAATGCTCACTGAAAAACCGCATCTTGGCATTGCTTGGGTACATTATCGGCTACGTCATCCCTTACTGTTTTTTCTCAGATATTGACGCTCACTTTAAGCAAAGCAGGAATCGCTTGGCTTTGATAAGTCAAAATCACAATTCAGGTGCTAATATCACACGTGTTTGTTCTGAAAAGAAAAACTCGTCACAGTTATTCCCCGTACCTTCTCGGTCGACCACCAAGAATCTATCTTTTGCCGTCAATGCCAGTACAGGGTGATGCCACACGCCACAGTGATAATTCACCCCTTGCGTGCCTTTGGCATAGAAAGCGCGGATCGAGCGCGGATCCAGCTCCTCACCCACGGGCGCAACTAACACTAAGTAGTCATGACCAAGCAGCGGCATAAATGCCTGTGAGCCTTTCGGGTGACGCTCCAGCATCTTGATAGAAAGCGGATAGGAAAGCGGTGTTGCCTCAAAAATATTGATGACCACGCCACTCCCCTCATCCACTTGTGTGGTAGCAAGTTTGTGGTAACGACGTGTAGAACCGTTGTTGATCATGAAGAAGTCTCGATTTTCTGCTTCAATCACGTCTCCAAATGGCGCAAACTTTTCTTGCGTCAGCGGTACCGGCGTCAACGTAATCATGTTGTCGAGGGCAATATCTTTTTCCATGTCCATTTTCATCCTATGACTGTCTGCAACGCGTCTGTTTTTCAGTCTGATTTTCGACCAAATACGCGCACTCGACTGATGCCACCATCTGGGAAAATATTCACTCTAACGTGAGAGATAGTGCCCAGCCTATTCAGTTGATCCGCAAACTCATGGATATTATCGGCTGACAATTTTTGACTGGGCAGAAGTTCGCGCCAGAACAAGCTTTGTGTCGCGATTTGATCGTCCGTACCACCTTCAACAAAAGCGGCTTGAATAGACAGGCTGTCAGGGTAATTACCTTTAAAGTGCGCCGTATCGACAACGATGCGATCAACCAAACCTGCATGGCCCAGCGACAAGATAACCCAGTCATTACCGGGTACACGTCGACGCGCGGTTTCCCAACCGTCACCCATATTTACGCCACGGCCCGGCATAATGAGATTACTCATATGACCAAAGTGTTGATCATTACACGCTAACGCCCTGCCGCCATTTTCCACAGCAAGTAGGTCTAACTCTTGCTCAGTACTCACTCGATCCCAATCCATTTCGGGATGACCATACACACGCAATCGAGCAACACCACCATCTGGATAGATGTGGAATCGAACATGCGTACAAGGCTTTTGAGAGGAAACATCTGCAAAATGATGACTGTCGCCACGCAGATCTAAAGAAGGTAAGAGTTCATCCCACTGCTGGTGGGTTGCAGGTTCGCCATCGGGGCAATAACACCCTTCCAATGACGCGGACGGCGGATAGTTTCCAGTAAAGTGAGCGGTATCAATATCGACACCGACAACTTTTCCCGGCAGACCCAATTTAACGACACAGTAATCATGGCCTTCTTCACGCTTACGACGTGATTCCCAGCCATCCATCCACTTGCCATTTTCGTCATAAACATCTTCTTTCCATTCTGCTGGGGCATCATCGACAAGGCGCTGTTTGTCTGCAAAAAAGTCGTCAGTCGCATAGATTGCTTGCGAGCCCAGCCTGCTGCTGGCGAGATTGACGAGCTTGGTGAAATCAGGACGATTATCCATTTCCGTTGCTTCCTTCAAGAGTAAGAAGCGTCTTTTTTCCTTTCACTGTGGCAGGAAACCAAAAGCCGGTTTCCTGCGAGCTTCAATTTGCGAGACGCTGTATTCGCCGTCTACATTAATTAGTCGTTAACAGACGGCGGCCAGAGAGCTACAAATCACGTAGCCTGAACAAAGCGATGTTGTTGATTTCCTCAATCGCTGTGTTGAATTCGGTGATAACGTCATTTTCCAAACGACGCTCAAAAGCGTCCAAAATCAAATGCCGATTTGCCCCCTTTACCGCCATGATAAAAGGGAACTGAAACTTGTCCTTGTAGCGCTGATTAAAATCCGTAAAGCGCACAAATTCTTCGGTCAAACATTGATCAATGCCCGCACTTGCCTGCTCAGTCGTCGATTCAGCCGTCAGTTCACCAGCTTGCGCAGCGCGTCCGGCCAAATCAGGGTGAGCCAAAATCACCTGCATTTTAGATGCTTCGTCAGCATTGTTCAGAACGTGTGCCATTCGAGCATGCAGAACATCCTGATCGTTAAAGGCTTGGTCCAGCCCGTCGCCATAAGCTTGTTCCGCAACCCAAGGGCTGTGTTCATACACACCGCCAAAGGTTTGAACAAACTGATCTTTCGTTTGTTCACTTGGGCGACAGGTCGAAAATAATCCCATTGTGCTACCTACTCCTTGGTCATCGATGGATGCGGATGATGCTGATGCCAGTGTTTGGCAATATCGACACGACGCGTGATCCATACACTGTCGTGCTGTTTCACGTACTCAACGAAGCGCTTTAACGCAGCCAGTCGTCCAGGCCTGCCAATCAAACGGCAATGTAAACCGATAGACAGCATTTTGGGTGCATCCAACCCTTCCTCGTACAAGACATCAAAACTGTCTTTAAGATACTGGAAAAACTGTTCGCCAGAGTTGAAACCCTGCACGGTTGAAAAGCGCATATCATTGGCATCTAGCGAATAAGGAATAACGAGTTGGGGTTTACCCGGTGGCGTGCCATCTTCATGCCAGTAAGGCAAATCATCATCATAGGCATCAGAGTCATATAGAAAACCGCCCTCTTCAGCCACCAGCCGACGCGTATTTGGGCTTGTTCTGCCGGTGTACCAACCTACTGGTCGCTCGCCTGTTGTCTTCTCGATCGCTTCAATAGCTTTGGTCATGTCTGCGCGTTCGTCTTCTTCGCGCACATATTGGTAATCAATCCAACGATAGCCGTGGCTACAAATTTCATGGCCTTCGTTCGCCATGGCTTTGATCACATCAGGGCTTCGCTCTGCTGCCATGCCCACGGCAAAGATGGTTAATGGGATTTCATGTTGTCGAAACAAGCGAAGAACACGCCACACGCCTGCACGCGATCCATACTCATACATTGATTCCATACTGATATGACGAACACCAGCCAGAGGTTGTGCTGAGGGTATTTCAGACAAAAAAGCTTCTGATTCCCGGTCTCCATGCAAAACGCAGCGCTCGCCACCTTCTTCAAAATTGAGTACAAATGAAACCGCAATCCGAGCCTCCCCTGGCCATCTTGGGTGAGGAGGATGGGCGCCATAGCCTTTTAGATCTCGAGGATAGTCACTACTCATCGCGCCATTCCTATCATTATATTTGCGTCAAAATCTTGCGTGTTTAGTCACTTCCATTTCCCTGCTTATCAAGTCGATGTCAGCGAAGTTCACAAAAAGCGGGTTTCGCCATTCACTGGCAAGCTCAATTTTAGTATTACATTTTGTATACAATTTACAAGAACAAGTTAACAAAATGTTGCCGCCTTCATGTTTTCGACAATTCGATCCTGTCTAGATTAACTGCCATTTTTCACGCTAACCCCTTTGATTACGGTATTTATTCCCAGATTCTCACAATTAGCACTGCGTATTTTTTGACCTTTACAAGACTTAACTATTGTGTACATTTTAGTTATTAGATGTGCACATACGGCAGAATTCATTGCTACTGGGTAACGTTGATTTAACGGACCAATACAGCAGGAAGCTGTATCAATCGGGTTGACGTCACTGATGCGACGCCATTGCACAAAGGAACCGTTACTCATGAAGGACGAAGTGAAGATGGGAAAGCTGACAACACATGTTTTGGATACAAGCAAAGGTAAACCTGGTTCAGAGATAGAAGTCACGCTATTCAGGGTCTCTGGTCACAGTCTAGAACATGTCGTCACCACAATGACAAACCTTGATGGAAGAACGGATGAACCGTTACTCGAAGGTACAAACTTCCTAAAGGGAAAGTATCAATTGCAGTTCAATACCGCCGGTTATTTCCACAAAACAGGTGTCACGTTAAGTGATATTCCTTTTCTTGATGACGTGGTGATACGGTTCGGTATCGACGACCCTAGCGCTCACTTTCATGTTCCGCTGCTGGTTTCTCCGTACAGCTTTTCGACTTATCGAGGGAGCTGAAAAAACGCCCCTCGCAAATACTCACAGGACTAAATCGACATAGAAAGCGCGAACAGGTTCTTAGTGAAATTGGACAGAAGTAACAGGATGGAAACGATGGACAAGAATAGCACTGTTGAACAAACATCAGTAAAGAGTGGCTTTCTGGAGCGGTTCTTCAAACTCAGCCAACACGGCACATCAGTAAAGAACGAGTTTATTGGCGGGATCACCACCTTTGCCACCATGGCATATATCATTTTCGTGAACCCGAACATCATGTCAGCGTCTGGCATGGATCCCGGTGCGCTCTTTGTCGCTACCTGCATAGGCGCAGCCATCGGTACTTTGATGATGGGACTATTTGCGAACTGGCCTGTTGGTCTTGCGCCAGGGATGGGGTTGAACGCATTTTTTGCTTTCACCGTCGTTGGCGAAATGGGCTATAGCTGGCAAGTCGCACTCGGTGCCGTGTTTATTTCAGGTGTGATCTTTGTGGGTCTCAGCGTGTCACGTGTCCGTGAATGGGTCATCGAAAGTATTCCCACCAGTTTGCGTTATGGCATGACAGCGGGGGTCGGCCTATTCCTCGGCATTATCGGGTTAAAAAGCGCAGGCATTGTTGTCGGTAGCTCGGCCACCTTGGTGACACTGGGAGATTTTACTCAGCCCCCTGCCATTCTTGCCGCCGTGTGCTTCTTCATTATTTCCGTGTTGTCTGTGAAGAAGGTCTTTGGCTCCGTGCTCATCGGCATATTCAGCGTGACGCTCATTGGCCTTGGGCTCGGTCTTTTCGAATACAACGGTATCTTTTCCGCACCGCCAAGTATTGCCCCAACATTTATGGCCATGGACATCGCAGGCGCGTTCAATGTCGGCATGATCAGTATCATTCTCGCTTTCCTTTTCGTGAACATGTTCGATACCGCGGGTACGCTAATGGGCGTGGCTGAGCGCGCAAACTTGGTCAACAAAGAAACCGGTAAAATAGATGGGCTACCAAAGGCGCTCAAAGCAGACAGTCTGTCGAGCGTCATCGGCGCTTGCTTTGGTTGTCCTCCTGTCACCAGTTATGTTGAAAGTGCGGCAGGTGTTTCTGCCGGTGCGCGTACTGGCTTATCGGCGGTTGTGGTTAGCTTGTTGTTTCTGGCCGCCATTTTCCTCGCGCCGCTGGCAGGAATGATCCCTGCCTACGCCACGGCTGGTGCACTGATTTATGTCGCATTTCTCATGATGAGCAGCATCAAGAACGTCAACTGGGATGACTTTACCGATTCCGTCCCCGCTGCTGTTACCGCGCTCATGATGCCACTGACTTTTTCAATCTCAAACGGCATCGCATTGGGTTTCATCACTTACACCGTACTCAAAGCAGGCACCGGAAAATTCTCAGATATTTCCATCGCCATGTATGCATTGAGCATTCTCTTTGTATTCAAACTTATCATTCTTGGATAACAAAAACATAGGGACCCGCAGAGGTCCCTTTTTTCTATTTTAGGATTGGACAACCTTTCAATCAGCATCAAGGGTAAACGGAATTTCACTATCATCGCTGTCGAAGGGAACGAGACAGTAAGAGGAAAACACTATGAAATTGCTTTACGAGTTAAATGACAGGCCACCAGCAGGCTCAACATTCTTGCTGGCACTGCAACACATGCTTGCTTCCATTGGGGGCATTATTGCTGTCCCTCTCATCGTCGGCAGCGCCATCGGATTGCCTGCCGGTGATGTCGTGACACTGATTAACGCAGCACTATTCGTTTCTGGTGCCTTTACTATTGTTCAATGCCTTGGATTAGGCCCAGTGGGTATTCGGTTACCCGTGGTTATGGGGTCAAGTTTCGCCTTTTTGGGGATAGCTATCGGGATAGGCAAAGCTGATGGGGTCTCCGGCATAATGGGCGCAGCCCTCGTGGGTGCCTGTCTGGTCATTGTTTCAGCCTTCTTCATGGAGCAGATCCGAAAACTGTTTCCTCCCGTTGTCAGTGGCGTTGTGGTTACCTTGATTGGTTTAACGATATTACCCGTCGCGATGAATTGGATTGGTGATGCCCCCGCAGGCAGCGATCAATTCGCCACACTGCCGAAGCTATTTCTCGCTACAATTTCGCTATTGGTTGTCCTTTTAGTTTCGACCTATGCCAAAGGCGGAGTGGCAGCATCAGCCATCGTGATTGGTTTGGCGGGTGGTTACCTTGTCGCACTCAGTATGGGCATGGTCAATCTCGATCAGCTCCACAATTCAAGCTGGTTTGCTGCGCCAGAGCCCTTTAAGTTTGGTCTCAGTTTCTCTTGGTCGGCCATCATAGGCATGTGCCTTGCGTACATCGTCGTGATTGCAGAAGCGACAGGAGATTTCCTTGCCCTAGCCAGTAACTGTCATCGCACCATTTCCGGTAAAGATCTGAAGCGTGGACTGTTAGGTGATGGTATCGGCAGTGCCGTTGGCTCTTTATTTGGCGCCATGCCATTGGCATCGTTCAGCCAGAACGTCGGTATTGTGGGCATTACTGGGGTAGCAAGTCGCTTTGTGGTTGGCACCACTGGCGCATTGCTGATCCTTGCAGGCTTATTCCCTAAATTCGGCGCGTTAGCCGTCTCCGTACCGAAACCTGTATTGGGTGGTGTCGGTTTTGTCATGTTCGGGATGATTGCTTACGCGGGTATCCGCATGCTGGTGAAAGCCGCCGATACGCGTCGTAACGCCTTGGTGATTTGCGTATCGCTAGCAGCAGGTTTAGCCGTCACCATTAAACCTTCGTTACTCCAGCATTTACATCACGATATTGCGCAGCTTCTTCACTCCGGTATCACCACAGGCACGATTGTCGCCGTGATGTTGAATCTTGTTTTACCAAAGTCGAAAGAAGATGTGACCGCTGAGCGTGAAGCCGAAGAGGAAGAAATGAACAGCGAACACACTCAGCCATTGAACGAAGACACTGCCGACCCAGTGATGGTTCGCGCTGCCGCGCAAAAAGACGCGTCACTCGATGAGGATTCCAAACCGACACCCTAATCCTCACCTAGCACGCTATCGCCCCGTTCATTCGGGGCGATTTTCTTCAAAGACTCTGTTCTCAATCACATTGACTTCACCGACAAAGGATCTTCTCATATGGCGACAATCTGGCTTAAATCTCCCCTCGCAATTTGGACAGCCACTAACGAAGACGCGTCCGGTGGTGTGGTGATTGAAGGTAATACTATCGTTGAACTGGTCGCGCAGAACGCCCTACCATCCGTCAATGTCGATCAGATTGTGGATGCCTCAGAACATGTCGTGTTACCCGGCTTGATCAATGCGCATCACCACTTCTACCAAACCCTGACTCGCGCCTATCCCGATGCACTGGACAAAGAGCTGTTTCATTGGCTCAAAGCCTTGTACCCAGTGTGGGCAGGGCTTGATGAAGACATGATGCGTTTAGGCACAGAACTCGCGTCAGCAGAGCTGTTACTTTCAGGGTGTACAACCGCGTCCGATCACCATTACTTGATACCAGTAGGCCTCGAACACGCCATCGACATTCAAGTTGAAGCCACGCGAAAACTGGGATTGCGCACCGTGCTTACGCGTGGATCAATGAGCCTTGGTGAAGATCAAGGTGGCCTACCACCAAGGCACACCATTCAAACCGAGCAAGCCATTATTGATGACAGCCTACGTTTGATCCGCGATTACCATCAACCTGAATTGGGTGGAATGACACACATTGCTCTTGCTCCTTGCTCGCCATTTTCAGTCACCACAGAATTGATGAAAGAAACCGCACGCGTCGCCAAACAACACGATGTCATGCTTCACACCCACCTTTGCGAAACCATCGACGAAGAAGCCTTTTGTTTAGAAAAATTCGGGCTGCGACCTGTCGATTACCTCGAAGATGTCGGCTGGCTTCACAACCGAACATGGCTCGCACACGGTATTCACTTTAATGATGAAGAGATCAAACGATTGGGTCAGGCCGGTATTGGCATTTGCCATTGCCCGAGCTCAAACATGATGCTGGCTTCGGGTATTTGTCGGAATTTGGAACTCGAAGCAGCGGGCGCTTCGGTTGGGCTTGGTGTGGATGGTTCCGCCTCCAATGACGGTTCAAACCTCGTTAATGAACTTCGAATGGCGACCTATATTCAGCGCCTACGATACGGGTCCGCCAAGGTTAGTCATCTCGATGCTTTCCGTTGGGCAACCCAAGGCTCTGCAAAAAACATTGGCCGCAGTGACATCGGGACTCTGTCCAAAGGCATGCTGGCAGACATCGCGATGTTCAAACTCGATGAAATCCAATTCTCCGGCAGTCACGATCCACTTGCCGCTCTCGTGTTGTGTGGCGCCCACCGTGCAGACAGAGTCATGGTGAATGGAGAATGGCGCGTGAAAGACGGAGCACTCATTGGTGTCGATACACAAGAGTTGATGGTGAAGCATCGCGCCGCAGCGCGGAGATTGGCGGAAAAGGCACAACAGTTAAAACGATGAGTGTGGTTTTCTGAGTAGCTTCAAATCACATGATGATTTGATAAACCGCCTTATTCGAATCATCTGGTGATTAGAATAAAACGTTAGTCACCTTAAAACGTGGCAATGAAAACACGCCACTACGTGCAGCATTTCACTTGGTAGAAAGCGCCCTCTCTGGCATCATGCGCCCAAGATCGCCGTGGTCAGTTACGGCACAGTAAGTGTGAAGGTAGTCAGTGTTAGAAAACAGCCAACAATTAAGTAACCGTTACGATGAACACGGTTACTTTGTTCTCAGAAATTATTTCGATGAAGCTCAAATTGCTTCACTAAGAAAAGTCATCCTCAAATTCCACGAACTGTGGAAAGACGACAACAGAAGATTCTATCGAGAAGAAGCATTTAACTCGTCTTTGATCACTGGCAGTGAATATCTGCCCGATGAAGACAGAACCCAACTTTTTGAGTTCATCAGCTCCAAGAAAATCATGAATGTGGTCAATGCGGTTATACCGGAAAACCCTGTGTTCATGAACACGCAATTGTTCTTCAACCCAGTGAATCCGGAACAAAAAGACTTCTGGCACCGCGACTGTCAGTATGACTATGACCTTGAAGACCAAAAACGAATCATAAAGGACACTCAAGTCACGCACCTGCGGGTTCCACTGTTTGACGAACCCGGCATGGAGATCATTCCCGGTACACACAAACGTTGGGACAGCGAAGAAGAACACAATGTTCGCCAAGAAGAAAACGGTAAGGTAAGCAATGACGAGATCTCGGGTGGGATCAAAATTCCACTGGCTGCGGGTGATCTGTTGGTCTTCTCCGCCGATATGATCCATCGCGGCCTATACGGGTTAGATCGTTTGGCGTGGGATATCTTGATTTTTGATTCAGCGGCAGATTATATCGATTACATTGATGATGACTGTCTACCTACCCTCGCCATGCTGAACAAGCTTGCCGACCCAAGATTGTTTATTAACACGATGAACCTGAAATCATTGGCGTGTGCTTAGAGACTTTGAAAACAAGTGAAAAATCCCCAAAAGGGGATTTTCTGACCGCTGACAACCTCATCGTTAGAGATAACCGCCCTACCTCAGCATCATGTTTTACGCCTCTTTACACTGCGCTTTCATCGTCGATATCGATGATTTTGCACCATCCAAACTATAGTCAAACTGAACACTGCCGATATTTGACCAAGTAAGTTCAAGGGACAAAGTATCGGAAGATTGAATGCCTTCCAACAGATAAGCCTGATCGCTCGCTGTCGGGTTCAAATAATGTTGGCTTGAAGGCTGACTAATCGAGATCTCTCTAACGTCATCGTTAAATCTTACCTTCGCAATCAAGGGATCATCATGCATTAACATTTTTGGCATATTGGTTAAGCCAAAATACACACGCGTGCTCTCCCCCTTGCATGACAGACCAATCTAGCTTTCGGTATCGGCATGAAAATTCAAATGACTGGAAGGATAAGAGGACGGAGATATCGCCTCATACGCCACCTTAGAGCTAAACGCAGAGGTGCTTTCCGTATTGACCCATTCTGTTGTTGCTCCAGCAAACAACATCGCTCCCGCTGCAACGGCTCCCAGTGAATTGATCATTAGCACTTCCTTTCATTATTTTGTCTACCTTCAGACTACCTGTGCTTTCTGAACACAACGTAAACGACACACCCATGGTCATGATTATTCATCATGGCGTAGCCACAAACATTTAGCTCGGTGCTACCTGAGTCGCATCAATATTATCCAATGCTCGATATCTGCAAGCGCTGTGCTCAAATGAGGTAATTTCAGCCCATTGAGGACGACACAATGAATCGCGATCCCGCTCTTATCAGCAACAACACGACAAACTATCAAGGCGTGGTAGAGCGATTTTCATTTGTGGCCGCCTCGTTGAAAAGCAACATTGCAAACGAAGATGCTGAACGCCATATCGTCGTATACCTTCCCCCGTCATACGCCGAGAGTCCAAAGCGCGAGTATCCTATTGTCTACATGCTTCATGGCATGGACAGCCATCCAGAGCGTTGGTTTGACCAAACCGCAACCAATCCGGGCATTAGACACATCATGAATAATTTGGGCGAACGCGGAAAAATCGAAGACATGGTCGTTGTCGCCGTGGATGGCAGATCGTCTATCAAAGGCGCTTGGTATCTCAACTCTCCCATTTCTGGCAATTTCTTTGATTATCTGACGCAAGACATGATTAATGAAACTGAAAGCCGCTACCGTGCCAAAAAGGGGAAACGAGGCATTTGTGGACATTCAATGGGGGGATTTGGCGCACTCTACGCAACAATGCTTCATCCAGAGTTATATCAAGCATGTGCGGCATTAAGCCCTGGTGGAATGATAATGCGCGAGCATCGCTACCAACAACATGCTGAGTTTTTCAAAAATCAGGTAGAAGCTTTCACCAAAGGCGAAGAGTGTGAGTGGTTTTTCTATGCCTATCTTGCCATTCTTCGTGCCATTGCACCGGACAGGAGTAATCCTCCCTCTTACATCATTCGCGACATGGACGCAGCGATGCGAGCACTGGAACAATTTCACCTTTCAGCCATTGCTAAAAAACGTGCGCCTTTCATCAATAAGCAGGGTAAATACACAGCCATTGGCGACCGCGATATAAACGCGCAAGACGAATTACCTATCTATGCCGAGATCGGCTCAGATGAGGGCGAAGCAGCAGGCGAACCGATTCTAGAAAACTTCAAGAAGATGATCGCAACGTTTGAAGAGTTAGAGATTCCCATCACCCATCATGTCTTTGAGGGCGGACACATCGACAAAGTTGGAGAACAAATTGATCGAGGGATTCGGTTTATCGACGCTTCGTTTAAACAGTGAAATTGACAAATATATGCCTATCTGGGGTGTTTGATCCCCTCATCTCCTTTAGCCCCGTTGTAACCGCTTGAGTGAGCCGCCAAACACCGTCAGCAACAAGCCGACAATCACCACAACAGCACCAAAAACCTGTTGCGCGTTCAAGGTTTCTCCCAGCAACACGGCAGCACTGATCATCCCCACCACTGGCACCAACAATGAAAGCGGTGCGACACGCCACGTTTCATAACGGCCCAGCAAATAACCCCAAATACCATACCCCATTATCGTGGCGACAAAGGCCAGATAGAAGATAGAGAAAACAGACTGGAACCGGATATTTTGCAGGCTATATACAATGGCCTCTTTGCCTTCAAAAAACCAAGAGAATACAAGGAAAGGCAATACTGGAATTAAAGCGCTCCATACCACCAACGACAGCACAGGAACCTTGTTATCACGCATGATCACTTTGTTTGAAATGTTACCCAAACTCCAGCAAAAAGCGCCGGCAAGAGTCAGCAACATCGTGGTAAACGACAGGCCGACAGCAACGTCGCTGCTGCCCTCTGTGCCTGCGAGAAAATACATACCGGTCGAGGCGACAATAATCCCGACGATATGATGCCATTTAAGGCGCTCGGACAAGAACAACGCACCGAGTAAAATAGTAAAGAACGCCTGCGCTTGAAGCACCAAAGAAGCAATACCCGCAGGCATTCCGCTCTTAATAGCAAAGAACAAGAACGCAAACTGACCGAAGCTGATGGTTAGCCCGTAACACAACAACCAGCGCAGCGGTACATTTGGCCGTTTAACAAAGAAAATCGCGGGTATCGCCACCAAGCTAAAACGCAAAGCGCCCAATAGAAACGGCGGTACTTCGCTCACCCCGACTTTAATTACGACGAAGTTGACTCCCCAAACGACAACAACGAACAGCGCCAAAAACAAATCTTTTACGGTCATGCTTTTTCCTGCTGTTAGCCATGGTTTCGGTGTTTAAAAACCGTTCCTACCCCACGCGCTAAATTTATAGAATAGAGAATTGGCGCGAATCACCAGCCTGAGGTGAAGTAGAGTTGATAGCGTAGAAAAACACAAGTAAAAGAAAGGCTAACACCCAGCCAAAACATCCAATAAACACATTCAATCCCCTCACCCTTACAGCCGTCTTATAAAAGCGAGTGAAAATATGAGAATGATCTTTGTTGGTACTAGCGACTGTTTTTTCTTTGTTGGGACAGTCATTATTAAAAAATGGAAAATACATTTCATATGCCTTCCTACTCTTTGTTGGGACAGTCATTATTAAAAAATGGAAAATACATTTCATATGCCTTCCTACTATTGGCTAGTAGCAAGCTTTTGAAACTGGATAAAAGAGGTTCAAACTAGATTTCAAAGGAGATCGACATATAACAGGTATGCGAAAATCACCAATGTGGTGATTATTAGTGCTTGCAGGAAGTGTTGCCGATGCTAGCTAGCAGCGATGCGAAACCCGCAAAGTCGTTTTCGTCCAAGCAAGGGCAGCGCTGTTTTGATGGATGATTCAGAGCCAATCAAGGTTCCCTTTTCAACTTGCGCGTAGGTACTAAGCCATTCAGCGGAATCAAACCCTAGGCGGTTGAGTATCTCAGGTTCATGATCATCAATATGACCGCGCTTATCCTCTCGGCATTGACGCCCCGTCCAATCAACCAACTCTAAATAATCCATCAAGCGAAAAGGTATACCATCAGGCATATTTTCTCTGGGGTTTCCCGCAAAAGGCAGCAACCCTACAGCGCCAGGTTTATCAGTCTCTATCGCTTCAATTCGCGCTTTCACACTCGTGAAGTCAGACGTTTCCGGCGTGTCTGCGATCGCGGCGCGTACTGGGTTCAAATCCACATAAGCCATCGCTGCCGCTAAGGCTTTTTCATCTAACAGCGCCTGACTTTTAAACCGTCCTTCCCAGAAGTGGCCTGTGCATTTGTCTTCTTTATTGGCCTCTGACGCGATATGTTGATTGAGCAACCGCATGAACCAGCTAATCGAAGTAAGCCTCTCCCGCCATACTTCAATGATCTCGCTGCATAGTTCAGCTTCTGCCTCTGACAGTTTATCACCTTGAATAAAACGCTGGATAAGTGAAGACCCTTGATGAAACGCCAACCAGCGCTCAACAACATCACCTTGCGTCAGCTCGTTGGCTTTTTCCGTATTGATATGAAGAACCACATGGTAATGATTGCTCATAATGGCGTAAGCACAAACATCGACACAGAATGCATTTGCCAACGCTAACAACCGTTTTTCAATCCAGCCTCTGCGATGTTCGTAGGATTGTTGTGCTTGTTCGTCGTAGCCGCAGAGAAAAGAGCGGCGAACACAGCGCGAAACGCAGTGATAATAAGGGGTGGCGTCGACACTGATGAGAGAGGCGCGGGCTTTTGTCATTAGCAGTAAAGTGGCTATCTATTAAACGATACAGAGATAATATCGTTCAACAGTTAACCATTCATCTTTGAGCATTGCCTTTGAGCCTAAAAGCACAAAGCCATGAAACTGACAAATCTATGCCTTTCTAAATGTGCCTGTCCCCTTTATTCAGCACTAACTCCGATACGCCACCTTTAATTCCAAGCTCTTGTTTTAGTACGACGATAACTGTAGGCAATTGCTTCATATGATCGGAATGTTTTTGGATAGCAAATAGGAATGTGCTTTGTTGATCTAAGTTTGAAGAGTGTCTTTTCAAACCTAATTCGTAAAAAGTCTCTGCTAAATCAGCTAAGTAGCAAAGAACTGCACTGGACGTTTCTGCACTGACCGCAGTGTACATTTGGCCAAATATGTATTCGTTTTCGGATAGCACTCGATTGATTTCAGTCTGATCCATGCTCGGGTCAGCCATTTTCACTACTAATTGAGTTTGTCGATTCAAAGCGCCAGAAATGCTCAAAATAGTGTCTTTTTTGATATCTTTCCTATGGTTTTTGCTATTCCATACATTTGTAGCAACAAACGTAACAAACGCCACCACTATGGCTGCGATAGAAATCATTTCAGATATACTCATTTACATCCTTTAGCCTAACGTTCGAATAACGGGCGTTTACTAACACAAACTGATTGAAACACCTAAATCACGGTGTTTCTATGAAAATTGCGCCACGAGTAAACGTCCCTGTTTATTTGCTTGTTAGCTTTACTTTTCCGCAGTATTAAATTCTAACTTAACTCGCTGACCTAACCTTTTTGATGGAAGTCCGTTGACTATATAAGGCGAATATTTCCATTTACGCAATGCTTCAATTGCTAAAACGTCATGCCTTGAATCTGGAATTGATTCAATGACTTGAATATTTTCGGGCGAGCCACTTTCATCAATATCGAATGTAAGTAAAACGTAGTGTTGCTGTGAAGCGGCTGAATTACTCTGACAACCAACTAAAAGTAACACTAGAACGAGAAAACAGCTCCGTATCATATCCCTACTATCCGTTCTGCCAAGTAATGCTAACGTCGTTTTAAGGGGCGAAAAACATTAGCTTCATGCAAAAAAGCCATCTTAAACGCCATAAGTTGATTTAACAAAAATTGCGGGTGCGTTTTGCGTCCGCCTTGAAAACCTTTGTTATAAAGCAGCCACCCAATCTGTTTGAATAGCCGAACCTCGCCTTTTGCCTTTGCAAGCAGCCCTTGGGATGCTTGGTCTTTTCTGGCCATTGATGGCTTGTTTGCAACACTTTCAATGATGAGCGGCGATCCAAAACCAAACCGCTTTTTAGTTGAGAAAACTACTGTGGTTTGGCGCTCAAAGTCGCTGCTTACATGTAAGTAAAATTACAGCGTATAACGCCTGCATAACACGTTTGCTACGATACAGACTTAGCTGAATTTTACTACCTTAATCACTGAAACCAAAGGCAAACTGACAACGCCGAGTGTAGCAAATCGTGTTGATGCATTTGTTATAAGCGATTCTGATTTTGCCAATAACTATAAAGACCACTGATGTCTGACGAACACATTAAACTCATTGCGCCCTTGATTTGGTCATCGCTCCATTGCCACCATTTCATTTCTAACAACTGAGCAATCTCAATTTCAGTGAAACGATAACGAATATGTTTAGCTGGATTTGAGCCAACAATTGAATAAGGCGCGACATCTTTAGTTACGACAGCTCGACTTGCGATAATTGCACCATCACCGACTTTTACACCGCTCATAATCATTGCTTCAGTGCCAATCCAAACATCATTACCAATTACCGTGTCCCCTGAACGTTCAAAACCATCTTTAGCGTCCGAGAAATTTTCATTCTCTTGATAGAAAAACGGAAACGTACTGACCCAATTATTTTGATGTCCTTGATTGCCTGCCATCATAAAAACAGCACCCGAACCAATTGAGCAATAACTACCAATAATTAATTTATCAATATCCGTTCTATCAGCCAATAAATAACGAGCACAATCATCAAAGCTATGATTATGATAATAGCCAGAATAGTAACTATGCTCACCCACAATAATATTAGGATTGGTCACCTGTTCTTTCAGTGACTTACCCACAAAAGGGCTTTCAAAATAATTGTTCAACCTAAATCCTCTTTTAAGCTTATAACGTCGCGATAACAGGCGCATATCAAACCGCCAAAAACCGCTTAAACCATTGTATTCACGATGCTTTTAAAAACACCGAACCGAAATTGCGTCCTGTTGATAGCCTTGTTAGCGCAAGATTCGATTGTGCGCGGCTTGCCGCCAACCACCCTTTTGAACAAGAAGAATGACTTAAACACAAACCAAATGACTTGAGTTAACCACCAAGAAAAAGCCCTTTGATTTGAATTTTGCGCTTCAACCGATAAAACAAACACTTTAACCAACAGACAATTTGAAATGTAAAGTCAGACCCATTTAAACCACCTGCTATGAAAGGCCTTGTTGATCAAATCGTTAAGCTAACGAATTGATCCTATTTGATTTTAACGGCCTAACCAGTTGGTTTTCTAACAGGCATACCGAGTCTTATGACTTTGTTCATTGCCTTGACGTTCGCTAACGCTTCTCCGACTTGTGCGTTGTAATCTCTTAACGTCAATTTTGGACTGAGTAACTGCTTATAGCGGTACATCGCCGTTTCTGACAATGACCGTTTGTGATAACCACTTTCTTGTTTCCACGTGGCGAGATCACCCGATTTTAAGGCGCTTACAGCTATGTTTCGAGGATGCCCTTCCTCCCAAAAACCTGCGTTACTTCTCGGAGGAATGGTGGGTGTTATCCCCTTATTTTTCAATACACGATGGCACGCTTTAGTATCATAAGCACCGTCAGCGCTCACTTGTTGAACCTTTCGACGAAGCGGATTCAACAACGTCGGTAAGACTTCATTATCACCAACACTATCCAAGCTCACTTCAGCAGCAATGGTCTCGTGCGTAGCGGCATCAATAGCGAGGTGCAACTTACGCCATACTCGGCGTTTTTCTTTACCATGCTTACGCATTTTCCATTCACCTTCCCCATACACTTTTAGACCAGTGGCATCGATGACGACATGAGCGATAAAACCCACGGCTTGGAGAACGATAGTGAACTTCGACGGTCTTTGCTCGCTTGCTAATACAGCTATAAGAAGGAGACGTCAGTGGAACATCCATGAGCACAAACAGCGAGTTAATGAATCCTTCGAGTGCTCGCAAAGGGAGCTTGAAAACTCCTTTGATCATCAATGCCGTCTCGATCGATGCATCACTGAATTGAAAACCCCGACCGCGCTTCCCATGGTGTTTATTGCAGCGCCAAGATTTGATGGCAGCAGCATCAATCCAAAAGGTGACCGAGCCACGATTTTTCAGGGCTTGGTTGTATTCTTTCCAGTTGCTGATCTTGTGCTTGGATTTGCCCATCATCATCTACCTGTTTGAGGTCCTGATGATCTGATCGCGGCTATTGGGATTAGTTCAATGATTTAGGAAACAACGCCGCTATGAAAAGCAGGTTTAGCTACCAAACTTCGTACCAAGTACATCAAGAAAGAACAGGCAGCTAACATTATATTAGACCCCAAAATGGGGCGTTTAAACACCCCATTTTGTCCGATAACAACAGTACGTTAAAAGGTGAATTCTTGTAACATACTAATTTTTAATAGTTTTAACCACATTTCAAAATATGTTCATGGAGAAATACCCCAAAACGGCCTGCTTCGATATTATACACCTCGCGCTCAACCACTGTGCATCTAACCAGTGGTTGATTTTTACGAATATACACCCCAAACCGACGCATTCAAAACACAACCACCTCGCCCCACAGCAACACCCCAAACTGCCCAACATCACTGCCTACTTTACCAGCCCAAAAATACCACAAAGTGCATAAATCACGGCATGATTTACGTCGCAGTTAAGCGCGGGTGCTGAGTTTTTAATCAACAAATTAAGGAGGTTGTGAAGCAAGACTATCTTTGCAACTATTTCAGGGAGTTAAAGGAAAACCAGCCATCAATCGGCATGCCTAACCCCACACCCTTTCAATACCAGATTGACCAAAAACTCTGCGGCTTGTTCGAAGTCTTCGTCGTCGAGTTCATATTGTCCGGAGACTTGGCAAATCTGCCAGTTGAAGTCAGCGTAGGTTTGGGTGGAAGACCAAAGCATAAACATCAGATGCTTGGCGGGAACAGGGTCCATCCAGCCTTGGGTAATCCAATATTCAAACTTGTTGAGGATCATTTTGGATTGATCGATCAAGGCTTCTGCAATGTCTCTCGGCAAATGCGGCGCACCGGCCATGACTTCGGCAGCAAAGGTTTTTGATGCGGAGGCGTGGTCACGAGAAATTCGAAGTTTGGTGCGAATGTATTGGGTCAGCGCTTCTCTTGGGTCATCCAGTTGCTCAATCGGCAATGAGGCTTCGAGCAACGGCAAGGTGACGCTCTCCAATACCGCGCGGTAGAGGTTATCTTTGGTGTTGAAGTAGTAATAGAGGTTGGGCTTGGGGATTTCAGCGCGTTGGGCAATTTCGGCGGTTGTCGTGGCAGCATAACCTTTTTCAGCAAACAGTTGGCTGGCAACGTCGATGATCTTTTCCTGATTTTTCGCCCTGATGCGTGACATTACCCGTCCATGGATTCATTAAGTGCTTAGCTCAACTCTAATGAATCAACGGCAAATCATCCAGTCGCACTGGTGGAATTCACGATAAATGAAACAAAAAAAAGCCCGTCGTGAAAGAAGCGGGCAAATATCAAAGGACCGATATGATATCTAAAACAAAACTCGGTAAAGCTTAAACCATGCTACTCACCGCGAATATTGTGGTTTGAAAGGGATTCAATGGCTTTAATCAGTGCGGAGTGATCCCAATCCTGACCGCCTTGTTCTGCGCACAAGCCAAAGAGATCTTGGGCTGATTGCGTATTGGGCAATGCGACACCCAGTGTCTTGGCCCCCGTTAAAGCCAGATTCAAATCTTTCTGGTGCAGGCGAATTCTAAAACCGGGGTCGAAGGTGCCCTTCACCATGCGCTCTCCGTGTACTTCCAGCACTTTGGAATTGGCAAAACCGCCCAGCAAGGCGTTGCGAATACGCGCCGGATCAGCGCCCGCTTTAGAGGCAAATACCAACGCTTCCGACACCGCTTCTATGTTCAGCGCGACAATGATTTGGTTTGCGACTTTGCACACTTGCCCTGCGCCGCAGTCACCCACCAAATTGATGTTTTGACCCATGGCCCCAAACAAAGGCAATGCTTTCTCAAAATCAGTTTCAGCGCCACCCACCATGATGGTCAGTGTGGCATTGATGGCTCCCACTTCACCGCCAGACACGGGCGCATCTAAATACGCTGCGCCGCTTTCTTTTACGCGCGCAGCAAACTGCTTGGTTTCTAGCGGTGAAATTGAGCTCATGTCGATCACGGTTTTCGATGCATCTAACGCGGGCTCAATCCCTTCTGCGCCGAACAGTACCTCATCAACCTGCGGTGTATCAGGCACCATAATGATGATAAAATCTGCATCCTGAACGGCTTCTCGATGGGTGGCGAAGGTTATAGCGCCTCCTTCTTTCAAGCTGGTTGGTGCTGAAGAGCGACGTTCAGAAAGATGAAGTTGATAACCTGCCTTTTGCAGATTCTCTGCCATGGGTTTGCCCATGATGCCCGTGCCGATAAACGCGATTGTCGTCATGCTATGACTCCTTATTCTGTTGGTAGTCCGCTAACCATTTCAGCCCTTCGTGGGTTGTGGTGGCTGGTTTGTACTCGCAGCCCACCCAACCTTGGTAGCCAATGCTGTCGATATGATTAAACAGGAAGTGATAATTCAGTTCGCCCGTTCCTGGCTCATGTCGACCTGGGTTATCCGCGATTTGAATATGACCAATGCGATTGAGTGAGGAGGCCATCGTTTGGGCGATATCGCCTTCCATAATCTGCATGTGGTAGATGTCGTATTGCAGTGAAATGTTGTCACTGCCCACCGCATCACAAATCTTCAACGCCTGTTGGGTATTGGTGAGCGCAAAGCCCGGAATGTCACGGGTGTTGATGGCTTCAATCACTAGCCTTATTCCTGCGTTTTCCAACTGTTCATTGGCAAATATCAGGTTCTCAATCAGGGTCGTTTCTGCGTCTTCTTGAGTGACGCCTTTGGGCACAATGCCTGCCAGACAGTTTACTTGGTCGCATTCAAGTACCTTGGCGTATTCAATCGCGGTGGCAACGCCTGCGCGAAACTCATCGACTCGCGATGGGTCTGCAGCAATACCTCGGTCGCCATTGTCCCAATCACCCGATGGGAGGTTGAACAGCACTTGTCTCAGTTGGTTTCGATCAAGTTCTGCTTTCAGTTCCTTTGCGTTAAACGCATAGGGAAACAAGTACTCCACGCCTTTGAATCCGAACTCGGCCGCGGCACTGAAGCGCTCAATAAATGGCAGTTCGTTAAATAGCATGGATAAATTGGCAGCAAGCTTTGGCATATCAATCTCCTTATCTCTGTGTTCTTTGTTCTTGCTTCTTGATGTTGTATTTGCGCTGTGCTAACACTTATCTGTCTTGCGCCGCCAAAGCGGTGGGAGCGTCAGCTATGGATTCCGCCAGCGATTCGAATTCATTCACGGCATCGATTTCAGCGCCCATGGAAATGTTGGTGACCTTCTCCAGAATGATTTCCACCACAACGGGAACGCTGTGTTTTGCCATTAGTGCTTTCGCTTGTTCTAGTGCAGGCGCAATCAGATCAGGGTCTCTGACTCTTATCGCCTTACAGCCCAAGCCCTCTACGACAGCAACATGATCGACACCATAATCGGCCAATTCTGGCGAATTCTGATTTTCGAAGGCCAGTTGTACGCAGTAATCAATATCGAATTGACGCTGCGCCTGACGGATTAAACCAAGGTAGGAGTTATTCACCAGCACATGAATATAGGGAAGCTTGAACTGTGCACCGACAGCTAACTCTTCGATCATGAACTGAAAATCGTAATCGCCTGAAATCGCCACAATTTGACGCTCGGGGTCGGCAGCGCGAACGCCTAAGGCCGCAGGCACTGTCCAACCTAAAGGCCCAGCCTGACCACAGTTAATCCAGTGGCGCGGTTTATAAACATGCAGGAACTGCGCGGCGGCAATTTGTGAAAGACCAATGGTGCTGACGTAGCAAGTCTCACGGTCAAATACGCGGTTCATTTCTTCGTAAACACGCATGGGTTTGACTGGCTGTTCGGTGTAATGGGTTTTACGCAGCATAGTGGCTTTACGCCGCTGACAATCACTCACCCAAGCGCTGTGATCTTTCAGGCGACCTTGAGATTTCCATTCTTTGGCGACCTCAACGAGTTGCGACAGGGCTAAAAATGCATCTGACACGATGCCGAGATCCGGACAGAAAACACGGCCAATTTGCGTCGGTTCAATGTCGATGTGAACAAATTTTCTGCCTTCGGTATAAACATCAACCGATCCCGTATGGCGATTAGCCCAACGATTGCCAACGCCAAACACCAAATCAGACGCCAACATGGATGCATTGCCGTAGCGGTGAGACGTTTGAAGCCCCACCATGCCCGCCATCAGTTCATGATCATCCGCGATACTTCCCCATCCCATTAAAGTAGGAATAACCGGTACGCCGAGAATTTCAGCGAACGCTTGCAACAGCTCAGACGCATTGGCATTAATCACACCGCCGCCTGACACAATTAATGGCCGCTCTGCTTCATTGAGCATTTTCAACGCCATTTCCGCTTGATGGCGTGTCATCGCAGGTTTGTAGGGGTCAAGAGGCTCATAGCTATCAATATCGAATTCGATCTCAGCCAGCTGAACATCCAAAGGCAGGTCTATCAACACAGGACCAGGACGACCAGAACGCATCACCTGAAAAGCATGCTGAATCGCCCGAGGGACTTGTGCTGGCTCCATCACGGTTGAGCACCATTTGGTGACAGGACGCGCGATCGATTCTATGTCTACCGCTTGAAAATCTTCTTTATGAAGACGCGCTCTTGGTGCCTGCCCTGTAATACATAAGATGGGTATGGAATCAGCCTGCGCAGAATAAAGCCCCGTGATCATATCGGTGCCTGCTGGGCCAGATGTGCCAATACAAACGCCGATATTTCCTGCATTTGCTCGCGTGTAGCCCTCAGCCATGTGCGATGCGCCTTCAACATGACGAGCGAGAATATGGTCTATCCCTCCCACTTTCTTCAATGCTGAATAAAAAGGGTTGATGGCAGCCCCCGGAACACCAAATGCTTTCACCACCCCTTCACGCTTTAACACTTCTATGGCTGCATCAATCGCTCTCATCTTTGCCATGCAAAACTCCTTTTGTATACAATTTAAAGCTTAATTGTATTTTTAGATCGAATAAATTTTAACCGCAAGGGATTTTTAACATTTTCCCAACAAGAGAACGACGGTGAGTAACCTTCAACGGCATCAGGCTTGGCATGGAGGGAGTGGTCTGACAACTTACGAAATATCAGAGATTAGAAGAAATCACTATTCACATCGCATTAACATTGTGTTTTTATTGTTCACTATAAAACAAATAATAAAACACCATAATTAGAAAAATTGTATACATTCAATAAAGGACCTTACCGATGCATGACATTCAGAACAATCCAGAACATCAGCAAAAACAACGCCAAATTGATCAACCCAACGCCGCTGCATCAAGGCTAGAGGTCATTGGTTCGCTTTTTAGCGAAGAGGCTAAAGCGATACTCGATACAAAGGCATTAGCATTTTTGGAAGCCCTGTGTGTGAATTTTGCGGGTGATCGGCAAACACTGCTCGATACACGAATAGCGAAACAGGCTGAATTTGACAGCGGATCACTGCCAGATTTTCGTGCCGATACGCAGCCAATTCGTGATGACCCGAATTGGAGAGTGGACGCAGTGCCTGATGCCCTGCTCGACCGTCGCGTTGAGATCACAGGCCCGATCGACCGAAAGATGGTGATTAATGCCCTCAACTCTGGGGCCAATGTTTTCATGTGCTGCTTTGAAGATGCAACGTCGCCGACATGGGAGAATATGGTCAATGGCCAAATCAACATGCGCGATGCGAATGCTGGCACGATTGCGTTCACCGAACCCAAAAACGGTAAGCACTATCAACTGATAGACAACCCTGCCACCTTGATCCATCGCCCTCGTGGTTTGCACTTAGAAGAGGCGCACATTCTGTTTGATGGCAAGGCGATGCCTGCTAGTTTGATGGATTTTGGCCTGTACTTTTTCCATAACCACCAGAGCAGAAAAAACACAGGACAAGGCGTGTATTACTACCTGCCGAAACTCGAATCAATGGAAGAAGCCGCATGGTGGGAATCCGTATTTGATTTTACGGAGCAATATTTCAACGCAGATAGCGGCACCATTAAAGCAACGGTTTTATTAGAAACACTGCCAGCCGTATTCCAGATGGAAGAGATTCTGTATGTCATGCGCAAGCACATCGTCGGTATGAACTGTGGCCGTTGGGATTACATTTTCAGCTACATCAAAACACTAAAAAACCATACTGACCGTATCCTGCCCGATCGTCATGCCATTGGCATGGATCAGCCGTTCCTTGAGGCATACAGCAAGCGTTTGATCCAGACCTGTCATCGTCGCGGGGCACTGGCTATTGGCGGTATGTCGGCGTTTATTCCTTCCAAAGATCCCGAAGAAATGGATCGCGTGACTAAGAAGGTTGTCGATGACAAACGCCGAGAGGCCACCAACGGCCATGACGGCACTTGGGTTGCACACCCGCATTTGGTTTCTCTGGCACGCGAAGTGTTTGATCAATACCTCGATGGCTCTACTAATCAACGTCACTTCATTCCTGACGGCACATTCAGTAGAGAAGCATTACTTCGCCCAAGCCGAGGGCCGAAAGACGAGCAAGGGGTAAGAAAAAACATCCGAATCGCGGTGCTTTACATGGAATCGTGGCTTCGCGGCGTCGGCTGTGTGCCTATTTATGGAATGATGGAAGATGCCGCCACCGCAGAAATTTCTCGCGCAAATATTTGGCAATGGTTGAAACACAACGTGTCGTTAGATGACGGGCGCACTTTTACCACTGAGATGTTTAGAGAATGGTTGGATCAAGAAGTGGCTGAAATGAAAGCATCTTCAGATGACCCCAACAGCAGGAAATTCGATCAAGCGTCTGATCTGTTTTTCACGCTTTCGACCGACAACCATTTTGCCGACTTTCTGACGATTCCTTGCTACGCAAAACTCGAATAACAAGCATTGGCGGCTTGCTTAACCCGTAGCCGCCCACAAAGTCTAGGAGACTTCCAATGGAAAATCTGACGATGATAAAAGCACTGGAAATTACCACTCAAGTATTTCTTGCGGCACAAAACCGAAAAACGGCCCCGCTCACTGTTGCCATATTGGACAAAGGCGGCGCGTTAATCTCGCTTCAGCGGCAAGATGGTTCCAGTATGATGCGCCCAGAAATTGCCATCGGCAAAGCGTGGGGAGCCTTAGCACTGGGTTGCTCATCAAGAAAGATTGCTGATGATGCGCAAG
The DNA here is from genome assembly GCF_057786035.1 of Enterovibrio sp. QJM3NY_24. Taxonomy (NCBI): domain Bacteria; kingdom Pseudomonadati; phylum Pseudomonadota; class Gammaproteobacteria; order Vibrionales; family Vibrionaceae; genus Enterovibrio; species Enterovibrio sp. QJM3NY_24. The sequence continues at coordinate 411,096 of NZ_CM173520.1, forward strand.
CAAGGCCAAATTTTATCTCGTCGATTTCCACGCTTGCTCAGGGCAATTTGGTGCCTGTTGCTGGCGGGGTTCTCATTCGTGATGAACACGCCGAGCTACTGGGTGCGGTAGGGGTTTCTGGCGACATTTCTGACACCGACGAAGCGGTTGCGATTGCAGGGATTATCGCAGCTAAATTGAACACAGATACGGCTCTCAATGCGTAGTTAATAGTGCGCAATTAATCGACGCACAAACAAAACCCTTCAGGCTCCCTCCATTTGCGGGGAGCTAAAACAACAACTATCAATGAATCATTACTGTACCCAAGCATCTTGAGGTTGTTTGGGTACAGTCGAACCTCCGCAATCACCAAATTCTCATCAATCTCCTGAATGGAACAGAACACGCACCGCAAACATAAACGCAATCAATACAATAATTGCGTTGATGTTGTACAATCACTTCAACTATTCTTATACAAACCAATAGTCAAAATTATCAATTTTTTTGCGTTCGCTTTCAGAACGTTATTTGTCAGTTGGCTCACCCTTGGTGGGTCGTGAAAGGGATAACTGTATGACAGGGCTTCTCAAAGCTACCACAAAAAAAAGTAAACCGACGAACCCTAAAATGACACAAGATGACATCGTATACGGTCATATTTTCGATGCCATCCTCGAGCAACGTCTTCCGCCAGGTACCAAGCTTAGCGAAGAAGCGCTAGGTGAAATTTTTGGTGTAAGCCGCACCATTATTCGTCGTGCACTGCTTCGCCTTTCTGTTGAGCAGGTCGTCAGCACGCGCCCGAACCGAGGTTCGATTGTCGCTTCACCATCTGTTAGCGAAGCACTGCAAATACTCAAGGCCCGTGACGTTATGGAACTCGCGATTGTTGAGCTTGCGGCTGAAAATGCCACCAGCGAGCAAATCGCAAAGTGCCGTGCCATGGTTGCAGAAGAACATGAAGCCATCGCGCTAAATGACACAGGCCGAAGCATTCGCCTTTCCGGAGAGTTTCACATTGAGCTGGCTGCGATGGCAGACAACCTCCCCTTGATGAGCTTCCAGCGCAGTTTGGTTTCCCAATGTTCTTTGATCATTGCGCTTTATGAATCAACCAAGCAACATAACTGTTCTTACGATGAACACACACAACTTCTTGATGCCATTGAAGCTCGCGATAAAGTGAAAGCGATGGCGTTGATGAAAACGCATCTCAACCACATCAAATCAAAACTTAACCTTCACGATGAAACCAACGCTCAAGATCTTCATGCCGTTTTTTCTAACGTGCTGAAAAAGAAAGCTTAAGTTCTGAGTCTAGATTCTACATATTCACTCTGTAGTGGGACAATCATGCCTCCCCCACATATTGCCCTTATCTTCCATTGCCTTTTCCGTTGTCACGAAACCAATCCCACCTATCGTTTCCGAGATTATGAGACGATCAAACTCACAAATTGTATACAATAATTAAAGACAATTTAAGATTCTAACAACCCAAAAGACCAATTATCCGTTGATTTATAATGATTTTCCTTTGTTAATTTTCACGATCACACTTGTTAACAGAAAGTTGACCCATCGGTCAGAAATGACTAGTTTATAGACAATGGATTCGAAAGCGTCATGGAGGCAGTGTGATCCGTTTTCTCTTAAATCAAACCTTGCAGGAAGAAAAGGATATTTCTCCCAACCTGACTGTATTGAATTACCTTCGCGAACATGTGCGCAAGACAGGTACCAAGGAAGGATGTGGTTCCGGTGATTGCGGTGCATGCACCGTCGTGTTGGGTGAGGTGGTAGATGGCAAGCTTGAATACCGCAGCCTGAACTCCTGCCTCACCTTTGTTTCGGCACTTCACGGAAAACAGCTTATTACCGTGGAAGATCTTCGAACGAAAGAGGCGCTTCATCCCGTACAGAAAGCCATTGTCGATTTTCACGGCAGCCAATGCGGCTTCTGCACCCCCGGTTTTATCATGTCGATGTTTGCACTCACCAAAAACACACCGAACGCCGATAAAGAAGATACCTATGAAGCGCTCGCTGGCAATCTTTGTCGTTGCACGGGTTATCGCCCTATCGTTGAAGCGGCGTTATCACTCAGTCAAGAAGCGCCCATCCGCGATCAGTTCTCCGATTACGAGCGAGAAACCGTCGAAAAGCTCAATGCGATGGGTAAACCCGAACTTGAACACCATGCTGATGGTAAGACGGCTTTTACCCCGACGAACAGTGACGAACTTGCCAAAACCTTGATGGCACATCCCAATGCCAAACTGTTAGCAGGTGGCACTGATCTGGCGTTGGAAGTCACGCAATTTCATCGTGACATTGATAAGCTGATTTACCTCGGCCATGTCGATGATATCAAAACCGTGAACGAGACTGACACGCACATCGAAATCGGTGCCAATGTTCCGTTAACGGATGTGTATCGCGCGCTCGAACCTCACTACCCTGATTTCGGCGCACTGATCCAGCGTTTTGCTTCTCTGCAAATCCGCAACCAAGGCACAATTGGCGGCAATATTGCCAATGCTTCGCCGATTGGTGATGGGCCACCGTTGTTAATAGCGCTAGGTGCGACAATCACGCTTAGACGTGGAGAAACAGCACGTGAGATCGCGCTGGAAGATTTCTTCAAAGACTACAAAGTCACTGCGCTGCAAACCTCTGAGTTTATTCAGACGATTCGTGTACCCAAACCGTTGCCAGACCAAGTATTCAAAGCATACAAAATCTCCAAACGCTTTGATGATGATATCTCGGCGGTATGTGCTGCATTTCGCCTGAAATTCATCGGTGACACTGTCACAGAAGCGCGCATGGCGTTTGGTGGAATGGCAGCCATTCCAGCTCGGGCCGTTAAGTGTGAACAGGCATTAGTCGGCAAACCGCTTTCTTTAAGTACAGTGCAAGCCGCCATGACTGCGATAGCCGATGACTTTTCTCCCATTTCTGATTTCAGAGCGACCAAAGAATATCGCGCTGAAACGGCAGCGAACCTGCTTTATCGACTGTACACCGAGTTGAACTATTCATCTGGTGGCAAAATGATTGAAACGAGGGTGATTCACTATGTCTCGTAAAACAACCCCCTCCATGACAATGGAAGAAATGACCACGCAGGCCAAAGCCGGACTAATGACAGGTGTCGGCAAATCCGTGAAGCATGAAAGTGCTGAGAAACAGGTTTCCGGTGAAGCACTGTATATTGATGACCGCGGCGAATTTCCCAATCAGCTCCACGTTTATGCGCTGATGAGTCCCCATGCGCATGCCAACATCACCAAGTTGGATGTGACGCCCTGTTACAACGTGCCAGGTGTGCGTTCGGTGATCACTTCAAAAGATGTACCAGGCGAGTTGGATATTGGTCCTCTTCTCCCCGGCGACCCAATGCTGGCTGACGGTAAAGTCGTTTATGTCGGCCAACCCGTCATAGCCGTTGCCGCAGACAGTCTCGACAACGCCCGCAAAGGAGCAGAAGCCGCCATTGTTGAATACGAACTCTTGCCTGCCGCGCTAGATGTTGAAGAAGCATTGGCACAAGAACTGTTTGTGACTGACAGCCACACTCAAAAACGTGGTGATTCTGCCGCTGCCATTGCCAACGCTGATCACGTCTTAGAAGGATCACTACACATTGGTGGTCAAGAACATTTCTACTTAGAAACGCAGGTTTCTAGTGTCGTTCCGACCGAAGATGGTGGCGTGATTGTCTATTGCTCCACCCAAAACCCGACTGAAGTGCAAAAGCTTGTGTCATCGGTTCTTGGTGTTCCTATGCACAAAGTGCTGATTGATATGCGCCGAATGGGGGGTGGATTTGGTGGTAAAGAGACACAAGCTGCTGGCCCTGCCTGTATCGCAGCGGTTTTCGCCATTCAAACCGGTCAACCGGTGAAGTTCCGACTACCTCGTCGTGAAGACATGATGATGACAGGTAAACGTCACCCTTTCTTTAATCAGTACAAAGTTGGTTTTGATAACAATGGTTTGATTGAGGGAATCGATATTGTGGTGTCTGGTAATGCTGGGCATTCACCCGATTTATCACGCTCGATTGTCGATCGCGCCATGTTCCACTCAGACAACGCGTATTTTCTTGGCAACGCCACTGTCACAGGGCATTGCGTGAAAACCAACACCGCATCAAACACGGCTTATCGGGGATTCGGTGGCCCTCAAGGGATGATGACCATTGAACACGTGATGGACTCCATCGCTTACCATCTCGGTAAAGATCCGCTCGATGTGCGAAAAGTAAACTACTACGGCGCAGAAGGCGAAGGCCGTGATGAAACCCACTACTACCAGAAAGTGGAAGATAACTTTATCCACGAAATGACCACAGACTTGGAATCAGAGTGCGACTATCAAGCAAGACGAAAAGCCATTGCTGATTTCAACGCGAGTAGCCCGATCCTAAAAAAAGGCATTTCCATCACGCCTGTGAAGTTTGGGATCTCTTTTACGGCGACCTTCCTGAATCAAGCTGGCGCACTTGTGACCGTGTATACCGATGGCAGTATTAGCCTGAACCACGGTGGCACAGAAATGGGCCAAGGTTTGAACACCAAAGTCGCCCAAATCGTCGCCGAAACCTTCAGCGTTGATATCAGCACGATTCAGGTGACCGCTACCAATACTGAAAAGGTGCCAAACGCTTCGCCCACAGCGGCCTCTTCAGGAACAGATCTTAACGGTAAAGCGGCACAGAATGCTGCGTTGATGATTAAAGAGCGCATGGTGAGTTTCGCCTCGTCGCATTTCGATGTTTCACCAGAGGCTGTGGTTTTCAGTAATGGCATAGTTTCCGTTGGCGACAAAAAGACGATGACTTTTGCCGATTTCACTGAGCTTTGCTGGTTTAACCAAATCTCACTGGCAGCGTCTGGTTTTTATCGCACACCGAAGATCTTTTACGATCACGAAAAAGCCCGTGGACGTCCCTTCTATTACTTTGCTTATGGCGTGTCTTGCTCTGAAGTGATTATTGATACGCTAACAGGGGAATACAAAGTGCTCCGTGCTGACATTCTCCACGACGTGGGGGCATCACTTAACCCAGCGATAGATGTCGGTCAGGTTGAAGGTGGCTTTATTCAAGGCATGGGATGGCTGACAACGGAAGAATTGGTCTGGAACGACAAAGGCCAGCTGATGACTGCAGGCCCGGCAAGTTACAAGATCCCAGCTGTCGCTGACACGCCGGAAATTTTCAACACGCGTTTGGTCGAAAACCGCACTAACCCAGAAGATACGGTTTTCCACTCCAAAGCCGTGGGCGAACCTCCTTTCATGTTGGCGATTTCGGTATGGAGCGCGATTCGCGATGCCATTGTGAGTGTTGCTGAAGAAGGGGAAATCCCGCACCTTCCTGCCCCCGCCACACCCGAGCAGGTTTACAACGCCATCAACCAGGCTCGTAAAGGCAAATCTGCCGCGGATTTTTCGCTCTAAGCAGATAACCCAGAACCATGGATTGGAGAACAGTGATGTTTAAAGACAATTGGATCCAGGCACTGGCTGACTTTGAAGCCAAAGGCACACCTTGTGTGATAGTTACAGTACTCGAAGACAAGGGCTCCGTGCCACGTGGCGCAGGCACGAAAATGCTGGTGACGGAAAACGAGGTCATTGCCACCATTGGTGGCGGGCATCTTGAGCATGTTGCAATGAAAGCCGCGCAAGAGATGCTAACGCTCGGTGATAGCGAGATGAAAATCGAGCGGTTCAATCTAGGCGCAAGGCTGGGGCAATGCTGCGGTGGCATTGTCACACTGAGCTTCGAACCCATTGGACAACAACGACATATACTGGCTCTTTTCGGTGCTGGCCATGTTGCCAAAGCACTGGTTCATGTTCTCGCCACCCTGCCATTCAAGGTGATATGGATTGATGAGCGTGAAGCGCAATTTCCTGCTCAAATTCCTGACAACGTTGAAATGCTATTAACGGACGACCCCGTCGGTGAGGTGGCTAGCCTGCCAGCCAACAGCATGTATCTGGTGCTGACCCATAACCACCAGCTGGATTTTGATCTCTCTCGCGCCATCCTCAAACGCGGAGACAGCCGCTACTTCGGTTTGATTGGCTCACTGTCTAAGCGCAAACGTTTTGATTATCGTCTGAAAGAACGTGGATTTAACGATGATGCCATCAATACCATGATCTGTCCCATCGGTATCGAGGCCGTAAAAGGCAAACACCCCGCAGAAATCGCCGTTTCCGTCGCGGGCGAGCTTATCGCCTGCTACCAAGGTGAACACATCTCTAGCAAACGGGAGCATACGCCACAGAAACGGGCAGAAAAACTCTCTATTCTGAATACACAACCAAGCGAAAACCCAAACAATAAAAATAACGAGAAAATAAGGGCATAAAGGAATGAAAGACCCAAAAGCTCATCCTACAAAAGCCTTTCGCGCTGCTATTTTACACAGTCTTGCCAACCCAACGGATGTGGGTTTGGAAGATTCATACCAATATTTTGAAAACGGTATGCTGCTTGTCGCCGACGGTCACATTGTTAACGTCGGTCATGCAGAGGATATCCTTCCAATGCTTGATGCCAGTATTGAAGTTGTCGAGCTTGACGGAAAATTAATCATGCCGGGATTTATCGACACCCATATTCACTACCCGCAGACGGGTATGATTGCGGCCTATGGCGATCAACTGATCGATTGGCTGAACAACTATACCTTCCCTGAAGAAAGGCGCTTTGAAGACGATGACTATGCGCGAGATGTCGCGGTGCATTTTCTTGATGAACTGGCGCGAAACGGCACCACCACTGCACTCGTGTTTGGCACTGTGCATAAATCCTCTGTTGATGTGTTTTTTCAAGAGGCAGAGAAGCGCAACCTGCGCATGATCGCGGGAAAAGTGTTGATGGACCGAAATGCGCCGGACGATCTGACCGACACACCCGAGTCTGGCTACGCCGACAGCAAAGCGCTGATAGAAAAGTGGCACAACAAAGGTCGACTTCATTACGCTATCACGCCACGTTTTGCGCCGACCAGTTCGTCTGAACAGCTTCGATTAGCCGGAAAACTGCGCCAAGAATATCCCGATGTTTACCTGCACACACATCTGTCTGAAAACCCCAAAGAGATAGAATGGGTGGCGGAATTATTTCCAGACAGCAAAAACTACTTGGATGTTTACGACTCACACGGTTTGCTCTCGAATCGCTCAGTGTTTGCCCACGGCATTCATTTGTGCGAGCAAGAGTGCGCAAGACTGGCAGAAACCGATTCAGCGATTGCGTTCTGCCCCACGTCGAACTTGTTTTTAGGCTCGGGCTTGTTCCCTTTGTCGAAAATGGAACAAAGCGGAATTAAAGTAGGCATGGGTACAGATGTCGGTGCAGGCACCAGTTTTTCACTGCTTCAAACCATGAGCGAAGCCTATAAGGTGATGCAACTGCAAGGCGAGAAACTGCACCCACTAAAATCGTTGTATCAAGCCACGTTGGGCGGAGCAAAAGCACTCTCATTGGATAACGACATTGGTAACTTAGAGGTTGGGAAAGAAGCGGACTTTGTGATTATCGATCTTCATGCAACTCAACTGATGAAGTTTAGAATGGAGCACGCGGAATCATTAGAAGACAAACTGTTTGTGCTCATGACACTGGGCGATGATCGCGCCGTATTTGATACATACTCTTATGGGCAATCCGTGTATCCCGTCAATAACAGGTAGAACTTCTCATATCCCATAACGAAGAATCTGTCTCATGTCTACGCTGAGACACTTAGCCTCTCGGCCAAAGCCTCCTCCTGATTGCCATTAAACACTCAGCAGAATCAATTCCGCTGAGTTCAATGGACATGGATTCATCACAACTTAAGTGTTGTCGTCGCATTTATTGCTCACTCACGACACATGAATCATCTGACTCTTAAATGAGACAGATAAAGGCTATCTACAGTCCCAAACACAAAAATTAACCACAAAAAAAGCGCCTTAACAAAGGCGCTTTCTTATTCAATCGACGATTACTCTTCGACGGGCTTTTTCTTCTTAACCATAAAGACATCTTCACCCACAGACACACCTTGATAGAAGCTTTTATTGCGCTTCTTCGGTGCTGCTTTTTTAGAGGTTGGCTTATTGGTTTTCTTCGCTTGAGTCGGTTTCTTACTAAACGCTTTCTTACGTTGAGGCACCAGACCTTTAAACTTACCTTCCAACCCTTCAAAGGTCGCAAAGGTCATTTTCTTGTCAAGGAAGCCTTCAATGCTTTTGAAGCTGTTCCAGTCTTTCGGGCCAACGAAAGAAATCGCGATACCTTTATTACCAGCACGACCTGTACGGCCAATACGGTGAACATATTCTTCGGAGTGCTTAGGCATATCAAAGTTCACAACATGCGAAACGTTTGAAATGTCCAAGCCACGCGATGCCAGATCTGTTGTGACCAACACTCGATGCAAGCCGCGCTCAAACTCATTCATGATGCGGTTACGCGCACTTTGGCTCATCTCGCCGCTCAGTGCGACAGCCTTGATGCCACGCTCTACAAACATGTTTGCCAAACGTTCAGTATCTGCTCGCGTTGCAGTAAATACCATTAGCTGTTGATATTCTTCTTCTGCTAGCACGCGATCCAGCAATGCTTGCTTGTGATCTAGGTGGTCACATAGATAGAAGCGCTGCTCGATATCTTTGTGTTCTTCGTTAACAAAACCAATCGCTACGCGCTTTGGTTCATTCAACATGTCAGCGGCAATATCATTCACTTGGCGATGATCAAGCGTTGCAGAGAACATCAGCGTTTGACGACGACGGTGACCCGCAGCATCGTTAATCGCTTTAAGCTGAGGTGCAAAGCCCAAATCCAACATGCGGTCGGCTTCATCAAGGATCAACATTTCCAAACCTTCTAGGCTTAGATGGCGATGCTCAAGGTGGTCAGCAAGACGACCAGGGGTCGCAACCACGAACACTGGGTCTTTACGAAATTCTTTCGCTTGATCATTGAAGTTCTCACCACCAAGGATCAACACGGCTTTGTATTGTGTGCCCGCAATCAATTTACGCAACTCACCATATACTTGTTTTGCCAATTCACGAGTAGGTGCAAGCACAACAACACGTGGATCACGGCGGGTTAACGCCTTGACGTGCATCACGCGCTGCATCGCTGGGAGCAAGAAGGCCAGTGTTTTACCTGAGCCCGTTTTAGACGACGCCAACAAATCTTTCCCTGCATTTACAACAGGAATGGCGGATGCCTGAACATCTGTCGCGGAATCAAATCCCCAGTGTTCAATTGTTTTTAGCAGGCGCTTGTCTAAACCCAGGTCTTCAAATTGCAAGGTGATACTCCAATGTTTCTTTATATACAGGCCGTTACTGCGTATTCGTTATACTTATCAACGCAAAGTGACGCCCCACAGAAATAGGCGCGGATCTTATCATATTTCTTCATTACCACACATTTTTATTGTGCGTGATCACACTTTCACCGACAACCAGCATCTATCCATCGGTATTTCTCTTTTTGACAGGTAGCGTGGGGTTCAAACTAGTCATACCGAGAAACCAATTAATGCCAACATCCAGCCCACTATATGCTTGGAAACGCTTTACGCTTGAAGAACGCGAACACACTTTTCCAAACGGATTAGTGACCTCGCACATCACCCTTACCCATCCTGGTGCCGTGCTTATCCTGCCAGTGGCGAATGACGGTAAATTGGTCATGATTCACCAATACCGTCCATCTATCGATCGTTGGATTTACGAGTTTCCCGCAGGCACCATGGAATTAAACGAATCACCTGATGTGTGTGCAAAACGTGAACTTGCCGAAGAAGTGCAATTAGCAGCCTCTGAGTGGCACAAGATTGGAGAATCACTGCCTGCTCCCGGGTTTTGCGATGAAACCCAGTATTTGTATGTGGCAAAACAGGTTTCAGACTGTGAAGGCGAACTGGACGACGATGAAGTGCTTGAAGTGGTGCATTTCCCTGTTGATGAAGTGGCTCGTATGATAGCCAACAACGACATTCAAGATAGCAAAACCATTGTGGCATTTTGCCGCGCTCAACTTTTAGGGCTGATACCCTGATAATTCCCAGTCCAGTGTCTCTTTGATTTTTTGTATCAGCGCTGACTACCTTTCCCTGCGACCTACGCCACCTCACATGGCGAAGGTAATCGGCACGTCGATCACAACGTGCCTTTTAAACAAAGTGTTAACATTGACATCCGACCAGTTGAACAATTAACGTGAGTGAAGCAATTTCAACTCAAGGAAGAACAATGAAACAGACTCTTGCCCATGCTAACCGAATGCTAAAACTATTCGGATTCTTCAAAGTTCCTTTAATTTGGTATTGCCGCCCTAAAATTCTTGTGCTCAACGAAGAGCGCGTTCAAATTCGAATTCCACTGAAGCGCAGAAACAAAAATCACCTGAACAGTATGTATTTCGGCGTTTTGGCGGTAGGTGCTGATGTGGCAGGCGGTTTTATGGCAATGAGTAAATCTGAGTCTCGAGGCAAGACAATATCACTTGCATTCAAATCAGTGACCGCGGAGTTCCTAAAGCGTCCAGAGGCTGATGTGATTTTCACATGTGACGACGGAAAACTCATCGATCAGATGCTAGATCAGACAATATCAAGCGGCGAGCGTGTCAATCAACCCGTCAGAATCACGGCAACATGCCCTTCCTTACATGGTGATGAACCGATGGCGATCTTTGATTTAACATTATCAGTAAAAGCAATAGGCTGAATTTTTCACACAACTTTGCTGGATACACCCAAAAAATACAATAAGTCTCTAAAATGAAATAACTATTTCTTTGCCCTTTTATTGTTTTCGTTATTAGACTTAAGTATTAAAGCGAATTCAGCGGAGTCTGTTTTGGGCAAAAAAATAAGCGACTTTTTCCAACTCGATACAGCGCCCGGCATCATCCTTATTGCCTCCGCTTTTTTAGCACTCATTATTGCTAATTCCCCCCTTGCTCCCTATTACCTCGCCCTTCTCGATACGCCTATTCACTTCAAAGTAGGTTCGCTAGATATCGAGAAAAATTTATTACTCTGGATCAATGATGGTTTGATGGCCATTTTCTTTTTACTTATTGGCTTGGAAGTAAAACGTGAGTTAATACAAGGCGCCCTGCGAACTCGCTCTAGAGCCATGTTCCCTTTGATTGCGGCTGTCGGCGGAATGGTTTTTCCGGTGCTTATTTTTGTTTTGTTTAACGCAAACGATCCACAAGCTCTGGGAGGCTGGGCAATACCTGCCGCTACAGATATCGCTTTTACATTGGGTGTATTGGCGTTGTTTGGAAAACGCGTTCCTGTGAGTTTAAAAGTGTTCCTGCTTGCATTGGCGGTGATCGACGATCTTGGCGCGGTGATCATTATTGCACTGTTTTTTAGCAGTGATTTGTCTTTGCTCGCACTGTCCATTGCCGTTTTAGCTTCTGCCACTTTGTTCTACATGAATGCAAAAGGCGTTGCTCGATTGACGGGGTATTTATTGGTTGGTGCGATTCTTTGGGTCGCGGTACTTAAATCAGGGGTACACGCCACTGTGGCGGGCGTTATTCTGGGCTTTGCCGTTCCACTGAAAATTAAACATCACCGCATCAGAAGCCCTTTGCGTTATCTTGAGCATGGCATCCACCCATGGAGTAGCTTCGTTATACTGCCGTTGTTTGCATTTGCCAACTCGGGCGTTCCAATGGAAAACTTCAACATGGGCATGATATCTGAACCCCTCCCTCTGGGTATTATTCTAGGATTGCTGTTAGGCAAGCCTATAGGGATTTCCATCACCTGCTATGCATCAATCAAGTTAGGGATAGCCAGCTTGCCAAAGGGTGTTCAGTTTGCGCACATCATGGCGTCATCTATCTTATGCGGTATTGGTTTCACCATGTCGATATTCATCACCACTCTGGCCTTCCCTGGCGTCGATAATCACGCATTGGTCGACTTGTCTCGTATTTCTATTTTTATTGGATCGATATTGGCTGCGGTCTTGGGTTATCTGGCATTGAAGTATGCTTTGCAGTTACAACCAAAACCGAACGCTGACGAGATTGAAGCAGAGCAAAAGTAGCGCCTTTCTAAATGGACATTAACAACTAGAATGCGACTTCTCATTCGCTGGTAAATGATTTCCACCTCACTTGTAGACACAAAAATGTCACGCATTTTCTCCCCTTTTTTCAACTGTCATAAGTCAGAAGTTCTGCAAGTTTTCTGGCGTGTTTTTACCCCACCAAAGCCCAACTATTGACATTTATAGAAGCCGCATCACAGCAGTGTTCAAAGAGGAAACCTACCTAGTTATCAACTGTTTCTGTGGATAAAAAATCATTTATCCACATGCCAAAAACGCACAAAAGCCATTGATATTAAAGGAATTAATATAGTCCAGAAATAGATGCTGTTTTTCATGCAAATTTTCTTTGTGATTTTCGGCAAATAATAGACATGAAAAAGGCCTGCAATATACAGACCTTTTGACGGTGAATGTTACTTAGTCAGCAGCGAAATATTTCACTCTATAGAAGATTCGATAAAGCACAGGAACCACAATCAAAGTGAGTACTGTGGCAAAACCCAGCCCGAACATGATGGTTACAGCCATTGGTTTAAAAAACACATCAGGCAAGAGTGGCAACATGCCAAGTACCGTGGTAATAGCTGCCATACAAACGGGACGAAAACGGCTCACAGACGCGTCGACAATGGCAGTGTATGGTTCTTTTCCGCTTTCCATTTCAGTGTTGATTTGGTCAATTAAAACAATGCCATTCTTAATCAACATGCCCGATAAGCTCAAGAAACCTAGCAATGCCATAAAGCCAAACGGTGTATTAAGCACCAACAAGCCAGTCGTGACACCAATAATAGCCAGAGGCACGGTTAACCAGACGATGAGTGAGTCCTTCACTGAGTTAAACAGAAATACCGTAATCAAGAACATGAACAGATAACCGAGAGGCATGGTAGTGAACAAGCTTTCCTGCGCATCGCCCGACGATTCATATTCTCCACCCCATTCGATGCTGTAGCCTTTAGGTAGTGGAATAGCTTCAATTTCTGGCTTGATACGTTTTAACAAGGTAGCCGCCGTCACATCTTTCAACGGATCGGGATCAGCAAATACCGTTAATGTACGCTTGCGATTTTCTCGCACAATAAGCGGGTCTTCCCAAATCAAATCGTAACCCAAAATAACCTGCTGCAGTGGGATAAAGTCATTGAGCACTGGGCTCCAAATTTTTATCCCTTCAATGGTTTTCACATCCACACGTTCAAGCTCTGGCAACCTGGCCACAATCGGCATCAAGGTGGTTCCATCGCGATAGACACCCACATTCAAACCTGAAAACGACATCATGAATAGGTCATCAACATCTGCTTTAGTAATGCCATAACGTCGGGCTTGGCTTTCATTAAACTCTGGTTGCAGAATTTTTGTTCGCTCTCTCCAATCATGACGAACATTCACCACATCAGGGTCGGCTTTTAATGTGTCGACTACCTTAGCGGCAATGGAACGCAGCACACTCGGATCTGAGCCGACAATGCGAGTCTCGATTTTTGAACCGCTAGAAGGCCCAAGTTCAATACGCTTTAGCTTGTACTGAATACCGGGGAATTCCTTATCAATGTGTGATCTTACGTCGGACATAGATGGTAATACTGCATCGTAGTCTGTCACTCGAACGATCAGTTCACCGTAGGCTGAGTAACTTTTTTCAGGTGCATAGGTCAGCATAAATCGCTGCGTACCTTTACCTGTGCTCGTTGATACGTATTTAACCGTCGGCTGTTCACTTACCCATGCTTCCAATGATGACAGTGTTTCTTGGGTTGCACGGATATCCGTTCCTTCTGGCATCCACACGTCCACCATATAAACAGGCGTTGTTGAAGACGGAAAGAACGACTGCTTAAGCAGCGTGAAACCATAAAGAGAGACGGCGAGTGCGACAGAAAGCACCAACACGGTGAGGTAAGCGCGACGCATACAAATATCAAGAAGCTTTGTATACACCACAAACAACACGCCGTTGTATGGATCACTTTCGCCATCACTCTCGCTGGCGCTTTGCTCTTTAAAAAACAGGTTGGCGAAAAATGGCGTCAAGGTAATTGCGGTAAACCAACTGAGCATCAGCGATATGAGTAATACGCTGAATAACGTACCGCAATACTCACCCGTGGAATCGCTCGACAATCCAATGGGGGCAAAGGCAGTGACAGAAATGACGGTTGCACCCAACAATGGCCACTTGGTCTGAGTGACAATGTCAGATGCTGCTTCTATTCTGGTTCGCCCTTTCTTCAACCCAATGAGTATGCCTTCCACCACCACAATGGCGTTATCCACCAGCATACCCAGCGCTATAACCAATGCACCAAGCGAAATGCGCTGCAAATCAATTTGGAAATACTTCATGAAGATAAAAGTACCCAAAACGGTAAGCAGCAATATCAAGCCAATCAGTAATCCCGACCTCAGCCCCATGAACAACAACAGCACCACGATCACAATTGCCACTGCTTGCGCTAGGCTCACAACAAAACCGTTAACGGATGTTTCCACTTCCACGGGTTGCGCATACACCACACCGATATCAATGCCGATAGGCTGATTTTCTTTTAATTCCGCCAAACGGCGATCGACCCGTTTTCCAACCTCCACAACATTGACCCCTTCGGCAAATGAAATGCCGAGGTTTAATGCCCTTTCTCCGTTGTATGAAAGTAAGTTGCTTGGTACGTCTTGATAACCACGGGTGATATCAGCGACATCCTTTAAATAGATCAGACCACTGGAGCCAGCTTCATTGATGATGAGATTACCGAGTTCATCCACGCTTTTAAATTCGCCGGTTGGATGAATACGAATATATTCATCACCCACCCGTAATGCGCCCGCGTTACTCACCACGTTTTGCGTCGCTAAAAGGTTGTAAATGACTTGTGGCGATATCCCCAAGTTCGACAGACGCCGTATCGAAATTTCGATAAAAACTTGCTCTTGCTGGGAACCGGTAACTTGTACCTTGGCCACGCCATCAACCAGCTCAAGATCTCGCCGAAGAAAATCAACGTAATCCGTCAGTTCTTTCGATGAGTAGCCTTCACCTGTTATGGCCAGCAATACACCATATACGTCGCCAAAATCATCAATAACTTGCGGCGTATTCACGCCAGGAGGAAAACTGCCTTGAAGGTCGTTAACTTTGCGTCGCATTTCATCCCAGATTTGGGGTAGATCATCCGGTCCGTAATTGTTCTTCATTGTCACCGTGATTTGTGACAATCCACGGCTGGAAATGGATGTCACTTCATCAACATACACCAGTTGCTGAACCGCTTTCTCTATCGGGTAGGTGACTTCCTCTTCCACTTGCTGTGGCGTTGCTCCGGGGTAGCTTGTGACGATAAGTGCACTTCATCTTTACCGCGCGTTGATATTGAACAGTGGCTAATTGATGAATAGATTTCGCTTTTTCTAGCAACAATAAGTATTCAGCTTTGTCGAGTTCCGCCAGTACGCTTCCTTCGACAACCTCCTCTCCTGAAAACACCGGCATGGCAATGATTTTGCCTTCTACTCGAAAAGCTAACACCGCCTGATCATCGGCCTCAACGGTTCCAGGAAAAGCTCGCTCAACGTTGCTTTCTCCAATCGAGACGGTCATTAATTTTGCGGGGCGTGCTTCAGGTTCAGGGATTGAAACTTCTTCACTGCAACCCATTAAATAAAAACAACACGCAAAAATAAGCGTTATTTTCATCATAACTCTCCTTGTCAGAACAATTTTATTGAGAGGATTTGAAAACGTACGAGTAGCGCAGTAGCACTTGAAAACCCTGAAGATAGAGTACTCGAAGAAAGGATAGAATTAGCCAGATATGGTCATTTTCTTATATATCAAACAAATAACTGCGTAATTTTGACAATATCACTCTATGTGATTAGAGATTATGTAATATTTGTTCCATTTAATTCTGAACAAATTGTTTCAACTTCACGGGTAATAGTACCCGTGCTCTGATCCAATTCAGGAAGAAATTGTTGCAGGTCCTCGATAGCTTCACCGGGCATTTTCTCTATGCGTAAACACAATTCTGCCAAACCATCCGCGCCAATCATTGATGCTGCGCCTTTCATACGATGCGCGATTTTTTTCGCAGCAGCAACGTCGCCACTGTCGAGTGTTTGCTGAAAAGCATCAATATCTGCTTGCTGTGCCGACACATACTTCCCAAGAATATGATGAAGCAGCTCCTCGCTGTCCCCAACCTGATCGCGAATACGCTCTAGGTCGAGACTAGGATGCGGAGCAGCCATGTTTGACGATGACAGCGAAGATGACATATCTGCGTGTGACGTTTCTTGAGAAGTCAGCTTGTTATGATTGTTCACGGCGTCATTGAGCCTAAGGGTCGACGTATAATCATCTTCCAAAGTACTCGATACATATTTACTGCTGACATATAGCAACATCAAGTTGACCAATTGTTCTTTAGTAAATGGTTTTGCTAGGTGAGCGTTCATCCCTGCACCAATACAACGTTCTGCATCTCCCGACAACGCATTCGCTGTTACCGCTATGATTGGCGTATCAGTATCAAACTCACGAATTTTATTGGTTGCTTCAAACCCATCCATCTGTGGCATCTGGCAATCCATCAGTATCAGGTCATAAGGCGTATCGGTGTGCATTTCCAATGCCTTAAGACCATCTTCTGCGAGCGAAGGGTTACACCCTAAGCTATTAAGAATTAACATCATCAAATCTTGATTCACTAAGTGATCTTCTGCCACCAGCACGTTTAACCCTTCAAATCTCACAAATTCCGTCGATTTGACTTCAACAGTCGGCAATGGTTTGTCTATCGCCAAGGAATGGAACAATGTATCGGGGTTCACAGGGTTAATCAGACACGGTAAGCCCAACTCATCAATGACGCCATCGTGGCTGATCATGATCGAATTTGCCGCCATGTTGATGACGGGACGCATCTCTCCCATGACGCTGTCATCGATGAAAAGCAATGTTGTCTCCGTGATGGATTCATTGGGCGTTTTACCCGGCGTAAATTCCGACACATCCATACCAACACTAGACAGATAGGTGTTAAAGACCGTGAATAGCTGGGCGTCGTTAGTTGCAATGACAGCATTAAGGTTGCGAATATCATCAGGAAGATGCATACCACTAAACAACGTGTCGTTCATGTCTTCTACACTTTTCAGCGGTATATCGACAGTGAATGTCGTCCCCATACTTTCTTTACTCACCACGGTCAGGGTGCCATGCATAAGTTCAGTGAGTTTCAGACAAACGGGTAAGCCAAGTCCTGTGCCTTGATAAGATCGCGAATAGGAACTGTCAACTTGCGTGAAATTATCAAAAATTGCCTGCTGGTTTTTTTCTGGAATGCCGATACCTGTATCTTTGACTGTCAAACGAACCATCGCCTTTCCATCAACGACAATCTGACTGATGTGAACCATGACAGAGCCTTTCTTGGTGAATTTAACGGCATTACCCACCAAGTTAAGAATGATTTGGGTGTAGCGAACAGGATCCAAAATCAACCAACGAGGAAGATCTGGCTCAATCAAGCAATGAAGGCGAAGGCTTTTTTCTACCGCGCGAGCGTGAAACACAACCAAAGCATCATGCACCAGATCAACCAATTCCGTTTCCTGCTCGATAAGCTGCATTTTGCCCGCTTCGATTTTGGTCAAATCGAGTACATCGTTAATGATATTTAGCAAGGCATTAGATGAATGAGCGAGCGTATCAACAAAATAGGATTGTTGTTGGTTGAGTGGCGTATCTTTGAGCAAGTTAGACATGCCGACAATGCCATTCATCGGCGTTCTTATCTCATGGCTCATCATGGCAAGGAAGTTGGTTTTAGCTTCGTTGGCGCGTTCCGCTTCTTCTTTCGCGCTCAACATTTCTTCGGATATCAAATCATTAAGTTTCTTTTGGCGCACAAAGTTGACCATCGCACTCAGGCTCGACAATACCGGCTCTAGCCAAGAAAGTAGATCATCATCGTAGCTCGTCGATTCATCAAATAGGCAAACCACACCAACTAATTGATTCGATAAAAATAAAGGCATGCATAGTGAATTGATAATGAGCTTATTGTTGTTGGTAGTCAGCCCTGCAACTTGCAGGCTCTTATCCCCTTTTGTTGTTTCAATTACCTTGGTGACAACACTCTTAACAAATTCCTCAGACACATAGCCATTAGCAACAAGGCGAGTTTGTGCCAAAGGACGATAGTTGTCTTTCTCGTTGTAATCGACCTCTACAATCAAGCCGTGGTTACTTTCCCCGATCCGGAGTAGTATTTTCAGTACTTCTTTAAAGCTGTTGTGATAATCATCGCTGACAAGAAACTTATCTTGAAGTGTTTTCACTGCGGAAAAAAGTTCAGCACCTTTAGACACTTTTATTTTGTCGAGATGTTGCTCTGTAATGTCTCGAATAATGGCAACTTGAAGTTGTGCATCATTAACTTCAATTTTCGTCGAGCGAACTTGAACAATGACTTTGTCATGAGATCGCACAAGCTCGTAATTTAAATTCTTAGTGTTAAAGCCATACAAAGCTTGCGAGAAATAAGCGCGTGAATCAGGGACCACTTTTGCAATAATGTCGGTGAGCGACGTTTTTTCTAATGGGATATCGTCCAGCTCAAACATCCGCTTTGCGGCATCATTGAGTGTCGTCACTTTGTGGTCTTCCCCGAGCACCAGCAATCCATCTTTGTAGCTGTGAATGATGGTATTGAGGTAATTTTTACTGGCTTCAATTTCTTTAATCGCGCGCGCATATTTCCATATCAAAAACATGATCATCAAATCGAGCAAAAATATCTGCGCAATACCCGATACGATTTCAGATGTCAGCGTGTTTTCAATGGGTCTTGGGTCTTCATAGATAATGAGCTCGCCAACTGGTCTGGGTTTATCAAGCTCCGAGTATGTAATCGGAAAGCGATGAAGGCGGAACTCGTTATCAAATCGGCCATCTTTGGGGGGCGTGATATGGCGGAAACTATCATCGTTCGCAACCACCTCAATGCGATACACGAATCGAGAGAGCGCCTCGCTCTCTAAATCCTTAACGACGGTCTCAAAATCAAAGTTCCAAAGTTGATTGGGTAAGCGATAAGACAAGCGTGTAGCAATAGACGCAATTTCATACTCTAGTTCACCATGAAGTCTGTCATGGGTTTTCACATAGTTGAACGCACCAAACATACTGAGTATCAACGTGCCACATATCAGCAAAATCACAGCAAGTTTTGTTCGCATCATCAACATAGGGCTAAACCTGCATGCTAGAAGTGATATCCGCAGTACTATCTCGCGCCTGCTCGTACTCTTTTAACACCGCTTTATCATTAAGCTTGAGTTGATTGCACCAATGCAATAAACCATTCCAGTTCGCATGTTCAATGTCGTGACACAATGAAAGTAAGTTGCCATATACACCCGCTCTGGCAACCAAAGCGCGCTTCACATCGGGAGAAAGATCAAGCAACCCAATAATGTCGGCCATTGGCTTACTCAACATCACGTCTAGCATTGAGAAAGCGCCAACAATGAACCCTTCATCCTGATTAAATTGCTCAGAATCGAGCGTCAATGACGAAAGAAACGTCGCGCGGGTAAGAGACACACTTTGGAGTTGGGCTGCATGTTGGTGGTTCAAGTTAGACATGATCAGCAATGACACTAGACGCCTTAGAGATTGCACACCTAAATACACCACCGCCTGACGTGGATTAGAAATTTTGTTTTTCTTGGTTTTTGCCAAAATGTTTGCGCTAGCTATCACCTTGTAAAGCAAAGAAACATCTTTGGAAATAATTTTGGTGAGGGTGTCGATATCATCAGGAGTACGATTGATGATGATACAAACGTCCAGCAACGACATCACTGACGGGGCAACATCATCAGTACGAACAACCTGAGGTTTTTCAAAAAAGTAGCCTTGAAACAACGCAAATCCATAGCCTTGCGCTGCAGCTAACTCTTCTTGTGTCTCTACTTTTCTTGCCAAAAACACTTGTTGTGAAAACTGTGTAATGGTTTCTTCCCAATCTGCTGGATTGCTACGTTCCATACTAATGCTAAAGATATCGACCAATTCAAGATGCCTGCGCCATTCATTATCCATGGCCTTACTATCCATCAAGATACGATATCCTTCAGAACGATAGCTTCTCAGCTTACTAACGAGCTCTTGAGAAGGTAAGCAATCGTCCGTCACCGAAATGATCAAATGCTGTGACGGCATCGCCAATGGGATCTCATTCAGTAACGAGGACTCCCCGAAACTGACGATATAGAGAATGTCAGCGTTACGATTGGCACTGGATAGAAAATTGGCACTCAAGATACGCGATGTCGCCGTGTCTTCATCGACAGACGGAAATTTGTTTTCCAATCCCTCACGGAATAGCAATTCGCTACCCCAATGGTGCAGTTCATTGTCAAAGATTGGTTGGCATGAGAAAAACACTTCGGCCACGCAGTCGCCATCCTATTTATGAGACATGTAATTAAAATTTAGACCAAATGCCGTATATTTCCTTTTTTTTCCGTTAAATAGACGAAACTCTTGTTCAACATCACACGTCTTGGACCCACGAATGACAAAAACAAAAAAAGAAGCCAAGAGGCTTCTTTTTTATTTATAACTTTCAATAGGTTTGCTGTTTACTCAGTGGCTTCTTCAATGCGGAAAGGGATCCGCTGAGGTTTGTCACTGAAACCTCCAACACTCACTTGAGTGATGTCATCACCATCAGGCTCAACACTGGCCCAAATTAATGAGCGTCGGTTCAAGTTCTCGCCTTGCTCAAACAAATAGCGATACTTACCACCACCTTGATAAACATGCAGATAAGACGCTAACGCACCCGCAGCACTTCCGGTTGCTGATTCTTCATTAATACCAAGTAGCGGGGCAAAGTTACGACAGCGTGCTGAAATATCGGATTCTGCAGGCGTCAGTGAAAACACGTGTACAGCCCCTGTCTTGGTTGCCTTGTTAAATTTCTTAATGGCTGCAAAATCGGGCGAAACCTTGTTCAATACCGCTTCGTCGGTTACCGGGACAATGATATCAAACAAGCCAGTAGATACTGCTTTTACCGGTAATCCGGTTGCAAGTATGTCTTCAACGGTTAAGCCGAGCATTGATGCTAGTTCATCAGCAGCAAACTCTTTACCAAATTTAGGCAATGTTTGCTCCATGGAGATGCGTCCTTCAGGAGAGACGGATACCCCTAACACCCCTGCGCCAGTTTCTTGCTTGTAGTCACCAGCCTCTATTTTCCCATTTTTAAACAGAGTAGAAAACGTACCGACCGTAGCGTGACCACAAAAATCGACTTCATTTGTTGGTGTGAAAAAACGCACACGAAAATCTGCTTTTTTCGAAGGGGAGACAAACGCGGTTTCAGAATGGCCAAGTTCTTTGGCGATAGACTGCATTTGCTTGGCGGTGAGATGAGCGCTGTTGAGAACAACGCCCGCTGGATTGCCGCCTTTATTGTCAGCAACAAAGGCATTAACCACATAGACTTCAATAAATTCTGACATCGCTACCTTCCTTGTTTTTTATTATTCTCTGTCGGCCATGCGACCTGTTTCGAAATAACAGGCACAAAACACATTTAGGTATATTTGTTACAGTGTTACAAAAAAGCGAAAAACACAAGAAATTGATGTTCTTTCAGGGTATGCGCGACCTTGTCGTCACGAAAATTGCTTTAACCACGCTAAGAATGCTGTTGAGGCGTCATTTGCTTGCTAGATGTTAGGTATTTTCCTTAGAATATGTCCCACATTGGCTATGAGTATTAAACAATGATCGATTTAGAAAACATGATGAAAGGCGCTCCTGAGCGCGAACCCGATCTTCCTTTGCCTTCTTTAGAAGATCAAAAGCGTATCGTCGCGGAGCTTAAAGCATTAGAAGAGAAAGGCGAACTCACGCCTGAGGTTATGGAAAAGTACTTCGGCGGTAAATCAACGCATTAATGATGATTTGAACACTAACCGCGAACGGTCGCGGAGTTTGTCAGTTCAATGGCATATGGCTCCGCTATTAAGCGGTTAAATTCGTCAAAAAAAACGCGCCTAAAGCGCGTTTTTTATTTCAGGTTGTTGGGTCTCAAGGTTGTTAGGTCTCAAGATACTTTCAAACAGTGTACTGCCGTCAAATAATTGTTTAGCTAAACGGGTCAACATCCCCTCATCTATTTGATAGATAATCTCATCAGGGTACAACACCCCTTCTACGCCATATCCCCACAGGTCGTATCGCGCCAGTGCACCCACCATGTACAAACCATCGTTACTAATGTCATACATATCACTTGAAAGCTGACGAGCGGCGTTATCTCTTTCACGTTTTGACACAGGGGCAGTCAGCGCGCCCTGAATCTCGGGCCAAAGCGACGCCAATAGCTTTTCTTTTTCCGGAGAAATTAACGCAGTTAAACTCGTCACCGATAAAGCCTCGCCATCCCGCGTCCAAGAAGAAAAATACGGGTCGTAAGACAACGCATGTTTTTCTCGAACAAGGTCGTTATAACGAGATTGCAACACACGGTTTAACATGTCTTCTGCGTAAATTAAATTCAATGTTCGCGGCGTTGCCTCAGAGACGAATACACGCTCGACATAGGTACGATATTCTGGTGAAAGATGCTTAACAACACGACCACCATTACGGTTATATCGGTTCAATACTGGCTTTGTTTCTTGCCTTTGGGTGGTCATGCTACCCAAATAGCCCGTCACCATACTTTCAACAATGCCAAGTGATTCATCTGACACTACATAGATACTGAAGTGCCCTACGTCACTGAACAGCTTTTGGTAAACATGTTTAACATCATTAAACGTTACCGATTCATAATCTTCCGCTGACAACGGAGACTCATAAGAGTCAGACGGATAAATCGTATCTAACGATGCCCGGCCAAACACATCATAAGGTGAGCTTTCCGCACTATTTACCCGATGAATAATGCGTGCTTTTTCTCGTGAAAACGCCTCGTTATTGGGTTCAATCTTTTCAATCAGGTATCGCAGCGCATTCAATGCTTCAGGGAGGTATTCATTGGGACTCAACAACGCGAAATTATGACTTTTATTGAATACTTCGGGTTCGATAGAAATCGAACGAACCTCAAGATAGTGCGAAAAATCAAACGCTTCAATATTGCCGACGTTGCCGGTTCGGTAGGTTTCAAACAGTAAATCAAGCGCAGCCCTTTCTGTTCTAGAAAGAACGGATAGCCCCCCTTTGGCTTGTAAAACCACATAACTTTCATACGTCGGCCGATCCATTTGATAAAACATCACGGGCAATCCGTTTGGCAGTTGCCATTCAAATAGGCTGTCGTGTCGTTCATTGACCGCCTCCACCCCCTCACTGAATGTTTCAGGTTGCGGTATCTCCACATCCAAATAGGCGACATTTACGTTTTCGCCCCGCTTTCCGGCATCAGCAAAATAGCGCCGCTTCAATGCTTCAGCATCAGATATTGATTCCCCATTGTCGTAAACCAAAGTGACGGCTTGATGAGGGGCAGAAAGAAGCTTGGCTAACCTTGCATTGAATGCATCAAGCGACAGCGTATTGAGAAAACCTTCGAAATTTGCATTCTGCTCTCGGTCATCTTGGGGTAATCGGTTGAGGTAGAGATCTTGCATTGCCGTTTCTGCAATCTCAATGGGCAGGTAGTCTTCATACAAATTAATGGACGCTTTGTACTGCTCAAGCAACGCAGAAAATTCACCATGGCTAGCACCATGGTCGCGAAGAGATGCCATATTTTTCGCCAATTCATCCAATATAAATTGTCTGTCGACATTATTAAATTCAACAACCAACTCGTACACGTCATAACCTGGCGTAAAGGCAACACTGTTATAAATGCCATTGTGCGAAACACCGGCACGGTCGAACTGTTCTTCTAATCGCAATTGAATGGCATCCAAAACCATCCATTCCAACCACATCTCTCTTTGCTCTCTCAACGTATTGATCGCGTTCTGACGTCCATCGGGAAAGCTAACTACAACAGCAGGCGACTCGCCTTGCGGCGCATAAAGCGTTAATGGATAAAGAATATTGGCGTCTATCTCGTCAAGTTGATGGAGCTCTGGCTTTGCGTTATTGGAAGGCAATGACGCAAACGCGTCATCAATCTTCTGACTTAAGTTGGCGACATCGATACCGCCAACCACGACCAACTGCATTCGATTGGCTTGGTACCACTTCGTGTAAAACGCCCTGAGTTTGTCAGCCGTAGCCTCTGTCAACGTTGAATCAGTACCAATCGGATCGCGAACGACATAGGGCGAGTTTGCGAGTAATGTGTCATAGAGTTTGAGCTGCCAAGATGCATCGCTGCGATTGTCTTGACGCCATTCACCAAAAATAACCCCTATCTCACTGTCCACTTCTTGCGGGTCGAGTATCAGCCCATCGCCAATGTCTCTAAACCACGCCAACGCTTGCTGCGTACTTCCGTTGTCCGGGAGAGAAAGCTGATAGATCGTCCGCCCATAATCAGTTACCGCATTAATGTCAGGCCCAAATTCGACGCCTACCGCAGCAAACGTATCGAACACAGAATTGCTTGGAAATCGCTCGGTGCCATTAAACGCCATGTGCTCAATGAAATGCGCATAGCCTCGCTCATTGTCCTGCTCGTTTAGACTCCCAACGTTCACTACCAAGCGAATTTCAACGTTTTCACCTTCTATCGGGAACAGGTGATACTGAAAACCATTGGCAAGCGTGACTGATGTCCAATTAGGATCCGTCGTTAATGCAGGAGAAAGCGTAAGTGTTGAGCAACCCACCACTAACAGTAATGCTAGTGTTGTTGCTAGACGAGCAAACATAGAGGCTCCGGAAATTCAATGCTACGAATCACTGACAAGAAATGATGTTTTAATTTGATGACTATTAAGACATAGGCAAGGTTGGAAAAATTGCAATTCAAGCGAGAATGTGAGGTTCAGTGTCAATTGAGATTAATTTCGCTCGGAGATCACTAAAGTCATGCCCGATTTCTTTCGAAAAAAAAAGCCGCCAACGCGTGGCGACTCCGTATCTCTTTCATGACTAAATAAAATCAAGCATTAGGCAATGAGATCAAAGCGATCTAAGTTCATGACTTTCGTCCACGCTGCTATAAAATCATTCAGGAATTTTTGTTGCGAAGCTTGTGTGGCATAAACTTCTGCCAATGCGCGAAGTTGTGAGTTTGAGCCGAAAACTAAATCAACACGAGTACCTGTCCATTTGACCGCACCTGTTGACCTGTCACGACCTTCAAACACGTCATCGCCACTAATGGGTTTCCATTCAATGCCCATGTCGAGCAAGTTAACAAAGAAATCATTGGTTAACGACTCAGGACGATGCGTGAATACTCCGTGACAATGACCACCCGCGTTGGTGTTAAGAACACGCATGCCACCCACAAGCACGGTCATTTCTGGCGCTGTTAGTGTCAGTAATTGCGCGCGATCAACCAACATTTCCTCTGCAGAGACGGTGTATTTGGCCTTCTCATAGTTTCGGAAACCATCAGCCTCAGGCTCTAACACCTCAAAGGAATGAACATCAGTTTCGTCCTGTGACGCGTCCATCCTTCCCGGTGTAAACGGCACATCAACCGTTTCGCCAGCATGTTTAGCCGCCTTTTCGATGCCGACACCACCCGCTAGAACAATGATATCCGCAAGTGAAACACGCTTATCGCCCGTTTGAGTTCCATTGAAGTCAAACTGCACGCCTTCCAATTTCTCTAGCACCATCGACAACTGGTCTGGGTGATTAACCGCCCAATCTTTTTGAGGTGCAAGTGCAACGCGTGCGCCATTGGCACCACCACGCTTGTCTGAACCACGGAACGTCGATGCAGACGCCCAGGCTGTAGACACTAATTCTGAGACAGTTAAACCCGTTGCCTCAATTTTGGCTTTCAGATGTGCAATGTCAGCGGCATCGATCAATACATGATTGCGCTCTGGTACATGATCTTGCCAAATCATTACGTCACTCGGCGCTTCTGAACCAAGATAACGAGTACGAGGACCGAGGTCACGGTGGGTCAACTTAAACCATGCGCGTGCAAACACCTCTGCAAACTGATCCGGATTTTCCATGAAACGACGAGAAATCTTTTCGTAAGCTGGATCAAAACGAAGAGACAAATCCGTTGTTAGCATAGTGGGGAGCCGTTTCTTCGAACTGTCAAATGGGTCAGGGATAACGCCATCTGCGTCTTTCGCAACCCATTGGTGTGCACCAGCGGGACTTTTCGACAGTTCCCACTCGTAACCAAACAAGTTTTCAAAGAAATAGTTGGTCCATTGCGTTGGTGCTTGTGTCCAAGTGACTTCAACGCCACTGGTAATTGCATCACCGGCTTTACCCGAACCATGGCTGCTTATCCAACCAAAGCCTTGTAATTCTATCGGCGCTTCTTCCGGCGCTGGCCCAACCAATGCAGCATCACCTGCGCCATGTGTTTTACCAAAAGTATGCCCACCCGCAATCAATGCGACGGTTTCTTCGTCATTCATTGCCATTCGTGCGAAGGTTTCACGAATATCAACAGCAGCAGCAAGTGGGTCAGGGTTACCGTTTGGCCCTTCTGGATTCACATAGATAAGCCCCATTTGAACAGCAGCAAGTGGGTTTTCCAAATCGCGGTCTCCGCTATAGCGAGTATCACCAAGCCAAGTCTTTTCTGTGCCCCAATAAACATCTTCCTCTGGCGCCCAAATGTCTTCACGACCGCCTGCATAACCAATCGTTTTGAATCCCATCGACTCCAATGCAACGTTACCCGTTAGGATCAGCAAATCAGCCCAAGAGATCTGTTGGCCATATTTTTGTTTGATCGGCCAAAGTAATCGACGAGCTTTATCTAAGTTTCCGTTGTCAGGCCAGCTATTGACTGGCGCAAATCGCTGATTCCCAGTGCCTGCGCCACCGCGTCCATCTGATGTTCTGTAGGTACCCGCGCTGTGCCACGCCATACGAATAAAAAACGGGCCATAATGACCAAAATCTGCAGGCCACCAATCTTGAGAGTCAGTCATTACTGCATGAATGTCTTGCTTCACCGCTTCGAGATCGAGCGCTTTGAATGCGTTTCGGTAATTAAAACCACCGCCTAGGGGATTAGACTCAGGGGTGTGTTGATGCAAAATACTGATGCGAAGTTGGTTTGGCCACCAATCACGATTTGTGGTGCCACCACCAGCAGAATTGTGGAATGGGCATTGACTCATATCAGACATAACTTTCCTCCAGATAAACGCATGTTGTCTGCGCAGACTTTAGGTATAGATGGATTAGCCCCTCGTATCCAATTGGAAGATCTGAACGTTGTAATAGGTAATTTCGATGTCAGACGTGATAAGTTTTAAATTTATATATATCATAGATTTACATGATTTCGATATTTTCACATTTGATACAGTGCATTCATAAACAAGCCTCCCAAATGAAACATCCAATACCGACCAATGAAACCTAGAGTCACCCCGAAAAAATAAGCCCCGCGAAATGCGGGGCTCGGTATGACTTATTTAACGCTAACTAAGCGTGAATCATTACTGAAGTGACCAAGGGCCATTAGCAGATCCTGGCATGTCACCTTTAGTCCACCATTTCGCCTTGTACGTGCTACCTTGGTAAGTTGTTTGATCACCACCTGTGTAGACTTTATCTGAACGCCACTCGTTCAATGAACCATCGTCAAACTCTTCCCAAACGGAAGCTTTGCCTGGCTCTTCACCTTTGGTCCACCATTTCGCGGTAAACTCAACACTGTTGTGAATGACTTTGTCGCCCGTGTTGTAAACCTTGTTGGCGTCCCAGTTGCTGTCAGTTGGCCCCGTATCACCTTTCACGTTAACCGCAACGGTGGCTGAATCAGCATCCGAACCGTCAGTCACTGTTACCACGACTAAGATCACGCTGTCTTTATCAGATGCAGGTGCAGTCACAGTAATAACTGCAGAGTTACCATTTTGAGCAACGACACCTTCGCTTGCAGTAAAGGTCAACGCATCGCCTTCAGCATCAGAAGCAGACACCGAGATATCGACAGGCTCGCCAGCGTTAACTGAAACTGATGAAGGAACGGTCAGTGCTGGTGGCGTATTTTCAACAACACCAGAGCCTTTCACATTCACAGCCACGGTAGCCACGTCAGATTTCTTACCATCTGTTGCAGTTATTGTAATCGTGTCAGTGACATCTGTTGCGGTGTTCGGTGCTTTGTAAGTGATTGTCGCCGTGCCGTCACCGTTGTCGAGCACATCTGCACCAGACGCGGTAAATGACAATGCGTCGCCGTCTGCGTCTTTCGCTGAAACAGCAAAGCTAATCACTTGACCAGATTCCGCTGCTTGTGCACCCGGTACAGAAATGACTGGCGCTTCATTTGGCATTACATTCGCGCTAAACACGTTGTCAATTTGCTGTGCCAGTGGCGATTTCAGGTTGGTACACTCTTTTAGCTTAGTGCCGTGATTGATGAAGGTACCTTCACACTGAATGTCACCGTGTACCTGCCAAACGATAATACCGCCAAGATCGTTGTTCACAACATACTCAGCTTTCTTACGAATGGCTTCTTCATCGTCGTAGCTAAGGAAATACTTTCCTTTCACTGCATAAGGCACTTCTGCATTGGCGTCCCAGAAATGCTCCCAGCCGTTTTGCTTAATGATGTAGTTGTAGTTTGGTTGACCTTCAAACGCTTTCCAGTTATCCAAGTCCACTGACGACTCAGTCGGACCATCAACGGAGAAATTCACGGTACGCTTGTCAGTAGGTGCGCCTAAGTACGCCGTTGTTTCGTTAGTTTGAACACCACGACCGTAGAACGCTGCGCCGAAGTTAATCTTCTTAGATGGAATACCACGCGCCTGCATCCAAACGCGCAAATCGTCTAACGTTAGTCCATCAAACTCTTCTTCTGGGTACGGGTACAGCGGGGAGTTATGACCCGCAACGTTTGACCAACCACCGTTAAGGTCGTACGTCATCATGTTGAAGTAATCCATCGAGTTCGACAGACGATTCCAATCGTAACCTTCTAGTGCAGCGGGTACTGCTTTAAACGCTGCCGTCAGCAGTTTGTCATCACCAATACGCGCACGAATGTCATCCATCAACTGTTCAAAGTTCGCGTAATCGACATCAGAGCCAGTGAAGTTCATGCCGCCAGAACCAGGGAATTCCCAATCAATATCAATACCGTGGAAACCTAGTGCCATTAGACGGTCTACGTCAGCAAGGAAGCGTTCTTTTTTGACCGGATCAGCCGCCATTTCAGGAAAGTGCTTGGACATACTCCAGCCGCCAAGTGAGGCCATCACTTTCACGCCTTTTTGGTTTGCCAAATCAATCAAACCCGGTGCGCCGCCTTCTTTTTTCAACGGAATAGGCATTTGGCCTGTTACGCCTGACGGCGCATGTTTCCAACCGCGTCCATCTTTCACAAAACCTTGTGCTTGTACTTTTGCTAGCTGATCAGCCTGCCATGGTTCGTTTCCAGGGAACTCATGAATGTACTCAAGCTCACCCCAAAGAATATGGAAATCCCAGCTTGAATAAACATCTGGGTGCAACAGTGGGCCTGGTTCTTGAACAGAATTAGGTTGGTAGATATTCTTGTTACGTAAATCACCACTGTGCAGCGAGCCATCTTTTGCAACGCCGAAAAAGGAGAAGTTAAGGATGGAGTAGATATCCATGTCTACGTTTAAATGGGTTGCTTCGCCTTTTACGCTAAAACCTGCATCAGTTCCCTTCCACGCTTCCCATTGCGTCAGGTAACCAATAACCGCTTTATCATGTGTCGGTGCGGCTTGCAGTGAGGCACTCATGCCTAACACGCCAGCGACACATACGGCAACCGCTGTGAACTTAAGTCCTTTATACATTGTTATTTTTCTCCACGTCTTGGATGTTGGTTGTTGTGCTAACACCTACTTTTCCATTACTTAATTTCTGACGCGAATGTAAATATCAAACTTTGGTATCAAGGTTAGGAATGCTTTTACTCAGTTACATTTATTTCGTAAATTTTTTGCAGCAAGACAGCTAATTGGAAGAGAAAAACAGGCGAATATCACATTGTGAACAATTCACTTTTTATCTTAAAAATCAACCATATTTAACCAACATCACGATGAAGCTGAGTGAAGTAAAGAAGTTAAATAATAGATAAAAAAAACTCCGCCAGCGCAAGGCATGGCGGAGACAAGCAACAAATGTGAAGCGCTAACTAAATATTCCCTTCAGCAGAGAAATAGTGAGTGTAAGCCGTGCCGTGTAAGCACTATGGCTTATAGCAAATGGCATACCAATTAATTCAATCAGTGGAACATATGGGAGGACGGGTGTTTATACGTCGAAATTCAAAGCATTACGTTAGATATTGGGGCAATTTTTGCACCATCTATGCGCAAGGTGGCAACGAGGACTGGCTCTAAACGTGCGTTTCAATACGTCATTCTTACCTTCAACGTTAGCAGCGTCACATCTTGTTTAGCTTTAACGATTCCAATCTGACCTCTGCTTGATGATAATGTCTCACTTCAAGGCTTTGCCAATAACAACCAGTGAGATAGCTACCATGGATTTTGCGTTACCTCTCGTCATCCTCGTGATATTCGTTTTCATTATTCTTAACCGCCAGAAGGCTAAGAAAGCCGCAGCAGAAAACATTGAAGCTGGCACAGCATTCTTAGACAAAAATGCACAAGAGGAAGGTGTGATGACCACCGCTTCTGGTCTTCAATACAAGGTGTTGGAACAAGGCGAAGGCGAAGCACACCCAACCGCCAAATCTCGCGTAAAAGTGCACTACCACGGCACCTTGCTCGATGGCACTGTGTTTGACAGTTCTGTGCAACGTGGTGAGCCAATTGATTTTGGCTTAAACCAAGTGATTCGTGGCTGGACAGAAGGTGTTCAGTTGATGAAAAAAGGCGAAAAAACGCGTTTCTTTATTCCCTCACATTTGGCATATGGCAATGGGTCAGCGGGTGCAATTAAACCGGGTTCAACACTGATCTTTGAAGTTGAGTTACTCGATTTTAACTAATACCTTTGCCTATCATATTGAAAAAAAGCCGCATACATTGATGCGGCTTTTGTATCTTCCCTACTCCACTGCCTACTTTCAGATTCGGTTTTAATCGATTTCGACGACTGGCGGATGCGACACACTGCGCGTCCAAACGACAGCTTCCTCAAGAGGCATAGGCTTCGCAAAAAAGTAGCCCTGACAAATATCAATGCCGCAGCCTTTGACAAACATTTTCTCAGCATAGGTTTCCACACCTTCTGCAACGATGGCACACCCTGTCACTTCACTGATCTTCGCTAGCAATTGATACAGATTCTGCCCGCGCTCTTCCTGCACATTGAGCAATAACGAGCGATCTAGTTTCACCTTATCGAAGTTGAATTTGAGCAAATGAGGAAACGACGCATAACCTGCACCAAAATCATCAATCGCCACTTTTACACCTAAGTGCTGCAGGGCATCAATGTTGTTCTTTATCTGACTATGGTCTTCTAAAATGGCCTCTTCCGTTATCTCTATCTCCAACGCCGAAGCGGGTACACCGTATCGTGCTAAGCGCTTCGCAATGAAATCTACCGTTCTTGGGTCGGAGATCGTATCTGCAGAAACATTCACCCCTATTTTGCATCCGCTCCCCAAAGGGAAAGTATTCATGTCAGAGAGAACAAGATCGATCACCATCGTATCAAGCTGCCACATGGCACCCAATTGCTGAAAATCGGCGACAAATGTTGGTGGCTGGAGGTTACCTTTCACATCTCTGTATCGCACAAGCGATTCAAATGCGATGTGATTCGGATTATGCAAATGCACC
Organism: Enterovibrio sp. QJM3NY_24; assembly: GCF_057786035.1. Classification (NCBI taxonomy): domain Bacteria; kingdom Pseudomonadati; phylum Pseudomonadota; class Gammaproteobacteria; order Vibrionales; family Vibrionaceae; genus Enterovibrio; species Enterovibrio sp. QJM3NY_24. The sequence goes on from NZ_CM173520.1 coordinate 443,106, forward strand.
TGCGGTTGATAGAACATCACAAATTCGCCGTGGCTCAGCATACGGCTCACACGTTGACTGACTTCATGCTTGTTGATATAGCCGCCCATCGAAGTATTTACGTCGACGAGGAAAGATTTCAAGGTACTGTTTTCAATTTCGCTTTTGCGAAGAATGGCCCTGTCGTCAATGTTACTTCTCCCTGCGTAATGCAAGTAGAAAGGGCGATAAATCAGTATACCGACTCCCACCACAACAAGTTGAAGCACAACGCCACCAAGACTGTCTTGTGTCGCCCAATAGCCGCTTAAAAATGGTGGCGTCATCCAATCCACAATCGTGCTCACCGGGTTAACCCAACCAATAGACATTACGCCATATACCACCGCAAAGCTGACGATAGGAACGAGGATAAACGGGAGAATCAATGTCGGGTTAAACACGATCGGCAAACCGAACAAAAGCAATTCGTTGATGTTAAACATCACTAAAGGCAATGCTGACAGCGCCAATATGGTATGGCGACGATCTTTGGAAAATAGCAAGATACAACACAGCAAACTGAGCGCATTTCCAGAACCGCCGATCGCAAGAAACGCGTCATAGAATCCCTGCCCCAAGATATTCAGTGATGCCTCGCCCGCCTCCCATGCAGCGATATTTAACTGCGTGTCTTCAAACAACTGCTGCTTTGCTCTAAACAGAAAGTTATGCCCATTAATGCCCACTGAACCTAACAGGCCCAATAGAAAGACATATGCCATGCCGCCATCAAACGTCAGTGGATCAATCACCGACAAATCACGGTACTTATCACCATACGCAATGATGGTCTTCGTGAGTGCTGAGAACGCCATGGTTAGCAATAAGAAACCAAAAAAATGTGCCACTTGCTTATAGAGCGCACTGACAAAATCGACACGTGATGGATTGAGTGGGTACAGACGAAATGACACACAAGATGCCGTCGCGACGCCTGCAGTCAACAAGGCTACGAGTGGGTTATTTGGCAAACCATTGTGATCCGCCACCAAACCATTCGCCAACGAAATCGTGACGAACATTGCCAACGCATACGGCACAACGACCATTGGATTCACACTGTGCTTTGACGACAAGTAGTACGTCGTAATCAAACACAATGCCGTTGGGTATACCCCGATCAAAATATTCGAAAAGTAAAAAAATTGTTGCGCAACAAAAGGGATGTTTGAGAAATTTAATAGTTGCCCAACAAATATCGAAATCGCGTTACAAATAGTTAAAGGGAGAAGCAGTAAAAAAACAATGGATATATCACGTACATAGGTATCGTAATAGGATCGGAAAGTAGACAAGTTGCGCATATACAGTTGTTAAATCTCAGCACGTACGATTAATACACAACAAACATTACCCATAAATCACCCTGATGATTGCATTCGGCATCATTAAACACACAAAAAAATCGCACTCACTATCTTTCGAAAGTAAGCCGTGATTTTGTCTGTTAATGAGGGAAGACGGGCATACCCGCTAAATCAATTGGCAAGAACTCATAGCCTGAGAGTCCGCACTATCCAAGGAGAGAAGCAGTTTGTTGACGGTGTTCACTGTTGTTCAAAAATTTTGCGAATTATATAGTCCAAAATATATACACTCAACCAAACCTTGGTGTTATTTCTAATTAGCATCCCCCAAGCACCCATTGGAAATAAAACACATCCACCATATAAATACTTGGTAACAACACAACCACAAACTAAGGCAATAAGCCGTAACTAAACTAAAAGTGACTGAATTATCTAAATGAAAGACATGTATCCACTACAACAGAAAATGTGGTGGCGGTGGCTCGCTTTTCACCAAGTCTGAAACGATCTGCAATCCACGCTTGATACGATAACGACTGGCTTCTCCTCCCAAGCTAATTCGAACATGATTTCTGCGTATATCGTTATCTAATGTGAACGGCTGAAAACCTGTCAGTTGAACACCCGCTTGTCTTGCGGCAACCAGTAAATTGTCAGCTTGCCATTCGCTGGGCAAGGTTAACCACACATGCTGACCATAAGGGTGAGCTTCAAAGTGCATGCCGGATAGGCAATTCGCGGCAAGACGCTGTCTAGCCGCAAACTCCTGACGCTGAAATGCTTCAATGCGCTCAACTGAGCCATTAATGATCCAGTGACTGGCGATTTCAAACGGCAAAGGTGTGGCCATCCAACTCGTCGCCGCCAATCGTCCAACAGCATGCTGCTTAAGATGGCGCGGAACAACCAGATACCCTACGCGCAAGCCTGGTGCGACTGTTTTTGTCAGGCTAGTAACATAGAAACTCTGCTCAGGGATCAAGCTCGAAATCGGCGGTAAACGATTCGGTTCTAACGCGCCATAAACATCATCTTCGATTAGCATCAAGTTATGTCGCTGCACCACTTCAGCAATCGCCATTCGGCGCTCCATGCCCATGTGTGCGCTGGTAGGGTTGCTCATGCTCGGCGTACATGCCAATGCTTTAATTTCTCTTTGGTTGCAGATGCGATCAAGCGCTTCAGGAATGATTCCTTGTTCGTCCATGTCGATGCCGCACAGCTTAAAATTGAAGATCTTTGAACGTGCAATTAAACCGTGATCAACAAGCCGCTCGCATGCCACTGTGTCACCAGACGAAATCGCTGTGCCCAGCGCCAGTACCAAGCCGTGGCATGCGCCATTGGTTAACAAAACACATTCCGCTTCCGCGTTCAGCTTTTGTTGGGCAAGATAATGTACCGCCGCGTCTATGTGTCGTCGCAGCCCAGCAACGGGTCGCGCTGAATTGAGCAGATGAGCGGTATCACCACGGGTGGCAATGTCTAACAAGGTTTCATTGAACAGTTGAGTGATTTGATTGGTGTAAACCGGATGTGCAATTGACATGTCAATCACGTCGGAAACCGACTGTTCACTCTTAACGTCTTGCGTCAGCAGAAACTCACTTTCCTTCCCTTGGGCAAAGCTTCTGACAAACGTCCCGCTGCCCACCCACGCCTCAACCGCACCTTGCTTTTCTGCATGGGCATAGGCATTGCTGACCGTCTGCACACTGACGGCCAATTGATCGGCCAGCTCACGATGAGGCGGCAATTTCGATCCCGGCAGCAATACGCCCAAAGAAATTTGATCCATTATCGCTTTTGAGATCGCCATATATTTCGGGAGCCCTGGGGCTAATTCGAGGTTTAATTTAATTGTCATAGTTCAATATTTTTATTGACCAAATTTTAGCCAGTGGTGTATCTCTAATGTATGCCTAATCAAAACAATTTGGCAACATTGAATCGTATTGATATGTATTGAACTAGTTTGAACTATAAACGGCACTGATAAAAAGGAGGCCGGAAACGCATAAAACTGAGCTTAACGCATTCATAACAAAGTTATGGACGTGTTGCTGCTACTCAAGTTTCAGCACCACAAAGCGGAAGGCAAAGCTGGGAGGCAAAACAGTCATAAGTGGAAGGTCGATCCTGAGCTCTACTAGATATTGATGACTGGCGATGACTCTAACGATGGTCAACGTTCGTCCATTTGGGCGGTATATTGAGGAGTAAAGGGACATGAGTGATGTAGTCCTTAATTTTACACTGGAAGAGTTCGACGTCCGGCTGGAGAAAGTTCGTGCGGCTATGGAAATCAACGAAATTGATATTCTCATCGTCCATGATCCTTCCAACATGGCGTGGCTAACAGGCTATGACGGCTGGTCATTTTACGTACCTCAATGTGTCGTCGTCGCGCAAACTGGCGTTCCTTTGTGGTTTGGTCGTAACCAAGACGCCAATGGTGCACGTCGCACCGTTCATATGTCTCCTGAAAATGTCGTAGGCTACCCGGATCACTATGTGATGAATCCTCCGCTTCATCCTATGGAGTATCTCGCTAACGCAGTGCTTGGTGAAAAACTATGGGACCGTGGTCGAATTGGCGTCGAAAAAGACAATTACTACTTCAGCGCAACCGCCTACGAGGCATTGCGTGACAACCTACCCAACGCATCATTTACTGATGCAACAGGCTTGGTTAACTGGTGCAGAGCAGAGAAATCAGAACAAGAACTCTATTACATGAGAGCAGCTGCGCGCATTGTAGAAAACATGCACCGCGTGGCTTACGACCTGATCGAGCCCGGATTACCGAAACATATTCTGGTGGCCGAAATTAACAAGCACTCCGTGATCGGTCACGATGGTCACTTCGGCGACTATGCCGCTATCGTCCCCTTGCTACCGTCTGGCATTGACGCGTCGGCCCCACATCTCACGTACGATGATCGTCCCTTTAAAAAAGGTGAAGGCACTTTTATCGAAATGGCGGGGGTTCACCGTCGCTATCACTGTCCGCTTTCACGCACGATTTATCTTGGCGAGCCGGCCGATCATTTTAAACGCGCCAACGATGCATTGAATGAAGGTCTAGAAGCGGGACTGGCGGTTGCCAAGCCTGGTAATACGTGTGGCGACATTGCCCGCGCCCTCAATGCCATCATGGTGAAGTATGGTTTTGATCGGGGCGGTTCACGATGCGGCTACCCAATCGGTATGAGCTATCCACCCGATTGGGGTGAGCGCACCATGAGCCTTCGCGACACTGACACTACCATTTTGAAAGAAGGCATGACATTTCACTTTATGCCCGGTCTTTGGATGGATGATTGGGGCATGGAAACCACAGAAAGCATCGTGATCACGCAGTATGGTGCAGAAACATTGTGCAATTTTCCACGCCAGCTTTTTATTAAGCATTAGCAGTGAAGCACATACTCAAACGCTCACGAAAAAAGGATTAAGATTCTATGGCGAAATTACCGCCTAGTTCAGTATCAACAACCGTTGATTTTGAAGCAGACGGCATACAGCATGGCTTTTTGAAATTGCCTTATTCTCATGATGGATCGGCGTGGGGTGCCATCATGACCCCCATCACTGTCATTAAAAATGGTGAGGGTCAAACAGCGCTGCTAACTGGGGGAAATCATGGCGATGAATACGAAGGGATCACGTCATTACTCAAATTGAGCCATACCCTAACACCCGCTGATATCAAAGGCCGCGTAATTATCGTGCCAATGATGAACCACCCGGCTGTCGAAGCGGGAAGCCGTGTTTCTCCCATTGATAACGGCAACATGAACCGCGCATTTCCGGGTCACCCCTACGGCAGCATGACAGAACGCATGGCCGACTATTTCAGCCGTCATCTTGTCACCTTGTGTGATACCGCGCTGGATATTCACTCAGGGGGCAAGACACTAGACATTCTCCCTTTCGCTGCGGCTCACCGTCTTGTCGATAAAACGCAGGAAGAACGTTGCATAGAAGGCGCACGATTGTTTGGCGCGCCCTACTGTTTTTATATGGAAGAAATGGACCCGACGCAGCTGTATGACACGGCTGTTGAAGCACAAGGAAAAGTGTTCGTCACCACGGAATTGCGAGGCGGCGGAACCACGAATCCTGAAACAATTGAAATGGCAGATCGTGGTATTCATAACTTTCTTGTTTACAGCGGTATTTTGCTTAAAAGCTACATTGAGCCAACTAGCGATCCTATCTTCTTAGAAATCCCAAATGCTCAGTGTTATTTGCAAAGCGAGCACAATGGAATTTTGGAGCTATGTGTGAACTTGGGTGATGACATCAAAGAAGGTGACCTCATCGCGCGCGTTTATTCGACCGAGCGCAGTGGACAAGCCCCGATCGAATACCGTTCACAAACTCACGGTATCCTCGCTGCCCGTCGGCATTTAGCTAAGATCAGCCTCGGGGACACCTTCGCCGTGCTTGCGAAGCCAATCGACTAACCACCTCACTTCTGCGGTATTGCGAACGGCGTTGCATCATGCATCCTAAAGCTGCTCGACGCCGCTTGTTTCTGCCTGGGCTATGTGAACCAAGCGCCCTCGCCCATCACCTCTCACCTCTCACCTCAAGCACGCAAAATTGGCGACGAGAAATGTCAACAATTCCAACTCTGTGCCACGCTTAAAGCTATCGAGCACACTGAGACAGGGTCATCAATGCAACTTGATCGGTACGACACAAAAATCCTGCAAATTTTGGCGACGCAAGGGCGAATCACAAAATCGCACCTCGCCGAAGCGATTAATCTGTCGATCAGTCCGTGCTGGGAACGAGTAAAACGCCTTGAAGAGGCTGGGATCATTGAAGGCTATGGCGCCAAGATCAACCCCAGTATCTTCAGTAAAAAAACGCCGGTGATGGTGGAAGTCACACTTGGAAAACACGACGCAGCCAGCTTCAAACGTTTTGAAGAAGCCATGCAAACCTGCCCTGAAGTGGCTGACTGTTTCGCAACGGGTGGAGGCATTGACTACATCCTCAGAGTCATGGTGAAAGATATCGACCAATATCAACGTCTTGTCGACAGTTGGCTGGTGTCAGAACTCAGTATTGAGCGCTATTACACCTACATCGTCACGAAAACGATCAAGCACCAAGGTGACACATTTGAAATCGATGAAAACCTGATGCGATAACCTTCTTTTCGCCTCACAAAACTCTCCTCAACGCCTCTTTTATTGCTCACGTCAGGCCATTAATCGCACTCGTTTTCCTGTGCAGAAAAAACACCATGTCTTTCGTCGTCCAATAGAAAAAAACCTCATGCCAAACGCTATTTAACAGAAAACAACCCAGCCGAAACTGACTTACCTTTTAATGACAACAACCATATATACCCAAACAAACTCTCGCTCTACAAGCATCTTGAGGTTGCTTGGAGATACACGAGTCACCTTATAGGGAGGTCATGATATGGCCGCACTGAATTTGCCATACGAAGGAAAAGCCAGCAACGCTGTGTTAGCCCAGTTGGATGATGCGCGCTTACTCCGTCAGCTTGCTTATATAAACGGGAAATGGGTGGCAGGTAACGACGATATTGCCGTAACCAACCCCGCCGATGATCATGTGTTGGGTTATGTCACCTCATTAAAAAAATCTCAGGTCGACAAGGCCATCAACGCTGCGCACAAAGCGTTTGTTCCTTGGCGTGCCTTATCCGCAGAACAACGGGCGACCAAACTGATGCGTTGGCATGATTTGCTGCTTGAAAACAGAGAGGACCTCGCCCGCTTAATGGTATTGGAACAAGGAAAAACCTTAAACGATGCTCGTGGCGAAATTGATTATGGCGCATCGTTCATTCGCTGGTTTGCCGAAGAAGCGCGTAGAGCTTATGGTGAAACCATCCCTAGCCATATCCCCAATGCACAGCTTGCTACTCTGAGAGAACCGATTGGCGTCGCGGCGTTAATCACGCCATGGAATTTCCCCAATGCAATGATCACCCGCAAAGCCGCTGCTGCATTGGCAATTGGTTGTACGGTGATCGTGAAACCTGCCAACGAAACGCCCTTCTCCGCATTAGCACTCGCGGAATTGGCAGAGCGGGCTGGCATTCCAGCCGGAGTATTTAACGTGGTCACCGGCGATGCACCCATGATCTCCGCCACGCTGTGCGCCTCAGACAAAGTAAAGGCCCTCTCGTTTACCGGCTCCACACGCGTCGGGAAAATCCTACTCGAACAATGCGCAGATACAGTGAAGAAGTGCTCGATGGAGTTAGGTGGCAATGCCCCTTTCATTGTTCTGCCGGACATGGACATTCATGAAGCAGCCAACGCTGCGATTGATGCCAAGTTCCAGACATCAGGCCAAGACTGCCTCGCCGCCAACCGGATCTTTGTACCACGCGAATACCATGACGAATTTGTCGCGGCCTTCGCTGCTGGCATGCAAAAACTTCGCGTTGGAAATGGTATGCAAAAAGGCGTAGACCTTGGCCCGTTGATAAGCCGTCAAGCCGTCGAAAAAGCGCAAAAATTGGTCGACGATGCACTCGAAAAAGGCGCAACGCTACTCGCAGGAAAATCACCACAATCGCTAAACAGCAATTTTTTTCATCCCGTACTGCTAACCCAAGTTACGCCTGACATGGCGGTATATCGTGAAGAGAACTTCTGCCCCGTTGCAGGTGTGATTGCCTACGACAACTTAGATGACCTCCTTGTTGCCGCGAACGACACCGAATATGGCCTTGCCGCCTACGTTTACGGAAACGATATCCGCGACATATGGAAGCTCATGCGCGGGCTAGAGTTTGGCATGGTGAGTGTGAACAGCGTGAAAATGACGGGTCACCCGATCCCGTTTGGCGGCATGAAGCAGTCAGGCCTTGGGCGCGAAGGTAGCCGACACGGTTTTGATGAATACAGCGAAATTAAATATTACTGCCTTGGCGGTTTACCGACAGCCAGCGGTTGCTGATCTTTTGCAGATACATGGAGTTTGATATGACACAGAATATTGATACCAAAGCCTTGCTCGAAATAGACCGTCAGAACGTCTTTCACGCATCAACCCATCTAAAGCAATACGCCGATGGTGACTTGCCTGGGCGTATTATCACCAGCGCCAAAGGCATTCGCATTCAAGACTCAGAAGGCATAGAACTTGTCGATGCTTTCGCGGGGCTTTACTGTGTGAACATCGGCTACGGCCGAGAAGAAATGGCCGAAGCCATCTACGAACAAGCAAAAAAACTCGCTTACTACCACACGTATGTCGGCCACACGAACGAAGCATTGATCACCCTGTCAGAACGTATTTTGAAGATGGCGGCCAAGGCATGAGCAAGGTGTATTACGGTATGTCGGGCAGTGATGCCAATGAAACCCAACTCAAGCTCGTTTGGTATTACAACAATGTGCGCGGGCTGCCAGAGAAAAAGAAAATCATCTCTCGTGATCGTGGTTATCACGGCTCCAGTATCGCCTCGGGTTCAATGACAGGGCTGCCACTCTTTCATGCCCATTTCGATCTGCCGCTTGATCGGATTAAACACACTGTCGCGCCTTACTATTATCGTCGTCAAGACGACGGGATGACCGAACGTGAGTTCTCAAAATACTGCGCAGATGAATTGGAAAAAATGGTGCTCGCCGAAGGTCCAGAAACCGTCGCCGCCATGATTGGCGAACCTGTACTGGGCACTGGTGGTATTGTTCCGCCACCAGAAGGCTACTGGCAGGAAATCCGCAAAGTATTGGATAAATACGACATTTTGCTCATTTCTGATGAAGTGGTTTGTGGTTTTGGTCGTCTTGGCGCTGACTTTGGTTCAATCATGTATGACATGAAGCCCGACCTCATTACCGTCGCCAAGGGACTGACTTCAGCCTATCAACCGCTTTCCGGCGTCATGGTGGGTGAAAGAGTATGGAAGGTGCTTGAAGATGGCACAGATCAATGGGGCGCTATCGGGCACGGTTATACCTATTCAGGTCACCCATTGGGCGCAGCATCGGCGCTGTGTAACCTCGATATTATCGAGCGTGAAAACCTGACGGCGAATGCCCGTGATACGGGCGCCTATTTCCAACAACAGATGCAGGCCACATTTGCCAATCACCCGCTCATTGGTGACAGCCGCGGTATCGGATTGCTGCATGCGCTTGAGTTTTCCAGCAACAAATTCAAACGCGAACACTTCGATCCCTCGTTAAAAGTCGGCCCACAAATCGCCGCTGCATGTCTTGAACAGGGTTTGATCGCTCGTGCCATGCCACACGGCGACATTTTGGGTTTCGCGCCACCACTGGTTGTTAACCATGCAGACATTGACGATATCGTCTCGCGGGCAAAAAAAGCCATCGACAAAGTGACAGACAAGTTGGTGAGCAGTGGTAGCTGGAAGGCCGCTTAACACATTCAAACATCACGTCATGCCATTGAAAAAGCCCCGAATTCGGGGCTTTTTATTGAAGATGACAATAGCGATCATCCCGACACCCCTATTACGTTGTGGGAAATGAAGTGGAAAATGTTACAACACGCCCATGCAGCAGTAAGCCTGAAACCCATGCTAAATAAGGCTTGGCCAGAACTTGGCGGTAATGAATACGAGCATTGCAAAGGAAGACATGATTCATCCAGACAAACTGGATGACATTCTTCTTGATACTCCGTGCAATATTGAAAAAATGTGCCCGTAGCCGCCTAAAAATGGCTAACACGTGTGCAATTACACGTATTCTCAGGATCTAGAAACGATATTTGTTGACCTTCCCCCAACTGTAACCTTTATACTTCTCTTCAATATCTACTCACAAAAGTCTTTCGATGCGCTTTTCATCTTTTCGTACATACTGGATCGCTATTATCAGCTTGCTTGTCATGCTGACGTCCGGTTTTGCGTCGAGCGCATCAATGATGTCGATGTCAGTGCACATGATGTCCAGCGAACAGATGTCTCACGCTACAATGAGCGAAGAGCATCACGCGGCTTCAAATACAGATTCTGATCAAGATTGCTTGTTGCTTGAACCTTCAACCGATTTGCATGCTCAACATAGGGCTTCACCTAACCCTCCATCAGAAACAGAAATGCTCGATTGCAGCGCCGATCCAACCATGGTTCATAACTGCTGTACGGCGACCTGTTTCAGCGCTGTTGCGCTAATCTCCCCCAATTATCAATCTGAGCAACACGTAACCAAACTTGCCCTTATCCACTTGGAGCAAGGCGTTACCCTCATCGCTCGCGTTCAATCTCTCTACCGACCCCCGATAGCATAAATCCATCCCTGATATGTCGTACCACTGCGCCTATAAAACGCCGTGGAGGGTAATTCCGCGTCCGAATTTGACGCGAACAGAATGGATTTAACTCGTGAATATCAAACCAAGCTTATTAGCACTGTCGATCAGTGCCATGGTATGGATGCCAACGCCCGCTTTCGCCGCTCCATCGGCAGAGCAAGTACGTTTGGCGTCTGACTCCAACACACTGACGCAACTTATCGAAACAGCATTAGCAAACGATGCCAGCCGAAAGCAGTTCTATGCGCAATCTCAAGCAATGCGTGAAACAGGCATAGCCAGTGCTACCTTGATGGATCCCAAACTCAAAGTGGGTGTGGGTGGCCTGCCCGTAGACAGCTTCCAGTTCGATAAAGACCCAATGACCAACATCTCCATTGGCCTGATGCAGCAGTTTGAACGTGGTGACACCTTGTCTTTGCAAGGTAGAAAAGCCAATCAGCAAGCCGATGGCATTCAGCTTCAAGTCGAAGTGCGTGAGCGCGAAGTGGCCAATACTCTGACTCAGCTCTGGTTAGAATTGGGTTATCAGCAACAGGCTAAACGCATTTTGCGCGAGAACCAACGCCTGATGCGAGAGCTTACTACCTTCATCCAAACCAACTATTCGATTGGCAAGAATGAAGCGCAAGACTTGCTCAACGCCCAACTTCAAGTCAGTAAGCTTGATGAAAAACTGCAAGCCAACGCGCAGGTTCAGCGCCGCATTATTTCTCAACTCTCCGAATGGCTGGGTGCAAACTGGCTGGAAAACGCGCAGGAACTGAAAGCGACCAATCAGCTAAATTGGCAAACCCTGACGGCAACGCTGAGTCAAACCAACTCCGTCGAGCATTTTGCCCTTCTTCGCCAGCACCCAATGGTAAAAATGGCCGATGTGGCTATCACCACACAAGAAACGCAGGTTGAATTGGCCGAGCAAGCTTACGCGCCGCAGTTTGGTGTCGAAGTGATGTACGGCTATCGCCAAGCTAACGGCATGAACGGTCAACCTGCCTCCGATTTAGTTAGCGCGTATCTGACGCTCGATATTCCGCTGTTCACCGATAACCGTCAGGACAGAAACCATGCCGCCGCTCAGTACCAAGTGGGCGCTGCAAAATCACAGAAAGACCTCCTCCTTGCGCAAATGAACGCCAAGGTGAATGCGCTTTTGGTGGATAAAAGCAATCTAGAGCAACGTTTAGATCGCTACAGAACCACCTTGCTAGAACAGGCTAGCGCACGCACCAAAGCGGTTGAACGTGGATACCAAAACAACACGGCACAGTTTAATGACGTGATAGCCGCCGCCAGTGATGAACTCACTTTATCCCTTGAGCAGCAACGTTTGATCACCGATTTAAATCTCGTGAACAGCAATTTGGCGACCTTATTGGGTAGTTTTGATTACACGACCGTGACACCTGATATCGCAATGCCAAACCCAGCGCCATCACAAACAAAGCACTAAGCCGCAAGGTAGGAGATAACAATGAAAACAATGCAAGTAGCTACCCTCGCTTTGCTGGTTGGCGGTGCCATCGGATTTGGTGCAAACCAACTGCTTTCAGGGCATGACATGTCAGCCATGGCTGGCGCAGCGACACCTGCGAGTAATGATGAGCCTTTATATTGGGTCGCGCCTATGGACCCCAATTACCAGCGTGATAAACCGGGACAATCCCCGATGGGCATGGATTTGATCCCCGTGTATGCGGATGATGCGTCAAGCGAAGGCGACAAAGCAGGGACAGTAAAAATTAGCCCAGCGGTCGAAAATAACCTTGGCGTAAAAACAGCCGCCGTTGAGTGGGCGCCACTGTCACCGCGTATTGAAACCGTTGGTTATATTGCCTTTGATGAAAGCCACCTATGGCAAACCAACGTCCGCGTCGCGGGTTGGGTACAAAAGTTATATATCAATGCCGTGGGCGAAAAAGTCAGCAAAGACGATGTGCTTTTTACGCTCTATTCTCCCGATCTCGTTAAAGCACAAGAAGAACTGCTCAACGCCTACCGCACAGGCCGCAAAGGCTTGATGAAGGGCGCAACAGAACGATTGGTTTCTTTAGGGGTCGACCGCGACCAAATTGCACAGATCATTAAACGCGGAAAAGCGTCACAAACCATAGATGTCAAAGCCTTGGGCGATGGCATTATCGCCAGTCTTAACATTCGTGAGGGGGGATACCTTTCTCCTTCCCAAGCGGTGATCAGTGCCGGCCCACTAGACGAAGTGTGGGTTGATGCCGAGGTGTTTGAACGTCAGGCGCACTGGGTCAATGCAGGCAGCATGGCAACCATGACACTAGATGGTGTTCCTGGTAAAGAATGGCAAGGCAAAGTCGATTACGTGTATCCAATTTTAGACCCGAAAACCCGTACCCTGCGCATGCGCTTGAAGTTCACCAATGCAGACGGTGAACTCAAACCCAATATGTTTGCCAATATTGCACTGCAACCTGTCACGGAAGATGCCGTTCTCACTATCCCAAAATCCTCAGTGATCCGCTCTGGCGGCATGACCCGCGTGGTACTCGCTGAAGGCGATGGCAAGTATCGCTCTGCTCGTATTGAAGTGGGACGTGAAGCGGGAGATACCATTGAAGTGCTGCAAGGTTTAACCGACAAACATCGTGTCGTCACTTCTGCCCACTTTATGCTGGACTCAGAATCCAGCCAGTCTGCCGATTTAGCCAGAATCAATGGTATTGAAGCGGCCGCAGAAACCCAATGGGCCAAAGGCGAAATCACTGATGTGATGATGGGACACCGCATGCTCACCATCAATCACGAACCCGTTCCCGCATGGAACTTGCCAGGCATGGTGATGAATTTCACCTTTGCCGAGGGTATTGAACTGGACGAGTTCGACGTCGGACAAGCCATCGATTTTGAAATGCAAAAAGCCGAATCAGGCCAATATGAAATCGTTGATTTCAAACTCAGTGACGACGCTGCGCCGAATGAAGTTTGGGTATCCGGCGAAATCTCCATGTTGATGGCAGATTTCGGCATGATCACCCTAACCCACCAGCCGGTGAGTGAGTGGAAATGGGACGCGGGAGAAATGAATTTCTCCGTGGAAGAAAGCGTTAATCTAGGCGCTTTTGCTGAAGGCCAAACCGTCCGCTTTTTAGTCACCAAAAACGGGGCGGATTACTTCCTTAAAGCACTTGAGCTAGAAGGAGGCAAACAATGATTGGTGCCGTTATTCGCTGGTCGATTGCCAACCGATTTCTGGTACTGGTCGCGACCCTCTTTCTTACGCTGGGCGGCTTATACAGCGTTAAGAATACCCCCGTCGATGCCCTGCCGGATCTGTCCGATGTGCAGGTGATCATCAAAACCAGTTATCCGGGTCAAGCGCCACAAGTGGTGGAAGATCAGGTCACGTATCCATTAACCACCGCCATGTTAGCCGTGCCGGGCGCCGAAACGGTTCGAGGTTACTCCTTCTTTGGTGACTCCTACGTTTACATCATCTTCGACGACAATACCGACATGTATTGGGCACGTTCGCGTGTATTGGAGTATTTAAGCCAAGTCGCGCCAAAATTACCACCGAGCGCCAAACCGACACTGGGGCCTGATGCAACGGGCGTGGGCTGGATTTACAGCTACGTACTGCAAGACAAAACCGGGCAGCACGATCTGGCAGAGCTTCGTAGCCTGCAAGATTGGTTCTTAAAGTACGAACTACAAACCGTGGATGGTGTCTCTGAAGTCGCCACTGTTGGCGGCATGGTGAAGCAATATCAGGTGCAAATCGATCCGGCCAAACTGCGTGCGTACAACCTAACGCTGCAACAGATCAACATGGCGATCCAAAACGGCAACCAAGAAGCAGGTGCGTCTGTCATTGAAGTGGCAGAAGCCGAACACATGGTTCGCACCACGGGTTACCTTTCGAGTGTTGAAGACATTCAATCGTTGCCGCTAAAAGTCACCGAAAAAGGCACGCCATTGCTGTTGGGCGACATTGCTGACATCAACATTGGCCCACAAATGCGTCGCGGCATTTCCGAATTCAACGGAGAAGGCGAAGCGGTGGGTGGCGTGATTGTCATGCGCTTTGGTGAAAATGCCAGCGAGGTGATCGCCAATGTCAAAGCTAAGCTCGATGAACTGCAACGCAGCCTGCCAGACGGCGTGGAAATTGTTGCCACTTACGATCGTTCTACCCTGATTGATGCCGCCGTGGAAAACCTATGGCAGAAACTGGCGGAAGAATTCATCGTGGTCGCCGTCGTGTGCGCCCTGTTCCTTTTCCATATTCGCTCATCACTGGTTATTGCCATCAGCTTGCCGATTGGTATTTTATCCGCCTTTATCGTCATGCACTGGCAAGGCATTAACGCCAACATCATGTCCCTTGGTGGTATCGCCATCGCCATCGGTGCCATGGTGGATGGCGCTATCGTCATGATTGAGAACGTCCACAAGCACATAGAGCGAACCCCACTCACCGACAAAAACCGCTGGCAAGTGATCAGTAAAGCGGCAGAAGAAGTGGGTGCGCCGCTGTTCTTCTCCCTGCTGATTATTACCCTCAGCTTTGTGCCTGTGTTTGCGCTCGAAGGGCAAGAAGGCAAGATGTTCTCGCCATTGGCTTTCACCAAAACCTATGCAATGGCTGCGGCTGCAGGTCTCTCGATCACTTTGGTGCCGGTACTGATGGGCTACTTCATTCGCGGGAAGATATTGCCAGAGAACAAAAACCCGGTTAACCGTGGTCTGATTGCCTTATATCGACCATTGCTGAACCTTAGTCTGACCTTCCCTAAGACCATGATTGTGGTCGCTATCGCATTGATGGCCTCGGCGTATTACCCCACCAGTAAACTTGGCAGCGAATTCATTCCGCCGCTGGATGAAGGTGATTTGATGTACATGCCGACGACGTATCCCGGTATCTCTATCGGTAAAGCGCGCGAGCTATTGCAGCAAACCAATAAGCTGATCAAAACCGTGCCTGAAGTGGAAACGGTGTGGGGCAAAATTGGACGAGCGGAAACCGCGACCGACCCTGCCCCATTGACCATGATTGAAACCGTGATCCAACTGAAGCCACGTAAAGAATGGCGTGAAGGACTCACCACTGAATCGCTACGTAAAGAATTTGATGATTTGGTGCAATTCCCCGGCCTCACCAACGCATGGGTCATGCCAATCAAAACGCGCATCGACATGCTGGCAACGGGCATTAAAACGCCTATCGGCATCAAGATTGCGGGCCCTGATCTTAAGGTCATCGAAGGCATCGGCGCGGATCTGGAACCTATCTTGAATCAGGTTGCTGGCACGGCCTCTGTGTATGCAGAACGTGTTGCTGGCGGACGTTACGTCACCATCGACATCAAACGTCTCTCCGCAGCCCGTTATGGCTTGAGCATAAAAGACGTTCAGCAAGTGGTTTCCACTGCTGTGGGCGGTATGAATGTGGGTGAAACCGTTGAAGGGTTAGAGCGCTACCCTATCAATGTTCGCTACCCGCAAGACTACCGTGACTCTGTGGTGAAGCTGCAAAACCTGCCGCTCGTGACACCCAATGGCGCACGTATCGCACTGGCTGATGTAGCCGATATTCGCTATGAAGACGGCCCACCGATGATCAAAACCGAAAACGCGCGTCCTAATGGCTGGGTGTTCGTGGATATCGACGGTCGTGATCTTGGCTCTTACGTGGTCGACGCGCAAAAAGCTGTCGCAGACCAACTGATATTACCAACAGGTTACTCTTTAGCATGGTCGGGTCAGTACGAATACATGGAGCGCGCAAAAGAGCGCTTGAGCGTGGTCGTGCCTATCACCATCGCCATCATCATGTTGCTGTTGTACTTGAGTTTCCGTCGCGTAGGCGAAGTCATGATCATCATGGCAACCCTACCACTGGCAATGGTCGGCGGCCTGTGGCTCATGCACTACTTGGGTTACAACTTCTCGATTGCCGTTGGCGTAGGGTTTATTGCCCTTTCGGGTGTGGCTGTCGAAATCGGCGTCATCATGTTGGTTTACCTCAACCAGGCATGGCACGCCAAAAAGCTTGAAGCACAAGAAAACAACCAACCGCTTTACCCAGAAGATCTCACTGGCGCCATTCGTGAAGGTGCGGGGCTGCGTGTTCGCCCCGTGATGATGACAGTGCTGACCGTCATTATCGGCCTGATCCCCATCATGTATGGCGAAGGCACAGGCTCTGAAGTGATGCAGCGTATTGCCGCCCCGATGATTGGCGGCATGGCATCTGCCCTCATTCTGACGCTGCTGGTTCTGCCAGCCATTTACAAACTTTGGAAAAACCGAGAAATCACACAACACAGTTAATGAATTTTCCGTGTCGACGAGGCGCGGAATATCTACTTTAAGAAGGAAAACACAATGAAAAAGACACTACTTGCACTTTCACTGGCTATTTTCACGACGAGCGTAATGGCTGCAGACATGGATCATTCCAAAATGGACCACAGCAAGATGGATCATGGCAAGAAGCCACAAGAAACCATGGATCACGCAGCCATGGGGCACGGCGACATGGATGATTCAAAGATGGACCATTCGAGCATGATGAACATGGAAGGTATGTCTGCAGTGGGTATGCCAGCAAATGGCGCAAAACCCGACAAAGTGGTTCACGTTATTTTGACTGATGACATGCGCATTAACTTCAAGAAAGACGTGACCATTGAGCCAAATGACGTGGTGCAATTTGTGGTGATGAACGTGGGTAAAATCGACCACGAGTTTTCTATCGGCTCAATGGACGAACAACTCAAACACCGCGAAATGATGAAAAACATGACAGGCCATCACGACCACGATTCAGGCAGCACGGTCACCGTTAAACCGGGTAAAGCCAAGCAACTTCTGTGGCATTTCCACGGCGACAAAAGCGTTGAGTTTGCCTGCAACATCCCAGGTCATGCCGAAGCTGGCATGATAAAGAGTGTGACACTGTAACTCTCTTTGAGATAGCCCAGTCATCGCAACCATAGCCGCAGCAATGCGGCTATGGTTTGTCTTACTCCCCCTTCAGTACCGCTTTCTTGGTTCGCGTTTCAACCAACACAGTGACAATCACGGCAAACACACCCACCAGCGCCGAAGCTAACCAAGAAGAAACATACACCTCACCGAACACGCGCGTCCAAAGGATCGCTAGCACAACAAACCAACCAAACAGAAAGGCCGCGTTGTTAATCGCGATAACCAAAAGCGTTGGGAAAATGGGCTTGGTTACTGTCTCTTTGAGTTCTGGATGCGCCTTGCTCACCTTGCCCGCAAACACCTTCGCCGTGATCAGCGAAAGAATAATGCCAAGGCCAAATGTCAGCGGGACTGCTTGCCCCCAAACTGATAGCTCTTTGGTCGAAATCATATCCAACGACATCGGAACCAATGTCTTTGAGCCAAACGTATAGCTGGCAATCACTGCATTAATGACCCCATTGATCAGTGCGGATATCAGAGAGTCTTTGAGTTTTACTTCAATCGTGGGTGACATATTTACCTCAGCCAAAATACCTTACAAAACAGCAAACCCATGTCGCCACACAGAATGTAGTGCTAGATGACAACTAACGTTTTAAAACTGTTTGAAAATCCCAGATACAGGACTGCGGCAACACCCAGTGTAAATTTCACTGAACACCTCATTTATCCAAATCCATGCCGGTATCTCGACAAATGTCAGCAAGAACCGCATCTTACTTAGCAATTACCTGCACATTTATGGATTCGCAGGGATCAGGAATAGAGAAAGGAATCATCAGACATGGATAAAGATCATAGCCTCAGAGAAAACCTCTTGGCCTTACTGCTTGGCAGCGCACTCGTCTCGCTGGGCGTCATTTTCTTCAACAAAGTTGGCTTACTGACAGGCGGCACGGCAGGCCTTGCCATCTTCCTCACCAAAGTGAGCGCCTTAAGTTTCGGCCAAGCCTTTTTCGCCCTCAATCTGCCGTTCTACATCCTGTCAGTCATGCGCATGGGTTGGCGTTTCACGCTGAATACTTTCATCGCGGTCAGCATCGTCTCTGTGGCTGTTGATCATCTGTATCGCGTTATTGATATTGCGCATATTGATCCCATTTACGCGGCCCTGATTGGCGGTGGCTTAATCGGAACAGGCATGTTAGTTATCTTCCGCCACAAAATGAGTCTGGGCGGATTCAATATTCTCGCGCTGTATCTTCAAGAACGCTTTGGGATTCGTGCTGGCAAGGTGCAAATGGCACTGGATTGCGCCATTGTGGTGATGTCACTGTTCATTGTGGATTTGAGCTTGATTGCATTGTCGATACTGGGCGCGATCACCACCAACCTTATCTTAGCGATGAATCACAAACCTGGGCGTTATCAGGCCAAATCGCAAGCTGTTTAGACCCTGATCGCCATCCGATCTTTTTGCTTCTAGATAAACAGTAAATAGCACCTGAACTGGCCACCTTCTCGGTGGCCTTTTTGTTATCAGAAGGAACTAATTGGCAGATAGAAATCCAACTCAAAGCGTTCCTGCTCATCGAGAAAATGGTTTTGGTGATAATGCACGTAAGCAGGCGTTGAGCCCAATTTAAAACCAGACGCCAAAAAAGATTGGACAGGCACTTTAAGAAAAGAACAAAACTGTCAGTTTCAGCATTCCTTGCTAATCAGCCCATCCTGAATACCTAAAGATGAAACGGTTAACTCGCCGCGATACCTTGTCCTCACTATCATCATTCATCAAAGATTTCGGCCATGGCTCAAGCGCGCTCTTCTCTTATCAGTCTTGACGCAACACCCTACTACCACTGCGTTTCTCGTTGCGTTCGTCGCTCCTTTCTATGCGGCCATGATGATACAACTGACAAAAGTTATGAACATCGTAGAGGATGGATAGAGAAGCGATTATTGGCCCTTTCTCACGCGTTTTGCATTGATGTTTGTGCCTACGCCATCATGAGCAATCACTATCACGTCGTGCTGCATATCAACATAAATAAAGCCAAGACATTATCTCCACTAGACGTTGCGGAGCGTTGGTTGGCGTTTCATCAAGGTCCTTTGCTTATCCAGCGATTCATTCGTGGGGACAAGCTCTCGGAGGCAGAATCCGAAAGCTGTATGAACATCATTGAAGTGTGGCGCGAACGTCTAACGTCAGTCAGCTGGTTTATGCGACTTATCAATCAACACATCGCAGCAGAAGCGAACCGTGAAGACAAATGCACAGGTCATTTCTGGGAAGGGCGATTTAAGAGCCAAGCTCTGCTAGATGAAAAAGCGTTGGCGGCAGCCATGGCGTATGTTGACTTAAATCCTGTGCGTGCGGCGATTGCAGATACACCCGAGCAGTCTGACCATACGTCTGTGAAAGCGCGAATTGAGTCTTTGAAAAGTGAAGACATTACGGCACCAAGCTTGTTCCCGTTCGCTGGAAACCCACGCGAAGACATGCCCGACGGCATTCCCTTTCGTCTCATGGATTATTTAGAACTTGTAGATTGGACAGGGCGACAGGTACGTGATGATAAACGTGGTCATATTGAAAACGGACTGCCGCCCTTACTTTCGCGCCTAGGCTTCGATACTCAGAGCTGGATACGAACCTGCACCAAAATAGAAAGAGGAAGTATTGTTGGAGCGGAGTCAGCAGTGAAAGCAGCCTTGCCGCATCTCAATCGACAAAGAATGTCTGGCATTCGACTGCCAGATAGATAACCCAACACCTACCTTGGTTTCAGTGCCCCAATCAGATAACCATCTGAGCCTTCTGCTTCCCCAAATTTTTGTATACGACAGATTTTGATCGCATTCTTCGATAACTGCCGTTTACTGCTAAATACAGAGTAAACATATCTCCCTTTTTAAGCGTTCGCCATCGAGAAATAGTCAATGTTTCCTAATGTGTCTGTCTGTGTTTTATGCATATAATGCAGTTTTTTATGCATATTACGCAGTTTTTTATGCATATTCACCTTGGGTAAATGTTATCGAAAGGCTTTGGCATGCCTTACATGAAACGATAACCAGAAATCACCGGTGCAAGTATATGTGGCAATGGCTCAGGCAAGTTAAACAATTTTTAGAGCAGGTATCGCCCTATCCAGGCAGTGGTCATGGCACAGCGAAAATATAGCGCTATTTGGATCGGCTATTTATCGGGGCGAATGATTGTGTTTGACTTTATTTCCATTGTGAATCAAGTGCGTCCTTATTGTTCGAGTTAACCCAAAATAAAGAGGCAATGATGCGTAAGGGGTATCAAAAAATTTAGGCCGAGTGAGAAGAATACAGCCTGATAGATTGGCCAGTAAAACTAATTGCCATACCGTACAGGCGCATCATGGATAGACGTAACATATCTGAATACGATTTTTTACTCTCAAGGATGAACAAATGACACAACATATACCGATCGCGATGCTCGGTTTTTTTCTTATTGTCCCCCAATTATGCTTTGGCGCAGGATCTGCCTGATTCACAAGTAATAAGTGCATTCTCAACGCGCTCATCGAGCTCGGGAATAGCGCCGCCAAAAGAAACGTTAGGTACTTATGTTCTTAACTCGGGAGGTGGCCTTGATACGGGGTGCACTTATAAATCCGGTGGTCCATTGATTATTAAGTTGCCAGTCCCGAATGTGGTCAATGAAGCTGTATTGCAAAATGACGGGAAGATTGATCCGGGTAAGTTGGCAAATATGCAAAGTCAGAGTGTTATTGGTGCCAAGGCGCGAATTAGCATGCCTGTTTTTGATATCGATTCAAGCGCTAACGTTCCCGGCATCAACCCGGAAGTCGATGTTGTTTCCTTTAACGGGAAAACGATGGGAACCCTTCAAGGGGCTGACGGTCGCTGGACTGACACAAATCTTCAAGTCGACGTCGGTGAAATAAAGTTCGGACAAGATAACGAAATCCGCGTTGATATAGATACTGCGAACAGTGGCGACAATTGGTGTATGTCTGTCGATTGGGTTTCGATAGAGTTTGATGTGGCACTTCCGGTCGTTCTCGCACACGGAATCGCGGCTCAAGCAGACTCTTGGGATGAAAGCAGCGCGCCAGGTGTATTGAGTACCTTAGATGATCTGGGAATTCGCTATGCGCGTTTCTCTGCTCAAAAGAATGGCACTACCGCGACAAATGCGGGAATTTTAAATCGAAAAATCCAGACGTTCCTTGATGAGTTAAAAGCCGATAAAGTCCACATTATTGCGCATAGCAAAGGCGGGTTGGACACTCAGAATCTCAAAGCGCTAAGCCCTAACTTTGAAATTAAATCTCTCTCCACGTTTTCCACCCCACACCTTGGCAGCGTAGCCGCAGACCTTTCCTTTATAAAAATGGAACACTATGCGGATAGATACACCAATACCACAGCCGATCCAAATAACTTTGCCCGGGAATATATGAAACTGCCGGATATTCCTTTTGTGGGACCTAAAATGCCGGGTATTGAGGATCTTACTACGGACACTGCATCAAATGCGATAAGTGCTGGAACGCGTGGAAATATCACACAAACGTTCTCTATGGGTGCAAATGCCGATTTAGATCAAGACGGAGTGATTCAGAAAGATCCGGACATAGTTGGTCTCTTTCCTTGGGGATCCCATTGGGCTGGCGTCGCGGCATGGGAAGCCCTTAGAAACTTCAGTTCGGCAGCTTATCTTGATACCCAGCAATTTGTATCGCCACATTACTCTAACGGTTATAACGTGATAATCACTACCGTCAGATACACAGCTAACGTAACAACGGCTCAGGAAAACGATGTTGTCGTTACGCTCGCCAGTGCGAATCCAAGCTTCGCTACGTCTTTGGGCAACGTGTTGGCAAACCATTCGACAATGAAAACGGGGCCAAATGTACTTCGTTTTGTCCAAAATATTATTTCGATGCGCTAAGGAGTGGCGAGCATGAAATTTTTTAAACAGCTTATGACGGCGCTTGCCTTTATCGGTGTCTTACTACAGCCAGTTTTGGCGAGTACCCAGGTTCCAATTGGCATGAGCACCAGTACAACCTTATCGTTTCCTGTAACAAGCACTGATAGCAACGCAGAATTGGCATTTGATATTGATGTGGCTGATGCCTTTGTTGTAGAAGTTATTGTTCCTGTTGATGATGCCACCGTTTCGATTGTGGATCCGAACGGGAAAATTGTATTGTTATCGACCGACGCATCAACCAATAGCGTATTGGGAAGCAGCCAAACACCAGCGTTACCGGGTAGCTATGTTTTCTTCCCGGAAGTAAAGGAGCCGATGGCGGGCACATGGAAAGTTCTTGTTGATTTCCCAAGCCCTTCTTACGATACGGTTATTATTGGCCAAGTTGCGGTTCAAACGCCCATTGCTTTTGGAATGGCGATTGCGGCCAACGAATATGTATTGGGTGAGCCGGTACCCGTAGCAGCGTTACTGACTGATAGGGGTGAACCTATATCTACAGCAGCGACTCAAGCAACGGTTGTTGAACCAAGCAACAGCAACACTGTGCTATCCCTTGCGGATGACGGACAAGGTATCGATGCAGCGCAAGGTGATGGGATATACAGCAATACTTATATTCCTAACGAGTTGGGCGAATACGAAATTAAGGGAACAGCGACAGTCAACTGGAAGGGCAGCCAACTGGTACGGGAAGCGACCAAAAAAGTTAACGTCATCCCTGCGTCAGTGAATATTGTTAGCCATAAATTGTCACCGGTGTTTACGTCCGAAGGTTGCGTGAGTGCAATCAGCCAATATTTTGAACTGGACGTTCAAACAGATGGCGATTATGCCTTACACGGGCATTTAACCGACGGGGTTAACGAATTAAACAGCAGCAAAAGACTACTCCTGACAGCCGGTAAGCATGTGGTTGCTCTCGAATACAGCAAAGAGAAGATTGCCGAATTGTTCTCCGAGACCGCAGAGCTTTCGGTTAATACACCCTTTATCTATAGCATTACCGATGACGCGATTAAACTCGCGACTCCTCGCTTGCGCTTCGAAGATATCATTGATCTTTCAACATTGGAGCGTTGCAGAGAGCCAATCGAGATAACCGGGCAACTACAAACTACACCGGTTATGTCAGAAGACGGCACATTCATTAAAGCACTGTCTTTCAGTTTCCCTGTTCATGTGACCAACACCAGCACTTATACCGGCTCGGTTAATATTAGCAGTGCCGCTGGTGAAAACCTTGAGCTAGTGAGCTTCCAAAAGTACCTCCAAAAAGGGGAAAGCACATTCGAATTTACGGTGTCGGGAGAGGTCTTCAAGCAAGCTGACGGTCCGTATGAGCTTAATTCGTTGTTGCTATACAGCCGCTCGACGTCTTACCGTCAATCCGTGTTGGGTGAAACACCTCCTTACAAGAAGGAAAACTTTAGCCCACCAGTCAACGTTACGTTAACCGGTAATCTCTTTGGCCTGGAAAGGAACAACTGGGAAAGTGTACCGGCGGCAAATGTATCGCAGCCTAAAGTGGGCGGATACCTGCGTGCCGGCGCGTCAATACCGTACGACTTTGAAACGCTGGCAAGTTTTGACCTGAGTAAAGTTACTGGAGACATTACCAAAGCCACGCTCATCGTCACGTTTGGTGATTCTACTCTCCAGTACCCGTTCAACGATGTGACAGTGCACACGGTTGATGATGCCACTTGGGATCCTGCGTCGGTAAGTTACGATTCATTCTGTGAATCCTTCACTGTCTGCCCGGCGTGGTCAAATACACTAGCCGCGTTGAAGAATGTAGAGCAAAACCAAACCGTCGAAATGTCAGGGCAAGCATTATTGGATGTTCTAAACGAGAAGCGCAGCTTACCAACTGCAATGACATCGTTTGTTCTTGTATCAGCACCGCATGAACGCAGCTACTTTGTTGAAGTTAAAAACGTGTCGCTATTTATCGAATACTAAATTCGGATGATTGAATTTAGGGAAGAAGAAAGGCCAGAAGCGAAAGCTTCTGGCCTTTTCGTTGAGGTGAGCTGTGGTAAGACCCTATACACTTTCAAGATTCTGATAATACTGTCTTTTATATTCATTCGGGGACAGCCCACCACTAGTACCATGATTACGTTTTGGATTGTAGAAGCACTCAATATATTCAAATATTTCAGAGCGTGCTTCCTCACGGGTTTTATAGATCCTTCGCTTTACTCTATCTTTCTTGAACAGCGAAAAAAAACTCTCAGCAACGGTGTTGTCGTGACAGTTCCCTTTTCTACTCATACTAATTTCCATATTGTGCTCTTTTAGGAAACTGCGCCAGTCGCTCGATGTATACTGAACGATTTGATCTGAGCGAACTAGCACCTTTTCACTTGGCCGTCTTCGCCAAATCGCGATCAACAAAGCATCAATGACAAAGGTCTACAGGGACAGGCAAAGTTAAATATCGTACAAATTATCTTTTGAAAACATCAGTGACCATCGGCCAATCAGTCAGTTGAGGATGCTTCTCTGAGATATTCAAAAGTTCGCTGGATTGACGTCGATTTAGCACAATGCAGATGCGTCAAAACCACCAATCACGTGGTTGATAGGTATTAACGAAGGTTTGGATGACGTTAGCTAGCTGGAATACGATAACCACAGAGTCTTTTCCACCCTAGCAAAGGTAAGGCTCCTTTAATCGATGACTCTGTGCCTATTATGGTTCCCTTTTCCACTTTCGTGGAAGTGTCGAGCCATTCGGCAACGCCAAACCCTAAACGACTGAGTATGTCGGGTTCACGACTCTCAATATGACCGCGTTTATCTTCTCGGCATTGCCGTCCTGTCCAATCGACAAGCTCTAGGTAATCCATCAATCGAAAGGTATACCTTCTGGTATCTGTTTTCTCGGATTTCCCGCAAAGGGGAATAGGTGTGGTGCAGTATTTTCGGGCTTGTTGCAAAAAATTCGATGGCGCGGATTTCTCCACACATCCTCCTGACATTACGTGTAAATCACCTCGACATTAAATAGCCAATTCATGAAGATGGATCTCTCCCTGACGCGCCATATTCGATCGTTATGGCGTAACCAACAATCGAGTTGCCTCTTGTTCAACAGGCGTAATGATTCAAATCCCTTGATGGTGGCCTACTCTCGGATGTAGTGTTCCGGTTCAAAGCCGCCGGTCGCGGTGATGAGTTTTTAACGGCACATGGTCAGATTCAATACGGTTATTGAGATATTTCACTTGCCGATATGCCACAACTTCTCGCAGTAATCCCTCTTCTTTCAGTCGAGCAATCGCATTACCATAAGAAGAATGCTGGTCGGTATTTAGGGTCTTTGGTTGCACGTCGTGTTTGTACTTTTCAGACAATGCTTTAGGAAACGATAAACGGCATATTTATCTCGTTTTTTTGAAAAGTAGAAGTCTAATGTTTCTACTTTTTTATTAATGGCACAGTACAGGTAGCGCCATTTCCCCTTCACTTTGATGTAGGCTTCATCAAGCAGCCAACATATCACTGACGCTGGCATAACTCATGGGCGTATGATCCATACCAACGTAGCGACCAAAGGATGATTTCAAAGGCGAAGTGTTGTAAGCGGTTAATAAACCAGTGAGGTCCTACTCAATTGCACAAAAATCGGTGACCAAGTTTTGTTTCAGTTTTATTAAATGCTGAAAAATGGTTTTAAATGACAAAAAATGAACGTAGATTTTCATATGGTTATGATTTGTAATGACTTTAGTTTGAGTAGGTATCCCCCCTCCAAGCTGATGATGCGGGTTCGATTCCCGCTGCACGCTCCAATCCGCTTTATGCTTCATTTCCTACTGTCTATCTACCATTTCTCCCATGTACTAACCGTCTCAGAAGAAGCTGATCGGCAAATAGAAATCCAACTCAAAGCGTTCCTGCTCATCGAGAAAATGGTTTTGGTGATAATGCACATACGCAGGCGTTGATCCCAGTTTAAAACCAGACGCTGGCAGCCACTGCTCGAGCACCTTGCTAATTTGGGGAAGCAGTTCGCCATACACCCCCTGCAATCGAAACACCGCATGTAACCCGCCCGGCACCACCAATTGATTGACGACTCCGCGCACTTTTATCGGCGCATCAATGGCAATGCAGGCAACATAGCGACACTTATCTAATTCCACCCATGCAGGGTTTGAATGGTGCAAACCAAACTGCTGTGAAAAATCACGCCCTTCGCTACTCGCCCATGCGTGCAATATTCGCCATGTGTTTTTTATCGAACGGTCATAACCGACATGGCGCACATACGCGGCGAACCGCTCTGGCACTTCGACAATTTTGGGCGAAGGCAATTTGAGATCAGCCACACGAAGATAACCGGCCGCCACATCGGGATCTTTCAAGTAAGGCTTATTGGCTATCTGCATGTCATGTTTACGCCATTCACCCGGCGCGACATCAAACGTGGCTTTGAATGCACGACTAAACGACGACACCGAGTTAAACCCACACTTGTTGGCAATCTCAAGCACGGATGACCGTGTATCAAACATCAATTGATTGGCGGCATATTCCATGCGAGTGCGGCGGATATATTGATGAATCGACTCGCCCACCACGCTTTTAAAAATACGATGGAAGTGTTGTTCCGAATACGCAGCCACATCTGCCAAGGTTTTGGCGGGCAAATCGCGGCTAATATCTTTGTGAATGTAGTACAGCACATCATTGATGCGGGAAATGTGTTGATGGCTCATTTGACCAAATAGCATAAACGGACATATCGAACAGCATAAACGGACATTCTAAAAACCACAATGCGTTGTAATATTTTTTGATAAGTCATTCATACGTTGTTCAGGTACTGATATGGAAATCGCAACATCGCTTCAGCAAATCCCTTCTTCCTATATTCGTGAGATTTTGGCCGCAGCGTCAGATAAGAACGTTATCTCTCTCGCGGGTGGTTTGCCGGATGAAAAAACCTTCCCTATCGACCTGATGAAAGCCACCCTCGAAGGCCTGTCTGACATGCCCGAGGTATTTCAATACGGTGCGACAGCGGGTTATGGCCCACTACTCACGTTCCTCAACACCTATTTCGAACTGCCAGAAAGCCACATGGCGATGGTTTGTACCGGCTCACAACAAGGCTTGGATTTGATTGCCCGCGCCTACGTGAACCCTGGTGACAAAGTCGTGATGGAAGCACCAAGCTATTTGGGTGCGATGCAAGTATTTGGCTTGGTACAAGCTGACATGGTGACCGTGCCGCAAACAGAATTCGGGCCGGATTTAACTGCGCTAGAAACCTGCTTTGCCGAGCAATCACCAAAAATGTTTTATGCCGTACCGGATTTTCATAACCCAACCGGGGTTTGCTGGTCACTAGAAACACGTCAGCAAGTCGCCGCGCTGTGCATCAAATACAAAGTGGCACTGATTGAAGATGCCCCTTACCGCGAACTGCGTTTTGCTGGCGATGCCCTACCCTTGGTTTCAGATTTCTGCCCGCAAAACTCGATTGTTCTGCGTTCTTTCTCGAAAATTGCGTCTCCCGGCCTGCGCATTGGCGTCGTCACGGGCAAACGCAGCTACATCGAACCGATGGTTAAAGTTAAACAAGGCGCAGACCTGCATTCGAGTGTGCCAATGCAAGCCCTGCTGCTTGGCCTGTTAGAACACAAAGACTTCGATCAACACATTGATACCATTCGCTCGCTTTACAAGTCTCGCTATGAAACCTTGTTCAACGAATTGCAGCAAAAGCTGCCTGAAGGGTGTGAATTGAATGCCGTTGATGGTGGCATGTTTGTTTGGGTAACACTGCCTGAGTGCGACACCTTTGCGCTGGCAAAATCGCTACTCAGTAACGGTGTGGCGGTTGTACCTAGCCCTGTTTTCTACCCGAAACCAGAAAGTGCGGATGCTGCGCTGCGTTTGAATTTCACCAACGCGACAAACGAAGAACTTGCCGAAGCGGTGACGCGTTTGGCAGCAGGTCTGCGCGAACAATTGAGCGCTGCGACCAATCAAGAAATGCCCGTTTTTGTATAACGGCAAGTCACACACCGCCATCTGATCCCTGGAAAACAGCGAACAAAAAGGGCATCGCAAATTTCTCTGCGATGCCCTTTTTCGTATGATGTTAACGTTACCGAATGAACGTGTATTAGTTCGCGTCGATCACTTCAACCGTGTCAGCACCATCTACTGTGATCGCGGTCGTTTCTGTCGCCGCTTTCTCTGTAGCACTCGCCGCAGCGGCTAACGACGCATCCACGTCGCACGCATACGCGTTACCAAACATGGTGACAGAGCTTGAGAAACCAAACGGTTGATACAGATACAGCACGTTGCCGCCTTTCTCTGCCGCTTTCTTACGCATTTGGTTTAGCGTTCCCCAAACCATGTCTTTGTCTGCGTGTAACCAGTAATCGTAAAAATGCCCTTCTGAGCCGATCACTGTGCCTTTATGCTCACATCCTTGAATCGCATTGATATCATCCCAAATCACTTGGACTTGTTCTGACTCTTGGGTTGGGAAAGTCACACAGCCCGATAACAATGCAGCAGAAACCCATGCTGCACATAGCGATATTTTTTTCATTTAAGACGCGTCTCTACTGTTTCAAGGGCGCGAAGTTTATCCTGAGTTGATGTAAAAGCAAGCGAAATAGACTGGCATAATTCTGCGTGCTTATTAGCTCTGTTTCAGGAATAGCTCTTTGAAGTCAAAAAAACGCGCCAACTACCAAAGTGAGAGATATCTCGGCCTCCGGCTGCACCCGCTTCTTCGCAGATAAAACCTGTCACCCAAGTCCCGTCATCCAACTCAACTTTCCCCAAGCCTAACGGGCTTGGAATGCCCGCCAGAAAATCACCGAATCGTGCCGTTGGCATCTCCCAAAGTTCCAATTCAATGCGATTCCCACCTTCTTTTGTGCGCACCATGCCCGGACGCTTGGGCTCTTCTCCTGCCAACGCAAACAACTGGTACCGCGCGGCACTGCGTCTTTTTTCCAAGAACGTCGCTTGGCGACTAACCAACTGATGGTTAAGCGGCAGTCCCGCCATATGTGCGCCACAGACAGCAATCACCATAGATTCTGGGATACGCTCACCGACTTCAATGCGAGACTTACCCGTGTACGCTTTGGCCATTTCTAAGAGCTTCGGCTCAGTGCCTTTGTCTGAAAACAGCGTGATACCAAATGGCATGTTTTCGGATTCGTTGTCTGCAGGCACAGCGATGGCAGCATAATCTAACAAGTTCATGAAATTGGTGTAGAAACCCAAGTTGGTATTCAACTGGATCGGGTCAGCCTGCATTTCCTCAATGGTGTAGATACTTCCAGCCGTTGGGATCAATATGGCATCGACAGAATTCAAAATCGCATCACAACGCTTTTTCAATGCTTGAAGTTCATATTGGGCATTGAACGCATCTACCGCTGTTAACCCACGAGCGCCGCCAATAATGGCTTGAATTGCGGGGTCGCAGTCAGCTTCATGTTCATCAAAAAACGCTTTGATCCCGGCATAACGCTCAGCAACCCAAGGGCCGTGATACAACAATTTGGCCGCATCCAAAAACGGACTAAAATCCACGTCCACTAACTCTGCGCCTAACGCTTCGCATTGGGCTTTGCTTGCGCTAAAACGACGCCTGTAATTATCGTTGCCGAAGAATTCCAATTGGGTATCACGCGGCACACCAATGCGTGGCTTATCGAAGGAATAAGTGACCTCTGAATCAGAGTCAGAAAAGTCTCTCGCATAGCAATCAGACGGGTCGTATTGCCCAGCTACTGGCAACACGTGTTCAATGTCATCCACCGAATGTGCGAACACAGTAATGCAATCCAGCGTTCGGCATGCTGGCACTAAGCCGCGACAGCTAATTCGCCCGATACTCGCTTTCATGCCCACCAAGCGATTAAACGCCGCGGGGACACGCCCTGATCCTGCGGTGTCTGTCCCCAGAGAGAACAACACCTGCTTCAATGCCACAGACACGGCACTGCCAGCACTTGACCCCCCTGAGATGTACGTTGGGTCGATACTATTTTGACACGCGCCATACGGGCTACGTGTGCCGTTTAAGCCCGTGGCAAACTGATCGAGGTTGGTTTTGCCTAACGGCACAGCGCCCGCATCAATCAAGGCCTGTACCACAAAGGCTGAACTGCCTGGCGAGTAGGCGAATTCTTTGCAGGCTGCCGTGGTCGGTAGCCCCAATAAGTCGATATTGTCTTTGATCGCGAATGGCACGCCATAAAGTGGTTTTAATTCGGGGTTGCTGTTTTTGAGCGCTTTGATATAGCCATCTAATTGCGCTTCGCTGATATTCGAAATCCAACAATGATTGACGTCAGCTTTGGCTTGCTTCCACTGCTGACGTAAGTATGCCTCTGGCGTCGTCTCACCGCTTTTGTAGGCATCCAGCAAGGCTTGAATTGACGTGAATTCCATTAGATCTGCTCCATGATTAACAATGTTTGACCTGCTCGCACTTGCTCACCTTCCGCTTTGGCATAGTGCACCACGCGACCCGATTGGGTGGCGGTGACTTCGATTTCCATTTTCATCGACTCAACAATCAAGAGGGGTTGGCCAATTTCAATGGTATCGCCGGGTTTTGCCAGCAATTGCCACACGTTGCCCGCCAACTGGCTAGAAACGGTAAATTGTCCATCTTCCAATATGTCGTCAGCCGTGCTTTGCTCTTCCACCGTTTCGGCAACAAAGTTGGCTTCACCGCTTTCTTCCCAGCGCTGACGCTCTTCATCGAACGCCTGTTGCTGGCGAGATTTGAACGCGGTGATCGACGCCTTTTCTTGCTCAAGCATGGCTTCATAGTCAGCAAGGCTGAAGCGGGTTTCTTCGATGCGGACGTCAAATTGCCCGCGCGGGAAATCACGACGAATATCCGTCAGTTCTTCGTGGGAAACCGGATAGAAACGGATCTGATCGAAAAAGCGCAGCAGCCAAGGTTTATCAAAGGCTTTGCTCTTTCCGTAGCGATTCCACATTTGGAGCGTTCGGCCCATCAGCTGATAGCCACCCGGCCCTTCCATGCCATACACACACATATACGCGCCGCCAATACCGACGGCATTTTCAGGCGTCCATGTACGCGCGGGGTTGTATTTGGTGGTCACCAAACGATGGCGAGGATCCATCGGCGTCGCGACAGGCGCGCCAAGGTAAACATCACCCAGCCCCATCACCAAATAGCTGGCATCAAACACGATGTCCTTGACCTGATCCATGCTGTCCAAGCCGTTAATACGACGAATGAACTCGATATTATTCGGGCTCCACGGCGCATTTTTTCGCACCACTTCGTCGTATTTACGCATCGCTAGTTGAATGGAAGGATCGTCCCAAGACAAAGGAAGATGCACCACGCGTGATGGCACGGTGAGCTGTGAAATATCACCGATAGCCGCTTCTGCACGTTCGAGGATCGCCAGCATTTCTTCGCAAGGTGACTGCAAGTTGTCGTAATGCACTTGCAGCGAACGAATACCCGGCGTTAGCTCTTTAATCGCGGGGACGGCCATGCTTTCCAAGGTCATCATTAAGGCGTGAACACGAAAACGCAGGCGGATATCCAGCATTTGTGGGCCGTATTCCACCAGCAGGAAATCCTCACCGCTTGGGCGATACACCACCGTCTCACCGTATTTGTCGGCAGCAAGTTCTTTCAACACAGGCGTAGTTGGCATGAAAGCCGCGAGTGGAAGTTCTTGGGTTTGTAACTGGGCAATAGCGAGGCGTTGATGTTTCTCGGCTTCTTCGGCATCAAACATAGTGACAGGCTGGAATCGCACTTTGTCGCCTGCTTTTAGTTGCCCCATTTTCCACAAATCCGCTTTGATAATGGTCGCCGGACAGACAAAGCCCCCTAGGCTTGGGCCATCTGGCCCTAAAATCACAGGCATATCTCCCGTGAAATCGACCGTGCCTACCGCATAAGCGTTGTCGTGAATATTCGATGGATGCAGCCCTGCTTCACCGCCGTCGGTTCTCGCCCATTCAGGTTTTGGCCCGATAAGACGCACACCCGTGCGGCTGGAGTTAAAGTGCACTTCCCATTCCGCATCAAAAAACGCCGAAATGTCATTGTCAGTAAAGAAATCAGGCGCACCGTGCGGGCCGTAAATCACGCGCAATGTATGCGTCATGCCCAGATCGGGTTTATCCATGGTTCTGGCAGTCAGGCTTTTATCGTGTTCAACGGGATGAAGATGAAGCACATCACCCGCCATTAACGCGCAGCCACCATGACCACCGAATTTGCCCAAGGTAAACGTCGAACGGCTGCCGAGATATTCAGGACAATCAAACCCGTCTTTGATCAGAAGATACGCGCGAGCCCCCTCACCTGTCATCGCGCCAAGCGCAAGCGTATCGCCCTTTTCAATATCCAGTACCGTCCACATAGGCGCGTCCGCACCGTTGCATTTCACATTGATGTCAGCGCCCGTTACCACCACTTGAGTCGGCTGGTTGAAGCGCAGCGTCGGGCCATTAGCGATGATTTCTAAACCCGCACACGTCTCTGCATTTTCGAGCAATTGATTCCCGAGACGAAAACTCAGGCTGTCCATTGGGCCCGATGGCGGAATGCCGACATGCCAATAGCCACTGCGCGCGGGATAGTCTTGAACCGTCGTTTGTGTCCCGCTTGCCAATACATCCACCGTCGATGGTTGATAATTGAACCCAGCGAGACTCGATGTCAGCACTGTGCCCTGCTTCACCATAGGTTCAACAGCAAGCTGAGCTAAATAAGCCAGATTAGTTTCAATGCCATACAGATGAGTGCTATTCAATAATTCAGCAATATCTTCCAGTGCGCTGTGGCGATCGCTCCCGTGCACCATGACTTTGGCAATCATAGGGTCAAAAAACGGACTGACTTCTACACCCGCCTCCACCCAGGTATCAATCCGTACTGTGCTGCCGTTTTCTTGTGTGATCACACGGTTTGCATCAATGCCCTCAGGGAAGACGCCAACGTCGTGATCAGCCCTGTTGATGGCTGAAACTGTCGGTTTGGATCTTCCGCGTACAAACGGAACTGAATCGCGTGGCCATGTGGTTTGGCGGCTTTCGTTTCCACCCAACTTGCGTGATATTCGCCCGCGCCAATTTCCACCATCAGCTTGACAATATCGACGCCAAAGATCATTTCAGTGACGCCATGCTCCACTTGCAGACGGGTATTGACTTCGAGGAAATAGAACTGCTGCGTGGACTGATCAAGAATGAATTCCACCGTACCCGCGCTGCGATAATTGACCGATTCCGCCAGCTGAATCGCCGTCTGTTGCAATGCTTGCCGGGTTTCATCGTCCAGATTTGGGGCGGGTGTTTCTTCCATCACTTTTTGGTTACGTCGCTGCGCGGAGCAATCACGTTCACCAAGGGCAATCACATTGCCTTCGCCGTCACCCACCACTTGCACTTCAATGTGGCGTGCCGCTGTGATGAATTTTTCCATGAACAAGCCACTATGGCTGAAGTTGGCTTCACCCAGACGTTTTACGGCATCAAACGCATCGGTTAACTGCTCGGCATTTTCGCAAAAACGCATGCCGATACCACCGCCACCGGCGGTGCTTTTCAGCATGATGGGATAGCCCATGGTTTCAGCGTTAGCAATCGCTTCTTCAACGCTTTCCAACAAGCCCGTACCGGGAAGCAGGGGCACATTCGCCTGCTCCGCCAGTTCACGAGCGGTATGCTTTAAGCCAAACTGATTAATTTGGTCACTGGTTGGGCCGAGGAACACCAGGTTCTCTTGCTGACACGCTGCCACAAAATCAGGGTTTTCACTTAAAAAGCCGTAACCTGGATGAATCGCTTCTGCGCCCGCTTCTTTGGCAATAGCGATGATTTTGTTCATGTTGAGATAGGTTTCAGCGGCGCTGCCTTCACCGAGGCTAAAGGCTTCTGTGGCATTTCGCGTATGCAGGCTGCCTGCATCGTCTTCGTGATAAACCGCCACACTCGCCACACCCATTGCATCTAATGTGCGGATGATCCGACATGCAATCGCACCACGGTTTGCAATCAACACTTTATTGAACATCTTGTTCTTGTTAAACATAGCTTTGCCTTCAATTCGTCGGGTCGTCCCGAATTAAGACCGAAAGTGTGTCGCCAACACGGTGAGTGAACCCGATGGCGTTAGGGTCGTCCCTTACCTTATTCTTTGTGTCTACCGTTCGAACTTACGCCGCTTCCCACACCGAAATTTCAACGGGTGTTGGGTTATACGCGTTGCACGGGTTATTCAATTGGGGGCAATTCGACACCAACACAATCACGTCCATTTTCGCTTCCAGTTCCACGTATTTACCCGGCGCACTGATGCCATCGGCAAAGGTCAGCCCCCCTTCGGCGGTGACAGGCACATTCATAAAGAAGTTGATGTTGTGGCTAATATCGCGCTTAGTCAGGCCATATTCAGGGTGCTCTGCCACCGCCAACAGCCAAGAGTCTCGGCAAGCATGCATACAACGTTTTTCCAGTGCATAGCGCACGGTGTTGCTTTCGGTAGAGCATGCGCCACCGAGGGTGTCGTGACGCCCGCACGTATCAGCCACAATTTCGAGCATCGGGTTCGACAAATTCGACATCAACACAGATTCAGCAGTGAGGTAGGCGTTGCCCTGCTCACGCAAGGTATCCATGGCGCTATAACGCTCTGCGGGATTATTCGCGTTGTAGAACAAGGTATCCGCAGCCTGATTGCCCTCCAGATCGGTAATGCGAACACGTTCGCCTTTTTTCACCACGTTGAAGTAGTAGTCACCCGCATCGACCACTTC
Organism: Enterovibrio sp. QJM3NY_24; assembly: GCF_057786035.1. NCBI lineage: Bacteria > Pseudomonadati > Pseudomonadota > Gammaproteobacteria > Vibrionales > Vibrionaceae > Enterovibrio > Enterovibrio sp. QJM3NY_24. The sequence goes on from NZ_CM173520.1 coordinate 478,475, forward strand.
AAGAGAAATGGCGTTCTCCATTTTAAAATCACTCTCTTTGATCATGTCATTCTCCTTAAGCGACGAATACAGGCTGATATTGGCGAGTGTTGATGAATCCACGGCGGTTTTCATCGCAATGATTTAGACAAGCATCATCTGCCTCAACTGGAGAAGATTTCACCATTTCGACATCAACCGGATTGCGCGGATAAACCACGGCTTCATTCATCGGGTGCGGGCAGGTGCTAAACAATACGATGGTGTCCATCTCAAAACGCAGTTCAACCACTGAGGCGGCTTTGCTGTGTCTTTGCACAAAGGTGAGCTGACCATCATCAGTGGTTTCGACCTTGCTGAAGACATTGAGCGTGGCGGCCAAATCACGCAAACCAAGCCCAAATTTCGCCATTTCCACCAGCATGGCGTCATGTCCATTTTGCAGCCAATCATTACGGTCACTTTGGTAGTTACGCTCGCCCCATACCTTGGCCACATGGTTTTTGTTACTCAAACCGCCGACGCTGTCGATCCAGCCCGTATCGTCTTGCACGATGGAGCAGAAAATTCGTCCCATGTCGGAATAGACACAATTGCCTGCCGTCAGCTTGAATGTGTGCTGGCATTTGAGGGTGTCAGGCAAGTTAATGCGCTCTAGCGGGTTGCGCGGGTTGAACAGCAGTAAGCTCGCATTCGCGCCACCTTCCACGTCCGTTAAACGCAGGCTATGGCCTGCTGGGATGTCTAATCCGCCGTGTTGACCACCGAGATACCGGTGATAAAACAAATTCTTCAGTTCCATTTATTGCTCTCCTTGCTATTCACTTGCGAAATATTCCCAGCTCAGGCCACGTCTTGCTGCTTGGCTTGTAAACTGGCAATCAGCGCATCTTGTCCGGTTGAATTGAGTGGGATATCAAACGTGACTTGCGAACCAAAACGCTCTGGCGCTTGTGGGTCGAATCGTGGTTTGTCGAACACCCAAAGACGCGAGCCCAATTTGAAGCCTTCGTGTAAATCGTGAGTGATCATAAAAATGGTGAGATTCTGCTCTTGCCAGATTTGGTTGATCAGTTCGTGCATGTCTTTACGAATACCGGGGTCGAGCGCGCCGAAGGGTTCATCGAGCAATAAAATGCGCGGCTTTTTCATCAATGCCTGAGCAATGGCAAGTCGCTGCTGCATACCGCCTGACATTTCTGCTGGATACTTATCTGCCGCGTGCGCCAATCCAAGCTTGTCGAGCTGCGCCATCGCTTTGTCTCGCAACACGGCGCGACCACTGCCCCATATTCGGCCTGTTAAGCGACTCATTTCTAGCTCATCCGCCACCATGATGTTTTGCAACGCGGTCATGTGTGGAAACACCGAATACTTTTGGAACACAATGCCGCGCTCCGGCCCCGGTTCAGAACTCAGCGGTTCGCCATCAAGCAGCAATTGACCACGTGAAGGAGCTTGAGTGCCGAGCAGCATGTTGAGAAAAGTTGATTTCCCGCAGCCCGACGTACCCAAAATACTGATGAACTCCCCCGCCATCACTTTGATGTTGAGGCGTTCAATCACCACATGGCTGCCATACTCTTTCCACAGACCTTTTGCTTCGATGATCGGCGTGTTGGCTTCCATCATTGACGCAATACCATCAACAATCGGCTTTGGTCCTTGGCTGTTCGACGTGTTGCTTGCTGATTCACTCATTAGGATTTCCCTCCCTGTGCGTGAAACCATGGGTAACGATGGGCTGACAATTTCTGTAAGGCCCAATCCATCAAGAACGCCAAAATCGTAATCCACAGCACGTATGGCAAAATCACATCCATCGCCAAGTAACGGCGAATCAAAAAGATGCGATAACCCAACCCTTCCGTCGCAGCAATGGCTTCCGCGGCAATCAAAAACAGCCATGCGCTGCCAAGCGTCAGTCGCACAGCTTCAATGAGCCGAGGCATCACTTGCGGAAGGACAACGCGCAGCATGAGCGTCCAAGAGTTTGCGCCCAAGGTTTGGGCTTTGATGATTTGTTCGGCAGGAAGGCTTTCGGTGCGTAGCTGAAGATCGCGGATCATCATCGGTGTAATCCCAATGATAATCAGCATCACCTTAGACAGTTCACCCAACCCCAACGCGATAAACAAAATGGGAAGAATCGCCATGGGCGGAATCAATGACAAGGCGCGAACCATGGGAGACATTGGCGCACGCACATACGGGATCATGCCGTTTGCCACACCAATCACCAGCGCCAATAACCCGCTGATCCCCACGCCCAGAAACAAGCGCTGTAAGCTCGCCCACGTATCGACCCACAATAAGTAATCGCCAGTACGTTTGCTCGGCTCAAAAGCCATGCGATCAATCGCGGCTGCAATACTGTCAAACGACGGCAGTAACTTGTCGTTGGGGTTAATCGCCAATCGCGCATCTGATGCCACCATGTAGGCGGCGATCAGAAGAACAAAGGGCAAACAGGCCAGAACAGTGCGCCCAAACGCGGAAGGCTTTCGGTTAATAATCCGAGTCATCATGCTTCCTTACAGCGCGTTATCTGCCGCCATTGCCATGTAATTCGGGTTGAAGCGAAGCGTGATGTTTTGCTCATCACCGAACACACCCGCTGGCGTTTCAATACCGATGAAACCGGCATCCGGTGCGCCTTCACCCAGTAAACCATGCTTGAAAGAGAATTCAGCCACTTTCGCCATGGTGTCTTTCAGTGCGGCAGATTCAGTGAACGCCACAGCGTCAGCGGGTTCATAGAACATTTTGGTCGATGCCAGTTGGTCTTTGTAGCCCGCCAAGTCCGTACCGGAAGCGGCAGCCATAAACTCGAGTGCTTTAGCGCCTGCTTCGTTGTCCTGTTGCATGGTCGCCATAATTTCATACCATGCGCCCGTCAGTGCCTTACCCAGCTCAGGATGCTGCGCCAAGGTGTCTGTGTTCACCACCAAAAGGTCAATGATTTCGCCAGGGATCATGGAAGAATCGAACACTTTGTTGGCGTTTGGCATTTTGATGATTTCAGCCAGTAAGGGGTTCCACGTCGTCACAGCCGTCACGTCTTCGGTCACAAATGCAGGCACCAAATCAGCGTCAGTGGTATTCACCACAGTGACATCACGCTCGGTCATATCGACAGTTTCAAGCGCACGAGCCAACAAGTAATGAGAAACACTCAACTCTACCAAGTTGACCCGTTGGCCTTTGATATCAGCGAGCTTGTCAGCACTTTTCAGCACGATGCCGTCATTACCGTTTGAAAAATCACCCACAATCAGTGCGGTGGAATCTACGCCGCTGGCAGCCGGAATAGTCAGTGCATCCATGTTGGTCATCACAGTGGCATCAAACGAACCGGCGGTGTATTGGTTGATCGACTCGATGTAATCGTTCACCTGCACCACATCGATGTTAACGCCGTATTTGTCGCCCCACTTTTTGATGATCCCTGCATTGTTGCCGTAGTCCCAAGGCATCCAACCGACATAGATTGACCAAGCAAGACGAAACGTAGGCTTGTCTTCCGCTATCGTTGGGCTTGATAGAAAAGAGAAACAGACAGCAACGCTCAGGATCAAACGTGAGATGGTTTTTCGGGTTGATGAAATATTGCGGAGTATTGATGAGAATTTATACATAACTACCTCTACCTTGAGTTTCACAAACTGGATGGAGCCAAAGAGATATCAATTTCATCTCCCGGGCTTTTATCCCTCCGTGTGACCTCAAGTGAGGTTGACAACTCTCGGACCAGACACCGTGACCTTCTTCGTTCGGGCAATTAACCGCGATATAGTGACGAAGAGAAGAAACAGCCGGAACCCTAGTTATCTATTGCAAATTGTCGTCTAGCGCTAACAGAATCTAGTATTAACGCTACGTAGTGTTGGTGATAAATCACCATTTACCGATACATCTTTGGCTCGCTACTGTTTCGATAAAAGCAAATGCCTTGCCAGATTTGCATCTTATTGATTAATATAATTTTAAGGAGGTTTTCTCGTATTTCATCGAATATCGATGCGCCAATTCAGTGCGTGAGTTGCACCGATTTACACCGAAATATCTTCTGTCAGTGCATCACCGAAGCCCACCGAGCAAGCCACCTCAACGCTATTCACCTTTTTTTGCCAAAACATCCCATAGATTGACTGAACTTAAATAGCTGAAGAACCGTAATCATTGAACGGTTTCCAGATAGACCCAAACCAACACTGACACTGACACTGACACCTATGGAGTACATGTGAATCAAATCAATCCAGCCAAGTTACGAAACAGCAAATGGACAGCAGTGAAACCGATGAATCGAGAAAAGCATTTTCTGATCTCAGACATTGAGTTTGAAGAAGACGGTTCAGTGATTTCGTGTCAACTCGAAGCAGTGCTGTCGAAAAATGCGTACCCCATTGATTGGACAGACCTAAAAAATAGTGAGAAATGGGTTCAAGGTTGGAAATAACGATGGCTCAATCAAGAACGCTAACTAATCAGCCACAAGACTCTCAAAGACGAACTATTCTCAGCCGATTTACACGGTAAATTCGAACTCAATGTGTGGGTATCTAGCGGTAATCTAACAAGAGAAGCCGACACATTCGTCGGCACTTTCTTTTATACACGATGAATGGCGATGCCCATTACAAATGGCTTCAGCAATAATAACGACTACAGTAACGACGCCAAGTGTTCAGAGAACTCAGGGGTTCGCAGATAACCGTAAGATTTATGCTCATTGTTCGGGTAATCATTGCAGACCAAATGATCCTTCACCCCAATATTCGTGCTGTTGCGGCTGTAATCATCCGCTAAGTGGGTATCAATGCACACATAGTCACCAGGATCAGAGAAGTTCGCCCAAGACTTTGTCACGCAAGACGGAGTGCGCAGTTGATTACGATGATTCAGCATGTTGCCCTGCACTGCTGCCATGCCAAGTGGTGAGCCCATGGTGATAAAGTGATCAATTTGATAGCCTGTTTTACCCATATCACGAAGCACTTCATAGGCAATAATGGTGCCCATAGAATGGGAGACCAAAATCACTTCGTCGTCACGATGTTTCTTTAAGATATCTTCCAAACGATTGTTCACACTGCGGCGGAAAGTAGGTTGGCTATAATACTTGCCCAAATCTCTCAGTAATTTCTTGGCGACACTTCGCGCAAGATGAGAAAACACGCCGCTGTACTCTTCAACGCTATCAACCACGCCTTCAATCCAATCGCCAGATAGCTTTCTGATCCTATCGAAAAAGCCCTTTTTGTAACGCTTAATACTACCCAGTGCGGCTTCTTTATAAGGCTCACTGTTATCAACATCGTTCACGGGGCCGCCGGTATAATGGAGATCGGCGTAATACGCCATTTCGATTTTTGTATCCCCCAGCGATGTCAATGATGTGTTCGCTCTCAAACCCTCTTGAATGGCTTCAATCCAATTGTCTTTTAATGTCGCAGGCGCTGGCTTATTCGAGCGCCCGTGAATCAATACGATTACCTTTGCCATCTTTTCACCTTCTTTTTTATATTTTGCCGTACGCAGCACGGAATATAAGAAAAGCGTAGATTGGCATAGCCATTCAAGGTGTCTATATATAGCTACAGCAGCAAAGAAAGGTTTTTCGACACACAACGCAATGAAAAGGAGAAGAAAAGACAGGGAACAAAGGGAGTTGAGATGCATCGACGGAAAAGTAAAAAAAAGTTTCTCTGTCAACCGTCACAAGGACATTGACCAGAGAAACAAATATCTTTACAGCAAGGAGTAAACGTTTATTGTCTGTAGGACATGTGCCTTACGCACACTTCTCTTATTGCAAACCCCTTGCCACTTTTTTATTTATTTGATTTTAAACACAAAAATTTAAGTTGCCTGACTTTCATCTCTGGCTGGGGCGCTGTTGTAGTGCACTGTTTGCACTGTTCTGTTTCACTGGCGCTTACTTTAGCGAGCGCATCAATGCTCCAGCCGTACACTCATTTTGAAATAAGGGATATCACCTTTGTAAAAACGCTCGCCTTCTGGCGACATACCAAAGCGTTGATACAACCGCATGGCAGATTCACGCGCATCGCACCAAAACACTTCGGCTCCTCGGTCTTTGAGCACGTTTCCACTTAGCAGTGCAGAAAGCACTTCAGCGCCGATGCCCTGCCCTTGATAGCTTTGCAGCGTGGCAAACTTTCTCAACCGCGCACGGCTACCATCAAAGAACACTGACGCGACACAAACAAGCTGCCCTTTTATGAACGCGCCCAAATGCAATGCCGTTTCATCGCCGTCTAATTCACAAAACACGGGTGGCTTGTCAGGCCAAAGCACTTGATGCCGAATGGGGATGGCCTCTTGCCAGGTAATGTTTCTAATATTGATACGCTATCCTCTTCAACATTCCGAAACCCTAAGAACAAACGTTCACATGATGGGTGACGAAAAAAATCCCCGATGAATCGAGGATTTCAAACATAATTGTCAGCACTGGATTAACGTTTACTCGTTCAGTAACTCAACCACGCCAATACCACCGACATAATTGCCACTTCCTAACGGATAGTCATCAAATTTTTCATCGATGTACGTGGTGCTGCCGTCCGAATTAGTAAGCAGTATGTTGTCGAGAATACTGCGATATTCTGCGCCAAAACCATTATCGTCAAACGTATACGTCAGAGAGTAATCTTCATTTAAGTGGTCAATTTCTCGTGATACGTCATACGTATTACCTAGTTCATCGGTTATTTTCAGGCTAAAGACAATTTTGCCGTTGCGTTCAACAAGATCAGCATCCATTTTCACGACAGAGCCAATGACTTTTGGATCTTCGAATAGCCAGTCACGATCACCGCTAAAATTATCACTCTCTTTCAAGATGTGTAATGAGCCAGTGATCGCCAGATAATCGAACTTAATGTAACCCTTCCACTCGCTAGAAGAAGTATGGAAAGCCAACTCCCAATCTTCGTTATACGCCGTAACCAAAGACAACTTGTGATCGAAAGTGCGCTCACGTTCAATCAGTGGAATCTTTACATTTTTGCCAAACACATTGATGGCCTTACCTGTCGTGAAGCTGTAATTGTCGTGCTCAGCATCGACAACAGTTAAGCCTTCTCCGATTCGCGTAGACCAATTGAATGTCCTGTCGGCATCACTTTGTGCCAGTGATAATGGCACACCTTCAAGGTTAGTCCCTGAACCACCCAAAGCGATTTGATAATCTGTGCTGAATTTCAAGGGTTGATTAGTGCTGCTGCTTGAACCACCCGACGTGTCATAAATAAGGTGAACAACCTTGCCAAGCCAGATAGGCATAACATCTACGTCATCCACATACCCACCGAACCCGTCGTGTTCAGTCACGCTCAAATTGCTTGAAACGCTTTCTATGTCCATCCAATGATTGAATTCAATCGTACTTGCGTAAACCTCTTCTTGAGGCTGAATGTGATTAACCACTTTCGGCGATCCCACATTTACGCGTTCTTCTTCATCACGTAATAGTTGGAGGTCTCGAATTTCAAGAGAATCGTCATAAACTGATGCTGTATTATTTAGCGTTAAGTATTCCGATTCAGGACGCCCTTCAGACAATGCTTCAATATCGATTTGGCCTGTCACCATGGTGGAATTAGCATTGTTTAAACCCGTGAAGTAGATCGTATCACCACTTAGTTTCCACGCTTCAATACTCAACCTAAGATCAGTCAGCGCATCACCAAACAAAATGGTTGCCGACTCTCCTGTGAGCGGCTGAACGCCCACTACATCATATTGACCATAAGCAGAATGCGTCTGCTCTTCGACGTAAAACGCATTCCCCTTGGAAACATGAACAGGTGTTTTCCAATAGTAATAGTCAGGTACTTTTACCGAGAGAATTTCACCCGCTGCGTAAGGCAAAATACGCTGCATTTTTTCATATTTGCTAAAATCGCCTTCAGAGTCGTCTTCATACGTTACATACATGCTGTAAACATAGCCATCGTCACCAATAACCACACGGTTAGACCAACTCAAACTGTCTGGACGATAACTTTTGATGGTTCGTTTCTTGACGCCACCTTCAAACTCGTCGCTCGTGCGGGCGATACTGATATCGTCATTTGCCGTCAAATTGTCACGGTAAATAACGGTGCCGTTATCATCCAAAGAGTAGAAACCGTCACTCCAGTACAAGTCATCCGTTAACGTGACCGTGCTCAGGGATGTCGCTAAAACATTGGGGATCATATTCAGCGTATCGGAGCGATACACCAAAGCGTCATCTTGCGTCACAATGAAACTGTTTACTTGATCGGCATCAGACGTCATGGTGACTGCGTTACCGCTCACTGCATCAATTTTGGTCAATTTTGCATTCGTAAAATACGAGTAATCTAGCGATTTGTATTCATAATCCGTGCCTTCATTGCTTGTCGTTACAGTGAATGCTTGGCTTAAAAAGTAAACGTTACCTTGGCTATCAAACTGAATCGGCTTGTATCGGCCATCGCTGATTTCTTGCAACCATGTCCCCCAAGGCGCTTCTGCAAAATGACCAGGGAGCAGACAGCTCACACCGTTGTCCGCAAGGGTAATTCTAAAGATGGCGCAGTTTTCTTCTCGAACCAGAGAATAACTGTCGAAACGATTCGACCAATCCAACGCAGCATAAATGTACCTGCCATCGGGACTCTTCACTGTGAACGAGAAATTAGCATCAAAATCGGAAGTGACCACGGGTACAAGCGCACCATCGTCTCCCAAAGCAAATAAATTGGTGCTACCTGAACCTGTACTTAGAGACTTTTTCCCCGAAGACGTGTTGAAGTCACTAAATTCAATCGATGGCAAAGTGTCCTGCTGATTGCTAGCACTCGACATTGTTGCTCGCAATGCGCTTTGAGAAAACGCTTTCTCCGTTGTCACTAATGTGGACGCGTTGCGTAATTCAAACGCAATATTCGTGTATGTCGATGACGAAGAATCACTGCCACCTGAGATTGACCCATCATCAACACCACCAGGAGAGCTTCCAGAGCCTCCACCTGTTGACGAATCACCACCACCGCCTCCACCGCCACAGGCGGAAAGCATCAATGAAAGAATAACCGACGTTGCAATTTTATTTCTGTAGAAACCCATGAATGTCCCTTTCTGAGCAATTAAACTTCTCGGTGTTTTGATTCACCATCAAGCGCTCGCGCTTTTCTTGAACGCTATCTTGTGAATCGAAGCACCATTTGCTTCTGGTTCTTTCATGCTTAAGAGCACGAAGCCAACAAATAAAGAGTTTCATATTTTGGTCATACAGGTTGTCGCAAAATTTGTAAAAACACACAGAATGTTTGTCTACAAATTAAGACGATGAGATGAGTAAAAAATGCGGATTAACACCATTGATGAGAGGAAAAGATGCAAGATATGAGAAAAGTAACCTGAATAGGCAGCTCGACCGCGACAAACAACATACTAACCAATTGGTCAATAAGAAAATTCAGAAATACCAGCGCAGTACATAAAGATACGTTCACGATGAAGACACAATTGAAAACCGTGTTGAATATCTCATTATTTCAGCGGGTTAGTCATTATATTCACCCCATCGAACATGCTGTCGGGCGTACCCTACGATGAGACGATTTCGTCTTTGCCCGACAGCTCTTCTCCTTCTAGTTCAACGTAAGAAACATTACTCTTGCAAACCAATTCTGCCGGCATCATGCCCACCAAAAGCTTGGAATGGTCTTAGTCCGAACATTGGCATTATTGCGTAGATATGGTCAAAAATATCGGCTTGAACACCTTCGTAAAAGATCCAATCCGTATTATTGGTAAAAGCGTAGATTTGCAGTGGTAACCCCTCAGACGTTGGGGCAAGTTGGCGCACCATAAAGAGCATGTAATGGTGGATGTCTTTGTGAGAACGAAGATACGTTGTGAGGTAAGCGCGAAACACGCCCACATTCGTCATTTGGCGAAGGTTAGCGGCATGATGAACATCTTCTAAGTTCTCATTGAACTCTTTAATCTCTCGCGATTTTTCAAACAGAAATTCGCGCAGTATTCGAATCTCTTTTAAGGCTTCAATTTCCTCCTCGGTCATAAATCTAATCGAGGTCAGGTCAATGTTCACCGAGCGCATAATACGTCGCCCACCGGAATCGGACATGCCCTGCCAGTTGATGAACGCGTTCTGTACCAACGCATACGCAGGTAACATGGTGACTGTGTTGTCGAAGTTTCGTACTTTCACTGTCGTGAGCGACACTTCTTCCACCGAGCCATTCGCGCCGTAATCGTTCATCTCAATCCAATCATTGAGGCTCACCATGCGGTTGGCAGCAAGCTGAATGCCCGCAACAAATCCCAAAATAGTGTCTTTGAACACCAACATGACCAAGCCTGTCGCCACGCCTAAACCACTAAGGAAAATCACCGGCGATTCATTGGCGAGGATAGATACCGACACAACAATACCGACAAAAAAAGTGAACAGCTTGATGAGCTGAACAAAGCTCTTAATGGGCATTCTGCGGGTCACACCTTTGTTAACCGCAATTTCATGCAGCGCATCTAACAGAGCAAACATCATCCAGATGAACATCACCAACACGGACACACCAAGCAATCGGTCTGATAGCGTTTCAAGTACAGGATGATGCGTAAGAATAGGGGGGATAAGAAGATCGAGGATCATGATGGGAACGAGCAAGGCGATTTTTTCAAGCACCTCATGATTAGTCAGACTGTTTCCCCATGATTTTTTGTTTTTGCTGATAGCAAAATTGACCGTTCGTACAATGATCTTGTACACGATTAAATAGCTAATCACCGCCACGCCAACCGCAGCAAGAATAAATATGATGGTGGGCTCTGTACCATAAGGATCGCTGTTGACCCCCATTAACGCTAACTTGTCGCTGACGTACTGACGAACCCCGTGATCTAACATGCGCACTCTCCCTCAATGGCGGTATGTCTGAGTGACATCAAGATGCAAGTTGTCGCGTCTTGTCAGTGACTCGGATCTAAGCCTATCAGGCACATTTCATCTGTGGTGAGGCAGTTTTGATACTGGGTTGGTTTCGTTCAATTAATACAACTTGTTGTCACTGATCAGCACTTCCAATCGATTTCCATCGCCTTTTTCGGGGCCACCAACCATCTCGTCATAAGCACTTTCTTGGCGCATCACCTGCGATTTCGCTTTCACGTTCTGACACTGCTTTTGAATTTCTAGTAACGAATGAGCGCGGATCAAGTTACCAATATCATCCGTGACCAAGAATTCCTCGCCCTCGATGATCACGGACGCTTGATACAAACACAGGTCGAGCGAGTGGATAATCAAAGTGTCTATGCTATTGAGTGTTGCTAACGCTCTCAGTGTCATTTTCATCGCTTGCCCTCTATTGGTTATTTCTTGCACTCATTGGCGATAACCCATTATTACGCGCATCAGTAATATAAGGTTTAATTTCTCTCCAACATTCCCTGAGCCTCAGAGGCATCACACCGCCCTCGAATCTAACAGGCAATGCGAACGCTGAAAATTTGGGCAAAACATCTCAAAGCAACAGTGCAATATTCTCAACACACCCCACTTATGGGACAAAGCGTCATGTCAATAAGAATGGGCTTTGAAACCCTGTTCGTCCGTGTTTTTTGGGCTTCACATCCAAGGAAATTAGACAAATCTGTGCTCCACTAAATTTGAGATACCATCAATAATCACAGATACGGAAATCATAATGAAAAATACGATCACAACCGTCCTTTGCGGCACACTCTTACTCTCAGGCACGGTGTTTGTCTCCGGCGCAGCGTTTGCAGACGACTACGCATGGGATCAACTCGTTGCATTAACCGATGAAACCAATGGCATTGGTGCCAGACGCGTTGGCACACCACAGGAAAAACAAACCGCAGATTGGATTGCAGAACAATGGAAAAAATCCGGTTACAAAGTCACCACTCAACCCTTCTCTTTCGAGCTTGATGGAAAAGTACTGAAGTCTGAGAACGTGATGGTCGATATCCCCGGCCAGTCCGACAAAGTGCTGGTTATTGGCGCGCATTACGACACCAAAGGCGATGAAAAAGGCTCACTCGGTGCGACGGACAATGGCTCCGGCGTCGTTGCCCTGCTCGCCATGGCGAAAGATCTAAAAGGGAAACCACTTCCCTACACAGTTCGCTTAATCGCATTTGGTGCAGAAGAGTTTGGCCTCAATGGTTCTAAGTATTATGTGAATAAAACGGGTGCACTCGACAATGTCGTCGGCATGATCAACCTCGACACCATCATTGGTGGCGACAAACTCTATGTTCACAGCGCTCACTCCACGCCGTACAAATGTGACTATGTGAAAAAAGCCAATTACACGGGCGACACATCTGTTCGATCAGGCTTGAAAGCGGTTTCTGACCAACTCTACAAAGAAAATGGCCACAAACTTCACCCCACCTTTGAAGGATACCCTGAGGGTGAAACCGGCAATTGGTCTGATCATGCGCCGTTTGCATGTAGCGGCATTCCTATCGGATACCTTGAAGCCACGAACTTTGCCATTGATGGTGAAGAAGGGAATGACGGATATTCACAAACCACCAATGACGCGCTCTGGAGTTGCTTTGACGACAAGACTCTTAGTGCGTGTAACCGTGAAGAAGAGGAGCATTGGGGTAAGATTTGGCACACCAAGTTTGACCGCTTGGATACCCTAACCCCACTGTTTAAAGACAGGTTACAAACGCAGCTGAACCAAAACATTCAAGTGCTAGAAACCTTTGCCCTTGAAGCGAACAAATGGGTGAAGTGATAGACCGAAATACACTGAAACCAAAGCGCTAACCCAAACGAAAAACGGTGCCATCAGGCACCGTTTTTATATATTCATTGTCTCGCTCATCGTCGATGAGTTCATGATCGTATTATCAACGCCAGAACGTTCACTGCTCGTTTAACGCCTATATGTATTCATCGATGATAATCGTATCGCGGCGATCTGCACTGTTCCGGCGATCGTACCCCTGAAACCTCACGCGATTGTCTCTGCGTTCACGTGGTCGCCGACGCTCAATCACATACATACCATCGACAAGTTGCGTGTCGATAGCTTCAAAAAAATCATCATAGGATTTAAGGTAGTTTTGGACTTTCATCTGCCGCTCTCTTTTCGCCTAAATAATCTTAATGACAACCCGCCTGATTAACTTCAATTGAAATGTAGTACCGCCAATCAAAACAGATGTCTCTTTGTTGATCACAAAACCTTGAGAGTAAGAGTTTTACATCTCAAGCAGCGTCACTCCAGCCAATAAACACCCAAAATGAATACGAGTTTCATCGGTGAGTCATGTGCTCAACTTAGAGACACGACGAGTATGATCGACAAACATCACCGCACTAACCCTGTCACTCATGCTGTTTTTGTAAGCAATCAAACACTTATAACGCCAAGCAATTTGAACCAATATCACACATGACAAAACCCTGACATTCACCCTGATTTTCACGCACAACTGCTGTGATAGATTCCGCGCCGAAAATTAAGCACTTTGTCTTTTAGGGACTTTTGAATGAAACGATACGCAATGATCCCCCTGCTAACCCTGACTCTGACTGCCTGTGGTGGCGGTAGCGACGGCGGAAATAACACAACAACTCAGCCAGCAACGCCAATGTCGGTTGAAGGGAAAATCGAGCAGATTTCCGCAAATTCAGTGACAGTTAACGGGCATCAGTATCAAGCGAACAAGGTTCAATACCGTGGCTTCGCGATTGATCCAGTGCAGCTTCAAACCAACATGATGGTCAACGTTAGCACGGCAGCACGCGCACAAACTGGCGCTCACATTGAGCTTGAGCCAACGTTTACCGGTCGTATTGAAAAAATCGGCGAACCTAACGGCACATTTACCATTAATGGCATTGAGTTAAGCTTTGCCGCCCTTTCACCAGGCATTCAAAACGGTGACTGGGTAATGGTCTCCTCCCTCCCAAGCACGAACGACAGCTACAAAGTCTTGTCTGTGATTAGCTTCGACTTTGACCAAGACGGGTTGGCGGAAGCCGAAGGCCGCATTTCATCCATTGATTTCAACAACGGCACTTTTAAAATTGGCAAATCGCTAACCGTGTTGTTTGATCAAAACCTCGTTAACAATCCAAAGAAACTGCGCAATGGCACCTGGGTTGAGGTGATTGGTAGTTACAACGAAGATAACGGTGTATTGACCGCTGAAAAGATCAAACTCAAAAACTACAACGATGTCCATGGCGACGGTGAGATTGAAGGCGTTGTCACTTGGGTAGCGACAGACAAGAGTGCGTTTGAAGTGAACTATCGCGGCACCTTTGATATTCACCCATCGACCAAATACGACGATGGCGACAAATCCTCTCTGCGCATCGGCGCTGAAGTGGAAGTCGATTACATCAAAAAAGGCGACAAGCTGATTGCCAAAGAAATCGAGTTTGAAGACGACGTTGATTTTGACTTTGATTGGGATGCGTTTGAATTTGAAACCGAAGGCACTGCATCAAGCTTGAATACCGAAGACGAAACATTCGTTATCACGGTCAAAGGTAAAGAACAAACTATCTACATCGATGCTCAAACTCGCTTTGACGACGGCCTAACCATAGATACTCTTGATGGCGAATTACTGGAAGTTGAAGGCGTGATCATCAGCGGTGATTATGTTGCGCGTGAGATTGAAAGAGAAGACGACTAAGTCGAACCTCTGAATCAAAACAACAAACATAAAGAAAGGGGCGAACGCCCCTTTTTTGTTTACTGAATACTAACACCAAGCTTGCAGCTATCTGGTTCACGCTCAGTGTTAATCAATCAGAATTAGTTACAGCCGTTTGAGCAATTAACGCTATCACCCGCAAGACCATTGAGACGAATCCCGCCGGCTACGTTATAGGTTTTTCCGTTTGTGCCAACTAAACGTACCCATGCGGTTTGTCCTTGTTGCATGCGACGACGGTCATTTATGCCACGTTCATAGTAAAGGCCGCTGTTATTAATGGTGAAGCTGTTTAACTTCGTACCGCCTATATAGAACTCGACGACAGTACCTGCAGGGATAGTGCGGCTAAAGATGGCGTGAATGCCCTCGATGTCTTTATCGGCAGAGAAGAAAATACTGTTAGAACCATGCCAAGCCACACGCCCCTCTGAGGCTGCATCAGTAAGCAAGCCATCGACATCAACATCGTTATCACTGATTGTCACACTCGCCGATTTCAGATCGCTCTTATCATCTTCCAGCCATGCTTGAACCGAAAAGTTCTCGTTTTGTTCAAATGTGCTGTCATTCACAGTAGCAACCGCGATATTGACTGAATCCACACCTGACGGAAGCGCAATTTCAGTTCCCGTCGCAGACAACGTCGCACTTGCCGTTGAGTTGTCAGAGAACGTTAACGTTACCGCGTTATTGTAATCGCTGTTCAAATGCGCAGAGCCATTGACCAAAGCCAAATTAATAGTGTTACTGGTACCAACGGTCTCTTTAGCAAATGAAACCGTAAAGTTCGCCGTAGAGCCTTCGGTCACCGTTGTCGCATTTGCCGTCAGGCCAGACAATTCGGTTTTAGCATCGCTAACAAACACGGTAGTGTCATAACAAGTATGCGTTTCAGATGTCACCGTCGCCATTGCGCTAATTCGCGTTGGGAAGATACCAACAGAAACAATTTCACCCGTAGAAGGCTTTAAACGCCAAATTCGGTTCGTGTTCACATTGCCCGACACATTCTGGTTTTTAGTCGTCACAAGTAACTGGTTATTTTGGTCTTTCGTCACGCCAGCGACAAAGTCCAAATTATGGAAAGCAAGCAGCGTCAGATCTGCCGTTTCGGTGTTTACAACGAAAGTACGCGTGTTGGTTACAAACAACAGCTCGCCATCCACAAACTCAAAATCACCCCAGTTTGTGAACCCACCTAATCGAGCGTTCGTTGGGAACAGTGCAACTTGAACCATCTCGCCAGACGCAGCATCAACAGTGAACAGGCGATTAGCGTCTGACGCGTAAAGTACGCCAGTGCTCGGATCAAACGCCATTCGCAGAATTTGATACTTAGTGTTTGCCACTAAATGGTGTGTGCCGCTCGCGACATCAAAGTAAGCCAACTCAAAAGCAGTGCTCGTGCTCGCGTGAAAATCCAGTGCCTTTAATTCTTCTTCGCTGAACACTGATTCAACACCGTCAACATGGTAAGAAACAGGTGCTGGAACACTTGCATAGTAAATGCGATCTGAGTTTGCGTCATAAGCCATTGAAGAGGCACTGAATAGTGCTTTCGAATCAAGGAGCATACGCTCTGAAGCATCTAGAAAATATTGCGAACCCATTTCCTTGCTTTCTTGAACGTCTAGAAGCGCACCCACATGCCCTCTGCCTGCATTCATTGAATAAACGTTGCCGTAACATTCTGCATAAGCAGCGGCGGAAGTTAACGTGGTCGCCGCGACAAGAGTTGCAATACGAGCATACTTCATAAAGGTGTCCTTCCTTAATAGATGAAAATTTGATGTTCTTTATCTGAAACGCTTGCAACTATTTCGATAACTCACTATTGATAACACTAACAGTAGTAAGGTCACTTATCCTTTAACTGGTATGACAACTAGGCGATATTCATAACAAGGGATGAGTACATAATGAGAAAACATTCTTAGTGTTTAACCTGATTCAATGAAATAGGCGTAGAAAAGCATGAGCCGAGCAGATATCTATCTGACACCACAGACATTTTTCATTTCAATGCGAATTAAAGCCTTATATTTCATGATCTTAATTTAACCCCCCTTTAATGCCGTCACATCAAAGAATACAAATCATCACGTACACCTAGGGCTGCTCACCTTCTTGCGATGAGTCGAGATGCCACTCATCAACCAGATCAATGCAGAAAAACCTTTCGAAAAATATGGATAACTGTTTCGACGGCTAACGATAACAAAATATGTACGCCTCAATAACCAACCAGCGTATAGAGACAACAACTAGGCGCGTTCAGACAGACAGTATTTTTTATCTAGCGATGAATGCAGACACTGGGCAATAATATTTGCCTAAATAAATAAGCAGAGAAGAAAAGATGAAAGATGAAAGATGAAAGATGAAAATATGCCGCTCCAAGCGGCACGACACAAAATGGTTATTGTGGTTTATTTATTCACACCAACGACGCGAAATACACCTCGATTTCTGCCTTGGTCATTTCTTTGGATTCATTTGAAAAACAGTAATAGTCTGGGCGTTGATCGCTAAAATACTGCATAGACATCACCAAATCACTTAACTCAGGGATCAAGCCCAAAGGCATGTTGTAGCTGCCCGTTTTATTCAAACGATAGAATAGATGAGTGCCACATTTCCCACAGAAGCCACGCGTTGCCCAAGGTGACGACTCATACTCTTTAATCATCTCTGAGCCTTCAAACTGAACCTCGGTTTCGCATTGAACGGCAAACAACGGCCCTCCACCCCATGAACGGCACGTATCGCAATGGCACACGGTGAAGTTCGGGTTCACTTCACCAATCTCAACGTTAACGCTTCCGCAAAGGCAACTTGCGCGTGTTTTGTCTGACCCTTCCATTCTTCATTCCTTAAAATATGATGTCACTTTCATCATGCGCGCGCGCACAAGCAGTGAGACGTAACATACCTGCCTCCATGCAACGCAAACACCCAAACGGTATCCGTATAAGAACCTTCACCCTACCACAAGGCATGATGTCGTGTTTGCCACGCCTGGCAAAATGACGCTTGACCAATCTGCCCATCGCAGTGGTTGTGACGGTGCAACCCGCGTTAACGGTATTCTGCGATTGATCAATATCGAAAGACACCCACATTTCTCTGTCTTTAGACGGATTAAGGTTTAAAACACAGTCAACACAGATTATTCTGTCAAAACAGCAAGCTAATGCCGTGTATTCGAATAATCCCGATAGCGCTAAACACTTAATATAAAGACATTTTTGGTAAGGAGACAAAGACCAATGAAGGTGACGCACTTCTTTAAGCAGTTAAACAAGAACCTAATTGGCAAGCTTCACCAGACCAGCGAATTTCAACAAAGAATGTGGATTGTGAACGTGCGTGAAAGCACCTTGAAGAATGAATCGTTTGTGGTGAGCGAAGACAGCTTCTCAGAACCCATGCAATGGATGAAGCGCCAAAACTACACTGATTACATGATTGACGAGCTAGACCAACTCAAACTTTCTCAGTCGGCCAATTTCAAAGTCGGTAACGCAGAGCATTGCCTTTTTAGGGTGAAGTAGATGTGTGAATGAATCGACGCTTGGTGGCAGCTGATTTTAGCCGCCACACACACCAAAACTGAACAACAAGCCTTACAGATTATTCGTTATTAATGGCGTCAATGATCGCTTGCGGGAAACGATATCGATCAACGTTCTCTCTGTTCTTCACCAGTCTATAAAGCTTTTTCAACGTCTCGATGTCTTCATCATCATTGTCCCAAAATAAGCCGCCTGCTGTCCTCACAGCTCCCCAGATCATGTTCGCACGAAGGTTATCCACCCCGTTTTGGCGAAGCAATGTGAATAAAATATCGTCGGCTTGCTCTCGATCAACTTGATGATTGTAAAACAGCCAGTCATGAACCAAAGCTGGCATCATAACGTCTGGGTGAAACGGCGTGAACGTGATCTGCCAAGCGATGGCTGGAATTGTTGCGCCGTCATAACGAAAATATTTAGGAACAACAATATCCACGCCATCGGCTTCAATTTCAAAGTCCCATGTTAATTCGTATTTATTAACCAACGCACTGGGCTGAAGTTTGGGTTGTTTAAGCATCGCATTCTCCTACTCACGACTTAAGGGTATAGCATAGTTATTACACCGCCCTTGTTGCCATGCAGCGAAGTGGACCTTCCACAATCGAGCCATTTCGGCGGCGTAGAGAAATTACGACTAGGAATGGCAGAGACAGCCAACCAATCGAGCCACCAGAGCCACCCTTTTCATTCGTTTTTGACGGTACAATCGTTATTGTATCCGTCCCATTATCGGTGTCTGGTGTTGTTGTGTTGCCAGTTTCCGGAACATCAGTCCTTTTGATGACTTTGGCTTCATTACAAATACCATCCATGCACCCTCCTATCCACGCGGTATAGTTTGAGGCTTGCGTGTAAACTGTTGAGGTATTACCGCAGCGGTAAGTAGACCCAAAGTAGCTTCCTCCCCAACTTGTCACTCCTATCAGGTACTGCTCCTGAGAGTGCGTATCTTTCCACACCATTGGGCCACCTGAGTCACCCTGACACGCGCCAATCTGATCGATGGGATTAACACTCGCGACCGATTCAGCACCTGCACAAATAAAGGCATTGTCGTCATCTAACATGGAAGGCAATAGCGCATCATGTTGATTTGAAAATGTGTTGAACTCTTGTCGGCACGCTTCATCAGTCAAGGCGTAGGTGTATACTGATTGCAGCTTCCGTGGCATATCGAATTGGCTATGACGGGGATTGATAAAACCATAGCCGCTGATAAGTTGCGATTTCTCAGGCGCATAGCGATTCTGCCATGTAGCGTTGTCATAGGCCGCTTGCACAGAGGGTGACGCGATCTTAATGGCTTTGGCTGGAGACGCTACCGACGAATCTAATTCGATCAATGCAATGTCTGCATTCATTGAGTTACTTTCATGGTCCCAGCCTGCATGGATATACACTTTTCGGGCAGAAACAGCTCTCGCCTTAAATTCTGGCGCTTGTGTGTCGGCTTCACCTGTTGAGACAAATACGTCCGCTGCATCTTGAGGCAGCATGGTAATGATTATTCCGCTAATGTCGTAATCAATATCAAAACAATGTGCTGCCGTTAGAATCCATTTGGCTTCACCCGTTTTATTGTCTTCGATCACGGTGCCACCGCAGCGTCCAACTTTGTCAAACAAATGAGATTCAACATAGGCTTGCCAAGGTGCCTCCGAAATATTCGTGTCTGAGCCGTTCAAAATATACGGAGAGAAAAGCGAATCTTTAAAAGCCGCCTCTGAAGCAGCAGTAGTGGTGCTAACCGAGCATACAGTCGCGAGCGCTAAAGAAAGAAATCCAAAGACATTTTTCATATATTTTCCAAAAAGTAGAATAAAAAGGACAACAGTTCAGGTGCTATTGGCAAATGCTAGTGCGGAAAGCTAGGGCGCATTGTTCGCTATGACATTGACTTTCTCTATGAACCGATGGCTGCAATCTTCCACTGTCGTTATCCAGACACGTCCTAGAAACTCAGTGAAAGAAACCGCAAAAAGGCTATCGAAAGGCATCAATACATGGGAAGTCGTTTCACCACTCGACATTTCATCGGAAAATGAGCAGGTTTCTCTTTGTGTCAGGAGCAGTTGGTTATTGCCATCAAAGAGTTCGAATACGATTTCTGCTTTCGCATGGCTCTCGCCAAACACCGTACTCGGGATAGACAATTCTTTGTGTTCAATGCGGTAGGCAATGGCATAGTGTGAAAAATCAGATCTACCAACGGTAAGGGCATTGCCATCAGCAACGGAATAGTTACTATTCAATAACTCAGTTCTAGTCACGTTGGCGACGACCTGATAGAAATTGATTTCGTAGCCTTGAAGCGCTGACTGTTCGATTTCTTCTTTTGCACTCTTGGTCGGGTCAACAAGTAATTCAACGTTTGCGATACAGTGCTGTCCGCATGTGCTGCTTTTGTCCGTTTCCGGAAGGTTAACGCCAATAGTGCATGCCGAAAGGGATAAAAGAGAGAGTACTAATAATAGTGATCGCATAAAATTCAGATTTTTATTTTCATTAAGATCCGCACGTCATCCCTATATGCGAACCTTTTATGTTAATGACTCTATTTCTCTATAAATACCATCGAAATAGATGAAAACTCTCTAGAAGGTATAATTAACACTAGCAAAGAATGCAAACTGGTTTTCGTTTTTGTATTCAATATTTGCGCCGTTATTTTCGAATTTGATAGAATTTCCATTAAGACGCATATAGTTCACACCAGATTCAAACGCCCAGCTTTCATTAAACGCGTAGCCAATACTGGCATTCAAACCCACAGCCAAACCGCTAGACTCAATGTTTGTTTTATCAGCAAAGCGAAACATCGATTTTGACTCCATCTCAACTTCTGACGAATAACGACCAAGGCTAGCACCAACAACCCAATACATTCTTTCATTAATCGGTAGCATGTAGTCCAACCCTAAACCACCAATACTTTCCTGACGTTTAATATCAACCGTACCTAATTGAACTTGATTAGAGGATAACACTCTTGATTGGGCAGAGTCTTCACTGGTTACACGCCAAAAAGCATACGCTCGAAAATTATTATTAAACTTGTAACCGAGCTTTATGTCATTATATATTGAGTCATCAATTGCCCTACCCAATCCGCCAAGTGCAGAGTCCATCTGATTATTACCCAAATCTGATGCCAGTTCTGAATCTGTTTTTAGGAAGCCGACATCAAATCCAAGGTATAATGCATCATTGTTAAATGGTGTC
This sequence comes from Enterovibrio sp. QJM3NY_24, assembly GCF_057786035.1. Lineage (NCBI taxonomy): Bacteria > Pseudomonadati > Pseudomonadota > Gammaproteobacteria > Vibrionales > Vibrionaceae > Enterovibrio > Enterovibrio sp. QJM3NY_24. The sequence continues at coordinate 500,002 of NZ_CM173520.1, forward strand.
GCGGCAAATGAAGATGAAGAAGCAAAAGCTAAAGCGATTGCTGCGAAGTGAACATTTTTTCTCATTACGAATACTACTCTATTGTGTTTGCATTTAGTTTGAGCCCATATAACAAAGAAGGCTCTATTATCATTTTTAAGCCTATATAAGCCGCCGCATTGGATCTCGCACCACGTAGAGTGCATGCAGCAATGAGCCAGTTTGATACAAGTCATGAATTCGGCGGCCATTCTCTAAAAAATGGGACGGGCGGTCTAAATGCAAATCAAATGGTTTTCAAATCACTTTGACATTCACCTAATTTTTTTATGGTTAATTTTCAGTAAGTACATGTTTTGGTTGATTTTATATTTCACCCCCTTCATGCCTAAATATTAACCTTCCATGATATTCAAATACTCAGGGAAATATTCATTCAATATCGTTCATTTGGTGATGGCATAAATTGGTCAACAACTATCGGTGTTAAGCGATATGTTTCTGACACATGCACTTGCGACACTTCGCACAGTGGACATTTCCAACTTGTTTTGCTTTAATTAGTTATGATTTTATTTTGGGGAAAATAAATGCCCGAAAGTTCACAACTTTATAGTTTCTCTGATGCTGTCTATGATACTGGAAAAAGAACACTCTCCTTTTCGACGGGACACTCGGAATCACTAAGCCCAATTGTGGGAAAAGTATTTGTCTACCTTTTAGACAATACAGATATTAGCGTCAGCAAGGATGAAATATTTTCAGCGTGCTGGGGCAATACGGTGGTTTCAGATCAGTCATTAACCAATGTCATTTCCACATTAAGGAGGTCACTCAAGAAAAGTAACAACAGTGACATTAAGATAAAAACAATAAGCAAAGTTGGATATATCCTTAGCTTTAATGGAAACTTGACCATTGGAAATGTAAACAACGAATCAGTAATAGAAAATAATACATCAAGAATAAAGAGAGAAACATCACAAGCACCTAGTACGGACCAGGAGATCTCGAGTAACAATCAATCAAAGAAACAAGAAAAAAATAATAAAATCGAGGAGGTAGATAAAAAAGATGAATTGATAAAAACTCACCCCATATTAAATAAACCATTTGATGATTGGGGAAGTGTAACATCCGATATTGAACAAGATAGACTGCGTAAAAACGATGCTGAAAAAAACGCATCGACACGCCAACAGTCAGCACCTCTAATGATCGGTTCATGTTTATTGATTATTATTATGGTAACCATGGCGATTTTTTCTCTCAAGACGAGTGATGAAAAGCCCTACTTCGTCAATAAGTCAGAATACGCATACAGCAATACAGTAGGTAGTATTCACGTATTTTCGAACAAAGAATCAGAAGTCGAAGAAGGAAGCTCATTGCTTAACGGCATTAAAAGTAGCTTGCCCCACACGTGCGAGCTAGACGTTTTTCTCAGGCTTTATCCTTCCGTTGATCATCCAAGTCATAATGCATTGTATGTTTTCATATTGACCCCAAAACACACGGCACTTAACTATGCTGTGTCAAAATATCAGAGCGAATCATCATGGATAGCGTTAGAAGCGTTTTTCTCAGAAGCAAATTTACTGTGTCGATCGTCGCTGTCTTGATAATGCTATTGGCCTACATGGCTTATCACATGATCAAAGAACATCGCAGCGTGAACCTAGTGTCGACCAGTTGGCATTGTGAAACCATCAAAACAGGTTTCGCCTCTCAGGCGTATTCTGAATATCGTTCTGTACTCGAAAAGATGACGCTCACTTTCACATCTCGTCATCACTTCTCCATCAGAGAGTTTGTTCAGGTGACAGACGTCAAAGGGCAAATCGACAAGTTAGAAAACTTGTATTTTGGCTCATATGATCTCGAAGGCGATGAGCTTTCGATGAAGTTCGAAACCGTAAAACAAAATGTCACACATCATGATCACCTGCTAAACAGTGATTACAAAGAATACGAAGGGTTAACTATCAGGTATGCACTCAGCATGACTGCTCGTAACCTGTTCTTCTATGCCAAGAATCGCTCGGAAATTTTCAACCTCATCTGCTTTTCACCGTCTTAGTAACGCTAACTTGATTAGGGTGGCATGGCTCCCTAATCATTCGGCGCATCGAGAAAACAAACCACGCAAACCAATCACCTCGTATTGCCTTCATTCTTCGTCCAGGTTCTTATGCCGACTGAATTGAGCTCACAGACACTTTAGACAGAAAGAAGATGAAATACAGCGGCTTTTCTACTATCATCCTGCCGCCTGAGCGCAAGCGTTTGCTTTCTTTTCTCATTCCTTGCTGACAGGCGCCAATCCGAATTTTTTCTATGGAGGGACGCCTAAAAATGACCACACTAACAATCACACGCCCTGACGACTGGCACGTTCACCTACGCGATGGTGAAGTCCTGACCAATACCGTCCACGACATCAGCCGCTACAATGGTCGCGCGCTCATCATGCCGAACACGGTTCCTCCTGTTACCAACACTGAAATGGCCCTTGCCTACCGTGATCGCATCATGGCAGAAAAGCCATCTGCACAGTTTGAGCCCCTGATGGCGCTTTACCTGACAGACAACACCACGCGTGATGAAATTCAAAAAGCGAAACAAGCTGGCGTTGTGGCTGCAAAACTCTACCCTGCTGGCGCAACCACCAACTCAGATTCTGGTGTGACGTCTGCGCGCAATATCTATCCGGTATTGGAAGCGATGCAGGAAGTGGGCATGCTTTTGCTTATCCACGGTGAGGTCACCACCCATGACGTAGATATCTTCGACCGCGAAAAAGCATTCCTCGACACCGTTCTGGCACCGATTGTTAACGATTTCCCTGAGCTGAAAATTGTCCTTGAGCACATCACAACCGCAGACGCAGCGACCTTTGTGAAAAACGCCAACGACAACGTAGCGGCAACCATTACTGCGCACCACTTGATGTACAACCGTAACCACATGCTGGTTGGTGGCATTAAACCGCATTTCTACTGCCTGCCAATTTTGAAGCGCAACACGCACCAAAAAGCATTGGTAGAAGCCGCAACCAGCGGCAACAAAAAATTCTTCTTGGGTACAGACTCTGCCCCTCACGCCAAAGGCGCGAAAGAAGCCGCGTGTGGTTGTGCCGGTTCATACACCGCCCATGCCGCGCTTGAGCTTTATGCAGAAGTGTTCGAGCAGGAAGGTAAATTAGATAACCTAGAAGCCTTCGCAAGTTTCAATGGCCCAGATTTCTACGGCCTACCGCGTAACAGCGATACCGTGACCCTCACTAAAGAAGAGTGGGCCGTGCCAGACACCATGCCATTTGGTTCAGACATTGTTGTTCCAATCCGTGGTGGCGAAAGCATCAGCTGGAAAGTGAAGTAAACACGAATAGCGAATAGCGAATAGCGAATAGCGCAAACTTTAAAGGCCTAACCACAATGTGGTTAGGCCTTTTTAATCACCGAACGACCCACTGTATCAGCGTCGTCAAAAGCGAAATTACAACACGCGTAGGCTTTTCACGCGCAAGGTGCTTGTTTCGCCGGTTTTAAAATTCAGCTTTGGCGAAAGGTAGATATCTTTCACGTTGGAGAGATTCAGCGCGATTTTTTGTGTGCTTTCAGGCGCCCAGCTTGGTTGTGCAAAATCGCTGGTATCTAGTTTGATGGTTGTCCACTGATCAGACGCTGGGATCACGGTTTGGTAATGCGCGTATGAACCATCGCCGCTCGATCCAAAATCAGACTGGTTGAACTTAACCGAAACGTCCGCGCTAGAACGGTAAGTGATCTCGACAAAAGACACACCCGTTAGCGCTGTATCCGTCGCGCAAACCAGCTCTACAAATGGCCAGTTCTTACCTTCTTGTTTTTTGAACAAGGTGAACTCGACCTGAATTTCGTCATTTTGAACCAATGGATCAGAAGCTTTAAAGCTAGAACCAAAGCTATCAGTTGCCGCCTTCCAATTCGCTGTGTGAAGTAGATTAACGCCCTTAATGTCGTCTGCCGCCTGAGCGATAGGCATCGCTAAGCTGCTGCAAATAAGCGCACCAAATAAAAAGATCTTAGAAGAAGTGAGTGTCATGTTAGTCAGAAACCTTATGTGAATAATGGTTTCTTCAGTATGGATTGACCAAAATAACATGTCTGTAAACAAGAAGTTAAACTACGAGTCAGGTCATTGGGCAGCGTTTTGGGCAGGTGGATTTGCGAGTGGCAGTGACTTTTGTTTGATGGTGAGTGAAAGTACCAAAGCAACTGCACAGGTAGCGGATTTCAAAGCCAGTTTGATAGAACAGACATTTTAGTATCGGTTATTGGAAGATGACTAAAGTGTCTGTCCGCTTTATTTAACCTCAGATAGCGGATTTCAAAGCCAGCTTGATAGAGACGGACACTTTAGTATTGGTTACTAGAAGATGACTAAAGTGCCTGATGAGATGGACGCTCCCAAATACGGCGTCATGCACCAAACTGAGATTGCGAAATCAGTTAATCAGGAGCGTCCGTTATGCAGTGTAAAACCATTGGCCTCGATCTGGCTAAGAACACCTTTCAAGTCTGTGGCGTAGGCGAACATTCCACGCCGATTTTTAACCGTAAATTGAAGCGCAGCCAACTGGTGCAGTTTTTTGTCCAACAACCACCGACAACCGTGGTGATGGAGGCCTGCTACTCCGCCCACTATTGGGGGCGTGAACTGGCTAAACTTGGTCATCAAACAAAGCTTATTCCCGCACAACATGTCACGCCCTTCGTGCGAGGAAACAAAAATGACCACAATGATGCCTTAGCCATTGTTGAAGCCTGCCAACGGCCTCATGTCCGTTTTGTGCCCGTAAAAACCGAGTACCAACAAGAAATACTGTCTCTGCACCGTGTACGTGAGCGACTACAGCGAAATCGTACATCTTTGGTTAACCAAACCCGAGGCATATTGAGTGAATTTGGTGTCATTGCACCTGTTGGCGTTAAGCACCTCAGAGCCAAGCTTGCCGACATTATCGGGGATACCTCGTGCTCTCAAGGGCTACGTAACATTGTGGCTAACGCCTACATAGAGTTGCTTGATACGGAGCAGCGTATTGAAGACATTGAACAAAGGCTTAAGGCCTTCCTTGACGAACATCCTTGCGGTGACATTGTCATGAGCCTTCCTGGTGTTGGGCTCATCAATGCGTCGGCGTTTCTTGCTTCCATAGATAAAGGGCAAGCTTTTCATTCCCCGAGAGAATTTGCGGTGTGGCTAGGCCTGACGCCTCAGCTTTATGCCTCGGGCGATACACGTCGCATGGGAGGCATTACGAAGCGAGGCGACCGATATCTGAGAACACTATTGGTGCATGGAGCTCGGGCGGCGTTGAGTCGTGCGAGAAACAAAACAGACGCATTAAGTGTGTGGGGCAATCAGTTGGTACATCGGCGTGGTTACAACAAAGCCGTTGTGGCCTTCGCCCATCGCCTGGCACGACTGATGTGGATATTGCTCCAGCGGAATGAATGCTACCAACCGCAGCCAGCCTTGGAGGCATGCCAAGGATGAACACACAAAGAACGACGAGTCTGCCTTCACAATCACACCATTTTTATACAAAAAGCAATGCAACAAGATGGCGTGGCGGCGGATAATACAATCAGTTTCACCCACCGTGGTCAGTCATGGTTGATGAACAAAGGTTTTCCCTACCTGATTCAAGCCTGTCTGGGACAAGGGCGCTAAGCCCGAGTGTCTGTTGAAGGCGGTCAGGTACGGAACTCATTAGAGGCCGAGGCAGGCGAAAAAACCGCCTCATTCTTGTCAAAGAAACGAGCCTGGATATATGTCAGTACTGACCTTCCCTTAAAGGGAATGAAAACCTGAACATCAACACTGAACACAGTGGCAAAAACAACCTGAAATTCGTCTCGCTACGCGAAACGACAAGAGCATTTTGGCTTGACGTTCGGGGAGCGTCCATATATGTCCCTTTTATCTCGACACTTATTCTTATTTGTTATGTGCTGATTGCTTTGCACATATTGTGACTTACAACGCCGTAGCCAATAGATTTATATAAAGCTTTTGCACCTTCGTTTTGATTAAATACATGAAGGGCAACGCTTGTCACTCCAAGTTCTGAGACCACTTTCTCGATTAGATCGAGTGCTGATTTTGCATAGCCATTTCTACGATGCTCTTCGTAGATACCAACGTCATATATAAAAGCGGATTTTGTAGTCGCATGTTCCTCTACTTTAATTCCAATATAACCAACCTCAATGTTACTTTCGGTTTCTATAACATTGAACAGGTAATTATTTTTGGTATCTAATCCCTCAGGCAAAAGCCAATCATATTCCTTTTTAGAACGATCTAATATATTAAAATCCTCCCAACGACCAGACTCAATATTATCTTGGGCATAATGAGGAATGACTAAATTTAAGTACTCTGTAAAAGAGCTTTCATCCATAGCTTTTAATGACACTTTCATAATATAGATAACTCTCAGATTAGGCACATAACGTCGCGATAACAGGCGCATATCAAACCGCCCAAAACCGCTTAAACCATTGTATTCAAGATATTTTTAAAAACACCGAACCGAAATTGCGTCCTGTTGATAGCCTTGTTTAAAGTGTCGGCTGCGCGACACTTATTCTTATTTGTTATAATTCTTCTGCCATCTCGACTTCTAATTCTTTAAAGGAATCTCTATTGTAGTAACCGGTGTCTAATCTGACTAAAATAAATTGAACATTACCCAGTTTTTGTTTATCTGCAACAGCCCTTATCCACGCAAATAGACTTTCATAAGGTGAGCCAAAGTCAGGTACTCTTCTATTATTGCTTGCCATTTCATCCAAGTACTCCAACTCTCTTTCTCGAATAAGAACCATACCAGCCCACCAAACATTAAACACAGACTGCCCCAAGAACTTGTTAATAAGGTCTTTATCATAAATCCCAGATTTAACACCAAAACATAACTTATTTGCATAATCTAGCGCATCGATAATATGTGCGTATTCTTCAGGGTTAGTACTTTTATATTCACCAACAAATCTAGTAGCATTTGTCCTTAATCTTACTAATGCTTTAAAACTCCCCTCGCCATCCATTTTTTGTGTGAGAAGGTTGCAAGCCGAATCTAATTTTACTCTTTTTTCGCCTTTAAATAGTTCATTGTCAATTGCGTCTAATGTGTTTTTTAGAAGTTCACTTCTTTTATTATTATTTATTGTTCTTGTCACCATAAATGCAGCAATTAGGGCGGACATCAAAGCAACTGATGGTGTCATAAAGTCCTTTATTGATAAATTCCCAATAGGAACTCCTCCTATGTGAACACCCACAAAGAAAGCTATTAACACTATTGACAATAGAACCAACACATTTATAAGACTGGTTTCTTTACGCACTTTGTTCCCTTAATCTGAATCAAATTTAAAAAGTTATAACAGCTTATTAAACCCAAAAACGGCGTGTTTAATCCCACCATCAAGACCAATAACAACGCGATCGGGCTTCATCTTCACATCAGACGACCTACCAATAAGCACCCAATCGCCATGCCCAAAATTTTGCACGCAAGATACCACATAACACAATAAACCATACTAATGATGAGTCACACATCCCACTCAACTGACTGATTTTTGTTCAAATGTGCTTATTGAGTCGCAACAGTTTTCTGATGAGAGCTTTTGGCGTTTGCTTGTTGTAAACGAGGTGAAAGAAAGGAAACCAAAAAGTGCGCTCTAGGCGCACTCTTTGTTATTTTTTCGGGGTGTTTAACACTTGCGGGGGAATGGCGTCGCCTTGTTTAACCAACAACTTGAGTTCGCCGGTTTCATGGTGGGGCAAGGTACGGTGCTTATTTGGCGGTAGGTCATTAAACGCGGTGGCGAGTATTTGCAACGTGTCGCCGTGTGCCACCAGCAATATGACTTCGCCGTGGTATTTGGCATCGAATTCCAATATGGCATTCAATGCGCGGGCCCTGACTTGCGCCGTGCTTTCAACGCCGTTTTCATTGTTGTCCACCGAGAGCGCATCTTTCGCCCAAACTTGCTCATACGCGGCGGAGGTCTTCCCTTCCCATTCCCCAAAATAACGTTCACGCAACCGAATGTCTTCGGTGGGCGCGGGCAAGTTCAGCGTGTTGGCAACAATGGCGGCGGTTTCTCTTGTTCGCGTGAAATCTGAGGTGAATATTTGGGTGATCGCTGCGCCGCTGTATTGCTCTGCGGCGGTTTTGGCTTGTTGTTCACCCAATGGTGAAAGGCCATATTGCACGCAGCCTATGGCGGGGTCACTGACCACTATGTCAGCCACATTGGCTTGGCTTTGGCCATGTCGTATCACCAAATAGGTATTGTTAAACACTGTCATCGCACTTCCTTTTTTATTCTTTCAATTCGGGGCAATTCTGCTTTTCTGCCTGTGTTCTGGTGTTCTGGTGTTCTGAAAAGCACTATTGAGAAAATCGCCGCGCTGCATGGCTAAAGGCTAATGCAGCTGCCCTGACTTTGCTATACCCACCCGCTGATGAGTGGTAGACACGCAAAACCTTCATCTGGCTGAAACCTGATTTTCATATTCGCTTGCTAACAATACGCATCACAAAACACCTAAATGACCAATTGCTCAAAATCACAGCCACATCTTGCAGTAGTGAGCACTTGACCATAAAAGTAATCATAAATGAGCATTTGATCAACAAATGAACAATATTTTCGTTCAAACGCTCAAAGATGTTGGCAAAATGTTAAATAACGGACTAGGTTGATTGGAAAATGGAGAAACAAGCAGTATGACTCTGGATTCCAAGCTCAAATCAAAAACAGAGATTCGCCGCGAGTTGATCATCGAGATGACGCAGGCGAAAGGCAACGTATCGGTAGAGATGCTCACCGAGTTTCTTGGCGTGTCTGCACAAACGGTACGACGTGACATTAACCAGCTCTGCGGTGAAAACCTGTTACGCAGACGACATGGTGGCGTCGAAAGTTTTGAACGCCAACTAAACGCTCCCTATCAACAAAGGGCGCTGACCAAATCTGAAGAAAAACGTGCCATTGCTCGTGCCGTGGCAGACATCATTCCTGATGGTGCAACCATTTTCATTTCTATTGGCTCTACCCCGGCCATTGTTGCCGAAGCACTCACGCAAAAATCCGAACTGACCGTGATGACCAATAACCTGAATGCCGCGATGACGCTGAGTAATGAGCCATCTAATCGCATCATCATTCCCGGCGGTGAATTAAGAATGCCTGATCGCGACATACTGGGTGATGGGGTGTTGGATTTTTTCAATAGTTACCGCGCTGAATTCGGCATTTTTGGCGTAGCAGGCGTCACGGAAGACGGCGGCATGTTGGATTTTCATGCGTCAGAAGTTCGTGTTCGTGAGGCCATTCGTACCCATTGCAAAACATCCGTGTTGGTGATGGACAGCACGAAACTCACACGTACAGCACCTGCCGTTGGTGGCAGTATTTTCGATGTTGACCAGATCATCATGGATCGGCATCCCGGCGATGATTTCTCTGCGCTCAGTGAGCGTGTTGGAGATCGTCTGAAGTTAGTTGGAGGCGAAGTTTGATGAACGCAGAGTCCTTTGTGGTATTCGACAATATTGGCAAGCGCTGGAACGGTCAGCTTGGTGTCGAAAACATTTCTATACAAATCCCTGAAGGGTCGTTTGTGGCATTACTTGGGCCATCTGGTTGCGGTAAATCCACCACATTGCGTTTACTGGCGGGATTGGAAATTCCCGATGAAGGTGAAATTCATATTGATGGCCTCGACGTGACAGAAATGGCGCCGTCTGCGCGAAACCTGTCGATGGTGTTTCAGTCTTATGCGCTTTTCCCGCACCTCTCTGTGGCGGAAAACGTTATGTTCGGCATGAAGGTGCGAAAAGTCCCGAAGCAAGAACGATTGGAAAAGCTCAACAACGCGCTCGATATTACGGGGCTGCTGGGTTACGAAGACAGAAAACCCGGCGAGCTATCCGGCGGTCAGCGTCAACGTGTGGCTTTGGCTCGCGCCATTGTTGCGCGTCAGCCGTTGTGTTTGATGGATGAACCCCTTTCAAACCTTGATGCCAAGCTGCGCCATTCGGTGCGAAAAGACATCAAGAAACTGCAACGCGACCTGGGCATGACGGTGGTGTATGTCACCCATGACCAAACCGAAGCCATGAGCATGGCCGACATCATCATATTGATGAAAGACGGTCACATCATGCAAACCGGTTCGCCGAGAGATCTCTATGGCCAACCTCAGAATACTTTTGCTGCTGAATTTATTGGTGCTCCGCCCATGGCGTTGATCAACGGCGGCACGATTTCAGGCAGCGACCATGCCGACAAAGTGGGTGTGAGAACTGAAAACGTCACGGTGGTGGAAGCCGGTAAAGGCCGACTGACCTGCACCGTGGCAGAAAGCGAATATCTTGGTGAAGAAACCCATGTGTTGTTAGAACACCCTGCCGCCAAAGGGCTTGTGGTGAAAATGCCAGGTTATACGTCGTTAGTTGAAGGAAGCATCGTCGATATTACATTTGAAGATTCGACACTGCATTACTTCGATGACAAGGGAAACCGAATGTCTTAGCAAAGCCTGCTGAGCAATTATTCTCTCGCCGCTTATCCGTGGGATTTGCAGGCAATCAGGGAATCGAACTTGAGATAAATGTTCAACTAAACCAATGGTGAAACTATGAAGTTCTCTACGTTATTCAGTTGTGCCTTTGCGGGTACATTTGCTTTAGCCACCACATCTGCGGCAGCCGTCACAGAGCTAAACATGTACTACCCCATTGCCGTGGGCGGCTCGTTGACCAAAGTGGTCGATAAATTGGTGGATGATTTTGAAACCCAAAATCCGGATATCAAGGTCAATGCCATTTACTCAGGCAACTACGACGACACCCGCGTTCGCGCCTTGTCTGCACTCAATTCTGGCGAACCGGCACAGCTTGCGGTGATGTTCTCTATTGATGTGTATGACTTGATTGATCAAGAACTCATTTCTCCGTTTGATGACGTGATGAACAGCGAAACCGACAAAGCATGGCTGGAAGATTTCTATCCTGCCTTGATGGAAAACGGTCAAGCTGAAGGTCAAACGTGGGGCATTCCGTTTCAGCGTTCAACCATTGTGGCTTACTACAACAAAGACATGTTTAGAGCCGCAGGGCTTGACCCAGAGAAGCCACCGACAACGTGGGCTGAACTGGTGGAAGTGGGCAAAAAGCTCACCAATGATGACACTTACGGCATCATGATCCCCTCTACCGGTTACCCCTACTGGATGTTCCAAGCATTGGCGATTCAGAACGGCAAAAAGCTGATGTCTGATGACGGCTTAACCACTTACTTTGATGATAAAGACGTGGTGGATACGTTGAAATTCTGGCAATCCCTGTCTCAAGAGCACGGCGTCATGCCATCAGGTACGGTTGAATGGGGCACGCTACGTCAGGCATTCCTTGAAGGCAAAACAGCCATGATGTGGCATTCAACGGGTAACCTCACCGCAGTGAAAAATGCCGCTAAATTTGATTTCGGTGTGGCGATGCTACCAGGCAATGTCCGCCTTGGTTCACCAACGGGTGGCGGTAACTTCTACCTTTTCAAAGACACCACTGACGAAGAAAAAGCCGCGTCACTCAAACTCATCAAGTTTATGACTGCACCTGAGCAAGCGGCGCAATGGTCAATCGCAACGGGTTATATGGGCGTATCCAAAGGCGCATATAAAACGGAAGCACTGAAAAATTACGTCGTGGAATTCCCACCTGCGCTGGTTGCGAGCAACCAACTTGAACATGCTGTGGCCGAGTTCTCGACCTATGAAACTGCACGTGTTCGTGAAGGGTTGAACAACGCGATTCAATCTGCATTAACGGGTAACAAAACGCCGGAAGAGGCACTGGGTGAAGCGCAGCAATCTGCAAAACGCCTGCTTCGAAACTATCAATAGGCTTTAAGTGCTATCAATAGGCTGCAAGTACTATCAACAGGTTGCAACTAAAGGCCATTCGTTAGAAGTCAGTCAGTACAAATAGGTACAGCCAGTAAGTAAAACGTCAGTTGGCGAACACCTATTCGTAAAACAGTAAAAAAGATATCAATAATCTAACCTGCATACGCCCCACCGCTGTCGTGGCGGGGTTTATGTCTCATACCGAGCAGTATTATGAATCATTACGCGGAAATGGAACGTCGCAGACAACACCTCTACGGGTGGTTTCTCCTCACGCCTGCGGCCATTCTATTGACACTGTTTGCGTTTTATCCGTCGATGGCGACCTTTTGGGAAAGCTTATTTTCCAAAGGGACACGACGCAGACCGTCCGAATTTGTTGCCATGGAGAACTATACGGATCTGTTTAACGATCCCACGTTCTGGATTGTGGTAAAGAACAACCTCTTTTATGCCGCCATGACGATTCCGATCTCGATTGCTATCGCGCTGGCTATGGCGCTGTGGGCAAACTCGAAAATATCGGGTAAAGGCTTTGTGCGAACGGCATATTTCACCCCGACTGTGCTGCCGATGATCGCTGCTGCGAATCTCTGGCTGTTTTTCTACACACCTGACCTTGGGGTGTTAGATCAAATCGGGGCATTCTTTGGCTTTGAATCCGTCAACTGGCTAGGTCGACCTGAAACCGCGCTGTGGGCGGTGATCATCGTGACTATCTGGAAAGAAGCCGGCTTCTTCATGATTTTCTATCTTGCCGCGTTGCAGACCATTCCGGCGGATTATAAAGAAGCCGCCGACATTGAAGGCACAGGCCGATGGACTTACACGCGCCGCATTGTGTTACCCCTTTTGATGCCAACCACGTTGTTCATCACAGTTAACGCGATGATCAACTCAGTCAAACTGATTGACCATCTGTTTATTCTGACCAAAGGCGGGCCCTCTGATTCGTCCAAACTGATCCTTTATTACATCTGGGAAATGGCGTTCGCCTTCTTCGATGCGCCACATGCCGCCGCCATGACGGTATTGGTGTTGCTAGTGCTGGGCATTGCTGCCGCTGTACAGTTCTTGTACCTCGATAAAAGGACGCATTACCAATGAGTTCCGTATCCTCAATGAAAAGCGTATCTCCGATGAAAATCGTCGAAAAATACCTCGATTCCTTTGGTGCATTGCTGCTTGCTGTTATCTGGATTTCACCGTTGCTATTTGCATTTTGGGCTGCGTTTCACACCACCTCTGATGCGGTGAACTTCAATCTATTGTCTGCATGGACATTGGATAACTTCAGAGTGGCATGGGATGGCGCACCGTGGATTAAATACTTCATCAATACCTTCTTTCTGGTCACCATCGTACTGATCGGCCAGTTTGTGATCACCACGTTGGCAGGTTTTGCTTTCGCGCAGGTCAAATTCCCGGGTAAAGATTTCGTGTTTATTCTGGTGCTGCTTCAGCTGTTTATTTTGCCTGAAGTGCTGATCGTCGAAAACTACGCGGTCACATCAAAACTGGGGTTGTTCGATACCATTTTGGGTGTGGGCATGCCCTACATGGCGAGTGCTTTCGGGATATTCCTGATGCGCCAGTCGTTCAAATCCGTGCCCTATGAATTGCACGAAGCGGCGAGTGTTGAAGGGTGTTCACTGTTTGGCATCTTAATGAAGGTGTATGTGCCGTTAGCGAAGCCAACCTATTTGGCTTACGCGCTGGTGTCGGTTTCAACGCATTGGAATAACTTCCTGTGGCCGTTAATCGTGACCAATTCCGACGATACACGCCCATTAACCGTAGGTTTGTCGATTTTCGGCGCACCAGAGAACGGGGTCGATATTTCGGTGATCTCCGCCGCGACCATGATGTCGGTTGCGCCACTGCTGATCGCGTTTTTGATTTTCCAACGTCAGTTCGTGCAAGCGTTCTTGCGTGCGGGCATTAAATAGTTGAATCGCTAAGTAGAGGCTTTATTGTGACTCGGATTATTCAAATCACAGATATTCACCTGACTGTGCCGCCTCACAAGGTGTCCGGTCAGTTGAATACTTACGCACTGTTTGAACAGGCGATAGATAAGATTGAACAAGATCTTCCTTTGTTCGGTGATGTTGACGCCATTATCGCAACAGGAGACATCACGGATTACGGCGATGTTGAAAGCTATGAGCTGTTTAAGACACAGATTGAGCGCCTCAACTTGCCCTATTTGGTGATACCGGGAAATCATGACAGCCGCGAATCCATGAATGCGAGCTTTCCGCAATTGGCAGGGTTCGCCCCTCACGATGAAATCAATTGGGTGCAGGAATTTTCAGATTTCGATGTGATTGGGCTGGATACTGTCATTCCGCAACAAGGTGGTGGCGCGTTGTCGCCATCCACCTTGCAGTTTTTGGAACGCGCACTAGCGGCAAACCAAAACAAACCGGCGTTGATTGCCTTGCACCATCCGCCGTTTGCATCTGGCATTCGGTTTATGGACAGCATTGGTTTAAAAGGCGCTGACGACATGGCCGATTTGTTGAACCAGACCTCACGAGAAGTCCGTGTGATTTGCGGGCATTTGCATAACAGCATTGTGTGCAGCATGGGCAACGCGACCGTGCTGTCCTCCCCCGCTGTCGCCAGTAGTTTCATGACAGACCACCGACCGGACGCCCCAGTGGGTTTCACACAAAAACCCGGCGGTTACATGCTTCATGAATGGCAAAACGGCTTTCGCAGCAGCTACCTTTCTTTGTCGCCAAATGGAGAGCTTTATCCGTTTTAAGGCAGGAAACGACAATTCGACAACATGTACATGAACCAAAAACGACGCTATTCGCGTCGTTTCCTCTTCCTGTCAATTTTCGACAACCAAGAAGCACAAAGCCTCTCAATTCTCACAAAATGCTCTCAATGCCCTGCTAAATCTCTCAATATCTGAACATTTCCACATTGATGCAATGTTGTGGCCTGCCGTCTGTTCTGTTTCTACTCAATACAAAAATAATGATAGGACGTGTTCCGTGATGAGACTCTTTGTGCTCCCCGTGTCTGGGCTTGCCTTGTTGGCGCTATCCATCAATGTGGCCGCTAATGACAAGTATGACGACTATGGGTTTGTAGGTGGCAGTGTCACCGTCGGAGAATCCGTATTCTCTAACGATGGAGCAAAAGGTGGCGTAGAACCCAATATTTTCTACAACGGTGAATATGGTTTTATAGATGGCAGCTTGTTGAATTATTCCGTGTTGCCTTGGGTGGGCATTTCAGGCCAGTGGCGATTCGCTGAAGTCTCCAATGATTTTGATGACATTCCAAATGGTATCCATGATCGCGACGGCAACGGGGAGTTAGGCCTCACCATTGGCACTGTCGGCGCTAGGCTGACGTATTTACATGATGTCACCAATGAGCACAACGGCTACGAAGTGCAACTGCATTTGGGGCGAGCGTTTGATACCCCTTTTGAACCATTCACTCTCTCTCCGTATGTCGAAGTGGATTACCGTGATGCTAAGTTGTCCAATCATCTTTATAGCGTGTCAACGAACGAAAGCCGTGCCTCTGGTCTTGATGCTTTCGACTCAGGCAGCACTTGGGTTTATAAATCAGGCTTGATAGGAATATACGATTTTTCTGACGAATTTATTGGTTTAACCAAGTTAGAGCTTGAACATCACGACAACGCCAGTCCATTGGTGCAGCAAGATCTTGGCTGGCAATTTAGCATTGGGGCGGCGTATACGTTTTGATCCGAGTTTACCCTTTCGTTGTTGGCGGTGATCACTCCATCGCCATGCGATTTCCCACCCACTTCACGCACAAGAAAAACCTGATATCTACCTATTCCAATCCACATCTGTCAGCATATAGCAGACTCTACTGATAGCCATCAACCCAGCGTCGCGAATATTTCAGACTTTAGCGGCTTCCTCAAAATAAGATTGTCTTAATATGAACAAAGTTAAAAACAATCGACTCACCCGCAATTCTATTAACATTACCATCAGATGTTACCTTACTGTTAATCATGTCAAAAAATGAAACGTAGGCTTATATATAATTCATTGAAAGATATGGATTAAATATAAAGCGTTGGATGATGATAAATAAACATGTCTACATACTCTCAGGGGATGCTAATTGGTCCAGTTTTGTTTTGGCGGGATTACAATCCATCTTTTCAGATGACACATTTTCCGCTTTGTCAGAGCCTGAACAACTGTGGGCGCTTGAGGAAAATAGCATTGTGATCTTTGATAAATCCACGTTGGGACACCCGTCTTCACTGTTAATTTCCCCCTTAGAACGTGGTGGACAGTGGCTAATCGTTAATGGCGAAGATATTGATGAGGAAAGCGTCTCTGGTCTGATTTCACTGGGCTTCTCTGGATTAATCATCTCGCCGTTCACACTAGAAATGTTGCCTCGTGCGCTCAGAACCTTAGCGTCTGGTCAACTATGGTTTAGTCGCAACGCTATGTCTACCGCGCTTAAATTTCTCGTCAAAGCGGGCGGGAATTCATACCATTCGGTAAATGTACTGAGCGCCAAACATTCCTTTTCTATCCGTGAGCAGCAGGTATTTCTTCACCTGTTGCAAGGTAAAAGCAATAAAGACATTGCAGTACAACTGCACCTAAGCCCGAGTACCGTCAAATCTCATGTGTCCAGTATTTTGCTCAAAACAGGAAAAAGCAGTCGGAATCAATTGAGCACGCTCCTCCTCGAAGAAGACCAAGATATAGGGGAAGATAAAGTACATACAGGGGCTAAAAAGTTCGCCCTTGAACACACAGCGTGATCTTTAGTCCATTTCTAGTCCCTAATTGAACAACAATATGGACATTTGGCCGATACAAAAGCAAGGGCATGCCATCTACAGTTCTCCCTATCAAGACAAGGTAGTCTTAACATTGGAGAAAGAGATGAAACGTTTAATTGGTGGTATCGCAATCACACTACTGTTTTCTGCTGGCGTAAGCGCTGATGGCTGGTCTAGTTCACCTCGCGAAGATGGCCAGACTCAATTTTACGTTGATTTAAGCGGTGAAGTGCCACAGCGCTGCCGTATGCACACACAGCAAGAAAGAAGCATTGAGCTGGATGTGGAAAACACGAATTCACAAACCAGTGATTTCACATTTAAAGCTTGGTGTAACAACGACAATGCAAAAGGCTTGCTGGTCGTTGGTGCTCAACCGTTTAAGAACCAAAATGGTACTGACGTTATCCCATTGAACGTGGCTTTCAAAGACGCTTCTGGCGTTATTGATGGTTCAAATAACGCATCAAATGGCCACGCTATTCACACATCTATGGATGTGAGCAACAGCACTGAAGGTGATTTGGGCGACGCGAACACCATCAACATCACACCAACGATTAATGGTTGGGAAAAAGCGGGTCAATACACAACGGCTATGTACGTTTCTTTGTACCCGAACTAAGTAACACTTTTCATTTAAATATTTGGGGGCGTTAGCCCCCTTTTGAGGATTATATGCGTTTAGTCAGAATATCGCTGATGGCGCTTTTGCTGTTTTCTCCCATTTCAAAAGCCTTTGAACTGTTGCCGATGGTCTCGTTTTTCTCAACGCAGAGCACCAACAGTGAGAAGTTTTTCCAGATTAACAACACCACTGATCAACCCTTGCCGATCGAAATCTTTGTTAAAAGCCGATCGATTGAAGGCGATAAACCCGAATCACTCACGGATTCGGACGATTTCTTTGTCTTCCCGCCTCAGGTGCTTATTCCTGCAGGTAAAACGCAAATGGTAAAGGTGAAGTACATCGGTTCACCCATTGAATCCTCAACGTCTTATCGCGTTATTTTTAGCCAACTTCCCATCCAAGATGATGAAACGGAAAGCAGCATTAAAATGTTGTTTCAAATCGGCGCATTGGTGTTTGTTTCACCCGACTCAGCCACTAGCCTTGTTAGCGCTGCGGTTAATGTCGAGAATAAAGAAGCCCCTTCTTTAGTGTTGGAAAACACAGGAACAGATATCGTTATCATTCCTCAGTTAGAGCTAAACGTAAAAACCAATGTCACTGCGCACACCTGGAAATGGGATGACATTAATTCACTCCTGAATCGCCAATTCCTGGTGCCAGGAGAACGCGTCCATGTTCAGATCGACGCTCTTTTAGCGGCTAATGAAATCCCTAACACGGTGGATGTGAAAGGATTCCAGTGAGTATATTAGGGAAACTGCGTGTATTTTTTTTCCTGTTCCTGTTCCTGCTTTCTGCTTCTGCGAACGCAACAACGTTCAATCTGCCGCTAAACCTCTCGCAGAAAGCACTAGGAATGGTTTCTGTCTCCTTGCAGGGAATGGATATTGACGCAGTTTCGCTCTCTCAACTTAAAAGCCTGTTGGGGCAACGTGTCTCTGACGAAAGTTGGTTGGCACTTTCTCTGAACGAAAGCCTCAGCAGTGATGGCATGGTTTCACTCAACACACTTGCTGAAGCCGGCATTGATATTAGCTTTGACCCTTCAACACTTTCTCTGGCAGCAAAGATCTCCAATAAAGCACTCGGCCTAGCCAATGTTGATTTTGGTGAACAATACGAGCCCTTTAGCCCATCGGACAACAGTCCATTCAGTTGGCTTAACAGCTTCAATTTTGCACACAACTCACGCTGGGAAGGTGAAGGACAAGAACACGACCGCTACAGTTCTGTTGAATGGCTAACGCAAGTGAATATCGGTGGTGCTTCGGGTGTGCATTTTGAGGCCGCTAACTACTTACAAATGTCTGAAACGGATTCTCAGGTGTTACGGGGGGAATGGACGGCATTTTACGATAACCCTCACGCGCCTTTTCGCGCATCTGTCGGCGATGTTGAATCCGGTATTTCAGGCTTTCAATCTAACGTGAGCCTTGGTGGGTTTTCCATCGAGAGTGACTATTCCGAATTACAACCACAGCGAGTTATCGATCCGAGCAATAGCCAAGAATTGATATTGCAAGAAAGTGCCGAAGTGGAAATCATCGTCAACGGACAAATCATCTTCAGTGGGCGTCAAGATGCAGGTCGCTTCAATTTGATGAATTTACCCATGTCTAACGGCGCAAACGACATCACGGTCAACGTCACGTATCTGTCGGGAAAAACGGAAACGCTGGTATTCAGCCAGTTTTACAACAGCAACCTGTTAGATGAAGGGATGTTTAACTACGCATTCAGCGTGGGTGTACCTTCTACCTTCGGTGATGATGGCATTGAGTACTTAGATACTTGGGCGGCAACCGGTTTTACGGAATATGGTTTATTTCCTTGGCTCACTCTTGGTGTGAATGGCACCTTCGCAAAACATGGCCAAATCTTCGGTGGACTGGCAACGATACGTTCAGATTGGGGCAACATTTCTGCTCGCATGGGACTGAGTAACCATTCCGAGGCTGACGCTGGAAATGTCACTTCCCTCAGCTTTGAAAGCGCCATTATCGGTGCACCAGAAAGCAAAACGCCAAACCTGAGATTGAGCGTGGAATTTGCAGACAACTATGCCTCATCACCGTGGGATAACAAGGCGCTGCCTGTCTCTTATGATCGTTATCTCGCTAACTATGTGCTTTCTATTAACGCACGGTGGGATGCAACCTTGTCTGGCTCCTATTATCTGGATAATAACGATGAAGAGCTGACGGGTCTTACGTCGACGCTGAACTGGAAAAACGGAGACATCACCCTAGGCGCAGGCGTGACCTACAGCCAAGACAGCAACGTGGCATCCGATGATACCCAGTATTTCTTTACGCTTGATTGGCGATGGAACCATCAACAATACGGCTACAACTTGGGCGCGAGTTATAACACGAGGGAAAACCAATCTCGTATCGATGTAAGCAAAACCAACAATGACCGTGTCGGTAGTGTCGGATTCCGCGCACTAGGCGAGTACGAAGACACCAGACAACGCCAAAATGCACAACTGAGCTACACCGCAAATCGCGTTCGTTTGGAAGGCGAAGTGGAAAGAAGTGAGTTAAATAACACCTCGTCAGACGCCAGCTATTTGGCTTCGATTCGCGGCAACACGGCGTTCGGTTTTACTGATGGCAAACTGGGTTGGGGTCGCGCACAATCGGGCCCATTCGTGGTTGCTCAACTTCACCCTACGCTTTCTGACCACGAAGCACAGTTAGGTGTGGCACAAGATGGTAGCTATAAAGCAGCCGCGACCTCTTTGATCGGTGGCTTGTTACCTCTCGACATGCCCTATTCACGTAACACTGTCGACCTCTCTGTGCAGAATGCACCGATAGGCTATGACTGGGGAGAAAGCCGAGTCAATTTCTCCCCTGCCGCGACCACTGGCCACCTCATCATGATCGGTTCTGATGCATCCTACACGGCGAAAGGTGTGCTCCTTTCCAACAACGGCACTCCCATTTCTTACCTGCAAGGTGAGCTCATCCGAGGCGACAAGCGCCTCTCGTTTTTCACCAATAAAACGGGACGCTTTTTTGCCCAAGGTATTGGCCCCGGCACTTACACAATGACTATCGGCAATTCCACGTACCAGCCACTGACCATCGTGGTTGAGGCAAACGACAACCGCTTAATTGACCTTGGAACGCTAACCGCGAAATGTGTCGAGGAGAACTGTGATGCAAATCCTTAAATCACTCACCAAAACGATCATAGGCTCAACAATTGCGCTGATGGTTTCATTCCATGCATTGGCGCAAGCCGAAAACAATGAATGCAGCGGAAACTGGCACATTAACGTCAACACCACGTCTTCCGTCGAAGACCAAAAAGGTCAGAAAGGTGTCTGGATCCCGGCCACCGTTTCCCTTGACCGCGAACTGGCGAAGTGCGCCAATAAAATGTTAATGAAGCAGCCTGAAGGGGGAAAACCTACACTCAATGGCCCAATCTCTTCACATCATTATCAATTCAAAAATGCAGCACGTCAGGATTTAAAGATCCGTAAAACAGGTGTGTATGTACTGAATTTATCCGGCCAGCCTTCCGTCGATTTTTGGATCTATGTTCCCTCCGCAAGAGCGTTTTCTCCTGGTGACTATAAGGGGGTCATTGAAGCTCGTCTCAACGGCACCAATATAGGCAAATCGTTCACTCAGACACATGCTTTTAACTTCCAAGTGAAGCCTTATGTCCGCGCAAAATTAATCAATACCCATGACGATTGGCTAAAGCCAACGGGCACATCGGTAAGAGTTCACTTAGGTGATTTAACGGAGAGGAATCGTCGTGAAATTCCTGTTTACATGGAAAGCAATGGCTTTGTCAGCATTGCTTTTTCTTCGCAAAATAAAGGACAACTCGTCAACACCACAAATCGACGAAACCAAGTGCCCTATCAGCTTCATTTTGCCGATCAATCGGTGAACTTAACTGACGAGGTTACCTTTGACGTGGGAAATCGCCCATTCCGTGGCAAAAAAGTCACCATCACATTTGAAAACACGGCGTCTCCCTATGCGCGTGCGGGCCAATATGAGGATGTCGTGACCATCAATATGTTTGCGCGATAGTTTTACTTCTCTGCGCTAGTTTTACTTCTATGCGCTAGGCGCGTGTCACTCTGTGATTCGCGCTCTTGTCGCTTTATCTGTTTACCTCTTTACGACCTATCAGCCTTTGAGATTTCCTCCCCTTCTTAATATTGAACCCTACAATGTTAAAGGAGCGTTATCAAAGCACGTTCTTAAAGGACGGAGTATGGAAAACTGCATTTTCCAATGAGAAATTTTGTGGGGCAAACTGATGGAAAAACAAGACGCAGCGAAATCAATTCAAATTATCGGTGTTCCCGTGGATTTAGGCGCTTCGCGCAGAGGCACTGATGGCGGGGTTTCAGCCGTTCGTATTGCCGGACTCGGTGAACAGCTTAAAAAGATGGGATACACCATTTCACAAGAGCTAGATATTGCCGTCCCATCCCAAGAATCTCGACCTGTCGATACTGGCGGCAATATGCGCTTTAGAAGCGAAATTCTGCAGGTGTGCCGCGATTTAGCCGTCGCGACGAGAGCTGCGCTCGAAAATGGCGATATTCCATTGGTGGTCGGCGGTGACCATTCGATTGCGATGGGCTCCATCTCGGGCATTTCTGACTTCTATCAAACACAAAATCAGAATATCGGGCTTGTGTGGTTTGATGCTCATGCAGACATGAATATTCCGGGCATTTCGCCTTCTGGCAATGTTCACGGTATGCCGCTGTCTCACCTTCTTGGTTATGGTGACAAAGACTTCACCAGCATCCTGAGTGCAAATCCCAAGATAAAGCCTGAAAACGTTGCATTGGTTGGCGTGAGAGACATTGATGCAAAAGAAAGAGAGCTCATCAAGGAGTCTGGCGTTAAGGTTTATAGCATGCGCGATATCGACGAGTTGGGCATGAGCAGAGTCAGTGACGAAATCATCGAAATTGTCACCAAAGACACGGTGGGTTTTCACGTCAGCTTCGATGTTGATGGCTGTGACCCTGAGTTCATCCCCGGTTCAGGGACGCTTGTCCCGGGTGGTGTCACTTATCGCGAAGCGCATCTGCTGTTGGAGAAATTGGCCGAAACGAATCTCATCACATCGGTTGATCTGGTCGAGTTGAATCCGTTCTTGGATCAGAAGAACGTGTCTGCTGAACGCGCTGTATCTTTGATGCTAAGTGCTTTTGGGCGAAGCGTGCTGTAAGACATATAGAAAAGGGTTGGCTTAGATCCTAACGCCAACCCTCTCCCTCTTAGCAACGTCCCCTCTCTTTGCAACGTCCCTTCTCTTAGCAATGCCCCTTCACGCGCTCAACCACATGCTGTGCCAGTATTTGTGACGCATCAAATGACGGTAGTGCACTTTTCAGTGACGATGAGATAACCGACAATTCCGTGCAGGCGATCAGCAAACATTCCGCACCATGATCTTCCAAATTTTCAGCAGCACAATTAAACGCGTCGATTGATTTGTCATTGTGCGCATTGGCTTTCACTTCGCGGATCAGTGCCATGAGTGCTGATTGTTCTTTCGCTCCAGGGAACAGGGTTTCAACGCCATAATGCGCAAAAGCAGGGGTATAGAGCTGGGTGATTTGCAACGCGGTTGAACCTAATAGCCCCACCCTTTTGATATTTGGATAACGGCGCAAAATTTGCGCCGCTGACAACTCTAATAAGTTCACCACGGGGACAGACACTGCATTCGCGACATCGTCGTAATATTTATGGGCTGTATTACACGGGATCACCAGAAAATCCGCGCCACCTTTGACCAACCCCTGCGCCATGTTTGCCATATAGGGCGCAGGCGATTCGCCCGTTTTTTCGATTAACGCCTTGATGCGTGATGGCACTTTGGGGTCGTTATCCACCAACAGACGAATATGGTCGGCATCGTCCTCTGCGGGGGTTGCCGCAATAATCCTGCGCATAAGATCCACGGTGGCATCTGGCCCCATGCCACCAATAATACCGACTGTCATTTCTTTATCGTTCACACCTATTCTCTCTTTAATATCCCATCATTCTGGGTAGCCAAAGCACGGTGTCTGGGAAGTAACTCATGATGAACACCACCAGTATTTCGACCAATACAAACGGCAGTGCCTTCACGGATATTTCTTCAATGGTGACCTTGGCAATACTGGAACTGATGAACATGTTCTCCCCAAGCGGTGGTGTGGAAAAACCAATTTCACAGCAACAAACCAACACCACGCCGAAGTGAATCGGGTGGACACCAAACTGCACCATAACGGGCAATAGCACGGGCGTGACAATCATGATGGTGGCAAGGGTTTCCATGAACATGCCAATTAAGATCAAAAACAGGATCACCACCAGCCAGATCAGTGCGAGGCTGTCTGTCATCGACAATAACGCATTGGCGATTTCGGTGGGTGTATCGTTTTCGACCAGAATGCGTCCAAACGCAGTCGCGGCGAACATGATGATCAACACACGCCCCGTCAGCCATGTGGTGGAACTGAGCGACTCTTTCAAGCCGTCTAGCGTCAGTTCTTTGTGAATGAATTTACCCACGAACAAGGTGTAGAAGACAGACACCACGGCAGCTTCGGTTGGGGTAAACATGCCCGAGTAGATACCACCAAGGATCACAAACGGTGCGAGAATCGACCAAATACCCTCTTTGCACGCTTTGCGAAGTGCGCCGGGTTCATCATTTACCGCGCCGACATAACCGCGCTTTTTACTGATCACATAGTTGGTGATCATCAAACCACCTGCCAACATGATGCCGGGAACCACACCCGCAATGAACAGTGCGCCAATCGATTCACTGGCAGTCACACCATAAATCACCATGGGTATACTCGGGGGAATAACCACACCCAAACCACCAGAAGACGCGGTAAGTGCTGCTGCATAGCCTTTGTTGTAGCCTTTATCGGCGAGCGCGGGGATCATCAACATGCCCACAGCGGCTGTGGTTGCTGGGCCTGATCCTGAAATCGCGCCGAAAAACATACTGGCAAGAATGGCCGAAAATCCGAGACCACCCGCCATTGGGCCAGCCATCAATTCGGCAATGTGTACCAAACGGCGAGAAATGCCCGAAGCCTGCATTAATGCGCCAGAAAGAATGAATGCCGGTAGCGCCATAATGGGAAATGAGTCCACGGCGTTCCATGCAGTTTGTACGAGAGAAACGTAATCGTCACCCGACAACAAATACACCAGCATGGCCGAGCCACCCAGTGCAATGACGATGGGAGCGCCAATGAGAAGAAGCCCAAAAAATGAGCCGAAAAGAACGAGCGATGCCTCCATTGAGGACTCCTTTTCTTTTTGATTGCAACAATCCGTATGGCGGCGTTGTCTTTGTTAACAATCGTCACGGGTTATACGGCTTAACCCAGCTAAAACATATCGAGACGATCCGTCAATCGACCTGAACATCGTCCACATCTTTGAACTCAACACCTTTCACTAACTTCAAGTAGTTAACCTGAATGATCCGAATGGAGGTCAACGTGAAAGAAATGGGGAAAATCCAATAGAGGTAGGCCATTGACCAATCAAGTGCCGGAGACATGAACTTGTATTCCATCAAGCTTTCAATCACTTCAATGCTTTTGGTTGTCATTAAGGTGTTGAAGGCAATCCAAAGCATATCGGCGATCAGCTCAACGCCTGTGCGTACTTTGTTTGGCAGCATTTTCAAATGGAAGGTCACACGGTTATGTGCCGCAAGACGCGCCGCATACGATGCGCCGAGGAACACAAACCACACAAAGGCGAAGCGGGATAACTCTTCACTCCATGGAATGCCGTAATTGAAAGCCACGCGAAGGATCACTTGAATAAACAGTAAGGTGACAAACAGACAAAGCAACGCCTGGCAGGCGTAACTTTCAAATTTGTCCATTCTTTGCCAAAAGGTTTTCCATACACTTTGCGGTACATTTTGCGGTACATTTCGCATAAACACGTCCTGGTAAGGGGCGTTGCCGCCCCTTCTGTTAGTTGGACAGTTCGTCAACTATTCCGAATAGAGAGGACGATTACTTCTGCATTTTCTGCAGTACATTGTCGAAGCTTTCTTTGCCGCCAATGTCTTCATAAAACTCAGGCCATACTTTCTCTTTCGCCAACTCAACCCATTTGTCTTCGTCTTCCAGCGTGAACACTTCCACACCGTTATCAATCATGTTTTGCTTGGCGTTTTCCGCTTCCGTCATCTGGAACACCAAGGCGTATTGCTGCGCTTCTAATCCTGCACGGTTCAAAATGGCTTGCTGCTCTTCGCTCAGCTTGCCCATGGTACGGTTACCGATTAGCAGCGGTTGCAACGAATACTGGTGGTGTACTTCTGTCAGGTATGGCTGCACTTCGTAGAACTTCATGGTGTTGTTCACGATGTACGGGTTGTCCTGTCCATCCACCACTTTTTGTTGCAGTGCGGTGAAGGTTTCTGTCCACGCCATCGCAATCGGGTTTGCACCGAACACTTCCCATGATTTCAGCATGATGCTGTTTTGAGGAACGCGGATTTTCAGCCCTTTCACGTCTTCCATGTTTTTCACGGGGCGCTTTGAATTGGTCAGGTGGCGGAAGTTGGAATAGGTCCAACCCAGAATGTTTACGCCCGCTTCTTCTTTAGCGAGGGTATTCCAATATTCGCCCAATTCACCGGTGGTAATTAACACCGCATCAGAAGAGTTGGTGATCAAATACGGCATGGTGAGTGCGCCGAGTTTTTTCGAAAACGGGGTCACGTTACCTATGCCCACTAACGCCATATCCAATGAACCCAAGCGGATGTTTTGCACCATCTCGGTTTCACCGCCGAGCGCACCACCGGGATAGAGTTTGATCTTGATATCGCCACCAGAATAAAACTCAACCAAGTTTTGAAAGCGAAGTGCATACGCACCCTGATCGGATTCGATAGGGTCGCCCATTCCTACTTTCATCGTTTTAGCGCTGACGAGCACTGGGAGTGCCAAAATAGAAATGACTGCCAATGTTGCCAATTGCTTTAACTTCATATCTTTACCTCTTTTTCGATGACATCCGTGAATTCACTGACGCTGTTGCGTCGCGTTGGTATCGGTTTAGATTTCAGTACTTGCTGATAGATAAATGTCGCGCTCGATAGCACTTAAAGCGTATCGAGTACTTCAGCGATAACCGCTGCAATGGTTGCTCCGTCTGATTCGTCAAACGTCAACGGGATCCGCATGTCCAATAAGGACGCCAGAACCCGCTCGGTTTGTGGCAAAACAGTGTGTTCTTGAAGATATTCCCAATGATCGTATTTGCTGCTGTACCCTGAAGGCTGACTGTCGCCGACCCATTTCAGGCTGACGCCTCGCGCCGTGCATCCTTTCACCAACTGTGAAAGCTGGTTAGCCGTCAGATCAGGGAATGAGAATTGGATAGAACTGCCAACGAAATGTTCTTTGGGCGAACGTTCAATTAAGCGAATGCCGCGCAACGATGACAGCGCAGACACCATGGCGAGATAGAGCTGATTCCAACGCTCGCACTGCTCATCTAAATGCGCCAATTGAGGGCGCAAGATGGCAGCGCGAAGGTTGTCCATTCGCCCGCTGTAATTAGGTGTACCTTTGGCAATACCTTCAAACGTTTCTAGGGGCGGAAGCGTGGGGTGTTGGCCAAACAACATATATGAGCCGGAATAAATAATGGCTTTGGCCATCACTTCATCGTTGTTGGTGACTAAAAAGCCCCCTTCACCGGAATTAATGTGTTTGTAAGTTTGGGTGCTGAAACACGACACCAAACCGAAGGTGCCGCTTTTCTGCCCATTCCAATCTGCCCCCATGGTGTGGGCACAATCTTCAATCAACACGATGTTATGCTGGCGGCATATCGCCATCACGGCATCCATGTCCGCGAGATGACCGCGCATGTGCGAAAGGAGCAGGAATTTCGCCCCTGTGGCTTTCGCTTTGTGTGACAAGTCATCCAGATCCATGGTGAGATCGTCGGTGGTTTCAACCAGCACAGGCACACCGCCAGCGTTGTTGATAGATCCAGGAACGGGCGCGAGAGTGAACGCGTTGCACAATACGCCATCACCCTGTTTTACGCCTGCGCACAGCAGTGCGATAGACAGTGCATAACCGCCAGACGCGCAGCTCAAGCAATATTTAACACCGAGATAATCAGCAAATTGCTTGTCCAACAAATCCGCTTCGCTGCGCTCACCGCTCACCGTGTTATAGCGATGAAGCCTGCCAGTACGCATGACTTCTACGGCACTGGCAATGGCGCTTTCCGGTATTGGCATTTGTTGCGTAAACGATTTTTTAAACGTGTGCATCGTCGTGTTCCTTACGCTTTGCGCATTCAAGCCGTATTCGATCGCGTCGTCATCAGTCGTAACGCTTTTGCTGATAGACGTCGAAATCCCAATCCGCATCTGGGAAGTATTTTTTCAATCGCCAATCACATGCGCGTGCGTGACCTTCCATGCCTTCCGTACGGGAAATCCGCGAACCTGCGGTGCTAAACGTCAAGTTGGCTTCTTTGCTCAATTCCTGCGTGGTTAAGATTTTCAGGAACTTCTGCACATTCAGTCCACCGCTGTAACGCGCCGCTTTTTTGGTGGGCAGAATATGGTTAGTTCCGGCACATTTATCGCCGTGCGTGACCGTGCTGCCTTCGCCTAAAAACAACGAGCCATAATTGGTGAGATTTTCTTTCCACCAGCCCAAGTCTGCGGCTTGAACCTGAACATGTTCACACGCCCATTCATCACTCACTTTCGCGGCTTCTTCACGGTCGTCGCACACAATCACCACGCCGTGATCTCGCCAAGCGGCTTCGCAGACATCTGCATTGGGCATGTCTGCAATCACATGGGGCATTAATTCAATCACTTTCTGACCCAGTGCTTTATCCGTGGTGAATAACCAAACCGGAGAATTCGGGCCATGCTCGGCTTGTGAAACCAGATCAACTGCAATGGTCATCGGGTCAGCGGTTTCATCGGCAATGACGGCGGACTCGGTTGGCCCTGCAAACACATCAATGCCCACTTCGCCAAACAACAAACGCTTAGCTTCTGCCACATAAGCATTTCCTGGGCCAACTAGAATATCGGCGGATTTTCCGGTGTAGAGCCCGAATGCCATGGTTGCAATTGCATGCACACCCCCCATCTCAAGGATGATGTCTGCACCAGCAAGATCCATTGCGTACACCACGGCGGGGTTGATTGAGTCACCGCGAGGCGGAGAACAGGCAATCACGGTTGGCACACCCGCCGCTTTTGCCGTTGCCACACTCATCAATGCAGACGCTGCATGAGCATAACGACCACCGGGCACGTAGCACCCTGCGCAATCGACAGGAATCACCCGTTGGCTCAGTTTCACGCCTTCTTCGGTTTCAATCTCAAACGCCTGTAAACTCGACCGTTGTGCATTTGCAAAACGTTGGATCTGACGATGCGCAAAATCGATGTCGTCTTTTACGCGTTGCGGCACAGAGGCAATCAGTGCTGCTCTTTTTTCGTCGGACAGAACGAAATCACCCTGCCAGTTATCGAACTGCATGGCGTATTCTTCAACCGCCGCCGTCCCTTCACGACGGATTTTAGTCAACATGTCTTTGACCACTTGCTGAATGCGCTCATCATCGGTTTGCACGTCGGCTTCCCGCTCAGCGCGTTTTAGATATTCCATTGTGTTTACTCACTGATATTCGGATTCAAAAAGAAAGAGATACGTGAAGATTCCAAACTAAAAGCCGCTCAAAGAAAGCGGCTTTATCAGGACGGATTAACAGTAATCTTCAAATCCAAACGCGTCACGGTAGCCCGGTAGCGCTTGTGCACCCCCTGTGTGCAAGAACACGATGTTTTCGCCTTTTTTGAAGTGACCCTTACGGATAAGGTCAATCAAGCCCGCGCCGCCTTTGCCTGAGTAAACAGGGTCGAGCAAAATGCCTTCGTGCTTGGCAAACATCGAGATAGCTTCAATCGTGCTTTCAGCTGGAATACCGTAGCCTTCGCCCACGTAATCACAGTTAGCCACCACGCTTTCACGCGGCACTGCGCCAGGGATGCCCAATAAGTCACACGTGCGTTCTGCCAGTGCAAACACGTTGGCTTCTTGCTTGTCTTTTGGCACACGCACGCCAATGCCCAGTAGTGGAATTTGGCTGTTCGAGGCGCATAAACCGGTGATCAAGCCCGCTTGTGTGCCCGCTGAACCTGTTGCGTGAACAAGGTGGTCAATCAGAAGGCTCTGATCGTTGGCTTGCGTCAACAGTTCCAATGCGCAATTCACATAACCCAGCGCACCAATTGCGTTAGAACCGCCACCCGGAATGATGTAAGGCTTACGGCCTTCAGCGCGCATCGTCGCTGCCACATCTTCCATCGCCGCATTCATGTCGACGCCAGCTGGAAATTTCTGCAAAGAAGACCCAAACAGTTGATCCAGCATGACGTTGCCGTTGAATATATATTCTGGGTCGTCTGAACCCGTGCGGTCTTCCAACAGGATGTGACACGCCATGCCGCACTTGGTCGCTATCGCTGCGGTTTGACGCGCATGGTTTGATTGGGTTGCGCCTTGAGTGATGATGATGTCTGCACCTTGAGCGATTGCATCTGCCATCAAAAATTCCAGTTTGCGCGTTTTGTTACCGCCACCGGCCAGACCCGTACAATCGTCACGCTTGATCCACAAATTGGGGCCGCCAAGCGCTTTAGACAGGTTTGGCATAGGTTCTAACGGCGTAGAAAGGTGTGCGAAGTGAAGACGAGGAAAGCGAGATAAATGCATGGTCATGTCCCTTTTAATCAATAACTAAAAAATCGGCTCAAATGGCCTTTTACAATAATTACAGCCTGTGAGACACCGCTGACTTCCGCCAATACCTATATTGAATAGACACCGGTTACTTTTCGGCATATCTGTTTTAGCAGGACGCTAAGGGATTGAATTAATGGAATTGAAATGGCTTAAAGACTTCGTTGCGCTCAGTGAGAACGGCAGCTTCTCTAAAGCCGCTGACGCGCGATTTGTGACACAACCAGCGTTTAGTCGGCGGATCCGTTCGCTGGAAAATTGGTTAGGCATTGCCTTGGTTAACCGCGATACCCTGCCCACAACGTTGACAGAGGCTGGGACCGATTTTGTTGACGAGGCGCGGCGATTAATCAATGACATCACGGATGTCAGGCATCGACTGCAACAGCGTAAGAACCCACATTCGTTGATTTTTCTCGCTCAACACTCCACGGCAGTCTCTTTCTTTCCGGGGTGGATACAAACCCTTAGCCCATTGGTTGGCGATGCTTTGGTGAAACTCGTTCCGGGCAATATTCACCATCTCAATGAGTCGTTTTTGGCAGGTTCAGGGGATTTTCTGCTCGCGTTTGCATCTCAAGCGTTTGATAGCCCACAAATGAAGCGCAAGAGTCAGTCGATTCAAGTGGGACGTGACCGCCTTATTCCTGTTTCTGCGCCGAATGAATTTGGCGCGCCAATACACACCTTCGCCGAAGGAAAAACCTGCCGTTTGCTGGCGTTTCCCGAAGAAATCTATCTTGGCGGATTGGTTAAGAGATCCGCGATAAGTGCGATCCCTTCCCATTTTCGCTATGAGGTGGTGTGTGAAAACGAAATGGCAGAAGGATTGAAGGCGATGGCAACGCAAGGTTTTGGTGCAACCTGGTTGCCTTCAAGTTTGGTGAAGCAGGAGTTAGAGGAAAAGCGATTAGTCGAACTCGATGAAGCGTTACCCAGAATAGATTTGCGAATTTTGCTGTACCGAAACCGCCATACTGCCAAACCGGAAGTTGAGCGATTTTGGCAGTACTTGAGCGAGCTTTATGGGCAGCAATAGCGGCCAATCAAACGGGTATTCGCCAGCCAGAAACGGCTACTTGGTCGTATTGAAAAACTCCGTTAACACCGTATGGGTGATCACTTGCTTCAGCTCAGGATAGGCCTGAATGTGTTCACGAATTTCATTTAAACGTGCCATGTTGGGCACATCAACATACAGCATCATGTCCGTTTCGCCGCTGATGGCATGACACCATTTCACGCCATCTATCGTGTAAATGTCAGCCGCGTAGGCTTCGCAGTGCTGAGAGCATGCAGATGTATCAAACTTCAATGCTAAATACGCTGTCACGCCGATGTCTGATTCTTCTTCGGCGATATCAGCGTGGTAGCCGAGTATGACTTTATCTTGTTCTAGCTTGCGAATTCGGGCGGTGACCGCAGAGCGAGACAGACTCACATCTCGTGCGATTTCACTGACTGTACGGCGGGCATCAACACGCAATATGCTTAAGATCTGCTTATCAAATTTGTCCATCTTTCTTCTCTCAACTTACCTGTTGATTTTGTTATCGCGTCTTCACCATCACTTTAGCCCTCTACTTTATCTTTCCTCTTCGTTTATCGCTCATAAATTTCGTTCAAGAACACGTTACCTTCGCGAAAAAGCGTCACTTTGACGGCGAGGCAAGTAAATTCCGTTAATCTGACACTGAACTAAGACAGTTTGACCGATGCTTTTTATCTGACAACTCATTAACCTGTTGTCATTGCTTCACAGGTATTTGCCCCGCTCAAGGAACGCCAATGAACCAACTGAAAAAAGAAATCACCTTGTTATCGGGTATAGGGCAACTGTCCACCACGCTATTAGGCACGGGGCTTTTTATGATCCCTGCCATTGTTGCTGGTATAGCAGGTGAATTTTCATTGTGGGCGTGGTTGGTGCTGTTTGCCGCTATTTGCCCAATAGCATTAACCTTTGCGCAATTGGGGAAACGCTACCCCAACGCGGGTGGCACGGCGTATTTCGTTCGCAAAGCATTCAACCCTCACCTAGAACGCAGTGTCGCTTGGCTGTTTGTCAGTGTGATCCCCGTGGGTGTTCCGGCGGCGATTGCACTGGCGGCGGGGTTCCTACAACAACTTCTTCCCAGTGCGTTGAATGATTTTCTGATAGCGCAACTGATCACGGTAGCGCTGCTGATCGGCGTCAATTTGATGGGTGCGAAATCATCAGGCCAATTACAAACCCTTATCGCGATTAGCATCTTTGCTCTTGTCGGCGCATTTTTGTGGCGCGGCGAAGTCGGCATGGCGGATTTAACCATGCCTGCGATGAGTTCCGACTCCCTCTGGCCGATTGGCGCGGCATTGGGTGTGATGTTTTGGTGCTTCG
Organism: Enterovibrio sp. QJM3NY_24; assembly: GCF_057786035.1. Classification (NCBI taxonomy): domain Bacteria; kingdom Pseudomonadati; phylum Pseudomonadota; class Gammaproteobacteria; order Vibrionales; family Vibrionaceae; genus Enterovibrio; species Enterovibrio sp. QJM3NY_24. Next base: position 532,625 of record NZ_CM173520.1, read on the forward strand.
TCGGCATTGAGGCTTTTGCTCACATGGGCGAAGAATTTAAAAATCCGCAACGGGATTTCCCCATCGCCATTATCGTCGGCTGTTTTGTGGCTGGCGCAACGTATTGGGCCATGTCTGTGGTGATCTTAAAATTCCACGCGTATGGCAGTGTTGAGTTTGATACCGCGTCCATTCCCTATCTGAGTGAAAAATTGTTCGGCCCCAATTTTAAACTGCTCGTCAGTGTTGTCGGTTTTTCTGCATGCTTTGCCAGCGTCAATCTCTACACACAAAGCCTATCTCGCATGGTGTGGGCACAAGCACGAGAATATAAACCCAACGGAAAAATGGCGCAGATTTCTGAACGTGGCGTGCCTAAAAACGCCACCTTGGCGATAGGCGCCGTGCTGGCTATTTCATGTGTGATCGGTGAATTGTCAGGGTTGAATTTGGAGTTTTTCCTTAAACTCGCCAATGGCATTTTCGTGCTGGTGTATCTGATGGCGATGCTCGCCGCGTTCAAATTACTCCAAGGCGCATCCAAGTGGCTTGCTGCTTTGTCGCTTGCGCTATGTACTTTTGTGTTTATCTGTTTGGGCTGGTCAATGCTTTATGCCCTCACGATTTTTGGCTTGCTCATGCTGCAAGGAAGAAAAGACAATCGCAAAGCGGTGAACCTGTAACTTGATGCCTATAAAATATTGCTGCCAAACATTCGCTTCCGAAATTCTATCGACAATACTGTCAACATATGCGATTTTCTCGCTCATAGACGTTACAAGGAAGCGAAACGGATGTTTGTACTACTCGATGGAGGCATGGGAAGAGAACTTCAGCGCATTGGCGCACCCTTCTCACAGCCACTTTGGAGCGCTCAGGCGTTAATTGAAGCACCCGATGCGGTATATCAAGCGCATCAGAACTTTATTGATGCGGGCTGTGACGTGATCACCGTCAACAGCTATGCCTGTGTGCCTTTCCACCTTGGCGAAGATCGCTATCAGCAACACGGTTTTGCGCTTGCAGAATTGGCCGCACAAATTGCCCAACGCGCTGCCGAAGACAGCGAGCGCGAAGTGCGTGTGGCTGGCTGTATTCCGCCCGTGCTAGGTTCTTATCGCCCTGATTTGTTTAACGCGGAAGCCGCCACACCTATCATTGAAAATCTGATTGATGCACAGGCACCCTACATTGATTTCTGGTTAGCCGAAACCATTGGCTCTATTGAAGAGTTCCACACGATTTGTGATGCCCTTACTCGCGCCACGTCGGTTAAGCCCGCTTATTTTGCGTTTTCTTTGATGGACGCGGAAATGGATCAGCCTCGCTTGCGCTCTGGCGAATCCGTGGTAGATGCAGTGAAAGCGGCTTGCGAGCGCGATGTGGATGGCATTTTGTTTAATTGTTCTCAACCCGAAGTGATGCTGGATGCAATCGGCGTGGCTCGCGTGATAGTAGACGGGCATTCAAACACGATTTCATTGGGTGCGTATGCCAACGGGTTTTCCGTGATTCAGCAAGCACACCAAGCGAACGATGCGCTCACCACGGTGAGAGAATTATCTGCCGATCAATATGCGGCTTACGTGAAAGCGTGGCTGGATGCAGGTTCTAACATTGTTGGCGGCTGTTGCGCCATTTTCCCCGAACACATTGCTTATCTCGATTCACTGAGAAAACAATAACCGTTCAACATTAAAAACTTCCTCACTGTGTCGATGCGCTGAGCGTTATCAACACAGCGAGGGAGTTGTCTATCTAGAATCGTATTAAATGCATTCGTTGAGTGCTAAGCGCCGCTGTTTCACTTTGTCACTTTGTAGAAAATCAAGCACGAGCAAGTTAAAGATCTGGGTTTTCTCAAGGTGAATGTTATGCGCGGCCTGCGGCACGACCGCGAGATTTGCCCCCGTAATTCCCCGCCACAGCGACTCGGTTTGTTGCCACATGTAAGAGCGATCACTGTCTGGCCACAGCACTAGCGTTTTAGCCTCTATTTCATTCAAACGCTCAAGCGACCGCCACCCCGCCATGGCACGCAACCCGTTGATATAGGTCTGTGTCTGAACACGTTCTGCCAACTCCATGCCTCCGGCAAAATCAGGATCGCCTTCTCCATCTGAGAACCAGGTTTTGACCGTATCATGCGCGACTTGCTCAGTCCCCTGAGTTTCGGCGCGCACAATGCTTTCTTCGATAGATTCAAAACGCCCAGGCAAACTACCCATTGGCCCAGTCGCGTATAGCACCAAACCGATCACTCTTTCAGGGGCTTTGAGCGCCACTTCCTGTGCAATCATGCCACCCATGGAATGCCCCATCAGGTGAAACTGGTCAATGCCCATTGCATCCAGTCGCTCCAACACATAATCAGCAAAGCCATCAACACTGTCTAAGCCAATCACATCCGCTTTTCCGCCGTATCCCGGTAAATCAAAGGCGACGACATCAAAGCGTGAGGAAAACAGTGAGATCTGTTTTTCCCAATAAGCCAGACCACTTAGAAATCCATGCACTAGCACCAACGTGGGCCCAGTACCGACACGTAAACAATTCATCGTATTTTTATTCCATTAATTCAGGGAGCCAAAGCGCAGTATCAGGCATGCCAATCAGCACGAATAACAAGACCACCAGTGCGGCAATAAATGGGAGACACCCAATAATCACGTCGCCTATGGTCACCTTGTCCCGGGCGAGATTTTGAATTACGAAGAGGTTTAACCCCACGGGGGGCGTTAACACGGCAATCTCCATGGTGATGGTGTACACCACGCCAAACCAAATAAGGTCGAATCCAGCGGCATGTATCAAAGGGTACAAGGTCGGCAAGGTGATAAATGTCATGGAAACAGGTTCCAAGAACATGCCGAGAATGATATAGAACACAATGATCATCGCGAGCACGGCATATGGCGATAACTGCATTTCGACAAACAATTCTGTGAATTGCTGCGGGATCTGGTGGTAGGTCATCACAAAGCCGAACAGCACACCTGACGACAGCAATAAACCCAAATATCCCATGGTTTGCATGGTGGATTTCAGTGCCTCCAGCAAGCCTTTCAGTCGCAACCCTCCGAAGAAGTATGCAAGACCCAACATAAACATCGCCGACACGCCCGCTGCCTCGGTGGGCGTTGCGATACCGGCATAGATGGAGATAGTAATCACCAAGCCAACAAGGGTGATTGGAAGCAATGCAGAGAACGCGATGAGCCAGGGGATGGGGGTCGAATTTTCATGACCCGGAATATCATCCGGATTCACTTTTCCCCAAATAAACACGATGATGAAGAACATGGTCACTAACACGAGACCGGGGACGACACCCGCGATGAACAGTGCGCCGATCGACTGGTCGGTCACAATGCCGTAGAACAATAAAATTAAGCTTGGTGGCAGCAGGACACTGAGTGTACCCCCGGCTGCGAGCACGCCACTGGACAGGCGTTTGCCATACCCAAGTTTGAGCATTTCAGGCAAAGCAACGCCACCAATGGTCAGCGCACCCACCATGCTGGAACCACATACCGCACCAAAGCCCGCACAGGCCCCAATACTGCCGTAGGCGGCTGCCCCACGGATCGGGAGTTTGCTGTGCATAAACCAATAGAGATTTGGCCCAATTGACGATCGCCCTATGAGTTCTCCCAGAAACACAAACAGCGGCACAGCCAGTAAAATATAATCAAACCACACACCCCAGAGTTTCAACTCAACCGTGACGAGCGACGATTTGAGGCTCAGAATATCGAGCAAAAACGGGATTGAAGCGGCGGCGAGCGCAAAAGGGATCGGCACGCCAATGAGGATAAGCCCCATCAACAAACCCAGCATCCCTAACCCAACTACGTACCATTCCATCACTGATCCTTGTTTTCTTTGTTTAGTCTTCAGTTAATCTTTTGTTGTCACGTGATGACTGTTTTCACGTGATGACTATGCTCACGCCGCGTCCTGCGAGCGAATGTCTTCATCAAGAGTGGTTGCGTTTTCTTCCTCTGGCGGGTCACCCCAAATGAGCATGCACAACGCCGTGATACAAAAACTGAGCAAAGCAATAACGACCGGGATCCAGAAGTAAAAGCGCGGCCAAAGTAAAATTTCAGACGCCGCACCTGAGCTAATGGATTTGAACATGGCTTTGGATGACGCAGCCAAGAAGAAACTGCCGACCATCAGCATGACCAGCATGTTGAATTTATCGACCCAAAATTGGATTCCCTTGGGCAGCCTGTCCCTGATCAGGCTGACTTTTGGGTAAGAATGATTGAGCAGCGCGTAAGACACGCCAAGAAATGCCACAGGCACTAGCAAGAGTGCGGTGGCTTCTGTCACCATGCCGTCTGGGCTTTTGAGTATGTAACGAACCCCCACCCCGTAAGTGATCCAAGCAGCTTGGATCACTACGATGGCGGCACCCGCATACAACATCGCCAAAGACATAAGGCGCAGTAGTGGAAACACGTTTGCCTTCATTGCCCGCTCCTCAGCAATTATTCAGAGTGCGCAGCAAACAAGGTTCGAATCTCATCAGCCAATGGGACGCCACAAGCTTTGTTCACTTCTGATGTCCATTTTTTCTCAATGCCTTCTAGCAACGCTTCTGTGCGGTCTTCTGACATGGAAACCGCAGAGCCACCGTTAGCCATCACTGCATCACCGACGCGTTCGTTAACCCAATTTTCATAGCGAGGTTTCAACCAGGTTTCAGCTTCTACTGCGGCTTCTTTCAGCGCTTTCTGATTAGCAGGGCTGAGGTCATCAAACTTGTCTTTGTTCATCATGTAAATGATGTTGCCATAGAACATATTGGCGTTAACCATGTACGGCATCACTGACCACAACTTCCAAGAGCTGTACGTCGCCACACCCATGTTGATGCCATCAACGACGCCACGTTCTGCCGACTGGAACACTTCTTTGGGTGCGACGAAAACAGGTTTGCCACCCCAAGATTCAATCATCAAGCTCACCAATGGACCAATTGAACGCACTAGCTTTCCATCCAACTTGCCGATGTCTGTTACTGGATCTTCAAACCACCATTCCTGATCGTACGAATAGTTTGAGTTAATCAAAGGGATCAGATCAGACTTCGCCGCTTCCGCTTCAATCAAGCTGGCATAAGCGGCATCAAGCTCAATTTGTTTCTCCAAATCAATGGCGACGGGATATAAAGAAGTCACGCGATAACACGGCAGACGTGTATCCGCAGGAACCCAACTGATATCAGATACCCCTCCTTGAACGGCATCGACACCTTCACTCCAACCGTGCAGCGTCGACGATGGGAAGATTTGTACTTTCAAATCACCGTTACTTTTCGCAGCAGCCAATTCAGCAAACTTCTGAAAGCCTTGATACCTAACATCCGATTCATTCACATACGTCGACAAACGAATGGTCTCTGCCGCTTGTGCGGCAATCGGCATCGCGCCAATAAGCGCACAAGTGATTGCGGTGAGGCGGAAGGCGTTGGCAGATTTTGCAATGTTCATGTGACTTCTCCTTGTCTCTTTCGACACAGATTGGAACGTTTAAAACATGAGGCCGCCCATTGGTGATTTGCGGCGAGGTTGACAACTGGTGCTAGTAATAAGCATGACCACATACCATTTTTATGCGTTATGCCGATTCGATTGGTCGGCATGCCGATTTTTAAGGGCACAAGATCTATCGCGAATAATCAGAGAGTTGGAGCAATTTCACCTGCTATACCCCTGAAAAAGAAAAGGGTTTTTACGTGAGGATTTTTCGTTGATTTAGTATTTTCTTATCTTTAATGCCTGAACAATGAATGCGCTTTGTTAAGTTTAAAGAAGCGATATGCGGAACGCAGTTCACACAAAGGAATGTGATGAAAGGCTCTGGACTCTGCAATGTGGGGTTAACTAGATATAGCCTCATCGCTACGAGCAACTTGGATGCATAACGGGTTTGGAGAGGATGTTTGGACTTTAAACTATTGGAAGATTTGGTGTGTCTCGCCCATTCCACCAGCTTTACGTCAGCGGCAAGAGAACGATTTGTTACGCAACCTGCGTTTAGCCGTCGAATTAAAGCACTCGAGCAATGGGTAGGAGCAGAACTGGTAAACAGGGAATCGCAACAGCTTGAGTTAACCGAACAAGGGCAAGCGTTTGTGGTGGAGGCGGAGGAAATTCTCAATCGCCTTTATTTGGCTCGCGACTCTGCCCGAGCGCTGAAAAAGAACGCGAACAATGAAATCTCAGTCGCCGCGCAAAACTCGATAGTGCAAACCTTGTTTATGCAATGGATGCAACACGTCGAGAAAGCGGTAGGACCGGTTTATGTCCGCCTTTCTTCAGACAGACTCGCGGATTGCATTGACCTCTTCGTTCAAGGCACCGTGGACTATTTACTGTGCTATACCCACAAAGAACTGGGGCTCGGCATTGACCCATCGCGCTTTCAAAGCGCGGTGATTGGCATGGAAACCTTAGTTCCCGTCTCTTTAGCCGTGAACGCCCAACCTAAATATTGCCTTCCTGGCACTGAGCATGAACCCCTCCCGTTAGTGGCTTATACCCATCAGTCACTGTTTGGCAAAGCGATTAATCAATTGCTGGATAAACAACCTTGCTATCTGACTCGACGCTACGAGAATCCGTTTGCCCATACTTTAAAATCTATGGTGTTGGGCGGTTATGGCGTGGCGTGGCTTCCCCGCTCGTTTGTTAAAGACGAATTGATGCGCGGCGAGTTGTGTATTGCAGGTGATGAAAGCTGGCACGTCCCGTTTGAAGTTCGGCTTTATTATCGCGATCCTGACAATGCTTTCACAAAATCTATTGTGCGGATCTCTCAGAAAATGTCATGCGAAGAAGACCCAAATGAAAACCATTCCAATGAAGATGATACACGTGGTGTGAGTGCCAATGAAAACAGGCTTAGTCGCCCGATTAAATCTGGGCGGCGTTTTTTGTAGCCTATCCCCCTTGATAATCCAAACTCCACCCAGAAGCCGATCGCGTGGCAATGATTCGATACTCTCCCATGCCTGCTCGCGCTGCCTGAGCCACAAAAAATGGCATGATGCTACGCATACTTTCGCCCTGCTCTGTCATGGGTGTTCCGCGCTCCAATTTCTCAAACCCCGGCGCAATCTCACTGGCAGATCGTCTGATCGTGAACACAACTCGACGATAACCTTGCCTATCTGCATCGGAAAGTACATCAACAAACACAGCCACCGTGGTATCTATTTGTGACTGTGGAACGGGTTCAACGGTGATCACTTGCGGTTCGCCACCCGAAACTGGGCTGCCAACACCTGCGGCAGGGCTTGCCGTTCTGCTGCCAGAACCCGATGAGCCGCCATCTGGCGTTAACATCACCCGCATCAGCGTGGAAACAATGGTCGGCATAACCGCCCCCGCCGCTAACATGGTTTCTTGCACCACGGTGCCACCAATGATCCTTGCCATTCCCCCTTCAACGAGGCGCAATCCCGTGCCTGATTGGGCAATATGATCCAAAATCGTGATGGGAACGAGTCGATTTACCGCCGCACCTGCTGGCATCAATCGCGCGAGTGCTTCGGCAGAAAGCCCTGAAGCCTCGAGCAACGCACCTTGCATAATGCCGCAACTGGTTGGGTTACCGCCTAACCAACGAACAATCGCGGGTGCACTGTTTTGCACAAGAGAAGTCGCTCGTTCGATATCAACCGCGGCTTCTGCGGCTTCAACAATCACGTAGGCATTGACACGCTGCCCCATGCCCGCCACGGCTCTTTCTGTGATTTCTCTTGGCGCAACTTCAAACAACAATTTAAGCGGGCCGCCGTGGAGCTTGATCAACTGGCCTGCGGCATTTCGCGCATACATGACGGCGTGATTAATTCCACCTTCCGTCACCAAAATCATGGCGCCGCGCTCTAGCGCTTGCATCATTTCAGCCGTCGCAGCTGTGCGAGTCGCAAACACTGCGCCACCTTCACGAACAAACGCTTCACCGGTTTCCCTTAGCACGGCTTCCGTCGCAATCTCGCCGCCTTCTCGCACCACGAGTCGTGAGCCTTGCCGTTGCACTGCTGTTCTCACTAACGCCGCAGGTGCTCGTATCAAGGCTCTCGCAGCCACACCCGCAGAACCCAGTGTTGCCATATCCAACATCAGAAAACCAACGCCCAATACACGCTGAAAATAGGTTTCCGCTTCGCGTATTTGCTGGATTGAGCCGTAAATCGGCACTAAGGTCCAAAGGCTACGTGATGGGTCAGGTTCACCCGCCGCGTGTCTTGCGCGGTTCTCTTCTGGGCTGTCGGACACCGCCCACGTTACCAGCCCTGCGGCAAGACCAATGCCTGCCAGAATAAGCCAAGGGGCGATTTGGTGAAGGTCCTGATCGACGGCGCGGTTAATCTCATATTTTTTTCCACGCAGCGCCGCACTCGCTGCATATTCCGCTTCATATTCAGAATGCCAAAAAGGTTGGCTAATACGCAGATCGGCATACGCCGTTCCCGCACCTAAACGCCCTTGCACCGTATGCGCCAATTCATGACCAAGAACGTGCTGCCCTGCCCGACTGGCTAGGTCAAGACTGCTATCGACAACAATATGATCATTGAGCGTGTAGGCGACCGTGTTTAGGGCTTTCAACGATTGAGTGGCTGCCGCACTTCGATGCAAACGAATGGGCGACAAATCGTAACCGTACGATTGTTCAAACGGCGCTCTTACTTCTGCGGGAATGGGCTGTCCACTTTCAAGCCCCAATGAGTGAACCTGAGGTGCCAAGCGCGGAGACGCGAAACGTGACGTGGATTCTTGCTGGGAGAACGCTGCCGGAGAGGGGCTCTCAGACGCTGCGCTCAACAACGCATTACCCAATGCCCCCAGCGAAGAGGACACAGAACGAGGAACGGGCGGCAATGCGGGTGCGGGCTTTGTCGGCGTAAACCGCTTGATCACCCGTGCCATATCCATGGGCCTCGTATCGGAGCCACCTGGAAGCGACCGCTGGCGCGTTTGTGATGATGGCAAAGATGACGAAGATGCCGGTGGTGTGCCTGCCATCGGCGTGCCACCGCTTCTCGATAGCAGTTGAGAACCCCTTTCTGACAGTAAAGAGCCCGATTCTGATAATAAAGAACTTGTCTCCATCAAAGCGCCATTACCCACCGACAACACATCACTGGTGCGCGATTTTTGGACGAGGCCGTTCTTACTGCGTTCGGAATTCGCAGTCTCCGTCTTTTTCTGTGGCGGCGCAAAATCAGGCATGGTTACCGCGACTCCAAACTGCTTTAGGCTATTTCTTCGTCGGTCTGCCTTTCACGGGTTGCCTTAACGTTGTCTTGCGCCTTGCGGCGGCTTTTTCTGTTGGAGCGGCTTTCAATTTTGCGTCCACATTGAGTGTCGTTTTAGGTCGCGGTTTCGGCGCGGGTTTCTCGGGTCTTATTTCGTCTTGCTTGATCGGTTCCTCTTTTGGCTGCTCCTTTTTGGGCTCAGTCGTCTGAGAAACCATGTCTTCAAACTTGCCTATCTCTTTCAACTGCTCACGTTCACGTTGAATAGATTCATCAATTTGCTTATTAAACACTGCACGTTGCTGCTCCAGATCGGCAATACGACGTTCAACCCGAGACTGTTGTGCCAGCGCATTGGCTTTGGTTCTGCCAATCGGATCCGGCTCTGTGTCGGGGTGACTGACTTTCTGCAACGCCTCGACCAGAGAAATGTGTTTTTTCAGTACCTCACTTGCCTTAGCCATCATGTACTCCTTACTCAAATCTGCTGATTAAATGCGTTCTGAGGGGCAGGAAATTCAGCATGATTTATCACTGAACTGGTCGTGATGTTGCCAACGAATGGCCCCTGCATATTGTTGAAATCAAACGACGGTAAAAAACGGGTATTGGCCTTGACCTGATTGCCCATGACCACCGCACGGAAACCGCGAAGTACGACGGTAGCATGTTGCCCAATTTCATCAGGAACAAAGCCCACATGCTCAACATAGTTGTTGTTGAAGAACACGCGTTCGAAACGAATATGGAAGTTATCTATCAAGGTATTGGAGAGAATTTCCACGACCGTGTCAGCCCCTCGACCCAAAAATTTGTTGTTGCTGATCTGTGCGGAATAACCAATGCGCAGTGCCGTTGCACCCAAAGGGAAGGCAATTTCGATCAACCCTTGCATCAGCAACGCTCTGTCTTCCAATGTCCGCTCTCGCGTTAACAAATCGGAATAAGACACCAGATTGCTTTCGATGCGCGCTTCCAGCACGAAAAGTGCGCCAATTCCCACGGTGCGAGCGGGATTGACCTTTTCATCTTTGCTCACGCCCGTGTTCAAAACCTCGTTAGATTCCACATGACATTCGCCAAGCTGAAAGATGCACGCAATGGACGACGCCAGCACGTTCTTACCTTCTGCACCGACATAATTGAGCCGATTACCAATAATGGCAGCACGCGCCAAACACAGCGCGACGAAAATCCCACCGTTGCGGCAATTGCTGATTTGGTTGTTGGCGATATCCACCCTGACACAGCGCTCGCAAAGTACCGCCGCGCCGCCATCCACAATGTGGTTATTCTGCATTTGAATGTCTTCACATTGGCTGGCAAATACGCCGATGGTGCAGCCCGATAGGGTGTTGTCGTCCACATTGACCACGGTGCATTCCGAGAGAGACACGGCAAGTTCGTCACCGGAATCTCCTGCAAAATCATTGTTTTTGATCCGCAACCCTGCGACCTGCTCTGCCACAATGTTGCCGGTACAACCTTGAATCCAATTCTGCGCAACGGTGATCCCGCCAGTGAACATTTCATCGTCGCCACCTAACAAAATGGCAATCTGAGATTCAATCTGTTCTTGGGTTTGTATGCGATTACGTTCAATTAACGCACCCAATCCACGCACCATGATGCCGGTACTGTCTTCAGCGGCGAGCATGATTTGGTTTTCTGATACCACGCCAAACGCACAGGCACTTTCTATCGCGACGGCTTCTTGATTGCTTTGCAATCGTCCCAACACGATTCGGTTACCCATCACTGTGCTGTAGGACGCTGTGGAGAACGAGCGACCCAGTGGCTGGTTATTGATCACCACGCCGCGCACATAGCCTTGAATATCATTGCCGAGTACCTGTACTCGTCCCGTCAGACGCGCAACGCCGACGCCGACGATACCGCTTTCCTGCCCTCCTTTGTCGACATGGGCGTTGATTTGGTTGTTTTCAATCACCAGATCTTCGCCGCCATCGTCCATCCAAACACCAATTTGTGTGCCTGACAGTGAACATTGCGCCACGCGGACGCGCTCGCAATCAAATAGACCAATGGCAGGGCTATCGGTTGGCACGGCACTCTCTCGAGTCGAGATCACTCGACAATCTTCAATCAAGCTGTCTTGCACGTGACGAAACACCATCACGCCTTGCGGCTTTTCGCTGCTTAAACCCGTTAAAACAGAAATCATGGTGACATGAATGCCCGACAAGGTTTCTTCTTGTTCGCCGCTGACAAGCAACGCGGCATCATTGCCAAGGTGACGAATTTGCGCACCATGAGATTCACCGTGCAAGGTGACATTGGGATAACGAATACGAAGCGGACGACGGATGACATGCACGCCCACTTTTAAGCAGACACAGCCCCCAAATTCTGGCGACAAGCTATCTAATGCGGTTTGAATATCTTCGCCGGGACGCACCACCACGGTACAACAGCCCGTCACACCTATTGGATCACGGCAATCTTGAAAAACCGGGGCGACAAACTCACCATTTAACGCATCGATCACCGCTAAGCGGCAGCGATGATGATGAAAAGCTTGTGGCGGCGCATTAGTCAGTGTTTCAACTGAACTGTCGGCATAGCGGGTGACAAAACTCCAATTATCACCAATATGGTATGCCCCTGCCCCTGCATCGCGGGACAAGGCCACTTCGACCCCATCTTCGAGTGCGATAAACACACCTTCAGGGACGGCAATTAGACCGTCACTGGCTGGTGCATCAAGATTGGTGATTTCATTGCCATCGGTATCGAGTACCACACCAAACTGGTCCCAACGACGAAGAATAGGATGAAGGGTTTGGTTAGCCGCTATCGAGGCGGGAACCAATACGATTTCCCCTGCTGCGAGCGGATTTACTAACACCACGGTATTGGCAGCATCATTGACTGAAAGAATACGCACCATGGTGCCGGGCAGGCCTTCCAACACGCGCACATCGTCGGTAATTTCAGCCCAATCGCCTGCACTGAAGCGCAGGTAATCGTCTTTGGCGACTTGCTCAAGGGTCAAGGTGTTGTTGGCAGGTTGCGCCAATATTCGTCCAGCGAATGCGCCGTTTACCCGCGACCATTTCATCAAGGGCAAACCCGCTTCATTCACATCATGAACCGCCACCATGTAGGTGCGATTTTCTAGCCCTCGATAACCGCCCTCTGGCGGCAGCAAGCAAGGGTCGTTGACCGCAGACGCGGGATTGGCACGGGAGGATAATCGCCCTGAAGATGGCGCAATAAACGCGTCCCAACCTTCAATGTCTTCATCGTCGGTATTACACGTTACGCCTTCACCGACAGGACCAAACAATCGCACTTGCCATACGGTTTGCATGCGGGCGCTGGTATCGACGCCAATCGCCGGATCAACTAAATCGGGGGCTTCCAAAAACGTGACCGGACGTTTCCACACATCGAGATAGGCCAGATACCGTCCGTCTTCAGGCTGTATTCCCGGATCGGCGCTAGTCAGCATCGGTCGATAAGGCTGATCATCAAAGGGGATCGGCACCTCACTGTGCAGTTCTTCAAGGGGCAATGAAAAGTGATGCTCATCGTCGCCAAAGTTCTCAGCTAACAAGCCATCGACATAATATCGACCTGGATGAATCAGCAAACTGCCTGCAACCACATCCAATCGAAAGCTGTCTGGAAGATGCGCGGGATAGCCACAGAAGCCTGCTAAATCGATAGTTTCAGCACGAAAGCGGCGATCTATCATGGCCGCCGCTTCATTCAGCGGCGTGTCGGAGACCACCCTGCCTTGCATCGACACCAATTCGGCGTAATTGTGGCGTGGGTCAAAGGTCTTTCCTGAAATATCTACAGCCATGGAACTCTCCTTCAAGTCACATAGATCAAACCGGCATCGAGCCCGATGGGTAAGAATTCATTGAGACGAAACAGCAGCGCATCATGCCGCTGCGGCTGATAAAGATGGTGATACACACCTATTTCGCTGCCACTATCTGCACCACGTAATATCTCGGTTGGCGCAGAAAGCAGTAACTGCCCGTAAGCGGGGTCGCCATAACGGGTAGAGATAAACGCAGGCACGACACGCGCCCGAACACCATGAAGAATATGTTCGCGTTCGGCATCAGTGAGCGAGGGGTTGCGCGCTTCGGCTTTTTCGATAGCGTTTGACCCTGCGAACTGCGGCTGACAACGATGCTGACGCGGTACACGAGAAAAGGGAGGGATATAAGAAAAACGGGCGCATCCGGTTTGTCGTTGTAATGCCCAAACCGGTGATGTCCACGCATCCCCTTCGCCAAGTGCGGCGTCGAGAATGGAATTTGATATCAGTGGAAAAGACCGCGCAGCTATTTTGCCAATGACCGTGGTTTCACGCAGAGTCAGCACACCGCCATGACTGATTTCATCAAGGGCTGAAAAGGCGACATGGTTATGTGAAGTGGCATCGACAATGCTGTCTTTCGCCGACACTGACGCCCCTTCTACCGTGCGAATTGCACCGACGATGCTGTTTTCAATTTCCACGGTAACATTGGGGATTTCAACCACCAGCGACGCTGCATTCGGCAGCATCGGCTGTCGGTTTATCGACAAAGCGTGTCCAGGCACTAAGGTGACGTTTCGAAGCACTAAGCGGCGTAATTGATTGTCGCCGGTATCAGGCACCACCAGCCTTCCACCAAACACCACCAACCCATCAATGATCACTTCGGATTCCGCACCACCGACCACGGTAAAATCATCACCTTCAAGATCGATAAATACGCGATGTCCGTCTGCGGCGCGCAGCGACACCGTTTGATCGGTATTCACCGAAATGTCAGGCGATACAGCAAATCGATGCGACACGCCAATTTCAACCACACCGCCGGATTCCACATTGCCCAGTGCGGCTTGAATATCGCCGCCCGCGCCGACACTGTGCAAATTAGCGGAATGGCTAATAAAGCCTTCGCTGCGAGAATAGGCCCCGCCACCAATATCGGCGCATGCACCATAGTGGAATGTCACTTCCACGGTTTCTGGCTCAACCATGCTGGCAGGAAACGATAAGCGCCCAAGTTCGGGGTCGACCGAGATTCTGTCTACGGGCGAATGCGCCCAGTCTGCGCCGTCATCACTGAGGTTACAGATCTGCAATTGATTGGCGGTTTGCATAATGCCATCAACCACCACGGTGAACGCATGAGGATAAAAACCGTCGAGCCGATTTGCTGCAATGCTTCGGCGCAACAGCGGCACAGGCAGATTTTCCTCGCGAGCCAAATGGTTAATATCAGGCTCAGTCTGAGGCTCATTAAACAGCGGAGCATTGAACCCCATCGGCTGGAACAGATATCGTCGCGCTGCCAAACGAAACGCAGGCGTTAACGATTGACGGTAATGACGCAATCGCCACAAGAATATGCCGACATGTTGAAAATGATGTTTCCCTTCACCTTGGCTGATCCGCCCTGTCGCCATCGTGTAGCTGGCGGTATCAAATGGCGTGTTGATAGCTTCACACTTCGCACTGTCTCTGACATTCAAGGTGTAATGATTATCAGGACGCGGCGCGGCAAGATGTTCTGGGCGCGCGAGCAGTTGGAAGAACTCCACCACTTTGGCAGGCCAGCGCGCGGTATCAGATGCTAATTGTTCCAGCGCCAACGCCACACCGCGGCGTCGGGTTAAGCGAATTTGATTGGCGGCTGCTGCGCGTTGGCTCACACCGGGAATATTTGGCCCGTAGCGATAACCCACCAACTCGCCAATGTAAGGCGCTGCCCACTCATCACAGGTTTCAATAAACTGGTTATCATAAAGACGATCGGCATCGTTTTTCACGATCGCCGCTTGCTCGGCGAGTATTTCCATTAAGGCTTTGAGGGGAAATCCCTGTGCTTCATCGCGTTTGCGATAAACCTCTGGCAAGAGTTGATAGAGCGCGTCAGGTGACAAGCTGTTCATACGCTGACCTCCAGATAATCAAGCGGCCCAGGATGCAAACTCAGCACTGATGCGCCCAGCACTTCGGCATCAACGCCGCTACCCATCACCTCGGCATTCGCTGCCGCGAGACCATCGTGGCGTGTAGGGATCTCGCCCGTGTATAAGCGTTCAATCACCACCGCGTCGATTCCCGCCACGTCGTGCAACAGCGCAATAATTTCACTGGCAAAAACTGGCTGACCAAAACGGCGAGCGTCAAACGACAATGCCGCACGTAATACAGCTTCGGCACTCACACTCACTTCATCGGGGAGATAATCAGGATGGACTTGAAGACGCACACCGAGCTTAAAAAAGCGCTGGCGATAACTTCGCAAAATAAAGCGTGCAAACGGGTCGCCGGCTGCGGTCAACGCTTCCGTTAAGCTGTTATGCAACGCACTGCCCTCCGGCACTTGCGCCCCTTCTTCTGCTGCTACAGTGACCACCACTTGTGGCCCACCAGAAAGATGCAACCACTGCGCACTGGCTTTGGCAATGCCGCCATAACCTTGGGAGAAGTCGGCGTAATCCGTTAAAGAAACCACGCGTCCCAAGGTGCGACAGGACAAAGGTGCGCTGCGTTTTATCGCATCACGCCCTTCGGGATCCGCACCGCCGTCGGCATCGAGCAAATTATCGACCGCCTGAACACCAAGCGGCTGCGACATCAATAAATTGAGTTGCCCGGCTTTTACTCGCCCCATCAAACCATGGGTTTTACGATAGCTGGCGCGAATGTTCTGCTGACCTTTACCCGGCATTGCGCCTTTCACGCCATCGCCAAAGGTGATGTGACTGTAACCTTGTTCATCAACACGCATCGAATACACGCGATCAGCGGGCTGCGTGCTCAAAAAGTTCGCCACCGGATGCCACAGGATTTGGTTAACTCGAATTTCTAGCGTGGGTTTCACGCCCGTTGGCGTCGCCGCAGGCACAAAGGTTTGTGGCGCTTGGCGGGTAGTAAAAGAAGCATGGGGCAAGGCCGCGCCATCACCCAGGACTTCCACCACCGATTCACCTTGAGTGGCTTGTGCAACATTGGCAGCAATACGCAGGCTTTGTGGGAAGTAAGCCGCGCCTAAGGGTTCAGTCAGAGTGAGCGATGTGCCCGTACCCGCCGTGAGTTCATGGTTAACGGACTGCACAATGCGCGTGGCAATGACAGGCATCGCGCCTGAGCCTTCAGCCAGTCCGTTGAGAATCACTTTGCGCCCTTCTTCTAGTCCGGGGAACCAGCCATTCAGCTGAACGGAAACCGTGTCAGCATCCAAGGGGGCAGTGATCGGCAGTTCCGCCAAGGTTAAGAACTCACTGGCGCCAAATATCGTAGTCTGTCTAATGGAGAACTCGACAAAATCTTCGTTTCGATCCAACGCCAAGCGGCTACTTTTTCCGGTGACGGCAAAAAATGAAGCCGCGACCTCGGCAGTGTCTGTGACCTGATAACGCGCCCATGTGTCTCCATCTCGAATAACGACCTCACTGTCATTGGCGATTTCTGCTATCTGCCGTTCAAGATAAACATGATTCGCGCCGTCTCTCATCAAAGATAATGTCCCTGCATCGGCCCATGTGGCGGCAGTCTTGTCCGCGTATGGACCCGGTTCAAGGCTTTCTACCACCACATCGCTGCCGTCCACACTGTAAACTGGCACCATGCCCGTCAACGAATGATGAAGGCTGCTCAGGGGCGGCGCTGCGTGTCCAAAAATGGCCGCTGACGCACGAAAAACCAGCACGGTTTTGTTGCTCTGGCTCGCCGCTTCCAAAGGGGCGAAAAAGGCTTTTTCTGACAACTCAGCATCCGCCAATACTGTGACCAATTCTGAGGTACCAAGGGTGTGATCAAGCTTTTCTGCCAACGCACCAGACACCGTGGCGGAAAAGCTGCTTGACGCAGAAAACCCTATTTCTGAAGCAGGATCCGAAGCAGGTTCAGAAATCGGCTCCGTGCCGATTGGCGATACCGTCACCCATGTCAGATCTTTCGCATCGGGGTCTTGGGCGATATTCGCCAACACCGGATCGACAGCATTCACCACAGCAAAAACTGGCGTGCCGTCGTCGGCGGTGAAAGCGACCCCATCTCCCGCTTTCAGCTTGGTATTGGTGCCCCAAAACGGCAGTTGCGTCGTCGAGGTCGTTAACGGATGGAGAGCCGTCAGTTTTGGACGAATGGCATTCCATTTCGCGCGAGCCAAGAGATCATCAAGGGTTTCATAAATAACGGGCGTTTCATCCTGCCCCGGCGTACTTTGTATTTTGGTGCCTGCTGGGACAGTAATACGCTCAGGAATGCCTGCGCCCGCGGCAATGTTAAACGACAGATCGGCACTGGCTGCCGCGCCGGGATGAGGAATGTAATCAATCAACAGCGCCATTTCATGCAGCGATTGGGGCAGTTGCGCGGTGCGCACATAGGCTTCGTTCAGCCACATTTCATTGTAGAAAGTCAGCACGTCACAACTGGCTGCCCAAGCCTCTAACAACGCCAGAGTGAAGTCTTCCCCTTCTCGTGTGGTTAAAGTACCGAGTGCGCCGTATTGCGATGAAGAAAGCCTCGCCACCATGCTTTGATAGAAATCTTGGTGGCTACCTGCGCGAAAACCAATCCGAGGTAAGCCCGGCGTGTTATCAGGCGCTTGCGGCGTCAGTACGCGAGTGCCATTACACGCGCCGCAATGTGACTGTTCTTGTGAGCGAGCATTTAACAGAGAATCAACCATGTCAGCGCCCTCCTTCTAAGTCGAGCAAAAACACACCGTTGCCAGGATGGCTGGCGTCGTTGTCTACTCGCGCAATTTCGGTGCGACCGAACAGGAGTTTTCGCCCTGTCAGCCCACTGGTTCGCGGGTCGCCAAAACGACGAAAACGGGTCGCTTTGGCGGCGATCACCCCTTCTACGTTTTGTGCTGCCGCTAACATGGGCGACAGGTGCAAGATTTGTCCGGCGCGGAACTGATCGGGATGAAGTAGCCCCAGTGCACCATTGGCTTGTCGCTGCGGAGAAAAAATCGTCAATAAGCGCTGGCGAACATGAGATTTAGACGCATTGGGCGCGACACAAACATGCAGTGTAATTTCCAGCGGCACATAAACGGGCGTGGACACGGCGACATCATGGGCGGCAAGTCGGAATTTTTCATAGTGACCGCGTAACTGGTTGCGCTGATCTTCGGTGACACCAATGCGCCCTTTGGGATCGGGCAATGCAAACGTGGTGATCCAACTGCCCGTGTGCACATAGGCACAACTCACGTCTTGCACCCATTCCACGCGGCGTCCAAGGGTCTGATAATCTTCTCGAGTGACGGCTCGCTCTTGCGTTTTGAACAAGAACGGTGCGCGCTTACGAATGGCGGCATTGGTTTCTCGGTTTCGCCCGCCTGCGCCCGCCGTGATGTTTCTCACTTCAATCACTTCAGGCAGGTTTATCGCTAAGTGATGCAGCTTATCAGGCCCAATATGTCCCGACGTGCCCAAGCCCACACGATAACGGGCGCTAAATGCGGTGCCGGAAAGTGGACGACGGCCAAACTGGTTATCGCCAAACCGCAGTGAAGCACTGTTGTCTCGTTCAATTTCAGCGGTGAACACACGCGCGCTGGCATCACTGGCTAACAAATCTGCGACTGGCTGATAAGGCAGCACTTCAACACCATCATCACCATCGAGTTCAATACAAGGATACGTCGCGTTCGGCTCAGGGGTGCGCAACGCATCTGAGGCCGGTACGCCTGACGCATAATTTGGTGCAAAGGTCAGTGGTGATTGAGCGAGTTTGGGTCGAAATGCAGGCATGATCATTTCTGCCTGTTCTTGATCGCATTGACTATCGGCGCAAGTCACGCCGTGATTCTGACCTGATTCAAAGCCTTTGCCCGCCGCCCAACTGAGCCATGGTGACGGCACTTGGCCGAGATTTTCGTCATCCTGTGTTTGCCCGTGATCGACGAGTACCACATTGCCACGAACGACACTGACAGGCTCAATGTATCGCCTTCCTTCTTCCATCGAGGTTTCTGACGATATGCAGACGGGGAAACGCAAGGCATCACGATCATGCCACACGATTTCGGTGATCAAATCGCCCGTAATGGGGTCCGTCAGCGGCGCGTTAGCGGCATCAAATGCGCGTACCTCTGTCAACAGCACGACTTGGCGACGGTCTAAAAATCGGTCGGCTTGATTGCCTGTTTTCGCGCCGGTGATTTCCTCCATCGCGACATACAGGCCTTGGCTGAGATTTGGTAGATGCCCTGCCAACGTCGCGCTCGTTGACCCTTTGGCGAGATGGCACCGAGCGTTACTCCACGTATGAAATTCCATTTCATTGTGCGCGATGAACAAGGCTGGCACGTCGTGACAGGTTTCGTACACCGCGGCGCTTTGAGCCAGTAACGCATTGTTTCTGGCAAAGGTGATAGGCTGTTCACTCAGCCTTGTACACACTGCTGCACCTTGCGGGATCACCGCTGTGCTTGGCGCAATCGGCAGTACATCAGCAGACACGGCAAAGTGACAAAAACATCGCGCGTTGCAGCCTTCATCCACGGAGTAATCCAACAATCGTGTTAACCGCTTCAGTGAAATTCGCGAACGCGCACGGTTGAGATACGCTTCGGTTTGGGCTGCGTCTTGTTGGTAGGCCAATTGATCGGCGGTGTACGCGAGAATATCGACAATGGCGGTAGAAAGGTCGGCAGGATGCCCAGTGGCAAAAGCGGGAGCCGCAATGGCCATGCGATCGAGCATCATGCGGCGAAACGAAAGATAATCACGCGCGGTGTAATCTATTTCTGTCTCTGGTTCAGGCGGCGTTTCGCACTCGCAATCACTCAAACAATCAAACGCTGTGGGGCACTCTACCTTGAACGAAAATGTAATGGATGCCAGAACGGGGTCTATCTCGGGCGGCGGCGCAGGGTTTAAAGTGCTGGTGACAATATTGAGCATATAGGGGCCGAAATCGCCCGGTTGTGCGAGTTCAATCACGATCACGTTTTGCTGTCCGCCCAGCCCCATGGTGACAGCGACTATCTCAACGGCGGCGTCGCCTTCAATGCGAATATTGTCTTCTGTATAAACCACCGCGCCGGGGTCGTTAACAAGGTGAAGATGCAAGAAGCGCTGACGATCAGCAGGATTCACCGCTTCCAAATCCAACACTTCGACGAAGTCGATACCGTTGAATGCACTGTTGCGCACCGCTTCTCTGCGTCGTTGGTCACAGCAAAAATAAATCATGCGGCAGACTCCCTCACAAATTGGGCTTGCTGGGGATCACCCGATGGCAGCACCAAATAGGACACGTCGATAAACATGGCACCTTGATCAAATAGCACAGAGACATCCGTCACTTCGATGTCATCTTGCATCCAGCTTTGCAAGGCTGTCGCAATCAAAGTGCGGGTATCTTCTATCAAAGCATCACTGACTCCCGCAAACAGCAGACGGTTTAAGCCACAGCCAAAAGTTGGCATCATCACCCGCTCTCCTGGCTCAGTGAATAACACCTGCTCAATGCGATCGCGAATGAGATCAAAGCGGTGCGTTGTCGCTGTCCGCCCTTGAGTATCAATGCGATAGGGGAAATCTGGATAATTCATCTTTCCTCCGCGAAATTAAGACGTTAATAAGTTAAGCCGTTAATAAGTCGGAAATTAACTCGCAATCACACGTACTTGCGCCACAGTTGGCAGCAAGGGTGTCCCTGTTGGCGCGCAGACAGATTGGCCAGTTAGCAGCACAAAAGGCTGCCCCATCGACACCACACGCACCGAGCCCGATAAAAATTGCCCTGTTATACAAGGTCCATTGCCCGCTGTCGGGGGTGGCATTGCGCACCCTGCCACGACATAAGGAGACGTCAGCAATACGGTGGCCGCGCCCGAAACCACGACTCGCGGATTCGGCACTGTCGGTGTTGCTTGGCCACCATGGGAGCACATGACTGTCGCACCAACATGTAACAAGGGCCCGGGCATGGCTGTCTCCTTCGTTTCGCGCTTACGGTGTGGTTGAGCGTTTAATCACTAAGTATTAAGCGCTAAGTAATGGTGAGCGCACCGGTATTAATATCTACCGTCGGCCCGACCAAGCTAATTTGTGCACCTTTCCCGTTGGTGATGAATATTCCTGCGTCAGTCACCGACAAGGTGACGCCGGTGGCGGTCTGCAAGGTAATACCCCCCAACCCCATAGGCCCGCCTGCATCGCAAATCACGATGCCGTTCTTCGCCATGGTTTGCAGCGTAATGGCGGAGATCGGCGCGGGTGCGGTTTTTGCCAACGTCGGCACATCTGCCGCAGAGCCTGCAAAGCACCCTGTCCAAATAGGATGGTCGACTTCGCCCTGTTCAAACTCAATCCAAACACCCGCGCCAATGGGCGGCACAGCAAAGATGCCGGCGTTCAAACCCAACACGGGTAAACACGGCATACACCAACTGCCGGGTGGCATGCCTGTCACATCGGAAACGGTGGCTAGGATTCGCCCTTGCTGAGATAAATCGACGTTGTTCACCACCACGCCGCGATATTTCCCGTAAAACTTTTCGCTCATACTGGCACCCTACTGACGGTTGAAAGCAGCCCATCTCGGCTCAGTTCAAATTGCTGTTTGAGTTGGCCTTCGCTCAAGGTCGTGGTGACGGATTCCACGTAATGCAGTCCATTAAACGCATGACCTGCGCCGCGCACTGACACCAATTTTCTTGCTTCCAATAAGGAGCCATACGCCAAAACATCAAGCGAACCCGACATTCTCACCGCCCTAACGGCAGACCTTGCCGCTTTCGCTAACCCTATTAGCGCACCTTGCACCGGTGAGTATTTGGCCGTGTCGCGAATCGGTTCGCCAAGCCTCAGTGGAATTGGTCGTAACAGACCAAGAGGCGGATTGAGCGGATTAACGTCCGGCACCGGTATGGTGATGGGCATTTTTGTCTGCGGATTTTGAATAGTGACCATTGGCACTACCGCGCTTTGAGTATCAACACTGCCGGACAAGGATTCCACGTTTCGATGTGCATCTAAGTCGTCATTGATCGGGCGTTGGACCTTGCCAATGCGAATGTCCGGCCCCCAATAGGCGGTTGAAACTCCCACTTGAGACGTGGGCTCGATGTAGAACACGTAGCCGACACGCTCCGCTAGCGACAAGATGTAATTAAGATCAGTGCCCTGGTGCACCGGAATGCGTTCTGTGGGGATCGGCACATCAATCAGCACTGACGGGATGACTTTTGGGATCAGCCCCAAAAACGCATATTTCGCCAGAACCAGATTAATGCGAGCGAAATCCGGCATGGCGGGATAACGCATAAAACTGAAATCGATGTAATCGAGCACACGGCTGAGATCTTCTCCCGTCAGCGTGAGCCGAGACACACCGGGTGCACTGCCGGGGCTAACGCGATGATCGGTGACGACACCGTCAATAAGCACGGATTTTTGACCGAACATATCTATCGCGATCACGGTGCGTACTAAGGGAATGGGATTGTTGGCTGACAGCAGAAATACCGTATGAAGCGGTGAGTTATTGTCAATCTCGAACACCAGTTGAAACCCTGATTTACCTTCCGTCACGGAACGCACTTCGCAAGAGACAAAGGCGTTAATCACCACTTTTGATACGGGTACAGGGGCAACAGGGCCAATGTAGAGACTCATCACCACCTCTGACATTACTGCTCTCCTTCATCGCCATGTAGGGCAATTCTGCGCCCGACGATGGTCAATAATTCGCTCGGATTCTGCACCAAGTTGGCATCGGCGATTCGCCACCAAAGGGTTGGGTCGGCGTAATACGCCGCACCGAGTAAATCCAGCCGGTCTCCTTCTCTGATCGTCATGCTTTGCACGTTTTCAATGGACGCAGGCTGCGGCAGGAATCGGCGACTGACAAACACACGCTCTGTGCCACGATCATCCGTCATCACATTCAACGGCGCACCGGCATAACGGCTGCTGGACGCAAAGTCCGCCGTTTCTTCCGTGTTGCTGAGTAAATAGTGCGTGAGATCAGTCATCAATGATTCCTTATTGGCGTCCGTTCTGTGGTGTTCTCAGTTGCTGCTTTTTGCAATCAGCAGCTGGCTAACAGGACTTAGCTATTTGTGACAGGTTTAATGACCCGCCCCGCCTGCGTTTCTAGCCCAGTGAGGTAATGCAAAAACAGTGAAGAAGCGGGATGATCAAAACCAAGATCGTCGACCGTCAACACTTGTAAACTCAAGTTGGCTTTCGCGCTTAATGGATTAAGCCGCGCGCTGAAAAACTCTTCTGTCAGAGCCAAGCTTTTGACTTTCACTGGTACGCGGCGATACGCGCCCCAGCTAAACAAGGGCAATGGCTGAACCATCGGAATAATGGTCAGCTTTCCTTCTCGGGCTCGCGCATCGTTTTGCAGCAGTTGCCGCTTCGTCGGCGAAATCAAGCTTCTCAACGCGGCGATGTAATGGCCAATGCCATAAGTCACCGCATCCTCATCGCCCCGCTCGAGCGCATCAGTGGCATCGAGAATGGCCTCAAAACTGATCGATTCGGTTGGAGGACCATTGAGTCGCATCTGCTCTGTACGAGTTTGCGACCCTGCCTGCGATTTCACTTCAAACTGCGTACTGAGCGTGGAAGGATTGATCAGCAATGGAATCGCATTTACGGGCTCGCCACTTTGCGGATCGAGCAACACAATGCCGGCTTTAACGTAGTTCGGCTGACTCGATAACATTTATCGCCCCTTTACGCTGTGTTTGTGGCTAGTCAGTTGATGCATCAATGCATCAGTGGCCCTCACTATCGCCTTCTCCTTAGCGACCCACTGTTGCTCAGTGCTGATCGACTCCATCACTGGCCATTGTGTCGACACGGCGGTAGACATCGCGCGATAGACATCGGCATAACCCGCGTCGCTGCTGATTTTAATGTGCCGAAAGTGCACGTTAAGTTGTGTCATTTCGTTCTCCCTTTATGGCAAAGCAAGGTTGCCGGGCACTGTCCACCAAAGCGGCGGTGCGAGTGATGGGATCATGCGAATACCACGATAAATCAAATAGCCAAGCCCCACGGTGGCAGCAGCACCTGCCACAGCTTGCGGCGTAACGGTATGAGGCGCTGTACGTGGCACAGTGTGTGGAACTGGTTTTACCACCGGCACAGGATTGGGAATAACAATAGGGATCGGACGAGGCCGGCGGCGCGGCTTGTTTGTACAGCGATAGTAGTAAACCCCATTTGACGTTGCCCCACCCGTTCTTGGCCAGACTGAAATATTCTGCAATGGATTGCCAACAAATGTCATTCGCGGAAAAGCAAATGAAGACATGGAGGTCGCTGGGCCAATAATGGCCTGGTAACTGGCAATGTCTCGGTTGAGCTGGGCTTCTGCAATGGCCTGACGATTATTGAGCGGGTTGAGCCATGAGGCGGGTTTGATTTCTCCCACTTCATCGATGAAAGGCCCAGCAGGGTATTGAATCACCATATCTGGCCGTGTTGCGCCGGGAATTTGAAATCCCGGGTGTCCACCACCTAAACATGATGTCGACATCATGGTGTGCATCGCGCCACAAAATCCGCCAATCTGCATGTGTGCTTGAATACCTATTTGATTCGCGCTTAGAGCGGGAACATGACACCCAGCGACCGTGGCTCGTTGAATAAAGGGAAATCCCGATCTCTCGCCTAGAGAGGTCGTGCTTGCACCATCCAGTGCTTTTGTTTGCGCGATAGGCCCGCGGGGTGTTGAAGTTGCGGGTGGCGATGGTGAAGCTGTTGGCGTTGAAGGCGGTGTTGGTGCCGATCTGGGTGCTGGTGCGGGAGAGCTTGAGCCCACATTCTGCACCGATGATTCTGGTACAAGAAGGAGCCGGTGGCCTTCGTCTTCCAGCATGCTGAGTTCGTCCAAAATGCCTTCAAGATCTTCAGGATCCCAAAACTCGCCTAAGAAATCGAGTTGATGCGAAGGATCAGCCACGCCAACCGCTGACGCAGATTCTCCCGCATCTGCCTTCTGGGTCCATCGGCCAATCGAACCCGATGGCGTCGACAGTTGGAAGGGTTTACCGGCTGCGAAAGCGTCACCACCACGGTCAGCTTCTTGTTCATAGGTATCACTCGATCCATTCAATTTGGCAAAGGACAGCCCACGACGTTGTTGCACAACGTGGGTCAGTTCATGCCCTATGAGCGAGAGACCCTGTTGCGAATCGGGGTTGTAAAAACCTGAACCAAAGTAAACATCTGACCCTGCAGTAAAAGCCTTAGCTTGAAGTTGACGGGCGTAACGCTGTGCAACACCTCCGGTATAAAGCTTGGCTTCCGGAAACTCTGCACCGAAGGTTTTCTCCGCTCGCTGACGCAATTCTTCCGGCAAATGCCCATCGGGTTGCTGCGAGTTTGTGCTCATCGGTGGCTTTGTCATGCTCACACCTGAGCCCGCGAACGCAGCGCTAGACTGTGCTGACATAGACGCTTTCGCCCCACACGCTGAGCAAGGTGCGCCTTGTGTCGCGGTGCTACCGCAACTGCATTTTCGCTGCAGGATCGGCGACTGCGTATTGAACGTTAACCCAACTGGCGAAGACTGCGCTTTTGCTGTGCTTGGGCTGGCGAATTCATTCATATTCCAGGTCCCCCGCTTTAATCGGTCGATCGAGCTTTTGTAACTCGGCCGCCGCCGCTTCCATTAGCCATTGCATGGAAACAGAATCGCCGTGTTGAGCAGCTAAGAACGCGCCATTCAAAGCGACATTGTGAATACTCCCGCCCGTTAAATTGAGCCTAGAAAGACGAGAGGGATTCACATCGGCTGAGAGCGGTGTTTCAGGCGGGAATGCAGTAACCCAAATGCGTTCGCGCTCTAATGGCCCGGGGAAGGGGAAATCGACGACAAAGCGTAGTCGACGCAGAAACGCTTTATCGACGGAGGATTTCAAATTGGTCGCAAGAATGGCTAGACCTCGATAAGTTTCAATACGTTGCAACAAATCATCAATGCCGATATTGGCAAAGCGATCATTGCTGTTTTTCACTTCACTGCGCTTGCCAAACAAGGCATCGGCTTCATCAAAAAACAGAATCGCTCCGCATTGTTCGGCCGCTTGAAACAACTCGCGCATTTTCTTTTCTGTATCACCGATGTATTTACTGATCACGCTGGATAAATCAATGCGGTACAAATCCAAGCCAAGTTCATTAGCAATCGCTTCAGCGGCCATGGTTTTGCCTGTGCCACTGTCACCACAAAACATGGCGCTGATCCCCATGCCGCGACTCATGCGATGACGAAAACCCCATTGCTGGTATACACGGCTTCGAAGCCCCACTTGCGCGGTTAACTGCTCCAGCATTTTGGTTTGTGCCAGCGGTAGCACCAACGTTTGCCAACTGGCTTTACAGTCGATACGTTGCGCCAATTTCGCGAGTGATGATGCGGCGCGTTGCTGACAACATGTCCAAAGCGCTTTTTCAAATCGAGGGTCAGAATGAAGGAGTGACTCTCCGCCGCCGGACTCAGCAATCAAGGTCATTTGGTTGATGTCTTGCTGACTGAGCGAAAACTGCTCCGACAATCGTGCCGGTAAACTTTCATTTGCCCCTTGAATAGCGTTTCGCCACAAACCTTCTTGTTCTTCCACCGTCGGCCTTTCAACCAAAAGCGGAAAGCTGTTGGGTGTCACACCAATGGGCATGACGCCGGCATCAATCATCACCAGCCCGCCGACACGGCCAACAAACTGCTGCAACTGTCTGAGACGCGCTGGGTCGTCAGCCCCTTCAATGAGCAACAGCAACGGCATTAACCCTGCTTCGCGTTGCCATAACCTTGCCAGCGCATCCAAATCATTGGGTTGAGTTGGCAAACTGCTGGCATGAAGGATTTGAACCGTCGCACCAAGTTGGTGTGCAAGGGCTGCAGCCATCAAGATTTTACTGGGTTTGTCCTCACCAAAAAACTCAATCACCACTTGCTGGCGATGAGATTGATGCGGGTGCGATTGATGCAGATTGAGTTGATGCTGATGGGATTGCTGTATGTAGGTGAGTGCAGATTGCAAACCGCGTGATTGAGAATAAGAAAGCGACGCATCACTGGCGACCGCGGGCATCGGTTCAAGCATCACCGCCAAGCGCTCGTCAAGGTAGTTGATACCACGTAAAAAATTGAGGATACGTTCATCGACAACCAGCGTGGCATCGCCATTTCCTATCGGCTGCCATTCCAAAAGTAACCAATAGCGCAGCGGACTATGAGGCGAAAAATTGCCCCAATCACAATCATGAGAAACTGAAAATGCCAGTGTTGCTGTTGGATGAGAACGTATTGAATTCTCTGTCACCATGGCGCATTTTGCAGCAACACGACCATCAAATGACATCGCTAGAACCAGAGCCAGTACGGCTTGATCGCCCTCGTTCAAGTCGAACTGCTGCACTAACACGTTAAAGGCGGTAGGAGGATCACAGACGAAGCCTTTATTGATATCCGCTAACGTACAGTGCCCTGACTCTTCATTTCGCACCGCATCGAACGACACAAGTACCCATTCGATGAGTCGAGATATATGTGCCTGATTGGTCGCCTGCCATTGAGAAAACAGATCAACCGCTGGTCCACTACCTGACGGATTATTTCCAAATTCTGCGCGTTGTTCTTGCGCTGAGGCATTAACACGGAAGGTATCAGTCATGCTGGCACCTCTACTCTTTGCGTGGGATCATAAATGGGCGCGCGTGATGTGAAATCCGGCGCGATGGGCGGCCTGTCTTTGAGGATGAACCAACTGTCTGCGCCATCTACCCGCAATCTCGCGGGGTAGATGCCTGCAGCCAAAGGCCCAAAGTGAAAGACCAGTGTGCTCGTAATCACGGACACCGACTCAGCCTGAGCGCCTTCGCTGCCTAACCAAAGTGTTGCTTGTTGACCGGGATGTACATTGGGTGACACCCCGACGGTGACGATGACAGCTTGGCCATTTCGTACAACGCTATTTGGTGGCAGCGCCAATACAGGCGCGATTTGTGCTGTAAGTTCATTGGATTGTTGTGTAGCCCCATTGACATCTACGGCATAAGAGATTGAATAGATACCTGATGCCCAGTTGGCGGGAACGTTTGGCAGCGTTAAAGACTGCCCTTGCGCGGAGCCGCCAGCATTGGCAGCCACCGTGTGTTCTATATCGAGTGAGAGATGAGAAAGCGTGAAACGTGGATTAGCGCCATCAAGTGCACGGCCTTCAACATCCAGAATATCGCCCAGCCTTGCACTTGCTTGGTGTGCAGGCGAAATAACACGGGTGAGTTGAGGCAAGGACGATAACAGATGAGGAAATACCGTAGGACCGAGATCATCTTCGCCAATGGTCAGCACAGGTAGCGGATTTCGTGTGCCATATTCCGCTTCGATCAATACCGTGGAAACGCGATAGGCCATCGAGGGTCGATATTGACTTTGCAATGCGCTCCAAAGGCCGGATTTTTCCGCCATTGGCATTTGATGGGGCGCAATACGAAGCGCTTCTGCTTGATCAGCAAGTCCGGTGTCAGCCAACGCTTGCAAAAGTGGCGGTAAGCCCGCGGCAATGGCTGGCGAAGGGTTCAATGCCGTTTGGATTTCTGTTCGCGTAAATCCAGGGTGTTCGTGCAGTATTTGCATCGCATAGCCGAGCAATACATCGCCATGCAGATCTGCCGTGCCATAAGCACACACCAGATAATAGAGATCGAGCGGTAATGGCGTGTTATTGACTCTCTCACCCTCTGGATTACGTGTTGGCAGGCACTGATTCGCCCACGCTGCGTTCACCTCTGTGTGATAGAGAAAAACATTTAGCGCAGGGGCATTGTTGTCTTCTTGTGCCAGCATTTGATCCGGTGCCAATGCGTGAACAGGCACATTAGTGTTCACCACCGCCGCCACATCGTGATCCACCAGCCCATCATTGAGCAGATCGCGCAACAATTGGGTGACGCCCGCGATGGCAAGCGCGCTACTCATCGTTCACCGTCCTGACGCTGACGTAAATAGTCAGACAATGAGAGGTCTGGTTTCCAAGTGGTTGATTGACGCTGCGCTTGCAATGGGGTTTGAGAATCCGCTTTGCTAGCAATGATCGACACTTGATCAATCGTCACATTTACCGTAATCGGTGGTGAGGGTTTAGCGCGATTTCGATGCGTCACACTGCGCGGTGCAGATTCCTCTGTTCCTAGATGACGAAGAGAATCACGCGGCGATTCATCACGATTTGGTGATGCATGAGCTGCAGGCTCTGCGCGAAGGCGCTGTTCCGCTAACAGATGTAAATTCGACGCTATCCCCTGTTCATCTTGTTTGTTATTCGGTATATGCCTTTCAACTGAGGCATGTTCAAATACGGGTTGCTCACTTGGCGATTGATTCGCATCCGTCTCACCCAAAATGGATGCCGCCACTTGTTGCGTGAAATCATGTCGTGTTCGAGTTGGAGTCGATGGTGTATTTAGCGGTGCATGAATAAGTGTATTCGATGAAGACGGATTGGTGGAGACCGGATGATTAAAAGCATCACTCACATCGGTATTGTTCGCTTGGCTTTTCGTCTTTGAAATACGAGAAGGATGAGAACCAACCTGTGTTTTCTCGATGTTAATGGTCACATCGTGATTACCCGCAACTTCATCTTGTCTGCTTGGAGCACGCTGTGATGCTGTTTGATTGGGCGATTCTTCAAGGTGAGTGTCCAATAACGAATTAGTGACAGTGTCACCTACCATTCCATCACTCACCGTATTTAAATCATCGACCAAGGGTTCTGACTGAACACGATCTTGACTGACATTCGACGCAGAAGCCGACACTGACCGGGTCGCACCTGCATAGTAAGAGTTCACCACAGGTTTCAGCATCTGAAAGCCATCAATGTTTCGGCGAATGTAATGTCCTAATTGGCGACTCATACACATATCCTTTGGATAAGATGAGGTTTCAGCCTGATCTTATTAAGTCTTTCATAAACATCGCTATTCAATCACCATGGCGATGTGTTGACGGCGGCGCGCAGGGCTCATAGCCAGAATGTCGTGGCTCGACCAACCATAAGCAGACGCAAGAATGTGCACGTCCCACAGTTGACGCTCCACGTCGGCAGCCAACAATGCCCAAAACTGACTGACAATATCGAATTGGTGTGCAGTTTCGCCTCTGCACTCTGGGCAAGAGGCATTGAGCGAAACAATGGTAAGCGGTTCAATCGCTAACATTTGCGCTTCGAGGGTTTGGTAGAAACCTTCCCACGCGGAAACTGGGTCGTCCTTCTGCGTGATTGCAGTGGCGACATCGTTATAGCTTTCAGGTGCCAGCACACATTGTGCAAGCTGTGAAAGTGGAGAATGGGCAGACGCGAGCAGGTAAAGATCACCGATTGTCGGTAGACGAAATCGACAACTGAACTCGTCGTCATTCATTGACACGTAATGAGGAAGATACGCCTCTGTGTTGACTGAATCTAAATGGCAGGCCGTTTTAAGGCGGTCTGAACTTGTCGCTAAAACGTCGGAAACACGAAAAGACAACTGGGTTTTGGTATCGCATGATGCGCAAGGTGACGTCACCGTGATGTTTTCACCAAACTCACAACGATAGGCGAGAAGTAGAAAGTGGTCGCGACCTGCCAGCGTCCATTCGCCAACATCTTCATCTGACGGCTTTGGAAGATACGCGGCGAGCAAAGCCAGATTGCGATCGGGTGGCGACATATCAAGTGCCTTTTCCCAAAGCGCAACGCGATCATTGTCATTGAGTGCCGAAATCGTGACACGCATAGTGGATCACTCACTGTTCCGGATGCACAAAGCTAGGTTCTTTTGGCACTGTCACTGCATTACGCTCCCACCCTTCATTTTCAAGTTTTACCGATTGGATCATAAATGCAGAACTTGATGCATCGAGCGCCGGAATAGCCTTGTACTCTGATACCCAGCATTGGAAGAGTGTGTAACTCATGACCTTTTGCCCTGCTTCATTTAGCACGTCAAGAATGAGTGTTTTGCGAAAATCTGCCAGTGAAACTTCACCACCCAAATCTGTGCCAATTCGCCAGACTTTGTTAGCCCATTGCTCAAATTGCAGATTTTCCGTCACACCACGTTCAAGGGTGATGGCTTCAAATTTCACTTGGTCCGGTGATTTGCGGGTATGAGAAGGGTCTCCCCCTTCGCGATACTCCATCACTTCGACAGAACGGCTGAGACCCGATACTTTTTGCACCGCCGCGAGCACATCTCCACCGGCTTCCTTGATGATAAATTTGTAGCCGGGATAAGGCACAATACGTTGACCATTCACGTTGAGCTGAGACATGTCGCCCCCTCGCTATTTACCGAAGAACACTAAACCAATAAAACCGAACAACACGGAAACGAAAAATGATTTCCAACAGACCTGCGGGCTTTCACCAACAGGTAGAAGGATGATTACCCGCCGCTGTTATTCATCAATTGCAGACTCACAACCACAAATTCCGCGGGTTTTAACGGCGCGAAACCCACGAGCACATTCACCACGCCCGCATCGATGTTAGCTTGAGTGGTGGTTTCCGCATCACACTTGACACGAAATGCCTGCTCGGGTGCCGTGCCCTGAAATGCGCCTTGTCTGAACAGTCCCTGCATGAAATTACCCACCGCAATGCGAATTTCTGACCAAAGCGGTTCGTCATTGGGTTGGAACACGGCCCACTGCAAGCCTCGGAACAAGGACTCTTCGATAAACAACGCGGTTCGCCGCACGGGAATGTAAGTCCATTCAGACGCCAATTCGTTCGCGCCACGCAAGGTTCTTGCACCCCATGCAATGTTCCCGCTGATCCCGCCGTTTCTAAGGCAATTAAGACCGATAGGGTTTAGCTGCCCAATTTCGTTATTGGTCAGGGCATGATTAAAGCCAATCACATTGCGAAGACTTGCCGTTATCCCTGCTGCTGCTGTCCAAATACCCGCTTCGGTATCTTTACGCGCGTAAAGCCCAGCAATCGTGCCACTCGGGGCGATGGTTCTGAGTCGGTTTTCATTGTTGGGGTCAGGAACCTGAACCCGAGGATAGTAAGCTGCCGTGTTACGATGACGAAGGCCTGCACCTGCGACTTCATCAAGCCAATCTATGGCCTCGTCAACACTGTTTGCATCTGCAGGTGGGTCAATCAATAAGAAGGCACGCTGCTCTTCGCAATAGCTCATGGCAGGGCTTATCACGCTGGACATATTGGCAACCGAACCCAAATCTGACGCTTCAGGTATGGCGAGAAGATTGAATAAATCCACATCTTCCAAGGCATAAAAACCCGTGCGCAATGCCCGATTCCCACGCAGTTGCGCAGCGGTAGGAGCAGCAGCTGCATCGACTCCCGCCGTCGCAACGGTCTGATGCCCAGCCGGTGCAGCGGTATTCATGGCGTATTGTTGAACATTGGCGGTGACACTGCCGACTAAGCCGATTACGGTGCCGAAATCACCGACTGATTCCGCCACGGACACCACTTGTCCTGCGCGATATTCGGCGCTGTTTCTGCCAGTGAAAACACCTATTCTTGTGCCGCGCACCACCACTTGGCATTGTGCCCAAAGCGGATCGGCTGGCCGTGTATCGCGGATCGCGTTTTGCAGCATCAATGCGGCATCAGCGATAGTCACCGGTTTAGTGGTGGCATCCACTGTCACGTCATGCGCACCCGTCCCTAAATCAACCTGCAAGGTGTTGGCATCGGCCATACCCGCATACTGCGTGGTGTCCTGAACATCGGAGTAAAATCCGGTCGGAGCCGGCATGTCGGTATTACCCGCCGTGGTAAGTTGCACCATCATTGAATCATCATTGACGACATTCAATACATAGCGAGGATGGGTCGCCAACATGGATACATTGCGGTAGGACTCGTTACGAACCGGAATTTCCAGCCCATCAACGTGGCGAATTTCGGTCACCGCGAGATTGAACAACGCGGAGGGGTCTGACGATTGATAATCAACATCGACCCGAATGTGGTTGTTCCATCCTCCGGGATCTTGAACCGCATTGTCCTGAAATTGTCGTCCGGCAGAAAAAGTGAGCGAGGTTGCGCCATTCCAGCTTTGCGCTGTTAGGTTGCCGTTGGTACCACCACCAACTCGCACCGCGATTGCCTCACCGCCGCCGTTGATATAAAACTGCGAGAGCGCATAGCTGGTTTCACTGTCCGTATGCACGCCGCCGAAATTCGTATCGAAATCGCCGACATGGAACATACGCACAGGGACATTGAGAGGGCCGCGGGAAAAACCACCGACAAACGCAGAAATGGATGTGGCAATACCGCTAATTGATCGGCTACCACTGGGAATTTCTTGAATATAAACGCCGGGATATGTCAGTGCTACTGGCATGGGTGACCTCCTCTACCAAGACAATGGATCCTTAATGATTGGCGTTAACTTGTGGTAGGAATGCCCTGACTCAAACCCAATGATAAAAACCTAAATTAGCGTTGTTAAACGGATGGGGAATAAGTCAGGGTTGCATACCACGACAGACACAGTATCGATCTTACGATACACAAGATCATGGTCAATATTTGACCGCACCACTGTCTTAAAAATTGGAGCGTGCGATTTTAGAAGATCGTATAGCGGAAAAAGAACAGTCGTATTAATGACTAATTTTCAAGTGATTAGGTGAAATGTAATCGTTCTTATTTATTGATGAAATAAGGGAATAAGCAGCGACCAATACTCTCTTTATTGTCTAACTTATTAGTCTTGATGACTTAAAGGCTAGATTTATTGATATACATATTACTGCTTATTAACGTCCCCCTATTCTTGTATTCCCAATCAGCCTCTCAACATATGTGACAATCATATCGACACAAAAAAAGCTGCAGAGGCAGCTTTTTAAATCGAGGATGTAAAGCGGATTACTTGCTGACGAAATCGCGAATATAATCCATTTGAACTTGCTTGGTGAATGCACCAGGGCGGAGGGCTTGTACTTCGCGAATAATGTCGTCCAATTCCCACCCACGCTCTAGCAGCAAGTGCGCAGCCATTAAACCCGTGCGACCTGACCCGCCCATGCAATGTAACGCCACTTTTTCACCATTGGCGATGGCCTGATGCAAGCGAGGTTGGCACTGCTGCCAGCTTTGCACAAACACGGCTTCCGGCACTTCATCGTCTTCAATCGGCGCATGGAACCAAGCGATACCGACTTGCTCCGCGCAGTCACTCAATTCGGTTACACCTTTTTTCGCCATTTCGGCGTGGTTAATCGCCGTCACTATTACGGTCACGCCTTGCGCTTTAAGTTGCTCTAAGCTTTCCTTTAGTGGCGTGCCTTTGGTGCCAGGGCAAGGCGTTAAGATCAATGCGCCCGTTTCTACAGGCAGTTCCCATATTGGATGTGTCATTTATTTCCCTTTGATCCTTTCATCTTGCTGATTTTGGTTGCGATGCTATTTTGCCGATAAAGTATTGCAAATTAAATAGCGATAGTCGTTGATGATAACGATCAAAAGCCTCAGAATAGCGCCCCTTTCCCTACTGACTTGGCGAATGTGCCATCAGCCGTCCATTTTGGGACGTAATCTTATTGAGAATTATAAATATGGGTTTTACCTCGTTAGGTCTTTCTGCACCAATCCTTAAAGCGATACAAGAGAAGGGTTACACGACGCCTTCTCCAATTCAGGCACAGGCTATCCCTGCTGTTCTGGAAGGCAAGGATGTCATGGCTGCAGCACAAACCGGTACAGGTAAAACCGCTGGATTTGTCCTGCCAATCCTTGAAAAACTGAGCCAAGGTGAACGCGCAAAGCCAAATCACACTCGCGTTCTTATCCTAACGCCAACGCGTGAACTTGCCGCGCAGATCCATGAAAACGCCGTGGTTTACAGCAAGCACTTGCGCCTTCGTTCAACGGTTGTTTTCGGTGGGGTGAAAATTAACCCACAAATGACAGCACTACGTAAAGGTACTGAGATTTTGGTGGCAACACCGGGTCGTCTTCTTGACCTCTACAACCAAAATGCCGTGAAGTTCTCTCAGCTTGAAGTGCTGGTTCTTGATGAAGCTGACCGCATGTTGGACATGGGTTTCTTCCGTGACATCAAAAAAATCCTAGACCTATTGCCGAAAAATCGTCAGAACCTGCTGTTCTCAGCAACTTTCTCTGATGAAATTCGTCAGTTAGCAAAAGGTTTGGTCAACAACCCAGTTGAGATTTCAGTGACGCCTGCCAACTCGACGGCGCGTACTGTTGAGCAGTGTATTTTCCCTGCCGACAAGAAAAAGAAATCAGCAATGCTGACTAAGCTAATCAAAGAAGGCAACTGGCGTCAGGTGTTAGTCTTCAGCCGCACAAAACACGGTGCAAACAAGCTTTCGCATTTCCTCAATGAAGAAGGCATTACCGCTGCACCCATTCACGGTAACAAGAGCCAAGGCGCGCGTACTAAAGCACTGGCTGATTTTAAATCTGGCGAAGTGCGTGTGTTGGTTGCCACTGACATTGCTGCTCGCGGCATCGATATTCCACAGTTACCACAAGTGGTTAACTTTGACTTGCCAAACGTTGCGGAAGATTACGTTCACCGTATCGGTCGTACTGGTCGTGCTGGCGAAGTGGGTAAAGCCATCTCGTTGGTTTGTGCTGACGAAGCGGACGATCTGTTCGGCATCGAGCGTCTGATTCAGCAATTGCTGCCACGCCAAGAACTGCAGGGCTTTAAGCCAAGCATTCCAGTGCCAGAATCTAAACTGGATTCTCGCCCAATCCGAGCCAAGAAACCGAAGAAGCCAAGTGCACCAACAGGTGGACGCCGCTCTTCTAGCTATAAAGGCAATGGTGACAAGGCCGTATTTGAAAATCGCAAGCCACGCCAAGGCGGACAGCAAGGTCAAAAAGCGGAAGGCACTGGCGAAGGCCAAGCACGTCGTGAAGGCACTGACCGTAACAGCAACAGCCGCAACGGCAACAATGCAGGCCAAACGCAATCACGTGGTAAGCCACAAGGTAACAATGGTCAACGCCCACAAGGCAACAACGCAGGCAAACCCGGCGGTAACCGTCGTCGTACGCCGTCAAAAAGCGCCGCAAACGCGAGCTAATGTAGCCTGAAAGCAACGCACAAAACAGAAAGCCAGATCGTTTGATCTGGCTTTTTTTATTTGGTTTATCACCTGTTTCAGCGCAACAAAAGACCTTATTTTACTCGCATCTTGTATCAGTAGTTTCACCTTGCCCCACTACGCACTCATATCAACGCCTCCCACTAAAACTGCAATAATCTCATTATCTTACGGTTTAAAAATGCTCACTTTGTGCACATACACAACACTCGTTCAGGTTTTTGCATATAAAACTCGTCTTTACCTTAATTTTGCAGTAAAACGTGCCGCTTTTTCATTAAGTACCTCATAGAAAAGCCCCCTCCATTTATCTGCCGTTAAGTGGCACATTGGAACAATAATGCATAATAAAAAACGACTTTCCATGCTCATCATTGCCCTCCTTGCAGGGTGTAACAGCGAATCATCTATTCCCCTTCAGCCTGATGTTGACGTTGAAACACCAGCCCCAGTTCTTCCTGAAGAAGGAACTGATGGCTCTCCCGATATGGGTATGCCGGACCCAATAATTGCTGGCGAATTCTCCCTAGATGGCACCAAGGTATTTGGCGCTTCGGTCACCTGTAACGGTGAACAGGCGAATGCGTTTGAGTTCTCTCAAAACGATGCGGTTGTTTGTGAATACAACGGCACAGTACTGGCCTCTTTCAGTCATATCTTTGACGAACAACCATCGGGAACCCGCGAGGCCATTGTTCGTCATCGTCTTTCACTGAAAAGTGCGAATGAATTTGCCAATAGCCCAGACAAATTGCGTAATGCACAAGCATTGATCACTTCTGTTGCACCGATTCATGGCAATCAAATTGATTTCCCTTCGATGACAACCCAAGATGAACTCGTGTTTTCTTCGACTTACAACAATGACCTGTCTTTAGCACCCGTAGACTTCGACAAATTACTGGAAGAAGAGCCAGCTGAAGAGAACCTTGCTGACAAACTGCCTAGCACCCATGTGCCAGATGTTGAACCCGAAGTGTCAGAAGGCACATCGACAAATCTAAATGGGAGTTTCGTTTCCGCTAACGCCGAAGAGTCCTATCAGTACAAACCAACAGAAACGATTCTGTCTAAAGCGATCATCACTGATTCGCATGGCAAGCCCGTTCAAGGTTTGTCTTACTTCTGCCGATCTTCTCGTGGAAAAACTAACGCGTCAGGTGAGTTTGAATTTGTGTGGGGCGAAACCCTCTCATTCGGTATCGATACCTTTGAACTCGGCGGCCTTCGCGCTAACCAAACTAGGTTTACGCTGGCTGATTTAGGCGTTGAGCAACGTGGGCGCAATGCTGAAGCACTGGTTCATCGCTATGCGACCAAGCAGGGGGAAACACTCTCAATCAATGACACCGTTGAACGCGTATTCGCGCAATACCCTAACGTGATCAACGAAGCGATCTCGCTGTCTCTTAACGACAAAGACACCGAGCTTGAAGTGGGTGGTGGTCAAACCCAAACCGTCCCTGCCGAGTTTGAACATCAGTTTGAACGTGGGATTGCAAAACAAATCGATGACGCCATTTGCGGGGCAACCTGTCATTCTTCAGCATTTCGTTTTGACGCTCAACCGGACGTTCGTGTTGCTACCGACGAGTTGCAAAACATTCAAGAAGACATCAACAAGCTTTGGGGCATCAACGATGCCGTCACCCAAGGTTGGAAGCCTGTCGATAAATTCCATGTTTTCGCCGATGCAACTTGGTTTTATGGCAGCGTAGGCACCGCGCGTGGACAAGCGGCGGTGAATATTTCGAACCGCGCATTCCCTGTCATGATGGCGCGTAACGACAATAACTATTGGATTGAATTCGGTCAGCCTAAAGCCTACGACGAGCGTGACTTAGCGTACATCACCGAATCCCCTACTGTGAAACCTGATTTAGCGGGTGCTAACACTGCCACCTATGGCCTGCCGTTTGTCAGTATTGGTGAATTAGGTAAAGGCAAAATCATGGTAATGGGTAACGCCCGTTACAACTCCATTTTGGTGTGCCCAGACAACTATTCTTGGGGCGGTGGTACCCAATGTACCAATGGGAAAGATGGCGATGACATGAAGCATTTCTTCAACAATGTTATTCGCTACCTTACAAACCGCAACGCTGATGAGCGGATCAAAGTCGGCACCAATATTCCTCACGTGTATTTTACCCGTGCAGGGATCACGTTGGGCGAAAAAGCTGATTACGTGATTGCTGATGATTTCAATGTGACCACCGAGCAAACTCAGTCGTTTGATGGCATTGACCCGGCGGATACACCGCTACTGATCATTAACGGATTCGACTACAACGGTCCAACGGGTGACTATTATCTTCCACCTCACACCGCCAATACCCACAGTCCTAAATTGAGCCAAGATGACACCACGGCACTGATGGAATACGTGTCTAAGGGCGGTAGCATTCTCGTCATGGAAACCTTACGAGCAACCAATGACGCTGGGGAGCTGGGTCGCTTGCTGGACGCGGCTGGCATTGCTTTTGGCATGGGTGAAACTGTTGTGCCAAACGGTAATGGTCCGAACGATGGTTATGCTGATCGCGTGCGTTCACACCGTGAATATGGCCTTTACATCATTGAACGTTACGCGGCTATTGATGGTGAAATCGGCGAGCAACCAAAACTGCCTTACAACATTGATGAAAATGGCAACGTGACTTGGGATTTCATCGAAAGCGGTAAACCCGATGATAAGCCCAATCTGGAAACTGCTTATTACGTAGAGAAAGGCGAAGACGGTGAAGACGTTGCTCATAGAGCATTTATTCGCGAAGAAGACCATTTCGTCCGTGATGACAACGGTCATATTGACGTATCACATGGCGAGCCAGTCATTGATACCAAGTCACTGCGTAAAGCCATCAATGATTTACTGAGTAAATTTTCCGTCGAGGGTCAGCGTACCTACCAAGCATGTACCGACTCTAGCTACCACTATGAAATCAACTGTCTTGAGTATCGTCCTGGAAATAACGTTCCGCTGACTGGCGGCATGTCTCGCCCAATCTATACCAAATTGGATTTGGGAGACAAAGAAGCACGCGCCATGATCAAAGCGGCGGACTTGGGCACCAACATTGAGCTTCTGTACCAACACGAGCGCTATTTCCGCACCAGTGGTCAACAAGGGGAACGTTTAAGCAGTGTCGATCTTAATCGACTCTACACCAACATGTCTGTTTGGCTGTGGAACGATCTGGATTATCGCTATGAAGCGAGTCTTGATGACGAACTGGGCTTCGAGAAATTCACCCAATTCCTAAACTGCTATTCACAAAACAAGGGCGCTCAGGGTACGCGTTGCCCAGAAGAGCTTGGCAATCAACTGGTTAACATGGCGATGATCTATGGCGCAGATGCCGGTGAATATGCAGGGCTAATGAACCCAAGCTACCCGCTCAACTACATGGAAAAACCACTCACGCGTTTGATGCTGGGGCGTTCTTTCTGGGACTACGACATCAAAGTGGATATCCGCCAGTTCCCGGGTGAACCAGACGGAGCCAATACGGGCAAAGACCTGACCTTTGATATGAGTGGAAATACCGTTGCTTACTACGCGGACAACCGACAGGCCACGGGGCAATGGGCGGTGGCGCATAAGCCCGTTACGGTCTCAATCTCAGGTAACACTTCACCCGTGACATTGACCGTTAGCCTTCATGACGATCTGACTGGTCGTGACAAACACGAGCTTGCACTAAAACGACCACCCCGCATGCAACAAAGTTATTCGGTGACAAGCAGTGGTGAATTTACTGTGCCTTATGGCGGCTTAATCTACGTTCAAGGTGGCAATAGCAACGCAGTTAATATCTCCTTTAACGGCACAGTCGCCGCGCCATTGTTTGACGGTAGTAAGGGAGAGTGGGTGAATCCCCAGCACTCCCCTGCCCCAATCGGTGATGTGGTGTCCAACAGCTTTATTTACACCGCTCCAAAAGCCAACTTGATCGCAGCAAACATTGATGGTGGCATCGCACAGTTTGCTGCAGATCTCGATACTTTCGCAAAAGATCTCAATGACTTTTATGCGAGAGACGAAGGCATTAACGGACAACACAACCGTGCAGCGACGCACTCAGACACACCAAATAATCGCCATGCGTTTGTTAACGATGTTGCCATCAGTATTGGTGCCGCTCACTCGGGTTATCCGGTGATGAACAGCAGCTTTAATGCCGACAGCGAAAATATACCGACAACGCCTATGAACGATTGGTTAATTTGGCATGAAGTCGGCCACAACGCCGCTGAAGCCCCACTGACAGTGGAAGGTGCGACGGAAGTGGCCAACAACGTACTGGGTTTGTACATGCAGCAAAAGTACCTCGGAACCATGTCGCGCGTTGAGCGAGATATTCGCATCGCACCCGATTTTGTTGCTGCTGAAAACGGTCACGCTTGGGGCGCCGGTGGCGCGGGAGAGCGCTTACTGATGTTTGCACAACTGAAAGAATGGGCAGAAACAGAGTTCGACATCACCCCTTGGTATCAAGGCAGCATACCTGCATTCTACAACCAAGAAACGGGTATGAATGGCTTCAATCTGTTCAAGTTGATGCACCGTTTGACGCGCAATCAAATGGAAGAAGCCGTTAGCTTAATGGGTGACAACAAGTGCTATCAGCAAGATCTGGGGAAAAGTGACGCCTTGATGCTGTGTGCGTCTTATGCCGCTCAAACTGATTTAACCGCCTTCTTTGAAGCGTGGAACCCAGGTGTCGTGGCGAGTATTTTGCCTGGCGTTTCCAAACCGCAATACTCAGGAGGGGTTACTGATCAAGGTCTTGCTACAGTTCGTGCGTTAAAGCTTCCGCTTCCTACACGCAATCCACTTGCGATTGATTCGGTGACGGTGGGAGTGCCAGCTCTGTAATCATTAAAACAAATAAAAGAAGGGAGCCATTTGGCTCCCTTCTTCGTGTGGCTCACAATGGACTTGGCCTATTGCTTTGTAATGAGTCTGTATTCCGTCAACGTCAGAATCGCACTTTCAAGCACTTCTAAGCCTTGGTTGCTGTAACCATAAAAGTTTGGCGTTACCGCGCCTCTCAGGCTTACCACCATTTCGGTAATATCATCACCTAACATCAAGCCATCCGATAACTCGGACAACAGACGTTGCTTCTGTTCGTCTAACGGCTCAAGAAACTCGCTGTACCCTGCGACAGAGCTATAAAGATTACTGAACGTTCCCGTCGTATTCTCTTCAATGTAGTAGCTCACTGAACGTGAGAAGTTAACACGAATATCGCTCACGCTTTCATTGGAAGAAAATGCGGTTTCTAACAGTTCCTCACCACCCGCATGCTCCGCGCTATTCGGTGTATAACCTTCTTTCGGAAAAACAAGGAAAGCCGTAATTGCGCCATCACGAGTCACAGCAGAAAGCACAAAACGCTTGTCGTTGTAATATTTGATGAAATCGCCAGACATCGATTTCTTAATGTACACAGGCGCGCCAAAGGTTTCCTCAAGCACATCTTCAGACGCGCGTATATATACACGTTCCAGATTATTGTGTGAAGGAATATCCGTAAACTGAGAAAGCGTAATGTTATACACCTTATCAATTGCATCCATGGTGTCGTTAAGCCCACCTAAGGCAATGGCTACAATGGAGACAAATGTGATTGTCTTGGCCCATTTCTCTCGTACACGTTCCTTTAAGTTACTACGCTGTATTTCTTCAAGTACCTGCGTTTCATTTAGCTCGTTGGCTTCAACCACCGACATGCATTACCCCTTCAAATCTTCCAGTTTTTCTATCGCGGTTTCAATAACGTGTTCGCTGAACGCTTCGATTTCATCTTGACTCACGTACTGCTTGATATCATCAGCAAAACGCACACCGATAAATACGCCAATGCCCATAAGGCCAAAGACAAAAATCCTAAACATGTCTGTTCTCCAAAGTTATTGGTACATCGCGATTCGACCCTTTACCTTTCGCAGGTAATTTTTGGTTTCATCGTAAGGTAGATTTTCAAGCAGGTGGTTATACACTTCGTCCGGCGTCATGCTGTTGATCACCACTGCGGCTTTACGAATGTTGGTCGACCTGTCTTTATTGAACGCTTTTGCAACGTTGCCAGCACCGGTGTTGTAAGCCGCAATCACACAATAAAGGCGAGCTTCTTCGTTGGTAACGAACTTCAGATAGCGCTTATCCAAGATATTGAGATAGGCAGTGCCCGTCTCCACGTTAATAGGCGGAACGTAGAGGTCTGCTGCCGACATTGGAGAATCGATCTTACGGAACAATTTGTTCACGTCGTGACCCGCACTGTTCGGCACAACTTGCATCAAGCCAAAAGCAGGAACATGTGATTTCGCATCAGGGCGGAAAGAAGATTCACTGTGCATAATTGCCATGACAAGCGCAGCATCAATTTCCCAACGCTCGCTTTCTTTTTCAACCAATGGTTGAAAGGTAGATGCGCGTTTTTTTAGTGAGTTTTCTGGTAATTTTACTTTGTAACTCACCACTTTCTTGTCGGCCTTAACGCTTGAAGTTTGCACTTGCGCGACTTTGGTTTCTGCAGGTTTAACCTTGGTAGCCACTGAAGGTTGCGTCTGTTGACCTGGCGTCACAGCAACCGCTGGCACCTTAGATATTACGTCCAGTTTCGAAGGTTCACCCTTGGCTAATTCTCCCTTGGCTAATTCGTCTATCTGGGTGACTATTTTTTCGGGTTTCACCGTTACCGCCAGCTTCGCTTCAACCTTTGCGATGTCTTCTTTAGATGAAATTTCAGCGGGTGACGTTGCAGCTACTGTTTCAATATGTTCAATAGGTTTGATGTTGACCTTCGGTGAACTGACAACGTTTTCGGCAACAGCGGTTTCTGCAACTTTGACAGATTTCGCCTCAACAGTTTCAGGAATACCCAGCTCTTTGCGTTTGGCTTTGAACTGTTCACTTATCGACGTAATTCGTGGTGCAGCAGTTTGTAGAAGGGCGATTTTTTTCTTATGTGCACGTTCATAAATAAAAGATTCTGGAATCCCGGTATTTGAACGGATCAGTCGCTCTGCTTGAACGTCAAGTTCACGCATTTGCACCTGAATTTGATCGATAATGAACTGCTTTTCAATGCCTTCTTGCACTGACGAATAATCAACATAAGCGACGTCTTCACTCGCATTTTCAAGTGACAGTGTTTGGCCATCAACGTCCAATACCTCAAGCGCTTCTCGTGCCGATGATGTGTCTTGGTCTGCATCAACTAACACTGAAATGGTCGCCGTATTATCATCATAATCAACGACTTTTTTCACTGTATTACTGTCTGAATATTCAACCGATTTGGTTGAATCAGACACTTCACCATTACCCCATTGGTCAATCAGCAATTCACGTTCTTTGTCTAAATTCGAGGTGTATTCATCTCGCCACGCTTCGTACTCAGACAAGTAGTTATCAAGCCATTGGTAAAACTCAGCGAATTTTTCTTGTTGAGGCTGATTCACCCGTTTTACTTCTCGATCTAACTCAGCAAAAGAATCTGCAGTCGCCAATGGAGAGGCAGCATTCAATACGACAGCGATACACACTGCCAACGCCTTTATTTTATTCGTCGCCATTTTCGGTACCTAGCACCATAAAAAAGAGGTTACCTCGCGATAACCTCATAATATCGATTCTTTAATTGCACAAAG
Source organism: Enterovibrio sp. QJM3NY_24 (assembly GCF_057786035.1). Taxonomy (NCBI): domain Bacteria; kingdom Pseudomonadati; phylum Pseudomonadota; class Gammaproteobacteria; order Vibrionales; family Vibrionaceae; genus Enterovibrio; species Enterovibrio sp. QJM3NY_24. The sequence goes on from NZ_CM173520.1 coordinate 576,658, forward strand.
CGCTTAAAGTTGTTTCAGAGACTCAAGCGTTTTTGCCAAATCATCGGCCGCTTGCTCGTTGTTGAATTGATTCCACAACGTTGCATCTTCGCTGGCAGCGTCAATCACACTGTTTCGGTTAGCTTTGTAGGCTTCTTTGTCCATACCGACAAGCACATACAATCCACCTGTTGGACTTACTTGGCTGACCAGCACACGGCTGTCTGTCAGTGAGCGAGAAACGACTGTTTTGGTCACATTTTCAAACGTTTCCATCACAGACTCATTCACGCCTTCAGCAGTATTTGTGGTAACAGATGCTTCTACTGCTTGTTTGAACATGTTATTCACGTCAACCTGAAACTGAGACGCCAAAGCAACACGCGCTTCATTCGCTGCCACTTTGCGCATCACGCTCATGCCCGCTGCGCTTTTCTTCGCATAACCTGTCGCAGCAATGCCGATGTCAGACGGCATCACATCACATACCCAACCTGGTGCTTCATCTTTCGGAGAATCAGGGAAAGTACATGCAGCAAAGTTTTGGCTTTGCTCAACGGTTGCGTTGTTAGAACAAGCTGAAAGAAGCAGTGCCAATGAGGCAGCAACTAGAGATTTCTTAATCATTAATTCATCCAGCTATTGGTCGTACACGCTATATCCCAAATCTCACACTCTTCAGGCACCAGTTTGGCGGTATCACCTTTGCGCAACTTCATCGACATTTCCTCGTCGATTGCGACCCATGAGAAAGTAGCTTTTACAGCATCACTTTCGTGTTCAACAACATAACCTTCACCGACGGTGTACGTCTCAACATGACCTTCGTCCGATTTGAATACTTGAGAGAAAGAGATGTCTGCACCAGGCTGAATACGCTTGTTTGACCCCATTTCTACTTTCACCATGGTGCCGTGCTCACACTGACGCATTTCCATCACTGGTGCCGAAGGCGCAAGCAGCTTTTGAAGCTCAAAGTTGTACTTCACTGATTTCGCAGCCGCTTCACTTGCCATTGACGTGTACTGCGCTTTAGAGATTGGACACTTAGAATTGGAGGTTTCAGAAGTAAACGTGTCGTAGCTTGCTAGCTCAATGCGCTGAACAAGGTTCATTTCTGGCAAAGACACCACTTTGGCAACGGCTTTCACTTCAGTGCGGAAATCACAGTGAGCCGGATAAACCGTGGTTTCTCCCTCGTCATCGGTTTCTGTACTGCGCTCAGTAAAACTGTATGAAAGATCGCTGGCTGTCACTTCGGTGATAATGGCCAGATCGGCGATTGGCACACCTTTTTTATTGTAGCGACCACTTTGTTCCGCTAACTTGATCTCGCCTTTCAGTTTGTTTGCCAACTTGCGATCAACCAGCTTGCTGCCAGTCTTTTCAATGGTGGCTTCTAGATCGTTACGGTAAACCGTTTGAAGACGGCCTTTCGCCGAGTCTTCAAAAGCCATGTCAACAGGCAGAACGATCACTTTAATGTCTTGCGCTTTTTTACCAGGAACCGCCGCCGTTTCAAGCTCGACTTGTGTATTTGGTAAACAAACATCATTCACTACACAGCCAGAAACTAAAGATGTAAGAGCCACTGCCACTAACGATTTTTTAAACACTTTTATTACTCCAGTGTAATATTATATTTTTTGTAATCCCAAAGACGGCCAAATGCCTTTCTCTTCTATTTGCGCAGAAAAGTGACGCTCCGCACCTTCATGGGAGAATTTGAAATTTGAAACTGAATTACCGGTTGAAATTACTTCACTCGTGGACAATGTTTGTCCTTTTTTATTTTTAAGTGATAGTTCTGTTACTTTTGTGGTGATAAATGCATCACCCACTTTATTTTTTCGATAATCCGAATTCATGGTCAAAATATGCGAGACAGATTGACTCATTTTTGTAGTGGTATTAATACCCACTGCACTGAATTTTTCTGCGACAAATGCTGCGCTTTTTTTGTCATTAGCATCAGGTTTTATGTAAACAAAAATACTGGACTTTACTTGGTCCACTGTTGCGATCAATTTGGGCAGATGGATAATTTCATTTGCACCTTTCTCGTTCATCGTTGAAAGAATACCGATGCGCACATAAAGCTCTGACAATTCGTCTTCTAAATCGTTATTCTCTAACCACCACGTCAGCGTATCTTGATGTGACAGGTTCTTCAGCTGAGCCTCAGCATTGCTTTCGATTTGGCTCAGCTCGCTCTCTATCTGGCTTTTGATATTGTCACGCTTCACACGAGCCTGCACGTAATAGGCAATATCATTTTGCTCACTGCGCAGATATTCCGTGCCAATTAATGTTAGTTGCGCGGACTTTGCATTGACGGTGCTCTTTACATTTTCGTAGCTAAGGGAGCTGTCGTTAATTTGTCGAAAGCGGTCATCTTTGGTGAAAGAAGAATCTACCTGAGTCCATAGTTGTTCATTAATTTGGCTTAACGCGGATTTTTTCGCGAGATTTAGGCTGCGCCCTTCTCCCACCGAATAGATATAACTTGGATCGTTAACCGTCTCAACAATATACCAATCAGGAGGCGTGGTTGATTGACAGCCTGCGATAATCATAGGCAATAGAGCTGCGTAGATTTTTTTCATCATTTTTGGATACCGCCTAATCAGAGTGTTTTCTGAAAAATGCACATGAAGTTAGCGCAATAGTTAAACAACAAACCAATACGGAAAGTTGGACAACAACAAAACCAAACTCTCATTTAAAGAATATTTTTAATAAGGATTAATTCACAGAGTCAACCCCCTTCGAAATTATTGGCGGCATTATCTGGATAAAGATCTATTTTTTCAATACTAAAAGTAATGCTGACGTGAAAAAACAGGCCAAATCCTGACATTTAAATCATAAATAAAATAGACAATCTTAAACAGAGAATAAAATTCTACAACTAGGGTATATTTTAATTGGTATTCATTAGTTGGGATTATGAATTTTAATTGGAGAGACTTTCAACCCAAGAGTACTTCGAATTACTAAAGTCGCATTTAAAGAGGAAAAGGGAAAGATTAAACATTTAAAATAGGTGATAAAAAATGCGCCAATCTAATTGGCGCATTGTTTAATAAAAGTGACGTTCACGCTATTCACGGAACAAATTTTTGGGTAATAATTACCTCGATGCTAACGCCTTCTGCTTGGCCAGTAACCGCTGAAGCAACATTTTTTTCATGACCACTGATTTCAGATTCTTATCTAGTACTTCAAGTTCTGTTTCAGCTTTCATAAATTCACCTTGCTGAATCAACCGTTCTGCATATGTGATGCGAGCAATCAAAGGCGATAAGCTTATCGCGTAGTTTTCCAGACCAACGGCTAATGCCTGTACTTGATCTATCTTCCCTGTTCTCACAAGCAAACTCACATTAGCCGCGCGAGTCCTTGCTGTGACAAAGCGATCATTGAGTTCATCAAAGTCTGCCACAACGCCTGACTGCCAACGCTGAATAGATGCCGTCATTTGTTGTGCTTCAGGTGAATTCGGAAATAGATATTGAACACTCTCGGCAAGATCCAAACTAGAACGAAACGTATCCGAAATGTCCGCATCAGTTAGCAGTGATAACTTGTCGCTATAACGATTAAGCAGCTGACTCTGATGATGCTTCAGCCCCTGCGCGCCAAACTCAGATCGAATCTGCTGCGCCTCTTCCAAAGAAATGATCTTCGGTTCAGCAAGTGCAATAGTGAGTTCCGATGTTGGAGACGGACGACTACCCTGCACATATTGCAGGCCATAAAGAACCGCAGCCCCCAACATTGCGCCAAGCACGAAAAGTAACGCACTGGCGTTTTGCTTTTTCACCTTCACTTCAACAGGTGGTGGTGATATTGCAGCGTTCGGGCGGCTGCTGTTTTCAAGCCTGTCGATGTGCTCGAATATCGTGTAACCAAGCACATCGAGATCGGCGACTTTTTCGCTGCCTCGCTGCGAGAGGTTTCGATCGATAGCTTGCAATGCACGTTCACAACGATACAAGTCGCGCAATTGGCTGAGTTGTGGCTGCATCGCACGAAGCTCTTCACCAAGACGACCCAGCATCCAACGATAAAGCTCTATACGCTTGGCTTGCGGCATGGCTTGATCCACTCGTGTATCTCGAAGCACAGCCACTTGAAGTTCTAAGCCATTAGCGAAACCCGGTAAACCTTGTGTTTTCAGTGAGGCGACGGTGTAGTAAATCGCCACCAGCAAATCTGCCCCGTCGGTTGTCGCCACTTTCTCACACAATGTGCGCACTTTTTCCCAATCCACCGATCCCGCCAATGGGTTGAAACGGCGGTTTATCTCGTTGCGGATTTTTTGATAGTCGGCAGAGTCTTTTAGACGAGAATCATCTGCCGCTAACTTTACCCCATCGATGTCAGTTAACATCCATTGCGCCATGGTTATACGTCCTTAGTCATGACGTTAGTAAAGAGTACGCGAGAGCTTAAAGCCTCTAAATATGGACGCTGTAAACGGGTTGCTGTCCGCCTCTGAGTGCAGCCTATACATCACGTTGCCACTGTCGATATTGAAACGATAATCGACACTGGTTGCTGTTGAACCGACCACTTCGGCCTGCTCTAGCAAACGGAAGAATGCCCACGGGCCGCGAATACTGATGCTTCTTGGTGACGTGTTAGCCGCAACAGGCACCAAGGTTATTTTGCTCACCGCTGCTTCACGCAAGGTATTCGGCCATATAAGCCCTACATTCTTGCGCGGGCCATGGCTATATTCGACATACTGACCGTCAATGTTAATCACAGAGCGTCGTTTGTTGGCACTCAGCTCTACAGGTTCGAGCGTAAATTCAACATCTAGCACGCCTTTACGATTAAAGAAGGCCTGTTGAATATCACGTGCCGACTCAAGCTGGTTGAGTACGTCGTTACGAATCAACGTTTTCTCACCTTCTGCGGTATCGAAATTACCGGCATCTTCTAGGAACATTTTCAGATTGTTCTCATAGAAATCGGTCAGGATTCCGTTCGGGGCAAAGAAGGCTTCAAAATCTTCCAGCGCCACATCTTTGGTTGAAGCGGGGTTAAATGGATAACGCGACGCTAGCTTGGTTCGAAATTCGTTGTAAACATCTGTTGCCCAGCGCACTTCAAGGTAACGAATGGCTTCTTGACGAATCACATACCAGCTCTCATCCGCCAGTTTTTTCAGCATGGTGTCATAAGGCTGTGGCATGCCTGTCGAGATGCGCTCCAACACGTAAATTGGATCAGAGCTATTCAACGTCAAACGCGCTTTTGTGGCTTCTAGCGCCGCTTTACCCACGTCGGGTGAATCGTTGATAGATTTCATGTAAGCGGTCAATTGAGAAACGGCGTCCACCACTTCATCAAGGTAAATAGGCTTACCGGGTTCTGTAGTCGCTAAACCATTCAGCTCAGAAAACTGGTTATCAACCAATGCGGCAACACGGTAACGCGGCGATTTAGTCAGCTCATCACGTGCTGCATCGTTTTCTGGTAGCTGTGGGAACAAATCCGTGTTGTCTGTGATTTCTTCAAGCAGGCGATGCAAGGGTTGGTTGTTGCCCGTGATGCTTTCCAACACTAGTACGGCATTGTGAATATCGGGGAAGTATTTGATGTCGATGTCGTTCATTGCACGACGCCAGCTATCGGAATAATCCGCGATATATTGGCTGCGAATCTTTTCACGAAGCACGCGTTTGTCTTCATCAGAGAAATCAATCGATTCGGTTTGACCTAGAACCCAACTATCAACCAATGCGAGCTCAGATACAGAATCTGATTCTGGAATGAAATAACTGTTGAAGCCTTTCTTGGTCAACACGCGCGGAATTTCTAAATCGCGGCTCTCTTCTGTACGCTGAGTAAACACCACATCAAACACCGGTCCGATAGCCGTCGCCAGATCAACGGGTGCGCCGAGTGCTGATGTCGATGCTTGCTTAAGGTTACGATAAACACGCTGCTCAATCGGCATGCGACTCAGTTGTCTCTGCGTATTGGCAATGAGGTCATCATACGGCGAAAGAATCGCTTCTGCGTCTTCTTGCCCCGCATTACGATCGCCTTCCAGATCAGTGTGCTCCATGGCGTAATCTAAGTGCTGCATTAAGCGTTCTTGGGTTTGACGATCGCCCGGATACTGCTCTTGCCATTCTGCCGCAAAGTAGTTCTGCACCATGTTCTTATAACGGCCGTCATCATCTGTCATCATGCGGAACACGCGTAATGACGTCAGCATCTGCTCATCATCTTGTGCGCCTGCAATTTCAGCCGCCGCTGTTTTCAGTAAGGCGGGCAAATAGCGGTTCTCAAGAAGGCTCAGGTAAGTACGTTCTACTTCAGGACCAATCACATGGCCTTGATATAACCCGAGGTCAGAGAAATGCTGCGGCTTATCACGGAAGAAACCGAATTCCAGCGTGGCTTGTCGAATGGTATCAAGCGGCGCAAGAATATCGACACCGTTATCAATCACGACGTCAGACGAATAGTTGTGCTCGTATTCGTTTACCTTGGTGAGTACCGCATCCGCCTGCTCTACATTTTTCAGGTAATACTGATGCCATGAGCCAATCAGCAACACCGAGGCAATCGAGCAAGCAACGACAGACAGCATCATCACGCGACGTTTGGTTTTTGCTACACGGAAGTTATCTGAGGCTAAACCCGCTTCAGGGTAAATCACTTTACTGAACAAACGTTGCGTAAAGTAGGTGGTCGAATTATTGGCATTTTGTGCGCTATTCACTGCATGAGAAATGCCGTATCGACGCGATGCGGAATCAATAAAGGCATTCGTCGGTACGCCCTGTTGGTACACCGAGGTGAAATACACACCGCGCACTAGCGCAGACGTTGAGAATTGATCACTGCCGAACGCATCTTGCAGAAATTGCTTCAATACATCATGCATACCAGCCATTTGTCGGCTGAAGCTGTAAATCGCGGTGCGATCTTCACCATCATAGGTTTGCATCAAAATACTCGGCAGCATGCCGTTGATGCGTTCGACAAAGGCACCAAAGTCTTTGTCGAATTCATTGAGCCAGCTATCCAGGTCATCGACAGAATCGAGCGTAAAGGTAAAACCCAACACTTCTTCGCGTTCTGCCTTGCTGCAATGACGGAAAAACGGTTCAAAACCATGCAACAAATCAAGTTTGGTTAGCGACACATAAACAGGCAAACGCGTTGACAAGGTTTCCATCAGCTCGCGCAAACGGGTTCTCAGCAGGTTGGCATAAGCGCGACGCTCACTGGTGGTCGAAGTGGCAAGATTTGCTACATCTAATGCAATCACCACACCGTTCAAAGGACGGCGACTGCGCGTTTTTTCTAGCCACTTGATAAAGTGCAACCAAAGGCGGCGTTCAAGCTCACCTTCACCGTCGTTACTGGTGGCGCGCTGCGTGAGCAATTCGCCATCAGGGTCAATAAGCACTGAGTCATCACCAATCCACCAATCAAAGGAAAAGGGATTTTCACTTTTCTTACCTGAAGCTCGCATGACCGACGAGAACACAAAGTTCTGTCCAGAGCGATTGATCAAGCTGGTTTTGCCCGCGTTCTCTGGGCCAAGCACCAAGTACCATGGCAATGCATAAAGGTAATTGCGCTTATTAAGGCTTTTTTGCAGCGACGTCATGACTTGGTTAAGTTCCGATTCCTGACGCTCTTCAAAACGCTTAATCGGATCGTCTTCGAGCTGACGCTCGCGCGCTTGGTCAGCGTGGTAGCCTTTCAGTTTTCGCCACTGTAAGAATCCCCAAAGCGCAAGCCATGCTAGAGAGAAGATAACACTGGTAATCGCACGCGCAGTGATCGAGGCAAGCGGTTGGGAGTCGTTGATCGTGAGCCATGGGCCAGCCCACCAGATGGCAACGTTGAGCAACACAAAAATAGCCACCAATAATATGGGTAGTCCCGCTTTCATAGCAGGCAGCATTTTCTGTAGAAGCGATTTTAACTTGCTGAACATAATGTTTCGATCCCTGATTTTATTGTGCTTTCGCTATATTTTCGAGCCGTTGAATCAATGACGGCTCCCAGTCAACCAACGACGTTCTGGTCGTCTGTTCTAACAAAATTTGATACTGCTGTTCTGCCATGGCAGACAGTTGATGACGACGCATGACATCCGCAGATAGCATGCGCCAGTAAAATTGATCTCTCGGTTCGTTCGATTCCGCCAAACCATCGTTGAGCATGGCAAGTGCGACGGATAAGCCGCCTTCATCGGCTAAGGTAAAGGCTTCTTTGCGTTTCGCATCCCAATCAGACGTCCCTGCCGAGCCAGTGCTTGAGGTTTCACCTTCATCGAGCCAGCGGCGAGTTTCATCGTTCACAAACGGCGCACCGCCTTTAAACCTCAGTTCGGTAACCTGAGGAAGACGACGAATGAAGGCTCGGGTTTCGTTGGCAATGGTGTCTGCCCATTCGGTGTTACCGAGCTTGACCGCAATGCGATAACTCAGAAAATGGCCGTCAATCCAATACGGTGCCACGGTTAGACTTTGTTCCACTTTGCGCCATAGCGCGTGGTCTGCCCCCCGATTTAGCTGCTCTTCATATTCTGAAATACGATCGAGTGATACTGGCATTAATTGGGTTTCCCCATTGGCTTCAGCTTCTGGTACTGACGTGATCGAAAACCACACGGCGAAACGGCGTAATCGCAACGAAAGCGCAATACCACCACCATCCAGTTCTGATACGAATTCAGACACTTTGAGTAGTGTTTGCTTCACTGCGCGATCGGAGCTGCCATCAATTTCTAACTTGCCAGCACTTGCGGCAGTTGCTGACGAAGAGGTCGTTGCACTCGCCCCTTCAGAAGCACTAGCCGTAGCTTGTACTACTCGCTCATTGTTAGTGAGTTTGCGTTTAACCACCGCACCAATGTCATTGACACCGTCCGTCGGTAAATCATGTTCTGTGGCTGCTTCTTCAAGTTCAGCGAGCGCTTTGGCGAGTTGTACTTTTTGATCTTCATCAAACATCGAGGCATCTATTTTGTCTGCCGATTTTTCTGTTCGTTGAATGATCTGCGAGTAGAACTTGCGGCGAGGCAGCACGCCGCGAGGGCCAGGAGCCGGATGACAAGTATCCCAGTACCCTTTAATGAAATCCGCCAATACGAAAATCGACAAGGTAAAACGCTCCGGCGACGCTTGATGCTGAAGACACTGCAACAGATGCGTCAAAAGCTTGAGATCCTTGGTGGTGCCTTCCATCAATTTGAACGCACTTTGTTCCGCTTCTGCCCATTGCACTTCCGTATGGGATAACGAACCGACTTTCATCATTTGTCCTTCGACAAAATCCAACAAGGCGTCTTCCAACAGACGCTCTCCAACAGGGTTTGCGCCCTGGATAGGTTGCGTCACTCGCTGACGATACGTTTGCATATCCATAAGCATTCCCTACCAACGACACGTTTGACGCATTGGGCCAATCGTCTCTTTAAGTTCAGCCGTATCGAACGTCAAATTGCCAATTTCATCCAAATCAGAACGCACCACAGCACGAGGGCCTGACATCAAAGCTTTCATGACATCAATCGCAGGCAGGCCTCGACCCGCTCGCATGATGCTCCCCGAGTCATCGCTGAGCCAGCGCTGGGTAAATCCAGAATTTGCCGATGTCGTTACCAAGGCTTTTCCTGCCGCCGTTACTTCAGGTAGTACTAATTCCACACGGCTGATGCTATCGATACAACTAAACATCAAAATGGGCATATCAGCGGTTTTTTGACCGCGATCCGGTAAAGCCGTCGCCGTCATCCACATACCCGCTTTCGGTTCTTTTGAATTGACATAGCGAAGGACAAATCCAGTGCTATCGTCATCACGCTGATTTTCACTGGCTGTTGCCCGCAGCCACGCTTCAGGCTTCAACGCTTTGAACGTTGTTTCCGGCACTTTTATCAACGGGGTATCAAACACATTGTCAAAACAAGCTAGACGGTCCAACCGGCCAGCAATGTCGACACAAACTTTAGCCTGCCTAAGAACATCCGTGATTTGAGGCTTGCCCGCATCATGCTCATTCGCTAACACCGCAAAGGGCGAAAACAAGCAAGTGAGCAGAAGGCTGCCAACAGGAAAATACATGGCTCGACGCATGGTTAACTTATCTCCATTTTCAAGCACTTATGGGCCAAGGTGCGCTTTGGCAACCCGAGGCTTTCGGCAGCTTTGGTTCGGTCACCATCAAAACTAGTGAGGCGCGAACGAATAATGCTGATTTCAAAATGTTGAACCGCCAATTTAAGGTCATCGATATTGGTGATATCAACGCCGATATAACTGTCCGTTTCCACGTCGTCATTGCTGGCCAATATTGGGCTACGCTGCTGAAATACACGCCCGCTAAAGCTATCGGCTGATATTTCTTCACCATTCGCTGTTAACGCGCAGGCATACTCGACCAAGTTACGAAGCTCTCGCACATTACCGGGAAAGTCATGACGATTAAGCAGATCAAGCGCGGCATATCGCATACCCACGATGTCTAAATTGGCCATCTCGTTATAGGTATGGATAAAGTGGCGACAAAGCTCTGGAATATCGTCTTTACGTTCAACCAACGCAGGTACCAAAATCGGGAATTGATTGAGGCGATAGAATAGGTCTCGACGAAATTCGTCGTTTTCTGTCTTCTGCTGCATCGCAACGTGTGTGGCAGCAACAAGGCGAAAATCCACTCTCACTTCTTTGGAACCACCCACTGGGCGATAGCTGCGTGACTCTAAAACTCGCAGCAATTTTGCCTGCAAGGTCAACGGCATATCACCAATTTCATCAAGAAACAGCGTGCCACCGTCTGCATCAGCAATCAGGCCAGTTTTGTTACGGTCAGCGCCCGAGAACGCGCCTTTTTGGTGACCAAACAACTCGCTTTCCAGCAAATTTTCTGGAATGGCGGCACAATTGATAGCAACGAAATGTTTGCCTTTGCGATCCGACAATTCGTGAACGGCGCGAGCCACTAGCTCTTTACCCGTTCCCGTTTCGCCGCAAATAAGTACGTTCAGCGACGACTGTGCGGCTGTCACAACCTTGTTTCGCATTTCTTCCATTGGCTGACTTTCGCCAATCAGGACACGTTTCAGTTCAAAGGCTTTCTCGCGCTGTTTTTCATCACGTCGAATGGCGGCAATCGACGAACTCAGTGCGTAAATTTGGCGATGTTCATCACCAAGGTCCGTAATCATCTGGCATTGATTAATAAATATTTCACAGATACGCGCCCATTGAGGATCGGCCAACAAACTGCTCAATATTGTCGCAGGACCCGTCATGACCAACAGCGCGTTAATGCGCTTCACCCCAGGCGGTAAAGGCATGACCAACACACTTTCCCCGCGACTTCTGTGAGACATCAGATCGACAAATGCGCGGTTTTCTAACCAGTAATTCAGCTTTGACGGATCAAGCAGCATCGCAGACGCAGATTGAAAGACGTGGGCGAAGGGGTGCGTAAAATCATCCACTTCCCATTGATAGCGGCTTTCGTTTTCTTGCACACAGAGCTTTCTTCCCTGTTCACAAGGAAACATGACCCATACATGTGAAACACCCAACGCGGCCTCCACCTGCTGCGAAAAAGTGGCCGTAAGCTGGCCTTTTTCCCGCATCGTGGAAATGGAAGCTGCGATGGAAAGCCAATCAACCATCGTCTAGATCACCTCGCTGACGAATTCACCGTCTTCAGCGGTTAAACGAACGCGTTGAACGGACTCACGGGCTGCAAGCTTATTAAGTAAAGCTAAAGAAACGGGTGGCAGCAGTTGGCCTTCAATGATGGCTTCAAGCATTCTCGCTCCATTTTCAGCGCGGGTTGCACGACGCTGAATTTCGCCGATCAAGGCATCATCGATATCCGTTTCTGCTTTATAGCGCTGCTCAAAGACTTTCACTAAACGCTGTAGCTTGCCTTTGATAATGGCTTGCAAGGTATCGCCAGTCAGCGGCAGATACGGCACCACTTCCATTCGCGCTAGCAACGCCGGTTTAAAGAAGGCAGCCAATTCTGGGTAAAGTTGCTCTTCAAGCGCTTCAGGTTGTTCTGCAAAATCAACAATGGTCTGGTAACCCAAGTTGGAAGTCAGGAAGAACACGACGTTTTGACAATCAATTACGCGCCCTTCGCCATCGGCTAATTCGCCTTTATCAAACGCTTGATAAAAAAGATTAAGCACTTCTGGATGGGCTTTTTCCACTTCATCCAACAGCACAATCGAATACGGCATTTTACGGATAGCTTCGGTCAAGATGCCTCCTTCGCCATACCCGACGTAACCCGGCGGAGAACCAATTAAACGAGACACCGTGTGCTTCTCTTGGTATTCCGACATGTTGATTGTGGTAAGAAACTGTTTGCCGCCATACAGAAGTTCTGCCAGTTGCACGACGGTTTCTGTTTTACCGACACCACTCGGGCCCACCAGCAAGAACGCACCTTTCGGGCGACCTGGCCGACGCAGATCTGCGCGCGCAGTCAGCAAGTGGCGATGAATACATTTCAATGCCACATCTTGCCCTTTGATTTGTGCGCCTAGCAGATCGGGAAGATGGGTAATGCGGCTAAGTTCATCGGTATTCATTTGATCAACGGGTACGCCCGTCCAATCACCGATGACTTCTGCGACTTGCTGTGCGTCAACATGTGGATGAACCAAACGTTCATTATGCGGAATGGCCTCAAGTTCACGATAAAGTGCTTTTAGCGAGGTGCGAATTTCTTCAATTTCGTCATCGCTCAGTGCAACTTCTGCTTCTTCTATTGAGGCTTCGTCCTGATCTTGCACAGTCACTGGCACCGCGAGAATTTGCTGGCGCTTTTCTATGATTTCATGCACCAGCGTCTTTTGTGTTTGCCACGCTTCATTCAGGCTATCTTGCTCTTTAAGATCGCGCACCTCATCCGCTTCCAAAGAAGCTAAGAGTTCGTTATCAACTTCATAGCCTAATTGCGCCTCACGAGTGATCATGTCAATTTGGCGCTGACGCTGAACCGTCTTGGTTTCCAGCTCAGCCAAACGGCGCGGCGGAGAGCTTAAGTTAATCGCGATACGCGCACAGGCGGTATCCAGCACATCAATGGCTTTGTCTGGTAGTTGGCGACCCGACACATAGCGATCCGAAAGTTCCGCAGCAGCAACCAAAGCATCATCACTGATCAATACTTTGTGGGCTTTCTCATACACACCATGTAAACCGCGCATAATGTCCACGGCTTGTGCGCTGGTTGGCTCATCAAGCTTCACCAGTTGGAAGCGACGACTCAGTGCAGGGTCTTTCTCGAAATATTTTTTGTACTCTTTCCATGTGGTCGCCGCGACCGTACGCAGCTCACCACGCGCTAGTGCAGGCTTTAGCAGGTTGGCAGCATCACCGCCTCCTTCCTGTGCACCTGCGCCAATCAAGGTATGCGCTTCATCAATAAACAAAATGATTGGGATAGGAGACGTTTTCACCTCGTCAATAATGGCTTTGAGGCGCTTTTCAAACTCGCCTTTCACCGAAGCGCCCGCTTGCAGTAGCCCCAAATCCAAGGACATGAGATCAATGCCAAGTAGCGATTCAGGCACATTGCCATCAACGATACGCTGCGCTAACCCTTCAACAACGGCGCTTTTACCCACACCTGCATCACCCACTACAATCGGGTTGTTTTTTCTGCGGCGACAGAGAATGTCGATCATCAGATTGATTTCGTCATCACGACACAGCACAGGGTCAAGTTCACCTTGCTTTGCCATGGCAGAGAAGTTGGTACAAAAACGCGCTAATGCGGTTTCAGCCTCGGCTGGAATGGGTGCACCACCCGATTTTGAGGATGTCTTCACCGCTGTTTCCGATGATGATTCGGTAATACGTGCAAAGTGCTTTTTCACGGTTTCGCGGTTTACCGATTCCAGTTGACGGATCACATTGAACGGCAAATAACGATCTGGGCGCATCAAGGCGGCAAGAAAAATAATGCCCGAGCGAATCTCAGTGTGCCCCATTTCAGTTGAACCAAGCATCCAAGCGTCTTGCAGCAATTCCACTAAAAGTGGCGAGAATGATGGCGTGTTTTCCGGAGCAATCTCACGGCTCAAAGCATCACCCGTCAGCTGACGAATGTGGGTGTGATCAACCTCAGCACTTTTCAACAAAATGCGCACATCAGAAAGCGGATTTTCCAGCAGGGTAAATAGCAGATGCTCAGTGGTCACTTCAGGGTTCTGTCGCTCAATGCTTAGCGCACCCGCTTGCTCCAGTGCCAATTTTGATTGCTGGTTAAGTTTGCCAATGAGCGTGTGAAGTTCAATTCGAATCACGGGTTCACCTGTTATTGAAGAAGTTGACTAAGTTGTGCAAGTACGCCGGACGTTTTGCTGTTCAGTGCGAGCGAGTAACCGATAAATACCACGACCAATAACGTGGCAAAGCCCGCGAAAATCGTCCAAACCGGCATTTGCTTGCTTAAACGATATTTGGTTGAAACCACGTTGTCTGAGGCACTGGTCAGTGACAGCGGTTCTTGATCATCCAATTGACGCAATAGCTGGTGCAGTTTGGTGATCACTTTTTCGTATTCTTCTCTGCCCTTTTCCATCACTTTGTAACGCCCTTCAAAGCCCAAAGTCAGGCACAGGAAAATGAACTCTAAAAGCGGCTTATAGCGCGCAGGTTCACTTTCCAAACGAGACAGAATGGTGAACACTTTTTCGCCACCCCAGGTTTCGTTATGAAAACGGGTCAGCAAAGAATGTTCAGCCCAAACACTGTCTGCCCCCCAAGGGGTGCTCATGATGGCTTCATCGACAAAAGAACAAAGTACGTAGCGATACGCGAGGATCACGGCATGGTCATAATTCTTTTCCGTGAGCTCTACTTCGATGGCTTTAACTTCTTCCACTGCTTGTTTGTAAATAGCATCCACGTTGTGGCATTCGGACAATTTTCGCACGCGCAGTGCCATACCCAGCAACGGCGTAGCGGCATCAATCAAGGGGTTGATATTGTCGCCACGCAGTTTGAACCAGTAGTCCTGATCGGCATCAATATTCGCCGCTTCATCGAACAGTAGATGGTCGTAATGGCGTTCGCGATCAGGCGTATCTATATACATTTCAGCCATGACTTAGCTCCTTATTGCCCAGAACTGCAGGTCAATATCTGGGAAGTTTCCTGCAACATGGAAAGCGAATCCGCTAGCGTTGTTCAACATGGCCCAAGCCGCGCTGGTTTTGTCCAATTGGTAATAGGTATAACCGGCGTGATAAGGCAGTTGACGCGGAGCAACAGGCAACGGCGAGATCGGAATGCCGGGCAGTTGAAGCGAAATAAGCTCGCGGATTTTCTCCACCGAGGCCACCTTGGTTTGTTGTACAAACAGCTTGCGAAGCTCTTCCATCGGCATCCGTGCACGCACTGCCAAAATGAAGTCGGCATCACGAACCAGCGAAGGATCTTGAAGCGGTGCAACCATGAGGCCGTATTTGCGCTGATGCAGCTGAATAGACACGGCTCTCGGTTCGAGAACAATGCTCAGTGATTGGCGTAAACGGGTCATGACCGGACGGAATGATGACACCGGCATATCATGCTGATAGCTGCCGAACTCTGGCGCCATGCGGCTTTCGTCCGTAAAGGTCGCCAACTCACCACACATGGATGATAACGCTTCGTAAAGACGCTCTGGATGCAGGCTACGTAAACGAGAAAGATGCTGAAGCTGCGGTTGCATTCGGTTAAGTGATTGCAACAACATGAAGTCAGACACGTCTGCCACACCACCTTGGCTAGGTGCACCGATACGTTGAGAGATGTTCTTGGCGCGTTCGCGCATTAGGCCTGCCATTTCACCGATAAAACGGTGCAACGCAGAAACCGCACTGACATTGATATGGCAAGGAAGAAAAGTCTCGTCCAACAACACGCTGCCATCGGGTCGCTTTTCTAGAATCCGGGCGATAGCGATTGATGCATACGCACTGCGATCTTCTTTCTCAAGCATTAATCTCAGGCTGACAGGGCTGACATCAATCGGCGCCATGTCACCCTGATAGGTGTGGATATCTCGCACTTCTTGGCTCGTAGACACATAACGCCCAGAGCCCGCACCTTCCGGCCACGAGACTTCAGTGATCGCATCGCTTCGCAGTGGGATCGCCAAATAGACAATCTGGTTCGCCAATGAACTATCGGCGACTTCCAACGCTTCTGGCTGTATGTCTTCTTGAGGAATTCGAAACACGGTACCATCGGGCATAATGCCTGATGCACTGTCTAACGCGATGCGCCCAAAACTTAAGTATTCGGCGTTTAACGTCATTTCCGAAATGCCGTAAAGATAGCGACTGACCGCCGAAATCCTTTCGTCCAGCACATATTCAATATTGCGTTGTTGCTGCTGAAAATGCTGAGGCTTAATAAACAGCCCTTCGTTCCATACAACACGGTTTCTCGCTGACATCTTTATTCCACTTTATCGAGTATGACTTCGTTCTTGTCGATGTAGATAAGCAAGTGATACTTCCTGCCTACTGGGATGATTTTGATCACTTTCTTCCATTCGCTGACATCTGGGTCGGAAAACCGCACCATGGTTGATATGTAGCGAGTGTCTTCTTCAATCTCAAACTCATCGATGAACTTAAATTGCCCCGGAACCAGCGAGTAGTCTCGATGGTCGATATAGTTGCTTTTAAGCGCAGTTTTAGCTTCATCAGCCAACTGCTCATAACCCGACGACAAAAACATCGAGTCATCTTCTAGCTCAAACACCTGCACTTCTACAGGCGTTGCATCGCCACTGATATTGGGGTTTACGTTCCCAGTCGCCACCAAGCTATATGTCACTGTGGTGGGCTGATCTTGGGGTAGATCTGATCCCGCGCAACCAGCTAGTTGCAATAGGAGCAGACATGCAATCAGACGTAACATCACGTTAGACCTCCTGCTGCTTCTCTCGAAGTTTGCGGTCATAGGCTTGATCGAATACTTCCCAAAAAAGCTTCTCGAACCCTTTTTGCCTGTCCGAGGTCAGTTCGTTGTAGTAACTCTTGTACATGTTCCATGCATACGCATCCGCAGACTCGGGCGTCACTTGACCAGGACGGCGATACGCGTTAAATCGACGCATAAGCACTTCAGGTGAAAATGCACGCAGAATTTGGCCGAGCGCCTCAACGGTGGCAATCTGCACCGCTTCGTTGTGATGACCCACATTGGTTAAACTTTCGCTGATGGCCGACGGTGCAGACAAATGCACAGCGCTGCGATCGCGGTCAAACATGGTGTCTACCGTGTCTTCATAAGACAGCCCCAAACGCAGCGGGTTATCTTCGATGGGTTGGAGGTTTTTGCTCATCATGCCGTAACGGCTTTCTTGCACTTGACCATGCAGGTCTAACAAGCCACGAATGGCAGATTGAAGCGATGCGCCAAGCTCTTCTGACAAGGCTTGCATCTCTGCCATGTTGTTGGTGTTACCTGCTTGCGTGCCTAGGCCACGCATCAGAGGGCCAACCACTAAGTGGTTGGTGTCATCCGGTGATATACCTTCACCGTATTCACCGCTGGAATAACCAGTAAACGCTTGTTCGCTATAAACGTTGTCGGTAGCATCCTGCTTTGCGTAGTCTCGCCCGACTTCTCGTTCTAGGCGCTCAAGAGTTTTGTCATCCATAAGGGAATCCTCGTTGGTTAAAGTCTTTTTCAGGGTTATTGCTGAACTCATTTCGTATTCGCTGTCGGCATGGACGGTCTTTTCGCTGCCATGCCATTCCGTGTCCCGCGCCAGCAAATAGTCTTCACGTTCTTGATTCGCTGTCGGCTTTTCTTTCTGATCGCTCAAAGGGTCAATCCCAGCGTCATTGGCTATCTGTATGGCGTCCAATGCTGCAAGCGGATCGTCAACCACGTCATCTTCACCCATGTCGCCATCTGTATCTTTGGCATCGGAGCCAATGTCTTCGGCACGATGTTGATGAAGAAACACGTTCTCCAAACCATGCTGACCCGTGGTGATACCTTCACCCGCTTTGGTCAGGTGAATACGTATTTGATAGGGACCAATCAACACCATGTCGTTGTCGTTTAAACGCGCCGACTTTCCTGCGCCAACAGGTATGGTTGCGCCATTCATGTAGCTCGCACCACGCACATCAAGCAGACACAGCTTGCCGTCCGTTTCGACAATCTCCGCGTGGTGTGAAAATACTCGCCCTTCACGGTCTCGAAGGTGCCAATCATCCGCAGGGCTTGCGCCCATCGACCCGCCCGCTTGTGAAAACGTGTGTGTGGCCGACAAACCTGCTTCAAGATGTTGCGTATTGGTCACGACCAACGTCGCCTGCTGTGCGGGCTCTGGGCGTTCAATTTCACTGTCGGAATACTGTTGTGACATAGGTCCCTCTATTGCCTGATTTGGATACGCACAATGCGGGGCTTGTCCGCCACGCCCGTAAACGATGACCAACCCAGTGATGCAGGTTTGGCGTGATTTAATTGCATGGGTGGAGCTTCATCTGGCTTAATACCGAGCTCTAAGTCGAATGCCATCTGCTCACGCAAAACAAATTCAACTAAGGTGATCAGCGGCAGATATTCTTTACCTGATGGCAAAAAATCACGAAACCGTGCTTGGGTTAAGCCGTTAATACAAATAACGAATTTCCCGCTTCTGTCTCCGACTTTACTGCCAATGACCGAATCCACACCGATGGAGGCATTCGCCGCCCCTAAGCGCATTTTTTGATCTTCTGGGATATCAACATGGCGCAATTCCCATTGGCGAATCGAGACATCTTCAAGATCAAAGCAGTGGGAAATAATCCCAGAAACCACTTGCGGTGAACGGCTTCTTCCCGCCAATACGCCGGCATAAGAAAGCATCTTGCACCAGTTGATCGGCGTGTCTCCGCGAAGGTTCTCATCCGCCAATCCGACTAACGCAAACAACTGCGCCGAAAAGCCATCTGACGCGTCTTCACGAAAGCGAATGAAGTAACGGTACTTTCGCCAAATTTGATAAATCAGTGTGAGTAAGCGGTGGTTAAAGAAGTCCAAAAAAGGCTTTCTTAATCCGGTCTCTTCGCTTTCTGTCAGAATGTCTTCAAGAAAGAATCCTGGGAGCGGTGACTGCGCGCCGCTCATGCCAAAAAAAGTGGTTTCAAGACGCAAGCGATCCCCCGCTACGGCATCAAGTGCCGTGACATCACTGGCTGCGAAACCCAACCCAGGGTTTGCACTAAAGAGCAGTTTGCTTGATGTTGATGCTTCGTCTTCTGGGTCAAGATCGCTGATGTTATGCAGCAGCTCGACCAACTGATAAAAGTTATAACCACGGACATTTTTGGGCAGCATGCCTGCGTCGTTGTCACTCCCCATCCCGTCAGGCACATCGGGAGCAACGGAAGTCGCTAGATCAGCGGCTGTTGACCGTTCTGTAGTCCCCATGTGTACCTTTCCTGGTTATCTGCGTTAATCACGACAAGTTCGTGAAATGAATTGATGCTGGCGTAGAGTGAGAAAAATCGGCTCAACACGGTGCCAAAGATATAGAGCTCGCCTTCTGATCCAAAACACGCTTGTGACAAGGTAATTTCGGAGCGAAGACCGCGCACGGGCAACCCACGAATGAGTTTTTCAACGGGTGCAGAATTGATCTCGACAATGCCATCGAGTCGATGACGGGAAACACGCTCAGCTTGCCTGTCCACCAAGGCGCGAAAATCATAGGCGCGTAAAACAGACGACAGCGCATCTTTCGACAGCAAGGACAGGTAGTTCAAAGACAGATTCGAAATCAATGTCCACAACAATGTGCCGTCCAACATCGGACGCATTGGCGCGGTTGGTTCGGTCAAATTGCTGAAACTGGCATAGGCTGGTGAGGAATCTGTTGGCACACAAATATCGCCTTTACCCAACTCCATCGGGAGTTGTCGGTTAGTGCAGGTCAACGACAACGAAATGGCTTCGCTAAAATCTGTGCATTCCGTTTCGTCGCTGCGGACAAACGAAATATGGTGATCAAAACCATCATTGTGAATACTGTCTTTTACTCGTACTCGGTAATAGAGCGCCTTGCGATTACGTGCACGTTCGATCTCGTGCTGGAAGCTCTCAAAAGGCGTGTAGTTTCTGATTTGGCCGCGGATACGACCAATATTGTTTTCTTGCCACCCTTGCACCGTGTCGACGCTGAAAATTTCGTAGTGCGCCGTGTAACGACTTGAAGGCGTGATTTTGTATTCGGCACTTTTCCCATTCAGATCAATCGGATCAGCATCATGAGTGAACAAGTTAATGACAGGGGTACAGTTAAGCTCAAACGTTTCATCTTTCACGCGCACATCTGGCGGCAAAGTTTTCGAAAAGCTAAAACGCAGGGTGAAACGTCCTTCCACATCAGCGGGTACGTAGCGCCCAAGATCTTTAACGTCAAAGAAGAGAAATGCTTCAGGAAATGAAAGGTATTCCTGCAGAATTCGATACCCTTCATACACATTTTTAGGGTACGGAAGAATGGCATCGTCACCATCAAATCCAACCGCCCTAAACGCACTTTTGGGTAAGGTAACCACTTTGTCACCGGCAACCACTTCCACTTTTTCGAGATAGTGACTGAGCCATAGGTACAGCATTTCAGCGCTGTAAGTTTCGCCGCCCAAGAAGAAACGAAGAGACTGTAGGCCTATTTGCCCTGCCTTCTGATCACCCAGAATTTTCATATCAACGTCGATCAAAGACGCTTCACGCGTGTGAACAGTGCTGACTTTGTTACGTCGAAGTGGATAAATGCTCACGTCACGACAGGCGCGAAAATGACAAACGGTGCCAAAAACAGGGTTGGCATCTAACTGCGTTCCCTTCGCAATGGTTTGACCGTACGTTAAGGCTTTTTCGTCTGGAGAAAATTGAACAATGCTAATGCTGGGTACCGGACGCAAGTAGTTAGGCCACAGCATATTGATAATGGAGTGCGTCAGTTCCGGAAATTCGTCTTCGACCTTTTGGCGAAGTCTTCCCGTCAGGAAGGCAAAACCCTCAAGCAAACGCTCGACATCGGGATCGGTATTACGACTATTGAGAAAACGGGCGAGCTGCGGATACACTTCGGTAAACTCGAGTCCCTGCTCTCTGAGGAAAGCAAGCTCATCCCTGAAATATCGATTCCTTGACACCTACACTACCCTGTATTTTCGATTACTATCCAAAAGCAGGTCAATTTGCACATTACGGTGCATAGCACCTAAATTGACCGACGCATTAATCTGAAACCGCAAGTTAAGCGGTGAACCGTTATCTGGTAGAACATTGATGTCCATGCTCTGGATACGGGGTTCATACGTTTCGATACACCGACGAATCGCTCGCCGTATTTGCAACGCAAGATCGTGTGAACTCAGCGATGCATCATTAAAATCAATCAGGCCTAAATCGGGCGCACTGAGGGATTCCCCAATGCGCGCGTTTAGCAGATTCGAAACATTGTGTTTCAACGACTCGAGCACGTCGGCAGCTTCAGGGCCTTGTGTAACAGAGCGTTGCGGCGCATCAGCTTCTAGCCGTTGGAAGAAGCTGACGCCGTACGCGATGTCATCTGCATCTGGGATGGCCATCGATTACGCCTGATCCAAACGACCTACTAGTGACAACTCGAAGTTTGCACCCATGTATTTGAAGTGCGGACGCACAGACAAAGACACTTGGTACCAACCTGGATTACCCTCGACATCCATCACTTCTACTTTCGCTGCGCGAAGCGGACGACGGCTGCGAACTTCTGCCGGTGGGTTTTCCTGATCTGCCACGTACTGACGAACCCAAGTGTTAAGCTCACGCTCAAGGTCTTGACGCTCTTTCCACGAACCGATCTGCTCACGTTGAAGCACTTTGATGTAGTGCGCCAAACGGTTGATGATCATCATGTAAGGCAGCTGCGTACCCAACTTGTAGTTGGTTTCTGCTTCTTTGCCTTCTTTCGTGTTCGGGAACACTTTCGGTTTTTGAATCGAGTTAGCAGAGAAGAATGCTGCGTTGTCACTGCCTTTACGCATAGTGAGTGAAATGAAGCCTTCTTCGGCCAATTCATACTCTTTGCGGTCAGTCACTAGCACTTCTGTTGGGATCTTCGCTTGCAGAGCGCCCAAAGATTCAAACAGGTGTACTGGCAAATCTTCCACTGCACCGCCACTTTGAGGACCAATAATGTTCGGACACCAACGGTATTTTGCAAAGCTCTCAGTCAAACGAGATGCCAATGCAAACGCGGTGTTACCCCAAAGGTAGCTTTCGTGTGATTCGCTAACGTTTTCACGATAGTTGAATGACGTGATTGGGTTTTCGACTGGATCGTAAGGAACACGAAGCAGGAAACGTGGAGCAGTTAGACCGATATAGCGAGCATCTTCTGATTCACGCAACGCACGCCACTTGGTGTAACGAGGGCTTTCAAAAGTAGCCGCTACGTCTTTCAGGTTTGGCAGTTCTTCAAATGAATCAATGCCGAAAAACTCTGGAGAAACGGAAGACAGGAATGGCGCGTGCGCCATGGCGCCAACTGAACCAACGTATTGGAGCAATTTCATGTCTGGCGTAGATGGTGTAAACGCATAGTTACCCACCAATGCTGCCACTGGCTCACCACCAAATTGGCCATAACCGGCGGAATATACGTGCTTATAAAGGCCAGACTGGGTTGTTTCAGGTGCAAATTCGAAGTCATCTAACAGCTCTTGCTTAGTCGCATGCAGCACTTCAATTTTGATGTTTTCACGGAAATCTGTGCGATCTACCAGCAGCTTCAAACCACGCCAAGCAGACTCCATTTCCTGCACAGGCTGGCTGTGTAGAACGACGTCCATTTGCGCGCTGATTTTCTTGTCTAGTTCAACCAGCATTTGGTCGACGAGCGCTTTGTTTACAGGCTCTTGCTCTTTATCAGAACCGATCAGATTCTCAACAAACGCAGCAACACCTTTTTTAGCAATATCATAGCCTTCTTCGCTAGGTGCTAGTCGGGTTTGCGCCATGATTTCGTCGAGTAGACTGCCACTTTCTTTGACAGAACTCTCCAGCGTTTTCTCTTGTACGGACATTAACAAAATCCTTTTCTCTTCTGCGTTAGTTAAGCATCGGAAGCTGGCTGTTCTTCAGCGCTTACCAGATCCAATTCAGCGAGGAGCTTTTCGCGCGAATCTTCAGAGGCCAAAAGCTCCTGAAGGCGACCACGAAAAGCAGGAATATTTCCAAGAGGGCCTTTCAATGCGACCAACGCTTCACGAAGCTCAACGAGCTTTTTAAGTTCGGGTACTTGATTGGCAATTGCGTCTGGCGAGAAATCGGCCAAAGACTTGAATGACAATTCAACAGGAAGTTCTTGTCCTTCTTCCTCTGTCATGACATTTGGTACAGACGTGGTTAAAGAAAGATCGCTCTCTCGCATAACCGCTGTGAAATTATTTTTATCAACAGAAACCGCCTCTCTCTCTTCAATTGAAGTGTCTTCCGGGTGACCTTTAAAGTCTCCTAAAACGACCATTTTCAACGGAAGTTCGATCTCCGATTGAGCATCACCCGTTGCAGGAACGTATTTAATATTAATACGTTCTTTAGGTGCAACACTTCCCTCTTTCGCCATCTTATTACTCTCCTTTACATTGTAGAGATGTATGCAACTCAGACGTTGCTGTATTTCGACGCGCTAACATTCATTAATGAAAATCAGCAAAATCAAAGTCATTCACAACTTGTGTCATTTGTTTCAAAAATAAAAATATGCAACTAATAAAATTATTAGAACCAGAAAAATATCACTCAAACGCAAGTCATTTGAGACGTGAAATTAAGGCAAAATTGTCATTTAAAGCAGAGAACATCAGGGGGGAGGGAGGAAAAAGATGATAAAAATCAATCAAAAACCTTGAATCACACGATCAATGCAAGACAAAAACATCAAGGTTATCGAAATAAATCGCCATCATCAGTATTTACTAGTACCACCGTAGAACTTTGCTAACCAACGTTTCAATTTTTATCGCTATCAATCTCAATGGTAACGTTCAAAACGGCCAGGGGAGACAGCATTTTTATAGTTTTATTTGTTTCATAAAGCATTCATTAAGAACACTAAGCGTAATATTAACTTCTTTATTCGTCCTTGAGAGACATCATGAGACATGTTCACGTTCAACCACAAGGTATTTTGCAAAAATTTGCACAGAAAAATATTCAAACACGATCCCCGTCGATATTTTACATAGACAATACAGGAGTGTCATTTTTGATAAAATTAATACTTATAAACTGACAGATCACACATTAATATACTGACAACTTTGAATTTTAAATAAATTAGAAAAACCTAATTAATAATGCTTTTATCATCCATTAGTAATGAAAGATTAGATTATCATGAGTGGTGTGAATAGTTTGAAGTGAGGGATAAATCATATAAGGCGTTTACTAATGTCAAACTAGCACTGTTCAATGACCCGCTATTTACATGCAAAAAACTTAACATGTTGTGATTATCAAATATCTAAGCACTTTCAATGTGCTTGTTCAGTGGGAATTTTTGGGGATATAGCTTTAACCAATATTTACCGTACCACCACCAATCACCACACCACCACAACCCACCGCATCCCCTGTTCGAGCAACAGGCTTTCCGTTTGCAAATACCGTTGGAGAGCCAGCAGAAATGCTTCTTCCATGGGGCGGGTTTTTCGGCTTATCGTGAGGTGCTAGCGCATCGCCCTGTCGAGCGAGAGGGATGCCATCGACCTTCACATCTGGCGATGCGGAGATTACAGGTGATGGGTGGAACCCGTCATGATCGGTGCCGATGTTACCTAAAACGACTGCATTTCCCATGACGATTAATCCTTATAATGACACTGTGTGTTAAAAACAAATTCTGCTGGTTAGCAAGCTAGATAATGCAAAAAGTGATCCATCTTTTAATTGTTTTATTTTCAAAATCTTATAGTCATCGGATCACTTAATTCGAGCAAATAATTGCTCAGCAATGAGCCAATTCTTGCCCAGAGAGCAATTTCTTGCTCGATCTAACGTTTAAAAGTTGAACGCCACACCCATGCCATAAGCACTCTCTTTGAAGTTGTAATTGGAAATGGTTAGCCCGTAGCCCGTTTCGACTTTCATGTATCCGCGCAACCCTTGATAGATTGGGACATTCCAACTCAGCCGGTAGTATCCGCGATCTAAGTCTTTAGCAAATAAGTTGCCAAAAAGTACCTTTACTTCTTGATTCTCAGTGGGACGCCATCCCAGTTCTGTTTCGCCATAGCCAAGATAGTCTGTGATATTCGGGTTATAGCTCACACTGCCAAACCTAAACCAGGGTTTGAATCGGATATAGCCCCAATCAAAGTTGCGCTTGATATCAACGTAAGCTCGATTCCAACTAACTTCATTGTCACCCCCTGCTCCGTTCGACTCATGTTCAGCCCCCAGCGAAAATTGCCACGGAGCGATGTTCATTTGATAGAAGAGTTCTGGGTTGTAATTACTGTCGCGAAAATAGGCTGAGCTATCATAAGCCTCCCAGTTTGAGCGCTGGGTATAAGCCATATACAGCCCATCATCTTCAAACCTCAAAATCCGATACTTCACACTGAACTGGAATTGCACAAAGGTATCCTTTGCTTCGCTATCGTTAGGGTTCAACGGAGCAAACCGCGCTTGATTAACGTTGGATTCTTTGTAGTACGGCAACAAGTAGTTATCTCTGTGCGCTGAAAACACATTTTCAGATGCTTGCACTGTTGGAGATATCAAGATTATGGGCGCGATGAGCGCCGACATAACAAGCGGGCAAAGCAGTGTGTTCATCAAACCTCCCTGAAAATCGACATTCAATGTTTTCTCCGCAAACAATAACGAAAAAACAGAGCAATGAAATCAACGAGAGTATAGATGGCCATGATCCGTTAAATGTCGAGATTAACCTGCTGAATCAACAATGAGTCAGCCGGAGATGTCGCGAAGTGACAAAGAGGCACTGGGGACTGAAGATTTGTTGTCGTCATGTCTGCAATTCTTGATTAGACCTGTTGCAACGCCGCATTATTGAAGGATTTTATTGTGACACCCCCATCGTAACAATTATCATAAATGAGACTTGGTCACCAAGACGCTAAATGTTGTTACTAAAATGGAATTTACTTATGTTGTTTTCGGCTCGCCGATATTTTACTTTTTTATTCACGCTGTTGTTTAGCAGCTCAGTATTCGCAGATTCAATTGCTAGTTACCCAAACGGCTGGGAAGACTGGCCCGTTGTTAAAGAATCCATGAATCTCCCAGCGGATACCGTTCTCCCCCCTGACGCCTCTTTGTTTATGCAAGAATCCGTAAGAGCATATTCATGGATCAATGATGGTCAAGGCTCGCCTCTCACTATCCGCGTGAATCCCAAGAAACTTGAAGAATACAAAACCCATGGCCCTTATAGCGATGGGCCGACAGTGATTGCCGTGTCTGAAGCACAGGGAATTATCTGGGTAACAGAGCACTTTGGCGGATTAGCCCTTTATGGTAGCTACAACCGAAAAGGTGAAGACATCAGCAGCATGCACTCCTCCTTAGAGTCTGCCTTTTGTCAAAGTTGTCATGATACTTACAAAGACATATGTATAAACGGCACCTGCACGGAGCCTGTCTCTTCTCTTTATGAGTAATTTCAGTTAACCGTTCCCCTTTGATTTGGATTTTTGAGTGCTAAAAAGATTTACGATAAATCAGCTTCTCTTTGTTTCTCATCTGATGTTGGTGCTAGTGCTTATCGCTGGGATGAGCGCCTCGCGCTATCAAAGTGAATGGGAAAGCCGAGTTAACTATGCCAACGAACGGGCCGAGCGCACGCTGACGCCTCTGGTCCGTGACTTTTCCGCCGCAGTCGCAGGCCGAAATTATGCCAACCTAATGATGCCCTCTCAAAATGAAGCACTCTTTAATATTGGAGAGTTGTTGTTTCTCGACATCCAGGGGAAATCAGATTACAGCGAAAACTCCGTCAGTGTGCGCTATTCACGAGAGCACATGACAGTGTGGCGAACGGATGTCACGCAAGATGAGATCAACGACGTTTCAACACGAAAAAACACGCTGATGGCTGCGCTTGATAATCCCGAAAATCAAGACAAGGTGAGAAATAGAAAACTGAATTTCGTACTCAACAAAACAGTTGATGACCTGGACGCTCTGCAAAAAAGTACGCGTCTATCATCATCGTTTACGCCACGCTGGCCTCCTTCTAGCCATTCAGAAAAAGCGTTTCAGCTTCACCAAGAGGATGAGGTTCTGATCGTACAATTGCCACTGATCAACAAAAATGGCGGTCATGTTTGGGCGGTGTTTGATGCTGCTAATCTGTTCACTCTTAAGCAGCAGATATTTATCACCTTAGCCATTGAAGCCTTTGTGGCATTGTGTGTTTCTCTATTGCTGATTATCGGCGTCACACATTGGTTGGTTGCACCACTAAGTAGGCTAGCTAAACGAATAGACCACGACATCGAACACCTCGATATCTCGGATCTCGAGGAGCTTCGCCGCAATGATGAGATTGGCGTGCTGGCTCGTGGTCTTCACACGCTAACCCTCAAAGCCCAAACACAAATGAAGATATTGCGGCATCAATCGGATACTGATGCGCTCACTGGGCTAGCAGGACGCCACAGCTATACGGAACATGCCGACGCTTTTTTCCAAGCAACACGTGCCGAAAATAAGCTTTTTGGCATTGTTGTTTGTGATATTGACCATTTCAAAGCATTTAATGACACCTTCGGACATGGACGCGGTGATGTCGTGATTAAGTCCACCGCAAACGCCATTTTAAGCGCATTACGCAAAGACGACTTGTGTTTCAGAATTGGCGGCGAAGAGTTTGTCGCTCTGCTTCAAATTGAAAATGCCAGTGCGCTTGAAACGGTTGCAGAACGAATGCGCAGTAGCGTTGAAGATCTCGCTATTCCTCATGCTTCCGAGCGCACCGTAGTCACTATTTCAGTAGGTGCATTATTAGTCAGCCCTTTAGCCTCTAACTTGTCGTTCTCTGATGTATTCGATAAGGCAGATTCTCTGCTCTATCGTGCCAAACGCAGTGGCCGAAATCAGGTCGCCACCAGCACAGTACATGACCAAAAGATCCCGCAAAGAAATGCCTGGAACATCAAAGAAAATGACAAGCAAGAAGCAGCAGTAAACAAGTCAATCTAAAGTGTATATCGCAATTGCTCTTACCCAGCGACAAACAGCCACTGAAGAGTTCAGTGGCTGTTTCGATCTAGGCCTAGATATATCTAACTACCTAGCCGCCCAGACAAAACCTTTGCGCATCAATTTGTCTACCATAGGCTGTTGCAATTCTTCCACGGTATGGCCTATCGAGCAGTAAAATACCTTTCCTTGATCCCAGCGGCGACGCCATGCGATGGGCATAACAGTACCCTCAATCCAATGCAGGTAGTCCCCAGAGAAAGTCGTGGTGGCGAGAACATCATTGCTTGGGTCAACCAGCATGTAATATTGCTCGCCATGAATATCGAAATCTTCTAACCCCGTCATGAATGGGTCGTCATTTTTAGTGAACGTGACGCGATAATCGACGAAATCATCAGACGGAATTGGGTTGTCCGGCCAGCCTGGAGGATGGGCAACAAATTGGCCACCAATCATGAAATGGTAGGTCGGATGGTCGCGAAAGGCGTCGCCCATATGTCCGTGCCAACCCGCGATGCCACAACCTGCTGCAATCGTATTCAACAATGCTTGCTCTTGCTCACGCGTAATATTGCCAAATTCATCCTGATGGCTACTTCGGGCGCTAGACCATATAGGCACAATGAGGTCTAGTGAGGCAGTCACTTCAGGGTCTAACAAGGGTTCGAACGTGGCATATGACGTGACATCAAAACCTTCCTCTTCTAGCAGTTGTGTTGCCCAATCACAAAATACCGTTGGTGTATGTCCTTCCCAACCACCCACAAACAACGCCGCTTTCTTTGCCATCGCCTTTTCCTTATTACACACAGTTATTGATTCTTTTGGCTCGCCAAGAACGGGGCGATAGCCGCCATGTCTCTTTCACCCCAACCTTGCTCTTCTGCCGCTTCCAATTGCTGCAAATTCGTCTTGATTTGCGCCAGCGACCAATCATTTTGCTTTGCCATATCCGCCACAAGTGCCATGTCTTTTTTTGCTAAGTGAAGCGCGAAGGTGACAGCGTCACTTTCGCCAAGGTAAAGTGGTGTTCGAAATCGAATCATGGGCGAACCCGCCGCACTTTCTCCCAACAACGTCATCAGCATTTTCTGATCAACATGACAAGAAGCGGCCAAGGCTAAAATTTCTCCTACAATCTGATTCTGGCTGTGAATCACACTGTTAATGAGAAGCTTGGCCGCGTGTCCCCTGCCTGCGCTGCCTAGCAAAAACTGCGCTTTACCCATGATCGAAAAACAGCGTTGAACACGCTCTGGCACGGCATTATCTGAACCCAACATAAAAACCAACTCACCCGCTTCGGCCGCGTTTACACTGCCGGAAACTGGAGCATCGATGTAGTTAACGCCTTTTGTTTTGGCAAAGTCTGAAAGTTCTTCTGATAACGCGGGACTGATGGTGCTCATTTCCACCCAATGGGTAGCGTGTTGAACCGTTATCGCCGCCAAGCCATTTTGTTCATCCAAATATACCGATTTCACCGCGTCATCATTGGCAAGCATGGTAAACACCACATCACAGGTCGACGCCACTTGAACAGGTGTTTTCGCTGCTATCACATTCGGAAATGCATCTGTGAGTGAGCGGGACTTGTCTTCGCTTCGGTTCCAAACCGACAGGCGAACGCCTTGGCGAGCCAGATTGGCGGCCATCAGCCACCCCATCCGGCCTAATCCAATAAAGCCAATGTGCATGCGATACCTATGTACTAAGTTGTCGAACTGAATTGTTGACGAACTGATTTGAAACCTAGCGTTTAGCGTTAACTGAGATTGCTTTTCGCTTCGGCCGTTTGACCTGTGATGGCGGTGACCAATCGATTCTCGGTGACCGTTTCAGCCGTAAACTCTTCCATCACTTTCCCTTCATAAATTGCGAGGATTCGATCACTGACATTCAGCACTTCTGGCATTTCCGAAGAAATCACCAAAACAGCGAGACCAGATCGTGCCAGCTCTCGGATCAGGGCATGAATTTCTGATTTGGAGCCCACATCAATGCCGCGTGTTGGTTCATCAAGAATGAGGACTTTAGGATGAATCGACAGCCACTTGCCGATCACCACTTTTTGTTGGTTACCACCGCTGAGGTTACCGACGGGATAGCTGCCATCGGGCGCTTTGATGGACAATTGATCGGCATACTTTTTATATACCGAGCTCTCTTTACCTTCGAGCAGCCACCCTATAACAGATACACGATCAAGCTGCGCCATGGTGATGTTGTCCTGACAGCTCATGGCCAACACCAAGCCCTGTTCTTTGCGGTTTTCCGGCACCAAGGCAATACCAAGCGCTACCGCTTTTTGGCTGTCGTTGATTACTGTTTCTTGGCCTTCGAATCGAATAGTGCCGGAATCAGGCTGACGCAAACCGAATAAGGTTTCTGCGATTTCAGTACGCCCAGCGCCAACCAGCCCATACATACCCAATACTTCGCCTTCACGGATCTTAAACGAAATATCTTGATAGTGACGCTCAAGCGACAACCCTTCCACTTCCAGGCGTATATCGCCACCTGCCGCCATTTGAACCACTTTGCCCGTTTCAAGTTCACGGCCGATCATCATCGCCGTCACTTCCGGTTCATTGGTGTCTTTTGTGATCAAAGTGCCACGGTATTCGCCG
Organism: Enterovibrio sp. QJM3NY_24; assembly: GCF_057786035.1. Classification (NCBI taxonomy): domain Bacteria; kingdom Pseudomonadati; phylum Pseudomonadota; class Gammaproteobacteria; order Vibrionales; family Vibrionaceae; genus Enterovibrio; species Enterovibrio sp. QJM3NY_24. The sequence continues at coordinate 607,523 of NZ_CM173520.1, forward strand.
TCTCGCAGCACGGATAAGCGGTCAGAAATGGCGAAGATTTCTTCCATTCGATGAGAAATATAAGCAATGCCCACACCGTGAGCCTGAAGCTCTTTGATCACCTCAAACAACACGACTTTTTCATAGTCTGTCAGCGATGCCGTTGGTTCATCAAAAATCACGATTTTGGGTGTGAACACCAAAGCACGCGCAATTTCCACCATGTATTTTTTAGCAATGGTCAACGACGAAACCTGATCATCAGGCCCAAAATCGCAATTCAAACGTTCGAGAATTTCTGCGGCGCGCGCGCGAAGCTTGGTGTAATCCACCACACCAAACAACTTGGTGGGCATCATGCCAAGGAAGATGTTTTCAGCCACCGTCATGTCTTCCACCAACGATAACTCTTGGTGGATCATCAAAATGCCGTGGTGTTTAGCATCCATCGGGGTTTTAAGCGTGACCACCTCGCCATCAATCAGAATATCGCCTTCTTCTGCCTGATAAATGCCGGACATCACTTTCATTAGGGTTGATTTACCCGCGCCGTTTTCTCCCAGCAAAGCATGCACTTCACCTGCTCGAATATCAAAACTCACGCCATTCAGAGCAACCACACCAGGAAACACCTTTTTGATATTTTTCAATTCCAGCGTCGGTGCGACTGATGGTGAAGCGGCTTCAGCGTTTGTCTTTGCTGTCATATTCATGCGCTTACGCCTCCACGCTCAGTTTGGTTAACTTTCTTATCGATAAAGAGAACAAGAATAAGTATCGAGCCCATGATCACCAGCACGTAGAACGCGGGAACTTGAAGCAGATTCAACCCGTTTCTCAAAATGCCGATAGCAAGTACGCCTCCGAGCGTTCCCATGATACTGCCCGCGCCCCCAGTTAGACGGGTTCCGCCAAGTACAACCGCGGTGATTGTCCAAAGCTCGAAATCACGCCCAAGGTTGGGTGTCGACGCGCCCATTTGGGTGGAAAGCGTCACACCTGCAAGTGCAGCAAAGAAACCCACCAGCATGAAGTTAATCATCATGTGAGGGCCAACTCTTATCCCTGCATCAATCGCAGATTTTCGGTTTCCGCCCACGGCATAGCTATTGCGCCCATGAACGGTGTACTTCATGACGAAGTGCATAATTAACGTAGCGACCAAAAACAGTAGCGCCAACGTTGGAAAACCAAACACCGAACTTGAACCAAAATCTGAATAGGCAAAATCGCTGGCATAGAAAGATTGCTCGCCGGTGTAAACAAACACCAAACCGCGCACGCCAATCATGGCACCCAAGGTCACAATGAATGCATCCACCCCCGTCTTCCAAACAATCACCCCATTTAGCATCCCAAGCAAAGCGCCTGACGCCAGCGCAATCAGAACTGCCGCGGGTATACCGATCGAGCCTTGCAGTTCAATGGCAAGGCTGGCCGACAATGCCACGACAGCACCGACTGACAGATCAATGTTGCCGTTGATCATCACCACCGTCATCCCAAGGGCGATAAAGCCAATCGTGGAGGTTTGTATCAAGATGTTTTGAAAATTGGTGATATCAAAAAAGTATTCTGACGAAAAGCTGAACAACACAATACAAAACACAACGAATATCCATATAGGTTGCGTTTTCAGAAAGCGGACAATTCTATCCATCGTTTAATCTCCTTCGGCTTTCCGTCAAAATTTGGTGAAGAAACTGCCGCGTTTCGTGCCCACATCGAGCCAAACAGCAAGAATAATCACTGCCCATGTCACGAGCCATTGCGCGTAATAAGGGAAGCCCAGTAGCAGTAAGCCGTTCTGAATAAAGCCCAGAATCAATACACCAATCACGGTTTTAGTGATGCTGCCTGAGCCGCCTAACAAACTGGTTCCCCCCAAAATAACGCCTGCAAGTACGAGCAATTCATAGCCCTGCCCCACGTTATTTTGTGAACCCATGACCCGCGAACCCAAGATGAGTGCAGCGCAGCCTGTCGAAAAAGCCGACAAGAGATAGGTACTGAATACCAGTTTGTTACGACGAATGCCTGAGTACGCAGTGGCGATAGGGTTACCGCCCACAGCAAAGATCTTTCGCCCATAAGCGGTGCGCTTTAACAGCAATTCATAGATCACTGCGAACACTAAAAAGATGATGATAGGCACCGCGATGGGTCCAAGAAAACCTCGTCCGAACAACGCAAACCAGGTGTCTTCTTGATTCGCGATATCCACGTTCTGCCCACCGGTGTAAATCAAGGTTAAGCCTTGTATTGCAGAGAGCATGCCCAGAGTGACAATGAGCGAGTTAAGCCGCAAATAGCCAACCAAAAAGCCATTCACCACGCCGACCAGAAGCGTAAAGAGGAACATCAGTAAAATTGCTTGCCCAGGTCCGACCTTATCGTGTAAATCAACCACCAGAACGGTGGAGAAAGAAAGTAGCGAACCGACCGAAAGGTCAAGGTTTCCGCCAATAACAACGATGGTCACACCGAGCGCAATCGTGCCAACGATAGACGCCTGACGAACCACCGTCATAAAATTATCCGTGCTGAGAAATCGGTCAGATGAAAGTGAAAACGCAACGATAAACATAAAAAACGCAACTAAAATACCATGTCGCGCCATCAGCGTTTTCACTGAGAATGCTTGCGTTTTACCGTCTACCGCACCACCCTTTTTGGCAGCATCAGTTGGAGATCCTGAAGCCATATACATATCCCTTGATGAGTAGAGAGAGCGTCGCAATCCTTGCTGAAAGGTGCCTTTCTCACCATGTAATATGGAAGAAGGCCAAAAGAAGCAGAACAACGCCTCTGTACTCTTCGTCAACATTAACGCTCTCACGTAAGAGTAAAGAGGCGATACGCTTTTTAGAAAACAGGCTTGGTGAAATTAGCCATGTTCTCTTGCGTAATTTTAGGCGTATCGAAGTAGTTAAGTTTCGGCACTTCTTCGCCATTTGCGATAGCAATGACCGTCGCCAATGCGTTTTCCGCATCATCTACCGGTGACTGGTAAACCGATCCCCAGTACTCGCCACGACCCATGGCTTCATAGCCAACCGCAAAGTTAGTGGCACCGATAAACGCAATACCTTCACGCCCTGCCGCTTTCGCCGCATTTAGTGCGCCTACGCCCATGTTGTCATCACCGGAATAGACGCCGTCGATGTTGTCATACTTGGTCAGGAAATTTTCCATCACGCGTTGTGACTTCTCACGGTTCCAATCACCCGGTTGTGTTTCCATGATTTTCACATCAGGACACGCAACAGCCAGCCTGTCTTCAAACCCTGTCTGACGCTCGATAGCTGTTGTGTAGCCTGGCTGACCGGAAATTTGCACGATCTCGCCTTTACCACCCAATGCATCACACATCATCTCGGCAGAATACGCACCTTGAACAATGTTGTTTGGCCCAGAGAACGATTCAATAAACTGTTGGCCTTCCTCTGCCACATTGGAGTTGGTGACAACAACCGGAATACCCGACTGCTTCGCTTTACGAATAGCAGGCACCACCGCTTTACCATTGGTTGGCCAGATAATAATCACGTCCACTTTCTGTTGGATGAGATCTTGTATCTGTGCGATTTGGCGCGCGACATCACCACCAGCATCCAAAACCACCGTTTCCACACCTTCCGTGTTTCCGGCGGCTTCCTTAAACGCTTTTTCATAGGTGGTTTGGTATGAATCAACACCAACATTGTTCTGCGTAATACCAATGACCAAATCTTTGGCACTGACTGCTGTTGCACTTGCCGTAATCATCAGACCTAACAAGGTTTTACTGATTGTTTTCATCCTTACCGCTCCGTTGCTGTTGCACCCAATGAGAGAGTGCTTTCAAGTTGCGACAGACCTTCCCGGCCTGTTACTGCATTACCATGCCGCCATCAATCATGATGAGCTGACCCGTCATGTAATCTGAGTCTTTACTTGCGAGGAAACTGGCCGTGCCGAGCACATCTTCAGGGTAGGAATAACGGCCAAGAAGAATCATTTCTCGCGCCAAGGTGTCCATGGATTCACCAGCCTTCTCAAACTTACCAATGGCGACCAGATCTTTATCGAGTTGCTCCCAAAGCTCGGTACGCACCACGCCAGGGCCATAGCCGTTCACTGTAATGTTGTGTTTCACCAATGCCTTCGCGCCGCCATTGATCATGGCAAGCACTGCATGCTTACTGCATGAGTAGGGCACCACGTCATCAAATGCCATGCGAGACACAATGGATCCGACATTGATGATTTTGTAAGGCTCGTCTTCTGGGCCTTGAACGATCATTTGCTTGGCAGCTTCTTGCATGCCCATCAAACAACCCAATCCGTTTACATCCATGATTTGCTGCCAATTTTCCTCTGTAATATCAAGGAACATCATCGGCTTATTAATACCCGCGTTGTTGAGCATCACATTGATTGAACCGAATGCATCGACGGTTGCTTTCACGCCCGCTGCGATATCAGCGCGCTTTGTCACATCCATTTTCACCGCTATCGCTTCGCCACCTTTTGCTTTGATGCGATCAACAACCTCCTGACAACCATCAAGATTCACGTCAGCAACACAGACTTTCGCTCCCTGCTCTGCAAAATTTTCTGCAATCGCTGCGCCCATGCCGCGCGCAGCCCCTGTGATCAGCACATGTTTCTTCGCCAGTCTCGATGTATCCAAGTTGCCCTCCTTATTTTGCTGTTAATCAACACCTACCCTTGAGGCTGACAGCAAACGTTTGCAATGAATTTTCGTTAACTTATGATTTACATTTAGCAACAAGCATAGAACAAGAAATGCACGATAAAAATAGGCTACCCTGCTTCATTTTTGAGAGCATGCAGTAGGTATATTTAACAGCCTATTGCTATAACCTTGTTAAAAAGAGAAAATATCTCCCATCACGCCGTTTCTGTAGATTAAATATTCCTTCCAAAACCCCAATATTGATCACAAACCGACTTCGGTGCAAATAGCCTCGAAAGCGCATTTATTGCAAAAAAATGCCGATTTTATTGCAAACGTTTGCAAAAGGTTTAACGTTATAGATACAAATGACAAGAAACAACGCGAGGGATAGCTATGCATCAAGATCATCTGGAATTTGGCGAAGACGCACGCAAGCGCTTACTGATAGGCGCGAACCTTTTGGCGGATGCCGTAAAGGTGACGCTCGGTCCCAAGGGGAGAAATGTGGTCATGCGCAATTTCGACCAACCGCCCATCATCACCAAAGATGGCGTTTCCGTCGCACGCAAAGTCGCGATTAAAGGGCAAATGGAAGAAATGGGGGCATCGTTGATCCGTGCCGTCGCGTCGAAAGCCAACGATGAAGCGGGGGATGGCACGACAACCTCGACCGTGATTGCACAAGCCATTCTTAATCAAGGGTTCAAAGCTCAAGCGGCGAACTACAACATCATCGATATTAAGCACGGTATCGAAAAAGCCATTCAAGCCGCTGTGATAGCGCTGAAAGACCAAGCTGTACCTTGCAATCAGGAAGCAGACATTGAACATGTCGCCACCATCTCTGCTAACAATGACACCAGCATTGGCAAAATCGTCGCCGAGGCGATTCGTGCCGTCGGTGAGCATGGCGTTGTCACTATTGAAGAAGGCAAAGGCTTTCACACCGAATTACACGTGGTAAAAGGCATGCAATTTGATCGCGGTTATCTCTCACCACATTTCGTCAACGTGAGAGGGAAAATGCGCGTTGAACATGCTATGCCATTGATCTTACTGGTTGATGGCAAGCTAAGTCAGTTTGATCAAGTGGTACCTGCCATGGAAATTGCTGCCAAGCAAAAACGACCGCTTTTTGTCATGGCAGAAGATGTAGAAGGTGAAGCCCTCTCTACCCTCGTTGTTAACCACATGCGTAAAACGTTAGATGTCGTTGCCGTAAAAACGCCCGGTTTCGGCCCGCGCCGTCAAGCGATTTTGCATGACATTGCCGCACTCACTGGCGCTACCGTCATGTCGTCTGAAACCGGTCATGATGTCGCTCAGATCAGTGAGCATGACTTTGGTCAGGTCGAAAAAATCGAACTCTCTAAAGATTCGTTTACCTTAATCAAAGGCCTAGGTACTGAAGCGCGAATTGCTGATCGCATTGCACAAATCAACGCCGAAATCGAAAGCTCTGATTCTGAATATGACATGCAGAAAATGACCGAACGACGCGCCCGCTTATCAGGGGGTATTGCATTGATCGAAGTTGGGGCCGCCACCGAAACCGAAGTCAAAGAAAAGAAAGCCCGCGTTGAAGATGCCTTGCACGCAACCCGAGCGGCAATTGAAGAAGGTATTGTACCTGGCGGTGGCATTGCTCTGCTGCGTGTTTGTGAAACCATGGCCCTGCCCGATGCCACGAGCGATGATGAAAAAGCAGGTATGCAAATCGCGCTAGATGCAATGAAATCGCCATTTAGACAGATTGTGAAAAATGCAGGGCTCGATGCCGGTGTCTATCTTGAAAAAGTCAGCAATCAACCCTTCGAATTCGGATACAACGCGGCCAATGGTAAATTTGGTTCTATGCTGGAGATGGGCGTGATAGACCCCGCCAAGGTGACACGATTGTCACTGCAAACTGCAAGCTCCATCGCGGCATTAATGCTCACCACAGAAGCACTGGTCGGTGACACTGACCCTGACTACGTGCCATCACACCACCACGAGCACTAATGTTAGTTTAAGGCTTTGTGTCCGAAAGCTAGACACAACAAAGGGAGCTCACGCTCCCTTTGTTATTTCTCTTGTTACCCTTGCTTGTTACCGTTTCTCTATTGAAGCCTCGACCTAGAGCTCGCCCTGCCAATCGTGGGACTCAATCATTGATTTCACTTGCTGCAAGAATGCGCCAGAATATGCGCCATCCACTGCCCGATGATCGAACGATTGCACCAGCATACCCACACTGCCTATTCCCAACGTTTCTCTGCCATTCACATTCACCACCACGGGTTTGCGAACAATACTGTCGATAGACAAAATCGCAATTTCAGGGTGATTGATAATCGGCGTGGTAAACGCGGTACCTGAACCGCCATTGTTAGAAAGCGTGTAGGTTGCACCACTCATATCATCCGGTGTTAAACGGTTTTCACGCGCTTTCGCGGCAAGCTCTGCAATCTGTCTTGCTAATCCCGACACATTCATCGTGTCAGCATGTTTAATAACAGGCACGACCAAGCCTTGATGATTAAGGTCCACCGCGATACCTAAATGGATGGGTACACTCAGTACCAGCTTATCCGCACCCACTTGTCCGTTAAGCTGTGGAAACGCTTGTAACGCTTTCACAACAGCTCTGGCAATGAAAGCGAGCGGCGTTAAACTGCAACCGTAACGTTGTTTGAAGGCCACTTTTTGTGCCTGCCTAACATCTTCCACCGCATCAAAACTGATCTCCATCCCCTGCGCGACATGCACGGCATTTTGCACCGATGACACCATTTGACGCGCAATTTGCTTACGCACAAACGTAAATGGCACCGCTTCTCCTTGAATCGAGATTGGCGACGGTGAAACCGGACTTGCCTGACTGGCTTGCGTTGCGCGTGGAGCCGGTGCAGCGTCACCATCAAGATAAGATAAAACATCAGACTCGGTAATCCGCCCGTGCCTGCCAGTGCCATCAACATGATTGATATCGACACTATGCTCTGTCACCAAACGACGCACAGACGGTGATAGCTCTGCCATTGCAGCCAAAGCTTCTGCATCTCGTGCTGGCGAATTGTCAGCAGGGGATTGCTCAATGTGCGTCTGCATGTCCCGCTTGGTGATCCGTCCACCTTTGCCGCTGCCAGCGATCGCTGACAAGTCGACTGTATTTGTGGCGGCGAGATATTTCACTGCTGGCGAAAACAAACCATTTCCGCCTTGTAAGCGGGTTTTGGACTCGTTCGACCCAGCCTTGGCTTCATTCGACGATGCGGATTTAGCGACTTCTGTCTCCGAGGATGCCGCGCGACTTGAGTTACCTGAGCTCGCAACGGCTACCTCTTCGCCCTCAACAGCTAACACGGCGACGGGCTCACCCACAGGGATGATTTCACCAACGCCAGCGATGATTTTGGTCAGCACCCCATTTTCCATCGCGGGCACTTCCATCGCGACTTTATCGGTGGAAATTTCAAACAGTGCGTCGCCTTTTTTGACGTCGTCACCTTCGGCTTTGTGCCACAGAAGAATTTCCCCTTCTGCCACGGTTTCCCCTAATTGGGGCATGATGATATCCATGTCTGCCTCCTGGCTTATTGGGAACAACCGGGCCAATCAAGGCCGATGTATTGGGTTTCAGTGAATTCATCGATACCGACATAGCCACCTTCGCGACCAAGGCCACTTTGCTTCATGCCACCAAAGGGCGCGGCTGGGTCAGAAATCACACCTTTGTTAATCCCCACCACACCCGCTTCAAGTTGTTTGGCAACGGAAACGGCATGTGCCGTATCAGAGGACATCACATAAGCCGCCAAACCGAAGATGGTGTTGTTGGCAGCATCAATCGCAGCCTGCTCATCATCAAACGGAATGATCACGGCGACGGGGCCAAAAATTTCGGTATACAGAATGTCGGCATTGTCAGGAATGTCATTGAGCACAGTCGGTGGATAGAAATACCCCACGCCACTTGGCTGTACGCCACCCGTAAGCAAATTCGCGCCTTTTGCAACGGCATCATCGACTAAGGACGCCACTTTCTTTTGGGTATCACGATTAACCAATGGGCCAATATCTACACCGTCTTGCGTGCCATCACCCATGACGAGCGCACCCATTTTCGCCGCCAACGCTTCACTAAACGCGTGATAATGCTGACGCGCGACATAGATTCGGTTTGCGGCAATGCAGGACTCGCCCGCGTTGCGAATTTTGGCCACCAGTGTTTGTTCCACCGCGGTATCAAAATCCGCATCGTCCAGCACCAACAGCGGTGCATTACCACCCAATTCCATGGAGCTATTCACCACGCGCTCTGCCGCATTGTGCAGCAACACACGTCCCACTTCCGTTGAGCCCGTGAACGACACTTTTCTTACGCGTTCATCGGCAAACATGACCTCAGAAATACTGCGTGCGCTTTTTGATGGCAACACAGAAATAGCATCATCCGGTACGCCAGCTTCCGTGAGTAACGCGGCAACATACAACGCCGTGAGCGGTGTTTCGGTCGCGGGCTTTAAGATCACCGAGCAGCCTGCCGCCAACGCTGGCGCAATTTTTCGCGTCGCCATTGCAGCGGGGAAATTCCACGGCGTCACCAGATACGCAACACCAACAGGATGATGGGTCACCATAATGGCTTTATCACCATTGGGCGCTGAAGATAATGCATCATTCATCTGCACGACTTGATCGGCAAACCAACGAAAGAATTCCGAGGCGTAATTCACCTCACCCCGCGCTTCATTGAGCGTTTTGCCTTCTTCAAGCGTAATGATACGAGCAATCGTTTCTTTTCGTTCCTGCATCAGGTGATAAGCACGACGAAGCACTTCAGAGCGATGACGTGGCGAGGTTTTTCGCCACTCAGCAAAACCCCGACTAGCCGCATCAATTGCGTCTTTGGCATCTTGTGAATCTGCACTCGCAATCGAGGTTAACAAAGATTCGTTAGCAGGGTTGTAGACGGGAATGTCTGCCCGCCCTGTATGTCGCCACTCGCCACCGATTTTTAATCCGGTGGGCAGCGTGATGTCATCAACAATCATATCTGAACCACCTCACGCACTTCAGCCACGATACGTTCTACCGATGGGATCACATGGTCTTCCAAGTTATCCGCGGCGGGCAGAGGAATATGCGGCGTGGTGATGCGAGTGGGTGGCGCATCCAAATCAAAGAAACGCTCTTTGCCCACGATTGAGACGATTTCAGCCCCCCAGCCACATAGCTGGGGGTTCTCTTCTACCGTCACTAGCCGAGACGTTCTTGCGACATCTTCTAAAATCGTTTTGGTATCCAGCGGTACAAGGCAACGCAGGTCGATCACCGAGCAATCAATCCCTTCTTTGGCTAAGATTTCTGCCGCTTTTTGGGCTCTTGGCACCATGGCCGCCAGCGCCACAATGGTCACGTCATGGCCTTTACGAAGCACATTTGCTTCACCGAGATTAACCACATGATCGCCATCCGGCACTTCGCCTTTCATGGCATATAGCGATTTATGTTCAAAAACAATCACTGGGTCTGGGTCGCGAACCGCTGCCGCAATCAAGCCTTTTGCATCGGCAGGATTAGAAGGGGCGACGACCTTGATACCCGGGATCATCATCGCCCAGTTTTCGACACTCTGAGAATGCTGCGCACCAAAGCGCGAGCCTGCGCCATTCGCGGTTCTGATCACCAATGGCACCGACACCTGACCCGCTGTCATGTATCGCGCTTTCGGAATTTCGTTGGCAACAAAATCCCAACACACGGCAAGAAAATCTGAGAACATGATTTCCGCAATCGGTTTCAAGCCTGTCATGGCTGCCCCCATTGCCGCACCCAAAATGGCTTGCTCAGAAATCGGCGTGTCTCTCACACGCTCTGGGCCGAACTCTTCAAACAGCCCCACCGTGGCTTTAAAAACACCGCCTGCGGCAGCAACATCTTCGCCAAGAAATACCACGTCTTCGTCTCGGCGTAATTCTTGCGCAATCCCTGCTGCGACTGCTTCGCGATAACTCATTAGTTGCGCCATGCGTAACCTCCGTTGGCCCAGACATCTTCAAAACACAATGACGTATCAGGCGTCGGCGACGCTTTCGCCGCCTCGGTTGCCTGATCCACTTCCTTGTTCACTTCGCTTTCAATTTTCTCGAGCACACTCTCTTCGATGCCTTCACCTTCAAGACGTGAGCGATAAAGAGGAATAGGATCGTATGCAAGCCAACGCGCCACTTCTTCAGCAGGGCGATACTTACCTGGGTCGGCACGAGAATGCCCTTGGTGGCGATACGTTTTCGCTTCAATCAAAGAAGGGCCACCACCGCTGCGTGCTTTTTCAATCGCCGTTGACGCAACATCAAACATGGCATCGGCATCGTTACCATCGACAATAATGCTCTCCAGCCCATAAGCGCTGGCACGATCTGCGGCAGGATGTTCAACCGCTGTGACGTTGCCAATTGGGGTGTATTCCATATACAGGTTGTTTTCACACACGAAAACAACGGGAAGATTCCATACCACAGCGAAGTTCAATGCCTCGTGAAATGCACCGATATTGGTGGTGCCATCGCCAAAGAACACCACGCTGACTTCGCCGGTTTTTTTGTATTGGCTCTTCCACGCACTGCCATTGGCAATACATAGCTGCGCACCAATGATGGCGTATGAACCCATGGCACCATGCTCAACACTGGTTAAGTGCATAGAACCGCCTTTGCCGCGCAAAATACCGCAATCTCGGCCCATCAACTCGCCGAATAGTGCGGTCATGTCGACCCCTCGTACCAAGGTGTGAGTGTGTCCGCGATAGGTGCAATAGGTGTAATCGCCTTTTTGCATGGCGACACCAAATGCCGCTGCCACGGCCTCTTGACCTAATGCCAGATGGTTCGTGCCCTTCACAAGGTTTTGAAGAAAGAGATCGGAGGCACGCTGTTCAAAGCCTCTCGCCCGCAACATGGTGCGGTAGAGTGACAGCCGTGTCTCCAGACTGTTTTCCGACATAGTCTGTTCCTTTTGAATGATTCTTGGGTACGCTCAACGGTGCTATGCGCTATTGAGCTAAAGTTTGCAGCAGACGTGGCTTCTTTATCCAAGGCAGAGGCTTCGACATGTAGTACGCCTACATGAGAAGCCGATAACACAATAGAAAGACGCCGCAGCGGCTGAAAAATCAGTATTTGTTGGCGATGAAGAGCTCCTGCGCCGGGAAAAGCGTAATGATTTCACAGCCGTCGGCCGTCACCACCACTTCTTCTTCGATACGTGCCGCACCATTACCATCGGCAGACGGGCAATAGGTTTCAAGCGCAAACACCATGCCCTCTTGAAGCTCAAAAGGGTTTTCCATCGAGACCAATCGACTGATAATTGGGCGCTCATGCAGTGCCAAACCCAAACCATGACCAAACTGCAATCCGAACGCTTCCATTTCGCTGGCAAAGCCAAATTTCTCGGCCTTTGGCCATACTGCGGCGATTTTGTCTGTGGTCATGCCAGGGCGGATAAGATCAATGGCGGCATCAATCCATTCACGTGCTTGCTTGTACGCGTCTTGCTGCGCTTGGCTTGCACTGCCAACATTTAAGGTGCGGTAGTAACAGGTGCGATAGCCGTTGAACGAGTGGATGATGTCGAAAAACGCCTGATCACCGGGGCGATACATACGGTCAGTAAAGTTGTGTGGGTGCGGGCTGCCGCGCTCACCCGAGACCGCATTGATGGCTTCTACATCGTCAGAGCCATTGTCATAAAGAAATTTGTTCGCGTTGGCGACACTTTCGTTTTCACGAACGCCGGGTTTTAAGTTCACCGCCAATTCGTGATAAGCCCCATCTACCATGGCTGCAGCCATATTGAGCAACACGATTTCGTCCATCGATTTAATTTGACGCGCTTCCAACATCACTTGCTGACAATCGCGAACATCTAAGCCTTCAGCTTGAAGCGCTTCCAACATTGGCGGCTCACACACATCGATGCCAAGAGGCATATCTGCCACCCCCTCCTCCACCAGCAGTGCTTTAATGTCTCGCGCCGCTTGCTTGAACAAACCCGCTTCTTTCGCCACCGAGCCACGCAAACCCAACATACCGGCTTTGAAGTGATCTGGGTCGATAAGCCCTTGATAAAGCTGGTGATGCTTTGCCGCAGAACCGAAATCCCACAAGTACGGATCAGAGTTACCCGTAAACAAGGCATAACGCGCGATTTTGTCTCGTGCCCATTCGCCAATGACAGTACTGGTCAAATAACGAATGTTGTTATTGTCAAAACACAGTACCGCACCCAAACCAGACTCTGCTAAGGCTTTACGCGAACGGCCTAAGCGATATTGATGCAATCGATTGAAGTTCACACGCTGTTCAAAGTCGACACTCATCCTACCGGGTGCGGGAATACGCTTAGACCAGTCCCAGCCTGGCTCAATGTCAGACTCTCTAATAATTTCCGGTTCCGTTGGTTTCACGATACTCATAGCATTAAGACTCCATTTATTGCAATCGTTTGCATTGATTAAGCAAATAATAGGTGGTTGATTGTCGCGAATTAAAACCATGATCGGCTGCACGCACAAAAAACCACCAACTTGCAAACGATTGCAGCACATAGTAACTTAGCTGTCAATGCAAAGGTTGATACAATGTTAAAGCAAAGTTGCCCGATTTCATTCACGTTAGGTAATGCTGTTTTAGGGAATAGTTTTGGATAACGATAAAAATAAACGCATAACTGTCAAAGACGTAGCCGCTGCACTCGGTATTAGCCCATCCACGGTGTCACGGGCATTGAGCCCAGAAAAACAACATTTGGTCTCTGACCGTGTCATTGAGATGGTGGAAAAGAAAAGTGAAGAAATGGGATATACCGCCAATCCCATGGCGACGGCACTAAAGCGCGGTGCAACGAAAACCATTGGTATGATGATCCCCGATATTTTGAACCCGATCTTCCCGCCTCTGGTTCATGAGATCCAACAACTCACCAATAAGCTGGGCTACACGCTCACGCTGGCTTACACCGAAAACAATCAGGCTCTTGCGCTTGAGGAAGTCAAAAGACTCATTGCTCGAAATGTAGACGGTATTATCCTCGCCTCGGCGTTTCGCAAAGATCCCACGGTGGATTATTGTCTCGATCATGGCAAACCGCTGGTGCAGGTTAACCGCGTTATCGACAATCTCGCCTCTGATCAGGTTTTAGTTGATGACCGTGAAGGTATCTATCAGCTGTTCGAGCACCTTTATAAGCTTGGTCATCGTCACATTGCCCACATTGCGGGTCCGAACGAGATCTCGAGTGGATTAAGCCGACGCCACGCCTTTATTTCTATTGCTGATATGTTCGAACTTCCGCCGGATAACGTGCCTGCGGTTTTGGTTTAGCGCATTTACCGAAGAAGCAGGAAAGCTGGCGACAAAAAGCTTACTGGAAAAACACCCTCAAGTTACCGCTGTGATTGCAGCCAATGATTTGTTGGCTTTGGGGTGCATTGACGAACTTGAAACGGTAGGAAGAGAAGTTCCGAAAGACGTGTCCGTCACCGGCTTTAATGATATGCCTTACCTTGATTGGTTCCGCATTCCTTTGACGACAGTATCACTGCCACAAACTCAGCTTGGCGATCAATCTGTACGCATGTTGTTTGGTCAAATTCGTAAAGAAAGCGACAGTGCTTTCCCTCGCAAGGTATTACTGCAACCTAAGCTGGTTGTGCGTAAATCGACGACGACACCGAGAAAATAGCGACGAGACCATTCGGATTTGATTCGGTATGCGTATGCGGTAATACCATTCGAAATGTAGAGCGTGCAGAAGAAACCCGCCAGTCCGCACATTGCTGACTGGCGGGTGTTATTTTCGAAGTTCGATTCGATGATGCTCGGACCACACTCTCAAATCATCAAGTATTTTCAAAGCACTACGACCAAATTCGGTCAATTCATAGCTCACCGCAATGGGGCGATCACTGATCACTTTACGCACGACCATGTCTTCTGCTTCCAGCTCTTTCAAGCGCTGGTCGATCATTTTTTTACTCGCCCCGCCGAGCAAACGGGCCAAATCATTAAATCGTACGGGTCCATCTTTCAGGTGGTAAATCAGCGTCCCCTTCCATTTTCCACCAATTAGACGCATGCCCTTTTCGATAGCACAGGGTTCAGTACACGTGTTGACCACACTTTTACGGCCTTTAACGTCGATTTTCACTTCGCTGTTCACGATTAAATTCTCTTGTCAGACATACAGGTCACTTAAAGTACACAGGTTAGCACCTGACCCAAGGTTACCATAATGAACCAGGTTGAAACATGGAAGCGTTACCAAGGTTTCATCAAGTCATATTGAATGCTCTGTTGAGTTTTCCTGTCCGCCCATACGCTAAAAGCCCATACAACACCCGCACGCAGATGCAACATATTCCCTAACAAAAACTCATCCAAATAACATCTATCACTATTAATATGATTTAAATCAATATTAATAACCAATATTCGTTTATAACTCTCCATACTGGAATGATATTGATTCTTGTTTGTGCATCGAGCATGAACATGTTTAGGGAAAAAAATGGAAAATTCACGTTACCTCACCAGCCAGAATGGCGCACCTGTTGCCGATGATCAAAACTCACTGACCGCCGGAGAGCGCGGCCCAGTATTGTTGCAAGATTGGCATCTTATCGAGAAGCTAGCGCATTTTAACCGCGAGCGAATTCCAGAGCGTATTGTTCACGCCAAAGGCACTGGTGCATACGGTACATTCACGCTGACCCGTGATATGGCTGAATTCACACTGGCTGATCATTTCAACGGCGAAGGCAAACAAACAGAAACGTTTGTTCGCTTTTCAACGGTGGGCGGCGAAATGGGCTCGGCGGACGCAGAGCGAGACCCACGCGGTTTTGGCCTTCGTTTTTACACCCAACGTGGTAACCACGATATCGTCGGTAACAACACGCCAACGTTTTTCCTGCGTGACGGTATTAAATTCCCAGATTTCATCCACACTCAAAAACGTAACCCACATACCAACCTAAAAGATGCTCAGGCCATGTGGGAATTCTGGTCGTTAAACCCAGAATGTATGCACCAAGTGACGGTGTTGATGTCTGATCGCGGCATTCCTGCGAACTATCGTCAAATGCACGGCTATGGTTCACACACCTACTCTCTTTGGAACAACAAAGGTGAGCGCTTTTGGGTGAAGTTCCACTTCAAGAGCCAACAAGGCGTAGTGAACTTGACCAATGATCAAGCAGCGATTCTGCGCGGTATTGACCCAGATTCAAGCCAGCGTGATTTGGTTTTGGCTATTCAAGACGGTCACTTTCCGCGTTGGAGCGTGAACGTTCAAATCATGCCGGAAGCGGATGCGAACACCTATCACATCAACCCGTTCGATCTGACAAAAGTATGGCCGCACAGCGACTACCCATTGATTGAAATCGGCGAGTTAGAACTTAACCGTTTACCAGAGAACTACTTTGCTGAAGTTGAGCAAGTGGCGTTAGCGCCAAGCAACTTGGTACCAGGTGTTGGTGCGTCTCCAGACAAGATGCTGCAAGCGCGTCTGTTCGCGTACGCGGATGCTCAGCGTTACCGTTTAGGTGCAAACTACAACCACCTACCCGTAAACTGCCCGCATGCCACACAGGCAAATCATTACCAACGTGCTGGCGCGATGGCAGGCACGCAATGCCCTTACTCCGGTCATCAGACAGGTCAAAATGCGTCACCAAACTTTGGCCCTAACCAACAAGATGATTTGGTTGAAGCCACTGAATTTAAAGAACCACCAATGCGTTTAGACGGCGAAGCAGACCGTTACAGCCGCTACAATCAAGACGACTTTGCACAAGCAGGCAACCTGTACCGCTTGTTCAGCGAAGATGAAAAAGCGCGTCTGATTGAAACCATCTGCGGTTCGCTGTCTCAAGCTTCTGAAGATGTTCAACGCAAAATGACCGAGCACTTCAGCAACGCCGATGCAGACTACGGTCAACGCATCGCGAACACGTTGGGTTTGTAGAACGCGACGTGTTTTAGATTTTCTAAGCAACACAAAAAAGGGACAACGAAAACGATGTCCCTTTTTCTTTGGCGCGTACGTGAGAGGTCAATTTTGTGCCCGCAGGAGAATATCAGTTAGTCTAATTCACCTAACGCTTCAGCGACCATGTCCGTGTTGCCAAGGCCTTCAGACGGAATGTAACCACTGCCCGAAAAGCCGGTAAATGCGCTGCTATTTGCGCCAATGAGATCATTCATTGTGGTGCCTTCATTGGTAACCACTATGACATTGGGTCCCGCGGTGTCGGTAAAGGTTTGGTCCATAACGGTATTACTCAATGCTGTCACCTGATTACTGCCATCCACAGACCACCAGTTAGCAATGAAATCCGTACCACCGACGTGGCAATCTGCCGTGGCTTCGACAACCTCTCCCGAAATACCAAACGCATACTCGCTGTTTCCGGGTACGTTCACCATTAAATTAGCCGTGTTGCACACGTTAGGGTCTGTGTCTTCCAGATTATTGACGATGGCTTCGTTCAACGCGATGTTTTGTAAGCCTGCTCGCTTCATTGCGCCAAAATACGCAGGGGAAGACGTCTGATAACTCAGCGCATAAATATTGAAATCCGCACCGTTAACGCTGTCGTTTGAATACGTAGTCGCTGGGAAATTGGCAACATTGATGGGTGTACCGACATGTGCAAACGCAACGTTTTCGTCGGTGCGGATGTTGCCGTTCGTATCGGTGACTTGAATGGCTTCGCACGCAAGCGAACGCACAATCAGCATGCCTCTGTCGTCCGAGCCTTCGAACACAAAACCCATGTCGGTGAGACTATTGACAGTGACCCCCGCCGGCACCTGCGCTTGTAAGTCGGCTTTTGAAACGACAATACCTCCTGCAATCTCTCGGCAGTTAGAAAAATCGACGTCGGAATCTGTCAGCGCGATACTCGTGCTGTTGCAGGCTGTTAAACCCAAGCATAGCGTCGCGGCTAGAGTCAAAGGCATGTTGAATGTGGTTTTTTTCGCTGTCATGGGTTGCTCCAGAAAAAAGGCAGTATTCATCAGTGGAAGTGACAATCTGCACAAATGACAAATAGATAGGTGAGGCCCTTTATTTGAGGGACGAGAGTTTTTGTCCTGTCACGTAATCAAAGGAAGCCAGCACCAGTTGATAGACGACATTGACTTCTGCATCGGTCGTTGGGGTGTAAATCATGACAAATCCTTCCCAGCCCTTTCGTTTCTTCGCCCAAGGGTGATAAGTCGCCCAACCCGCGTTGACTGCTTCGCTAGCTTTTGTGGGAGAAAGCGACGCATGCAAACTACCATCGGGGTGCATGTGCGCGAATTCGCGCCCGCCAACTATCGCCTGAGGGTTGGCCAATTCGAGATGCTCCGAAACCCAAAACCCGCTCGCGCCGGGCATGGAAATCATCGTGTCTCGAATTTCAATACCTTGAACGCGCGAAACACGCGTCATGAGTTCTGCCAAAAAAGCAGGATTTGATTCCCCGCCCAATTGCATGTGTGGCACGCTATTGGTGGTAGCTGGTACTGGGCTGGTTCGCGCTGGCAGACGTTCAAGTTCCGCGGCGAAGGCTGTCCTAATGAACAAAGCGCTCAAGAGCAATGCAAACAACGCGCTGATTTTTCTTTTGGTACACATGACATGCCTCCGATGACGATTTACTTAGAACAGGTAACGCAAACCTAGCTGCACTTCATGTGCTGTTGCGTTGTCGATGCGAAAGCCATCCGTGAAATCATCTTGGCCCGTACTGGCATCACCCAACGAGACAAATTGATATTCGCCAATCAGGCTAATTTTCTCGGTAATGGCGTAACTCGTACCGATACCTACATTCCAAGTGAATTCCGTGGAGGTTTCATCCGCATAGTCGTCATAGAAGCCGTCTGACGTACCATCGAGTTGATCGAAAAAGCCTTGAACACCTGCGCCACCCAGCTTTGCCGAATATTCGTTGCGCGCCACACCAACACCCGCTTTCAGGTATGGCGTAAATGCCGTGCCTGTGTTCACGTCATAAAAGCCTTCAAGGGTCAGCGTGGTGCTTTTGAGTTTTCCGTTAAGCGCATATTCTTCACCTACTCGTGAGCCAGTGCCGACACGTTGGCTATTAAACTTGCCTTCACGATAGCCAAGGCGAGTTTCTACGCGAAATTGCTCGTTAATGATGTACCCAAGCCCGAGAGTCGTGACCGTGCCGTCACCCGCATCAAACTTACCCGGAAAATCGGCATCTTGTGCGATGTTATTACCATAAGGTTCTGAGTCTGTTGCTTGATAGCTCTTCCCCAGCAATCCTGTGGCATAAAGGCCTTCTGCACTGGCAATGCCGGAAAAAAGTGTGGTGGCGAATGCAGCGAATAGTACCGGTGTACGCGTCGATCTCATGGTCTCTCCCTTTACGTTAAGTCACGCCATTTCGGCTTAGGAGAAATCTACAGCAATCCCATTGATTCTGTTATCCTGCATTATAAGAAGACATAATTCCGCTGAGCAGAACAATGATTCATTATCTTAAACACATGGCGATTTTTGCGCGGGTGGTAGACGAAGGCTCTTTTCGCGCTGCAGCGAGGGATCTCAATCTCGCCCCGTCAAGAGTCAGCCAAACCGTGTCTGACCTCGAAGACCATCTGGGGATCACATTGCTTTATCGCACCACGCGAAAAATCTCGCTAACGAATGAAGGGCGTATGTTTTATCCGCGAGTGGTGGACATGCTGCGCAATGCGGAAATGGGCCTGAATGAGCTTAATGCCTTATCGGTAGAACCAGTCGGCGCATTGAATATCTCTCTCCCTGCCTACATGTCCTCTTCCCACATATCCACTTTTCTTGCTGATTTTATTCGTGAATATCCACGTGTTAGCTTGTCGGTTTCTTACACCGATCATCTCGTGGGGTTAGTCGAAAGCGGGTTTGATCTCAATATCCGCATTGGCTGGCTAGATGACAGTTCTATGGTTGCACGCAAGTTAGGAGAGTTTGAACGGGTTCTTGTTGCGGGGGCTGAATATGCGGCGTCTCGCCCTAAACCTACCAAACCTGAAGACCTCAGCGATTGGGAGTGGATCAGCTACAAACAGCGCAATGAGAACATTGAGTTTTCATCAGCAGACAAAAAATCAGTGATGTCTTTTAACCACTCTCGCCTGCAGGTAGACAGCATCGACGCTCTGTTCCACTTTGTGCGTCAAAACGTCGGGATTAGTGTTTTACCGCTTCACCTCGCCAAATCAGGCTTGGTGTCGGGTGAACTTGTCCAGCTCTTACCTGATTGGACACTCAGCCCTGTCGGTTGTTACGCCGTTTGGCCGGACAAGTCACGCAGAGCCAATTTGACGCTATTACTGGCTCGGTTTTTGGCGGAAAAAGAGCAGGCGTATGCTGCCGCATCCAAGTGTTAGACCTACGGCACTATTCCAATGGACTTCTCACTCTTAACGTCGCATCCGTTATTCCTGCCACCCTTCAAAGTGTGTCAACAAATGGTCGATAGCGAGACGCGCTTTGAGTGGCAAGAACTTACGGTTTTGATACACCACCCAAGAGGTGATTTTTCGTGTCCAAAAAGGCGCGAGAACAGGAACCAGTTCGCCCTCATTCATTGCCTGCTGGAAACTGCTTTTTGGCATATAACCAATCCCCAACCCACCTTTACACGCCTCCACCAAGGCATTGGCGTTGTTGCATCGAAAACGCCCAGACACCTTCACAGGTATCTCTTTGCCATCGTGTTCAAACAGCCAAGTGTCGTTGTTGGTGATTAAGCACGAATGCTGTGCCAACGCTTTGGGGTGGTTGGGTTCGCCGTGTTTCAACAGGTAATCTGGCGAAGCCACCGCCATCAGACTGCGATCAGCGAGCTTTCTCGCCACCAGCCCTGAATCTTGCAATCGACCATAGCGAATCGCGAAGTCGATACCGTCTTCCACAAAATTCACATGGCGACTGCTGAAATCCACTTCGACCGTCAGCTTAGGGTGCTGTTTGGCGAATGTTACCAGCGCAGGGGCGACAAATTGCTCAGCAAAAGATCCCGCCATGCTGATGCGCAGCGTACCTTGCAAATCAAACTGCGTACCCGTCACCCTCTCATTGGCTTGATCAAGCCCGCTAACAAGCTCTTGGCATTGCAGATAATATTGCTGCCCCGTTTCCGTCAGCTTTACCGAGCGTGTCGATCGCGCAAACAGCGCCGTTCCTAGTCGCTGTTCTAATCGAGACACTTGACGAGAAACATGGCTGACCGAACAGTTCAAGCGACGCGCTGCCTCGCTGAATCCTTTAGCATCGGCGACTGTTACGAATTCGACAATGCCATCAAAGCTGAGTGAGTGAAGGTTCATTACATTATTGCCATATAGCAAAGACGGTTTTCCATTTTAGCGGATTATCACCCATATAGCGAAAGCATAGAATGATGGGCATCGAACGGCTTACCTACATCCAAGTCGATTCGCTTTCAAAGGACTAGATTATGAAAAAGATTCTTATCATCACTACGAATCACGCCACGCTTGGCACTACTGATCAGGCTAACGGCACTTACGCCCCTGAGATGACCCACGCGTTGGATGCTTTTCTGCAAGCTGGTTTCAGCTACGACGTCGCGTCTATCAATGGTGGCGCAGTGCCTTTCTATGGTGAAAATATAGAAGGCGATGACGTGAACACGCGCATTTTCAACGACGCAGAATTCCAATCTCGCGTGAACAACACCATTCCCGTGAATCAAATCAACATCGATGATTACGATGCCATTTTCTATCCGGGTGGCTTCGGTCTGCTTTCTGATTTGGCAGAACATGCTCTCACGGCAAGCCTAGCGGCAACGCTCTACGAAAAAGGCGGCGTGATTGGTTCTGTGTGCCACGGCCCTGCTGCTTTGCTTCCTATCACGCTGAGCAATGGACAACCGTTGATCGCAGATAAAACCGTGACCGGTTTTACCCGTGAAGAAGAAGTGGATTTTGGCACCATCAACGACATTCCTTTCTTGCTGGAAGAGTCGCTGACGCGCAAAGCGGCGAAATTTAGCAAAATTCAGCCTTGGGGTGTGCATGTGATTACTGACGATCGCCTTGTGACAGGCCAAAACCCTGCAAGTGCACATGGTGTAGGTGAAGCAATGGTTGCGCTTCTTAAATAGCGCTGACACGCACGCAAAAAAGAACAGATTTAAACGTCGGTGACGAGCGAACCACTGCCTTGCTCAACACTGACGTTTTCCTTTTGGCTTTTGGAAGTGCGCGGCTTTAACGACTGATTATGCCACCAGCGCAGCTTTAGGCTGCGCTGGCTCGTTTTTGGACAGAAATGAGCTTAAAGTTTATGCCATGAGTCTTGCGATTCGAATAAGCTGAATTTGGGGAAAACGAAGTAGACGGCTTTGCTGTTCGATAGCATTGGCTATTGACCAGAGAAGAGCTCATATGTGTTATAAAAATGCTTTCTAAGTAGCTGACTCTATATGATTTACCGCAGAGCCGATAACAAAGTGACAAATAGTAGCCAAGGCGAACAATGCTATCTGAGTTTTACCCAGTACCTCGTTTGGAATAACTAGCATTAAAATATTGATCACCACATTGACCACTAGACCAAATGCAATCAATACTGTTAGATAGAAGTTCACTGCTGAAGTTTTCTTTGGCTTATTCGTTTTGGCTAGCGCCGTAGCAAGCTTAACAATTAACTGTCCATACACGATAGTTGCGGCGATCCCCCAATCGGGAAGCATATAAAAGGAGCTACTTATCCCTTGAGCACTTCTTACGATCAGTATTATTACAAAAGGTAGTATCACGAAAATGTAGTCAGCAATTAAAGCAAGAATATTACTATTTGCTGTCTTCACGAGATTTCTCCGCTTCTTCGATACGAATTTGCAGCTCTTTTCCTTTTACAACACGCTCTACGTGCAAGATACGGTGTTGCTTATGAGTATATATTTTTGAGCCTTTAAGCCTGACAGCTTGATAACAGACATAAGCAATTAGTGCATCTCCTGGGTCTAAGTGCCCTATATCACAACTTTGATAACGACCTAGCCATTCTTTATGTTCGATTGGAGCAGAGAACGAGACGTTTCTCTCTACACTCTTAAAGTCCCACTGAGATTCACCCAAGAACACTGGCTTTTTGACTAGTAAAGTTTCGATTTTTTTAACCTCAGTGCTGTCTGCAACAAATAAATCGTCAACCTCCTTGTCGAATCTGACTCTGGTATTTAGATACGTGACATTATTAACCTGTGGTATGCGAATATCGATAGTTTCTCCATCAGCAAGAAGTTCAGAAGCCTTGCAAAGGCTTTTGAGATCTTTGGCATACTGATAGCGATCAATATTAACCTGATTAGGAAACTCTACAGCACCATGTGATAAAATTTCATTCTCAACACCTCTTACCACACTATCAATAACGTCTTCGTTTTCGACGCTGTCTAAATCGACCATAGAATTAGCGATGTATCGAGGTATTGAAGTCAACGCATTAGTTACCTTTTGAAAGCCGGACGTACACTTAATTATGCTTTTAAGAGAACCAATTTCAACGCCCGAAAGCTCATAAGTAAAATTCAGGTCAGCATCTATTGATTTGCCTACTGTAAACGTCAAGTTTTCAAACGCAGTTACATAAGCTGCCATCGCCAGAAATACTCGCTCTGGCTTACCTGTTGATGGCTTATAGTCAAGCCGAATTTCAAACGAACTTTCGTACAACTTAATTCTCCTCACAATGAACTCAAAAAGTAGTTATAACAATTTATCAGATCCCAATGCGGGGTAATTAAACACCCGCTTTAGGATGTTTCAAGCAAATGCCCAGTGCTAAGGATTAGCGTAAATAGCTGTTTTGAATAGATTATCATTATATCGAAAAAACTAATAACGAGAATTTCGTCATGATGGGAGATTTCTTCTCACCTTTCGATTGGCATTAGTAAATCGAACGAAAGCTCTCGAAGTGAGACTGATAGCGTTTGCTTTCTGTAACGTGAAAAGGGGCACAACCTAGCCAGCTTTCTACCTCACCCGCAATCAAACGCCCGTAAATCGATTTAGCAATGCAATGAACGAGCCCAAAGCTCGCGCAGGCCTGCCTACACTTTCGGTTTACTCATTCAAAATTCATAACCACTTAATCGCTGAGACTGTGCTAAAACAGTTTGTGGATCATATTGTTTACATGAGTATTGAGGACGTCAGATGGCCGCTACTCCCCGTCTTTTTATTGTTGAGGATGATGAAAAGCTTCGTCACCTCCTGTCCTCCTATTTCAGGGAACAAGACTTCGACGTTAAGGCGTTTGATCGAGGAGAGGCTGCAATTGCGGCTATTTTATCGGAGCAACCCGACATCGTGATGTTGGACCTCATGCTACCTGACATCGATGGCCTGACAATTTGCCGACAGATACGTGCGCAATTTTCTGGCAAAGTACTCATGCTGACAGCCAGTGATGATGATTTCGACCACGTGGCTGCGCTGGAAATCGGCGCGGATGACTTTGTTACCAAACCGATAAAGCCGAGAGTGTTACTGGCTCGGTTGCGCGCGTTGATCCGTCGGGCTGACAGTCAACCCAAGACAACGGAACACTCGCCATCAATCGCATTCAACACCTTGGCTTATGGCCGTTTAACACTGAATAAATCTCGTAAACGGTGTGCATTAGCAGAGAAGCATATTCCCTTATCAGACAGTGAATTTGATCTTTTATGGTTGCTCGCAGAATCAGCGGATAAGGTGTTATCCAGAGACACACTCACCCGTGCAGTAAGAGGCATTGAATATGATGGGTTGGATCGTACCGTTGACAACAAAGTGGTCAGTTTGCGTAAAAAACTAGGAGACAACCCCGCCTCACCCTGTCGCATCATTACTGTCAGGGGAAAGGGCTACCTTTTTGTGCCTGATGCCTGGCAAGACTCTCAACATAACGTGTGACTATGTGGCGCATTTATATCGAATCATTTATCGGACTGTTTTTTCTCTTCATTGTCAGTCTGTTTGCCTTTGACTTCGTGGTCTACCAACTCAATCCGGATTATGACAATGTACTGGAGGACATGCAGGCAGCAGCCGTTCACCGTGTCCTCAGCACCTTGTCTGAGCCGCAAGGCAGCGAGTTTACGGCGCAATTGTTAACCAACTATGCCGAATCCACAGCCAGTACCTTGAACATGGTGCCAGTGGATGCTGCACCTAAAGAGGTAAGAGACTACTTCGCACAAAATTCGCCGCCCCACCCTTATTCCTTTCATGACGACGATCGAGCACTTTGGCTTATCTTTCCTGACTCAAACACTTTCTATCAAATTGCTCCTGATGAGACAGCAATGGTCAGACAGAAAATTGACTTTAGTGACTCACTGTTTTTCGTTTTCATTGCGGTCGGTTTCCTAATTTATTCAAGCTGGTTGATCTGGTTTATCGGTCGTAGAACACGCGCCCTACAGCACGTGACAGCGGAATTCGCCAAGGGCAACTTAAACGTGCGAGCACCAACTAACAGCGGCAGCAAAGTGGGAAAAATGAACGAAAGCTTTAATGAAATGGCTGACAAAATATCCCAACTCATTACCAGCAACCGCTCTCTCACCCAAGCCGTCGCCCATGACCTTCGGACACCGATTTTTCGCATTCAATGGCAAGCAGAAATTATTCATGAAGAGACCCACTCACCGGCGCTAAAGAAAAAAATCGCGAGTATTATCGAAGACACGGAGGAAATGGAGCAGTTAGTCGATTCACTGCTTTATTTCGCAAAGGTAGGCCGTCAGGACGCACCGCTTAACAAAGAGGAAATTGCGGCCCGCCCCTTTATAACGCATTTGATAGCTCGCCTCCCGAATTCCCAAAACCGTCAAATAGACGCAATGGTTGACCCTGACATTGTGTTTATGGCTGACAAAACGTTACTAAAGCGCGCGATTGAAAACGTGTTAGTCAATGCCATGAGGTACTCAGTATCAAGGGTGACAGTGCATTGTTCTCAACATGCGCAAACCATTAAAATCATCGTTGAAGATGATGGCCCCGGTATCCCAGAGCCGTTTCGCGAACGCGTTTTCGAACCCTTTTTTAGCGTTGACCCGTCAAGGAACAAAGCAAATATGGGGCACGGGTTGGGGTTATCCATCGTTAAGTTAATCGTTGAGAAACATGACGGTCAGGCGACCTTCGAAGAAGGTTCCACGGGCGGTGCCAAACTCGTTCTTACCATTCCAAATCATGGCTCTGACAATCAGTGACAAAGTAGTCACCAACTAATGACAAACTGATCCTTTTGTCAGTCTGATTGATTTTGTACGGTGTTCACAACACGTACAGCTAAGGACAGAATCATGAAAAACATTGTCGTTTTATTCTCAACGCTTGCCGCAGCCTCTGCCGTGCATGCCGCGGGGGACACGTATATTTTAAACGGTAGTATCTACACCAAACAAAACACATGGATAGCGGAGGCGGGCGTTGCTGGCATCAGCGATCTCTACAAGGAACAGGATGATTCAGTCGTTCCTGTGTTGAATTTTGGCTACCACGGTGATGACTTCAATGTCGATTTTACTGGCGCGAACTATCGCGTCTACGGTACAGACAGTGATCAGGTAAACATCGGGGTTATCCTGACCAGCGCTGGGCTAGCGTATGACGATGACACCTCAGACTTTCTAAAAGGTATGGATGACCGTGACTTGAGTGTCGACCTCGGCTTGAACGTAGATTTTAGACTCGGGACAGGCGTGATTTCGACCTATTTCCAACACGATGTATCGGGCGCCTACAAAGGATATATAGCTGGTGCAAGATACTTCGACATTGCCACCATCGGTGATGCAGATTTTGTCTCTTTCGCCGGTGTAATGCTGCAAAGTAAAGACTTTGTCGACTACTATTTTGGCGTCAATCAAAACGAAGCGCGAGCCAATCGCCCAGCCTACACCGGTGACAGCAGTGTGGCTTATGAGTTGGGATATAAGCTGATTTATCCTCTCAGTGAAAGCTGGAACCTGACACAGTCAACGCAATACACACGTTTAGGCAGCGACGTTGCTGACTCTCCCATTGTTGACAGCGCCAACCAGTGGATGGTTGGAGCAACCATCGCCTATCACTTCTAAAACGCACAAAAGCCTGACGACAACATCAGGCTTATTTTTCCGCAAACTAACGCAATGAACACCTTACCTGTTTTACCGACAGCACAATGGGTGTTTTAGCGTTTGAGAGAGGTTTGGCTGAATACACTCAGCCAAACACTCACCTTTCCATCATTCAATGAATTTCATCGTTCAGCCCTGCTGACTTCACGAAGTCTGATTAAACATAATCTTGATATTTTTCGAGGAAACGAATTGGCGTAGAGAGCGCATCGCGACGGAATGGGTCTCCCAGCTCCTGAGTACACATGATCTCAATCACGGTGGTTTTCCCTTCGTTCATCTGTTTGTCGATCGCGGTTTTAAGTGCTGGGCCAACATCTTCCAAACGATCTACAGTGACACCTTCCGCGCCCATCGCGCGTGCAATTTCTGCGAAGCTTTCGTTATCCAACTCACCCGCAACAAAGCGACGGTTGTAGAAATCAACTTGGTTCTTTTTCTCTGCGCCCCACTGACGGTTATGGAAAACCACTGCCGTTACGGGAATGTGGTGTCTCACACAGGTCATGGTTTCAATCAGACTCATTCCCCAAGCGCCATCACCAGCGTAAGAAATAGCAGGTCTGTCTGGCGCCGCCATTTTGGCGCCAATGATGGTTGGGAATGCGTACCCACAATTACCAAAACTCATTGCCGCGAAGAAACTGCGGGGCTTCTCGAATCTTAAGTAGCTATTGGCAATGGAGTTAATGTTGCCAATATCTGTAGAAACCATGACATCTTCCGGCATCGCTTTTTCTAGCTCACGCAGAACTTGGCGGGGGTGGAGATATTCGCCACCAGAAAATGGCGTTTCATTTGCGTTGTGTTCAATCATGTCGAGGCTGAAAGCGTCTTTTTCATGCGTCCACTCGTCCAGCTCTTTTTCCCAAGCATCTTTTTCCTGTTTCATGATGCCAAGTCGCTCTTCTTTATTGCTATCACATGCCAGATCTCGGCTACTTAAGCGCTCGGTCAGTGCCACCGCTGCCGCTTTCGCATCACCACAGATACCGACTGAAATTTTCTTCACCAATCCCAGCATTTTGTTGTCAGCATCAATCTGGATGATTTTGGCGTTCTGCGGCCAGTAATCAAGGCCGTGTTGTGGCAAGGTGCCAAATGGCCCAAGGCGTGAGCCCAGCGCAATCACAACATCCGCTTGAGCGATCAATTTCATTGCGGCTTTTGAACCTTGGTAACCTAACGGGCCACACCACTGCGGATGTGAAGCGGGGAATGAATCATTGTGCAGGTAGCTATTTACCACTGGTGCACCCAAACGCTCAGCCAGTGCTTTGCATTCTTCAACAGCATCTGCCATCACGACGCCGCCACCAGAAATGATCACAGGGAACTTGGCTTCAGCAAGGATATCTGCTGCTTCATTCAAACTACTCTCGCCACCAGCGCCCCGATCTAAGCGGGCTGGTTTCGGAATTTCACAGGTAATTTCGCCATAAAAGTAGTCGCGTGGAATATTCAACTGCGTAGGGCCCATTTCGCTCATGGCTCTATCAAAACAACGCCCTGTGTACTCCGCCATTCTTGCTGGGTGAGTGACATGTCCTTGGTATTTAGTGAATTCCTGAAACATCGGGAGTTGGTTACACTCTTGGAATCCTCCCAACCCCATGGTCGTGGTTCCTGTTTCTGGTGTGATCACCACCACAGGGCTGTGTGCCCAGTAAGCCGCCGCAATCGCAGTAACACAGTTACTGATCCCTGGGCCATTCTGACCAATCACCACCCCATGATTTCCAGACACACGTGAGTAGCCATCTGCCATATGTGCTGCACCTTGCTCATGCACCACTGGGATCATCTGAATCCCAGCAGGCGCGAAGATATCCATCGCATCCATGAACGCAGATCCCATGATGCCAAACATCGTTGTGACGTTGTTTGCGACCAGTGTTTCCACAAATGCTTCTGATGGCGTCATCTTAGTTGGACCTTCAACAACAGTACGTCCTGATGATTCACTCATTATGTTCTCCTTGCCAAATTTCATAAAATGGAATTAAATGTTTCGTTATACGGAATTTAACATCCAGTTAATGCCATGCCTTGGGATTGGTCAATGAATAAATTTAATAACGGAATGTTTTATTTCGTAAGTCTCACCACCGAGAAATGGTGTCGTTGGTAAAGCAGGAGGCACAAACGCTTGCTGAAAGGATTATTGAAGGAGGAGCAATGGAGACCACAATGTTACAAGGGCCCGATATTCTGGTGTCTGCCAAAGAAGTATTCGGTATCGATACGCATTTACTTGTACCCGCGTTTTCTAATACCAGTGAATTGGTACCCAAAATTGACCCTGACTATGTGTTCAATCCAGAAGTGACCACGGCTATTCTCGCGGGCTTCGCTCACAACCGAAGAACACTGATTCAAGGGCTACATGGCACGGGTAAATCCACCCACATTGAGCAAGTTGCAGCCCGGCTTAACTGGCCTTGCATGAGAATCAACCTTGACGGGCATATCAGCCGACTGGACTTGGTAGGAAAAGATACTTTGGTTATTCGAGATGAAAAGCAGGTCACTGAATTCCAAGATGGCATTCTACCTTGGTCAGCGAGCCGACCCATCGCGCTGATCCTCGACGAGTATGATGCCGGAAGGCCTGACGTGATGTTTGTCATTCAGCGCTTGCTTGAAAAAGATGGAAAGCTCGTCATGACAGATAAAAACAGAGTGATCGAGCCGCATCCTTCATTTCGCCTTTTTGCCACAGCCAACACTGTCGGCTTAGGGAATTTACAGGGTCTGTATTCTGGCACTCAGATATTAAATCAAGCGCAAATCGACCGATGGAACCTTGTCGTGACACTCAATTACCTCGAACCGAAAGCAGAAGCCAAAATAGTTTTAGCACGTGCTCCCTCCAACAATACTGAGCGCGGAAGAAAGCTGGTGGCACAAATGGTTGAACTTGCGAACCTCACGCGCCAAGCGTTTTCAACCGGTGATACATCAACGTTAATGTCGCCACGAACAGTGATTACATGGGCGGAGAATTGCGAAATCTTCACAGACCCGAAAGTTGCCTTTCGCCTCACCTTCCTAAACAAATGTGATGAAGCCGAATGGCCAATCATCAACGAGCTTTATCAACGTTGTTTCAATGAGGAAATCTTAGAGGAAGACTCCGCTTTAACGGGCACTGAAAGATGAATCGCGCTCACCACTCCGAACCCGCACCTTTTACCCGAGCCCAACAGCGTAGACGGGAGCTCACGCTAGCAACCATCCGCTCAGAAACGGGCAACTCGGAGCTCAAGCTTCGTGGTGAGCATTTTTACAATGGAACGGTGTATATGCCGATCTCAGCCGCTCACTTACAGGCTGATGATCTTTCCCATGATGCGCAAGCACAGCGCGGGCGGGCGGACGCTATTTCATCACGCCTTTTGTTCAGTGATGCAGATCTTTATCAATCTACAATGCCTGCCGAATCTTTGGCTGGAATGCTATTTGACCTGCTTGAGCAATTTCGCACCGAGGCTTTGTTCAGCGACGGCAGCCAGTTGGGTACCCAACAAAATATTCGCCATCGTTTTGATGCATGGAGCAGACTGGCATTGCATGCAAGCCTCATGGAGTCAAAGCTCGGTATCTTACTGTTCACCGTGATTCAAATTGTTCGGTCACGCCTTTTTTCAATGCCTATCGACCCAGAGATTGAAGACTTAATTGAAGCGACCCGCGCCGGCATTGTGCCCAGCCTGGGTACAGAATTATCCGGTCTTCGTCGCAACAAATACAACCAAAGAGACTTTGGGCGACATGCATTATCACTGGCCGAAAAAGTGTCCAACATGGTGAACGAATGCCAGCGAGATGAGGACGATGAAGAGAAAACACATCAAATTCTCAGCGCATTTCCGCTATTACTCAGGGCAGACATTGATACTGAAAACACCTACTCTTCAGCCACAGGAGGAAACAGCAAGTCCTTTGTGGCACATCGTCATCAATATCAAATATTTAGCCGCGAGTTTGATTCCGAGATCGAAGCATGCAGTTTGGTGAGAAACGTACAGCTTGCAGAATTTCGATCACACCTTGATAAACGTTTTGCTCATTTGGGACTTAACCTTCGGGAAATTGCCAGAAGACTGCTGCTTTGTTTAAACCAACAAACACGGGACGGTTGGCAATTCGAGGAAGAAGAAGGATACATCGACGGAGGTCGCCTTCCACAGGTTGTCTCATCCCCTATGGAAAAGCGCGTATTTATTAAAGAACACTTCGTTGAACGTCCTGATAGCGCTGTCACCATACTCATTGACTGCTCAGGCTCCATGAAACAGCACATGGAAAATATTATCCATCTCGTTGATGGGCTGGTCAGGGCGCTTGGCATTGGTAGTGTACCTACTGAGGTTCTCGGATACACAACCCACGCATGGAATGGTGGGCGACCTTACAAACAATGGTTGATGACCAGCAGGCAGGCGATGCCAGGCAGAATGAACGAAGTTTGCCATTTGATCTTTAAAGATGCCAAAACACATTGGCGTCAGGGCTCTAAAAACCTTGCCGCACTAATGAAGGGAGACATTTTCCGTGAAGGAATTGATGGCGAAGCGATTGAATGGGCATCGGCAAGGTCGAATCAGATAGATGCCTCAAGACATGTATTACTAGTGATATCTGATGGCAGTCCCATGGACACGGCGACTCACCTGACAAATGATGATTTCTATTTAGACAACCACCTCAGGCAAGTCATCGCACAAAGGGGAAAACAGGGTGACATCATTGCTGCAATCGGTGTTGGTACAGACCTCAGCCGCTTCTACCCTAAAAACTTAACGTTAAATGTTGATTTCGAGCCCGATAGTGCAACGTTTAACGACGTCATCATGCACATTACGGCGTCAGTTAGGGAAACACGAGTAAAACGGCGGAATTCGCAAAAGTAAGCTAGGCAACGAATATCTACGTGAACACATGGCAACAGATTTCATTTTCTAAGATGATTTATTGTCATTTTCCGAAACTCTGATATACATGGCGGGTATGGAGGAAGGGATAACAATGACAAACAGTAAAAAATCCGATCTGGCCGTTTTAGACGGTGATACACCAACATTACGATTATTCTCTTTGCTGGAAATCATTGCAAAAAAAGACGAATTCTTCTCATTGCAAGATCTCACCGAAGAAACCAATATTCCCAAACCTTCACTGCATAGAATGCTTCAGCAGCTTGAAAGCGCAGGTATCATTCAACGTGACGGCGACGAGCGCCACTATGGAAGCGGCGCGAGATTACGTCATCTGGCAGAAGATGTGTTGTTAAATTCAACAACGCACAGCGCCAGACACCAAGTATTAAGCCAGTTGCGGGATGAGGTTGGAGAAAGCTGTAACCTCACCTCTTTGTCTGGTGGTGAAGTCATTTACGTAGACCGTGTAGAAACAGAAGCACCTTTGCGTTTCCATTTGCATCCAGGCTCTAAGGTACCAGTTCACTGTTCGGCAACAGGTAAATTGTTTCTAGCAAATATGGCCCCTTCCCAGCGCCGTAGACTGCTTAGTAACGCAGAACTGACAGCTTTCACCGAGAAAACAATCATTGATATGTCATCTCTGGAAAAAGAATTAGAAAACGTCAAAGCGTGCGGCTATGGAATCGACAATGAAGAATTCTTGCCTGGATTATTGTGTGTAGCCGTTCTGGTGCCGTCTAAACGCGGAAGGTCAAACCTCGCTGTTGCTATTCAGGCTCCCATCATGCGACTAAAAGCTGAACAGGCCTTACATTTCTTGCCAGCACTGCAAAGGGCTTCTTTAGCATTCGCAAAGATTGAAGACGAAAGCTGGGGCGATGATCATTGACTCTGTGGGGAAGAGATGACTGCCCCACAGTCAACTAGCCTCGCTTGAGTTGAGTTGAGTTGAGTTGAGTTGAGTTGAGTTGAGTTGATCAGTGTAAACGTGGTTCGCTGATAAACATAATATCTCCTCCATTCAACCGACGTTCTGCCCTTAGCGACTCTCCGTTGAAGAACCTGACGAAGGCCATTCAATGTCTTCCATTGACGTTATATTAAAGGCTCTTGAAAAGAACTCTCTTCTTAAAATAACAAGAATAACAATGAGAAATACAGCATAGAAAACATAAGGGTGTATAATCCAGGCCAAAGATGACATCCCAAAATAATACGCCCTTACACCATATTGAAAATGGTATGACGCTAAGACACTCATCTCTGAAAGTTTGTTCACAACAAGGCTCGCTGCTTTTGAGTCTTTCTCACTTGGCTCTGGCGCTGAACCAAGCATAAGCAAAGAATTCGCGTGTAAACTCATAGACCAAGCAAATTCAAAAAATGCAATCACCATAATTATCAATAAACTCGTTATTTTTAAAACCACAGCCTCCTCTGTCGTTCCATTCAAATAAGAAAAAGAGTTTATTTTTTCGGTGATTGAGTGACTCGTACCCAACAGTGCAACTAAGCCACTGATGACAAAAACAGTCGTTGTCGCAAAGAAAGATACATTATGAATAAGACCTCTAACCAAACTGACATCCGTAATTCTCTCATGACGCCAGAGCATTTGTGTTGCCCACGCTTTTCTCCATAACATCATTTGACTGGAAATATTCTTCCCAAATATGGCTTTACTTATAGGCTCATAAAGAAATAAAGACAAAAAGAGGACAACAAGTGCTATCAGATCGCCGTCATTCAGCTTTTGTAAAAATTCAGTCATCCCCTTTCACCAATCACACCCTTTACTCTTTGATCGAATCTGACCAGGCTGACATCACCTCTGTCATCCCAGAGTTTTCAAGCCGACCATCTTCAACTTGACTCGAAATGATGCTCGGACAAGCGAAATTGAACGGATATATAGTCCGTGGGGCTAATTTGACCTGTCGTAGTGATCCCCTTAAATCCTCAACGAGACTTTCATCCATAGTGTCATCGACAATCGTGAGATCACTCAGGCTAGTATCTATCCTCGGCATCCGCATTGCCTTCTCAATATCCACCTTATAATCCAAGATAAACGAGGATAGCTGCGCGACTGCTGGCATTATTTTTCTTCCGCCCGATGCCCCTAAAGCGAAGTAAAGACCATCACTGCGTTTGAGAATAGTGGGACACATATTCGCCAAGCACCATTTATCCGCAGCGAGAGAGTTCGGCATATTGGGCTCTGGGTCAAACCACATAATGCCGTTGTTCATAAGAATGCCACTGTCCCCCAGCATCAACTTGGAGCCGAAAATTGAAAGCAGTGTCTGCGTGACCGATACGCAATTCCCCTCCGAATCAACAACATTAAAATGTGTCGTGCAACTAGGCGCCACTTCTTTACGTTCATCCCCCATAAAACGATAACGCTCTTCGTTGGCCAACCTAATGGCAGTGTCATATACCTTGTAGGCTTTTGAGTCAGGAGAATTGCCCTCTGGCTGCCAATTCTCCATAAGTGAAAGAGTGCGTTTTAAGGTTGGTCCGGCAGTCATTGACGGCGTACCAAATATGGTATGGTCGCGATAACTGTATTTATCTGCAGTCTGCAAAGTCGCCGTGTAGCTTTCAAAGTCTTCCAAGCAATGCTTGCCACCTGCTGCGATAAGTTCATTGACAATGGTTCTTGCTAACTCCCCGCGGTAAAAGCTTTGATGCCCCTCCTCTGCTATTGTCTTCAGCGTTTTAGCAAGGCTAGACTGATCACAGACGTTTGATGAATGAGAAGTCCAAGCAGAAGATTTAGGGAAAAGACCGGAATCCAGAAAAGTCTCGGCGGAGGCTTTATACAGCACCAGATCTTTAGTTACGGAAGAAATAATCAGCTGCGCGTACCAATCAACGGCTAACCCTTTCTTAGCAAGGTCTATTGATGGTTGAATGAGTTCTTTCCAAGGAAGTGATGAAAAATGCTCAGCTGCCAGCCCCATTCCAGCAACTTGACCGGGAATAGCCACCGCCAACGCACCAGTAACATTCCTGTCTTCATGGACGCGTGTCCAAGGAAACAGATCTGTCGCCGAACCTTCAACCAAAGGATAGTCTTCGACATCAAGATTCTTAGGTGATTTCATACCGAAGTTGATCACCTTAACGTCGTCCGTTTTGGCTAAACGAACCACCATAAAGCCGCCACCACCGATACCACTCATCCAAGGTTCTGCGACGCCTAAAGCGAACGATGTTGCTATTGCAGCATCAACAGCGTTTCCGCCGTTTCTTAAAACCTGAGCACCGATTTCTGAAGCTATGCGACTTTGTGAGGTCACCAAACCACGGTGAGTACGAACGACCTTTTTAGTGATATTCCAAGACGATGACTGAGACAAACTCACGGTTAAACTCCATTTTTATTTGTGTTACGACGGAAAATCACCACCGCAGATATGATAGATAAAACTAAAAACAACACAGAAAGTGGCGTAGAGACGAAGATGAGCCAATTCCCTTCAGACAGGGTGAGCGCCTGACGCACTGCTTGTTCACCCACTGGCTCAAGAACAAAGCCAATCATCATTGGGGCAAGAGGAAAATCGAGCTTTCGCATGACGTAACCCAGCAAACCGAACCCCAACATAATCCAAAGATCGACCGTGCTGTTGTTGAACCCATAAACGCCAACAACACAAAACACAGCGATGATGGGCAACAAGACACTTTGGGGTATTCTCGTAATCTGAAAAAACAGCTTTATCGCGACCTTACCAACAAGAGGTAGAAACAGTGATGCGATAAAAAGCACGACGAACAGTGAATAAATCAACGAAATATCTTCACTAAAAAGCGCAGGACCAGGAGCCAAGCCATGTATCAGGAAGGCTCCCATCAGGACAGCAGTTGTCACATCTCCTGGCACACCTAATGCGAGCAGAGGAATCAAAGCACCACCGCAGGTAGCATTGTTCGCTGACTCTGCGGCAGCGACTCCCTCTAACTCTCCTTGGCCAAATTTCTCGGGTGTCGCCGATTTCCTTTTTGCCTCGGAATAGGACAGAAACGCCGCGGGCGTTGCTCCCAACCCGGGTATCGCCCCCAGCACAACACCAATGAATGAGCCTCTGCAGATGGTCTTTAAGCTCCCCCTGATTTGAAACCATGAAATAGATGAACTGGCTTTGCCGTTGGCTTGTTTCGCTGTCTGTTTCTCAACCAAATTTTCTGCTTGGATCAGGAGCTCAGAAACGGCGAATAAACCGATCAGCATCGCCATCAGAGAAATACCGTTCATCAAATTGACGTTATCAAAGGTAAACCTTGGTGTGGCAACCATCGGATCTAGCCCGACAGTCCCAAAAAGAAAGCCTAATGAAGCGGCTATCAACCCCTTCGAAAGTGAATTGCCTGACACACCAGCCACAACAAGAAGCGCAAAAAGTACTAGGGTTGAAAATTCCGGCGGCCCAAAATTCGTCGCCAATTTGGCAAGGGAGACTGCGCCCAGAACTAATATGACAGTAGCAATAACATCAGCAATAACGGAAGCCCACAGCGCCATCCCCATCGCCTCGCTTCCCCTTCCTTTTTGAGCCAAAGGGTAGCCATCCAAAACAGTCGCTGCTGCTGCGGGAGAGCCTGGCGTATTCAATAAAATGGCTGGGATACTCCCCCCAAAAAGACACCCTTTATACGCCCCTAACAAAACGCAAAATGCGGTTAGAGGACTAAATCCATAGGTGAGCGGGATAATCAACGCAATACCCATGGTGCCGGTTAGCCCGGGTATTGCCCCCATAAAGATGCCAAATGCGACGCCAACAAAAATAGCGACAAGATTCACTACAGAAAAAACTGAAATAACAGATTGAAAGATTTCGCCTTCCATACAACCCTCCTTGGTTTAAACGGACATTCCCAGCCCAACAACAAACAGTGCATAGAGAGCGAGGGTGACCAGCATAGGTATGATGATTAGCGTCGCTAGTCGTCGTACTCCATTGATAAGAAAGAGCAGAAACATCATTGCTGATACAGAAAGGATGAAACCGTATTTCTCAAATACACTGATAAATAGGACTATCACAAGAACAGAGAGAGAAGGTCGAAGCCAAGTTCTAACATTCTGCTTTGGGGCTACCGTTTCTTGTTCACTAGAGGCTTTATCGAAACTGCTTATAAACAGAAAACTTGCGCCAATACCGACCAACGCACAACCAAAGTACGGGAAGAACCTTGGTGACAAAGCGATAGATTGAGTATCTTCAACCTGTTCTGGTATTAATATGACACCTATACCCGCAGCAATAATGACAAGCACCACTGCTGACAATCTGTCCTTTAATTTTTGATTCATCATTCCTTCCTGAATTCCTGCTCTAACCTTCCCCTCGCTTAATACTGGGCTATTTCCCTAGCCCAGAAAGCTGAATGATTTCGCCTTGTTCGTGGAACGTTTCTGTCACATTCTCCTCAAATTCCTTCGAGTCGAGATAGTTCACCTGCATAGCCAGTTTTTCGATAATCGCCTTGAAACCCTCGGTTTCTGTCGCGACTTTTATTGCACTGGCAAGTCGCTCTACCACTTCATCTGGGATCCCTTTTGGACCCGCAATACCCAAAATAGAAGGCGCAGAGATCTCGTACCCTGCATCAATCAAGGTTGGTACATTTGGGAACTCAGCCATTCGCTTGTCGGTAATGATTGAAAGCAGTTTAAATTCGCCAGAGCGGACTTGAGGCAACCACTCTGTTGCTCCAGCCATCAAATCGACGTGCCCACCCAACAGCGCAGTGACACTTGCAGCACCACCTTTAAACGGGATGGCTTTCCACTTCAGCGACTCTTGTTGCGCGAGACGCTCCATAGCAAGGTGTTGTGGAGTGCCTGCACCCGCTATTGCATAACTCACTTCGCCTGGATTTTGCTTTACATATTCGACAAGCTCTTCAATGGAAGAGTAAGGAGCATCCTTGGGGGCCACTATTCCAAGGTTCCACTGGGCAATTTGAGAGATAAAAGAAAAGTCATTTAAAGGATCGTATGGCAGGTTTTGCATATGAGGGGACAATACTGCAGCGCCTGTCGTTAATGTAAAAATGGAATAACCATCTGGGCGCTGTGCTTTCGATAACGCCGCAGCGACAGATCCGCCACCTCCCGGTTTATTAATGACGGTGACTTTCTCACCAAGGCTTTTCTCAAGTTCAGTGGATAGCACTCGTGACACTGTGTCCGTTGTTCCACCCGCCCCATAACCAACCGTAAGTTTAATTGTCTTCGTTGGCCATTCAGCAGCTTGAGTGAAATTGGCGACAAAAGAAAGCGCAGCAAAAAGAGTAGCGAATAGATACTTCATGATATTTACCTCTATATACATTGCATTGCAATACTAAGTTGTGTATTGTGTTACTTCGTTAACAACCCTATAACGATCAGGTTACGATCGCAAACCAGATCTTGCTTTCAAATGTCTTATTTCTGAGGATTTAGTAGATGGAGAATCGCTTATTTGTCGGCTCGGTTAAGAAAGCCTTTGAAATTATTGAAGCTTTTGACGTGAGAACGCAAAGCATGAGTTTGACCGAACTCGTTCAAGTTACTGGAATGGGGAAAAGTGCGGTACAACGATATGTTTACACACTTGAAGAACTGGGGTATTTGACCAAGAGTCCAACCTCAAAGCGATATGAACTCTCCTTAAAAATGCTACTTCCAGCAAGTAGTTACCTCAGTCAGAATAATTTGGTGAGTGCTATAAATCCCCATATTATCAATCTGCGTCAGAACTTGGATGCACGCGTGGGCGTCAGTGTTTATCACCAAGAAAAAGTGGTTTATCTCATTCCACTACAAAGCATCACGGAAGCCTACCCTAACGATTATCCAGGCTTTACGGTGCCCATTTACTGTACAAGCTCGGGGAGGATATTCCTTTCCACTTTTGATGATAACAAGGTTGACTCAATTTTGGAGAAGGAAGCCAAAAAACCATTCACGCCACTGACAATCACAAATGAAGAAGACATCAAGAATGAAGTGCAGAAGTTCAAGCAAAATGGATATTGCATAACTAATCAAGAGATCA
The DNA here is from genome assembly GCF_057786035.1 of Enterovibrio sp. QJM3NY_24. Lineage (NCBI taxonomy): Bacteria > Pseudomonadati > Pseudomonadota > Gammaproteobacteria > Vibrionales > Vibrionaceae > Enterovibrio > Enterovibrio sp. QJM3NY_24. The sequence goes on from NZ_CM173520.1 coordinate 646,406, forward strand.
GTCATGGAAAGATAAATATCTCAGTGCCTATACTTAATTATGACAAAGAGATAATAGCCTGCATTGTCGCAATATTTAAAACAAGCGAATGGGATGATAAACGCTTAGTAAAAAAGGTTTTCCCCATAATACAAGAAGTTGCATCATTCATCCGAATCCCTTCCAGATAAATATGATCATATACGCCCGAATACTGGCCAGAAACAAAAACGGCGCTGTTAGAAAGCGCCGTTTTTCGTTATAGATGATTTCTGCTAGTTCTGAAATCTAAGCTGTCTAGCCGACCGCCGAGAATTGCACCAAATAGGTTGAGAGTGGCGACCAGAATGCAATGATCATCCACGCGACCATGAGCGCAAACAGATACGGCAGTACATATTTCACAATGGTGAAGTACGGTATCCCCGTTATTCCGCTGGCGACATACAGGTTCAACCCATACGGCGGCGTAATAAAGCCAATGGCATCCCCAACCAAAAAGATCACCGCAAAGTGAATAGGGTCAACCCCCACGCTGTAAGCAATTGGCGCAAGGATGGGCGCGAGAATGATGGTATTTGGCAGGCTTTCTAACACGGTTCCCGCCAACAGCACCAACATCATGCAGGCAATCAACACAAAAGTGGGATCACCAATCGCTGACATCCACCCTCGCACCACTTCGCCTGCACCCAGCAATGACAGCAACTGCTGCATCACAACAGACACCGCAATCAAGGGCGCTAGCATGCCTGTGATTTGCCCGGAGCGAAGTAAAATGTTCGGCAGTTCTCGCAGCTTGATTTGGCGCGTGATAAGCACGCCCGCTATCAAACAAAACCCGACCGTTACACCCGCCGCTTCTGTGGGAGAAAACGCACCCGAATAAATGCCGTATATCACAATGCCGATAGCGATAATGCCAAGGTAGGCTTTCAAGCCGGTTTTAAGAATACGCTTGGGTTCAAATTTGATTAAATTCCCCCAACCGTTTTTCTTACAAACCACATAACATGCTAACTGCATGGCGATCACCATGAGTAAGCCTGGTAGCATGCCACCGACGAACAAGTCGCTGATGGAGAGGTCCAGCAAAAAACCATAAACGATAAAGATGATACTCGGCGGGATGATGATCCCAACGGTACCACCCGCCGCCGCTGTTGCAGCTGCAAAACGCTCATCGTAATTATTCTTTACCATTTCGGGCTGCATAATAGAGCCAATCGTCGCCGTCGTGCCCGCATTTGAACCCGATATGGCCGCGAACATGCCACAAGCACCTATGGTCGCCATGCCTAAGCCGCCTCTCACCCACCCCAAGATGGAATACGCGAAATCCGACATACGTTTGGCAATGCCTGCAGCATTGATTAAATCCCCCGTCATAATGAACAGCGGTAACGCCAGCAAGCCGAAGAAATTCAAACCTTCGAACAAAGTCACGCCAATATTGGCGAGAGTAAAATCGATAACCAGGCTGCAACCGACAACCCAAAAACCAATTACGAGAAAAATGGGAACGCCGATAATAAATAGCAGCGTCACACCAAGAGAGATCAGCGTAATAAGTGTGCCGTCTTCCATATTCTGCTCCTAATCCAGTAACGACGCTTGAAGCACAAACGGCTCTTTACGCTGATATTGCTTAATGTCTTTGGCCAAATTTTGCAGCACGCGAATCACTATCAACCCCCATGCGAGCGGTGTGGCGAGATAAAACCACCACTCCATGACATCATCAGTACCACCCACAATCGCGAAATTGTCATAGGCGATATACGTTTGATTGGTCGCATGGTAAATCACGATGCCTGCAAAGGTAATCCAGAGCACTGCATCCAATATCAGACAGAAAAATTGAAGGCGATAAGAGAGTCGCGCCCGAACTTCTGTTAAGGCTAAATGTGTGCGTTTTTTGATGTTGTACGAGGCACCAAACCAGGTCACCCAGAGGAAAAGCAGCACAGGCACAGTCGTGCTCCATGGTACTTGTTGGTTGAACAAAAACCGCCGAACAACCTCTACGAAAATAATGCCAGCCATACTTGAATAGGTGATCAAGATGATGACCTTTTCCGTGTTTTCATCTAACCATTTGAGCAAGGTATGTAGCGGTTTCATGCTGACCTCACAGATCGTTGAATAAAGATACGCGCAGGCCAGTTTGCAGATGCGTTTTCACATCAGCAAACAGACTCAGCGCGACGGTATTTAGCTCGTCCACCAGCGTTGTGGCGGCACATTAACAACTTGCGTATCGCGAGGAATTTCTCGCGCAATGTCGTAGATTTCTTGGTAGGTATCGTGACCACCCGACCACTTGTTTAAGCGATCTCGCCATTGCTGCCAAGGTTCTGGATTAAACTCTGGCGAACACATTTCCTCGGCTTTACGCAATTCAGCGTCAGACAAGGTGGCAACGCGGGTGTTGTTTTCCGCGAAAATGGTGCCTGGTCGTGGCGGGTTTGTCGCACCGACAATGTCAGTAAGCGCGGCTTCATTCATACCTTGCGTAAAGATTTGCGCGACATAAGCAGACTCCATCACGTCGTCTTGAAGATCTGAGCCCAGCTTATCGAACACAGGCAAACTCATTGCAGTGTGTTCCGTACCCGAGAAGAATTTGAGATCAACACATTGCGAAACCACAGGAGCCATACCGGCATACGCCACCGCGCCCATCCAGGTTTCAGCGCCGTCGATCAAGCCCTGCTTCAAGCCATCTAACGTCTCTTCCCAAGCGATTGGGACAGGGTTGAGGTTCATCAACTGCATGGCGATTCGCCCGAGTTGCGTTCCCGTAACGCGGTTTTTTGTTCCTGCAAGTTGATCGATGGATGTCACCAATGGCTTATCTTTCCATTTCAAGCCAAGTTGAATGCCTCGTAACTCACAGTGCGTAAACAAAAATTGCAATTTGTGACGCTGGCGAAGGGGCTCTCTAAATAACGGTTCACTTTTCTTACTGTAGAAAAAATGAAATTGAGAAGCGCGGGATGGGAACATATAGGCGTAATCCAACACATTGAGATACGGTGCACCCCCTGCGGAGTTTTGGGTCGAAGCTGAATACATGTCGACAATGCCCTGCTGTGTTTTTTTCACACAGTTGGTTTGTCCACAGATTTGGTTACTTCCAATAAACTCAACGCGAATCGCGCCGTTTGTCCGTTGCTCAAGGTCTCTAGCGAAAAAAAGCTGTGCCGATTTTTGAATATCGAGGTTTTTCTCGTTAAAACCTGACGCACCAAATTTCAATTGGAACTTTGGCGGTGCAGAATAGCGTTCGTTTTGGGTATTCTCGGCGGCTCTCGCCAGCGTGGATACGGTGGCTCCTACTCCCAATGTACCCGCAGCGATCAGGGTTGATGTCATCCCAAAATGGGCGGACACCTTCATAAAGTCCCTTCTCGTGAGTATCTCCCGATTCTTGCTCATGCTCGCACTCCTTTGTGTTGGCTTTCGCTCAAACGTTTACGCTGGCATGCCGACATTTGCGTTCTCAAACAGAGCGGATGGCATTCACCACCGCTAACTCTGAAATCCAAGCAATCCAACGTTCAGTCGATATATTTGTCCCTCGCTCTTCATCATTATCCAATCACCAAAATGTTAATGGCTGGTTAATTTTCGAACCAGAACATTCCATTTATGGCATAGAAAAACCAAAATTCAAGCCTTGACTATGAAAATCGAGATCATTAGTCTCATATTTTAATGTTTGAGAATTTCCATATTTGGATTGAGTCAAGAGGATGTCGCCTTGAGTTCATGACATCAACTAGCAAACAGGGAGGAGGGAAAAGATGGGATTATCTTCAAATCATTACGATTTTATCGTGGTTGGTGCGGGATCAGCTGGGTGTGTACTCGCCAATAGACTGTCCGAAAACCCTTCCATTCGGGTGCTTTTGATAGAAGCTGGCGGGAAAGACAACAATCCCTGGTTACATATACCGGTGGGATATTTCAAAACCATGCATAACCCAAAAACGGATTGGTGTTATGTCACCGAGCCTGATCCCGGTATTAATTCACGCCAATTACAATGACCAAGAGGAAAAGTGCTTGGGGGTTCTAGCGCACTCAATGGTTTGCTGTATGTTCGCGGGCAAGCGGAAGATTACGACCATTGGGCAGCGTTGGGGAACCAAGGCTGGTCTTATCAAGAAGTTCTACCCTACTTTAAAAAATCAGAGGACCAAGAACGCGGCTCGGATGATTTCCATGGGGTAAACGGTCCGCAAAAAGTCAGTGATTTACGATTACGTCGCCCCATTGCTGACCATTTTATTAACTCAGCAATTAAGCTAGGCATCCCCTACAATCCTGATTGCAATGGTGACGTTCAAGAAGGCGTCGGATACTTCCAACAAACGGCATATAAGGGCTTTCGTTGGAGTACGGCAAAATCCTTTCTACGCCCCGCTAAACACAGAGAAAATTTAGATATTCTTACCCATCACCATGTGTCAAAAGTACTGTTTGAAGGCAAAACTGCCATCGGCATTGAAGTGCTTAAAGACAATGTAAAACGTCAAATCATGGCAAATCGTGAAGTCATTTTGAGCGCAGGTGCCATCGGATCACCACAACTGCTTCAACTCTCTGGCATTGGCCCAGCTTCTCTGCTCAATGAACTCAATATTCCGGTGTTACATGATCTAGCAGGCGTAGGGGAAAATTTGCAAGATCACCTTCAAGTCCGATTGGTATTCAAAACCAGCGAACGAACGCTCAATGATGAATTAAACAGTCTCGTAAAACGCGTCATGGTGGCGATGCAATATCTCTTTAATCGCACTGGCCCACTGACGCTGGCGGCAAGCCAAGTCACCATTTTCACCCAATCAGACCCTCATTTAACACGCCCAGATATTCAATTTCACATGCAACCTCTGAGTGCGGATAAACCGGGAGATGGCGTACACCCATTTTCTGCGTTTACTGCATCAGTGTGTCAACTTCGCCCTTACAGCCGAGGAAGTGTAAAAATCACCTCGACAGATCCCCTTGCGCACCCTGCCATTCAGCCCCGCTACCTTTCGGATGAACGCGACCAAACCGTGATCATCAATGCAATAAAAGTGGCCCGAAGTATCGCCAGCACGCCACCGCTTTCTGAACATATTTTGAGTGAATATGTACCTGGAGAGAAATACCAAACTGATGAAGAATTATTAGTCGCGGCGAGAGAATACAGCCAAACCATTTATCACCCTACCAGCACATGCAAAATGGGCCTTGATGACATGGCCGTCGTGAACCCAAGGCTACAGGTTTATGGAGTGAAGAATTTACGTGTGGTTGACGCATCGATCATGCCGGAGATCGCCTCTGGCAACACCAATGCACCCACTATTATGATCGCCGAAAAGGCATCAGACATGATTTTGGAAGACAACGGTATCCCACATTAAATATTAGGAAAATCGCGCATTACAAACACAGCAATTGGCGATGAAATCGCCTTTGCTGCTTACTCGTCGGAGATACCGAATTCAGCCACCGCCAAACGCTGAGCCGCGCGACGCAACAGCGGTAAATACTGCCTGAGTTCTTCCGGCGTTTTTCGAGCAGAAGGCGCATGCACTGCCACGGTAAACGCAACACGGTTATCGTTGTCAATCACAGGAACAGCAAGCGCGACCATATCATCAAGAAACTCTCCTGAATCCATACCGACTCCATCTTCGGCGATTTTCGCCAAATGGGTTTCTAACTGATAGATATCAGTGATGGTTTGGGCCGTTTCACGCGTGAGGTTCATGCTTTTGAGCAGACGTTTACGCGCTGACGCTTTCATGTCCGCCAAGAACAGTTTTCCGGATGCGGTACAATGCAGCGGATAATGCGTGCCAACAGGCAAGTGAATGCGATAAGGCCAGTTAGTTTCGACGCGTTCTAAATACAAAATTTCATAGCCGTCCAAAATGGTCAGATTGCAGGTTTCCCCTACCTCGTCAGACAGCTCTTTAAGAATGGTATAGCGGTGCACATTGATGGAGGAATTCTTTAGCGTGTCTCTGGCTAGATCCCGTAAACGAGGACCCGCGGTGAAGCGTTTGCCATCTGGCTCTCGCTGCAAGAGCCCCTCTTCTTCCATCTGTTGCGCGATCCGGTGAACGGTTTGTTTTGGAAGATCTAACTCTTCGGCAAGATAAACACTCGAGAGCGGCTTGTCTGCTTTCACAATCTTTTCAAGGATATGAAAGCCACGAATAAGCGTTGATTGTGTTTCCTTCATTCTACCCTTCCGTTTGTCGTTTGTTCTTTATTGGAACGTGAAAAATGAAACATCAAAGTATCTTGATTTTATTAAGCATCGATAAGGATAGCCAACTCTCATCCATTAATTGAGACATTGAGTCCTGAATGTTCACAAAATCATATTGGATAAGCATGCCATTAAACATCGCATTGCGATGTTCTTTTATGTCAGAGAAAGAAAAAAAGAGATGATGAGAGCAAATCAAAACAACTATTTCTAAACGGTAACGCACTGATATCAGAGCGATAGTATTGCGTTCAATGCTCGAAGTGGTTCCCGTTATTCAATCGACGAAGAGCCATTTTTACGAACCGCGCTAGCCCCATAATTGTAGAACCAGCAGCAGAACAGTCCGATACACAACCCCCAAAAAGCGCTGCCGATACCAAATAAATTCGTTCCAGACGCGGTGAACAGAAACGTAAGCAGTGCTGGCTCTCGATACTGAGTGTCTGACATCGACACTGCTAAGCTGTTCATTAGTGTTGGCATCACCGCAAGACCTGCAATCGCAATGACAATCGCTTCGGGAACTGCACTAAATAGAGAAACAAATGACATGCCCATGATGCCCGCTAAAAGGTAAAACACACCCATCGAAATCCCGGCCATATAACGTGTCTTTGGGTTTTCATCCGCATTTGGCCCCATACAAATTGCGCCAGTGATTGCGGCAAGATTAAAAGCAAAGCCACCAAACGGCGCTAATAACAGACCTGTCACACCTGTGGTTGTTATCACTTTGGACGAATCAACGCGGTAACCATTCGCTTTCAATACCGCAAATCCCGGTAAATTCTGCGAGGCCATGGTCACGATAAACAGGGGTATTCCAACACTGACCAACGAGAAAAACTCAAAATCTGGAGTCATGAATACAGGAACGGTTAAACCCATCGTCACCGCACTGACATCTAGCTTCTCCATACCAATACACATTCCCAGCGCAACGATGAAAATAATTGGAATCAATAAGTTACCTAACCAAATCCTTGCCACTATAAACACTGCCAGCATGACAAAGACAACTTGACCTTCTTCAACCAGTGACGTAAACAAGCCCAATCCAAATTGCAGTAAAATGCCCGCTAGCATGGCAGATGCTATCGCTGTTGGTATCTGTTTCAGTACTCTTTCAAATATTCCCGCTAATCCAACTATCGTAATTAACGCAGAACTAAACAAAAACACGGCAATTGCCTGATTCATTGTCAGCCCTTCGAGGGATGTAATTAACAATGCCGCGCCAGGTGTAGACCACGCAGTGACGATAGGTTTCTTATAGCGATATGAGAGCGCTATGGTGGTTACACCCATACCTATCCCCAACGCCCAAAACCATGAAGCTACCTGCTCTTCAGTGGCACCAGCACTCATCGCGGCTTGGAAAATTATCGCTGCGGCACTCGCATAACCAATGAAAACGGCGATAAAACCCGTACTTACATGGGAAAGTTTTAGCTTAGTCATGTTAATTCGTCCCTGTGTGCGTTATAACGTCTACTTAATCAACCTAGCATCCGTGCGTTATAGCGCACAAGTTATTTGTTGAGAAAATATGCAAACAGAAATAAAAGTCGGTGAACACTTAAAGCGTCTTCGTAAAGAAAAAGGGTGGAGCTTAGACAAAGCAGCGAAAGCTACTGGAGTGAGCAAAGCAATGCTGGGGCAAGTTGAGCGCGGCGAATCAAGCCCAACCGTAGCAAAACTGTGGCAAATAGCATCGGGGTTCGATGTGTCATTTTCTAGTTTTATCGCGACCAGTTCCAATAATGAACTCACCAGTCTTTTCAGAGATGCGAGCGAATTAAGGCGTGAGGAATACAATGTTGGATTTTTTGTCAGCTTGTTGTTTCCTTTCGAACCGGCACTAGGCTTTGAAATATTCGAACTAACCCTCGCACCCCATTATCAGCATGAATCCGATCCTCACAATCTTGGCGTTACCGAACACATCCTGTGTATTTCTGGCGAGATGGCGGTATTGTTTGATGGTGAATGGCATACGTTACTTGCAGGACAAGCCGTACGCTTCAGTGCTAACCAGGTTCATGGCTACAAAAACATCGGCGAAGTAAATGCTGTTTTCCATAATGTTATTCATTACCCTCACAAGTAGGCAGCAGAGCATTCCCGAGTGCCTTGGATAACCGACGAATCTGGCAGGATATGGACAGCCCTCGCGATATTTTGGAGAAAATCGTGACTACGGTACAGACAGTGATCAGGTAAACATCGGGGTTATCCTGACCAGCGTTGGGCTAGCGTATGACGATGACACCTCAGATTTTCTAAAAGGTATGGATGACCGCGACTTGAGTGTCGACCTCGGCTTGAACGTAGATTTTAGACTCGGGACAGGCGTGATTTCGACCTACTTCCAACACGATGTATCGGGCGCATACAAAGGATATATAGCTGGTGCAAGATACTTCGACATTGCCACCATCGGTGATGCTGATTTTGTCTCTTTCGCCGGTGTATGCTGCAAAGTAAAGACTTTGTCGACTACTATTTTGGCGTCAATCAAAACGAAGCGCGAGCCAATCGCCCAGCCTACACCGGTGACAGCAGTGTGGCTTATGAGTTGGGATACAAGCTGATTTATCCTCTCAGTGAAAGCTGGAACCTGACACAGTCAACGCAATACACAAGTTTAGGCAGCGACGTTGCTGACTCTCCCATTGTAGACAGCGCTAACCAGTGGATGGTTGGAGCGACCATCGCCTATCACTTCTAAAACGCGCAAAAGCCTGACGACAACATCAGGCTTATTTTTCCGCACACTGACGCAATGAACACCTTACCTGTTTTACCGACAGCACAATGGGTGTTTTAGCGTCTGAGAGAGGTTTGGCTGAACACACTCAGCCAAACACTCACCCTGAACGCCTATCTGAGGACAACGCCTATGTGAGGACAGGCATATTAAATATACATCCTAAGTTCACATCAATAATGAAGAATTCGCACGGTCGAATCGTTTATGCTTCGACGGGTTTTCTTAAAGTGCCCACAAAACCACCACTCAAACACGCAATCGAGAGAGATCGATAAAAACCCATACGCAAACGATTGCCTTCCTTCAAAAAGCGAGTAAGATGCGCGCCAATTTCAAGGCGTTACTGACGTTGGTTGCTCACCAAAGGGCCAAGTGTACGCCTGCCGATTTCAAGACTCACTTTGGTACTAAAACCTATGAAAACTGCTGTTCCTTTGAATATCGATGAAAAGATCTCTTTGCCGAAATCTTTGTCTCTTGGTGCACAACATGTGCTGGCGATGGACCTCTACATCGTCCCAATTATCCTTGCGGGTTTACTTTCTCTTTCCGTTGGTGATACATCTTCTCTCATCCAAATGACGTTTATCGTTGCGGGTCTGTGTACCATTATCCAATCTGGCTTCTTACTCAAATTACCCGTCATGCAAGGCCCCTCTTACATTCCTATCGGCGCCATTGCCGCAATTGGTAAATCTATGGGCATGGGCGCGGTGTATGGTGCGATGATCCCCGTCGCGATTTGTGTCGCGCTACTCGGTCGCCCTTTGAACCTGTTCAGTAAGTTGGTCAAAACCTTCGTCCCCCCCATCGTCGGTGGTACGGTGATAATTGTCGTGGGCATCTCTTTGTTGCCTGTGGCATTTAATGGCATTTACACCGTCGACCGCCCCGCTGCGAATATTCTTATCGCCATGGCGAGTATGTTCTCACTAAGCGCGTTCATTTTACTTGGCTGCTTTATCAAGCAACTTCATTGGCTACGTTTGGCATCCGTTCTAGGAGCCATTGTTGTTGGTACACTCGTTGCTGCGTCAATGGGCATGGCGGACTTCTCTGCCGTATCCCACGCCGCATGGATTGAGCTTCCAAGCTTGCTGCCGTTTGGCGCACTGGTATTCGACCCACTCGCCATCATGACGCTGTTGTTTGTCACCATGATCGTACTGGTTGAAACCACAGGCACTTGGTGCGCGGTTACTGCGGTCACGGGTTCCGATTTGGATGACAACCGTTTGAACCGCGGCGCAACGGGTGAAGCAGCAGGTCAATTTATCTGTTCCCTATTGGGCGGAAGCCCTGTGACAGGTTATTCCACTAATGCAGGAATCATTGCCGTAACCGGTGTGGCTTCACGTCGCGCGATTATCGCAGGCGGCTTTATTCTTCTCGTCCTTGGCCTTGTTCCAAAGCTCACTAGCCTGATTGCTTCCGTACCGCATGCAGTAATTGCCGGCATATTTGCGGTTATCTGTGTGGTGATTGCCATGAACGGTTTTCGCGTTGTCCAGAACATACAGCTTACCGAACGCAACATGTTGGTGATCGGTTTGCCTATTATGCTTTCACTGGGTGCGGTTCTGATGCCTCGTGAAATCATTTATGCGCTCCCTGAACTCGTGGGATATTTGGCGAACTCAGGCATTGCTATTGGCGCGCTGGCTGCGGTTATTCTGAATTTCATTCTTCCTGAAGAAGCATCACAAGAGGCCAAGGCATGATTAACATGACCCAGATTCAATTCGGCATTTTGGCAGACACTTTCCATGCCCCTGTAAAAGGCGAGCTGGCGTTCATTCCAGACTTCTTGATCCTTGTTGATTTACGTGGCGACATTGTAGCTACCTTCCATTCTGACGATGTGGATTACAGCGTTCATCTGAACGCATTATGCGACTCACTGACGCTGATCACCGTTGAGAAAGGCCAGTACCTGATGCCAGGTTTGGTTGACTTGCACTGTCACGCTCCGCAGTGGCCACAAGCTGGTAAAGGGTTAGATCTGCCGCTTTACGATTGGCTCCAAAACTACACTTTCCCACTGGAAAACCGTTATAGCGACTTGGCGTTTGCTGAAAGTGTGTATCAAGACGTGACCCGCACACTTTTGGCGAACGGAACCACCAGCGCGGTGTACTTTGCGTCTATACATCGTGAAGCCTCAGTGCTTCTCGCAAACATCAGCCTTGAACAGGGCCAACGCGCGTTCGTTGGCAGAATCAACATGGACAACGCAGAGCAATGTCCTGCGTTCTATCGCGAGTCATCGGTTGAGCAATCACTCGCTGACACGGAAGCATTCATTCACAACGTGCGCGGCATGAAAGGCAATGAACACGGCTTAGTGAAGCCAGTGATCACACCTCGCTTCGTGCCGAGTTGCACCGAAACATTGCTACGGGAATTAGGCAAACTGGTTCAGCACCACGACGTTCACATGCAAACGCATTGCTCTGAAAGCGACTGGGCACGGGATTATGCATTACAACACTATGGCAAGTCCGACATTGAGATCTATGCTGAAGCTGGGTTGTTGAATAACAAAACCGTGCTGGCACACTCTATTTTCCTGACCGACAACGACGTTGCTGTAATGAAAGAATTTGATGCGGGGATTGGCCACTGCCCGCTGTCGAATATGTATTTTGCCAACGCCGCCATGCACACGCGTGAATTACTAGATAGCGGCGTAAGCATTGGCCTCGGCAGTGATATTGCAGGCGCACCATCTCCTTCGATATTCCGCGCCAGTTTTGACGCTGTTACCCATTCTCGCGTTCGCGAAGACGGTGTAGATTCACGTTTGGCGGCAGGAGAGCGCGGCGTTGCTGGTTCGCGTGTTAGCTTTGTTGATGCATTCTGGATGGCAACCGCGGGCGGTGGACGTGTATTGAATGAAAAAGTGGGTCTGTTCGAGAAAGATTTCCATTTCGATGCGCTCGTTATCAAACCGAGTGCCTTGGGTAACCTACGAATCTGGCAGGATATGGACAGCCCTCGCGATATTTTGGAGAAAATCGTGTCATTGGGCCAACGCTGCGATATCGACAAAGTCTGGGTACAAGGCAAGCAAGTTCGATAATTTCTGACCATCACTCAACCTCCCCTACGTGTGTATGGGAGGTTTTGTTAGTGTGCTCTCATCGCTCGCTCATCATTCAAGAACAATAGAGATATAATTCGTTTTGTACGGCGCTATAGTGGCCTCGCCGGTCGCATAATACTTTGTGCCGGTCTCTTTAGATTGCACTTTAAAATAGTACTTGCCCGCCGCAACGGTAATCGTTTGATAAGTCCCCTCGCTTGCAATGAAAATACTATCATCCGCGAGCCAGCCTTCCGGCGACACTTCAAAGAGATTCCCATTGCATTCCAAAGAACCCGTTCTCGGCTGAGAGCAACTTTCGACAAATACTTCCGTTCTGGAATTGGGGTTTTTTACTGTTTTGGTCACTGTTATCGAACCATAATCTCGACTTGATCTTTCTGCGTCGAAAATCGAAATCGTCTCTTTCTCTACGCTAAAGCCCTTGTCATTTTTCACCACGGTGCCAATGCCCCCTACAGAGCCTAAAACCCCATTTATGGCACCATTAACACCATCATTAACCACTTGTCCTAAATCTTTATCCGCACAACCAGACAAAGTTGCGGTTACCACTATCGCCAACGCTAATTTCTTCATACTCTTTCCTTTTTATTCTTATTTACATCCCATGCCGAGAGAACATTAACACCACTGAAAGCACGTGAGATGTCTCAAAATAGAGTTCAACTGCAACCAAGGAATCGGCGTTCACATATGTCACTGTTTGCTCACTGGCATTGTTGTTTTTGCAAAGAGAAATCAAAGCGGCTTTCATTAAGCGGACACAAAAAGAGCCACAATATGTGGCTCTACGGCAAAGCGATTAAATGACTCAAAAAGCCGTTAGTGATGACCACCATTGTGGCAATCAAAGAATGAAAGGCTTGGCATTGACCAGTCGTGTGTCAAATGCGTGTCTAACGCATACGCAGTGCCCGTTAGACCGAAAAGCACAAGTGCAGCAATTGCGAGTTTTTTCATTGAGTAAATCCTTATTATTTTTGCTTATACCCAAACAACGCAGCAAGTATCGTTGTTTTCGCTGCAAAAAGAAGGAGATTTACCTAGCTTTACGCTTAGTGACCATTCAATGACATAAGGACAAAAAACCGCCTTTCTAAGACGGTTTTAAACCGCGGATTTTTAGAACCGTTATTGGCAGCGCACATCGCCTTTCTGACGCGCTTCGTAATCAATCACACTCCCATTCTTATCGAGAGACAATTCGCAGCACGCGTGAAATAGCGAATTGATCTTTTCTCGGCTTTTTTTAAGGCGTGATTTCAGCGTCGAGTAGTTGATTCCCATTTCTTCGGCATACGCCTTTTGGGACTGTCCATGAAGCTCAATGGACGTGAGCATTTCTGCGTCTTCTTCCGGCAGCGCTTGAATAAAAGGCAGCAGGCAAGTGAGAAGATCTTCTCGCACTTGTTCCTTTTCTTTCTCAAACCAAAGGTCTTCTTGACCAATTTGATTTAAGCGACCCTTTTGACGATAAAAATCGATAATGGCATTGTTCGCCACCTGAAACAGCCAAGACTTCACTTTCGTCCTGTCTTTCACTTCATTAAGGTGAAGATAGGTTTTCAGCAAGATGTCTTGCAACAAGTCTTCGACATCATCAGAGCTGGATACTTTCGAATGAAGAAAAGCTTTCACACTCGATTGGTACTCACCCCACACTGTTTCAATTGTCATCGTTTCACTCTTTAAGCGCCGCGATCACTCGCGGCTATCGATTTTCATTGTCGACCGAATCTATTCGATAAGCGTGATGGAATCTACTATCCCCTTACCGCTATGAATGCCGCCTTCGTTTTCTTGTGCTGGTTTACTTCGCACTAAGTAGCCAGCGTAGCCACTGTACTCTGTGACAGGCACGCCGTTGAAGTAGGCCGTAAACAGACCTATTTCACTGACAAGATCATCCACAAGCGTTTGCTTCCCATCGCGCACGGCAATGGTCGGGCGTTCTCGTTCGTGTGGATATAGCCGCTGCATCAGTGCCCACGCATCATAATCTTCAGGCTTTAAGCTGGCGAGCTTATTTACAATGTCGTCACCGAATACACAGTGACCACCGCCTTCGCCTTGGTTTTTCAGCACCCAAGCATGTTTGTCAGCGTCCGCTTTAAACCACGCGATGGTTTGTGCGCTAACTGGCAACATGTCTGCCAATACACTTTTCACTCGCAACGCTTCTTCTTCGCTCAATGCCCAGCGGGTTAAATCTCGCGCCGTCATCATGGTGAGGAGCATCTGCATGGTTTTGCTGGTTGCCAATTGTTGCCCTACGGTCGCGTTCACTGCCACATGGTGCTGTTCAATAAACACGCGGGTTTGGCTCAGCGTTTCGCAACACTCGTCTTCGCACAATTCAGGCGCAAAATAGTCTGAATATTGGTAACCGACGCGGAGATATACCACATCAATCGCCCCAATGTCTTTCAAGATCAAGCGTTGGTTTTCGCCAGTCGATAATTGCGTCGATAATTGGTCAAACGTTCGGCGCACCGTGCGAACACCACGTTGTTGCAATGCCACTTCCAATAGATGCTGGTCATAAACATTGTCTTCGTTCTTTTGCACCACCATCAAGAATGTGTGCTGCCCTTCACCACCAAAATGCGATCGAATTTCTTGCGCAGCAATCGCAATACCGTGCGCCAATTGGTCTAAACAGGCATTGTCTGCAGGGACAGCAGTTGGCGATTCTACCCATGTGTTATAGGTATCCGGCCATTGGGGCGCATGTAGTCATGCAGTTCATTGGCACGCTGGCCAAAAGGCCCCATTCCCGCTGCAATACCGTTGAATTCGATCACTTTCGCACCTTGTTCACGGTCATCCATGTAATCGGTTCGCATCAAAAGGAGCGGCTTGCGTTCTGCCATTAACGGCGCGTGTTCCGTCCCGTGAATTTGCGTATGCATTTTCAGCAAACGGCCAAAGAACGGATCCGCGTTCGCCATGCTGCGAAGTGATGACTGCAGAAAAGCGTGGTCTTCTGACACTTGGCTGATCAATTTGGTCAGCATCGGCGTCACATTCATTATGTGGTCGAACACATGACGTTTCATGGTCATCGGGGCAAGGCTATACGGACAATGTCTCGCGGTTCCATCCGCATTTTTTATTGCCACGCCATGCATGATTTGCCACTGGCATGCTTCGTCTGTGATTTGTTTATCAACGATTGGAGAATTCACTGTGTTCACCTTACTGCTCCCTTCGACGCATGTTGTTTGTGTTTTAACGCTGCGCATGACGCCATTTGATGACGTTTCATGCTGTTGCCAAGCCGAGATGGGCATTTTCAGTTTCATGTTCTTCTTGTTCTTTCTGTGCAAGATATAACTCTCGGTACTCGCCAATTTGAGCCACTAGCTCGTCATGGGTACCGCGTTGGACAACCTTCCCTTTGCTCATCACTAATATTTGATCCGCATTCTTAATGGTTGAAAGGCGGTGCGCTACCGCAATGACTGTTCGTCCATGTTGAATATTTGATAACGCGCTTTTAACGGTTTCTTCGGTTTCGCTGTCAATGTTGGCCGTCGCTTCATCCAGCAAATAGATCTCTGGCCCGTGAGCAAAACGCGTGCCAACGCAATCAGTTGCTTTTCACCCACAGACAATGATGAACCGCCATTGCCGGGTTGATGTTCATACCCTTCAGGCAAGCGCTCGATAAACGCCGATGCATTCACTTCTCTGGCGGCATCAATCGCAACATCTGAGCGGGTTTCACGCTGCATTAAGTCGATGTTCTCTCGAATGGATCCGCTAAACATGTAAGGGTCTTGCGAGACCAAGCCAAACAGACGACGAATTTGCGCATCAGGCAGATCGTCGATGCGTTGTCCACCCACCAAAATGTCGCCTTCATGATGCGGATAAAAACGCATCAGCAGGTTCACCACCGAACTTTTCCCACTACCACTAGGGGCGACAATGGCTGTGAACTGGCCGCTTTTTGCCACGAAGCTGACATCATCCAGCGCGTTAACGCCCTCTTCATACGCTAAACGCACATGCTTGAACTCGATGTCTTTTTGTGGCGCAAGTTCGACCATTGGCGCATCGTCTTTTTGGGCGTGATGCACAGGTTCATCAAGGATTTCGAAAATGCGCGCGGAGGACACCAGCGCCACCTGCATCTTTCGAAGTTCCATCGACAGCTGCCTAAACGGTTCGAAGAAGCGTTCGATGTAGTTCAAGAAGGCGTAAAGCGTACCGACTTCGACCACGGTTTGTAGCGAAGCATTGCCAAACCAAGCCACGATGCCAAGCGCGGTTAATGAACCAACCAAGCGCGTGAATGGCAGCAGCATCAAACTGTCTACGGCGATCGAGCGGGTGCGGAAGTTAAACCATGTATCGTTGTCTTTCTCGAAGCGCGCTTTAAACGCGTTCTCTTGGCGAAATGCCTGAACCAATGACATGCCTTGAAGCGATTCACTGATAGTGTTGTTGATATGGCTAATCTGAACGCGAATACCATTAAACACGGGCGTCGACACCTTGCGGTAGATCTGCATGGTTGCTAGCAGCACCGGAATCAATGCCAGGCTGATAATCGCCAAACGCCAATCCAGCAACGCTATCGCAATGAAAATACCCACGATGCGCAAACTTCCCTGAATGACAGTGGGAAAGGTCGAAACAAACAGATCACGCAGCGATTCGGTGTCGTTAGTGACATAAGACACCATACGACCTGTTGATAGGCGGTCAAACGCCGCAATCGGCAGTCTCAATACATGATCAAACAGCTGCTTGCGAACATCGTTGACCACCAACAAGGCGCCATGCTTAAACGAGAGAGACTGCAAATACTGAAAGCCTGCTTGGCACATATAAAGCAGCAATACGGCGGCACTTAGCACGCCTAAGTGCTTCCAATCAAACTGCTGAGGCACGATCACTTCGTCAATGATGACTTTCGCCAGCCAAGGAATCGCCATTTCCGCGGATACAGACACCAACATGAATGCAAAGGCAACGGCAAATCGCGCCTTGTGTGGCAAGGTGAAACGAACGAGACGCCCCATAGATTTACTCAACATGGCTTCCCTCCTCCGCATCGGCGTTATTAACGTCATGATTGTCATGCGTGATTGACGTGTTTAACTGAACATGCGTGTGAGCTTGGCGTTCATACACGGCGGCGTACCAACCCTTTTCTGCCATTAATGCCTGATGCTTGCCGCGTTCAATCACCTCGCCTTGATCGAGCACGAGAATGTCGTCAGCATGTCGTAAGTTAGGGAGCCGTTGTGTCACCAACAGCATGGACTTATGACCATAGTGTTTCTTCAAGTTATGACGAACGATGGCCTCTGTTTTCATGTCTAGTGCACTGAATGGGTCATCCAACAGCAAGATATCGGCATCCACCAACAATGCACGCGCCAACGCTACACGCTGTCGCTGACCACCAGACAGGTTTGCTCCATTCTCATTAAGCGGGGCATTAAACCCGCCCGTCATCGCTTCAATTTCCTGCTTGATACCTGCCATTTCGGCGACAAACGCGATTTCTTCGTCTGTTGCATGAGGTTTCCCCATGGCAATGTTTTCTGAAATTGAACCCGAGAACAACAGCGGCTTTTGAGGCACCCAAGCCAATTTTCCGCGTAGTGAATCAAACGTCAGGTGCTCGGTGTTCATCCCTGCCAAGGTGATCTCAGATTGCATATCGCTCAAACCGTATTGACGCATGATCAAACTGATCAGGGTACTTTTCCCACCGCCTGTTGGGCCGGTGATGCCAATAAAACCACCCGCTGGTATCGTAAACGCCACGTCTTTGAGTACCGGTATTGATGTGTCAGCGGATGAGGTATCAGTAGATGAGGTGTAAGCAAATGAACGCACATTCACAGAAAGGTTCGAAGGAGCGCCGTTAGGAATCACGGCGTGTCCTTCTATCACGTCTGGCTTTTGAGCAAACAACGCTTCAAGACGTTTCCACGACGTATTACCACGTTGGAACACGTTGAACTGCCAGCCAAATTGCAGGAACGGCCCCAGTAACTGCGCAAGGTACAACGTGAAGCTCGTAAACAAACCAACCGTAATGGCATTTTCACTGATCATCCATCCGCCATAAGCAAGGGTGATGACGAACGAAGTGCCGTAGATCAATTGAATGGTTGGCCCAAACAGTGAATCGACTTTCGCAACATCAATGTTGGCTGCTAACGTCTCATCCAGCTTTTCACCAAAGCGCGCTTTTTGTCGTGGGTTAATGCCATGAGAACGCACGGCACGAATACCTGCGACAGTTTCACGCACTTCCTCGTTCAGGTGAGAGAATGCCTGCTGCGCGCGTCCAAAGTGTTTTTGCATACCTGCGCCGTAACGATTGGTAACCAGTACCAACAGCGGAAACGGCAACAATGCGACGGCGGTGAGATGGCCGCTAACCAAAAACACCATACCGAAGATCACGGTAAAGCCTGCAATTAACGAATCCACCAGCGTCATCACGCCATCACCCGCAGCGGATTCCACCGCATTCAGGTCATTGGTGGCATGTGCCATTAAATCGCCCGCACTGTGCTTGCCATAAAACGACGGTGACATGGCCGTGAAATGCAAAAACAAATCTCGACGGATCACACGGGAGATCTCTATTGCTGCCCCATAAAGCTGGCTATTCCATACATACCTGAGGGCATACATGGCAATCGCGGCGACAAAGATACCCGCTAAGTGGGTTATCAGTAATTGGCTTGTCAACGCATCATTACTGATCGCATCAACAATACGGCCAATTAGCCAAGGTGGTGCAAGGTTAAGTATCGCGACGGTTTGCAGCGCAAAAAACGCGATCAAATATCGGCGAGTACATAGCTTCATGTAGCCGCGCATTTTCCAAATTAATTCCATGGGGTCATCTATTCGTATTAGTAGCCGAAGTTATCAATCACAGTTATCAATCACAATTAGCAATCGCACGTGATGGCTGTTTTCTTGGTCAAGAATGTGCTGAATGACAATTCCTGCACATGCTCCAATTCGGCTTGCTGATTGAGTAACGTCGTCTCAAGATCATTGAGCTGGCCTACCGTCTCTGCCGAAACGGGATACGCGCTGTGTGTCAACATGTGCCCTTCAGACAATCGTTGAACCAGTTCACGATAACCAATGTCATTCGCTGTCATGTCGGCCAGCATCATCGCAGAAGGCGTTAATGACATATCGGACAGCTTCTGTTTTTCCAACGAAAGGCTCAACGAATGCGCCTGCGTGTTGAAACCGCTATCAAACAAGGCGGCGACATCATCCATCGCACCTAATAGCGCTTCTCCTAATTCAACAAGCGACACGTCACCATCGACCGTCGGCAGCATAAGGCCTGGTTTTCTTCCCATTGTTGTCACTAATTCAACACGCTGTTGAATCATTAATTGCTCTTCACGGGTCAACGATGGGCTCGGCGCGAGCGCACAATGCGTGAGGAAGAGATCGAGGAAATCGCTCTGGGCTTCACTCAGACCGAGCGGCAAATAGGGATTGTTGTCTACCGTGCGAAGCTCAACATACTCCACACCATGACGACACATGGCTTCCAATGGACGCAATTCTGCATTCACGACTTTCGGTCTCACTGAGCCGTAGAGTTCGTTTTCAAGCTGTAAAATGGCGTTGTTGAGTTGCTGATTGTCGTTCAAATGACGGTATTGCTCACTCGGCATCGCCAACAGCGCTGAAACGCCTTTCAAATACGCCCGAAACGAAATGATGCAATGAGGACAAACAATCAAACATCTGGTTTTTGTTTGTGTAGGCTGGCGTGATCAACTCCAGCTGAGCTTCCGCAAAATCAGTGGTGATAAACGGATGCGTTAAAGCAGAACCCAAGGTTCTAGGGTGTAAGGTTTTCGCCAATGCGCCTTTAGGCGTTGTCCGAATGGTTTCCTTTTCAATACCGCGGCGGATGCCTCCTAGCGTGCCTACCAATACTTTCTCTAGTTTTTTCGTCATCTTTCTTATATTCAGTAATGAGTGACATAAAATCACCACATAAAACATGCGTGGTGTTTCAGTGTTCTTTACCTATAAGACGCAGACAAACGAGAAAAGACGACGAAAAGTGACATTTATTTTTAGCCCGATGCCGCTAAATGGATCGAGTGGCTTCTCACTCTATAAATTTGACCACCTTCAAACATGTAGAGCTTGGAGAACACAAAAAAGCCGCTGACTCTCATCAGCGGCTTTTCTTAACTCAACGCGATATTGATTTATTGCTTAGTGAACTCAACAGCTTGCGATGCAATCACGAATTCTTCGTTCGTTGGGATAACCAACACGACAGCATCCAGGAGGTCAGATTTTGCAATCATGCCGCCTTTGCCGAAGCGTGCTGCTTCATTACCCGTTTCGTCTTCAACAAAACCCAAAATTCTTAGGTTCTTGAGCACTTCACGACGAATTGGCAGTGAGTTCTCACCGATCCCGCCCGTAAAGATGATGGCATCAAGGCTGTCGAGGGTGATCATGTAAGAACTGATGAACTTAGCAACACGATAGGTGAACACTTCAAAGGCCAGTTTTGCACCTTCGTGACCGTTATCCATGGCTTCAAGAATGCCACGTGCATCAGACGTTAGTCCGGATACACCTAGGAAACCCGATTTCTTGTTCAAGGTGTCGAACACTTGCTCTTGGCTCCAGCCTTTTTTCAGCAAGAACTCGATGATACCTGGGTCCAAGTCGCCAGAGCGTGTCCCCATCATCAGGCCAGCTAGCGGTGTGAAGCCCATTGAGGTATCTACCGATTCGCCATTGCGCACAGCACACACCGATGCACCGTTGCCCAAGTGAACAGAGATAACGTTGGTGTCTTCAATCTTCTTGTCCAATACCTTTGCTGCTTCACGGCTAACAAAGTAGTGGCTAGTGCCGTGGAAGCCGTAGCGACGAATACCGTATTCTGTATAAAGTTCGTTTGAGATAGCGCCCGTAAACGCTTTCTGCGGCATAGTTTGGTGGAACGCGGTATCGAACACTGCAACTTGTGGCAAGCTTGGGAAAGCCTTCATGGCAGCACGAATGCCCATGACGTTTGCTGGATTGTGAAGCGGAGCCAAATCACTCAGTGCATCAATTTCAGCGACTACGCTTTCATCAATCAGCGTTGCAGTAGCAAACTTCTCACCGCCGTGAACGACGCGGTGACCAATAGCAACCAATTGGCTGCCAACATCCATGTTTTCGACCAATTCAACGATGATTCCCACCGCTTTCTCGTGGTGACTACCACCTTGTTCAAGCATAACTTCTTGCTTGTCTTGTCCTTCGCGTTTCCAGCTAATGCGCGCATCGTCAAGACCGAAGCACTCGCCAAGGCCAGATAGGATAGCCTCGCCAGATTGTGCATTCATCAATGCGAATTTAAGGGAGGAACTGCCTGCGTTGAGGACCAGTACTAGTGAATTGCTCATGAAAAATCTCGTTGGCAAATGGGTGATACGGAATACTCAGATTCAGAATCTCCATTATTCAATTAATTTTTAACTACACAATGTTTATTTGAATGATTAAACGTTTTTTAACCTTTTAATGTTTCAGATCAAAAATGCGCACGCTTACTGACAAAAATGAACGTTATCAGTCTCCATAAGACACAAAAAAACGCCGATATAGGCGCTTTAAAAGTCAAGCTATTTGGCAATTCAGGCCATGGTAAGAAGCGACTTGCCTAGCAGCCATTCAAACTCTTTTTCGAACTCTTCACCATAGCGATTACAGCACACATCATGCAATTTTCGGCTGGCATGGCTGGTGAACTCTACTGCATTTTCCGACGAAACGGAGTGAAGAAAGAAGAGGCGGAGAACGGCAGTAAATCGGTTGTCAGATCGAAGTGCGGTTAGCCAGCTCTCAATGAATGTACGCTTATCGCCTTCTAGATCTAACCGATCGATCAATATGTTCAGTAACCTGTCATCTAGACGTGTAATGAAATCGGTTTTCTTTGGAAAGTGGTGGCTGATCCCTGTACGAGATATGCCTGTCTGCTGACTCAGTGTTGTGTATGACATCTTGTCGTATCCAAGCGTAACCAATTGGTCAACCACCGCATCAAGGATCGTTCTTATCGTGACTTCAGTATCTTCTTTGCTTCTCTTTGGCATGGTCTTATCCCTGTTTCTTGGCTTCAATCAACTGTAACAATCAAGACATCAGTTCTACTGCTGCAAGCGCTTCTATTATTTATGTCGCATTACCGTAGAGCTTGATTACGCTTAAAACGAAAGAGTTTACCGACCACCTACCCTTAAGTTAACGATCTTAAAGATAGTACATGTGTACACTTTATGAGCAAAAGACGTTCGAAAATCCAAGAAGCGTGAACAGCGTTAGATTTGAGGGCGGGTATCAACATGAATCTGTAACGTACTGAAAGCAAAATGCTATTCTATGTTAACAACACGTGAACAAAATGCAGCGAGCGTTACCTGCATCAAAATTTGAACAAGTGTTTAAATGAATCTCTTGACCTAAGCACATAGAAATCCTTAATTTAACACTTCGATAACATAGAATTATAATTATTACTCTATTCCCTACAGCTATACGGAGTCCTTTATGGCTCAACCAAAACCTTACCAACAAGCTCTTCGCTGGGCTGAAGAACGCCCGAATGAGATCTTTCTTCGCCAGATCATCAACCGTCAGTTTAAGGACTTCACTTACTCTGATGCTGTTGACCAAGCTCTGAGGATCGTTTCTGCCCTGAGAGGTATGGGACTGGAACCTGGAGATAAAATCGGCTTGATTTCGAAGAACTGCGCAGAGTGGTTCATCACCGATCTTGCTTTGATGCTAGGAAGTTATGTCAGCGTCCCCATTTTCCCAACCGCGGGCGCAGATACCATTGGGCATTGTCTCGATCACTCAGAAGCAAGGTTGTTGTTTGTAGGTAAATTGGACGACACAAAAGCGCTGAAAGAGACCCTAGAAACCCGTAGCAAGCTTCCCACTATAGCGTTCCCTTATCCCACCATTCATTGCGGTTACGACTGGGGTGATTTGATTGCTCAACATAGCCGAGCTGAAGTGAACCCAGAGCATCAAGACGACGATTTAATGTCTATCGTGTACACCTCCGGTACGTCTGGTTTGCCAAAAGGCGCCATGCTGACTCACGGTGGTTTTGCTTGGTCGTCACAACAACTGATTAATAGCATTGGTATGCGAGAGGGCGAACGCCTGTTTTCTTACTTGCCACTCGCACACATTACAGAGCGTGTTTACATTCTTGGCACAGCAATGATGTCCGGCATTTGCACTGCATTTCCTGAATCTCTCGATACCTTTATTGATGATGTCAAAATGCACCGCCCGACCCTGTTCATTTCTGTACCGCGTCTATGGACGCTGTTTCAGCAACGTATTCAGCAAAAACTGCCTCCTGCGAAACTCAACATTTTGCTCAAGATCCCTGTGGTTTCTGGCTTAATTAAAAAGAAGATCGCGCAGAACCTTGGCTTGGACCAAGCGCGCGTACTCGGGTGTGGTTCTGCACCAGTATCAGCAGCACTGCTGAGCTGGTATGAAAAGCTCGGGTTACACATTACTGAAGCATGGGGTATGACGGAGTCGTTTGCTTATAGCACGTTGAATTACCCATTCAGAAAAGACAAAATCGGTACCGTCGGTAATGCCGGCCCGGGTGTTGCGATGAGAATTGCTGCTGATGGCGAGATCCTTGTGAAAAGTCAGGGGCTTTTTGCTGGATACTACAAAAACCCAGAAGCCAGTGCTGAAACCATCATTGATGGCTGGCTGCATACCGGTGACATTGGCGATATTGATAACGAGGGTTACCTCACTATTCAAGGGCGTAAGAATGACACGTTCAAAACGGCCAAAGGTAAGTTTGTTAGCCCTGTGCCTATTGAGAAGCGGCTGTTTGAACTCAGTAACGTGGAAATGATGTGCTTGGTTGGCTCAGGCATGCCTGGTCCTGTTCTTCTGGCTCTCCCCCATGATTTCCCTAACTTTGATCGCGCGCGCTATGAGCGTCGCGTGACGAAAGTGATTGAGACCATCAACAAGGAGCTTGAATCACACGCGAAAATCAAAGGTGTGTTGATGATCAAAGAGCCTTGGAGCATTGAAAACGGATTACTAACACCAACGTTAAAAATCCGTCGTCACCTGCTTGAAAAGAAATACCATGATGTCGGTGCGGTATGGCCTGCTGATAAACTGGTGCAATGGGAAGACTAATCCTATTTATATCAAGCATCTAAACGGGCCTTTTGGCCCGTTTTTTATTGCGTTCAATTCGACAGGTTGATTCATTTTCTCTCGATAACCCAATAAAAAACCCTACAAACCGAGGCGTTAAATGTAGTAATATTACGAAAAGTCGAAAGACTATCCTCATCCCCATCATCGAGAGAGTGATCAATGAGCCAGGAAGAATATCAAGTATGTGATGCGTGCGGCGTGACCGCAGAAATGGGTTACGTGATCAGCGAAGGCGATGACGCTGCTGAAGTTGAAATCTTTGCGTCGGACAAAACAGCCGCCATGGCTGAGTTTCGTGCTTACCTGTCACTGGCGAAAGAAGTTAATGACGCAGTGATTCATGACCTCGATGAAAACGCAGAGTGGGTGTTAAACCCACTGACCGTGAAGCTTAAGTTTGAATGCAGTGCTGAGAAGCTCATTTTTGAACTCCGTAGCCGCGCACTGGCAAAATAAAACTCGATCATTCTTGTTAGTGCTTGTTGCTATCACTGAACACAATGAATGAAAAAAGGCCGTTAGCTAAATCTGCTAACGGCCTTTTTGTTTTCAGTCACTCACCAAAACAACGTTAGAACAATGTCGGCGTGTTTTCCTCTTCATCCACACCCAGCGTATCGATAACTGCTTCAAGTTTCTTCGCCGCGATTTCATATTCGAACTTGCGAATGGCGTCTTCAACAGTATCGAGATCAACATCCATGCTTTTCGAGCTTTGTTTTATACCTGTAATAAAATCAACCGCCTGCGTATCAAAATTATTGAGCAAGATTTTAAGTTGCTCCAATTCAATACGAAACTCTCTTGGCGTATAACCCGCAAAACCGGCTTCCACGGGCTTCGCTTCTTCCTCTTTTTCACCCGGAATGTAGGTTTTTATTTGTTTTAAGCACGCCTCGATTTTGTCCATCAGGCTGGCATCCATTTTCAGATCTGTGCTTGCTTGATCTTCAAGATTCCCGGCAAGAACGGCCAAACCTTTCGCTGAAACATTGGCAGCAGCGCCTTTCAAAGAGTGAGCAAACATCTCAACATCTTCTCGATTTTCATCAGCCAGTGCCTGACGGATTTTATCAATCACGGCCAATTTCGTATCTGTGAATGCCCCCATAACTTTCCAGTAGGCTTTCGAATTGCCGCCGATACGGTTAATCCCCTCATTGGCATCAAGAACCAGTGGATCAATGTCTGCAAGTTGAACATCAATTTCATCTTGAACTTTTTGAACGTTGAGCACGACCGACGATTTCACCACCTCTTTGGACGCTGTCGTCCACCGTTGGATGGTCGTAAGAAGCTCATCCACATCTATCGGCTTAGATACGTGGTCATTCATGCCTGCTTCTTTACACTGCTTCACGTCTCGTTCCATGGCATTAGCCGTCATGGCGACAATCGGCAGCCCCGCCAATGACTCAATTTCTCGAATTTTCTTGGTGGTCGTCACCCCATCCATCACGGGCATCTGCATATCCATCAACACAATGTCGAAGTGTTGCTCCTGCACCATGTCGAGTGCAATTTGGCCGTTGTCTGCCACTTCAATCACTGGATCAAACTGCTCAAGAATACCCTTGGCGACTTCTTGGTTGATCATGTTGTCCTCAACCAGAAGTATTTTTAGCCCTGTAAAGTCGATCTCTTCAGACACATCTTCATGTGCGTCACGGCTATTAAGAAGTTTAAGCTCCTCTTGCCCGAATGCTTCCATCAAAGCATCAAACAACGAAGACGGGTTAATTGGCTTAACCAAAGCAGCATCAAACAGCGTCTGAACATCGTCACCGATCAACCCAGCATCTTCACCATAGGCACTGGCAAGAATCACTTTCGGCATTTTATTGATTTCTAGTGCATGGATTTGCATCGTGGCTTCATCACCATTAATGCCCGGCATTTTCCAATCCATCACGACGACATCAAAGCCATCGTTACTTTGATCGGCAGATTGCACTTCGAACACGGCTTCTTCACCATTAGAGACTGCCGCCACGCGCAGATTTAGGTTATCAAGCAAGGCATACATGATGTCTCGTGACGCTTGGTTATCATCCACAACCAACACACGTTTATCATTGAGCACGGTCGCTTTAGCCACCTGCTCTTTAATGCTGGATTCGCTGCGACCACAACGAATGGTAAACGAGAACGTGGAACCTTTTCCGGGTTCACTCGCGACCCAAATTCGCCCGCCCATCAATTCAACAAAGCTTTTTGAAATGGTTAAACCAAGCCCTGTACCACCGTATTTTCGCGTGATAGAGCCATCTGCCTGAGAGAACGACTGGAATAAGCGCCCCAACTGTTCATCGGACATGCCAATCCCCGAATCCTGAATGTCGAATTGCACTTCGACAATGTCATCGCATTCGGTCACTTTTCTGGCGCGAATAATAATTTCGCCGCTGTCGGTGAATTTAACGGAGTTACCCGTCAGGTTAATAATAATTTGTCCTAGGCGTAACGGGTCACCAACGAGGTCATCTGGCAGGTCGGGGTCAATATCGAAAATGAGCTCCAACTCTTTTTCTTTCGCTTTGACTGAAATGATGTTGCTGATGTTATCCAGCACTTCACTAAAGCGGAATCCGATGTGTTCGACCGAGAGCTTACCGGCTTCAATTTTCGAGAAATCGAGAATGTCATTGATGATGCCAAGCAACGACTTACCCGCTTTTTCAATATTGCCGACATAGTTACGTTGCTTGTCATTCAAATCCGTTAACAATGCTAAGTGAGACATACCCAATATGGCATTCATTGGAGTACGGATTTCATGGCTCATATTCGCCAAGAATTCCCCTTTGGCTTTACTGGCCTCTGTGGCTTGGTCTTTCGCGGCAATCAAATCAGATTCGAGGCGTTTTTGGGTAGTGACATCGACGAACATGCCCACAACCCCCAAGGGCTCGCCATCGCCGCCGTAATAAGTGGCTTCATACACCGTTAATATTCGGACATCGCCATTGGCATTCGGAAGCTCTATCTCATAGACACTTGAGCCTGGGTTTTCGAGCAGTGTTTTTTCTTTTTCATCGAACATGGTGGCGACATCTTCGGTAAATAGCTCCGACGGTGTTTTGTCCATGACATCGACATAGAAAAGGCCAAGAAAGTCAGTGAACGCGTCGTTGACGCCGATGTAATAGCCTTCGGTGTTTCTAAAGTAGGTAGGGTTTGGTATCGCATTAATAATTTGCTGGTTGAGCTTCAACTGCTCAGAAACACGGTGCTCCGCTTCGAGCTGTAACTCGGCGTTAATGGTGAGCTGAATGCCCACGGCCAAATCTTCTTGCGCCTCTAATAACCAATCAATTTCCTTGTCAGAGAAAGTACGTACAGACCCTAATTCCAACACCCCGACCATGTCGTTATTGACAATAAGGGGCATGAAATACATTTCTTCCAACATCAAGTGACCAGCAGGTAATGCAAGCGCGAATTTGTCTTTGTCGTTTCTGATCCGCAGAAACTCTTTCGTCAGCATAATCGTGCGATGGAAAGAGACGGCTTCTACGTCCATTTCTTCCGTTTTTTCATCAACACCCACGCCGCCCACCAAATTCAGCTTTTCACCTCGGAGAACGTAGATTGCAACATATGGCAACTCAAGGCGTTGTGAATAGAAGTTCGACACTTGAAGGCCAAGATCTTTTGTGTCTGAACACCCCCGAATCAAATCTGAAAACGCTTTGATTTGACGGCTGAACTCAAACCTCTGGGCAATTTCAGCCAACACTTCATTTTGAGCAGCAGCAAGGTCTTTCAATTCGCCTTGGCTTTCCACCTCAAGTTTGAACTCAAACTGCTTGTCACGCACCTTGCTGACGATAACGCGACGAATGTTATCCAGCGGTTTTAGGAATCGATACCACAACAAGACGGTGGACATTCCCACAGTTACTATCAACAAAAATGCCATCGATATAGCAACGCCATCCATGTTTGCCCGTTGCTGAATCAGCTGATCCAGTTCTGCATGGGAACTTTTATCGATGGCATCATAAAATGCGCCAATAGGCCCCATAATTTTATTCTTTGCATGGATATACTCTGGCCCGAATAGCATTTGTTGCGCAAGTTCAGGATCGGGAATGACACGTTCAATACCACGAGCCGTGCGTTTCTTCCCTTGGATCAAATTCATTGCCTCTTGCTCAATGGAAATGAGCTCTTGCGATCGAATAAGTGCTTGGGTCAAAAACGACATTTGCGCTTCACTCACCCCCGAATCGCGCATGCGGCTGAACAACGAAGGGAAATCGGGACGAATTGGAATATCAGGGGCTTGCACTTCATAGTTGGGATCAGACAACTGGGCCCAATAATCAAAATTAAAGCTCTCAGGAAGCGGGAGCTGTCCATCACGTACCGCTTTCACATTCTCGAACAAGTAACGCCAGCGATTGTTCGATGTGACGGCATAATTTCGCGCAAACTGTGTTAGCAATTCGGAGCTGTTTTTTAACTCTGTTGCCAACGCATACTGTTCATAGCGTTTTTCATAAATGATATTTATGTCTTTTGAGAGGGCTTCTGAGCGTATGTTTGCAAATATAGTTAACACGCCAAGAACGAGAATAAACCCCATTAATGCGAAGAAAATGTGGCGAATCGATCTCATTTTGTCTCCAAAGTCTCGAAATGGTGACACCGCTATCACATAAGCGTAGACCGCTAGTGACAGTTGATAAAGTGAGAAAAAGCAAAAGCCTGTTTGCACTTATCGATAAATCACGTCATAACTGAGTAACGCTCAAAAAATATCCAAACATGAGCAGTACGAGAGTTTGCGCGAGCACATTGGATTGGCACAGAGACGGAACTCATGAAGAGGTAAAAGTGACGCCCATTTACAAAGGAACGATGGCAATGCTAATTGGCATTTCCATACTCAGCGTCGATAGTCTGTTAATCAGATTAATTGAGGCATCCGGTTGGACGTTGCTTTTCTGGCGAGGCCTGATCTCTGCAATAGTGATTACGGCATTTGTACTTGTCCGTAACCCCAAAGAATCGCTAACAGCACTGAAAAAACCTTCCAAAAATTTACTGATCGGGTCTTTGGCATTCTCTCTCTCCACGGTGTGTTTCGTTTTATCGATTGAACACACTCAAGTTGCCAGCACGCTTATTATTATCAATGTCAGCCCGTTGATCTGCGCAGCGCTTGCGTTTGTGTTTTTAAAAGAAAAAATTGACACAAGAACTCTCTTGGCGATAGTTGCAGCGACTTTTGGCATCGTGTTTGTTTTTTATGGGAAGGCGTTACCGAACGCGTCGTTTGGCAATATGATGGCGTTAGTCACTGCATTGATGTTGGCCACTTATTTTGTGGTACTACGAGAAAGTAAAAGCGCAAATGCTCAACTGTTCCTGATCTTTGGCGGACTATGTACAGCGACCATTGCGCTGATAGCAGGTGCAGAGCCCTTTTCGCTGACGCAGCAAGAGTGGGTATATATTCTCATTTTGTGTGCGGGTGTTGTGCCTGTTTCCTTTATCTTGATTTCCATTGGCCCGAAATACCTTCCTGCTGCTCATGCCAATCTCTTCATGCTGTTAGAGGCAATTCTTGGGCCGATTTTTGTTTGGATGGCATTGGGAGAAGTACCGAGTGAGAATGTATTGATCGGGGGTGGAATTATCTTGCTGACGCTAGTGTTGTTTACACTCTCGGCGGCAAAGAGCCGAAAAATGTCCAATAAAAAGCCCAGCGCACTGTAATCAATACGCTGGGCATCGTGTTGAATGCCAACCTATAAGCGCAAACTCTGCCACGCTTCGCACATAGTACGAAATGTCGCAGCATCACCTTCAGGGCGATCGGGGTGCCACTTCAACGCCATTTTGCGCCACTGTCGGCGGATCTCTAAGTTTGATGCTGTATCTGATAACCCCAAGGCTTTTAACGCATTGCGCCGTTCTACGGTAGTTTCGCTGCAGTGACCAACGTGCTGCTGATACCGTTTCCAAAATGACTTGAGCAGCTCTCGAACGTCTTCTGTCTGCGCATCATAGTTTTTCCAATCCATGTAGTATTCGCGCAATGGATCATCGCGATTCACTTCATGTTGGACAAAACCTGACCCTGCTCCACGCCACATCAATCGAATATCCATGGATTCAACTTGAAGCCATTGGTTGGGAAGCAACGTCTCTTGTAACTGGTAGAGCGCGTTCATGATGAGAAAATTACGCTTAAACAGGTCCAATTGGGGATCATCATCCAAGTGGTCCATGATGGTATTTTTCTGCAGTTCAGCCATTAGGTAGTGGACTTTCCAGCTTTCATTCGACGCTTCAAGAACACTAAGTATCGGCCAGATCAGAGGGTTATCAATTTCATCCCGTTGTTCTGCAAGCATACTGCCATTTCTCCTTTGCCCTAATGTCGTACTTATAAGACATTAATCCATAATCACGTGAATCGCCTACAAAATTGCTTTCTTCTGTAATGAGTCACAACTTCTTGTCTTCTTCAGTTTGGCGTTACCGCTCGCTATTGACAAAAGACTCAGAAAACAGAGGTTGCATACTCAGTGCCAGTTTTGAGATTAAGTGTTAGATTTTTCGACATTGTGATTAGTGAAAAACGTGAGATATGCGCAGGGTGTTGAGAAGAAAGAAAAAAGGCCAAAGCGAGGCTTTGGCCTTTTGACTAGATAACAATAGACAAGCGTTAATCAGATTAAACGCATCGTGACAAAGCGGCAAAAAAGTGACGCAATATCATTTTCACCGCATCGCTAACAACGTTAAACGACCTGATTACACGCAGTGCTTAACCGCGGTAATAGCGCTGTGGCACGAACGGCATTTTCTCTACCGTCATCGGCAATTTCTTACCACGCACTTCCGCAAACACTTCCGTGCCAATCACTGCACTTGCTATTGCTACATAGCCCATCGCTACGGGTTGACCTTTGGTTGGGCCAAACGTGCCGCTGGTGACGATACCTATTTCATTGTCATCGGCATCAAACAGTTTTGCGCCTTCGCGAACAGGCGCTTTGCTTGAACCAATGAGACCAACACGCTTACGTGACACATCTTTGGTGGCGATTTGATCAAGAATAATGTCAGCACCAGGGAAGCCACCCGCTCGTTCGCCGTCTGCACGACGTGGCTTGCTGATCGCCCAAAGCAAACTTGCTTCAACTGGCGTAGTGGTGGTGTCGAT
Organism: Enterovibrio sp. QJM3NY_24; assembly: GCF_057786035.1. Classification (NCBI taxonomy): domain Bacteria; kingdom Pseudomonadati; phylum Pseudomonadota; class Gammaproteobacteria; order Vibrionales; family Vibrionaceae; genus Enterovibrio; species Enterovibrio sp. QJM3NY_24. The sequence continues at coordinate 677,988 of NZ_CM173520.1, forward strand.
GTCGTGCCCATACAGGCACAATCCGCACTCAAGACGCAGTGAATCACGCGCGCCAAGACCAATCCACTCGACTTCGTCGTTCGCTAGCACTGAGCGAGCAAACGCATCGGCTTGATCGGCAGGCACTGAGATTTCATAGCCATCTTCACCGGTGTAGCCTGAGCGACTCACCACGCATTCTATGCCGCCAAGATCCATCATTGCCGCGTCCATAAACACCATGTCTGCCACAGCAGGGTTCAAACGGGCAAGCACGTCAGCCGCTTTCGGGCCTTGTAAGGCAAGCAGTGCGCGATCTTCAATCAGTTCCAGCGTGACATCCGCAGGCAAGTTAGCCCGTAGATGTGCAATGTCCTGTTCTTTACATGCTGCATTAACGACCACAAACAGGTGATCGCCAAAGTTGGTCACCATCAAGTCATCCATCAAGCCGCCTTGCTCATTGGTAAACAGTGCATAGCGTTGTTTACCTGCTGGCAGATCAATAATATCGACTGGCACTAATGCTTCCAGCGCCTTTGCCGCGTTTTCGCCGTGAAGGCGAAGTTGCCCCATGTGCGAAACGTCAAACAAGCCGGCATTATCACGGCAATGAATGTGTTCTTTACGCACACCTAACGCGTACTGAACGGGCATTTCGTAACCAGCAAATGGCACCATTTTGCCACCCATTTCAATGTGCAGATCGTGTAGCGGGGTTTTCAAAAGATCCTGAGACATGTTTCACTCCATGATCACGGCGTCAGCCGACGTTCTCGCATTTCCGCTCTATCTGTAAGCTCAAGATGTACGCAAGCTAAAGATATTAACGGGCTAAAATATGTGTGCACCTGACACTATCAGGACGCGGTCACCCATAAAATCAGGGCATCTTGTTCACTGGACGAGGTAAGCATGTGACCCATCGCGGCGTCGTAATACACGCTGTCACCCTCATTCAGTTCAATCGCTTCATAAAACTCAGAAAAGAAAGCAATGCTGCCTTCTAGTACTAATAGGAATTCTTCGCCATCGTGACGGATCCACTCGTCGTACTCTTCAAATGTGCGAGCACGAACCCGTGATTTGAACGGAAACATTTTTTTGTTGGTGAGTTGCGACGCCAACAATTCATGTTCATAGGTTCCCGTTGGGCGCATCTTGCCTTCACCCATGCGCGTGACATCACGACGACCCATCGCTTTGCGCTGTTTCGGTGGCGCAAACAATTGGGGAATATCAATGTTCAACCCCGCCGCCAGTTTCTGCATGGCTTGGAATGTAGGCGAGATTTGTTCATTTTCAATCTTGGATAAGGTAGAGCGCGCCAAGCCAGTTAACTTGCTCGCTTCTTCTAACGTTAGCCCACTACTCGTGCGAATTTCTTTTAGGCGCTCGCCTAACTTTAGCGGTGCAATATGTGCATCAGCTTGTCCACTCGCTCTTTCAATGGTTACTGACGGATACACATCCTGTGCATCTGAGTCTGTCATTTTTCGTCCCTCACCTTTGGCAATTCATCAAGCACGTTGTTGGCGTATTTGTCGTGAGCCGCCATTTTTACACGAGAATAGATTTACTCAACACGGCCAAGTTAACATTTTTAACAAAAAGTTTCCTATAGGAAACTTACTCACTCACCATGGTTTGCTTAACACTGATGTTCAGCACAGAATTTCAGACTAAGTCCAATGGGGTGACAGCTCAAGAAATAACCGCTCGAACAGAGATAATATCAAGTGACTGTTTTATATGATTATTATTTATTTACAAGTAAATGCTAATTGCAATCTTTTCAGCAAAATAGTAAAAAGGCAAACGTTTGCGCAAGCTAGGTATTCTTGATGCATCTATCAAGGAACTTAAATGCAAAACTGTCTACGGGATCACAATGAGAGTTTCCTATAGGAAATTTTGTTTTGCACGACGCAAATACGGGTTGTATGTTACGCAAATGTTGAAGTCGAAATAACGATAATAAACCACTCTTGCTATACCCAAAGTAGACATGTGCAAAGCACAGGCTGAAATGGGCAACAATGAGAACTGGACGACAACACCTGACACGGACTAACCATTACCTCGGTATCCGTGATGCTTAACCTACAAAGCAAGGATACGTGCGATGAGTCATAGCATGTTTGACCTGTTTAAAATTGGCGTTGGCCCTTCAAGCTCCCACACTGTGGGTCCGATGTTGGCAAGCGCTCGATTCGCTTCTGCGTTACGTGAAAAGGAACGGCTCCACAATGTGGAGAATGTGCGTGTCGAACTTTATGGTTCGTTGGCGCTCACCGGAAAAGGCCACGCAACCGATGTTGCTTGTGTGATGGGATTAATGGGGGAATGGCCAGATAGCATCAACTCAGACGATATCCCTACACTGGCCGCCATGGTCAAAGGCAGTAAAGAACTGCCTTTAGATGGTCATCGTTTTATTCCGTTTGATTGGGATACCGATCTGGTCTTCCATTTTGACCAAGTGCTCCCCGAACACCCTAACGGTATGACGTTGACAGCCTTAGGTGAGAATGCTGAAGCCCTGCTCTCTCGGACCTATTTTTCGGTTGGAGGAGGCTTTGTTGTAGAAAAAGGTGAAACGGATGCGCTGGCCTCTGATTTCAAGCCGCCTTTTCCGTTTACCAGTGCCGTCGAACTGTTGGCACATTGTGAGGAAGAAAACAAATCGATTGCGCAAATCATGTTTGTGAACGAACTCGCTCGAGCAAAACATGAGGACAAACACGCAACCATCGACACAATAAACCAAAACATTGAAGCCATTTGGCAAGTGATGTTGTCTTGTATTGAGCGCGGCATTGAACAAGACGGCGTCTTACCTGGCGGATTACAGCTCAAACGACGCGCTAAGAATCTACACGATCGTATTGTAAAGAAAGATACCGATGGCTTGCCCGTGGACACCAACGATTGGGTCAACATGTATGCCATGGCAGTTAATGAAGAAAACGCCGCGGGCGGTCGTGTTGTCACGGCACCAACCAATGGCGCGGCAGGTGTCATCCCAGCAGTATTGGCGTACTACAACAAGTTTGTTGCGCCAAACAATGTTGAAGGCATCCGAACGTTTTTGGCGACAGCCGCTGCGATTGGTTCGCTTTACAAAACCAATGCGTCTATTTCAGCTGCCGAAGTTGGATGCCAAGGTGAAATTGGCGTGGCGTGCTCAATGGCAGCAGCTGGATTAGCCGCGGCGATGGGGGCGACACCAGAACAAATTGAAAACGCGGCGGAAATCGGCATGGAGCACAATCTTGGCCTGACGTGTGACCCTATCAATGGTTTGGTGCAAGTACCCTGTATTGAACGAAACACTATGGGCGCAGTGAAAGCGATTAACGCGACTCGCTTAGCGCTCAATGGTGACGGCAGTCACCATGTTTCGCTTGATAGCGTGATTAAAACCATGCACGAGACGGGTCTCGACATGATGAGTAAGTACAAAGAAACGTCCCAAGGCGGGTTGGCAACGAACGCCATTGCCATCAATGTGGTCGCTTGCTAACCAATGTTGATGTGAAAAAACCTGACCAGCACGAAGAATTTATCGGTGTTCAGAGGGAAATGCTGAACACCAAGGAAGCCCAAATTTTCCGCTGTATGTATAGCGGACAACAATTAACTCGTTTCATACGGAGATGTAAAAATGGATGCAACCCTGAAGTTTTCTAAGAGCCATGAGTGGGTAAAAGACAACGGCGACGGCACTGTCACTGTTGGGATTTCTGATCACGCACAACAACTTCTTGGCGATGTCGTTTTTGTCGATCTGCCAGAAGTTGGTAGTGATGTGGAAGTCGGCGAAGGCTTTTCTCTCGTAGAATCAGTAAAAGCAGCATCGGATATTTACGGCCCAGTAAATGGCGAAGTGCTTGAAGTTAACGAAAATCTGGATGACAGCCCAGAGTTGGTTAACGAAGAACCTTTCGAGGGCGGTTGGATTGCAAAAATCAAGCTCGCAGATGACAGCAACCTTGATCATCTGATGAACGCTGAAGCATACCTAGAAACTATCGAAGACTAATTCAGGACGCAGGTCATGACAGAATCACGCCTACTCGATCAACTGCAATCTCACAATGAGTTTGCCACTCGCCACAATGGTCCGCGCGAATCCGATCAGCACGAGATGCTGAAAACGGTAAACGCCACCAGCCTCGAACACTTGATTGAAGAAACAGTGCCTGCTGCCATCCGTTTGGCTCAGCCGCTGGATCTTGACGACGCTCTGAGCGAAGTCGCTATGCTGCAAAAGCTAAAAGCGATTGCTAGCAAGAACATCATTAAGCGAAGCTTTATTGGTCAAGGTTACTATGGCACTCACACGCCAAACCCAATTCTGCGCAACGTGCTTGAAAACCCAGGTTGGTACACGGCTTATACCCCGTATCAACCTGAAATCTCCCAAGGTCGCCTTGAATCTCTGCTGAACTTCCAGCAAATGGTGATGGATTTGACCGGCATGGATCTCGCAAACGCATCACTGCTGGATGAAGCGACAGCTGCTGCAGAAGCCATGACCCTGTGTAAACGTGGCGGTAAGAGCAAAAGTAATACCTTCTTCGTGGCTGACGACGTTCACTCACAAACACTGGACGTGATTAAGACTCGCGCACAATTTATGGGTTTCGACGTCGTTGTTGGTGCAGAAGACACGCTGCCGACCCATGATGTCTTCGGTGCGCTTCTTCAATACCCAGGCACAACGGGCCAAGTGCGCGATTTGACAGCGCTTATTGCATCTGCCCAAGCGAACAAAACATTGGTTGCTGTGGCGACTGACCTTCTCTCGTTAACCTTGTTAAAAGCTCCGGGTGAAATGGGCGCTGATGTTGTCATTGGTTCGGCACAACGATTCGGCGTGCCAATGGGCTTTGGTGGTCCTCACGCGGCCTTTATGGCCACGCGTGACAAGCTGAAACGCACCATGCCGGGCCGTGTTATTGGCGTATCTGTTGATACCAAAGGCCACCAAGCATTGCGCATGGCGATGCAAACTCGCGAGCAACATATTCGCCGTGAGAAAGCCACGTCTAACATCTGTACGGCGCAAGCACTTCTGGCGAACATGGCAGCTTTTTACGCGGTTTATCATGGTCCACAAGGCCTGAAGAAGATCGCACGTCGTGTACATCATTTGACGGCTTTGGCAGCAGCAGCATTTAACCACGCAGGCGTTGCGCTAGCGCACCATGATTTCTTCGACACCATCGCGTTGAATACTGGCTCGGACACTGACGCTTTGTTCCAAAAAGCACAAGACGCTGGTTTCAATCTGCGCAAACTAGAGGGTCAACTGAGTATCAGTTTCGATGAGACAACCACACTGGAAGAAGTGAATGCACTGGTTGCAGCACTGACTGACGAATCAGACGTTGCGCCTTTCGCTTCTTCTGTGGAAGCAGACGAATTCGCCGCGATTCCAGAAACGTGCCGTCGCACTAGTGATTACCTGACTCACCCTGTGTTTAATACACACCAGAGTGAAACCCAGCTAATGCGCTACATGAAGAAGCTGGAAAACAAAGATTTTTCTTTGACTCACGGCATGATCCCACTAGGCAGCTGCACCATGAAGCTAAACGCAGCCGCAGAAATGATCCCTGTGACTTGGCCAGAATTCGGCGCATTGCACCCGTTTGTTCCTGCGAATCAAGCGTTAGGTTATGGCGAACTGGCAACGTCGTTGAACAAGATGCTTTGTGAAATCACAGGCTACGATGCCATGTCGCTTCAACCAAATTCTGGCGCGCAAGGCGAATACGCGGGTTTAATCGCCATTCAGCGTTATCACGAAAGCCGTGGCGACACGCACCGCAATGTTTGCCTGATCCCAAGCTCTGCACATGGCACGAACCCAGCATCAGCCTCGATGGTTTCCATGAAAGTGGTCGTTGTCGGCTGTGATGACAATGGCAACATCGATGTGGCGGATCTGAAAGCGAAGATCGAAAAACACCGCAACGAATTGTCATGCATCATGATCACTTACCCATCTACACATGGTGTATATGAAGAAGCGGTTCAAGAAGTGTGTGAATTGGTTCATGAAGCAGGCGGTCAAGTTTACCTTGATGGCGCTAACATGAACGCACAGGTAGGTTTGACCACGCCAGGCTTTATTGGCTCTGACGTGTCTCACCTTAACCTGCACAAAACCTTCTGTATTCCACACGGTGGTGGCGGTCCAGGTATGGGTCCAATCGGTGTGAAATCGCACCTTGCACCCTTCTTGCCAGGCCACGTAGAAGACGGCTCAAACTTCGCGGTGTCTGCTGCGCAGTTGGGCAGTGCGTCTATCTTACCTATCTCATGGGCATACATCGCCATGATGGGTGAGCAAGGCCTAACAGAAGCCACCAAGATCGCTATCTTGAGCGCGAACTATGTGATGGAGCGTTTGCGCCCTTACTACCCTGTCCTGTACCGCGGTACACATGGTCGTATTGCGCATGAGTGCATCATTGATATTCGCCCACTTAAAGACGCGTCAGGCATCAGTGAAGAAGACATCGCGAAACGCCTGATGGACTTTGGTTTCCATGCACCAACCATGTCGTTCCCTGTTGCGGGCACACTGATGATTGAGCCAACGGAAAGTGAAGACAAAGCAGAGCTAGATCGTTTCTGTGATGCAATGATCGCTATTCGTGAAGAAATCGCAAAAGTACAAGACGGTGAATGGCCGCTGGAAAACAACCCATTGGTCAATGCACCGCACACCCAAGCTGATCTGATGTCGGCAGAGTGGGAACGTCCATACAGCCGCGAGCAAGCCTGTTTCCCTAGCGTACAAGCGAAGGCTGCCAAATACTGGCCAACGGTAAATCGTGTCGATAACGTCTACGGTGATCGTAACCTGATTTGTTCTTGCCCTAGCATTGAAAGCTACGTGGAAGAGTAATCCACTTGTTTCATTAAGCGCTGCAGAACGATATAAAAAGGGCCATCGAATACGATGGCCCTTTTCTTTTTGATCAAAATCTATCTTTGTCTAGATAAAACCCCATATTGACCAGTTATTCCCCCCCCCTCAAAAAACTCTCTATTTTCACTTAAAACATCCTTCACCTCGCTGGGACCTAAAAACAGTAGAAAATCACAGGAAAATCACTAATAAACAAACGTTTATTGTTTAATGTCATAATGAGAAATACGCAAAAATCATCTTCATTATGAGACGCATATTGCACTATTTGTACATCCCTAAAATTACTTCTAGGCTCGAGTCATAAGTTAACTTTAATGGACTCTTGGAGTTGTTATGACAAAGCGCAAATTGGACGTTACAGATGTGGAAGGAAACGTATTTGTCATTTCATCATCTGGCAAGCAGGAAGTATTAAAGGCAGGCGATGAGCTTAAGAAAGGCGACATCATTGTTAGTGAACATAGTGACTCTGCATCCGTAGAAACCAAAGACGAGGTCATTGAACTCAATGATGAAATCTTACTGATCGGGAAAGATGAAGATACACAAATCGTTTTACCGGACAGTACGCCAGCTAAAGTCATTGAAATAGTCAGTGCTCAAAACCACCCCGTTGAAGCCAACTCGATGACTGATTTTTCCGGCTTCAATGGTGACGACGGCTCATTACTGAAGAGCTTGTTTGATGCCGCAAAAGACCTAAACCCAGAGGTCAATCTCACGCCTCCACAGTTTTACGGTGTGCTGTCTACCAGATATAGCACGTACATCGCCGCCCAATTAGGAAACCAGGACAACAACGATCAAAATAACGACACCAACTCTCAAACCGAAAACAACGGGAAAGATAAAGATAAAAACGACGATGAAGATCGTCCAGATTCCGTTATCGTCGGTACACCTCAAGATGACGTGTTAAATGGCACGTCACAAGACGACATTATCTTCGCCAAACAAAATGACGATATCGCCCACGACCTGGAAGGAGACGATAAACTCTACGGCTCGCAAGGAAACGACATCTTATTCGGCGATGAAGGCAAAGACACCCTCTATGGCAGCGTAGGTACCGACACACTGTACGGCGGTGACGACGATGATGTGCTTTACGGTGGCAACGCAAAAGACGGCCTGTTTGGCGGCAAAGGCGACGACATTCTATATGGCGGTACCGGCAAGGACATCATGAATGGTGGTGATGATAAAGACACGTTGTATGGCGACGTCGGTAACGACATTCTCAAAGGCGACAAGGGTGATGACAAGCTATATGGCGGCAAAGGCAACGATGTTCAGCTTGGTGGCGAGGGTGACGATAAGCTTTGGGGTGATAAAGGCAACGATAGCCTGTCTGGTGGTGACGGCAAAGATTTGATCTATGGCGGTGTTGGTAACGATGTTGTCAAGGGTGGCGACGGTGACGACACCCTTTATGGTAGCGATGGCAATGACGTCGTGTTTGGCGACAACGGTAAAGACAAGCTTTACGGCGGTAACGGCAATGACACATTAGACGGCGGGGATGACGATGACCGTCTGAATGGCGGCAGCGGCGATGACTTACTGTTCGGTGGCAAAGGTGATGATAACCTTTCTGGCAGCAGCGGCAGCGATACTGTGTATGGTGGTGAAGGTACAAATACCCTTACGCTCGGCAGCGGTAACAATGTGGTTGTTTATGACGGTAAAGGTAATGACACTGTGACCGATTTCAGTGTTCGCGATGACAAAATCGTGGTGCCTAAAGCCTTGGGACTTCTTTCGTTCGAATTTCTTGATTTATCACAAGATGGGGACGACACCTTACTGTCGGTTGGCGATAATATACTTCGTCTAGAAAACATCGCATTCTCAACGCTTAGCGATGACAATTTTGAATTTGCATCAGACAATGAGTTCGCGTCTTTCATCTCAACCCCTGCCCCCTCTTTTGATGAGGTGGCCGTCGTGAACAACAGCCAAGGTAACTTCCTTGCTACAGGGAATTTGGTCGAGAGTGAACAAGCCGTTGGTCAGTGGCATCTCGCCTCGTTCACAGTGGATGGCTCTGTTTATGAAGTGAGCGATGCGACTGTCGTAGTTGAAACTTCGCGTGGCGAACTGACCATTTTTGGCAGTGATGATGAAAACCATGACGAAGGCAGCTACTCCTATCGATTGACGTCGGAAGCGATCACAGACGAAGTACTAGAGCAGTTTGAGTTCACGCTGGCGAATGAATTTGATGAAACCATAGAAAGCACCTTTGATATTCGTTCTGGCGGCAATGCAGATGCTGCGCTGCATGATCTGGTCGATGATAATATTATCGACGGGCTCACGGGCGACAACGTCCTAGTAGGTGACGACGACATGAATATCATGCGTGGTTTCTCTGGGAACGATTATATCGACGCCGGCTTGGGGAATGATCTGATCACTGGCGGTGCAGGCTCTGATGACATGTTTGGTGGGGAAGGTTCTGATACGTTTATTTTCCTACAGACCGATGCAGGTCAAAACACCCTCGATACCATCAACGACTACTCAGTGACTGACGACCTACTTGATCTCCGTGATATTCTTGATAGTGTCGAAAACGAAGATATTGGCCTATACCTAGTGTCACTTGAAAACAATGCTGACAATGAAGCCGTCCTATCCATTGCGTCAAATGCATCGGATGTGGACCAACAAATCGAATTTTCTGGTCTGTCTGTTTCCGATATTGCAGAAAGTCTTGGTATGGCATCTTCTTCCTTCGGACAAGACGTCATTACAAATCTGCTAGAAGAAAACAAAATCATCACCGCTGATTTTTAGTTTTCACCCAATTCAACCAACACCCAAAGGCCTGTCATCGCAGGCCTTTTTCTCAATGTGCGAATACCGCTTTAATCTCGGCAATCTCTTCATTACTGAGATATTGCAGGTTTTCATTTGGAGTTTGTAATCTTAGTGCTGCCGTTTCTTCCAGCTCTTCAAAGTTATACATAGCACCTTTAAGGTTTTCACCCATGACAACTAAACCCGCATTTGTTGTCAACAAAGCATGATGCTGTCTGGCTTTTTCTGCCAGCATACAAAACTCATTACTGATTCCATTGTTATCAGTGACCGAGACTCGGGGTAGTATCGGCGTTCGCATCGCAACAAACGGCGCAAACGCAGGCAAAACGTTCTCCGGATTAAGGCTCTCGTTGTCTGCCAGTTTTGAAATGTGTTTGGAACGCATAGAAACAATGGCGCGATACTTGGGATTCGCACGATATATAGCCAAGTGGCACTCAACATCCCATTGCGGCTTCTCTCCGGATATGAGCTGACCTTCTAGAGACATTAATGAAAGCAACTGTGGTTGCAGCTTTCCATGACCCAAACCGTTTGGCGTCATCAAGACTGTGTCATCGCTCATCAACACAGAGAGATTACCTCGCCCTTCTACACCTTGTCTGTGCAAAAAAAGTTCGCGGCTGTAATCAACGAGCTGCTTCCGTAGATTACCCTGCTCTAACATGTCTCATCTCCAACCAAATAATTGTCACTGCCAAAAATATCGTAAACGTCTATTGAGTCTGTCTTGCTTCAATCAAGCCTGTAATACCTTTCATTAAAGCAATCAAATCTTCCGAGGAACGCTGTAAGTACGCTTCATGAGTATGTTTCGCCGTTTCTTTGTCACCACGTTCAATTGCGCTGACTAAATGCGAGTACGCATCAACTGAATCCCAAGGCGTTGCGCCTAATTTGGAAACCATTGCCCGAACACGGCGAGATTTATCCATCATGCGCTGCATGAGCAATAAAAAGGTTTTGTTACCCGTTAACCGGATCAGCGACATACGAAAACCTGCTTCATGCCTCATCCACTTAGTGTGGCTTTGCTGGTCACGTGCGTCATGAAGTCCTTGAAGATGAAATCTTAAGGTATCCCAACGCTTTTCATCCAGCGTTTGGAGATCAAGATGGCTGATGGCAAATAGCTCCAACGCGGCAACCACCTCAAGCACTTCATGAAGCTCATCCAAGGAGATTGGCTTGATATAGATGCCGCGTCTTGGCACTGGCTCAACCAACCCTTCTTGCGCCAACCGAATACATGCTTCCCTCAGTGGCGTACGTGAAACGTCGATACGACGTGCCAGCGCCTCTTCGAGGTAGTAACTCCCGACTTCAAGTTCATTGGACAAAACCATTTGCCTGACAGCCTGATATGCCGTTTCTGTCAGCGTTCTTCTCATCACCATCCTTAACATTCATGCGCTTCGCTGTGGAAGATGCCTCCCCCGAAAGACTCGCATTGCGTCATGACCATTTATACGTATTTCATACTTTATGTATACATTGATAGTTTTGTTAGAAAGTGAAAATTTCGCAAGTTGAAGACACTTATTAACTTATATACATCAATAAATGAGAGGCTTATCACTTAATCTCTCAATCTCAAGTCATAAAAATCATAGGTCATTTTTGCGAATTTAGAATTTTCCTATTTTTAATGTATACATTAAATTGTCTTTTAGAGCCGCTAGAAATACGTTACATGGATAGAATGAGGAATGGATAGACGAATAGATGGAGTGTCTAAGCAAGGGCGGCACTTGAAGGGAGAGAACAATCAGCCTCTGATTGAATCCGATACGGTTAAAATACCTCCATATTTTCACTGTTCTATTGATACAGATCTCAAAAATAGGCTTTTAGACTACCGATTCATTCGGCAAACCGTAGTCTGAATACTCCTTTACAGCACAAAACATCAGGATGATGAAATGTTGCAGTAGAGTATCTCTAGTAAGAAACCAAGGAGGGCGAGATGGCAGAACAAAACGATACGCTTTATTGTGAGGACTGTGGGCAGGTGACGCTCCATATGCACATCCAACTCGAGCCACGAAAAATTTCCCCAGACAGCACCTTCTTTCAACGTGCCACGATTGTTCTTTCGAACTCAATGGATTTAATGCTCGGCAGCGCCTACGAACAATGCACATGCTGTGGTTCAACGTTTGGGTACACAGACAGTATTGGCGGTATCTAATGGCGTTAAGCGCGCTTAGTGACCTGCTCAATAACAACGGCTTTAACGCGACAATGAAAAATGGGAATGTCCGCGTGCATTCAGGTTGGGCGGTGTTGCCGATTACCATTAAGCACGACATCGCCAAAGACATGCTTGTCGTGGCATACAATCAAACCGGTCAATTGCTTGTCGCTATCCTCTTTGTTATTCAGTGCTTCATGTTCCTAGGCGCTGGCGCATTTTTCTCAGCTGGGCTTGCTGGGTCTGTCGTGTTTTTGTGTGCGATGAATGTTGTTTTGACTGACTCTTCGGCCAAAGAAATACGCCAACACTTACGGCAAATGGCCCTTCCTCAGCAAGACATTTAATCCTTTCTCTCATCCTACTAAGAGCCAAGTTCCTTTTGGACGAGGCCTTACATCAAAACGTCTTGACGCCGCTGGGCGTAAATCGAGCAATTTTGTTCAAGTTTTGATGCCCTTCGATGCTTATACTTTGCCAAGATGTTAAATCGGCACACAGGGGAATCGACGTGAACGCAGAGAATCACTTTCATTTTGCTAACAGCAAACACCTTGATGGTGTCTCCGTACTTGATGCCAATATGCGTGAATTTGCCTACGATAAGCATGCCCATGAAGAGTTCTCGATTGGCGTGACATTACAAGGCCGCCAAGATTTTTTCTGTCAAGGGGCGTACCACAAAAACCCCGCTGGCTGTGTGTTGCTGTTTAATCCTGAAGATGTCCACGACGGCAGTTCAGGCGGTCAACAAGATCTTGAGTACCTGATGTTGTATGTGCATCCCAAAAGCGTAGACAGTCAGTTTAAGGCACTTGGTGTGCGTGACCCCAACCATCTTCGCGTTGAAGGTTGCCGTCTTGATAGCTTGGCGCTGCGCAACCAAGCATTGATGATGTCTTCGTTAATCAAAGATAAACAAAGCACTCGCATTGAACAGGAATCAGCGCTGTTTCAGCTTTCTCATGCCATGGTGTCTTGTGCTGGGCTGCTTGACGAATTAGGCCCGTCTCGCCGACAAGATACCCTACTCCTTCGCGCCAAAGAGTTTATCCAATGTAATCTCGATAAAGACATGTCTATTGATGACATCGCGAATGCTGCATCTCTATCAAAATTCCACTTCATTCGGCTTTTTCGGGCCCAATTTGGTATCACACCACACCAATATGTTTTGAATTGCCGCATCAATGGGGCGAGAAAAGCATTGGGATCAGGCATGCTTTCCAGCGATGTTGCCCAAGCATTCGGTTTTGCTGACAGCAGCCACTTGAATCGTCGCTTTAAGCGCGTGTATGGCATGACGCCGAAACAATATCAGATTCAGGTCCGCCAGCTACCGCCGCCGATATTCTCTACCTAACGTCTTTTTCGCAAGCACTTACGCTCGCTATTCCATCCTATTCATCTCATTCATTTCTTCAGTAAACACACTGAGGACGTCATTTTTGCGCCTTCAATAAAGAGGTAAGATCGCCATGTTAGAACTCTGGGCATACGCTTTTGGCATCATGTACTCCCCAGGCCCTGTCAATTTACTCGGGCTTCACGGGGGGATTCACGGAAGAACAAAGCAGAATATCCCTTATTTTGTGGGGGTTGCAGCAGCAATGTTTATCTTGTTTGTCACCATGAACCTCATTGGTGGCTCGCTGGTCACTCAATCCTCGTTGCCATATTTCAGCGTGCTTGGTTGTGGCTACATTTTCTATATCGCCTACAAACTGCTAAGGGCTACTGTGACACTGACGGGGCATGATAATGAAGAATATCTGACCTTCAAAGACGGGCTCATCCTGCAACTGCTTAACCCCAAAGGCCTAATTGCCACGCTCCCTATCGTCACCATTCAGTTTCCTGCCGCAGGTATTCACGGTACAAGCAGTGTATTTTGGATCGCCGTCTTAAGCATGTTGGCCTTCGGTGCGCCAACGTCTTATTCATTAATAGGTAGTTTGCTAGGAAGACGAATTGAACAACCCATGTATTTTCGGGTGTTTAACATCGTAATGGCGTTGTTACTTGTCTTCGTTGCGTTTGAGATTGGATACCAACACGTTTATTTACCTTGGTTTGGATAAGATAAAAAAGGCCGCCTAAATAGGCGGCCAGTGTGATTCGATGTTCACTTCAACGTTGGACTGCATGTGATAGTTTCAATGTCTGTACACATCACAGAGTCTCTGCATCATTTGGTCACGTAAGAACGAACAAACTCACTGATAGCGACGAGATCGGCAATCGCAATGAACTCTTCCGTCGTGTGAACTTTTGCCATGCCTGTCGACATGTTCACCGTCAGCAGGCCTTTCTCGTTAAAAACGTTGGCGTCAGAACCGCCACCCGTAGATTTGGTCACAGGCTCAATGCCGATTGCTTCGAACGCTGCTTTAATCGCAACAACATGTGGGTTGTCATCAGAAATACGGTAGGCGTTGTAAGAACGCGTTGATTCAATTTGAATGCCTGCACCGTGCTTTTCCGCTGCGGCTTCAAACGTCGACACCATATGCTCAACTTGTTTCGCCAGTTTGTTGTCATCCAGCGAGCGCGCTTCTGCTTCAATGTAAAGCTCAGGCATCACGATGTTAGTCGCTTGCCCTCCACGCACCACACCAATATTTGCAGTGGTTTCTTCATCGATACGACTGAGGGTCATGTTACTGATTGCATCAGACGCCACGGTTAGCGCATTAATGCCAGTTTCCGGCGCCAAGCCCGCGTGCGCAGGTTTGCCTTTGATGGTGATTTTTAGGCTTTGCTGACCCGGTGCAGTCGTAATAATCGTGCCTATTGGGCCGCCTGAATCCAAGACAATCGCTTGCTGCGATTCGATCATACTCATGTCGAAGTGCTTCGCACCTTCAAGGCCCAGTTCTTCATAAACCGTAAAAGCCACTTCAATCGTTTTGTGAGCTTCACTGCTTTCTTGAATCGTGCGTATCGCTTCCATCACAGCGGCAATACCCGATTTGTCATCGCCACCCAAAATGGTTTCGCCGTTGGAGCGAATAATGCCATCTTCAATAACGGGCTCAATGCCGTTGCCTGGCGTCACAGTATCCATGTGGCTGCTGAAAATGATGCTACCATTCAGCGAACCTTTCAGTTTCCCGTAGATGTTAAAACCATTAGAAATGGCGTCTGGTACAGGCAATTTTGTGACTTCAAAACCCATCTGACCTAGCTGTTCAGCCAATACTTCTGCTACGGCTTTTTCATTGCCAGATTCACTGTCAATTTTCACCAGCTCAATAAAATGCTCAACCAGTCTTTCTTGATTAATCGTTGTCATCGGTGTGCGACTTCTTTTCTGCGAGATGAGGCAATACCATAAACCCAAATGAGGCACCGTTTAGATGGGTTACATCAATAAAATGGCCGATTTGAGAAAATGACAGACAAAAAAAGAACAAAAAAGACGGGCTAATGCCCGCCAAAGGTATGGTACCTGTTCCGCATCATTTCAGATGCTTTGTTCCTCCGACATACTTGCCAACGCTAGGATTTTTCAACACCCGCTTCATCTTCAGAGACAATAGAGGTGTCAGATTTCGATTCGCTGATCCATTGCTGCACGGCGGGGCTGTTCATGACTTGCTCTGCGTATTTCTGCGCATCAGCAGATAACGCCACGCCATATGTTATAAAGCGCAATACTACCGGCGCATACATGACATCCGCGATGGAGAACTCACCAAATAGCCAACCGCCTTCATTGCCAAACTCTTTCATTTGATCGGCCCATATTTCATCAATGCGGGCGATGTCGTTTAGGCATGCTGCCGACGGCGATATTTTTCTTCGACCACGAATATTCATAGGCATTTCATTTCTCAAGGCATTAAAACCTGAGTGCATTTCTGCAGACACTGCACGTGCTTTGGCTCGCTGTGCCACGTCCTGAGGCCAGCCCTTTCCATCGAGATAGCGATCATTCACATATTCACTGATTGCCAACGAATCCCACACCGCGATGTCACCGTCCACCAGCACAGGTACTTTCGCTGCACCTGAGTGTTTAGCGATCTCTGCGTAGAAAGACTCGGTGAAAAGCGCCAGTTCAACTTCATCAAAATCGATGTTGAAACCACGTAGTGCTAGCCAGCCGCGTAACGACCACGTTGAATAATTTTTGTTTGCGATGATGAGTTTCATTGCACACTCCTTTGCATTGATAGGGGGTGAAGACAGAACCAGTATGCTTGGTTGCACTGAAGGTTTCTAACGCATAGTCTTGATACCTTGTATTTGAATTGTTGATGCTAAGGATTTGCACATATGGATATTGATTCACTGAGAAGCTTCTTAGCCATCGTCGATACAGGCAGTTTCACTCGTGCCGCAGCACAAATTCATCGCACGCAATCAGCGATCAGTATGCAAATAAAGCGGCTTGAAGAAGAGCTGGGCAGCCCGCTTTTTGAACGAGAAAAACGGCCTCTTAGCCTTAGCTTTGCTGGTCAGCGCCTTGTCAGTCATGCGCGGCGTTTAATCGCTGGGCACGATGAAGCGCTGGAAGCATTCAAGCGCGAAGATACCTCTCGCCCGATACGAATTGGCTGTCCCGATGACTACGCAGAATCTTTGTTACCCGACTTTATTAGCACATTGCGGTCACGCATCGGTGAGCAAACCTTCGATGTGCTTTGTGCTTCTAGCACACGCCTAAGACAACGTTTAGATAGCGGTGAATTAGACATGGCAATCCTCACCCGCTCACCCGATTCTGACGAAGGTTGGCTGCTCAAACATGATAAAGGGGTATGGGTGTGTGGCAGCGATACAAGTTTGCTTCATCGCAGACCTTTGCCCATCGCCTTGTTCGATAAGAACTGTAAGTTTCATTCCACCGCATTGGATGGGTTAGGCAAATTCGGGATCGAGGTCGATTTGGTGGCGTTTACCACCAGCGCTTCGACCCTTCATGGTTTAGCCCGCGCAAACCTTGCTATTTCCGCCATGGCGTCCAGCAGTGTGCCGCCAGATTTACAGCTCATTGATAGTGGTAGTCTTCCGCCACTGCCTGCGGTTGATATTGTCGTCGTTACCGCAAGCCGCTCACACCCATTGATCACACCATCGCTAATATCACAGATATCTCAGGCGTTTTTGATCCAAGAGCAGAGTCATATGCACATCGCCTAGCTTTGGAACAGGTCTAGGTCTAGGTCTAGGTCTAGGTGAGGAATTCATTGCGATTTTTGCCGCGATCAAAAACAAAAAAGCAGCGAATTCGCTGCTTTTCTATTTTTGAAACCTTGAGCCACTCACTCTGTGGTCACTGGCCAAGCGACGAAGCCACTAACGACTCAGCGCCAAGTAAGCCCCAGCACCAATCATGATGGAGCCCGCACCACGGTTCATTCGCCTGACTGCTTTTTCAGTTCGAAGTAATTTCGCCGCTTTCGCCGCGCCAAACGCCACCAGCATTGCACCACTCATCAATGCAATGGCTGCCAGCACATTAGCCAATACCACATCTGCCATGCTGAGTACGGTCAAATCCATAAACGTGGGCAGGAAAGCGATATAGAACAAAATCACTTTCGGGTTGGAAGCCGAAATCAAAAAGCCTTGGATGAAAGCAGACAAGTGCCCTTTCGTTTTCTCTTCCGGCGAATCTGACATCGAAGCCAGTTGCGGTAACGCACGAAACATTTTGTAGCCAAGGTAAATCAAATACGCCGCGCCCACAAAACGGATAACCGTGAAAAGTTCAGCATAGTTTTCAGCAATGGTTGCCAAACCAAAACAGGCCAACGTCAGATAAACCAGATCACTCACCACCATGCCCGCAGCCAGTGCAGTGCAATCACGCGCCCCCTTTACCATGGCACGCGCAAGAATGGCAAAAACCCCCGGCCCCGGAGTCAATACAAAGATAAAAATAGCGAGCGTAAACGTTACCGCGCCTTCGAGAGACATAGCTCTTCCTTTCGGCATTCAATAATTTTCAGAAATTACCAGAAATCGTAGGGTTACTCGAGAGGAGTTTTGCATGAATTGACCGACTATCGCTCACAATCTCCACCTCCCTGACTTAAGCCCAACAGCGAGACACTCATTGAATCATCTCGCTGCTCTCATGGTATGGCCTAATTGATGGCTGAATGTGCTGAGAAATCGCTTACCTAAACGTATTCCAACACGTCTTCTTGACCTTCTTTTGCTACCGAATAGCGGTTTTTACCACTGGCTTTAGCGTGATACATGGCTTTGTCCGCCTGTTCAATCACCGAGCTCAACGATGTCGTGTCATCGGAAGCCCAAAAACGCACACCTATACTCGCACTGATTTTCGGTTTACAACTATTGATGACAATGTCTTGATTCAACCTATCGAGAATACGCGTCACGATAGGGTGAACGGTCGTCATATCATAAATGGCGATAAGGAATTCATCTCCCGCTAAGCGAGAAACGAAATCGAGACGAGAAACACTGGCTTTCATCCGACTTGCCACCACTTTTAGCAGTTCATCACCCACCTTGTGTCCATATTGGTCATTCACCGCTTTGAAACCATCCAAATCAACAAATAGGACATACATGTTTCGCCCCTTGTCGTGGTTCAGCAAGAGCTTTTCAAACGCGCTGGCGCGATTAGGTAACCCTGTCAGTGCATCGTGGTTGGCAAGGTAGTTTAAGCGTTTAATTTCAACTTCTACAGACTGGTCAACAATCGACACCACAAAACCCTCAACTTTCCCTCGGTGATTCGTGAGTGTTTTCACGGTGATCTTACAAGGCAAGCTATCGCCACTCGCGGATAGTATCACTCGCTGCCATTGGTAACTCCCCATCGACATCAACGCTTTCATCTCACTAAAAGTAATGCTGCGCGGATGATCCGCTGCGAGATCCTTCCAATGGCGATTAGCGCCAAATTTGCTAATACTCGCCGTATTTTGGGTTTTAATATTGAGTGAGCGCGACAAAACCAATGTGGCATTCGGGCTTTTATCAAAGATCAACTCCGCCAGTTTTCGGCGCTGCTCTGCCTCTCGATGAGCCGTCACATCTTCAAACTGCAACAAAGAGTGCTGGGCAGACGCCATCGGATGAGTGCTGACTGAGAACACCGCACCTGTTTCAATATGAACCAATTCCACGTTTTTCAACGGCAAGTGTTCATCAACTGCTTTTGATATCGCCTTCATGCTTGCTGCTGGCTCGAACGTTTCCAGTAGCAGTTCAAGTTCTGTGGGTGAACAGTCAAATCGACTTAACTGCATTGCCGCAGCTGGGTTGTAATAAGTGACTTTGTCACCTGGAGAGATCACGATAACACCATGTTCCATGGTATCGAGGACTTGGCTGATATAGCGGCTTTTATTCTCAAGCTCTTGCAACGTTTGTTTCAGCTGATTGTCGCGCTCAGAGAGATTGGTCACCATATCGTTAAAGCAAGCAGTCAATTGACCAAGCTCATCATCATGACGAACAGGTATGGTTCTATTTAACACACCAAGACGAACAATCGATGACATAGACTGATGCAGTGAACCCAGGGGGGATGCGACGATTTGGTGTAGTAACTGCGCAAACATCAAAGAGACAAATGACAACAAACGTTTGTACCAACAGCCAAATAAACAAGCAACATGCGATGCTCACTGTCGATGGTTTCACGAGAAATATAGAGCTCTATTTTCCCTAGCGTCTCTTTACCCAAAACGATTGGCCTGACCACATACTCAACGGCGATGTTGGTACATGCGATAGTGCCGTTTTGAGATCCGCAATCTGACGGTAACCTCATGAACGAAACAAACTCAATCTGCTCGGGAGACACAACACGTGCAGCAATTAAATCGGGATCAGCGCTCAGCGCCATCAGTTGCTCTCGGCCTGTCTCTTTGTCACTAAATGCGATGGCGGCGGTCAGGTTGCTCGCTGCCGCGTTAGCCATCACAGTTGCACGACTAATCAAACTTTTTTCGAGATTTTTTCCCACAATATGATCGACGGCTACGCCAAGCACAATCGCGCCAGCGGTCATCAATAACCACGTTGGCAGAATAAACTTCACCCTTAACGGAAGGTTGTTAAATAGACGGAAGATCATAGGTTATCCTCCTCATCAATGACGGCGATTGAAAACAGTTGAGAGCGCAATGTAAACGGCAAACCCAATAAATTGGCTCTGTTGATCAACGGCTTGACGCGATTATTGACTTTAATGAAGGCTATCATCCCACCTGCAACAGTAAAGTTAACACCGTCACCAACAATCAATGCCTCGGGAAAACGAGTGCGTAGCGCCGCAATTCGTTGTTCTGCATTTTCGGAGGTGTAAACAATATGACAGCTCAAATCAATGTCATCGCTTTGCGTAATATCGTGAAAATTTGCCTGCTCTGGTTTTTGTGCAACAACATCTTGTAAGCGTTCGCTCACGACGCTGTTCCCGTCTACACAAAATTGATAGCGACCATTTTGGGGTTGACGGTCTTTCCAATCAGTCAAAAATGCAAATCGAAATAGGTACACAGCTTTCAGATCTTCATCTCGAAAATCACTCGCACGCACCCCTAAACTGACCATCATGACTGTCGCCAACAATAGCCAATTTATACGTAGGGAGAAGGTGCGTTTCGCCAAATCAATCACTTAAAAGTGCGACCTAATCAACATGTTTCTATTTCCACTGCCAATCGACTTCAAGCCAATATTGCGTGCCATTATCAAAACCCCGATAGCTTTCGGGAAACTCGTTCACTTGGTCGTTGAACAAGCTTTCTGCGCTCAAAGTAACAAGCGGCATATGTTCAGATGCTTGCCAACCGATCACCATGTCCCACGTTAATACTTCCGGCCACGCGTAGTACTCATCATTCTGAAGCACGTCATCGGGAGTGGTCGCATGTACATAGTTAAGGACGTTACTCACCCACCATTGCGACGTGATGTCCCACATGATCAGGGCATTGGCTAAATGCACAGGTTCATTTTCGTAAGAACGCATTGGGACGTCCGTCGAAGAACAGATCGCGCCGTGACAATCCGCTTTGATTTCGCGATAGCTGTAACTCGCATTCACTTGTACCGCTGAAGATGGCTGCCATTTCATGCTCAACTCACCACCGTAGGTCTGAGAACTTAGCGGTGCAATGTGTTGATATTGGAATACGTCAATGATCGTTCCAACGGTTCCAGGAGATGAATTCTCAGGAAGAAAAACGCGTTGTGAATTAATCAACTGCCAAGCAGTAATACCGTCCTCTTCGCTATAGAACAAATTAGCATCAAACTGGAAGCGGTTTCCTTCCCAGAAACGGTAACCCAGTTCGTATGTATCAACATTCTGAACAGGAAGATCCTCGTTTCCATGATTCTCAACGATCTGAAGGTAATCAACTGGAATGCAGTTTGGCGGTGTGCCTTGATCGCAAAATGCCAAGTTGCTTCCATAGGCATTTTGATGGAAATCCGTTGTGCGTCCTTGGCGCGCAGGCGTCACCACTGCCCTTCCCCAACCCGCCCATACTCGTTGATTATCACCAACTTCTTGCATGATACGTACCTGAGGCTGAGAGAAGGTCTCACTGACCATATTGAAATACTGCCAACGGTTACCCAGCATCAGTGACGTTGTGGCTGTCAGCGGATAGGTGTAGTTAAAATACGCCGCAGCGCTTTGATTCACGAAGCCGGGTTCGTCTGCGACACGCACATACGGCGAGGTGTAAATTTCATTTTGCTCATACGGGCGGAAATATTCGTCAATCAAACGATAGTCAAAACCCACCGTCAGTTGCCCGCCCCACACGTTGTTGTCGCTGTAACGCGTTTCCGAGTCGATACGTGTAAAATAGGCGTTACGATCCGAGCTATCGCTATTGCTATAGGTCAGCCAGAATTGCTGCTCCCACTGTTTGGAATTACCTAATTCTTGCAAGAACTTAACGCCGGCAAAATACTCTTCCGCCAGCATTTCAGTTTCATAATTGACGTAATCTGGGCCATCTACACCTGGGGTCAAAAAATGAGGTTGATAAGAGCCCCAATTGTAGTCTTCGCGAGAACGAATGCCGCCAAGCTGAAACGACACCTCTCGGTCGTTTTTCTGATAGTCACCACGTACACCAAAGCGCTCGGTTTGAACACGAAAGTGCTGTATAGGCTGGACGCGTCCTTCATCACTGGTCCATGGCATGTGTTCAACAAGCTCGGCGTACCCACTCATATAGAGATTATCGGTAACCTGACCACCATGATGAATTCGCGCTTCTTTGTAATGGTAATTACCTACCGAGGCAGAGACTTTATTTCGTGGCGCATCTTCAGCATCATAGGTAATGATGTTCACGACCGCATTCACGGCGTTGCCGCCCCAAATCGTACCAACCGGGCCCATGACCACTTCGATACGTTCAATGCCGTCCAAACTAACGGGAATCAAGTCCCAGTCCACGCCAGAAAACATGCCGTTAAACACACTGCGCCCATCCACCATCACTAGCATGGTGTTACTCAGCGTTTCATTGGGTGAACGAGCAGCAATACCCCAGTCATAGTTAGAATATTTCGCCACGTGCAAGCCCGGTGCTAACACCAGAACATCTGCCACGGAACGTGCGCCTGAGCGCTTAATTTCTTTTGCCGTAATAACATGAACAGCCGCCGGTACATCGGACAGGCTCAATGCCGTTCGCGTTGCTGATACCACTTTGGTTTCTGAAAGCGACTCAAGTGGCATATCCAAAAGGTCACTTAAATCGGTATCCGCAAAGGCTGGAGATGATATTTGCAAGCTTAAACATGCAGTAGTCACTGCAAGACTGACTTTAAGCATAATGTGGTTCCAGTATATAGACGCAGATGCCACGCCATCTGTAGCGTCCGGCTACAAGCGTCATATCCACGAATGAATGCATTGGCTGCAATTCGCTTAGCCATTACATTGGCAATTTGGATTACAGTGTATTTTACGCATATTATACGTGGGACTTTTGAAATTCTGTACAGCAACAGTCTGAAAATATGTATTTTATTTACTAGTCTGTGAGTGAAAAGCAACCCGCGGCATTAAAATGACTTCAAGCGTAATAAAGTGTCAGTTTTACGACGATATTTGCACAAAAAAAACACCAGAAATCCGTACTTTCTGGTGAGTGGATATAACGCGAATTGAAGGGGCTTTTTTAAGGCGGGTTTTTACACCAAGCCTTTCAGTTTTGCTAAACCGTAAGCCGCAATGGTCACAGTGTCTTTAATCTCACCGTCTACAATCATTCGCTCAAAATCAGCAACCAGAAAAGCGTGTGATATAAGATCTTCTTCTTCGTCATCAAGTTGTTTTCCCACTTCACTGAGCTGGCTAGCAAGATACACATGGCAAGTCTGGTTAAGGAAGCCATAAGCCACAAACTGCGCGCCGACATACACCATGCTTTGCGCCTGCATGCCTGTTTCCTCGCGAAGCTCTCCCTTTGCCAACTCAGCATGATCTGCATCTGGGTTTGATTCCCATGCCCCTTGCGGAATTTCCCAACAGCGCTGTTGCACCGTATAACGATATTGCTGCACCAAGTGAATCAGCCCGTTATCAATGGCGAGGATGGCAGCGCAATCCGGTTTATCAACCACACCATAAATGCCTTCAGCGCCGCTGGGGCGAAGGATTTTATCTTCCCGCACTGTCATCCATTTGTTCTGGTATACGATCTTACTGTCGAGTTTCTTTATCACAGGCTTGTCCATTCGCTAAGGCGCATTTGCTTCGATGTTCAGCCCTCAAGATTATCAGGGTTATTCATTGAGTAAACTTGCTTGATGCAAGGTCGCGATCCGCTCAAGTAATTGAAGCGATGTTTGGTGCTCATCTTCTGAGTGTGCTGTGCAGGCATCTGCGACAATATGAACGGAATAATCTCGGTCGTGGGCATCTCTAGCAGCACTTTCAATGGCCCATCCTGTGCTAACGCCACAGAGGAACACACTGTCTATTTGATTCGCACGTAAAATTGAGTCCAGCGACGTATTAAAGAAAGGATTCACGCGAGGTTTTACTACCACAAGATCAGAGTTCTGCACATCCAAATCATCATGGAATTGCGTTCCCCATGCGTCCAACTGGAGCGCCCCAATTTCGTTCGCTTTACCAAACATAGGAGAACGTTTAGGTTGGTCTTGATAGCTAGGGTGAAAACCCACTTTGATAAACACCAACAGATGATGATGTGCACGCGCCCATCGAATCGCGACGTTTGCATTTTCAATCACTTGCTTTTGCGAAACCTGAAGCGCGCAACTGGGGATTTTCCCCTGCGGATGAACAATGTCGTTAATAAAGTCGATAACGATAAGTGCGTTTAGCATAGCGCCCCATCCTTTCCATAATTCACGAATTGATCAGTATAGACACGCCGTACGGAAAACTGAGTACCATTGAAACCAAGCAGGGAGAATTGCACTCAAACAGCACGTTTGAGAGCTGATAGTCACATTGATCCACTTGCGAAAATTTTGATTCGTGATATTTTCTTGCCAAATTTTCTAAATTGGAAATACGACCATGCCAAAGGCAAGTGACATCAAAAAGAACGCAGTTATCGAACATGGCGGCAAAGTGCTTGCGGTTAAAGACATTGCAAAGCTGACTCCTGCTGGCCGTGCAGGCACTAGCTTGTACAGAATGCGTATGTACGATGTAGCAACAGGTGCAAAAGTCGACGAAAGCTTCAAAGCTGACGACATGCTGAACTTTGCTGATTTCAGCCGCCACGCAGCGGATTTCTCGTACATCGATGGTGAAGAATACATCTTCATGGACAGCGAAGATTACACGCCGTACCACTTCAACAAAGAAACCATTGCTGATGAACTGTTGTTCATTAACGAAGACACCAAAGGCATTCAGATCCTGACTGTTAGCGGTAAGCCAGTAGCGATTGAACTGCCTTCTACTGTTGATATGGTGATCACCGAGACGTCTCCGTCTATCAAAGGTGCTTCAGCGAGCGCGCGTACTAAGCCTGCTACTGTGTCTACTGGTCTGACTGTTCAAGTGCCAGAATACATCGGCATTGGCGACAAAATCCGTATCAACACCACGGAACACAAATTCATGAGTCGTGCGTAGTTTTTAAACATTACACTGATTCGTCGCGCCAAATAGAAAAGCCCTGATGACTGTCTAAAAGACATAATCATCAGGGCTTTTTCGTTTATTTGCCAAGCTTTGCTAGATTGCCATGCTCACTATTCTCCAGCACCTTGCAGGGAACGTTCGCTGTTTTCCACGAGACTTCTTGCCACGTATTTTTTCAATGTATTCCAGTCATTTTCTTCAATATCAATGCCATGTTTCCATGCGCGTTGTTCGGCCACGGATTGCATTTCAGCACTGATGTCTGGCTCATTGTTTGCGCGAAAAATCTCGAAAGAATAGCGTTGAACATCCACCAGCAAATCGTTTTTCTGTAGCTGTTCTGGATGTATCTTGGTTGAGAACAGCGGCTGTGTTCGCAGTTGCCCTGGGTTATCAAAATAGATATTTGGGTAGCGAAAACCGGCATTGTGCACGTAATCAACATAGTGAGGTGCTTGGTCATTCCGCCACTGTGCTCTCACAGAAAGTCCTTTCCCGGCGAGCTTTAATAACTCACCAAAACCAAACCAGCGGTTATGACAATCCCGAATATGAAGCTGCACTCGCTGCCCATGAATAAGCTGCTCTAACGCCACATCAATCAGTGCAGGGAAATGGCAGAGTAAACTCGCCCCACCCAGATCGACCTTGATTTGATGATCATCAGCATCAAAAACAGGCACAGGGTAATCGGTATCCTGCTCGATTGATTCCAATGCAGCAAGGAAAAATGACATCCCTTGCAGCCCTGCCATTTCCAAATCGACAACCATGTTGGCAATCGTTTCAGCTTCGCCACATTGCCGCTTTAAGCTGTCATAGGCTTTGGTGCAAAGCGTGACCAGCTCATTGTGGGAGACTTGCATCATGGCTGATTCTCCCTCTTGGCATCGGCTTCGGGCAACAGCGGAAATAGCCAGCTTTGCTCGATATCTTCAGTCGACAATTCTGCAAACAGAGGGGCACCTTGGAATAAGGTTACGCGCACCCAGCGGTCAGAACGAGGGTCAAACTTGGTCGCACCAAACATTGATAACTTGCACCTCAATAGATGCATAGGGCGTACTTCGCGTGACAGCACGTTTATCTGAATATCCCCCATAGGTAAATTCCCCATGGTCCATACTCGACGCGCAATGGTCCTTAAGCTCGAATAATTCAGCAAAAATCGAGCAAGAGATGCTTGCTGATCACTCTCTTTTAACGCGAGATAAAGCCGATGCACTTGGCGAGCAATGTCTAGATTCAGTTCATTGTCTTCACCCGGTTCCTCGCCTCGCACCGCCATACGTGGCTCTTCTTTATCAACCGAACGATACCAGAACCAGTATTGGCTATCAGGTTGGGAGAAGTCGATATCCATCACCCACTGATAACGTGTTTCAATCAGTGACATCATCGCCCCAATTTGAACACCTGGCGTCAACGACAATGTCTGATCGCAATTCATGTCTTCAGCAAACACATTCACTTGCTCAGGGTGGACTTCAAGAAGACAGGTCAGCAATATTTCCTGTGTTTCGAGGCTGAGCGATTTTGCCAACGCGTAAATACTCTCCCATTGCATTTTGGGGTTCGTTTTCGCATTAATCGTCGCGATAATATCAACAAGCTCAATCACGCTTTGTGCATTTAATGCGCGCTGATTGTTGTCGATAGTTTCTACTTGGCACAAATGCTTGCAGGCTTTTTCAAGTAGACGGCAAACATCCGCGACACGCATTTCATCGACCGGGAGCGCCAGCACTGTTGCTAACGCCACTTCACGCTGAGTGAGCCACTTATCAACCACTCGAGGATGCGTAATAAGATAGGGCGCCATTCCTAGACCGGTGGCATTGCCTATCCCGATATATCGCTGCAGGCCCGGCGATAAGGTGACAGCGCCTTGCCCTCCTCGCTTTTCAGCGATGAAGTGAACCCAATCCAAGCTGAACTGCCGCAACAAGTAAACGGCACACATTTGCGCACTGAACGAGAGGTGAAAATCGGCGTTATCTTGCAACGTTTCGAAATCCGCAATGCCAAATTTCCCGTTGCCATACACTGCCGTGGTTCTCAAAATGTAACCCACGCTCGCGATCACAGAAGAGTCAGGTTGTTCACCGTTTGCTAACGTATCAACGATATGTTCAAACACGCGAACACTCTTGTTTGCACGAGATAACACCAACACCTTGGGCGAGTTACGTCCTGCTTCTTGCAGAGGAACGTTCTGTCTCAACTGCTCAAGCCCTTCTTGACTGACACGCCCTTTGATTAATGCGAAAGTGACATCCCATTTTTCGGCTATTACTCGGTCAATGCGTTCGTCATCAGCGATCGCGTCAGAAAAAACCACCATCTGATAGATGTGCTGTGGCGTCGCCAACTCATAGATCACTGTGCCAAAGCCTTCGTCCTGAAGGTCCCATCGCTGAAGTGACAGGCGCCAACCCTCGTTAGCCATTTTACGAAGCAGTGAACGAACAAAACTGATACGTGTTTGATGCATGGCACCAAGGCGATGGGGGTTCATTACCATCGCAGGATCGCGCAGCATCATCGTTGCTTCCATGACAGAGTTTGCAGTCATCACTTCTTACCTATGCTCTACATCTCGGTACAACCGTTTGGCTAACAAAGCCAACACTCGGCCTTACCATTATTATTGGGAACAACCTGGGTTCAGGTTGTCCCGATATTGCATCTGTTCAGATATGGCGCGTTGCGTTAATCCAACCCCTGCGCTTTTGCCATTTTCAGTGCGATTTTGGGTGCATTCCATAACGCAGGGAGAAGGATCAAGGAAACAGGCACTGCAGTAATAACGATGAAGGATTGCAACGCAGATACACCGCCGGATCCTAAAGAAATCAATATAATGGCTGTGGCACCCATCATGACCCCCCAGAAGATACGCATCAGCGCGTTAGGCTCCAAATCCCCACTGATCACCACACTGATGGTGTACGTCATGGAATCGCCCGTGGTTACGATAAAGACCGTCGTAAGGATCAGGAACAAGATTGACATCAGTGTCGGGAATGGCAGTTGTTGTGTGATTGCCAGTAAAGACGCAGGGAGATTGAAGCCTTCAAACGCTTTACTCACCGAGCCAGGTTCTGCCATTTCAAATGCCAGCCCTGAACCACCCACAATGGTGAACCAGAAACAGGTGATGAGCGGCGCAATAATACTGATGGTGACAATCAACTGACGTATGGTTCTGCCTCTAGAAATACGGGCAATGAAGATCGCCATCATTGGCCCATAACCTAAGAACCAGCCCCAGAAGAACACGGTCCACCAGCTTAACCATCCCATATCTCCGCGGAATGTCGCCATGGGAATAAAGTTATCTACCATGGTGCCGACACCTTGAACGTAGCCGTTGATGATGAAGTCTGTCGGGCCAACCAACAGAATGTAAGCCATCAGCGCAACAGCAAGAATGACGTTGTATCGACTCAAGATCTGTATGCCTCGGTTTACGCCACTCAGTGCAGAGATGGTATAAATAGCGATGGCAAACAAAATGATAATAAGTTGGGTGGTGAAGCCATCAGGCAGAGCAAATAAAGCATTCAACGCATAACTGATTTGCAGGCCAAGAAAACCGATGGGTCCAATCGTACCGGCAGCGACTGCCACAATGCAGCATGCGTCAATCAAGGCGCCAAGCCAACCTGTCATGGCGCGATCACCAAAGACTGGATACAGCAAAGTGCGCGGTTTCAGTGGTAAACCTTTGTCATAATGCAAATGCATCAGCACGATGGTGGTCAAGGTGCCAAGAATGGCCCAAGCAAGAAATCCCCAGTGCATAAACGATTGTGCAAGTGCATTAAACGCTTGGCGCTGAATATTGCCTTCTGGCACACCATAAAGCGGTGGTGGATTAACAAAGTGCGCAATGGGTTCGGCCGCCGCCCAGAAAACGCCGCCCCCTGCGAGCAAGGTACAAAGGATAATCGCCAGCCACTTAAAACCGTCCATCTCGGGTTTGTCCATCGCCCCGAGACGCACCTTGCCCGTAGACGGATTGAACGCCAACGCGAGACCAATTAAAAAGGTGGCGAGTAACAGCAGTTGCCAGTAAGGACCGAAAATTTTCACGCTCCAACTGAACCCGCTATTCACCATGCTCGAAAGCAATTCGTTATCGATGAGTGCAGTGACAACAAAAGCAGTAAGAAACCCACCACTCAGCCAGAACACAGGGTTATCTAACCCCAATTTCTCCCAGATACTTTGCGTCTTTGGCATCGCTGTTGTCTTCTCGTTATTGAGTAAATCAGACATCATCTGTCTCCACGTTATTGCGGACTCTGCGCCTTGTCAGCGCCAATTCCTGTTTCCTTGTGAGCGGGTCTAACCCGCACTGCGATTGTCAGAGTGCTGGTCGTAACCCAGCATCTAAAAAGTTGAGCCAATTCCCCCCCATGACCGCGGTGGTTTCTGCCTCGTTGAAGCCAATATCGCGTAATCCCTTATAAATATTTTTCATACCGCTGCTGTCGGGGAACCATGGCAATGCCGCAGGCCACCCCGCATTCGATGCCGAGCCTTCTCCATAATCGAGGCTTTTCGACCAGCGTCCGTTTCGCATCCAGTCCAGAACACTTTGAGGTTGGTTTAAACACAGATCACTGCCAATGGCTAAGTGCTCCACGCCGACTTCATCAGCGGTCTCTGCAATCATCTGGCAGAAAGTTTCGAGGCTGCATTTGCTTCCATCCGGCAAATGGAAAGGATAGAGACTGAAACCGAGTAAGCCGCCCCGCGCCGTCAACGCACGGATCACTTCTGGTGATTTATTTCTCAGCGCAGAATGCACGTTGGACGGGTTGGCGTGGCTGATACAAATGGGCCTCGCCGACAGTTCAATCGTTTCCAACGTGGAACGTTCGGCACTGTGTGACATATCGATCACCATGCCGACACGGTTCATCTCTTCAATGACCTGTTTGCCGAAACGCGTAATACCCGCATCTTCTTGTTCGTAACAACCCGCCGCCAGCAGGCTCTGATTGTTGTAGGTCAGCTGCATGATAAGCAGCCCCTGCTT
Source organism: Enterovibrio sp. QJM3NY_24 (assembly GCF_057786035.1). Classification (NCBI taxonomy): domain Bacteria; kingdom Pseudomonadati; phylum Pseudomonadota; class Gammaproteobacteria; order Vibrionales; family Vibrionaceae; genus Enterovibrio; species Enterovibrio sp. QJM3NY_24. The sequence continues at coordinate 708,091 of NZ_CM173520.1, forward strand.
ACGCATGACCTCCACCAACCCAATTTCGTCATCAATCGGCGAGCAGTTCTGCGCACCAAAGAAGATACCCACTTTGCCGCATTGCTTTGCCGTGCGGATATCCTCCATAGACATCACTGGCATGATCAGGTCGGCATTACGTTCAAACAGCAAATTCCATTCTGCAAATCGCGTAAGCGTTTCACGGGCGTTTTCGTGGTAAACCAAGGTCGCGTGCACCGCTGTCACCCCACTTTTTTGCAGGCTTTCAAAGTAAGCGCGATCCCAATGGCAATACTGCAACCCATCAACAATGATTTCGTTCTGATACATAGCGACTCCTTGCTCGACACGCGTAATGGCAGTCAGTCATTAATACGGGCGCTGATAAGCGGTTTTAACAACCGTGTAAAAATCACGCGCGTACTGCCCTTGTTCTCTCGGCCCAAAGCTGGATTCTTTTCTGCCTCCAAACGGGACGTGATAATCCGTGCCAGCGGTCGGTAAGTTCACCATCACACAGCCTGTTTGAGCTTGCTGCTTAAACATGGCGCTACTACGAAGACTGGTGGTCACAATGCCTGCGGTAAGGCCAAAACGTGTGTCATTAGCCTGAGCAATCGCCTCTTCCAATGACCCCACTCGCTGCACACACGCCATCGGTGCAAACAATTCCTCTTGGTTAACATCCCAGCTATTTTCAGTGTTGATGAACAAGGTCGGTGCCATGTAGTAGCCATCATGTTCAAGCGAAATTCGCTCCCCGCCCGCCACTAATTCACCGCCCAATTCTTTGGCACGTGTAACCCAGCGTAAATTTGATTCAAGTTGTTTTTCATCAACGACGGGTCCCATGAATACACCTTCTTCTAATGCATGCCCGACTTTCAGTTGGGCAATACGTTGAGTCAGTGCATCCACATAAGCATCATGAATACCGTCCATCACGATGAGGCGTGATGAGGCAGTACATTTTTGTCCAGCGCCGGAAAATGAACCTGCAATGGTGGCATCAACCGCCACGTGTAAATCAGCATCATCGGCTATCACAAGTGCGTTTTTGCTACCCATTTCTAACTGACAACGCACGAAATTAGGCGCAGTTGCTGCGGCCACTTTTCGCCCAACATCAACTGAGCCCGTAAAACTGACCGCATCAATGTTGGGGCTATGGATCAAGCTATCCCCAACATTTGAGCCTGAGCCCAATACCAAATTGAACGCCCCAGCCGGAAGGCCAGAACGGTGAATAATGTCAGCCAATGCCACAGCACTGGCTGGCGTTAAATTGGCAGGTTTCCAAATCACACTGTTACCAAACGCCAACGCAGGCGCGATTTTCCAGGACGCAGTCGCTGTCGGGAAATTCCAAGGGGAAATAATGGCGACCACGCCAACGGCTTCACGGGTGACTTCCACTTGAACGCCGGGACGAACGGATTCCGCTGTCTCACCCATTTGGCGAAGCACCTCCGCCGCGTAGTATTGGAAAAACTGCCCTGCGCGATACACTTCACCACGACCTTCCGCAAAGGGTTTACCTTCTTCAAGAGACAGCAAACGTCCTAGCTCATCACAACGCGCAATCAACTCATCCCCAATGGTCTGCAACACTTTTTGTTTTTGCTCTAACGGTGTTTTTTCCCATTTCGGCTGCGCTTCTCGAGCACAAGCGATGGCTTGTTGAACGTGTGTTTTGCTCGCCTGTGCATAATTACCCAGTGACTCTTGGATATTGGAGGGGTTGATATTTGCAACGGTGCCGCTGCCTTGGTGCCATTCGCCGCCAATATATAGGGCGCTTTCGCTGTGTTGTGTCATCTGTTATTCCTTTCATCCAAATCCAGTGTCTATTTCAATACAGCGGCATACACCACCAACTCAACCAACATGCCTTCGCGTGCCAAACCTGCAACGACCATCGCAGCCCTGTTCGGGAATGGAGCGCTGAAATATTCTGCATATATTTTGTTCACGGCAGGCAGATCATTTCTGTCTGTCACGTAAATCAATACTTGCAGCACGGCGTCACTTCCTACGCCTGCCGCCTCAAGCGTGTGCATCAAATTACTCATTGTCTGCCGCGTTTGTCCTTCAATACCGCCTTCTACCAAATCGCCATCCGCATCAATGGGTATTTGCGCAGTGTAGAGCGTACCGTTATGGGTCACTGCCCACTCAAGTGGCGCTTTGGAAGCAAAAAGCGGGGTTTTCACTGCCGTGATCCCATGCCTATTTGAAGGTAATCCTGACATGCGTGTCCTTATCAATTTGTGCACTTGTTAACAGTTGGTTAAATCTTGCATCACAATAATTGATAAATCGAACGGTTAATTTTTGACAATTGTTCAGTTTTACTTATCACTAGAAGGCAGATAACGCAGGGGAAGGATCGCAGCGTGGATATTAAACTTCAGCAACTCAAACATTTTTCTTTAGTTGCAGAGCAACGCGGGTTTCGTGCGGCAGCTTCTAAGGCAAATCGCTCTCAAGCGGCGTTATCTACCTCAGTGAAGGAGTTAGAGCGCATACTCGGTCAGACACTATTTGACGCAGGCCACAAAGCCAAGCTCACACCGTTTGGCGAGTTCTGCCTCCCCAAAATCAATGACTTTCTTGCACGTTATGACGACCTAAATTCTGATTTACGCTCAGCCGCCGCTGGTCAGTTAGGGCAAGTGCGCATTGCCAGCGTCCCCTCGGTCGCTGCCAAGTTAATTCCCGGCATTCTCGCCCATTACACCGAAAGCCACCCAACGGTGGAAGTGGCGCTGATAGATGACAATGCAGCAGGCGTAGAAGCACGTTTATTGGCGGGAGATGTGGACCTCGCGTTGGGTAACTGCCTGCACATTCAAGACGAACGTATTGAATTCACCTTGTTGATGACAGATCCCTTAGGCGTTGTCTGTCTAAAGGATCATCCCCTCGCTACACTCAACACCCCTATCGATTGGCAGGCATTACAGCCCTATCCTTTTGTGAAAAATGGCACCTGTTCTTTGTTGGAGCCAACACCAGCCAATATACTCGCCGCCAATGCGCTCTACAGCGTGGAAAACATCACATCGCTTTTCTCGGTCTTGGAGCTGGGTGTTGGCATCACCACTCTGCCTAAACTGGCTTTTCCTGAAAATGCGGAGCACCTTTGCTGGCTGCCTCTTTCTTCCCCTTACGTTGAAAGACAAATCGGCATATTCCGTTTGCGCGACCGATACATTTCGCCTCAGGCGTATGACTTCTTCGAACTTTGCATTTCGTCTTTAAGCACCACTACACCCGCCCCAAGTAACCTGTGAGAGAACTAGCATGATTTCTTCGGTTTAATAGCTACTTACTATCGATACCATTGATAAAACCCAATGGTATTTTTAGAAGCATCGGTTTAGGCTATGAACCATAAACAGAACAAAGGAAAGGTTTAATCATGAGTACATTAACGGTGCGTTGCCCACACTGCCAAAAAATGAACCGTATTCCCGCCGATCGCGTTGAGGACAACCCAAACTGTGGTTCATGTAAGTCGTCGCTGATCAACGGTAAACCTATTGAAGGAACGGAAGCCAACATGGATGTCCTTATCGCATCAGGTAAGCCTGTCGTCATTGACTTTTGGGCTCCGTGGTGTGGACCTTGCCAAAGCTTTGGCCCGATATTCGAAGCCACTGCAGCACACAAAGGCGATGATGTGATTTTCGTGAAAGTGAATACGGAACAAGAGCAAGCCCTTGGCGCGAAATACCGTATTCGAAGCATTCCGACCATTATGGTGTTTAAAGACGGGAAAATGGCGAACCAAATCAACGGTGCATTACCGCAATCTGAGTTCAATGCTTGGTTGGATCAAAGCATCTAGCTTACTTTCGATAAATCAAAGCGTCTTCTAAATTAAAACGCCTCTAGTGAAGGCGTTTTACTTATGGTTACGTCGCTCAACCGAGCGACTTTCTTATCTCTCTGAAACGCCCCTTCCTCGCCGTCTCAATAAAAAACTTAGTGTTTCTTTTTTGACTACACTTCTTATTGATAAGCCAATAATTAATTATTGAATCATACGAAGTGTTAGAGGTAAAGAATGAAGGTTTCCCATAAAGTTGCGCTGCTGGCTTCCAGTATTGTTGTTCTCAGTTTCTCTGTTTTTTCTTGGTTTCAATACGATATGGTGAAAAATTCACTCTACCAAAACAAATCCCAAACTACGCTAGAGTCCACATCAGCGCTTGGCAATCAAGTGACCAACTGGCTAAATAGTAAGCTTGCGTTGATCGATATGATGGCTCAAACCATTGATGCCGACTTTAATGCTGAAACCATTCAAAAAACCTTTGATACTCCCCTTTTGAAAGACGAGTTCATTCTCATTTTTGGCGGCTTAGCGACCGATGGTAAATCCATCACCAATGACATGACATGGACACCAGACAACTGGGATGCCAGAAAACGCCCTTGGTATCCGCTCGCCAAACAACATGACCGCGCAATTCTTACCGAACCTTACGCGGATGCAGGCACCAACGAAATTCTCATCTCTGCCGTGGCAAATTTCTACGACAAAGGCGAATTCAAAGGCGCGTTTGGTGGCGATTTGAGCCTCAGTTCCGTTTCTGAGGCGGTGAATACCTTAAACTTTGACCAAACTGGATACGCTTTCCTGCTCAGCGCAGATGGCAATATTATCAGCCACCCCAACACGACCTTGAATGGCAAATCTATCACCGAGTTATTTGGCGATAACGTACCGTCGTTTTCTCAAACGATGACCGAGTCCACCATCGGCGATCAACGTGTCTTTACGGTTTTTTATGAGCTTTCTAACCTTTATGGCAACAAGTGGTTGATTGGCGTTGTGCTCGACAAAAATCAGGTCATGACTGAAGCGACACAATTTGGCTGGACCGCACTGATTGCTACGATCTTCAGCGCCTTATTTTGTTCCATTGCCTTGTATTTCGGCGTGTCACGTCAACTGAAGCCGCTAGAAGGCCTCCGTCACTCACTAAGAGAAATCAATGGCGGTGAAGGTGACTTAACCAAACGCATTGTTGTTTCTGGCAATGACGAGTTTGGCAAATTGTCGATTGAGTTTAATGCGTTCCTCGAATATTTACAGAGCCTTATCGGGCAAGTAAAAAGCATTTCACTAGAGGTCAGAAAAAACACCGACTTCACTGCAGAATCAGCCTCAGCCTCATCGCAACGAATTCAAAAGCAACTTCATGAACTCGAATCACTGACTAATGCAATGGGGGAGATGTCATCTATTGCCCAAAACGTGTCACACAACGCTCAAAGAGCATCAGGTGCCGCACAAGAAGCGGATGATGCCGCATGTAAAGGGGTGGAAGTAGTTTCAAATACCGCCAAATCTATTTCATCATTAACCGTAGAAATGGAATCGGCGGTCGGAAAAATTAATGAGCTCTCAGGCTATAGCGACAACATTGCGTCAATTCTGACGGTCATTACTGGTATTGCTGAGCAAACCAACTTACTCGCTCTCAACGCTGCGATTGAGGCAGCGCGAGCAGGTGAAATGGGACGCGGTTTTGCTGTCGTTGCTGACGAAGTTCGAGCGTTGGCATCTCGAACACAACAATCAACAGAAGAAATCAAAAAGATGATCAGCCAACTTCAAATCGGAGTCGGCAGTGCTGAAGAGATCATTCTCAAAGGACGTGATACAGCCAAAAACACACAAGAAATTGCAGGCCAAGCTGACGCTGTGCTCGCTGAAATCCGAATCAGCATTAGTGAGATAAATACGCTCACTACCGATATTGCTAGCGGTGCCGAAAGCCAAAACACAACATCAATAGAAGTTAACCAAAGCACCAACAACATGCGCGCAATGAGCCAAGCTGCATCCGAAAAAGCCACAGAGCAAGAACAACGTTGCGCAGGCATGGTTACGCTCACTAGCAAACAAGACATTGAGCTGAATAAATTTAAGGTGTAAGCATAACGCGTTGGCAATATCACCGAGCGAACTCCAGTTGCTGCGTTCAGAGCCGATTATCACGTTCAACTTGGGAAAAAAGGCAAAACAATGTTGAAAAACGTTTCGAGGTTTTTCGACACAAAGTGGACGTGATGAGGCTCCCCCCCGCCTCAGCCTGAATGCCGACCAATTTTCGCTGAGCAATCATATTGAGGTTAATTGGGTATATCGACGAAAAGAATAAGACATAGGAAAGCGCTTTCCCATTAGTATATTCTAAATAATTAATATGAAATTAGTCCCACAACAGAGACACCCCACCTGCACCACCTTCGTGCATACTCGTCGAAATCGAGATACTCATCTACCCGTTTACCTTCTGATTTACTTAACAAAGCCTTCCTTTCATTGTGGGAATGGCTGTTAGACATTCACTCAAAGGCCATAAACAGCACCCATCAAAATAATAAAATACGTAAAACAACAAGGACTATTCATGAAAGCACGGCTAGCACTCTCTTCCCTTGCATTATCACTGGCAGCCATGGCTGCCAACACCGCACAAGCACAATGTTTTGGCAATGTTTATTCTATCAACGGGGGGCGGGGCGACGTTGGCTTCCTACTCGACCTCAAAGAAGACAATAAACTGCTGGGCTATTCGAACCCGGGAGACCGTGCACTAATATCATCTAGGGCGGCCTTTAGTAGCTCTGCCATGGCCTACGACCCAACCACCAACCGCACCTATTATGTCAGCGTGCCGAGACCGGCTGATTATCATGTCGCAGATGCAAACGCGCATGTCTCGTCCGACGAGTTCAACAGCCTTTCTCTCCATGCGTCAACGTCGTTGCCCAATCAACTTGCCTATTTTGACCACGATGCACAACGCCATACCGTGGTCGCCAACGTGCCTGCTACACTACGAATGGCTTACGATGCGGCCAACAGTAAACTCATCGCGTCCAATGCAACCAAGCTGTTTTCTATTGACCCCCTTTCTGGTGCCGTGTCTGACACCAAAGCCTTCGACAATAACATCGCATTTGGGGGCTTTTCGTCTTGGGGGGACTTTGTCTTTAAAGACAATGCGCTTTTGTACGTCACCAATACCCGTACCTTCTCTGTCGACCCGTCCACGGCTGAAATGACGCTCAAATCATTCCATAACATTGACTTTGTCACCGCGGCTACCCTCGACCAAAACGGTCAAATTCTTGTTGCCGCCAAGAATCAGAATGTCAGTGGGAACATCAACAGCACATGGTTATATCGCGTTGACCCAGTGACCGGTGAGCAAGTTAGGATCGGCCTCTTCCCTGCTCGCGTGAATGCCATGTCGACCAACACACAAGAAGAGCATACGTGCTATACCGCTACGACCTTCCCGAATGCACAAGAAACACGTGTTAAGAAAATCACCAACCCTACCGTGGAAGAAGGCGAAACTGCCAGCCTCAAAGTCTCTTTTAATAACCAAACCAAATTGTCGCAAACCGCCACATTGAAACTGGTGAATGGCACAACAAAAGACAGTGATTATTCAAGAGACGTGAAAATCTTGTTCAGTGATGGCTCAAGTGTCCAAGAAACCATCACGTCTGCAGGCGCTGATATCGCTGTGCCGGCGGGCGTCGCATCGTTTAACGTTAACATTGACACCGTGGATGACAAACGAGGAGAGGAGAGCGAAACGGCAACGCTTAAGGCATCAATGCTAGCAAACGGCAATGATAGGAAAAGCGGTACGCTCACCATCACTGATAACGACGTATTCACCGAAAATAGTATCTGTAGTCAGGCTAGTCATGTGTCAATCTCTGGGGCTGGACGCACCGCATATATAGATTGTGACAAAGGCATTGTTGGTATGACCGATATTCAAGGTGAGTTTAAGGAACGCTTTCAAGATCGCGTATACACATATTATGAGGATCCCCTTCAAAACATGAGCATAACCGGCGAGGGAAATCTATCTTGGGTTTCAGGGAGTGGTCAAGGATTCAACAAAGCATTCCGAGCAAACATAGGCACTTCAATAACAAAAGATATGACGTATTTTGCTGCACAAGATAACGCAAATTATACGGAAGCTGAACCATGCGCCGTCGCACCCAATAGCCCTTATTACACTCACATGGTGGCCATCATTGCGTACCGAACAGAAGAAGAATATTCCAATCCAATTCAGTGCTCTATGATACTAAGAGAAGGACAGTGTGCGAATGGTGTTAAACAGCCAGTAACATATACTACATTTGCCTCGTATCTCGACCCAAATGCGTGCGTTGTTGTCGAATAGAAACGGATAGTCTCACACTTTTTAAAGGCATTAAGACACTGCTACGTGAATAAAAATTCATGGTGCTTATAGTGTTGGTTTATTGTAAATATTGTCATTTACGCCGCTCAACAGAGCGGCTTTTTATCACATGTCGCTTCAATCTTTGGTTATTTAACTCACATCCAAACACAGACATTAATATTTATATAAATTATCAACCAACAGTATTTCAGCATCCTAAACTCATCGACAATCAGACTGTTAGAAATAGAAAGAATAAGAATCACGAAAGTACTCTCTTATTAGTATATTCTAAATAATTAATATGCAACACATCTCATAATGGAGACGTCCACTTGCACCTCTATCGTGCATAATTCCCAAAATATAGACTCACTATTGCTTACCTTCTGATTCATAAAAACTCTCTGCTTAAAGGAATGGATATTAGAGATTTCACTCAAAGGCCATAAACAGCACCCATCAAAATAATAAAATACGTAAAACAACAAGGACTATTCATGAAAGCACGTCTAGCACTCTCTTCCCTTGCATTATCACTGGCAGCCATGGCAGCCAACACCGCACAAGCACAATGTTTTGGCAATGTTTATTCTATCAACGGGGGGCGGGGCGACGTTGGCTTCCTACTCGACCTCAAAGAAGACAATAAACTGCTGGGCTATTCGAACCCGGGAGACCGTGCACTAATATCATCTAGGGCGGCCTTTAGTAGCTCTGCCATGGCCTACGACCCAACCACCAACCGCACCTATTATGTCAGCGTGCCGAGACCGGCTGATTATCATGTCGCAGATGCAAGCGCGCATGTCTCGTCCGACGAGTTCAACAGCCTTTCTCTCCATGCGTCAACGTCGTTGCCCAATCAACTTGCCTATTTTGACCACGATGCACAACGCCATACCGTGGTCGCCAACGTGCCTGCTACACTGCGAATGGCTTACGATGAGGCCAACAGTAAACTCATCGCGTCCGATGCAACCAAGCTGTTTTCTATTGACCCCCTTTCTGGTGCCGTGTCTGACACCAAAGCCTTCGACAATAACATCGCATTTGGGGGCTTTTCGTCTTGGGGGGACTTTGTCTTTAAAGACAATGCGCTTTTGTACGTCACCAATACCCGTACCTTCTCTGTCGACCCGTCCACGGCTGAAATGACGCTCAAATCATTCCATAACATTGACTTTGTCACCGCGGCTACCCTCGACCAAAACGGTCAAATTCTTGTTGCCGCCAAGAATCAGAATGTCAGTGGGAACATCAACAGCACATGGTTATATCGCGTTGACCCAGTGACCGGTGAGCAAGTTAGGATCGGCCTCTTCCCTGCTCGTGTGAATGCCATGTCGACCAACACACAAGAAGAGCACACGTGCTATACCGCTACGACCTTCCCGAATGCACAAGAAACACGTGTTAAGAAAATCACCAACCCTACCGTGGAAGAAGGCGAAACTGCCAGCCTCAAAGTCTCTTTTAATAACCAAACCAAATTGTCGCAAACCGCCACATTGAAACTGGTGAATGGCACAACAAAAGACAGTGATTATTCAAGAGACGTGAAAATCTTGTTCAGTGATGGCTCAAGTGTCCAAGAAACCATTACGTCTGCAGGCACTGATATCGCTGTGCCAGCGGGCGTCGCATCGTTTAACGTTAACATTGACACCGTGGATGACAAACGAGGAGAGGAGAGCGAAACGGCAACGCTTAAGGCATCAATGCTAGCAAACGGCAATGATAGGAAAACCGGTACGCTCACCATCACTGATAACGACGTATTCACCGAAAATAGTATCTGTAGTCAGTACAGTTATGTGTCTGTATCCGTTTATGGCCATACCATTTACATAGATTGTGATAATGGTGTTATTGGTGGACCTGACTTAGTCACAAAGTTAAACATGAACTATCAGGGGTCGGGACTGATCAATGAATGGGAGACTGTGACTGAAGGTAAAGGATCGAATGTTGATTGGAAAACAAACGTTGGCGTCTCGATCACAAGTGGTATCACAGATTTTTTATATACCAATGCCGCAAACGATAATGCGTTCAAAGTGTGTCAAACTCATCCCAACGGCTACTATTACAGTGTTGTTCAAGGTGGCATTGCTCTTGGTTCGAGCCTATCTGATAGCAGTGGATTGTTTTGCAATATTGTTGTCAAGGAAGGGAAATGCGTAAACGGTGTTGCTCAACCCATTGTTGCAATAGGAAAAGCGAGCTATACCGAAGAAGCCTGTGATGTTATCGAATAGATATCAATAAAATTACCATCTATCAACTGTCAGTGGCTAATTAGCCAAACTGAACATGCCATCTTTAAGCCGCTCTGTGAGCGGCTTTTTAGTCTCGCTGTACTCTTCCCATAAGCATCATTCATCGCGTCGACGGAAAGCACCGAAAGGCTCAAGGCCAATACAAATATTCTGATACCACTCCTCTATTAAAGCCTTGTCGATAGAAGGCTTTTTGCATCATCAAGACCTATTTTAGGTTTCGTTACATTAGTTATTTTATATATAAATACCATCTCATAATTGGACCACTCCACGTATCATTTTTAAGGTTAGAGTGTGAGACACAATGGTTCAGGCTTTAACAATACAAACTGTACCAACAGGATTAATGAAAGGAGCTCAGCGTGTACAAAAGCTATCAAAAAAAAGCCCTTGCTAACTTCATCGCTGTTGTCGTGCTGGGTTCAAGTAGCGCATACGCCGCCTGCCCAGGGAATGTCTATTCCATTAATGGTGGCAGAGGCGAGGTCGGCTTATTACTGGATATTCAGGAGAACAAACAACTCTTGGGCTATGCGAATCCCGGCACGCGTGCCATTTTGGAATCTCGGGCGCTTTTTAGCAGCTCTGCAATGGCCTATGACCCTACGACCAATCGCACCTACTACGTGAGTGTGCTACAACCCACTAGTTATCACATTGAGGGTGTTGAAGATGTGGTCTCCGCTGACGAATTGAATAGTCTGTCAATTCATGCAGCCAATACGAAACCAAATCAACTAGCCTATTACGACCACAACACCCAAACACATACTGTGGTAGCCAACATGCCCGTGATCTATCGAATGGCTTATGACAGTGTGTCACAGCGGCTCATCGCATCAGACCAAAACACAATTTTTTCTATTAACCCTAGTGACGGTGTCGTCACCCAGCTTTCCAATTTTAGTAATATGGTCAGATTTGGCGGTTTTAGTTCGTGGGGTGATTTTTTATTCTATGAGGGAGAGCTGCTGTACGTGACGAATACACGCACTTTTTCAGTTAACTCAGCGACAGGCGAGGTTGCACTCAAGTCCTTTCACTATATCGATTTCGTTACTGCTGCTACCCTTGATCAAAATGGTCAAGTGCTAGTCGCCGCCAAAAATCAGAATGTCACCGGCAACGTAAACAGCACGATTCTTTGGCGATTGAACCCTGATACGGGCGAAAAAGCACAAGTAGGGCTCTTTCCCGCACGCGTGAATGCCCTATCAACTAACACGCAAGAAGACCACACATGCTATGACCCTACCGTGTTCCCGAGTGATAGAGTCATAAATGTCCAGTCTGTGGGCAACGACACGGTCACCGAGGGTGAAACAGGCAACATCTCCGTGACGTTTGATGTGGAAACGAAGGCAACAAAAGACGTCAACCTCTCACTAAAAAATGGCACGGCAAAAGCGGGCGAAGACTATAATCGCGACGTTAAAATTGTGTTTAGTGATGACTCGACAGTCAACACTAAAATCACGGGTAGCGGTATTGTTGTTAATGTACCTGCAGGCGTGACTGGATTTACTGTCCAAATCCCCACTATTGATGACACCACTGATGAAGAAACTAAATCTGCCACTCTAAATGCTTGGTTCAAAGACGATGAGAGCGATAAACAAACGGGCACTTTGACAATTGAAGACAACGATGAGCCTTTAGTTCCAAACCTCTGTGGCACAAATAGCGCTGTAACCGTGTCTGTGAGTGGTGCTTATGTGCAAGTTAACTGTTCAAATGGCCGGATTGGTGGGCCATCTATCAGTGCTCAAAGCATTAGCAAACGTGTGTCTTGGTCGACCAATAGTTATGGAGGCGGCTCGCAAAATGACTGGAGCACACAAATTGGCGTAACTGAGGTCAAAGATCTTCGTTCTGTTACATATTCTGGCAGCGGTTCAAACAGCTCAGGTGTTTGTAGCAACGGTGGTACCACTGGCACACGCATTAACACCACCATCAACGGCAGCATAAAGCTCGATGCAAACGGTAACCTTGTCTGTCAGATAACACTCAATGAAACCTTCTGTAACGGTAGCGGCGGTCTACGTTATCAGAATGCTAGCAATAACGTGTGTGTTATCCGTTAAACGCTAAACCTTAACAAAAAGCCTGTCAGCAATCGCTGTCAGGCTTTTCGTTATTCAGCTTTCAACGTTCATTTCTGCTGTTAGCAAATCTTTCCCGCACCCACTGCAATGTCGTGCTTGTTATCCAGTGTTGCTTGCGCAGCCACTTTCAAGCCTTCCACAATGGTTTCAAGAGACATTGACGGTTGATCTGTCGCTGCCGCTTGTTCAGGTAACAATGGAATGTGAATAAAGCCGTGTCCAATATCCGTGTCACGCAAGAAATGTTGAACACCATAGAAAACATGGTTACAGACAAACGTACCCGCCGTGTTAGAGACGGTACATGGAATACCCTTCTCTTGCATGGCGCGAGTGATTGCTTTGATTGGCAAGGTACTGAAATACGCATCAGGGCCATCTTCATCGATTGGCTCGTCGATTGGCTGGTTGCCACCGTTATCTGGGATACGAAAATCATCAATATTAATCGCAACACGCTCAGGGGTGATCGCATTGCGACCCGCAGCCTGACCCACTGTAATCACAAATGTTGGCTTGTGAGTCTCAATGGCTTTAGTGACGGCTTTAATCGCGTCATAACGCGTCACAGGCACTTCACAGATAACTATCTCGCCACCATTAAGCTGAAAACCATCAAGCTGCTTTACTGCTTCCAATGCAGGATTAACTAAAGCGCCACCAAAAGGCTCAAAGCCTGTAATCAATACTTTTCTCATCACTACTACTCTCAGAATGCAAAGCTATACATAACGAAGATGTTGAACGCCAAGATGCACAGGCCAGGAAACACCTGCATCAAAATAACGTGGTGTTTATTTTTCAATTCAAGTAACGCAGCAGGTACGACATTGAAGTTGGCAGCCATTGGGGTCATTAGCGTACCGCAATAACCGGAAAGCATACCCAGCACACCTACGATGGCTGCGTTGCCGCCGTTTTCGAGTATCAGTAATGGAATACCGATACCTGTTGTGATCACGGCAAACGCGGCAAACGCATTACCCATCACCACGGTGAAAATGGTCATACCTACGCAGTAAGCAATCACGTTCACCAGCAGCATGTTCTCAGGGATCATCATTTTGACAATTTGCGCGACGGTATCGCCCACACCCGCCTGATTAAACAGAAAACCTAACGCGGCGAGAAACTGCGACAAGATGGCAGCCCAACCGATGGAGTCGATCAAACGACGTCCTTCGTTAAGGCTGTGCATCGGTTTGCTTTTGGTGATCATTAACGCCACAACGATGGCTGCAATAGAGCTAATGCCCAAACCTACCAGCGCGCCGAGTGACGTAAACTGGCTGATAGCAACCGTGCCGACTGGCACGATAGCAGCAGGAATGAACAGCTTGTTTTTAAGCACGGATGCTGTTTGTTTACGCTCTTCTTCGGTGGTGGTGCGGTAGTTGCCCACGCCCATAAACCCACCCGCCGCCAACGCGGTAAGCGCCAATACCATAAGGCCTGTCACCCAGTTCGGGATCATCGCGCCAAACAGGAATGTCATGCCGTAGATCAGCCAAAACAATCCACTACCTATACGTTTCGGATTCTCTTTATCAAGGAAGCTTTGCAGCGAGAACGCCAGCAGCAATAAACCCGTGGTTTGATAAATGTACTCTAACATGGGTTATTGCCCTTCTTTTTGCGCATCAGCGTTTGCAGTCGCTGATGCACTTTGATTGGTCGATGACTTAAGAAGACGCACTTCCACGATTTTGCTGAAGATAACGAACAGCACAAACGATGCAACAGCGGTTGGCAGTGCCCACAAGGCCATGGTTTCAAGCTTCACGTCGAGTTGATTATCAGTCATCACGCCTTTGATAAGAAGAATACCGCCTGTGCCGATAAACAGCAGCTGGCTAAAGAAGTTGCCAAAATTTTCACTCGCCGCTGATAACGCACGAATCGACTGACGTTTTTCATCTGACAAATTGGGGCAGTCTTTTTCTGCGGCGGCTTCCGCCATAGGCGCAATAAGCGGACGGATCATCGATGGGTGACCACCAATACTCAGACCCATACCGTTGGTCGCTTTACGCAGCAACAAGTAAGTCATCAGAATTTTACTGACTGACGCTTTCTTCATCGAGCCAATCAAAGCTTCTGCGCGCTGACGAAGGCCGAAACGTTCAAGAATGCCAATCATTGGCAAAATAAGAATGAAAAGGGACATATAGCGGTTTTGGGTAAAGGATTGACCTAAGATAGACAGGATTTCCATTACCGCGATGTCTGCGACTAAACCGGTTGCGACGCCCGCAACCAAAATGACCAGTAACGTATTGAGTTTTAACGCTAACCCGACCGTAATTACAACAATGCCAATTAATGGCCAAAAATCAATCATGATGCCCTCTACACGGCCTTTATATAAGTAATGGTCAATGGTTTAACTCCCATCGACACCCCGAGTATACGAAAGCACCAAAAGCAGCTCCAATCAGAGATTTTTGTGGTTATAACCAATAATTTCATTTATTGAGGTTAACTTTCCACCAGTGACAGTTATTTCACCTTAATCCTTACCTGACAGAGCCTTGATTGAAGAAAAATTCAAAAAAGTCACGTTAAAGATGATTCATTGATATAACTTAATGTTAAAAAATTTAGGCTAATTGCCTAGTTCATCCATTTGAACGATAAACACTCAGTTTCATCCACGTGGCAATCCTCAACATCTTTCGACAGGTCTCATTTAGAAAACAGTTAGCGTCCATTTATAGCGGTATAATTCACACTAATATTTCCATTTCTGCTGCCTCGAATCGCCCCCTATCAATAAGGATGTATGATGGTTCCGACTCGTTTTTTCTTCGGCTACCTGCTTGCTGTAACCTCTCTAGTCGGCTGTGCGACTCAACCTGAACCGGTAAAAACCATTCAGTTGTATTCAAACAAAGAAGTTATTCAACTGTCGTATTGCACTGAGCTTGCAGATACCGCCTATTTCATTGCTTCAGAAAAATTGAAACAGCGTCCTAAACAAGCATTGATTGAACGCTATGCAACAGAGGCTTCCTCCAAAATTAAGATTAACGCTGTTCAGCGCATCTATAGCACGGACTTTGACAGTGCTTGGGATTACTCAGTCAACCTGTTTGGTGAATGTGCGCAGAAAGTGGCTGAGATCCCGTCACAACGGTTAGATATCGCCAGTTTCTGTGCGCAAAAAGCTGTAGTTGCGGGCGGCGCTTATGATTTCAAACAAAGCGGCGCGCCCAAATTAGATGCGTACATGGCATTCGCCAGCTATAAGCCGACACGACCTTATGAGGTCATCGATGCTGTCTATGACAGCAGGTCAACATCTCACCTTAATGTTTCTCAAAATACATGGGATCACTGCATTGACGTGATGTCCGAGTAATAACATCGCCACAGGGCAGGCCTTGAATGTACTGACCTTTGGTAATTTTCCCACCAAATTGGGTATTTACTGCGATTAAGTGGTAATACTTAATATTCGTAGGAAAAAGTTCAGGGATGTTATGGGACGGAATTTTTACCATTGGCTGTCATGAAGGGGAAAGCGGTGATACGAGGCTTTATCAAATCTTCATGGTGGTTTTTACTGCCCATTATCCTTGCCTTACCCGCTCAAGCGACGAACAGTATGGTTGACATTGATTTGGTCAAAGTGGATAAATCTGCCCGTAAAATGTATCTGATCCAAGGTGATAAGATCGTCAAATGGTATCCCATTGCACTTGGTGCCAACCCGAAAGGTCACAAACTACGTGAAGGCGACAAACGCACGCCGGAAGGCCGTTATACCCTTGACTTCATTAACGAGAAATCCCGCTTTTATCGCTCTATCCGCATCAACTATCCGAACACACGAGATCTCGCGCGCGCTGAATTATTGGGCGTGAGCCCTGGCGGTCAAATCATGATTCATGGTCAGAAGAACGAGGCGACCGCACCCTAGCCTTAGTCGAGGTGAGGATTGGACAGATGGTTGTATTGCGATTGCCAACGAGCAGATGGATGAGTTTCTGAGCATGGTCTCAGTAGGCACGCCGATAACAATTGAATGGTAAGCCATTCTGCTCAAAGCTTTCACTCTGATCACATGAAATCAGAGACATTGTCGACCTTTGTTTGTACCCAAACAGCCCAAACAAAAAAAGCCCGATGCGTTGCTTCGCATCAGGCTTGTCATTTGATTTATTATGCTATCAACAATGTACGTTGTTATTCACAAGCAAACGGGCCTTTGTTCGTCCATGCTTCTGGTGCTGATACTGGGCTGCTGTTTACCCACCATTTAGCCTGATACAGGTTGCCTTCAAACAACACTTGCTCGCCAGTTAAATACGCTTTGCCTGATGTCCACGCCACTGGCAATGTACTGATCAATTTCCACGCATCGCTGCTTTCTGGTGCTGCTCCCTGAATCCAGTATTTTGCTTCCCACACTAAACTATTGAAGCTTACTTTTTCGCCGCCTGTGTAGGTGGTGTTTTCGTCCCATGCTGGGTGGTTCGTCGCCTCAGGATCAGTGCCACACTGGTCGCTTTTTTCAATCAGGTGAAAGTCTACGGTTTGCTGTTCAACCAGATTTCCTTCACTGTCTTTCACGCGAGAAACCAGCATATGGTGACCGGCGCTAATTTTCGTCAGTTGTAGATTCACGTTTTCAGACACGCCATCTTCCAACGACAACTTTTCGTAAGCTAATGCTTCTTGTGCGTGATTGTAAACGGTCATTTCAACCGTAATGTCACCAGAAGCCGTAACGGTGAAATCGAGATCAATCCCGTCTTCTGAAATCATGTATTCGGATGCCACGCCATCAATGATCACGCCGTAATCCGGCTCAGGTGATACAATGTCATACCCGACTTCTACACGTGCTAGCCCACTGTCTTTCTTCAAGTAGATCGGATTAGCACCGTAAACGGCGATAAAATTGCCATTGCTGTCACGAACACCCGCTTTGATAACGTTATTAGCCTGATTAATTTTTGCCGCAAGATCGAATGACCAGGTGTTTGCCACACCGGCTTTTTCGCTCTCAATGATCAGACGCGTTGACAGCTCTGGGCGCTCGCCTTCGTTGTCAAACACACGGGTAAATACCGCATCGCCCTCTGTCAGGTTCATACCAGGATTAATTTGACCATGTTGAGACCAATTAGGTTGCTCTGGCTGCTCGCCGTCAAATTGCACATCGATGGCGTTATAAAAGGCTGCGGCAGTATCACCCACATCCCAAACAGCCAAAATGACATGGTAACCTTCACGAGCAGGCACATTACACGAGTGAACCATGGTCTTTGGCGGCTTTTGCATGTTGCCTTCAATCACACAAAACGGATTCAAATCTAATGCAGCGCGAGCCAGCGGCTGATTCACGTTCCAATCAGGTTGAGTGATGTAGTACTTCCAAGTTCGCGTCACATGGTTTGCCGTGAACGTCCACTCAAAATCATTCTGACCGGCCACAATCGAGCGTTTGACCCAGCGTGAAGCGGTCTGCTCATCTAACGCTGAAAACTGGATCAATCCCGCGCTGGCCAGTTTGCCGTCTTCGGGGCCAAGTTCTGGGAAACCCTCTGGCCCTTCCACACTTTGTGGCTCCCACTGAACTTGACCACAATCAGTATTTTTCTCACCCGTTTCAGAGGTGTATTTACACATTGCCGCACGGCCAGCTAAGCCATCATCAACGGCACTAATATAACCATGAGACATCACGCTTGCGCTGAAAAGCGCGGCGGTAACAGACAAAATAGAGGTGTGGATCTTGAGCATGTATGTACTTCCTGAGTGTTTTTATTGTTATTCACCCACAGCACGGACAGACGCGAAAAGCAGACATTTTCAATCTCGAAAATGGCAACCCCGCTATCATCATTGTTCTCGACATTAAGCAGAGAACACTCTTAGACCGGAGGCTTTGCGTCCTGTTTTTTCAAACAGTTTGCCGATAATTGTGGAACGCGCGCATCGTATTCTGAATAGCTTGATATTCAACAGAAATATAGGGGGCGCGGAGGTGGCAAGAGCCTTAATGGAAGGAGGATCACACAGGGTATGTAGTGGCAGTACGCTTTATCACCTAACGCCGCTTTTGCATTCTCAGTAGCGTCCATGTTTCTTCTTGAAACTCACGCGTTTTGGTCTCTTCTTGTAGTAAGTCGAACCCTAGGGCGGTGTAGCAAGCGACTGCGATCTTATTGCGCTCAAACACGGCCAAGCTAACTGTCGTAATTTTAGGCTCTTCAAAGGCAACATCCAGTGCCAATGACACCATCGCTTTGCCCCACCCTTGCCCACGGCTATTTTCAGCGGCGATCAGCACCCGACATAGGCGGTATTCAGTGGCAGATACTCGATAAAGCTCAATGTATCCGACTGCTTCACCCTGATGACGAAAGAGAAAAGGGCGCACTTCGGGTTTCGCAAAGTGCGCTGCGACCTGCTCAACCGTGATTGGAAATTCAAACGCCGGACCTCCCCACAGGTAATTGTCTCTGGCGTTTGGTATCCAATCGCAAAGTTGTGGTGCATCTGCTGCTTCAAAGGGCACAAGCAACATTAAGCGGGTTTCTCCTGTTCGTCCGACGCGTCATTCAGCGGTTCATTAGGCTGATCATCCGAAGGAGGCACACCAAATTCATCTAAGTAACCCTTTGGTGGCGGCGTCCACTCACGCTCAGTGAGAGCATGTTTATCCATGCGATCCGTATCCATCGCTTCTCGAATGGTTTCTTCTAACTCAATGAACAGATGTTGGAAATGGTTATCGTAGGTTTGAGACTCTTCACCGCCCAACCAACTTTGATAGAGTTTTTCAGAGCTCTGTTTCTCAATTTGGTTAAACATCGCTTTTTGCTGCTCAACCAAAAAGGGATGTGAGCCAAGCGTACGCAGCGCTTCTGCGCCCATTTCCAGTGCAGAGTGGTAGGTTTCTTTGATCACAAAATCCGCACCCGCATGGCGAAGCTTATACGCATGCCCACGGTCAAAGGCACGAGCGAGCACTTTCACATGGGGATAGGTGTGTTTCACGTACCCAACAAGCTCGGTGGTGGTTTCTTCGTTATCCATGGCGACCACCAACAACGCCGATTCTTCGATACCTGCGGTATGCAATAGATCGGGTCGAGTGGCATCACCAAAGTAACTTTTGATGTTAATTTTACGCAAATTTTCGACTTGCGTGGCTTCGTGATCAAGTACGACAGTCTTCACGCCATTACCCGTCAGTAAACGGTTCACTACCTGCCCAAAACGGCCAACGCCAGCAATAATCACCGTCCCTTGTTCATCAATCTCATCGGCTTCACGGTCATTGGAGACTTTCTCGTAACGCGGCAAAATGACGTTGTCATAAAGAATGAATAAACCGGGTGTGAGAAACATAGAAATTGCTACTACCAGCGACAGTAACTGCGCAGTTTCAGCAGGCAATACATTATTTTGCATTGAGAAACTGAGTAACACAAACCCGAACTCACCCGCTTGGGCGAGGCTCAGTGCAAATAACCAGCGAGCTGAGCCTTTGATCTTGAATATCAAGGTCAGCAAAAGCAGCACGATGGCTTTCAATGCCATGAGGCCGATGGTTAGGCCAATAATGACAAAAAGATCTTCAAACAAGATGCCAAAGTTGATGCCCGCCCCAACGGTAATAAAGAACAAGCCCAGCAGCAGTCCTTTAAACGGTTCAATGTTTGATTCCAGCTCATGACGGAACTCACTGTTGGCCAGCACGACACCCGCCAAAAACGTACCTAGCGCTGGTGAAAGCCCTATCAAACTCATCAGTGCGGCAATACCAATCACGAGCATCAGCGCGGTGGCGGTAAATATCTCACGAAGACCAGAGCTGGCAACAAAGCGTAGTAACGGACGGCTTAAATAGTGGCCGCCTACAACGACACCTGCGATTGAGCCCAAGATCACTAAACCGACAGCCCAACCCGGCAATCCCGCGACTAGGCTCATTTGTTCATGGTGTTCAGACGCGGAAGCGGCGGCATGTTTTGCCTTTTCCACCAACTCAGGAAGTGCCAACAGCGGAATAAACGCCAGCATCGGGATCACGGCGATATCTTGAAACAACAATACTGAAAAGGCATTTCGACCGCCTTCTGTTTTGGTGAGTCGCTTTTCATTAAAGGTTTGCAGCACAATAGCAGTCGAAGACAACGCGAAGATTAAGCCAATGGCAAGCGCAATGGTCCAAGGTTGCTCAAAGAGTAACGCAATCGCCATCACGATGGTCGTTGTAATACCCACTTGGAGCCCGCCTAATCCCATCAAGCGGTTTCGCATTGCCCAGAGCATTTTCGGCTCAAGCTCTAAACCAACAAGGAACAACATCATCACAACGCCAAACTCTGCGAAGTGCTGAATCGTATTAGTCTCCGATCCCACAAGCCCCGTCAAAGGCCCAATAATCACCCCTGCAATCAAATAGCCAAGAACCGAGCCCAAACCCAAACGCTTAGCAATGGGAACAGCGATGACAGCGGCAACTAAATAGATAAATGCCTTTAAGAATAAGTCTGTCATGCTTTCCCTTCCTTGATGACACTATCAATAGAGCGTGCTGTTATTTTCTCACTACCCGCAAGCAAATCCGTATCCAACCTGCCATCAACCAGCGCAGTCAGCAATTTTTTATAAGCTACGGTATGTTGGCCGACTTTTCCTTCTTCTGCAGCTGTACGCGACCCAAAAAGTGCAAACGGCGCCAGATAATTCATGCCCGTCAAATTCGCCATTTGCTCAAGAGGATAAAGTAACTCTCTAATTTTGAAGTGGTTAAACCCATCGGATTTATACGCTTCTTCACGTCCACCCGCGGTAATGGCACACATGAAGTATTTCCCCTTCAATGCGGTGCCGCTCGAGCCGTAAGCAAAACCATACTCCAACACCAAATCTTGCCATTCTTTCAAGATGGCAGGCGTTGAATACCAATAAAGGGGAAATTGAAAAAGCACCACATCATGCTCACGCAAACGCGCTTGCTCGCGGTCAATGTCAATGTGAAAGGTCGGATACTCGGCATAGAGATCAACCACGGTGACCCCATCAGCCGACTGTGCGATTTGATAAAGCGGCGCATTCACTTCCGATCGTCGTTGAGACGGGTGCGCAAATAACACCAGCACTTTCTTTTTATTGTCGGCCATAAACTTCCTTTTTTTGACATTGGTGCCGCTAACGTGAGTGCTTCAAACGCATGACAAGATAGGTTACTAATTGAATGCTGGTTAACATTAGTAACTTAATGTAGCAAAATACTGGCACTTTCTGCAATATTAGTAAATGAGCATATACCCTTTCTCAGAAGGTAGACTAAACACTCGCTTGGTTGAAATCGCATCAATCACACTTGAGTCACTAGGCCATACTATAAAGACATCCCATGCTGAATCTGAGTACGACATTCAAGAAGAAGTCGAAAAAACATTCATGAGCATAGGTAGAACACAGTGTCGTGCTGGAGACCATGCTGCACTTAGTTTCATTCTTAGAGGCTCTATCACGATCAAAAAAGCCCCTTACGGGGCTTTTCAACGCTTGTGACACGCTATTTCGATGAACTGGTAAACAGTAGTTTCAGACCGAATGCCAACATCACCGAACCTAATACTCTGTCTACCCAATGCCCAACACGTTTGAATTTGGCTTGGACCGACGGTTTCGACAGAACAAGCGCCACTGAACTGAACCACGCCAATTGAACAAACATCATCCATATACCCAGCAAGAAAAGCTCAAAGGTGGGCATGTCCGGTGAAACCACCAAGGTAAATACAGAGAGAAAATACAACGGTGCTTTCGGGTTTAACGCATTACAAACAAAGCCCATCGAAATCAGCTTCGCCGTGGAGCGTGCTTTCACTGGCACAGACTGCTCATCATCGCCTACTGCTGCTGCTTTACTTCGAATACCCTTCACACCGAGATAAATCAGATAAGCTGCGGCTAAATACTTCATTACCGACAAGACAATCGCAGAGTCACTGATCACAGTCGCGAGGCCAATAGAAGAATAAATAATATGAACAGAAAGGCCGAGCGCAATACCAAGACTAACGAGCAACCCTGCACGGCGACCATGCACAAGTGATTGTTGTGAAACCATCACAAAATCAGGTCCTGGCGACGCTGCCCCCAATAGATGGACTAAAGTCAGGGTAATAAACGCATGATAGAATTCCATTCACATTTCTCCGTTTTTCCGATAATAACTAACTGTTTGGTATGGTGACGATCCGAATATAAATCAACTGCGTATCAATGTAGAACTCATGATTAGGACACGCACAATGCTATTCACACTTTTCTACGATGGAAGTTGCCCTTTATGTGTGGCCGAGATGAACCAACTCCGCACCTTAAACACGAATGGCTTACTTCATTTTGAAGACATTTTAGCGTCTGATTTTACCGAACGTTATCCAGATATTAGCCCTGATGACGCACGTGAAATTTTGCATGGAAAATTTCACGATGGCCGAGTAATACTAGGGTTAGACGTGACACATCAGGCTTGGAAACGGGTGGGCAGAAAACGTTGGATTGGTTTACTTCGCCTTCCTGTCATTCGTTGGTTTGCAGATAAAGCCTATCTAACTTTTGCCAAGAACCGTTATCGCATCTCATGGTTACTCACAGGGAAGTCACGTTGTGAACCTTGTGCTAGCGGAGTGTGCGAGATAAACGAAAACAGGCCGAAAACATAAGTTCATTGAAAAGCCACACCAGTGTAATTAACTATTAACAACAACACATGCCTACTGTAAATTTTGCGTTTTCATTGATATACGTCACTATTATTCCGTCAATCATTCTATTGACTAATTGTTCATTTAGACGCACCATCCCTGCCAAAATACGTGTCGTAAATTTGAGAAATAATTAACGCAATTTCTAATTTCGCGACTCAATTCAATATTTTGATTTGTATAACAGAATGAAAACCACCGACACGCTTTCGGCTACGGCCTTTTTGCCAACGATTCCCGTTGGTACTGCTCTCACGTTTGAACTGAGATACAAAGATAATATCAAAGCCTTTAGCGGGTCCTCCCGCCTCATTGGCTATCGTGATCGAAAGTATCTGCTTCTTGAAACACCAAGCGACCCTGAACTGAGTAAATTGCTGTCCGACCCTTCTGGCTGGCAAGTCATTGTGCGCGGTATCTCTTCGTCACGTTATGGCGAAATATTTGCGTTCAAATCCCATATTCTTAGCGTGATGCACAGGCCCGAAAAGATGCTCGCGATTGCCATTCCAGATTCTGTCGGCATTCACCGCATGCGCAGATTTGCACGCTACACGGTATCTCGCATTGTGCAGTTCGAAATTAATGGCAGAAACACGCTGGCAAAGCTTGCCGATTTCTCTTTGGGCGGATGCGCCATCAGAGTGTCGAACAGTCAATTTATCGAGTCTGGTGAGTCAGTGCGTTTTAACATCAACGCGCTGTTTGATACGCCCATCATGTTTGAAGGCACAGTAGTGACGGTCACCAGCAGTGGTGAAGGCATTCAACTGGGCATCAAATTCAACGACGAAGGCACCCACCAAGCACGTGATACACTTGCTAGGCTCATCATGTCATCTGAAATAGATGCCAAAAATTCAACAAGCCATGTATCCACGGTTTCTTAGCAAGCCGAGAGGCGTTAAAGTCAGTGATGAGACCGTCCAAGACGAGAGGAAAAAGTCATGCAAGAAACCTTTATCGATGATGGCTTGCTCTATCGTCAACACCACTTTGATTTACCGCTAAATTACGATGACAAAAACAGCACAACACTTCGCGTTTTTGCTCGAGAAGTCGTTGAGCATCACCGTGATGCCGACGCTCTGCCTTGGCTGGTGTATTTTCAAGGTGGCCCAGGCTTCCCTTCCCCACGACCAGACGGTCGGAGCGGTTGGCTAAAGCGTGCATTGCAACAGCACCGTGTTCTCTTGTTAGATCAACGTGGCACGGGGCTCAGTTCCCCACTCACACTTCAGACACTTGCCGACTTACCCTCGAGTGACCAAGCGGAATTTATCTCACATTTTCGCGCAGATAATATTGTTCGCGATGCAGAAGCCATTCGTGAGCAGTTGGCCATCAAAGCATGGTCAATTTTAGGTCAAAGCTTTGGCGGTTTCTGTGCACTCACTTATTTGTCGTTCTATCCAAACAGCCTCAGCCGCGTATACATTACAGGTGGTGTACCTTCGTTAACTCGCCCTGCCGATGACGTTTACCGTGCCACCTATCAACGCGTGCTAGACAAAAACGAGGCTTTCTTTGCACAGTTCCCAAGCGCCCAAACACGCTGCAAAGAGATCGCTACTCACTTAACATCCAGTGACGTTAAATTGCCAAACGGTCAGACATTTACTGTGGAACAATTCCAGCAAATTGGCATCAATCTTGGCCGCAGTGGTGCAAACTTGCCGATGTATTATTTGCTCGAAGACGCATTCGTCAATACCGCTACCGGCAAGGCGCTCAGCTATGCCTTTTTACAAGCTATGTTGGCCGAACAAAGCTATCAGACCAACCCTATTTATGCCTTCCTACATGAACCGATTTACAACCAAGAGCAATCCTCTGATTGGTCTGCCCATCGCGTTCGCAATACAGAGTTTCCGGCATTTAACTATTCACCCGAAACGCCATTTTTGTTCACGGGCGAAATGGTATATCCGTGGATGTTTGACCAACTTCAAAATCTGGTACCACTAAAAGGCGCGGCGGAATTGCTTGCCGCTAAATCGGATTGGCCTGCGTTGTATGACGTGGACGCACTCAACGCGAATATGGTTCCCGTCGCTTGTGCGGTATACGCAGACGACATGTACGTGGAGATGGATTATTCACGCGAAACACTGCGAAACATTCCTAACAGTCGCGCCTGGATCACCAACGAATACGAACATAACGGCCTTCGCGCTGACGGTGAACGTATATTGAGTAGATTGATTGATATGGCAGAAGAAATCGCAAATCTCCCATAAATACGCGTTAGCCGCATGATCCTTTCATGCGGCTTCAAAACTGCAAAAAATCACCTTACTAATAGCCGTTTCTATTCGATAAGTTATGATTGAAAACCTCAATAGCAATGTTAAATATTGGTAACTAAATCACTGTTATTTTTATATTTTCATAGAAATCAAAAGTATAAATGTCCTATTGTTTGACCTAATAATCACACTTCGATTTAAATCGTTATTTCTTCATATCAAGTGCTTTACAATTGCCATTCTCGCTATAAAATTCCGCATCTTCTGACTATTTTTCATCCAGGTACTATTCTATGAATCCGACACGTTTTGGTAACGTGATGGCGGCGATTGCCTTTCTGTTATGGGGCGCGATGCCGCTCTATTATCAGCTTCTCCCTAACGCGGCAATGGATGAGCTGCTCGCCTTGCGTATCGCTGCATCCGTACCATTTTTACTCATCATTTTGCAGAGTCGTCGCGGGCGCTCACTTAATTGGCGAACATTGACCGCAAACAAACGCTCTTTTGCTTTCGCGTCATTAGCATCAGTCATGATGTGTATATCTTGGAGTGCTTTTACATGGGCGATGACAAACGACCGAGTGTTAGATGCAAGCCTAGGCTTTTTCATTAACCCCTTACTGGTTATCGCACTTGGCGTCTTGGCATTTAAAGAGACGCTAAGCTTTGGTCAAAAAGCCGCGGTTGTCTTTGGTGCGTTAGGGTTGAGCTATCAGGTGTGGCAATACGGTGAAGTGCCTGTTGCAGCCGTATTGATGGCGGTATTTTTCGCACTATACGGTTGGTGCAAACGCTATGTGAAATATGATGCTATTTCGTGCCTATTCGTCGAAGCCATCGTTTTATTTCCTTTTGCAGCGGGATATATGGCTTACAAAATGGCCACAGGAACCAGTGTCGCAGTATCTAGCGAGATGTCGACGCTACTGCTTTATCTTGGCGCAGCGCCAATCACACTCGCACCGCTGTTCTTCTTCTCAGAAGCCGTGAAGCACGCAAAAATGTCGATGATTGGACTCATGCAATACATCGAACCTAGCCTGCAGTTTCTCCTCGCGGTGTTAATCTTTCATGAAACATTCGACAGCATTAAAGCCGTGAGCTTTGGTTTAATTTGGCTGGGGTTGGTTGTTTCAATCACAGAGGGTCTGATAAAGGTGAAAGCAAAAACGAACCTGCCACAGACCTAATGCCCATAGGGTTAAGCAAGCGGTCATAACTTTGCGCAGGAACAATCGTCAAGAGCAAGGAAGGAATCCCAGTGACTCTCTATTCCCATTATAAAATTTCTGACACAGCTATTGCCGACTTTAACCAGCAAGAATGACTGAATACTTACCTAATTGGTGTAAATGAAAACAAAAAAGAAAGGCATCCGAGGATGCCTTTTTCATATCAAACTTGGCCGCATTCGGCGGTCATAGCGCTCGCTTGATTATTTTTCGTCTTCCACTTCAATCAACTTAGTGGAGCCGCCGTGATACTTCTCACGCAGTCGCTGGATAATGGCAAAGAAGCCAGGGATAAAGAACGTACCCGCCAACAACACACAGAGCAAACCACCTGCCAGTGATATACCCAGTGAGTTCTGGCTGATGTTACCCGCCCCACTCGCAAAGACTAACGGCATGATGCCGAGAATGAATGACCAAGACGTCATGTTCACCGCGCGGAAACGCAGCTTGCCGCCCATCACCGCAGAGTCACTAATTGGGTGTTCATTCTGTTCACGCTCATTTTTAGCAAATTCAACGATCAAAATGGCATTTTTAGCGGCCATCGCAATCAACAGAACCAGACCAATTTGCGCGTACAAGTTAAGCGGCGTGCCAGTGGCAGCGAGAGCGAGGAAGGAACCCAAGGTTGCAACCGGAACCACCAGAATGATCGCCAGTGGAATCGTCCAACTTTCATACTGTGCCACCATAAACAGGTAGATGAAGATCAGCGCAAGACCAAAGGCATAGATCGCCAAACTGCCTGCCTGTTTCTCCTGATAGGCCATGCCCGTCCACTCATATTGGTAACCTTGTGGCAGTTGTTCTGCCGCAACACGTTCCATTGCTTCAATCGCATCACCTGACGAGTAGCCTGGCGCAGGTGACCCTTGGATGACAGCAGAGCGATACATGTTGTAACGCCATGCGACATCCGGTTCGAACACCTGCTCGATATCAATCAAAGTACCCAGTGGGATCATTTCACCCGAGTTAGAGCGAACATGGAAACGACTCAATGAATCCAGATCGTTACGGAAATCCGCATCAGCCTGAATCGTCACACGGTAGCTCTTGCCGTACAAACTGAAATCATTCACATACATCGACGCCAAGTTGCCTTGAAGCGTAGTGAAAATTTCGGACAGAGGAATACCCAGCTGCTTCGCTTTCTCACGGTCAATATCAACGTAGAAATGCGGAACATTCGCGCGGAACGTACTAAACGTACTCGCAATTTCCGGTTGCTGGTTAGCCGCTTCCATCAACTGTTGTGACACCATGGCCAAATCACCACGACTTCGGCCAAGCGTATCTTCCAATACAAACTCGAAGCCAGACGCCGGCCCCATCCCCGGAACAGCAGGTGGACCCATAGTGAACACAATCGCTTCCGGTAGCTGCATGGCAGCAGCCCCATTGATTCGGTTAATGATGTCAAACGAGGAATGGTCACCATCAAGTGCTTGACGCGTTTCCCAATCCTTCAATTTCACAAACATTGACGCACCGTTTGATGCAGAAGCACCCGTCAAGAATGCGTAGCCGTTAGCAACGGTAGCCCCTTCAACACCCGGTTCGCTGGTCACAATGTCATTCAGCTTTCTGGTCACTTCCTCTGTACGTGACAAAGACGCCGCATCCGGTAGCTGAACGTTGATCAGCAGAACACCTTTATCTTCTTGCGGTACAAAACCTGTTGATGTGGTTGTGGCAAAGTAACCTGCCGCACTGACTGCAACGATAAATAGCACACCCAACACCGCAGTTTTACGGACTAAGAAGCCTGCAATCGCGCCGTATTTGTTAGTAACGCTTTCTAAGCCACGGTTAAATGCCGTAAACCAACGCGCGTGATTGTCTTTACCTTGCTTGAGCACAAGGGAGCACATTGCAGGTGACAAGGTCAGTGCGTTAATTGACGAGATCAGAACGGAAATACATATCGTCAATGCGAATTGGCGGTACATGATCCCGGTAATACCCGGCAACATTGCCACGGGTAAGAACACGGCCAGCAACACCATCGTCGACGTAATAATGGGACCCGTCACTTCCTTCATCGCAAGCAATGTCGCTTGACGAGGCGTCAAAGACGGATCTTTTGCCATGTTGGTATCAACGTTTTCGATAACCAAAATGGCATCATCCACCACAATACCGATGGCCAAAATCAAACCAAACAGCGTCACTGTGTTGATGGTAAAGCCCGCCGCCAACATGATGGCAAACGTACCCACAAGTGACACAGGAATCGCGACAACGGGGATCAAAGTAGAACGGAAACTACCAAGGAATAGGTAGGTCACCGCAATAACCAGCAATATCGCTTCTATCAGCGTGACAACAACGCCTTTGATAGACTCAGAGACAAACAGCGTCGTGTCATAACTGGTCTCATAGCTCATCCCTTCAGGGAAGCTCTGAGAAAGCTCTTCTAAACGCTCCATGACCATCCCCCCACTTTCCAGCGCGTTAGCGTCAGATTGCAGATTCAAGATCACGATAGAGGCAGGCTGTTCGCGGAAATTACCGTTACCCGTGTATGACTTACGACCCAATGACACATCAGCGATATCTTTCAAGTACACCATGGTGCCGTCCGCATTTGCGCGAACAACCACGTCTTTAAACTCATCCACCGAGCTCAGACGACCTTGTGTCACCAGTTTGAACGTCATTTCTTGTGCGTTGTTGAATGGCGGCGCGCCAATATCACCCGCGGCAACCTGAACGTTTTGCTCAGCAAGCACAGAACGCACATCTGACGTGGTGATGCCTAGATTGGCCATTTTTTCTGGGTTAAGCCAAACACGCATCGAGTATTCGCCACCACCAAGCACATTGACATCACTGATGCCTTTGACACGTGCAATTTGGTCTTTCACGTTCAGGTTGATGTAGTTAACCAAAAACTGTTCATCGTATTTGCCGTCCGGCGCATAGAAGTTCAGTACCATTAACAAGTCCGGCGAACGCTTCTTCACCGTGACACCAATCTGACGCACTTCTTGCGGCAGCTTTGATTCTATTTGTGCAACACGGTTTTGTACGTTGACCTGTGCCATATCAGGGTCAGTGCCGATATCAAAGGTCACGTTTAAACTGTAGGAGCCATCATTAGCACTTTTGGAAGACATGTAGATCATGTTTTCCACGCCATTGACCGATGTTTCTATCGGGTCTGCGATGGCTTGCTCAACCACCTCAGCACTGGCACCTGCGTAAAACGCGGTCACACTAACAGAAGGTGGACTGATTCGAGGGTATTCTGCGACTGGCAGGTTCAACAATGCGATGAGACCTGAGAGCGTCAGAATGATGGAGATAACCAGCGCAAATTTTGGGCGGTTAATAAAAAAGCGACTTAACATATCAGCTTATGCCCCTTGGCCTTGAAGGCGAACTGTCATGCCATTTCGAACACGCTGCAAACCTTTGGTCAACACTTGCTCGTCTTCTACTAGGCCGCTTAATACAATGACACCTTGTTCCGTTTGAGGGCCAAGCTTCACGTTACGACGCTCAGCGACATTGCCTTCTTTCAGTACCATCACGAAATCACCTTCTAGATCGGTCTGAACCGACAAACGCGGCACAACGATGTGTGGCGTGGTGGCTTTTTCTTTGACGATAACTTCAACATATTGCCCCGGAAGCAGGCGATAACTCGGGTTAGGGAATTTTGCGCGCAGCGCAATGGTGCCCGTGTTAACGTCAATGCGGTTACCGACGTAGTCCAACTTACCAGCATGCTCATAGTCGTAGCCATTACCCATACTTAGGAACACTTCAACACGTTTTGCGCCGCCCTCGCCGTTACCTGACATTCTGTCAGCACCCGCAGCCAGACGTTGCTTCTCACTCATAGAAAATGATGCCTGCATCGGGTCAAGGCTAACGATGGTGGTGAGAACGCCAGTGGAGGGTGAAACCAAATCACCAATACTGGCCAAGCTTTCACTGATACGCCCAGTGAATGGCGCGACGATTTCGGTATGAGACATGTCAGTTTCAGCGGCTTGCAGTTGCGCTTGCGCTGCCTTCAAGGCGGCTTCAGCTTGCAGCTTTACTGCGGTCAAACGGTCAAACTCAGATTGGCTAATACCTCCACGAGGTAACAAATCTTTCCCACGTTCAAAATCCAACGCGGTATTCGTCACGCCAGCCTCTGCTTGCGCCACAGATGCCTCAGCACTGGCGACCTTCGCACGATAAATAGCTGGGTCAATTTGGAAAAGACGTTGGCCTTCTACGACCATTTCACCTTCGGTAAAATATCGCTCGGTTAAGTAACCAGAAACTTGAGGAACAATGCTGACATCCTCCATCGCTTCGGTTCGTCCCACAAACGTTTGTTGTGGCTGATAATCAATCACTTCAGCAGACTGGATATCAACGATAGGTGAAAAGCCACCCTTCTGTTGAGCTTCTTGCCCACCACAACCTACAAGCACTGATGCGCTAATCAGCGCAGGAAGCAATAACTTCCGTTTAATCATTTTTCTCTCCTCACCTAACCTGTTTGCATTGAGACAAACGCAAAAAAGAATAGCGATAATTTATAGTGATATTATTGGGCTCATCGCCAAAATCAGACGTGATATTTGTTGCAATAAAATGACATGTGTAGCAACAAAACAGCAAGCCGACCCTAGTATGCCAAGCTATCCTTTCTGAAAGCTGTACGACACACAAAATTGCGACAGAATTGTAGATATGCAGAATTAAGATGTTACAAAATGTGATGCGACAACAAAGGCGGCTATTTGCCCGCCAATGCAGTAAAGATGGGATCAGAGAAGAGTTTGCATCGCTTCAGCAAGTTGGACTGAAAGGGAGTCATTGCTTAAAACACCCACTTCCGTATCAAAGTTGTCAAAAAACGAAGGGATCGACAGTGATGCTTTTAAATCACCGTCAAAATGAGGGCATGACGCTGATGCTGCAGCAAGTACATTTTTCGCCCCGCCCGGCCCTGGCGATGTTGATAGCATCACCACTTTCTTACCTTGAAAGACTTTTTGATTAATACGAGACGCCCAATCGAACACATTTTTGTAAGCCGCACTATAAGACCCATTGTGCTCCGCAAACGAAATAACCAGCGCGTCCGCTTCGCCAATTTTCGCGAAAAACGCCTTAGCTTTTTCTGGCTGGCCTAACTCCTGTTCTCGATCAACGCTGAACAAGGGAAGTTCGTAATCGTTGAGATCCAAGATCTCAGCTTCAGCACCTTCAATCATGCTAACCGCGTGAGTGACCAACTGCTTATTAATTGACGCTTTACTGCTAGAAGCGGCAAAAGCAATAACCTTCATATTGTTCTCCTAAGCGTTTGTTTTGACATACATAACAATCATCGCGTCTTGCCTGTAGCCTATGCGTTTTACTTTTCAGATAGTTAGAGAAAACATCATGCTTTTCTTACTGGAAAAGAACACGTTTCAACATGGCTTCAATCCTTCACGTCAATGTAAAAACAAATCTAACAAATTCAAACAGATAAGTTGAATAGATTTATTTATGATTCAATGCTCTCATAAATGAGTCATTGATTAACTACACTTTTTAAGGAGAAAAACCAATACACCGACTTTTAACTGTCAGATGGTAGACCAAGGTAGTCAATATGAAACTTGTTAACTCACTCATCAAAAGCGTTATCTCGTTATTCATCATTTCCCCGATGGTGTCCTTGGCAGCACCAGAACCCGGCTCACATTTGAAAGTCTTTATTCCCAGCCTTCCTTATTTATATATTTCACATTCGATCAATGGCGCGCTTCTGAGACCTGCAAATAACGATCGCGGTTGGGACTACGACATGGCGGTTTCACATAGAAAGGTTGACGACACAACCTACGAGTTCAATTTACGACAGGGTGTGAAGTTTCAAGATGGCACACCATTTAATGCCGACGCGGTATTAATGAACATGAAATTTTTTAAGGAAGACCCGTTTTTATTTACGAAAATAGACACGGTTTTTGATCGCGCAGAAAAAGTAGATGACTACACCGTTCGATTTCATCTCACAGAAAAGTACGGTCAATTCCTAAACGATGCTATTTGGATTCAGTTCTACACCCAAGCCTATCTCGACAAATTTGGTTGGAACGGCAAACCAACATGCCCGAACCTTGCCGAACCAGGCCCTTACGGCTTGGGGCCCTACATTCTCAAAGAAGGGTACATTGAAGGTGATCGTCAAACACCCAAAGCGGTTTTAGTGGCTAACCCTAACTATTGGAATTCTGAATTTCCAAAGATTGAAACGGTGACCGTCTATACCGAGCTCGACTCCAACCAAGCACTAGAGATGGCTATTGATAAAGATGCCGCTATCGACATTATGCCAATACCCTTTTCTGAGAAGAAACGAGTCGAACAATCACGATTTGCCAAACTTGTGAGTGCACCGTCAACCAACAACATCGCTATTCACATCAACATGCGAACTGGCAATAAGCGCCTTCTTGACAAAGACGTTCGTGTCGCCCTCAACAAGGCAATAGACCAACGCCGCTTACTTGAAAAGAACTACGCAGGCGAAGGTCAGATAAGCCCAACACTCGCTGCGCCTCTCTATCCTGGTGTAGACAAAGTGGTGAAAAAACTCAAAGCCTATTCTGAAGTGCAAAACCCCAAATCCATTCGTGACGAGCTCAAGAAAACTTTAGATGGACTTGAACTCAACGTATATACGCAAGACCGTTTTATGTACATCTGGAAAGGTATCGACCGTGACTTACGCAAAGTTGGCGTAAAACTCAATTTCACCATCACATCTAGTGAGAAAGATGTCTTTGGTCAGTTGCTTACTACTAACGCCAAAAAGAACACGCAAGATTGGGATCTCCTCGTTTGGGGCAATGACGATTGGTATTACAACCACCCATGGTCAGCATTTTTCGTGTATCGCACACACAATGCGTGGAGCACCATCTTCCCAGACAGCACTTTGGATGGGTACATCGAGAAAATGTTCCGCGAATCTGCAGGAACACCTGAGTTTGATAACGTCTCTGACAAAATCATGCGTCATGCATATAACAACGGGTACATGTTGTTTGTTCCAACGCCAAACAAGGTGTTAGCCGTCAATAGAAACGTGAATTACTCACCATTTAGAATGGCCAACATGCCACTGTGGGAAATCGAAGTCACACCGTCACATTGGTCAGTGAAATAACGTTTTAGTGAGTCACTGAGCACAATGAAACGAAAAGCGAGAGCATTCCGACATCGCACTCGCTGGTAAAAAAAGGGTCTCGAATGTTTGCAAAGCTAAAAGTAAAGCTACTTCTTATCTTCTTGTTCACTGGCGTACTACCCATTCTTGTTGTTGGGTATTTGGCACTTGCAACATCAAGTGCTGCGTTACAAGATCAAGCGTTTGCACAGCTTGTGAGTATGCGAGAGGTTAAAAAAGATCAAATCGAGTCCTATTTTAGTCGTGCTCGAAAAGACACGATGATCCTTTCCGGCAGTGAAGACACCAAGAAAGTTCAAAAATTGCTTCAATTCTACGCTGCAGATGAAGATGTCGAACGTGATGACCCCTTTCCTACTGACACATATGAATACGAAGAAATCTGGAGCGTCAACGGAAAAACCCTCAGTGATTATGTCAATGTCTACGGCTATACCGACGTTTTCATTATTCAAGCCGACACTGGTCACGTGGTTTACACCGCACAAAAAAGATCCGACCTTGGCGCGAATCTCATTTCGGGGCCATTGAAAAACAGCCCCCTCGCCACCTTGTTTCGAAATGTCGTTTCCAGCAACGACGTTAGTGTTCAAGATTATCAGCGTTATGCTCCTCACAATAATGAACCTATCGCACTGATAGGCGGCCCAATCACTGATTTGGGTGGCAACATTCTCGCCGTGGCTGTTCTACAGCTTTCTGTTCCCGAAATTAACGACATCATGTTACAACGCACAGGCATGGGGCTAACCGGAGAAACTTATCTTGTGGGCCCTGACTTTTTAATGCGATCAGACTCCTACCTAGCCGACAGTTCTCACACGGTTAATGCGTCATTTGCGACACCTGAAGACGGTTCAATCAAAACCGTCGCCACTGAAAAAGCAATTGAGGGTGAAACAAGCTTTGACATCACACAGGACTATTTGGGCAATCTGGTATTGTCGGCTTATACCCCGATTAAATTTGGCGATACCAACTGGGCACTTGTAGCCGAAATTGACGAGTCAGAAGCATTCAGCCAAGTCAGTGCCATGAAATGGATGATCGGTATCGCACTGCTTTCAGGTGTGATTATCATCACTTTGATTGCACTTGTGGTGACGAGGTCGCTCACTCACCCTGTGTTGAAACTGACTGAAAACTTGGAAGCCGTTGCGCTAACTGGAGACTTCTCTGCACGAGTCGTGGTGAAAACCAAAGACGAACTGGGCCAGTCTGCTGATGCATTCAACACGCTGATGGATAGTATGCAAGCAGCAATTGGTGACATAAAAAAAGTGATGGAGGGCTTAGCAGAAGGCGATTTCAGTCATCGTATTGAAACTGATCTTCGTGGCGATCTCTTATCCATCAAGCAGGCAACCAACACTTCCCTAGAAAATGTAGAAGCTTCTGAACGAATAAAAGCAAACCTCGAGCGTGATGCAAAAATTCAAGCGGAGGAGAATGCTCGTGTTCGCCAGGCTCTGGACAACGTTTCTACCAACACTATGATTGCAGACAGAAATTTCGACATCATTTACCTCAATAGTTCGTCTCAGGCATTACTGAGAGAAGCAAGAGATGATTTTGCTCAGGTGATCCCGCATTTTAACCCCGATGATATCATCGGGCAGAACATTGATTTCTTTCATAAGAATCCTGCGCATCAGCGACAATTACTCGAACATATTGATGACACACATGAAATGCAAATGCCCGTTGGTAATCGCATTATGGCCATTGCTGTCAATGCGATTATTGACGAACACAATGAAAGAATTGGTACCGTTATAGAGTGGACAGACCGCACCGCTGAAGTCGCCATCGAACGTGAAATTGATCAGATGGTAGAGGCCGCGACACGCGGTGACTTCTCTAAACAACTTTCTCTCGATGACAAGAAAGGGTTCTTGTACAAACTCGCACAAGGCTTGAACTCTCTGACCAACAATACCGACGCCGCACTCGAAGACGTGCAGCGCATTTTAAGTGCAATGGCCAAAGGCGACCTCACACAACGAATTGAAAAAAGCTACAACGGTCGCTTTGCCCAACTGAAAGCCGACACCAATGCCAGCATTGACAGGCTGACTCAAGTCATTGGCAATATCCGACGCGCATCGGAAACCATTACCAACTCTTCCAATGAAATCGCATCAGGTAATCGAGATTTAAGTCAGCGTACCGAAGACCAGGCAACATCGCTTCAAGAGACTGCAGCAAGCATGGAAAGCATGACCGATACGGTTAAACAAAGCGCAGACAATGCCAAGGTCGCCAACAAATTGAGTGAAGACGCGCGACTAAAAGCTCGTGAAGGAGGAAATGTGGTGATGAGAACCATCACCGCCATGGATCAAATCAGCGGAGCCAGTAATAAGATTTCCGACATTATTGGCGTCATTGATGAAATCGCCTTCCAAACAAACTTGCTGGCGCTTAATGCAGCAGTAGAGGCAGCACGTGCAGGTGAACAAGGCCGAGGGTTTGCTGTTGTGGCAGGCGAAGTACGAAATCTCGCACAGCGTTCGGCAGAGGCCGCCAAACAAATCAAAGAGCTTATCCGCGATACGAACAAAAAAGTAGAAGATGGTGCAGAGTTGGTCGCTGAATCCGGCGAGACACTGCAAGAAATTGTCAATATGGTTGAAGAGGTCAGCAACAAAATGTCTGACATCAGTGAAACGGCACAAGGTCAAAGCTCCGGCATTGAACAAGTGAATATCGCCGTCAATCGCATGGACACCATGACTCAACAAAACGCAGCACTTGTGGAAGAAGCCACAACGGCGGGCGAAAGCATGCTCTCTCAGGCGCAAGACATGAGCGCCATGATGGAGTTTTTTACCGTTTCTGGCGGAAATGATGCTATTAAAACGCCGAACTTAAAAAAAATGCGTAGTGTTAAACCTCCACATAAAAAATTCGCTAGAACGCAGAAAAACGAAGACGATGATGAAATTGAGTGGGGAGAATTTTGATCACCCAATAACCTTCCATCAGGGAGCATTCGCTCCCTTTTTACTGAGTTGATATCTAATAGAAATGAAAAACTACGCGATTGCCGGCGTTAGCGGGAACTGCTTACGTTTTTGTCTATAAATATCGTTCCACATCACAGGCAAAACAATTGATGCAAGAACAATATTAGAGATAGGCATCGCTAACCACACGCCTTCAACTCCGTAGAATTTTGGCAATATATACAGGAACGGAAACTGGACCAGCATATTGGCGACAGAGATACCAAGTGCTTTTCCGCCCTTGCCCACCGATAGAAAATACATTGATGCGAGAATGATCAGCCCATCAAGATACATCGCAGACAGGTGTAAACGAATACCCAGTGTTGCTTGTTGTAATAGCGCCTCATTGCCACTGCTAAACATGCCAATAACAATGTTCGGAAATACATTCAGCACTACTAACCAAGCCAATCCTGCGACAAGTGACACCAATGAGGCTAGCTTTGCCACTTTAGCTATCTTGGCGTACGACTTTTCCCCATGATAAAAGCTCACTTGCGGCTGCATACCCTCAGCGATACCTTCTGCTACCACGTAGTACAGTGTCATCAAATAACCCACGACGGCGAAAGCGGCGACACTCACTGGTGTTCCATATTCAGCAAATAAACGGTTGTGAAAACCAACAAGCACACCGTAATACATAAACATGACAAGCGACGAACACCCAAGGAGCAAACTCTGTTTTGCGTCAGCAAGACTTAGCTTTACCTTGTGACGAAATACCCCAAGAAACGAACGGGATGAACACAGATAAGCCAAACCTATGACAACACTAACTAATTGTGCCAACACTGTTGCAACGGCGGCTCCTTTCAGACCCCACGACATCACACCGATAAACAGGTAATCGAGCACGATATTGGTCAATGCGCCGACGACCATCATGGACGTCGCCACAAAAGGACTGTCGTCATTTCGTATCAAAAAAGGCAATGCACCGGCAACAACCGTTGCCAATGCGCCTAACTCAAACACCATCAGATAATCGGATGCATAACCATGTGCCAACCCCGAGGCCCCTTGTAAACCAATCAGTAAAGCACTGAAGCAATACAAGTAAACCGATGCGACAATTGCCAGCCCAAACGCTAATACAAGCCCTGTCGCCATGGCGCTTCTCGCTTTGTGTAGGTTACCTTCACCACGGTAGATGGAGACCAAACTGCCTGCCCCCATGCCTATCATTAACCCCAAACCACCGACAACGGCAATCACTGGCCAAGCAATGTTGATGGCTGCTAACCCTTCTGCGCCAATGTAGTGCCCAACAAAAATACCATCCACTAATTGATAGAGTCCGTTGACGATCATTGCAGCAATAGCCGGGATGGTGAAACGCCAAAACGTTTTGGTGATGGAATCACTCTGTTTTAAATCGGTGGTATGCATAAACAGTGAACTTAAAAAGGGAAAGAGACTGGTACGAGTTTGACGTTGTTTTGATATAGATAAAAGTTACAATCAATCCTCAAAGCGGATACATAGGTGACATCATGCAGTGGACACTCGAACAACTCAAAGCCTTTACAGAAGCAGCCGAGGCTGGGTCATTTTCTGCTGCAGCACGCAAGCTCGGCAAAGCGCAATCTCGCGTTAGCACTGCCATTGCAAACTTAGAAGTCGACCTAGGGTTTGATTTATTTGATCGCAGTGCCAAACTACCGGTGTTGACCAGTGCCGGGAAAGAAATGCTCGTTGACGCCAAGGCTATCTTACAGCAGTGCCAACGCATGAACTCACGCGCGATGGCGGTCACTAAAGGTGAGCCTGTCGCATTCACGGTCGCCATGGATGAAGCCGTTCCAATCCAAACTTTTGAAACTTTGTTTGAAATGATGGCCGATAGTTTTCCGGAGCTAAAGCTCACTATTTTGAATGGGTCTCAGGATGATATCGCGACATGGGTTAACGAAGGCAGAGCAGACATCGGGTTTATTTTTCGCGTCAAACCTTTGTCTGAGTCACTCGATTGGTACGACATCACCACGGTAAAACAAGTACTGATTGCTTCGCCTCAGCACCCTCTTTCGGCAATTGATCACCCGCATGAAGATGACTTAGTTAAACATCGCCAGCTCGCGATTCGAGACCGTTTAGGTTCTTCGCAAGAACAGCCTCTTTCTCCTCGCTATTGGCATGTTGACAGCTACTACTATATTTCAGGACTGGTTAATCGGAACCTTGGCTGGGCTTTTGTGCCGGAACATATCGTTAACCATGATTGGATGGAAGGCTCGGTCAAAACGCTCTCAACTGCAGAACTTTCAAGCCCGCCGTTACTCACTCTCAGTGCCATCAAGAAGAAAACACGTGGTTGGGACAAGGTGATGTTATGGATCGACAACACCTTAAATACTCTGTTTCCGACTCAGGTGTAACGAGAACCCTAAGCTGCTGTGGTCTACTATAAAATGATGATTTCAAACCATGAGGTGATCGATGTTTTGCCGCCATGCTCGAAAGCCTCACACGCCAAAGAATGCAATCAATTTCACCCTTGTAGACGTTATCGCTTTCGTATTTGCTATGCTGCTAAGCGGTTGCTCCTCCGGCATCGATAGCAGTGGTTTTGGTCCGTTTCAGCGCTCTTTAAATTCAACGACCCACGGTTATCAGATCACGCCCGATCTCACTGGTAGTGCGCCAACTGAATTAATAGAAATATTCGACGTTCGCCCCGGTGATTGTTCTTCAAACGATGGTTGGAATGATTGTAAAAAAGATCGAGAACGAAGTGAGTTATCGGAGAAAAACAAATCAACCCACGTAAACAGTGAATACTGGTACGGCTGGTCTATCTACTTCCCCGACGACTATGTGAATGTTTTCCCAACGAAAACCTCACTTGGGCAGTTTCACCAAAAGGGCTCGCACCCCGTTTGGATGTTTCAAAATAGTGCTGGCGGCTATCACCTTGATAATCAAGTCTTAGGGCAGACAACCGAGTATTACGCACTTATTGATGACAAAGACCTTCGCGGCCGTTGGCATCACATTGAAGTGAACGTTCGATGGGCAACCGATCCATCCGGTTTTTTCGATGTATGGGTGAACGGCGAGCAAAAAGTGGGCTATCAAGGACAGACGATGGATGCATCGATCGTGTACTTTAAATATGGCCTTTATCGTTCTTTCCTTTCTCGTTATAAAACCGCGAATAATGCTAATGAAGTTCCCGCCCAAACGGTTTACTTTTCTAATGTTAAACGCAGTCAATCTCGACGTGGCCTTATCCCTGATGGCGACTAACATTTAACTGAATACCCTTCTACAAAAAACCGCCCTAATATTGGGCGGTTTCAAGTAGTGTTTTGTGAACGTCTTAATCGCTTTGCCTATTCGTCGTAAGCTTCTATCGACACACCCTCAAGCAAATACCCTGCTTGAGCGAGATCATGTGACACAGTTTCCGTTTTCAACGTCCCAATCACATACACCACATCCCAAAGCTCGTGGACTGGCGCACCTTTATCAAATTTCACATACACAATTTGGTTAGGGGGCGGTGGCGGTACGTGAATACACGCGCCAAAAAATGGCACCAATAAAAATTCCGTCACTGTGTTGGCATCACCTTCCAGCGGGATAACAAAACCAGGGATTTTCACCTGGCTGTTATTCAACTCAGAACGAATACTTCCCACTAAGTTTTGCTGAGGCTCATCACTTTCGTGATTGACCATTGGCATGCCTCTGTCATTGAATTGATTGCGTTCTGACTCTGGGATCAGGTCAATCCAATCCAACATCAATGTCTCATTTGCTTGAACGAACAATGGCAAACAAGTCGCCATTAATAGAAGCCATTTTTTCATCATGTTATATCCGTATGGTCATGCCATCTGATAGTGATTGGCGATACGCGCGCAACGCAGGCAACACGCCCACCAATAGTCCCGCCACAAGTACAATGCCCATTAGCATCCATTCGCGGCTATTTAAGAATGTCGCTGAAAGTTGTAAGCCGTATTGGCTTAACACAAACGGCGCGGCAATGGTGATGACTGCAAACACAGAAACAATCCCGAGCATGATGCCAAGCAAAGTTAAACACACCGCTTCGCTGATCAACAGTGCAAAGATATGTGCGGGCCTTGCACCCATGGCGCGCAAAATCGCCATCTCTCGTCGTCGCTCATTCAAGCTTGTCAGTAGGCTAGAAAGCATTCCCAGCAAGCCTGCAACCACCACAAATCCTGACACCACCAACAAGGCTTGTTCAGCCACGGACATCAGCCCCCACAATTCATGCAGTGCAATGCCGGGCATGATAGCGGTCAGCGGCTCTCGCTTATATTCGTTAATGGTGCGTAACAAAGCAAAGGTTTGGATCTTGCTTTTCAATCCCACTAAGAGTGCCGTAATTTGTTCAGGTTGAAGCTTATCAGGATCAATACCTTCCGCGCCAACACCTACCCCCATTCGAGCACCACTTTCCCAGCCGATGTGAATCGCTTCAATCGCAGGTAGAGAGACATGTACGCTCCGGTCTACGGGCGTGCCTGTCGGTGCCAGAATACCAGTGATGGTAAAAGGAAGGTTGTCGTGACGACTGAACTTCCTGTCCGCCAGTCCATGCGCAATGACGATTTCATCACCCAGTTTATAATTGAGTCTTTCCGCAACTTCAGCGCCAATCACGGTATCAAACAGGCCATTAAATGGCAGCCCTTGAGTAAACGTGAGTGGCTGTTTATTCCCGTATTTGTAATGCGTGAAGTAGTCTCCCGTTGTACCTACCACACGGAAACCTCGATGAGAGTCGCCTAGGGAAATGGGGATAGACCATGCCACCGACGGATGACGCTGAATTTCTTCAACGCTGTCCCAACCAATGTTATTGGTAGCATTGCCAATACGAAACACCGAATAAAGCAGTAAGTTCACTTGGCCAGATCGCGCACCAACAATCAAATCTGTGCCAGAAATAGTGTTCGCAAAACTTTCTTTCGCTTGAGTACGAACACGCTCCACACCTAGCAGTAACGCCACTGAAATTGCCACCGTCAGAATCGTGAGAAAAGCCGTGGCTTTTCGGTTATTTAAGCTTTGAATCGCCAATCGGAATATGGCCATTTACACCACCACCTTATTCGATACACTGCGGTTG
This sequence comes from Enterovibrio sp. QJM3NY_24, assembly GCF_057786035.1. Taxonomy (NCBI): domain Bacteria; kingdom Pseudomonadati; phylum Pseudomonadota; class Gammaproteobacteria; order Vibrionales; family Vibrionaceae; genus Enterovibrio; species Enterovibrio sp. QJM3NY_24. The sequence continues at coordinate 750,266 of NZ_CM173520.1, forward strand.
ATCTCGGACAGTGACACCGCTCGGTCGAAATGCGTTTCCAGCGTATGATCATGACTGACAAACAGCAGGCTAGTTCCCGCATGGTCGCATTCTTTCATTAATAGCGAGATAAACGCGTTACGACTATCTACATCCAGTGCAGAAGTGGGTTCATCGGCAAGCAACAATGCTGGTCGGCCAATCAGTGCGCGAGCTGCGGCAACGCGTTGCTGCTGACCAATGCTTAGTTCGGTCACGGGCTTATTCAAACACGCATCCGGCAGGGCGAGTGCGCTCAATAGACGAGTGGCTTCTTGGTTCAAATCACCGCTCACACGCTGTTTTCGCATCGACGAAAATCGACAAGGTAGCGTGACATTATCTAAAACAGACAGATACGGCAAAAGGTTGAACTGCTGAAAAATGTACCCCAAATGATCGGCGCGAAATACATCCCGCCTAGCACCTTTCAACAGCGAAATGTCGATATCCTGAATGTACAACGAGCCTGATTGCGCGACATTAATGCCTGCAACCAAACCCAGCAGTGTAGATTTACCGCAACCACTTGCGCCTTTGAGAAACACTTTCTCATTGGCACCGACTTCAAAATGCGGAATATCAATCTGCCACTCAGACTGTCCTGGCCATCGAAAGAAAAGATCTTTTATTAATAACATGCAGATACTTAAGGCCTCAGTGATGAGGCCTTCCTGTACTAGAAACGAATGGTTCTTGACGTTGGCGTAAGCTCGCCGGCAGAGACACCTTTATCAGTGATCGCTTGGACACTGATTTTTTCTGTCTGACCAAATGTATCAAACCAGCGCGAAGTGACAGATTGAAGTTCAGCAGGATTTGAACAATGGAATGTGTATTGGGCAGAAAACTCACCGTGTGACTCAATGTCTTTTTGATGGTGTTCGCGATGGTCATCATGCTTATCGTGAGCATCATGGCTGTCATGCTTATCGTGAGCATCATGACCGTCATGCTTATCGTGAGCATCATGACCGTCATGCTTATCGTGAGTATCATGGTCGTCATGCTTATCGTGAGCATCATGGCTGTCATGCTTATCGTGAGCATCATGGTCATGATCAGAATGATCGTCTGATTCATCTAACGTCTGAGTGACCGATTGCTCAACCAGTTCACAATTAGCAGATGCATTAAGTTCTATCAAAGTATCTGCTTTAGCCAGCGACTTCAGCGCTTGCTCAATGGCGGCTTTTTGCTCTTCATTCTGAGGCGCATATTCAAAACCAACAATGTCACTGCCCGGCGCCGTAATTTCAACGAGAAGCTCTTCGCCATCCTGCGCAATATGCCATTCAACCAAACCATGTTGATGGGCACTATGCTGGGTAAAATCGTTACTTTCCGCAACCGCAAATGTCGCCATACCCAATGCTATCGCGCTGAGCGTAAATCGAGTTGTATTACGCATGTTCTCTCCAAATTGAATTGATTAAATATCGTGTTAAGTTGGAGAGAAGAGTGGCGGAGCACGTGCTTTAGGTTCAAGCAATGATGTTTGAGGAGATTGGGATACATAGCCTGAAGGCATATAACCGCTGACCAACGGCGCAGAAGGGATTGCATCATTTGAAGTTATCGCGGGTGCCCCCATGGCACACAGAGCGCAATGATGATCAGTATTTAAAGAATGTTGATGCGATGCCTTGTGTTCCGCAACCGCTAAACCTTGCCAGCCCATAAGGACTGCAAGCAATAAAGGAAGTAACAATTGGCGAAACGCGAGTGTCATGATCCGTCAGGCACCTTTCGATGTAATGTTATAATATAACATTATCAATTCGGCTTGCCCATTAGGATAGTGAAAGATTTATATCTGAAAAGCGAAGAAGCGATAAGCAATATCCAAAACGCAAAAAACCTGCCATAAGGCAGGTTTCTTTAATTTGGCTCCCCCTGCAAGACTTGAACTTGCGACATACGGATTAACAGTCCGCCGTTCTACCAACTGAACTAAGGGGGAATTGAGTGTTCCTAAGAACGAGGTTGATAGTAGGAAAAGCACGGGAGCCTTGCAAGCACTAATTTGCATTCCCACGCTTTTTTTGGTTCAAATGGCTAATTGATAACCTATTCTCTAAAAATCATGCCGCATTCTTTTGCTATTACTCATTGTCCCGCGAGTATTTGTTCCATCACCCATGTGGTATTTCTGCCACTTTCAGCCAAACTTGGGTGAGTTTTTTCACCTTTAAGGTGCTTAACCATGTTTTCAACATGAAAATACTGCACAGGATCAGGATTCTCGATCGAAGACGTAGCCTGTTCAGTGCCTTCTAGCACAAAAGGTTCATCACCAAATACCGAACACAGAATTCGCCCTTCACTGCCAATAATCTCAACCCTGTCTTCTCGTATGGCAGCACCAAAGTTCCAATAGCCAGAACCGAGTACACCATTTTCGAAAACGAACGAAGCAGATACCGCATCTTCAGCGGCATAGTAACCTTGCTGATTAGCAGCAATACCACGCGCAGTTGTGATGTCACCAAACCATTGTTGAAAAAGATTCAAACCATGGCTGGCCAAATCAACAAAGTAGCCCCCACCCGCCTGGTCCGGATTAACCCGCCAGTTTTCAAGCCCTGCAACGTCATCAGGGTTTGGGGCACGATGATACGTCCAATGAATATGACGTACAGCACCGATCTTTCCTTGGTCAATCCATTCTCTCACGGCCTGAAACCGAGGAAGGGAACGACGGTAATACGCCACGAACAAGGGGACATTGGCCTGTTTAAATGCGTCAATCATGTCATCACATTCCGCTGTGGTTAATGCCATCGGCTTTTCAACCACACACGGTTTTCCCGCTTTCGCAGCCATCAACGCATATTCACGGTGACTGTCCGGAGGGGTCGCGACATAAATCGCATCTATGTTGGGGTCGTTAATCAACGCGGAGGCATCTGTGGTATGGGCAGGAATACCATGCTTGGCACAGTAAGCTTTAGCCCTCTCTTCGCGACGAGCCATCACCATGCTCAATGACGAGCCTTCGACTTGCCAAAATGCAGGCCCACTTTTACGCTCAGTGACACTACCGCAACCGATCATGCCCCAACGAATTGTCTTTTGTTCCATCATTTCATCCATTTTTTACAGTTGTCGGTCAGTTAGCGTGCTGATTTTCGACCGTTTATTGCGTTGATACTGTGTATTGTAAGCATATTGATACAGGGATTAACAACACGTCTCGCGCTACAAACTGCTCAATACATTCCATTGTTGTATGATCCCCGCTCATTTTTCACCACTCGAAAGCGTGGAACGCTTTAGCAAAACTATGTGACTCTTATCACGGAATGATGGTCAGGTGACAACTAACTCATTTCAAATTATAGGAGGTTGCTGATGCAGTTTCGTCATACACAAACAGACACCATCTTTTATGCCATTGGCCAATTCTTTTTGTTTGCGCTGCTGGTTACCATCCCCGTTATTATCATAAAACTTGATCTCCACGTACTCAAAAATGGCTTATCTGAACAGTCGCTTACTGAATATGGCGAGCAATTTCTGCTGGCAGCGACCATTTCATGCTACGTGATTATTGCAAAGAGGAATCCTTCATTTCGTCGTTTTGGTGCACTAGTCATTGGCTTTTTCATGTGTATGTTAATCCGAGAACTCGACAAATTTTTCGACGATTGGATGTGGCATGGTTTCTGGGTTTATCCTGCCTCACTGACTGCGGCCAGCGCCATGTTATATGCCCTGCACAACAGAGCTGAAACCTTAAAAAGTTTCAGTGAATTTGTCAGCCATCGTTACTTCCCGTTGCTCAGCCTTGGACTTGCCCTTTTATTGGTGTTCTCCCGTCTGTTTGGCATGAGTTCCCTGTGGCACGACGCGCTCGGTGATGGCTTCGTCCGCGCAGCCAAAAACGTCGCAGAAGAAGGTACCGAGCTCATGGCCTATATCACCATATTCTACGCCTCACTGCGTTACACAATGGCAATGCGCCCCGTGGATGTCACAGACACTCAGCAAGAAGAAGCCGCCGAACTTTGTAAGCAGTCACGCGTATAAGAATATCCTCTTAGAGCCAAATCTTGACTGATGTGGCTCGATACTCATCAAAGCACTTCTTTTTCCATTCTCTTGAATCCCAATTTTGCAACGCCCTTCAACACGCTCCACTTCGTAAACTGCATGGATATGTAGTGCGATTGCCCCTTGTGTACAAAGGAACGAAGTATGAAGTGGTTACTTCCGTTATTCATTGCCACCAGCACCGTGAGTTGCTCTGACGAGATAGATCAGCCGCTCGCTGATTGTCCCACCCTACAAAACTACTCCGAAGCGTTTCTCAACAGCGATTTCTATGAAGGTTGGCGGCATTTACAGCGCGGTTCATACCCTAGAGAGCATTGTCAGGCCGCTACACCTTACTTTCTTGAAGGGGTAGAAAACGATGCTGTGTTTGAGCTTTCTACTTTGTATCTTGATTTTTGTAGCGAAACACCCAATGTCGATGCACTCAATCACAGCAGCATTTATCACAGTAAGCGCCTAACTAACGGCATCGACTATGACGAATTCAAGTGGGTATTAGACTTGGCTTTGTGCAATAGCCCCGTTGAGCAATATGCGTTAGGTAAAATGTTACACGATGGTTTTGTCACCGATCAGGATACAGAGAAAGGGATCTACTTCTTAAGTTTGGCCGCACATCAAGACCATATTCAGGCACAAGTTGCGCTTGCGAACGCGTTAGTGGGGATTGATGAACACGACATTGCCGCACGGTGGCTGGAGAAAGCACGCAGCCATGGCGGTCAAACCTTTGTGGGTTTGAATCTGTCGCCAAATACCACGAAGTAATGTCTTTGCATGAATTTACACAACGGAAGCTACAAATTCCTCACTTGGACACGTAAAGTAAGGGCATTAACGTTGGAATACTGAGAAATACATGTCGATGCCATTGCCCCTATTTCTTGCGGGCCCGATATTAAGAAGAACAACCAAAACAGAGATCTGCGTCTGGGCGGTGACATCTTCTCCGTTGAATGCGGACTTCTTACTGTATGAAAAAGACAGTGACATTCCATTTTTTCGCGCCTCCTTCAAATCCCAAAAGCAGATTCAGTTAGGCTCTCATTGTTTTGTCGTATTTGCACATTTTTCCAATGCGCAGCTTTCCCAACATTCATCTCACCGAGATGAGATCGCAGACAAGAACATTGGCTACTTCGAAACAGACACGCAATTAGCATACGACATACTGTCACAAGAGCATTCTTTACTCACCGACATTGACGGATTGTTGTATGACGGCGAAAAGCGCCCGAGCTTTATCATCTCATCACGCGCGGAAAGCCTTGCACACGGCTCATGTCGTCACCCACACCACCATTGTGATGACGCCCTAGTGGCATTAGACACAAAATATGATGCGCTCGCCATCGATGAGCGTGCAGACATGTTGATCATGGGTGGCGATCAGATTTACGCCGATGACGTGTGCGGCCCCATGATGTTCGCTATTCGCCAAGCCATTACCAGACTTGGACTTTACGATCAGGAAATCGACGACGAAACAATCACCCATTGCAGCCAACTCGCATTAAATCTAACGCCGCTATATGGTCGAAGCGACACACTGCCCAAAACCACCATCAATCATGGTTTGATGAAGCGACTACTGAAAGCAGGCCCAGAACCAATATTCAGTTCACGCACCACCGACAACCACTTGATAAGCTTTAACGAGTTTATCGCCATGTATCTGTTGGTGTGGTCACCATCTCTGTGGGCAACCATTCCATTGCCTGAAGCAAACGCAATAGCAGGCTTGTCTGATGAAAATAAGGCACGTTGGACATCAGAGAAAAACGAGCTGACTCACTTCTGTGCCGGACTCAAACAAGTCAGACGATTGTTTGCTCATATACCCACATACATGATTTTTGATGATCACGACATCACCGATGATTTCAATCTCACCGTCGGATGGGAACGCGCAGTTTATGACTCGCCCTTTGCACAAAGTATTATTACCAACGGCATGCTGGGCTATTTCTTCTGTCAGGGATGGGGCAACGACCCAGATGCCTTTGATGACAATTTCTGGCGAACCATCACACGGTTTGTGGCAGAGCCAACGCCAAGTACCCTCAATGACGCTACGCAGCTAATTCACCATTTTGAGCGTTGGCACTATACGCTGCCCACCACGCCAAAAGTTGTGGTGATTGATACACGAACACGCCGATGGCGCTCAGAGTCAAGCAACAACAAACCGTCAGGATTGATGGATTGGGAGTCCCTGATGGATTTCCAGCAAGATGTTATCAATGCTAATGCCGTTGTCGTGGTGTCACCCGCGCCGATGTTTGGTATTAAGTTCATTGAAACCTTACAACGTATTGTCACGATGTGCGGTCAGCCGTTAGCGACTGATTCTGAAAACTGGATGGCGCATCCGGGTTCGGCCAATGCACTGTTAAATATTTTCAAACACCCTAAAACGCCCAAGAACTTCGTGATCCTCTCTGGGGATGTTCACTATTCGTTCGCGTATGATATTCGTCTGCGATTTCGAAAAGGCAGTCCGAGAATTTGGCAAATCACCTGTAGTGGGTTTCGTAATACGTTCCCAGAACCTTATCTCTCAATTTTCGAATGGTTCGACAGAAAGCTTTTCTGGCCGGGGTCACCGCTCAACGTTTTTACACGCCGCAAGCGCATGCGAATAGAACGACGACGCCCAGACAATGGCTGCTCTCGGTATTTAGTCAACAAAAGTGCCGTTGGCGAAGTCTTACTGAATCCTGATGGCTCTCCCGCAAAAATAGGCCTATTGACGGGAACGGGTGAGCAAGTCGCATTTACACCATGCGAAGAGATGCCGAGTAAAACTTATGTTTCTACCTCTGATTCCGTGACGCGGGATTGACTTGACGAGGAGGCTGATAAATACTCCGCCTCCTCAAAAACTCGCTAAAGGTGCGGATATGTCACGCCAACTTCAATACATTTACAAAGGCGAAACCAAGGTCATGACCTTTTCTTACCGTCAGCACCGCTCGCCTCATGAAGCTGCTGCAGAGGCCGAAGGCATTGATATCAATGATTTCCTAAAAATGGAAAGACAACTGGAAGTGATTGCAGATGGTAAAGCGGTGAAAAACCATCGTGAGAGCTACTTCAATAAGTTAGGGTTTGGCAAGATCATACTGCTAAAGAAAGAAGCCGAGTCAATCAAAGACAAACGCTAACTATTACACCTTTCTGCACACTGGTGACGGGATAGTTATCACTACCCGTCCCACCTTCAAGACTTGCATTCATCACCCTTCGCATCGCGCTAGAATCCCAGCGTTATTGTCCCTATTCTCTGAGCAGTGGACGTGCATACAACATTATTTGCAGTTTCTTGTCCGTCGTTCGTTCACAAGCACAATTCGCCGCCATCTCACCCTTATGGCAGGCTTTGCTCATGCGCTGCGCCAAACGCTCGCACGAACTCATACAGGAGCGACTATGCAAGGTGAAAATCACGCACTCATGTTCGAATTCCCAGAGTACAAAGATAAAATTCACGAAATGAAAATGGCCAACAAAGGCTTTGGTAGCTTGGTGGATGAATATCATCACCTAGACCATAAAATTCGCGGGCTAGAGATGGCGAGCATACCCACTGATGATAAGAACTTCCGTGACTTGAGAATGCGCCGAGTGCAACTCAAGGATGAAATTTACCAGCAAATCACCCAGTAGTCATAACACCGCCTGTACTGGCTTGTTCAAGCCAAGTTAGTTCAGGCTCTCTTTTCTTAATACGCAAACTCTGTGCAGCTTCATCCCAATTTATCACCAGTCCGATAATGGGGTTTCCACTTACAGGAAAAATGTCATTTCCCTATCTACGCTTAACTAACACAGATTAAAAAAAACCATACAAATGTCTTGAAAATGAGTCAGAGTGAAATCTGTGCGTTGAGTAATCTATAGCCTCTAAATAACGAGTGACGTATAGCTATGTCGGTCAGGGAAGCTCAATCAATGCGAAAACCGTTTTTTAATATACTTGTTCTATTACTTGTTGCCCTTTTTTCCGTGTTCTCACACGCCACAGTAGAAAAGACACAATCCTTTGAAAGAACACTCAATGGCGTTCAGTCGATCCTCTACTCCGTGCCAATAAAAGCACGCGCATTACTCAGTGAATTGGAAAAGGTAGAACTAAAAGAAAACCAACCTTTACCTTTGTTAGCGCGCTACTACCTACAGAAATCAACGGTTGATTTATTACTGAACGACCCTGAAAGTGCGATTGAAGCCGCTAATCGAGGCATTGAACTCACAGCAAGCGATCCACTGCTGCAGGCCGATCGCTATTTGATGCAATTGCGCTTAAGCCAGGCACGTATCTTAAAAGGCGAAGAAGCCTTAGTGCTGGTGCAACTCGATCAACTTTTGTCAGAGTCACAAGCCCTCAATAATCCTGAAGTCACCGCCGAGATTCTGCTGGTGAAAGGGCAAGCCTATAAAGCGCAAAATGAATATGACGTGTCGATGGCAGCATTAATGAGCTCACTCGAAGCCGCCAAAAACACAAAAAATGACCTTCTGATTGAACGTATCGCGTCCAATCTTGGTGGTATTTTGGTTCAGCTCAATGGGTTTGATAAAGCCTCAGTGTTACTTGATCAGTCCTACCAGTTCTTCCGTCAACGAAAAATGTCCTTTAACCAATTGCTCGTTAAACTCGACATGGCCGAGCTTGCAAAAAAGCAAGGCGATGATAAAAAAGCACTTCTTGAATACAAGCAAGCGCTTCAAATTGCGCAGGTGCTTGGAGACGGTTCACACCGTTTTCGCATCAACTTACAAATTGCGGATCTCTTGCTCCAGGCTGGGGATATCAAGAACATGATGCGTTATCTCAAAGCAACAGATAACCTGCGTGAACGTGAAAACATTCGCTACTACATCAGTAAATACAATTACCTCAAAGCCAACGAAAAGCTATTGAGCAATAACTATCAAGCCGCCATTGATTTAGCTACCCCTTTGGTCGTTTCACTGACCGAACAAACGCGCCTCTATCGCTCAGAAATTGCGCTTTATCTTGTCTTATCAAAAGCCCATTTTGGCCTTGAGGATTACAAGAACGCCTATCTAACGCTGCTGGACTACCAAAACCGCTTCAATACCTTTAGCGCCGATGAGCAAGTAGACAATCTAGAACGGCAACAAATGCTGTTTAATCTGGAAAAAATCAAGGCTGAAAACCAACACCTCAGCTGGAATAACGTACTGCAAACCCTTGAGCTAAAAACTAACGATCAAAAGGTGGAATATCTGAATGTACTGGTCGTGGCTGGCATCGGCTCAACGGTGATTGCATCACTGATTGCGCTATGGATTAATCGCCGCAGAATTCGTTGGGGCAAGATTGCTAACACCGACAGCTTGACGGGTCTTTTCAATCGCCGCTACTTTGGCACTCAGTTGGATCGCTTACAAAAAGAGATGGCGGCGGGCGATTTCTCGCTCAGTTGTCTGTTGCTCGATGTGGACCACTTCAAACAGGTTAATGATAATTTCGGTCACCCAACTGGAGACAAAGTCCTTGAAGGTATTGCCGGGCTGTTTAATAAACATTTACGACGAGACGACATCTGTGCGCGAGTGGGTGGCGAAGAATTCATGCTCTTGCTCCCAAACAGTGAAATCGAGAAAGCATCAGTGATCGCCGAAGACCTACGTCTGCGTATTAGTGAGTTAGAATTCCATACTGAGCAAGGCGTTAGTTTCAATATAACCGCCAGTTTCGGCGTAACTGACGTCAGTGAAAATCAGTCTCTGTCTGACATTTATAGCCGAGTCGATAAACTGCTGTATCGCGCGAAGCAAAATGGTCGAAACCGCGTCGAAACAACCATCAGCGATCACGACACTGTGACAGATCAGCCGTCTATGGAAACACAGCCATCCATGACAGACCGTATGCAGCGCATTTCTCGTCGAGTTCGCCGATTGAAATTTAGATTCGCTCAACACTTTAGTTAATGTGCAACAAACGTTAACGTGAGAGATGGAAAAGGCTTCCTATCTGCGCCTTTGCATTGCAAGGGCGCCATCGTCAAAAAGGAAACAGCTTATGCATTTTCTCATACGTCTAGCGCGCCTAAGCCAAATCGCCCCTTTTGCTATTCTCTCCATTCTTTCCGTGCAAGCCTTTGCTGATACGGTTAAGTCTGAAAAACACACCTTTAGCGTTGAAACTCTTGTCAAAAATCTCAATCATCCTTGGTCTTTAGTTTTTCTTCCTGATGGCAGCATGGTGGTGTCAGAGCGTAATGGCGTACTAAAGCACATCTCAACCACCCATGAGGTGACACCAATCCAAGGGTTACCAGACAAGTTGGTCGATAAAGGTCAGGGAGGGTTGCTGGGGCTAGCGCTAGCAACCGACTTTGAGGAATCAAAAACAGTATATATCGCGTTCACGGAAAGCGGCCATCTTGGTAAATCGGGAACCAGTGTCGTCCGTGCACAGCTAAATACCCCATCGCCTTCAAACTTGGTGCTTTCAAACTTGGTGCTTTCAAATATTACGCCGTTATTTACTCAAACGCCCAAACTTGGCGGTGGTCGTCATTTCGGCGGGCGATTATTGGTCACGGATGAATATCTCTATATCGCACTGGGCGACCGCGGAAACCAAGACAAAGCACAGCAGAACCGTTCCCATATCGGCACGCTTGTTAGACTCAACCATGATGGTTCCGTGCCAATAGACAACCCATTCACGTCAGATCCCACAGCGAAGCCTGAGATATATAGCTTTGGTCATCGCAACATCCAAGGAATGACGCTAGACAACGACGGAAAAACGATTTGGACCCATGAACACGGCCCACAAGGTGGCGATGAACTCAATCCCATCGCCAAAGGCGCCAACTATGGCTGGCCTATCATCACCTACGGCGTGAACTACGGCACGGGATCAACCATAGGAAAAGGGACGGAAGCGGATGGGATGGAGCAACCACTGCATTATTGGGTACCTTCTATCGCGCCTTCTGGTCTTGAAATGGTTTCCGGAAGTACTTTTCCTCGCTGGGAAGGCGATCTACTTCTGGGCTCTCTCAAATTTGGCTTGTTGGTCAGATTAGACATTGAAAATGGCAACGTCGTTAGCGAAGAGCGACTTTTGGACGGCAAATTCGGACGAATTCGAGATGTCGTCGAAGGCCCAGACGGCTTTATCTACCTTTTAACCGATTCTTCAAATGGCGCTTTGCTAAGACTGCGCCCTCAATAACAATGGCGAGGCATCATGATCACATCTGTGTCGAGCCAACAAATTGTAAAGAATTATGTACAAGCATAAATCCCTAATTCTGCCCGAGATTTGGTGAATTTCTGGAAATGACTCTCCAAAAAATCCATGTAACAGAATTGGTTGCATAATATAAGTGATACGCAGCCCAGCATTTAACATGTGTGTATTAACTATTGGACAGACCCTATCTGCGCCACTATATTCAGCGCATACCAACTAGAAACAAAGTCATCTTTGCTTGCTAAAACGGCATAACCCCGCTCTGCGGGGTTTTTGTCGTTTTGAGAATACTAAGTTTCAGAATACAAAGACAACGGGTTAATCAGAGCTATACTTTTCTCGTGTTTAAGATTAAGGAGAGAAATGGGAAATGCTGACATTTAGGCGATTACTGGTTAGCATTTTTGTATTCGCATTCTTTGCCTCTACCAATATCAGCGCTGAACAAGAAAATCATTTCGTTATCGGTGTACAAGCCTTTGCTGACTACGCGCCATATTCAACGTTTAAGAATGGTGAATATCAGGGCTTTAATCGCGAGTTATTGGATGCTTTTGCCAACGAATATAGCTATGAGTTTGAGTATCGTGCACTGCCACTCAAACGTCTTTATCGCAACTTAGTGTCCGGCGAAATTGATGCAAAATACCCTGACAACCCGTTATGGACACAAGATTTAAAGCAAAGCCGAGAGGTCATATACAGCGACCCAGTGGTATCTTTTATCGACGGTGTCATCATGCTCGATGAGAACCATGACAAATCAAGAGAAGCACTAGCAACAATCGGTATGATTTCAGGTTTTACCCCATGGCCTTTCCTTCAGGACATTAAAGCCAATACCGTAACAGTGTATGAAGCCAACAACATGGATGCGCTAATAAAAATGCTGTTGACCAATAGGATTAATGGGATATACACCAATGCTGCTGTATTCCGCAACAGGATCAAGTCAGGCTTTGAATCTGCTCCTTCTATGTCTCTTAATACGAGCCTCCCCTTCCTTGCTGGTACGCGTCATATGTCTAGTGTGTCTCGACCTGATCTCGTTATTCAATTCAATCAGTTTCTTGAAAATCGCGCCTCTTTTGTCGAATCGTTAAAACAACAATACGGGCTTATTAATGCTTCGTTGCTTCATAGCAACACACAAAACAGCTTAGAGAAGCAGTAACTCTACCGTCTTCAAACGCGTAACCTGCATGCCCAATCAATCTCAACACACTGATTTAGCGAGAATTTATTTGGATCCACCCCCACAAAAAAGCCCAACTAATTGCTGGGCTATCTATTTAGAAACGTGACTTTTTACAAACGTGACTTTTAGTTTTTTGCTGTTTTACTGCTCAGAACTTGATGTATCACTTCGGTCAACTCATCGTCTGGGTCACCCGATAATTCCCAAGTGAATACGCCGGCAAGACCTTGCTGCTTCGCCCATTCCGCTTTTGCTTTTACAGAACGTTTATCTTCAAAAGAAATGAAGACTTTCTTCTCTGCGTTCCACAAAAATGGTGCGTGAGACTCTTCATCATAGCCGTACTCGTAACCTTGCTCTTTGCTATAGTTGGTTCTCAAATCCCAGTACATGAAATAACCCGGCTCACCAGAACCAAAGCTTGCCCCTTTCTCTGATGCTAAATCAGCACTCGGCAGCGATCCATCAAACTCAGACCCTTCCCAACCACGGCCATAGAATGCAGCACCCAATACCAGTTTCTCTTTAGGGATCCCTACTTCTATCATTTGATTAATGAACACGTCCGCGCCCATGCCCCACCAGCTACGATCTGTCGCATGTAGATTAGTCTGATGGCCTGTTTGTGTCCCCCACCCGCCAAGAAAATCGTACGTCATGGCAAACATGTTATCCATTTTTGGCGCAACCGCTTTCCAATCAATTTGCGCGGCTTTCGGGCCGACACCCACAGCAGTAGAGAGCTCATAGGTTTTGCCTGTGTTCGCTGACAAGCCATCAAGTTCGCTGCGAAGCGCCGTCACCAATGTCGTGAATGCATCACGCTCAGAGGCTTTCGCGTCATCCGACAGTTTTGTATCAGGGTTCCAAGGAGATGTGGTTAAACCGCCACCACCTGGGTATTCCCAATCCAGGTCGATGCCGCCAAAGAAATCGTACTCGCCAATCAACGCCACCGCGGATTTTGCAAAGTATTTGATCGCTGCATCGTCCTTTGCCATCGCATGGAAAGGTTCAGACATTGTCCATCCACCAAATGAAGGCAGAATTGTCAGCTCTGGATTGTCTTTTTTCAGCTGCGCCAATTGTGCAAAATGTCCTTGGTAAGGTACATCAACACTCACCTTGCCAAAATCCACATCAAAGGCGACCTTGATCAACAACAATGGCGGAAAAAGGCGCTTTGCCCTCACACGCTTTTGCGACTTGCTGCTGTACCGCTTCAGATGCACTTTCATGTGGTCCACACATGCTCAAGAAAGCGTAAATGACGTGCGTGAGTTTATCCGCTGGAATATCAGAAACCGTATAAGGGTTTTCTGCATTGGCATACTGCCAATCCGCAAAATAGCCACCAACAACGTGATTTTCTGCAAACGCTGGAGCCGTTAAACACACACTCAGTGCAGCCCCTGCTATTATCTTTTTCATACCATCTCCTTGTATGAGCTATTCATTAACCAACTAATTATTAAACGATTAACGGAAAAATTAATGTTGGCTTCATTCCGAACAGAACTTTATTAACAGTTAGGCTACAAAGTTTGCGAGGGTAACCTTTTTTAGATGGAGAATAGATTTGCAGAGACGCATAAACTTGCATTGCCGCGCACACTATTTTGGCAGGCAGCGAATCAAAGTGTCTGAGCTTTCCAGTAAAGCGATTCCGTTTTCGGGGTGGACAGAGTATGCTGCGGCTACATCGTTTAAAATCATGACTTTGCCTCTCATTCGCACTTTAAAGCGATTCAGCAAAGAACCGAAACAAGGACACCACCATTTTGAGCAATAAACTCATCAGTATCGATTTGTTTTTTGTGATTGAAAGGCTCTTACCGGGCAAGCGCACAGTTGAGCTATTCCGGAGTAACGCTAAACACCTGCCGATTACAACGTTGTCATTGGATCACTGCGATTCCGCATCAGCACTCCAGCTCGCCTTGTACAAATACTGCATCAACTATGCAGCCTTCTCACGAGGTAACCCTCTCGCCGACGAATATGCGATAGATGGGAAAGATGAGCAAATTCAACCTGCAACGACCATTGTTGCTGCATTTATACGTGGCGCGTATTGGTGGGTAGAGCATTACCATGAGCTTTACCGCGAAGATTGGAGTGAAGATCAGAAAACGCGTTGGCTGAGAGATTTCAAATTACTCGTTCAAGCCATTATCGGCGTAGGTAACTGCACCAAAGCAGAATGGTTAATTAAAAATCACAGCGCAGTGAAGGCTCTGACCTATAACAGCCACATCACCCCTTTTATGCAACACTACGATTGACATATATTCGCCGCAGACTCTGCGGCAAATATTTCTACACCGTCTTTTCATTCCCCTCTCGCATCATCACTGTCGTCTAAACGTCATGTTCACGATCTACACTGTCGAGAACGCTCGTCGAGATTGAATTCACTATTGAAAAGACTCAAACGTTATCAATATGAACGTTACGCTATCCTTTGTCGTGATGCCTATCCTGCACACTTTGATCATCTTCAATATGGATTTTCAGAACTCGGACGACGAGACATAAAAAATCGATGGGGAAAAACCATTATTCGCATACTTTGGCGAAATGACGGTGATGCCGTCGTCGTATTCAAAGGATCGCAAAGTGTATGGGATTGGCTGTTAAATTTGGTGTTTATTCCTAGTCGAGTCGACGCGCCGGAGCATGCGGGTCATGTTCACTGGGGGTTTCAATTTCTTCTGCGCCAGCCAAGTCGATCCGCCTCCCGTATTTCAAAACGAGACACTTCCACGTTAACATCCGCCCAACAGGCAGACATCACACACTCTATTGAAGAAAACCAACTTGATGGTGTGTCCGTCATAGAAAAACTCGAGTCATGTCTCGCACCGCTCATTGCCCAAGGAAAACGTCTGTCATTCACTGGTCACTCATCCGGTGGCAGCATGGCAATTATCGCTGCGGAGATCTTGGAACAAAAATACCCAAACGCCATCAAACGGATCGTCACATTCGGACAACCTGCGACGGGTTACTGGAACTTCAAGCAACGCTATCGATTAAAGTCGAAAACTTACCGAATATGCTGCGATGTCGACATGGTGACATTTTTACCAGGGCTACCCTTTCTCTTCTGGCATGTCGGAGAGTTGCTTTGGCTTCACAATGATCGGATTTACCACAATATGCCCTCTCTTGTTCGTATCATTCGCGTTCTGACAAGTTGGCTATTGCGACCCATCGCCTATCACTTTATGGACAAATACATTCGCCGTAAGGACTATTTTGATAAACATTAGCAATAGAGCTGACTTATCCATCCTCTCTCCTTTTTCACTCATGCTTTACTCAGCAATCCCGCCAGAAGAATGAAATTAATCTACCTAAAAATCATGAAAAATACATATGTATCATTCTCTGGAACGATATTTCGCTTCATCTAGTATATGGTCTTTACATCGCTAAGGTGTCTTAGGCGCTAGCGAGTTAGAGACTCACGAACTTTTCTACCCGATATATTTGGGCGAGAAAGGGAATGGAAGGTGAGTTAGCAAACTTAGAATGGATGACAGGTATTAAAGATGATTAAAAAAACTTTGCTTTCTACCGCAATTCTCGCTGGAATACTCACCTCAGCACAAGTAATGGCAAACTGTGCAGGCAACGTGTATTCCATGAACGCTGGTCGCGGACATGTCGGTTTATTACTTGATGTGCAAGAAGCCAAAGAAATGCCCGCGATGTATACCGACGCCAGTGAGCGTGAAGAATACCATTCTCGTGCGCAGTTTAGCTCCCCAAGCATGTCTTATGACCGTATCACCGATCGTCTGTACTATATCAGCGCCCCTCAGCCTACGTCCTACCATGTTCAAGGTCCTGATGCTGACGTTTCAACTGAAGAGTTCAAAAATCTAGATTTGCACGCAAAAACCGTTGGCGCATACCAACTTTCTTATATGGACCCCGCCACTGGGGAACATGTCGCGGGTCCAACCGTGAAAAAGCAAATTCTACGCATGGCGTTTGAGCCGGACAGTGGCGAGTTATTTGCTTCTGATGCACAAACTATTTTCAAAGTTGACCCTGTTACTGGCGACATCACGCAACTTGGCAATTTCGAGAATAGCCTCAAGTTTGGTGGTTTTACTAACTGGGGTGACTTTGTCTTCCAAGACGGCGAGTTGTTGTTTGTGACCAATGGTCGCACCTTTACCGTTGATACTTCAACGGGCGCACAAACACTCAAAGGCTTCCACTTCATCGATTTCGTCGCTGCGGCAACATTGGATCAAAACGGCCAAATGCTGGTTGCAGCGAAAAACCAAAACGTCTCTGGCAATGTGAACAGCAACATTCTTTATCGCATCAAGCCGTCTACTGGCGAGAAAAAGCGTGTAGGACTGTTTCCAAGTCGCATCAGTGCCATGGCAACCGTGACATCAGAAGATCACACCTGCTATGAAAAAACCGTCTTCCCAAGTGATTTAAAACCTGAAGTCACTGGCATTACGTTGGCGTCAAACTCAGTCAGTGAAGGCTCTACAGCCTATTTCACCGTTGGTTTTGACAAAGCAACGGGCGATGCCAACACCAAAGTACGTGTCGCATTGAAAAATGGCAGCGCCGTGTTAAACAGCGATTACCGCAACACCGTTGCACTGTTGTTCTCTGACAACACCACAGGGTCAGCAACTATTTCATCAACGTTGACTGAAATTGCGTTGCCACAAGGCGTGACATCCGTTCGTATTGCCGTACCAACCGTGAATGACTCAACACACGAGAGCAGCGAATACTTCTCTCTGCAAGCTTGGGCGAATACCGATAAGAGTGACGTGACTACAGCCAATGTCACCATTACTGATAACGACCCTGATGTGCACACTTTGCTAACACAAGCTGCTCAAAACAGCGGCGTAGCATGGCACGGCAGCCGTGGCGGCAACTTGTTCACTAAGGATCAATGGATCCGCGGTGTGCATGCCAATGTTAGCGGCACGATCCCAGCTGGCACAACGCTTGAATTTTACAAAACAGGTGGTTATTTGCGTAGTATTTCCATCAGTCATGGCGGCCAATACTATGAGCAACATGCCAACCATGAGCGTTATTACAATTCAGGTGACATTGCTTGGGCACGTTTGAGGGGATCTAACGGTCAATACTACAACATTAAGACTGGGCACCGCGCACAGTTGCATTGGAACAAAAATGTAGATTGTTCAAACGGCTGTTGGAGCCGGATCTACAACTAACTTGATGAACGAATCACAGACATAAAAAAGGAGCGCAGCCGCTCCTTTTTTATATGTATACATCAGAGCAACCAAAAAGCACGCGTATAATACTAAAAAAAAGACAATGAAATAATTCTAGACGTTTAATTTCAACGCTGTCTTTATTTATTAACAAATAAGCCTACTTTCATTGCTGAAAAACGTAAACTCTCTTTGACCTAATTAATCTGAATCATACTTTCTTCATCTCAATATGTGAAAGCGTTACATTAACCGTTGGACATCACTAATACTTTATTCACAAATTCTATCAAAAGGCTTATAGCGGCCTCCTTAAAAACCATTAAAACCTCACTCATTTCATTAATGAGAAAGAAAACTGACCGATAGTCCAATAATATTCTTACACAGCTGACGTGTAACTGTATGCCTCCGCGAATGAGATAAATCCAAATCCCAAATTGCATAGGTAACCCGAAATATCGGGGTAGCTGAAGGCACTTCGGTGAACCGTGCTAATCATCCACTCCGGCACGCACAGCAAGTGGAAGATAAGTGAGATAAATATTCGGTTCGCTAACTTAAAATGGATGACAGGTATCAATAATGATTAAAAAGACACTGCTCTCTACTGCGATTATCGCTGGAGCACTCACTTCTGTACAAGCAATGGCAAACTGTGCAGGCAACGTGTATTCCATGAACGCTGGTCGCGGACATGTCGGTTTATTACTTGATGTGCAAGAAGCCAAAGAAATGCCCGCGATGTATACCGACGCCAGTGAGCGTGAAGAATACCATTCTCGTGCGCAGTTTAGCTCCCCAAGCATGTCTTATGACCGTATCACCGATCGTCTGTACTATATCAGCGCCCCTCAGCCTACGTCCTACCATGTTCAAGGTCCTGATGCTGACGTTTCAACTGAAGAGTTCAAAAATCTAGATTTGCACGCAAAAACCGTTGCCGCATACCAACTTTCTTATATGGACCCCGCCACGGGGGAACATGTCACGGGTCCAACCGTGAAAAAGCAAATTCTGCGCATGGCGTTTGATCCAGACAGTGGCGAGTTATTTGCTTCTGATGCACAAACCATTTTCAAAGTTGACCCTGTTACTGGCGACATCACGCAACTTGGCAATTTCGAGAATAGCCTTAAGTTTGGTGGTTTTACTAACTGGGGTGACTTTGTCTTCCAAGACGGCGAGTTGTTGTTTGTGACCAATGGTCGCACCTTTACCGTTGATACTTCAACGGGCGCACAAACACTCAAAGGCTTCCACTTCATCGATTTCGTCGCTGCGGCAACATTGGATCAAAACGGCCAAATGCTGGTTGCAGCGAAAAACCAAAACGTCTCTGGCAATGTAAACAGCAACATTCTTTATCGCATCAAGCCGTCTACTGGCGAGAAAAAACGTGTAGGACTGTTTCCAAGTCGCATCAGTGCCATGGCAACCGTGACATCAGAAGATCACACCTGCTATGAAAAAACCGTCTTCCCAAGTGATTTAAAACCTGAAGTCACTGGCATTACGTTGGCGTCAAACTCTGTCAGTGAAGGCTCTACAGCCTATTTCACCGTTGGTTTTGACAAAGCAACGGGCGATGCCAACACCAAAGTACGTGTCGCATTGAAAAATGGCAGCGCTGTGTTAAACAGCGATTACCGCAACACGGTTACCCTGTTGTTTTCTGACAACACCACTGGGTCAGCAACTATCTCATCAACGTTGACTGAAATTGCGTTGCCACAGGGTGTGACATCCGTTCGTATTGCCGTGCCAACCGTGAATGACTCTACGCATGAAAACAGCGAATACTTCACTCTGCAAGCATGGGTGAATAACGATAAGAGTGATGTGAATTCCGCGAATGTCACTATTGTTGATAACGACCCTGATGTGAATACTCTGCTGACTCAAGCCGCACAAAACAGCGGCGTAGCATGGCACGGTAGCCGTGGTGGTAGCGGTAAAGACCAATACATTAGAGGTGTACATGCCAATGTCAGCGGCACGATCCCAGCTGGCACAACGCTTGAATTTTACAAAACAGGTGGTCATTTACGTAGTATTTCCATCAGCAATGGCGGCCAATACTACGAGCAAAACGCCAACCATGAGCGTTACTATCAACAAGGTGATATTGCATGGGCTCGCCTGAGAGGCTCTAACGGACAGTACTACAACCTTCGAACAGGTCACCGTGCACAGCTGCATTGGAACAAGAATGTTGACTGTTCTAACGGTTGCTGGTCAAAAATCTACAACTAAATTATTGCGTTAAATAGAGAAAAGGGAGCAAATCATTGCTCCCTTTTTTTGTGTTTAAACGCGAATGGTAAGACGCTAACTATACCCCCTGAAACCGATATGGAAATTCAAAGCTTAGCTAGCGCTACTTTTTTTGTATTTTGCTTTTCTGCAAGTACTTGTCCAGCTCATTGGCAAACTTCTGACGATCTTGTTGATTCAAGGTTGGAGGCCCACCCATCTGCACACCACTAGAGCGCATAGTATCCATAAAATCACGCATATTAAGTCGCTGACGTATGTTCTCTAATGTATAGAGCTCACCTCGCGGATTCAGCGCCAATGCTTTTTTCTCAATCACTTCTGCAGCAAGCGGTATATCTGCTGTAATAACCAGATCGCCCACTTCAACACGCTTTACAATCTCATCATCAGCAACATCAAATCCCTTCTCCACTTGAACGCTGGAAATAAAGCGAGATGGTGGCGTTCTTAAGCCTTGGTTAGCAACAAGCACCAACGGTGTTTGGGTTCTGTCTGCGGCTCTATAAAGCACTTCTTTAATCACTGTCGGACATGCATCTGCATCTACCCAAATCGTTGCCATTACGTTCTTCCTCAAACATCAATTGCTGCGAACATTACCAGTCGAGCCAAAACAGCGCAATCTCTCACAGCATCACTCAGGCTTACCCGGTTTTTGCTCTGAGTAAAAAGCCGCCACATCAGCGAGATCTTGATCATTGAGTGACGAAACCTGCTGCTTCATCATTATACCCAACGCGCTGCCACGATCCCCTGTTTGGTAGTGCTTCATTGCGTTAAACAAATACTCTGCATGCTGCCCATTGAGGTTTGGATAGTCTTGACGAAGGCTATAACCAGTTGCACCGTGACAAAATTGACAGGAATAGGCTTTTTGCTCACCCAGTTCAGGGTTACCCTCTGGCATCACTGCAAACGCCGAATGCGTCATCAAGGCAAATGTCGCGCTGAGGTAGGTTAAATATCGTTTCATCTTAATGCCTCTCATTCAGTTCACGGTAGCATCTCGTATTACGACACAATCAGCCCTGCTTCGGATCAAGCTGATAGCAGTATTGATGCGTGCTGACGCGAGAACTCACATATACGACGCCTCTCACATCTATCGAAAGTCTCTCCATCTTGCGAAAAACCCATACTTTATGCTCTTTAGACGCTTTGACATATTATCTTCATTGTCATTTAACCTAAGTTTAACAATCACCACGCAAGATTTGGAGCCATAACTTAGATCATTCTCCATCCCCGTTAAACACATGAAAGGAAGTCATCGTGAGCGAATATAACCAACATAATGACCAACGTGAGTTGGACGCAGAGCCAGAGTTCAACCGTTTTATTGATGCCGCAATGAATCGTCGAAATTTTCTTCGAACCGCTGGCGCAGCAGGCTCTGTTGCATTCTTTGCCGCAAACCCTGTTGCACAAGCGGTTGCGGGTACAATGGATAAAAGCAAACTGATCGGCTTTGAAGCGATTCCCGCTTCCACCGCAGATACTGTACTTGTCCCAGAAGGATATGTGGCAGAGCCACTGATTTCTTGGGGTGATGCTTTGTTTGTTGAGTCCCCTGCTTTTAGCCAATCTAACGATTCAAAAGCACAGGAAATGCAATACGGTGACAACACCGATGGCATGACCCTATTTCCTATTACTGACACCCGCGCTGTATTGGTTGCTAATAACGAATACACCAACAACGAATACCTTTACCCGCATCAAGGCAAAAATATTTCCGCAGACGATGTACGCAAGTCTCAAGCAGCTCATGCGGTATCAATCGTTGAATTAGTGAAGAAAGACGGCCAATGGCAGGTCAACCGTGAAGGTCGACTGAACCGTAAACTTACTGCCTATACGCCAATGGAAATGACAGGCCCAGCAGCGGGTAATGATTTACTGAAGACCAAAGCCGATCCAACAGGTAAGAAGATATTAGGCACGTATAACAACTGCGCTAACGGTCAAACGCCTTGGGGCACATACCTAACATGTGAAGAAAACTTCAACGGCTATTTTGCAACAGATGAAGACGTTGAATTAGGCGACACTTATAAGCGGTATGGCGTCAGCAACAAAGACTGGGGATATGACTGGTGGAAACACGACGAGCGATTCGACGTTGGCAAAAACCCCAATGAACCGCATCGTTTTGGTTGGGTCGTAGAAATCGACCCAATGGACCCGAACTCCACACCGAAGAAACGTTCTGCGCTTGGCCGCTTCAAGCATGAAAATGCCGCCATGCTCATCAACGATGATGGTCATGTCGTGGTCTATCTCGGTGATGACGAGCGCGGTGAGCACTTGTACAAGTTCGTCTCGAAGAATAAGTACAAACCAGGCACACACGCCTCAAACCGCGATTTGCTGGAAGAAGGCACCCTTTACGTCTCGAAATTCGATGGTAAAGAAGGTGAGATGAAAGGCGCTGGTGAATGGATAGAGCTAACGTTCGGTAAAAATGGTCTCACGCCAGAAAATGGTTTTAACAGTCAAGCCGACGTCATGATCTTCGCACGACAAGCAGCAACACAAGTGGGCGCGACAACCATGGACCGTCCTGAATGGGTTGCGGTTCACCCAGACAACAAGCATGTGTTCTGTACGCTGACCAACAACAAAAACCGTGGTGTGAAAGAAAACCAGCCGGTGAACGTAGCCAATCCACGTGAGAAAAACCCGTACGGCCATATCATCCGTTGGGAACCGAAAGGCGGCGACCATACCGCTTCTGATTTCACATGGGATATCTTTGTGATGGCAGGCAACCCAGAGGTCAATGAAGGGCTAATGGCCGGCTCTGCAAATATTAACAAAGACAATATGTTTAACAGCCCCGATGGTCTCGGATTTGATGCCAGTGGACGAATGTGGATTCTGACCGACGGTAAATATTCCAATAAAGGCAATTTTGCAGGCATGGGCAATAACCAGATGTTATGTGCCGACCCACAAACTGGCGAGATCCATCGCTTTATGACAGGTCCCATTGCATGCGAAATCACCGGCCTGACATTTTCACCTGACTACAAAACGATGTTTGTGGGCATTCAACACCCAGGTGAGAAATTGGCACCCTCACACTTCCCTGAAGGGGGCGATGCTATCCCAAGATCAACGGTAATACGAATTACCCGCAAAGATGGTGGTGTTATTGGCGCGTAATTCATACCGCCTCCACAATAAAAACGGCGATCTTACGATCGCCGTTTTTTCTTTATTTCGCCAAAAAAAATCACCGGTAAATAAAATATTTATTGATATTTTAAACAAAACAAAAATAAGCATTGTTGGTATCTCTTACTCAACGCGTTTTATATGAGAAAGTTGTATCGCCTACGAGAACACGCATTGTATTTACCTATTATAAAAGGCAAAAAAACCATACCAGTGGTAGCTTTGTTTCCAGACATCCGTCCTAATTTACATCTAGAAAATTTAATGATGATTTAACGATGTCGTGTCTAATGGTGCGCATAGGCTTGTAGGATATTATATACACCATCACAAGACAAAATGAATATATAGGATTAGCCCTAAGGACAATGGAGCTGGAAATATGAGAAAAACTTTACTATCTACCATGGTATTGACTGTTAGTACTTTCGCTACATCTGCATCAGCGGTTGATTGCGATGGCAATCTCTACACCATGAACTCAGGACGTGGTGATGTTGGTATTCTCGTCAATATTGACGAAAGTCGCGCTCGTAACGTGAGCAACTACTTTTTCGAAGCCAATGAAATCGCAACCATACATTCTCGCGCCCTATTCAGTGCTTCCGCAATGGCGTATGACGCCTCAAGCGATCGCATCTACTATGCGAGTACGCCAACTCCTGCAGATTTTCACATAGCAGGCACAGATAACGGCGACTATACGGCTCAAGAGTTAGAAGGCCTAAATCTTCAAGCCAGTGCATTCAAGCCGCATCGTTTGGCATATTTCGATATTGCTACACAGACTCATCACTTTGTAGGCAACACACGATTCCAAATTACTCGTATGACGTTTGACCCAACGACCGGCACACTATATGGCTCGGACATTGGTCGTTTATTTACGATTAACACGAGTACCGCAGAGCAAACCTTAGCGGGCACTTTTGACATCAACATTAGATTAGGCGGTTACTCAAACTGGGGCGACTTTGTTTTCTATGGCGGCGAATTGTTATTTGTTACCAATACCAGAACGTTTGCCATCGACACATCTGACGCATCAGCCACAGTGAAATTCTTCCACAATGTTGATTTTGTTACCGCTGCAACCTTAGATCTGAATGGTGAAATTTTGGTGGCATCACGTAACGCTAACGTTGCTGGTTCACCGAATAGCACCAACCTCTGGTCGCTAAACCCTGTGACGAATGCTAACAACTTCGGCTCTCAGGCTTATGCTGGCTTGGTGCCAATGGCGGTTGACGCAATGACGAATGTCACGTCGGAGCAAGACGCCTGCTACTCACCACGCTTCTAAACGCATTCATATTGAGTGATGATGAATAAATATATAAGCCAACCTTAGGGTTGGCTTTATTGTGTATTAAAGTCTTCACTCTGACTCAATACAATTACTCAATCCCGTCATCCGTTGTCAACGGCAAGATAAAATGAAACACCCATGCTGGCCCAATCAACAAAAACTGAACATCTTTAAAAAAAGAAGGTTTTTTGCCTTCGATGTGGTGCCCAATAAACTGCAACACCCACAGCACAACGAACATCACGACAGAGATGATAAGAATGTTGGCGCCAATACCTTGAAGTTCCAGCAACACCATGGTGCAGAATCCTGAAAAGACCGCCATCACCGCAAACGCTCTGAACGATAGAGCAAAGTAAAACCCAAGAACCATCGCCAAAATCAGAAAGTACGGGGCAATGCTATAACCAAACATCGAAAATGACGGTATCAGCCATAAAAGCCCTGCCACTGAAAAGAAAATGCCGGGCACAGCCACTTTGTGAATCTTCTGGTTAGTAGGGTTCTGGTGACTGTCGCTGTATTCCTCAAACCATTCCTCTAACGACTTCATCATTGTTCCTTAGCGCGTTACCTGTAAGCCATAAATAGCATGGTCAACGATACGTCCATTTAAGTTTTCCGCATTGCTGATCTCGCCCTCCAACCGAAAACCGAGTCGTTCACACAAACGACGACTAGGCAGGTTTTCGACTGCCGCTGCAATTTGTACTTTCTCCACCCGAAGCTCTTCGAAAGCTTTTGTGATCATGGCAGACACACTGCGAGAGGCAATGCCTTTCCCTTGATAGCTTTCACTCAACCAATAACCGATCTCGACCTTTTTCAATTGATGGCAGATAGTATTGAAACTGACGTTCCCGACAACACGCCCTTGATAAACAATCGCACAGGTCAGCGATTTTCCATCCGCGTAATCGTGCAACGCACCTTGGATAAAGCGTTCAAAAAACGCCTCTTCGTTTGCATGAGGTGACCAGGCTAACCAAGTAGACAGGTATGCGCGCTCTTGGCAAACAATTCGATAATAATCCTTAGCGAAGGAAGGCTGAACAAGTGCGAGTGACACCTCGTCATCAACAGTGAAGATAAACACGAATCACTCCTTAACATTGTTTTTAAAGGTCATTTTTCGCATCCTATCAGGAAATTAACGAAAAATGTGTTGGCAAAGCCACAGCATGATTAACAAATCCCCCCTGTTTAATGCAAACATTTTTCGCGAAATACTTGTTATTTTAGAACGCCCCACATTCACTATTAGCATAGTTAGTAAAGAGTCTAATAAACAAGAAAATACAAATGGTTTCATAACAAAAATAAGCATTAGATTAATGAGAAAAGAATTAATTTACTGCCGATAAAATCAACCAATAACCAAATGGAAAATCTAGAATAAAAACAAAAAACCAAGAATATTAGTACGTTAATACACCAAGGAGAAAAGTCACACATTCGTCATTTGATTTTTCTATTGGAGCAATCGAAATATTCCCTTATATATATTCACCGTTTAATACCTATAATTTCATCATGGCGAATAAATTGGACAATTTCATCTGAAATCAAAAGTCAGCCTCGGTACGTTACAATTAATATAAACATTAAAAATCAAATACTTAGTGTAATGAAAATTTCGGATTACGATTTGAGGAAGCATGAAACACCATACAAGACCTTAGTTAAGTAAGTGCATGCTAATTTACATGTGAATATTGGAACTTTGATATCAGCGTTTAATCTTCACCTTGTCCCAATTTGAATAATACCAAAAATCACGAAAGAGAATTAACACCAAAATTCCAATAGAAAATATAAACGTAATTCAAAACAAAAAAAGTCCAAAGCACGTGGCGAATTATACGCATTGGGTACACATGAAAAAGGAGACAACCATGTTAAAACGTACATTACTGTCCATCGCATTATCAAGCGTGTTAGTTGCTGCCCCCGCACTCTCACAGAGCGAACCGAAATCTAATCAATTTTGGTGGCCAGACCAACTCAACCTTGCACCGCTGCGCGACCATAGTCAGGAGTCTAACCCAATGGGTGAAGATTTCGATTATGCAGAAGCATTTGGAACCCTTGACTTAAATGCAGTGAAAAAGGATATCGGAGAGGTGCTTGTTACGTCTCAAGACTGGTGACCGCAGACTATGGCCACTATGGTCCCTTCTTTATTCGAATGGCATGGCACGCCGCAGGCACCTATCGTGTAGGGGATGGCAGAGGCGGAGCCGGTGGCGGTCAACAGCGCTTCGACCCGCTCAACAGTTGGCCAGATAACGGTAACTTGGATAAAGCCCGACGTCTGCTATGGCCCGTGAAACAGAAATATGGCGCAGACCTTTCTTGGGCTGATTTGATGGCGCTAACGGGCAACGTTGCCCTCGAATCCATGGGCTTTAAAACCTTCGGTTTTGCCGGTGGACGCCAAGATGATTGGGAACCAGAGCTGGTATATTGGGGTCCAGAAGAAGAGATGCTTGCCGATGAGCGACGTGATGAAAAAGGCAATTTGAAAGAAGGCCTTGCCGCGGTTCAAATGGGCTTAATCTACGTTAACCCTGAAGGGCCAGGTGGCGTTCCAGACCCGATCGCAGCCGCCAAAGATATTCGCCACTCTTTCGGTCGAATGGCAATGAATGACGAAGAAATCGTCGCACTTATCGCTGGCGGGCATACCTTTGGTAAAGCACATGGCGCACACAAACCTCAAGATTGTGTCGGTGCAGCTCCCGCGGGTGCCCCTACCGAAGATCAAGGTTTTGGCTGGAAAAACACCTGTGGCACAGGTAAGGGCGGCGATGCTGTCACCAGTGGTTTAGAAGGCGCATGGACGTCAACACCCACCCAATGGACAACCGCTTATCTCGACAATTTATTTAACTTCAATTGGGTACTAACCGAGAGCCCAGCGGGTGCCAAGCAATGGATTCCAGATACTAAAGCCGCCGCGCAACTGGTTCCTGACGCGCACGATCCTAACAAACGTCATGCACCCATCATGTTCACCACAGATCTCGCCGTGAAGGAGGATCCGCGGTTCCGCGCTATTGCAGAGCTTTTTCGCGCTAACCCTGAACAGTTCGAACAGGCATTTGCAAGAGCTTGGTTCAAGCTGAACCATCGCGATTTAGGCCCGCGCGCTCGTTATATTGGCTCTGAAATTCCAGAAGAAATTCTTGTTTGGCAAGACCCTATCCCTCAGGTTGATCACCCACTGATCTCCGATAAGCAAGCTGACGCCATCAAAGCGAGTATTTTGGCATCAGGCCTGACCGTTCCTGAGCTTATCCGAACGGCATGGGCATCTGCGGCGAGTTATCGCGGCACTGACATGCGTGGTGGTGCCAATGGCGCACGCGTGGCGTTAGCCCCTCAAAAAGACTGGCCCGTGAACGACCCTAAAGAGCTACAAAATGTGTTGAAGACACTCACTTCAGTTCAGCAACAATTCAACGAAAAAGCCGGTGATACCAAGGTCTCCTTGGCGGATGTCATTGTTCTTGGTGGTGATGCCGCCGTCGAAAAAGCCGCGAAAGAGGCAGGCTATACCGCCGATGTGCCTTTCACACCCGGTCGTATGGATGCCTCTCAAGACATGACAGATGTTAACTCCTTCGCTGTGCTTGAACCCACTGCAGATGGTTTCCGTAACTATTATGACGCGTCTAAGAACTACCGCTCACCCGCTGAAATGCTGGTTGAACGTGCAGATCTGCTCACGTTAACTGTGCCAGAAATGGCGGCCTTGGTGGGTGGTATGCGTGCGCTCAATGCCAACAGTGATGGTTCGTCGAATGGTGTGCTCACGGCGAAACCGGGAACGTTAAGCAACGATTTCTTCGTGAACCTGCTTGATATGTCCACCAAATGGTCACCTTCTCAGGAAGATGAGAGTATCTACGTGGGTTATGATCGTGCATCGGGCGATAAGAAATGGACGGCAACACCGGTTGATCTGATCTTTGGTTCTAACGCTGAGTTACGCTCCGTTGCGGAATTCTACGCTTCAGACGATGCTCAACAGAAGTTTGTTGATGATTTTGTCGTCGCTTGGACCAAGGTGATGAACAACGACCGTTTTGATGTGAACTAAAGTCCATCCCCCTTTGAGGTTTTAGCTGATTCCGTATCACCTCGCGTTCAAAGCGCTCGTCCTGCATTGGTCGAGCGCTTTTTTATGCAAACAATGTACATTCTTAGTGCTACCCATCAATCCAACCCATTTCATACAACCAAACACGCTGCGCTCCTTGCCGAAAATGAAGATCCAACTCAGACTCGATGCGTTTTCACAACAGAGTTTTGCAAAACGACGCATATTCACCGCCCGTAAGTATTACTAGGATCAAAGCGGTACTCTTTGCGGGCACACGCCCTCGTGCAAAAGTAAAACACATGCATAGGTAAAACCACCGAGCCATTGTTCATTCCAACGAGCAAACTCAACGCCATAGGGCACGCAAAGAGAGGGGATCTTCATAAAACAGGAGGTCAAATGATGTGGAACGGAGTTCGAAATCTCATTGCTAAGGTGTTCCCTATGACTATTACTATCCACCCCGCCGTTAATGGTGGTGTAAAACATACTGACGTTGCTGGATTCGCTGGCGGCAAACTAACGTGCAAATGCTCGTCCGACCCCGTTGTGGTTGGCGTCACTGCCCAAACGGCCTATAACCATGTGTGTGGCTGTTCCAAGTGCTGGAAGCCAGAAGGCGCACTGTTTTCTCAAGTCGCGGTTGTTTCCAAAGACAATGTGGCCATTGAGCAAGGTAGCGACAAACTCGATATCGTTGATACCAGCGCAGCCATTCAGCGCCATGCCTGCCGTGATTGCGGCGTTCACATGATTGGACGTATCGAAAACGCCGACCACCCATTTTATGGGCTAGATTTCATTCACACTGAACTATCAGATTCAGATGGCTGGTCAGCGCCTGAGTTTGCCGCGTTTGTTTCATCCATTATTGAAACAGGCACGCCACCAGAACAAATGACCCCCATCCGTGAACGTTTGAAAGAGCTAGGCCTTGAGCCCTACGATTGCTTGTCCCCCGGCTTAATGGATGCCATCGCCACTCATGTTGCTGCACAACGCGCAGCGCATTGATAAGAAGACAAGAAACCTTCGTCAATTAAACGACACATTAGATAAAAAGCCGACTTCGTGTCGGCTTTCTCATTGTCATCTTTTCGTCCAACGCAAAGCACATCTTTCCCGCATTCCTGTTTAAAGTTTATCACGCCATAACAAGATGCCACATTTGCTCAAAGTCGAGATATCACATTGTGTTAGGGTGAATTATGGTTACAGAACGCGCTTGGAGTTTGTGCCATGTCACTTGCCATAAGGCATACTGGCTGAGTGAATATCCCTTGAGAACATAAAATACAGGATCACCAATATGCTGATTAGATTTAGCTGTAAGGTCTACGCAGATATCACTATGTTTGGTGATGTGGGTCTTCAGATGTTGAAGATGATGGGACACAGCGAAACCGTGCCGGGCGCGATTCTCGCTGAAGATATTCACGCAGCACTGGCACAGTTAAAGAGCGCAATAGAAGCGGAGAAGAATCAGCCAAATCCAGACCCGCTAGAAGATGAAGAGGAAGAAAACTTCATCGAATCTCCCGTCAGCATGGGGAATCGCGCCATTCCCTTGATAGAGTTATTAACAGCCGCCGCCAAAGAAGAATGCGACGTCATGTGGCAAGACGCTACCAATAGCAATTTTCTTTAAGGCCGAACTGAACAGTCCGAACCTTCGAAGAAACAATAACACTTCAGCAAAAACACAAAAGCATCGATGGGTTTGTCATCCGTGCTTTTTCGCTTCCCCGTCTATGACACTCACACGTTAACCTTCATATCAGAACAGGCTCGTCGAACGCCTTTCACCGAATCTATGCCATCGAACTGCGCTCAAAGAGAAATCGAATACTCATCAGTTCACATTATTCGAGCCGTCTCGGCACTAAACGCGTTTGTTTGTCAGCAGGAAAATAGCCGTGTATTGCTCCGCTGTTCTTGCACCAAACAGACATCTGCGTTCTTTTGACTATGCAATCAACCAAAGGAACGCACCCTGCTCAAGCCACTGATTCTAAAGTGATTATCTAGCGAATATCCGCGAGTCATCTCACACTCTAACTTGCTAACAAAATAGCGAGAGTCAAACATCGTTATGATGCGCAATCCGATGCTTAATTATGAAAAGGATTGTCATGAACTTCGTTGACGGTTTCTTGCACATCGAATCATTTCTCGCCGTTACACTCGGTATCATCGTTCTTTTCTTAGGCCGGCGATTAACTCAAATGAGTTACTGGCTAAAAGAGTTCAGCATTCCAGAGCCTGTTTCAGGCGGTATTCTGGTTTCACTGCTTTTTGCGGTTGTTCACTATGCATTTCAGGTTGATATCTCTTTTGATCTCGCCACACGCGACCTGCTGTTGGTTTACTTCTTTACCACCATTGGTATTAATGCCAGCTTGAAAGATCTCTTCAAAGGCGGCAAACCCCTTATCATTTTGTTGAGTATCACCATTGGTTATATGTTCATCCAAAATATAACGGGAATAGGCCTCGCTTTAGCGCTTGATCAGCCCGCGGCATTTGGTTTGCTGAGTGGGTCTGTGTCTCTCATTGGCGGTCACGGCACAGCCATCGCATGGGCACCAAAAATTGGTGAAGCTTTCGACCTCAATACAGCAATGGAAGTTGGCATTGCCTGCGCGACCTTTGGACTCATTCTTGCCAGTTTGATGGGTGGACCCATCGCAAAATACCTCATCAACAAACACAACTTGAAAGCCAATGAGGGCGAGAAGGTGGATGTCGGTACTTGCCAAGATTCCAAAGAAACGCGTATCACGTCTTATGATTTTTTAGATGCGATGCTCGCCATCCATCTCTGTATTATTTTGGGCGCAGTGCTCAACGAAGTGATATCTGGGCTCGGTTTGGATCTTCCCCTGTTTGTTAGTTGCTTGTTTGCAGGTATCTTAATTTCTAACCTTATTCCGTCTTCTTACCCTCGTTTAACCGGTACTCGCTGGCCATCCCGTCAACCCGCTGTCGCATTGATTGCAGACATGGCACTAGGCGCTTTTCTGTCGATGTCGCTCATGAGCATGCAGTTGTGGGCTTTGGTAGATTTAGCAGGACCACTCTTCATTATTTTGGCCGCTCAGTTCTTGATTGCAGTAAGCATTGCGGTATTTGTTGTCTTCCCTTTAATGGGCAAAACCTATGATGCTGCAGTGGTTTGTGCCGGGTTTGGTGGCATATCGCTCGGCTCTACACCAACAGCAATGGCAAACATGTCAGCCGTGGCGCAAAAGTACGGTAACTCACATCAAGCTTTCATCATTGTGCCTTTGGTCTGTGCATTCTTTATTGATTTAGCCAATGCCCTGATCATTCCCTATTTCATTGGGGTGATTAGCTAACTATCTTGGTTCAATAACTGCCTCGACGAGAGTAGCCATATTGGCGAAAAAAAATCAGCCCATCTGGGCTGATTTTCATTTAAGCAATTGGAACATAAACATTAAGAAAGGTCGGCTTTATCCGCCCCTGCAATCTGCTGTTGGGCTTTTTGAGATTCAACCTCAAGTAACTCAAACCATTTCTTGCCGTCTTTGACGTTCTCTTGAAACCACAAATATACAGGCGCAGCAGCTTCCTGAAACTTGGCTTTTTCGGCAGGCGTTGGAACGTAAAGCGTGCCGCCTGCTTTCTTAAAGGCATCATACGCTGCAATGGATTTACGTTTCGGTGAGGCAAACGTCGCTTGCTGTAGCGCGCGGAAACCGTCAACAATCACTTTGCGCAGCGCTATTGGCATGTCTAAGAAGGCTTCGTTATTCATGTACCACAGGGCTGACATGTAGGCGTGTCCGTCCAAGGTGACGTATTTGAGACCAGCTTCTGGGAACTTCATGCCCATGATGTCAGTAATGCCATTTTTAGAGCCTTCTACAACACCCGTTTGAAATGAGGTATAAAGCTCAGGCCATGGGATCGGTGTTGGGCTAGCGCCCAGTGATTTAACCAGCTCTTGCGGTAAATCAGCCACCACGGTGCGAATTTTCAGCCCTTCCAAATCACTTGGCTGTTTCACCGTGCGCTTGGTGTTGGCAAAGTTACGCCAACCGCCGGTGTTACCAATGGCCATCAAACGTAATTTGTCGTCAGTGTCAGCCAAGATTGCTTTGCGCAATTCACGCACGAAGTCGCCTTGCAATACCGCTTCTGCGGTACGGTCATCCGGTAACAGGTAGGGCAAATCCAATACTTGAATGTACGGGAACATGTTCGCAGCGCCACCTGATGTCGATATGTAGATATCCACTGAGCCATCTTCTACTGCTTGGATACACTCAGTACCGTTACCACAAAGCTGCGTACCTATGTACAGGTCAACTTTGATCTTGCCGTTAGAGTGCGCCTCCACAAAATCTTTGAATACGACCAAGCCATCATAGTCTTCATCGTTTTCATTCGAGTTTGCGACTGCACGAAGGTTGAAATCTGCGGCCATAGCCGGAACTGACAGGGCTGCGGTGGTCATTAACCCCGCGAACAGCGCCAGTGCACTTCCCTTTAATGCATTACGCACCTGATTTACTGTTTTATTCATACTTCACCTTTCACTTCCGTGATCATCAGCGTTCTGCTGCACTTGTTAAGGTAAGAACTCACGTTCTCGGTTGCTAGAAACCCACACTCATTGAGCCAATCCCAGCCATTGCGGGATGGTCATTGAAAGAGCAGGGAAAAACGTAATGAGGAAAATCACCGCCACCTCAACCGCCAAAAACGGCAAGATGGCGCGGGACAAGGTTTCGACTTTGACGCCAGAAACACTCGACGCGACAAACAGCACCAACCCCATCGGCGGCGTCGCCAAACCCACCGTGAGATTGACACTCATGATGATGGCGAAATGCACAGGGTCGATGCCTAAACTGACAAAAACCGGTGCCAGAATAGGCCCCAAAATAATGATGGCTGGCCCTGCATCGAGGAACATGCCAACAATAAAAAGCAGAATATTGATAAGAAAAAGGAGGATCAGTGGGTTTTCACTGATACTTAGCGTCCATGCCGCCATGGCTTCTGCGGCATGAGAGAGCGAAACCACGGTTTTGAAGGCCAACGCCGAACCAACCAACAACAAAATAACCGCTGATGATTTCGCGCTTCGGGTGAAAATGTCAGGAATGTCTTTCCAACTGATAGTGCGAAGCACGAACATGCCAACCACCAAGGTATATAGCACGGCAACGGCAGACGCTTCTGTTGGGGTGAAAATACCGCCGAGGATACCGCCCAAGATGATCACTGGCGTAAGCAGTGGCCAGAACGCCGCTTTGGTGGCTGTACCGCGCTGCTTCCATGTGGCCTTTTCACTGGCTATGGGCAGGTTTTGACGCTTCGCCATCAAGGCGATCAACAACATCAGGCCACCACCAATCATCAGCCCAGGTATCACCCCTGCTGCGAACAAAGCCGCCACCGAAATTTCCATGGTATAGGCGTAGATGATCATGATGCCGGATGGCGGAATAATGGGGCCGATCACCGAAGACGCTGCCGTAATCGCCGCTGCGAATTTACGCGAATAGCCGTTCTTTTCCATCGCGGGGATCATCATGGAACCAATGGCAGAGGTGTCTGCTACAGCCGAACCAGACAGACCCGCAAACAACATGCTCGACATGACGTTGACATGCGCCAATCCTCCGCGCACATGTCCAATGAATGATTGCGAAAAATTCACGAGGCTCATGGTGATACCGCCTCGGTTCATCACCTCGCCAGCGAGCATAAAGAAGGGAATTGCCATGAGGGGGAACGAATCAATGCCGTTGTAAATATTGCGAAACAACAACGGGATATCACGATCCATGCCTTCTGCATACAACATGATGCCGGGCGCGGCGAGCAGCGCAAAAAACACTGGCATGCCGATCAGAAGAAGCAATAAAAACAGAGGTAAAAAGAAGATCAACATCTACAACCATATCCTTAGGTAAATCAGTCCCGGTTGCTCATCCTTTCTCTGCTTGCGCAGTGATGGCATTTTCTTTGTTATCCATGAACGCTTTAAGCAGCATTTCTATATTGGCCAGCAACATGGTGCCGAAGCACACGGGCATGGCGAGGTATATCCATGCGCGTTTTAATGGGAAGGAAGCCGCTCGCGTGCGGAAACCTCGATCAAAGAACTCAATCGCAACCACACACAACTGAACAAGCACAGCGAAAGCCAGTACTAACAGAATGATTTTTATCGCGCGCGCCACAGAAAACGGCACATAGTTGTAGAGCATGTCAATCGACACAAACATACCTTTGCGATAGGCCTGCCCTGCTACCAATGCCATCATCCATATCATTAGCGCTCTGGCGACTTCTTCTGGCCAAGGTAGCGCTGAATTGAAGACATACCGACACACCACTTGCAGCAGAATGCTAGACACCATTAAGGCCACCAGCACCCACGCAATCGACGCGCCAATCTTGTCTAATTTGTCATTCAGCTTTTCCAGTGCCGTTACAAACGACGTCACCACTGTCATTACGCCACTTCTCCAACCCGCCCAAATCGGCTGCGTTCAAATACCAAACCTGCACTGTCTTGCTGCGAACTAAACTCGGTGACTTTACCCAGTAAAATATCGTGATCACCCGCCGCAATAACGCCATTCAAATCACAGTCAAACCACGCCACTGCACCTTCGATGATGGCGCGACCGCTGGGCGCACGCTCAATAGCGACTCCATTGAAACGTTCATCGTGGCTGTCACGACAAAACTTCATGGCAAGCTCGGAATGCTCAACAGCCAACACGCTCACCGTGTACCCACCAGATTCGAGTATAGGGCTCTTAGATGTCGAGGTTCGATTGATGCTCCACAGCACAATCGCAGGGTCGAGCGAGACCGAATTAAACGACGAACACGTCAACCCAAAGTCTTGATCATCATGTCGTGCTGTAATCACAGTCACGCCCGTTGCAAAACAAGAGAGTGCGTTTCTCAGTTCACGACTCATGCAACTTCCTCCCCGGCGGCTGCCGTCCACAATTCAAACCATGTTTCTCTGTCTATCGACACGTTCAATGCATCGCTGGCGGTGCGAATGCGCGACAGATTATTCGTACCCAACACCGGCAAAATGCCCGCAGGGTGTGCCAGTAACCATGCGGTTGCCACGGCATCAATGCCAACACCAAACCGCTCGGCTTCTCTTTCTAGCAAGGGTCTGACGCGTAACGCGGCTTCCCCATGACCAAACAATTCGCCGCCAGCAAGGGGAGACCACGCCATCGGCGTCACGCCATATTGCTGCATAAACGCGAGCGTGCCGTCGGTAAAGCTGTTTCGTGTCAGCAGGTTCATTTCAATCTGGTTGGTCACCAAAGGGTGGCTCATACCCGATTGCAGTAAATCCCAATCCCAACGCTGGAAGTTCGACACGCCCACGCCTTTCACTAAGCCTTCGTTAACCAAAGCGTCAAGCGCTTGCCCTGTTTCGATATGATCCATGAAGGGATCTGGGCGATGTATCAGCACGAGATCCAGATAGTCTGTGTTGAGGTTTTTCAGCGATTGGGTCACTGATTGGCGAATATGTGCCGCCGAGGTGTCGTAGTGCTTCACGCGACGCTGAGGATAACGCTGAGAGAGCAGCATGATGTCGCATTTACTCACGAGTTGGATTTGTTCCCGCAGAGACGGTTTTGCCGCCAGCACCTGCCCAAACACCGCTTCACAGGCGTAGTCCCCATAAATATCGGCGTGATCAAAGGTGGTGATACCCTGCTCTAAACAGGCATCCACTTTGGCGCGAACATGCGCTTCAGAGGTGTCGCAGTCATCGGCCAATCGCCACGCGCCATACACAATACGGCTAAATGCCGACAGGCTTGGATGAAGTTCACTGTATTTCATTTTCGCTCTCCTACACCCAACGGTGTTGCTGGCGTGGTTGCAGGTACTCGCCCATATTCATCAGGCAATGAGCACGTTTTCAATTCTGGCAGGATTTTCTGCCCAACAATTTCACATTCGTCTTTGTGCGGGTAACCCGAGAAGATAAACGAGCGGATTCCCATCTTTTGATAGCGCTCTATTTTGCTTAATACTTGATCGACACTGCCCACCAGCGCAGCACCACACCCCGAGCGGGCGCGGCCAACACCTGTCCACAAGTTTGGCTCCGTAAAACCAAATTGATCCGCGTGATCACGTTGCTCTGACTGCAGCGCAACACCGAGGCTTTTTGCGTCTAGCGCACGGTCTCGAATCGAACGACCAAATTCATCATCCAATTTTGATACCAGCGATTCAGCATACTCTCTGGCTTCCGCTTCAGTATCACGCACCACCATGTGAACCCGCAGACCATAGTCCAAGGTCCTATTGTGTCGTTGAGCGACATCGTTCACCGCGCGCATTCGCTTTTCGAGCATGTCTTCGGTTTCTGGCCACATCAAATACACATCGCATTCAGAGCCACAAAGCTCGAGTGCATCGGGTGAGTAGCCCCCGAAATACAGTAATGGCCCGCCGTTTTGTTGATACGGGCGCACAGGGTCGGTAGATATTTCGCTCAATTTGTACACCTCACCGTCATAGCGAATCTCATCTTGTGTCCACGCTTGACGCAAAATATCGACCACTTCTTTCGAGCGACGATATCGGAAAGCACTGTCGGCTTTCTCACCAGGGAAATCAGAAGAAATCACATTCAGGGTTAAGCGCCCTTTCATGATGTGATCAAGGGTTGCCACCGTGCGCGCCAACATAGCGGGATGCACTTCGCCGCAACGAATGGCTGCCAGCATATTGATGCGATCCGTCAACGGCGCCATGGCCGATGCAAACGTCAGGGTGTCTTGGCCTACTTGATAAGATGACGGACATAAAATGTTACGAAAGCCCTGCTGCTCCGCCATCAACACGATATCGCGGGTGTTTTCCCAACTGCTTCGCAGACGTCCTTCTGGTACACCCAGATATCGATAATCATCACTGCACAAGGGCGCAAACCACGAAACCTCTGAGGCATCCAATCCTGCACTTGTGATGGGCACTACACTCATCGCTATTCTCCTGATCCTTAGACCTTAAACCGTTTTTCTTGGCTAACTATTCACACACTTCATATGAAAATGAATAGTGAATGATTTGTTAATAAATGCTATAAGATAACCAAGAAAAGTAAATCAATGATGAATGTATTAAATCAAGATCTCGTATCTTTCACAGATAATCCGCCTCTAACTATCTAGAATTAAAACGATTATTTTTTTTGAGAATATAAGAAATGAGTGAATCAACCCGATTACCCCTGTTCATTCAAATCAGTGAATTGTTACGCAGGGAAATCTCTGCTGGGTATTGGCTGCCAGGTGAACGCTTACCGACAGAAGCCGAACTCGCGAAGAAACTCGGCGTCGCCGTAGGCACGTTAAGAAAAGCGCTGACCGAGCTTGAAAACAACGGGCTGTTGGAACGTAAACAAGGTTCAGGCACCTATGTAAAAACCACACCCGATAACAGTGCGGTGTATCACTTCTTCCGCCTTGAATTGCAAAGCGGTGGCGGACTTCCGAATGCCGATATCTTGAACGTTGAACGACTCAGCAATACCCACGTCGCTTCATTGTTGGGGCTGCCGTCTAATGCCCCTTTATGGCGCTTCAGACGGCTTAGAAAATTGGATCAGCAACCTGCTGCTATGGAAGAAATTTGGATTGATGGTCGCCACATTGAGCACGTCACCCCCGAAGAAGTGGTGGAATCGCTCTACGTGTATTACCGCGACAAGCTCGGGTTTTGGATTTCACGCGTGCAAGACAGCATCACCGTCGGTCACGTACCGGACTGGAAACACGCAGATTTCGCGCCTGACATTGGCAGCGCTTGCGGCTACATAGAAAGGTTAAGTTGGTCAAACCATGATCGTATCGATGAAGTCTCATTCACTTGGTATGACCCAGAAAAAGTGCGCTATGCCGCGCGCTGGACATGACCCCATGCCGCTCGAGACTACGCCATCACATGGATTAACAGTACAAGGAAGGTAAGGAAAAATGACAAAACGACATCCAATCCGTTACGGCATTCTTGGTTGCGGCATGATGGGACAAGAACACATCCGCAATATTCAGTTACTTGATCATGCTGAGATCACTGTGCTTGCCGAGCCAAACCCTGACATGCTCAAAAAAGCCCAAGCGCTCGTTCCCAGTGCACGTGCGGTATCGGATCTGGATGCCTTGCTTGAAGCAAACGATGTGGATGCGCTCGTTGTCGTGACACCTAACTTTCAACATGCGGAGCAACTGCTTGGCATTATGAGCCGCTGTACCTTGCCCATTCTGATAGAAAAGCCGATTTGCACTCACATTGATGATGTGAAAAAACTCAGTGAAGCAGCCGCCAATTACCCTGCGCCCATTTGGGTCGCGATGGAATATCGCTACATGCCGCCCATCACCTTATTGCTTTCACTGATTCATGGCGGTGAAATCGGGCAGCGCCACTTGTTTTCCATTCGAGAGCACCGCTTTCCTTTCTTGCATAAAATCGATGATTGGAACCGCTTTAACCAAAAAACAGGCGGCACTTTAGTCGAAAAATGCTGCCACTTTTTCGATTTAATGCGCCTCATGGCGAACGCCAATCCCGTGCGCGTATTTGCCTCTGGTAATCAGGCAGTGAATCATCGAGACGAGCAATATGAAGGGAAAACGCCAGACATTATCGACAATGCCATGGTGACCATCGAATTCGACAACCACACCCGCGCCAGCTTAGAACTTTGCATGTTTGCTGAAGGTTCACGGTATCAAGAAGAGATCTGTGTGGTCGGCGACAAAGGGAAAGTCGAATGCTTAGTGCCGGGACCGGGTCGATTTTGGCCAACAGATACGCTAGGTGATGCGCCCGTGCCGCAGGTGATTTCCAGCCCACGAGACCCTAAGGGGCCTAAAGTCATGGATGTGCCCGTTGACTCCGCCCTGCTTGAAGCGGGCGATCACAATGGCTCGACTTTCTATCAGCATCAAAGATTTCAACGTGCTATTTGGGGCGAACAAGAGGTAGAAGTCACGCTGGAAGATGGCTTAAAAGCCGTGGTAATGGGTTTAGCGGCGCAAACATCTCTTACGCAACACAAAGTTGTCACCCTAAACGACGATGGCTTGGACTTTAGTTTGCGTTGATCCCTAACTGATATTATTCAAATGTAAATTTATGCAAATGATAATTGTTATCATTGATAAGTTCTTTGAGTGATCTTATTGTAGGCACAGTCCAGTCGTCTTAAAAACCACGAGAACAAGAATGAATAAACCCAGCCCTACTTCGCTTGTCGTTCAATCTTCTGAGCAAATCACACCTAACATGCAGCGTATTGTCCTTCACGGTGAAGGGTTGTCACGCTTTCCTTCCAATTGCGAAGGTGGCTATATCAAGCTGATGTTTACACCCAATGGCAGTACCGATTTGAGCACATTGGCAGACAGCGAACGCCCCGTTCTTCGCACTTACACCATTCGCGCTATTGATCTAAGCGCACATACCGTCACTGTTGATTTTGTAAGGCACAACGTCAATGACTGCGGTTGTGGTCATGCCGCGCGTTGGTCGATGAATGCCAAACAAGGCGACACCATTAACATTGCAGGCCCCGGCACCATTCAAACTATCAATCAAGAAGCAGGCTGGTTCTTTATGGTGGCAGATATGACGGCGTTGCCTGCCCTGTCTGTGAAAATCAGTGCGTTGCCCAAAAACGCCAAAGGCTATGCTGTGATTGAAGTACTCTCGAAAGAAGACATACAAACGCTCGATGCCCCAGAAGGCATGAGCGTGGAATGGATCGTGAAAGGCCAAAACGATTCTCTTGCCTCACACGTTGTGCAAAAAACATGGCTTGATGGCGAAGCCGCCGTCTGGTGTGCCTGCGAGTTTGATTCCATGCGGACACTTCGCCAGTATTTTCGCAATGAAAAAGGCGTAGAGCGCGACAACATTTACATCAGCAGCTACTGGAAAAATGGCGTGACAGAAGAAGGCCATAAAGTGGCAAAGCGCGAAGACGCGGAAGCCACCGCCTAGCCCATCTGAGACTTAAGCTAACTATTTGCGGTAGTCGATCGCCAGTTTTTCTGCTGCCGAATTGGCGATTGGGTTCAACGCTTCCGAACCCACCGCATCAAACAAGCTTTCTTTCATGTCGAGCGACCAAAACCGGCGAATGTGCGAAGCCACTTCGTCGACGGTGTCAGCCTCATCCCTGCCATGAATGAGGTTGTCCGCGATTTGGTTAGCCATATCATACAAACGCTGATTTCGTATCAGCTCGCCGTTCATATTGTGTTCCATTCAGGACTCTCCATCTTGCGTCGCTGCCGACAAATGCGCTTGCTGTTCTTCATCAAACTTTTGGAAACGCGCCTGCCAATCGCCCTGCGCCACCGCAATTTTCACCTGCACTGCCGTGACCTTGTATTCAGGGCAGTTTGTTGCCCAATCTGAGTTTTCGGTAGTGATCACGTTAGTGCCAGAAACAGGATGATGGAAGGTGGTATAAACCACGCCGGGCTGCATACGTTCGCTAATTTTCGCTTGAAGGGTTACGGCCCCTGCTCGGCTACCTACACTGACTGGCGTGCCATCAGTAATACCGCGGTCTTCCGCGTCCAATGGGTGAATTTCCAATACATCTTCAGTGTGCCATTGCGAGTTGTCTGTTCGACGTGTCTGCGCGCCCACGTTGTATTGTGAGAGTATTCGACCCGTGGTCAAAATGAGCGGGAAGCGTTTGTTCACTCTCTCTTCCGACGCCACATATTCAGTGACGACAAAGCTGCCTTTTCCTTTCACAAAGCTACCGATGTGCATGGTAGGTGTGCCGTCAGGCGCTTCTTCATTACACGGCCATTGAATAGACCCCAACTCATCCAGTTTTTCATAGCTCACGCCATGAAAGGTCGGTGTAAGGAGTGCTATTTCATCCATGATTTCTGATGGGTGGCTGTAGTTCATTTCAAACCCAAGGGCGTTAGACAAGGCGACCGTTGCTTCCCAATCACCTTTGCCTGACAAAGGTGCCATCACTTTCCTAACTGGAGAGATACGTCTTTCGGCGTTGGTAAATGTCCCATCTTTTTCCAAGAAAGTTGCGCCTGGTAAAAACACATGGGCGAATTTGGCGGTTTCGTTGAGGAAGATGTCTTGCACGATAAGACACTCCAGCGCGGAAAGCGCGGCTTCTACGTGTTGGGTATTAGGGTCCGATTGTGCAATATCCTCACCTTGCACATACAAAGCTTTGAATCGACCCGCTATGGCAGCATCAAACATATTGGGAATGCGAAGACCTGGCTCGCTGTCGATGGGCACGCCCCATTCACTTTCAAACAGCGCTCGCACTGCAGGATCAGACACGTGTCGATAACCCGGTAACTCATGAGGAAACGACCCCATATCGCAACTGCCCTGCACGTTGTTTTGACCGCGCAACGGGTTCACACCGACACCTTCTCGACCAAGGTTACCCGTTGCCATGGCAAGGTTGGCGATACCCATGACTGCCGAACTTCCCTGACTGTGTTCAGTAACACCTAGGCCATAGTAAATCGCGCCATTGCCCGCTTTGCCATAAAGCCGTGCCGCTTCGCGGATCAGCATCGCGGGTATCCCTGTTTCGCTTTCCATCACTTCAGGCGCGTGGGAAGGCTGAGCGATAAATTCGCGCCATTTGTTGTACTCAGCGATATCGCAACGTTCTTCAATAAACGGTAAATCTTCCAGACCCTCTTTGATGATCACATGCGCGAGCGCATTCAATACCGCCACATTGGTTCCCGGACGAAGTTGTAGGTGATATTGCGCACGCACATGCGGCGCATTCACTAAATCAATTTCACGCGGATCAATCACGATCAGCTTGGCACCCGCCCGTAATCGACGTTTTAGTTGGGAGGCAAACACAGGGTGACCGTCAGTCGGGTTTGCGCCAATCACGATAACGACATCGGCCAACTGCACGGAGTCGAAGGTTTGTGTTCCTGCGGATTCACCAAGGGTGGTTTTAAGGCCATACCCTGTTGGCGAGTGACAGACGCGGGCGCAAGTATCGACATTGTTCGTGCCAAAGGCTCCTCGCACCAGTTTCTGTACCAGATAGGTTTCTTCGTTGGTACAACGAGACGAGGTAATACCGCCCAAGGCATTCACGCCATGCTTATCACGAATGTTGGTTAGACGATTGGCAGCAAAAGTAATGGCTTCATCCCAACTCACTTTGCGCCAAGGCTGATCGATTGATTCGCGGATCATGGGATCCAGCATGCGATCTTTGTGAGTTGCATAACCAAAGGCGAAGCGCCCTTTCACGCACGAATGCCCCTGATTGGCCTTGCCGTCTTTGTTCGGCACCATACGCACTAACTGATCGCCGCGCATTTCCGCACGAAACGAACAACCGACGCCACAATAGGCACAAGTGGTAATGCGAAAATGACTCGGCGTACCTTGTTCAATCACGCTGTTTTCTGTCAGCGCCGCTGTTGGGCAAGCTTGCACACACGCACCGCAGGACACGCATTCAGATTCCATGAAATTGTTATCGCCCGCCACAATACGGGATTCAAACGCACGACCGTTAACCGTTAACGCATGCTGGCCTTGAATGTCTTCACAAGCACGCACACAGCGCGAACACACGATGCATTTGCTGGTATCGAAGGTGAAATACGGATTCGAGGTGTCTTTTTCCATGTTGAGGTGATTCTCACCATCGAATCCATAGCGAACATCACGAAGTCCAACGGCACCTGCCATGTCTTGTAATTCGCAATCGCCATTCACCGCACACGTCAGACAATCAAGCGGATGG
This sequence comes from Enterovibrio sp. QJM3NY_24, assembly GCF_057786035.1. Taxonomy (NCBI): domain Bacteria; kingdom Pseudomonadati; phylum Pseudomonadota; class Gammaproteobacteria; order Vibrionales; family Vibrionaceae; genus Enterovibrio; species Enterovibrio sp. QJM3NY_24. Next base: position 793,737 of record NZ_CM173520.1, read on the forward strand.
TCTGAGATATATAACTCCATGACGTTACGTCGTAACTTTTTAAGCGCACTGTTTTCGGTGGTCACTACCATGCCTTCAGCAACAGGCGTCGTACATGAGGCCGGTTTACCGCGCATGCCTTCAATGTCAACCACGCATAATCGGCAAGAACCAAACGCATCCAAGCTATCTGTTGCGCACAGTTTGGGGATTTGAATGTTCAAGGTTGAAGCGGCACGCATCACAGACGTGCCTTGTGGCACGGTGACAGGCCAACCATCAATCGAAAGGGTCACTGTCTGCACATCTTCGCCTGTAATGGCAAGCGTGCCAAAATCCTTGCGGTCTTGCTCAATGGGAATGTAATACTCAACCATTGCTTTGCTCCTTGCCGCGCTATTGCGCTGACTTCGCTAGGTTATCTAAAACTCATTGGTCTGCCTGCTCGGCAAGTCCAAAATCAAGGGGGAAGTATTTCAGCGCACTTTTGACCGGGTAAGGCGTCATGCCACCCATGGCGCAAAGCGAGCCTTGTTCCATGGTTTCACAAAGATCGCGCAGCAAAATCTCACTCTCTGCTTTCGCTTCACCGGTTTCGGTCATTAACTGGTCGATCACTTCCACACCGCGCACCGCACCAATACGACACGGCGTACATTTACCACATGATTCAATACTGCAAAATTCCATCGCAAATCGCGCCATTTGGCTCATGTCAGTACGGTCGTCAAAGGCGACAATACCCCCGTGCCCTAACATGGCACCTTTGGTGGATAGTGCTTCGTAATCCATGTCGATGTGCCATTCTGATTCCGGCAAATACGCGCCCAACGGACCACCCAATTGCACGGCTTTTAGCGGCCTGCCGGTTTTGCTACCGCCACCGAATTCAAACAGTAATTCACGAATTGACACCCCAAACGCAAGTTCGAACAAGCCCCCTTGTTTGAGGTTGCCGGCCAGTTGGATGGGCATGGTGCCGAGCGAACGTCCTTGACCGAAGTTCTGATAATACTCAGCCCCTTGCGCCATGATGGTGGGGATCGAGGCTAGGGATATCACGTTGTTGATGACCGTTGGCTTATCGAATAACCCTTGAATCGCAGGCAGAGGCGGCTTGCTTCTTACCAGTCCACGTTTTCCTTCAAGGCTTTCCATCAGCGAGGTTTCTTCGCCGCAAATGTACGCCCCAGCGCCGACGCGCAACTCGAGTTCAAACGAACAATGAGAACCGCAAATGTTATCGCCTAAATAACCTGCGGCTTTGGCCGTATCAATGGCTTTTTGGAAAATGTCACACGCTTTGGGATATTCAGATCGGGTATACACATAGCCATAATTTGCCCCCACCGCCATGGCGCAAATGATCATCCCTTCAATCAAGGTGAACGGGTCGCCTTCCATTAGCATGCGGTCTGCAAAGGTGCCGGAATCCCCTTCGTCGGCGTTGCAAATCACATACTTTTGGCGATCGACTTGATCCGCCACTGTCTGCCATTTGATACCTGTTGGGAACGCCGCTCCGCCGCGTCCACGTAAGCCCGATGCTTTGACTTCGTCCAAAATGCCTTGCGAGGACAATGCCAACGCATTTTTAAGCCCGACAAACCCGCCGTGCTTTTGGTAATCATCAATATCCAGCGGATCAACAATGCCTACACGGGCAAAGGTCAATCGCTGTTGTTTCTTCATATAAGAAATGTCTTCGGTAACGCCAAGACACAACGGGTGATTTAGCCCTGCATCGCCGTTGCCATCTGGGTCGAAAAAGCGAAGTGCTAACAAGGCGTCAACGTCATCTGGCGTCACAGGGCCGAACGCGATGCGCCCTTGCTCAGATTCCACTTCAACCATCGGTTCAAGCCAGAACATACCGCGCGACCCCGTGCGAACCACGACAATGTCTTCACCAAGGTTGGCTGCACTGTGCAACATGTGATCAGCAACCTGATCGGCACCGCGAGAGACGGCAGACGTATCAAGCGGGATATATATTCGATAACTCATGGCGCTTTTACCTCTATCACTTGTGTCAGTAACCCGTTAAGCAGGAGGTCAAACTCTTCGTCTGTCATGTCGCCATAGATTTGATCGTCCACCCTCACAGCCGGTGAGTTCATGCAATTTCCAAGGCAATAGACAGGCTCCAACGTGAAATTGTTATCTCGCGTGGTTTGATGGTATTCGATACCTAAGCGTGAACACGCATGCTGTTCAAGTGAACGCGAGCCCATTGACTGACACGACTCTGCGCGACAAATTTGAATGACATGGGCTCCCGGCGGGGTATGACGAAACTCGTGATAGAAGCTAATCACACCATGCACGTCGGCATCGGAAAGATTCAGCCCTCTGGCGATCACCGGAACCGATGATGGAGGCACATAATTCAGCACCCCTTGAATGTGATGAAGTACTGGCAGCAATGCACCTTGTTTGGCCTTTAGCGCATTTAGCGCTTCATTGACGGCTTGATATTCTTGTTCTGTCAGCGAGCGATGTAATGCTGGCTGTGACGCAGAGTTATCCATTTGCCTTCCTTGCTAAGCGAACTCGTCTTCCTAAGTGTAGTGGTATTTACGCCTCCTCCTGTTCTCGAAATGAGACCACTTTTACCCGTTTTACGACCTATGAGCCTACGCAAGGCCATTGGGAAATGACTAATAATTCAGCATATTTTCATTTCACCATCACACTTTGATTAATTATTGCTCAGTAACAATTGACAGTTTACACAGCAAGATAAAAACTAACATTTGTTTACTATCTAAACAGATGTTAGGTGAGAGGCTATGACCACCCGTGAAGATGAAATCCTGCAACTGATCAAAGATGACCCCTTTATTCAGCAACAGCGCATTGCCAAGTTACTGAATATCAGCCGATCTTCAGTGGCGGTTCATATCATGAATATGACCAAAAAAGGCGTGATTCGCGGCAAGGGATACATTGTGGACCAACAACGATATGTGGTGGTCATTGGCGGCACCAACATTGATGTGTTAGGCCAACCCAATGCCGAATTGATTCCTAGAGACTCTAACCCTGGTAATATTTCTCATTCAGCAGGCGGCGTTGGGCGCAATATCGCGGAAAACCTGGCGCGATTAGGCACAGACGTCAAACTCATTTCTGTGGTAGGAGATGACACTTACGGCAGCATGGTACGAGATATCACGCGTCGTGCTGGCGTCGATGTTCGCGGGGTCAGCGTCTTAGAAAACGAAATCACTTCTACCTATTTGTCGTTGCTTGACCATGATGGCGATATGCTCGCTGCAGTCGCGGATATGTCTATTCTCGACAAACTAGATGTTTCTCTGATCAGCCGACAGGCAGAGATGATTCGCCACGCAGAAGCAATAGTGCTGGACACCAACCTCAGCGATACCGTGTTGGCTTATGTGTTTAGCAACTTTAGTGATCAGGCTATTTATCTCGACACAGTGTCAGCAACCAAAGCGATGAAAGCCCGCCCTTATTTGTCACACATCCACACCCTGAAACCTAACTTGGTGGAAGCGCAGATGATTTCCGGAATGACGGTGGAATCCGAATCAGACATCGACGAAATGGCGGATTGGTTTATCCAACACGGTGTTCAACGGCTGTTTCTTAGTATGGGAGCTGACGGCATCTTGTTCCGAACACCCCGAGAAGAACGCCTTATCCGCCCTGTTACGTCGCACATCATTAATACCAATGGTGCAGGTGATGCGTTTTTAGCTGGCCTCGTACACGGCCAACTACAAGGCATGAAAGAAGCCGACGCTTGCGAGTTTGCTGCAAGTTGCTCCGCGCTTGCCATGGAACACATCAACACCATTAACCCAGACATTACCGAACTTTTGGTTCAACAACGCATTGAGGGCGTCTTATGCTAAATCCTTATCTCGATATACATCCTGACGTAAAAGCCGCCTTAGATGCTGGTCAGCCTGTTGTAGCGCTTGAGTCCACCATTATTTCCCACGGTATGCCCTACCCAGAAAATGTCGAAACAGCGTTACGCGTTGAGCAAACTGTAAGAGACAATGGTGCCGTGCCGGCAACGATTGCGATTCTCAAGGGCCGTTTAAAAATTGGACTCTCGCAAGAAGAAATTACTTACCTCGGTAAGCGCGGTCAGGACGCCATAAAAACCAGTCGCCGCGATATTCCGTTTATTGTGGCAAACCGATGTGACGGCGCAACCACGGTCGCATCCACGATGATTTTGGCGGATATGGCTGGCATTCGCGTGTTCGCGACAGGCGGTATTGGCGGCGTTCATCGCGGCGCTGAAACCACTTTCGATATCTCTGCTGATTTGGAGGAGCTTGCTCAAACCAATGTTGCTGTCGTTTGTGCGGGTATCAAATCTATCTTGGATTTAGGTCTGACTTTGGAATATCTCGAAACCAAAGGTGTACCTGTGATCGGCTACCAAACAGATACCCTTCCCGCTTTCTATACCCGTGAGAGCGAATTTGGCGTCGACTATCGCCTTGATTCTCCCGAAGAGGTGGCTGCAGCACTAAATGCTAAATGGTCAATGTCACTGAAAGGTGGTGTCGTGATAGCCAACCCGATCCCTCCTGAACACGCCATGGCTTCAGCCTTGATAAATGGTGTGATTGCAGAAGCTATTACCGAAATGGATGAAAAGTGCATTAAAGGCAAAGACTCAACCCCATTTTTGCTGGCGAAAGTTGCTGAGAAAACTCAGGGAAGCAGCTTAACAGCAAATATTGCATTAGTACTGAACAACGCCAAACTAGCGGCGAACGTGGCGGCTTCGTTTTGCAAATAACTGCATCTTGCTAAAAGCCGTGGGATGAAACTCACTCACTCCACACACCCAAATAATGTTTACACGTCTAAACACATTACTCCTACACACCCGCGGAGTAATGTGTTTCATTTTCGATAATCAGCCCCATCATTCCTCATATTTTCAAGAAACATCGCCTTTAATGGACAGATTTGGATGTTCACATTTTACTTTTTGTTAACAATGTCCTACGCAGAGGTTATGAGCCACTAATACTGCTGGCTGATTTCAATACGAACTGTAATGAATTTAAACATGGACGGTTTAGTTCACTAAACCCATAACGGAGGGGTTCCATCAATGGGCTCAGTATCCTCAATTCACCAACCTGTCCGGCTTGGTTTCTACCTTTGCAATGGCTTCACCATGCTGGCGATGGCATCTGCCATTGAAGTATTGCGAATGGCCAACCGATTGTCTGGCGAAACGTTATACGAATGGTTTACCTTGAGCGAAGACGGTCACCCTGTGTCTGCTAGCGACTCACTAACCATCAATGTGGACGAACACATTAAGACTCAACGAGAGGTTGATATTGTGGTTGTGTGTGGCGGCGTTGATATCGAACGTAACTACACGCCCAAATTGCTCAGTTGGCTGGCTTTACAAGATCGCAAACACAAAACCCTTGGTGCCATTTGTACGGGTAGTTATGTGTTAGCAAAAGCCGGACTAATGAAAGATAAAACATGTTCCATTCACTGGGAGAATTTGGCCGGATTTCAGGAAGCCTTCCCATCAGTAAGAGTCAGTAACAAGCTGTTTTCCCTGTGTGAGAAAAGAATGACCAGTGCAGGTGGGACCGCACCTATGGACATGATACTGAGCATGGTGACACAAGAGCATGGAAATAAGCTGAGTGCCGCAATTTCAGAAATGTTCATGTGTGAGCGCGTGAGAAACAGTGAAGATGTTCAAAAAGTGCCGCTCCGGAACCTGATTGGTACAGCGCAACCAAAACTGTTGGAAACCGTGTCATTAATGGAAGCCAATCTTGAAGAGCCCTTTTGCATTGATGAATTGGCTGCGTTGGTGCTTTTGTCACGACGCCAATTGGAAAGGCTTTTTCAACGTCACATACAGTGTTCGCCTTCGCGCTACTATCTGCATTTAAGGTTAAGCCGCGCAAGGCAGCTCCTGAATCAAACTAACTTATCGATCATTGAAATATCTATTGCCTGTGGGTTTGTTTCTACGCCGCACTTTAGTAAATGCTATCGCGACTATTTTGGGATTCCGCCGCGAGAAGAGCGTCTTGGGCTCAAACAATCTCTGAATGTACCAACAACGCAAATGGTGGACGCAACGTTGATAACGACTATAGATGGCGAGCAAATAGCCATCTAGCGCTATTTACGCCACTCAACCTACCCCATCTCGCCTGAACATTGTTGTTCGGGCTTTTTTCGCTGAGATTTCAACACTTCCTTACCGTCACTCTTGCCGTTCAAATATTAACCACCCAGTGAAAATACGTCATAAATGAGCCGCACAAGCCTACTATTTGCCAATAAAACTAGGCTACTTTAAAGATGAATAAGCAGTGAGACTCATACACAAAACCCCGATAAACCATTACTTTTTTTGTCAAAGAATAAAGTGTGTGCTGTTTTAATCCAAATCGTTAACACGCTAAATTTAAAGATCAAATCGTTAAAAATCACAATGACAATTGTATCAATTAAATGTTACCCAGAGGGTTATCCACCGTTTCTGTGGGTAACTTTATTTGCGAAGCGTAATATATTGAACTGTCAGGGTTATTTCCTCGCCACAGTGCAATTTGCGATCTGATACGTAGATTGCTGAGTTTGATTTCCGCTATTTATCAATGAGATATAATCTATCTGAAAAATCAGGCATTGGAATTTCTCGTCATATGAATACAGTTTTAGTCACGGGAGCAACCCGAGGAATTGGGCTTGAGTTAGTTAAGCAGTTCCTTGAAAGCGGTAATCAAGTCTTCGCGACCTACCGAGGCCATACAGCGCCCGACGCCCTCAATGCGCTGTTATCGACCAATCAACTTTCATTGCGTCCTTTACAGGTCACTGATGAAAAAAGCATCGATGAACTTGTTTCGATACTTGACGGTATCGTCATCGACATTCTCATTAACAACGCTGGCAGCATTGGACCCGATAACCAGTCCTATCATGATATGGACGCAAAAGGTTGGGCAGAAGCATTTAGAGTAAACACTATCGCGCCATTAATGGTCACAAGTGCGCTCATACCAAACCTTGCTATAAGTGACTCACCCCGTGTGATCACGATATCCAGTCAAATGGGCTCATTGCATCGCGAATCTGTCGGCATGCATGCTTACCGAAGTTCAAAAGCAGCAGTGAACAAAGTCATGCAGGTACTTGCTTTGGAATTGAAAGAGAAAGGCATCATCGTCTGTCCCGTTCATCCAGGATGGGTGAGAACTGACATGGGGGGTGAAGACGCTGAAATATCCGCAAAGGAAAGCGCACAAGGCATTGTTGCACTGACCAGCCAGCTGACCCTTGCACACACAGGAAAGTTCTTAACATGGGAAGGGAAAGAGCATGCATGGTAAAGAAACCGCAACTTTTCAACAGATCACCACTGAATCCCCACTCTATGCACAAGCCTTGCAACTACGCTATGCGCTATTTTTTGAAATGCACCATCTCCCGTTTGAAACAGTTTTTGATGATCTCGAGGCGACCAGCCAGCACTTTGCCTTTGCCGATCACGAAAATATCCTTGCTTACGGCAGGTTAAGTGCCCTCTCAAACGGCTCCATGAAGATTTCACAGATGGTGGTTGCACAAGAAGTTCAACAGCAAGGCTTTGGCTCAATGCTGTTGAATAGAATCGTTGAACACGCCGATCATTTAGGCACCAAAAAAATAGAGCTGAATGCTCGCATACAAGCGATATCTATGTACGAAAAAGCAGGATTTATATCCGTGGGAAATATTTACCTCTCTAAATCTACCCAAGTAGAACACATCAGAATGGTGCGACTACTTTCATGCAAAAAATAAAAAGCCGAAATCTACATTTCGGCCTTTAACTATCACATTACAATATCAGTGTTAATACCAATAAGCGTTACGCTATCATTTCTTCTTTTGGCTCAACACTGTTTTTCTTAGCCGTATTAATCACAACAGTTCTTGGCTTCATCGCTTCAGGCACGATTTTCAAAAGGTTAATGGTTAATAAACCATTCTCTAAATCAGCCCCCGTCACTTCGATATAATCAGCAAGATTGAACTTACGCTCGAACGTACGGTTAGCAATGCCTTGGTAAAGGAAATTCTTACCTTCTACCTTGCCTTTCTCACCACGGATAGAGAGCACGCCACGCTCAACATTGATGTTAAGTTCCTCTTGCGTGAAGCCCGCCACAGCAAGGGTGATGGAGTAGTAGTTGTCTTCTAAAGACTCTATGTTGTATGGGGGGTAGCCGCCCGCCGCGCTTTCTGCACGGAATGCGTTATCCAACAATGACGCGAAGCGGTCAAAACCCACACTGTTACGGTATAGCGGTGTCAAATCGATAGTTTTCATCATATATCCTCCAATGAAGCGATATGGGTTATTTAATTATTAATGATTATCCAAGGTCGCACGAATATCGCCACAGCCTCTTCACCGATATATTTGGAGGTAACACATGACACTTTCAAGTGATGAAATATAAATATTTTTCAAAACCGCTCTAAGGCACTGAATGGATTAAATAATAATTGATGGATTTTCTGGCCAACATTTGGGGTAAAACATTCAATTAACATTTCACTATTGGGGCAAATTAGACGGATTTCAACCCAGACATTATCTCGACGTTGCTCAAGTATATTCACGAGTAACTTCAATCTGAAACTCGCCGACTTTCAACTTCTCTTCACGACAAATCCGATGCATACAGGTGTTCAAGCAGAGTGATTGTACGGCTTGTTTTGATTCGGCATTCAAGCAACTGAACTCGGCGGCACAAAGCTGTCCTTGAACAAACAAACGTTCGAGCGTGTTTGCGCTTATTTCGATCTGTACCTTTTTTGCGCTAGCTCTCGATTTCCTCTCAAAACAATCAGGTTCTCTGAGTCTCTGATTGGTGTACTCATCGCCTCTGTCGCTCTGCATACTCAGCCTCCCATTTACGTATACTTAACATTAAATGAGAATGGGTATCATTACAAATTAAATTACAGTGTAAATTTCCACCCTATAAGGTCAGATATATCGCCCTGGAGTGTCACCCGTCATCTTGCGAAAGAAACTAATAAAAGCACTGTCACTGGAGAAACACAGCTTTTTGGCAACCTCAGAAACACTTGCACCATCAGACAAACATTCAATAGAGGCTTGTAACCGCCACTGTTGTCGCCATGATTGGTAAGGCATACCCGTTTCTCGGGTGAAAATGCGGCTGATGGTTTTTGCGCTCGCACCAATTTTATCTGCCATATCTGTGAGTGGTTCTGGTAAGTGCTTCCCTTCCATGACATCTTCTAACCATACCTTTAAGCGCCTATCAGTCGGGAGTTTGAGAGATAAGTATTCTTCTTCTGCAGCATTAAGCTCTTCACAAAATACGGATAAAATCGTTTGCTGTTCGTTAATCGATTTATCCCATTCCCAATACGCCATTCTCTCGATGAGTTCTCGCAGCAGCCCATTAACTTCAATGATTTTAATGTCTGTCGGCAGTGTCAAAGAAACACAATGCTGAAAATACAAAGAGCGATAAGCAACGACATTTCTCATTACTGCGCAATGCTCAGTACCAGAAGGGATCCACGCTGCACGCGAAGGTGGCAGAACGCACCACACGCCAGCGAAATTGATGCTCATGCAGCCCGATGAAGCCAACAATAGTTGATGTTTCTTGTGTTTATGTATACCAGAATCATGCGTACCTATTCGGGCAGCGACGCCGACGACCAAGTTGTTTATTTGATCTGCGTTGAAACGGGTATTTTCAGTAATTTCAGCCATTCGTCTATATATCAGTCGTTATTATGCTTGTATCCAAACAGCCATCGTTGCACTAGTGTCAGCACGACAAACCTCACGATTATGCCAGTTCAAGAGTGTCATAGGCGTAAAATACAACCACATTGTCTCTTGCTAATACGGGGTAGGCATCAGTGTTGGTTTACTTTTTGTATCGAGGAAAACTGGCTAGGCGCTCATTAATCATACAGATCATGTTAGGCATATTGATGAATCAAAGACTTGGGAGAGAGTTTATGGCCGAAGAGAAAACCGCCCGTATTCACGGGCGGTTTGCGATTTACATTTTAATGGCGGTGCAAAAGCTCACATCTGCTTGATGTGTCTTTGGGTCAAAGCTGTGGTAAAGCTCAAAGCAAGGTCGGTTGTCCGTTTCAAAGCCCGACGCAATCACATCAGCCATGATCTCGTCCCATGCTTGAGGGTACTGACTGAAATCGGTGATCGTTTTGCGCATCACGCCATAGTGACCACCCGGAAAATCTTGTAACTCAATGCCAGCAGCTACTTCTGTGTCTGTTGGCACCATTAAACAAATATCAGTTCGGCATTTTTCAGCAGGCGTAATTTCAGGATTATCGTGATAAATAAAAATACACGTGCTGCCAGCCAGCCCTTTCGCGCCCGCCCATTGATAGAGGCGACCTGATGCCGCTTCGTAACCTTGCCCATAAGGGCCAGTGACTCGAACATAAGCCAGTGTTGCTTGGTCGAATAATTGCGTTTCCATATATGCACTCCGTTGTGATGTGTTGGAGCCAGTATATGGATTGTCATTTGTGTCAGCGTTTCCAATCTTGCGCAGTGCGTGTCCAATCTTGCTGTTTCGAGAAAGCGTCGCAAACGCAGGGAGATCTTCACACTCTCGAAAAGCCGAAGGTGTGACACCGAAGTGTTGATTAAACGCTTTGGCAAGGCTTTGAGAGGAAGAAAATCCATACTCTAGCGCCACGTTAAGCACGGCCTGCTTTTTCTTAAAAAGATCATCGGCAGCAGCTTCTAACCTCAAGCGTCGGATGTAATCAGCCAACGTTTCTCCTTGTACCGCTTTAAAGGTGCGATGAAAGTGATACGGCGATAAGTTGGCCAGCGCTGCAACTTCAATCAAATTCAAGGGTTGATTAAAGTGTTTTTCCAAGTGACGGATCACGGGGAGCAAACGTTTTTGATAGTCGACTTTCATGGCGGAATATTCGCTTTGGGCAAGAACAGAACATCTAGCCTAGCTGGAGTAGAAGACCGTTCAATGGCAGATCAAAACAAATGGGACAACTGCCCAACTTAAGCCAGAAATTACACGTCTTGTCGAACTCGTCACGCGTCTTGTTTTACCCATGTCGCGGGAAAACAGTGAAATCCTCATCCCAACGAGAGCAGGGTCACCAAATACGTTTGCATCTCTTCAATATGCAAATGGTTTAGGTATAGTTTCAGCACTGAGTTGTAGATAGTGAATGAACATGGATTTTGAGCAACAATTGGACCGCGCACATCAAGTGCTGCTTAAGAAGGGGTTTTCTGGCGCAGCCATCAACCCCATCATTTATCGCCTTGTGCGAAAAGCGGGCCTAAAAGTCCCACCACCCCAATTTGCCCATATTGGCATTAACATTCTCGTTGGCACCGTTTGGTTTGGCACGTTGTGGGGCGTGATCATGTGGTTTATGCAATGGCAGAGCCTTGGTGTGACGTTGAACTACGCCGTCAATGCTTCTCTTCTGACGGGAATGATTTTCGGCTTAATGATGTCCATTTGGTACAAGATAAGTGCTAGACGAAAGTCATTGCCTAGCTGGCATTCTTTAGCCGAGTAAACGTTGAACAGCAGTGTTTAATCAAGCACTGCTGAACAATTAAGCGCCAATGAATAAACAGTTTGGTTTGCCGGTTACCTTATTTGGGGGAATGGGTGACTGGCACACCAACCTTCAAAAGCACGATGAAACTGTCATCGTGCTTTCTTGTTTTACACACTATTTTTTCAATTCATTGCTCTAAACGCTGTCTTCTAAGCGCTATCAACACATTTAATAATTAGAGTGTTTATTGGCTTTTCGCTTCCATCAGCTTTTTCAAATTGCCCAGTCCTGCTTGATATAACCCTGTTACACCTCTCACTGTCGCATCATCAGTCAGGTACGGTGGAGAATCGCTTTCTGGAAAACCGCGAAAATTGCTGCATTTCGGACACACGAATTCATTGTTATCTTCCTTAAACGAAAAGAGATCTCAAATGAAACTAGTTAAATTTGGCGAGTGACAGATGGCATAAACATGGGAATGAGAAATTGAAATTTACGGTTTGGACAAGTGTGAACCACCTGCGCAGCATTGCAGCCGCACAAGTGTGTCATCGCGTGAAGTTCAGTTAGTCTTCAAGGCCACGCAGTCTTGCACTGCGACGGCGAAGTAGTTCAAGCGTGGTCAACAAGGCAATTGAAAGCACAACCAGCAAGGTCGCCGCAGCCAGAATTGTTGGGCTGATTTCTTCCCGTATGCCTGACCACATTTGGATAGGCAAAGTGGTTTGTTCCGGTCCCGCAATAAACAGCACCACCACCACTTCATCGAATGACGTGATAAACGCAAACAGTGCGCCAGAAATGACGCCCGGCGTCACCAATGGCAATACCACTTTGAAGAAGGTCGTTACAGGGTTGGCCCCTAAACTTGCAGCAGCACGTGTTAGAGAATGGTCAAAACCGCTTAAAGTGGCGGTGACAGTGATCACCACAAATGGAATACCCAACGCGGTGTGCGCAAGCACCACGCCTAAATAGGTGTGGGTCATCTGAAATCGGGAAAAGAAGAAAAACATCGCAGCGGCAGAGATTATCAAGGGCACGATCATTGGCGAGATCAGTATCGCCATGATGACGTCTTTGTAAGGCATGTAGCGGCTAGATAAGCCAAGTGCCGCAATGGTACCGAGTACTGTCGCCAAAATCGTTGAAGCGATTGCGACAATCACGCTGTTCTTCACGGCGGACTGCCAAGCGTCTGACGTAAAGAAATCTTCATACCAGCGCAATGAATATCCCGCAGGATCAAAACTCAGCATCTCAGGAGTAAAGGTAAAATAAGGTTCAGCGTTGAAGCTCAGCGGTAAAATGACGAGCAGCGGGCCAATCAGAAACAAGAATATTCCTGCACAAATCACGCGAAAGACCACAAACCATACTTTTTCGCCTGTCGTCGCACATTCTGGTAATGCCATCGTTATTTCCTACCCTAACTTCACGTTGTCGACGCCAACTAGGCGGTTATAAAGCCAATACAAAACCATCACGACCACCAGTAATATCGATGCAATTGCCGCTGCCAGACCCCAGTTCAGGGATGTTTGCATGTGATATGCAATAAAATTAGTAATGAAAGTACCGGTTTGACCGCCTACCAACGCTGGGGTGATGTAGTAACCAATCGAAAGAATGAACACCAGAATCGACCCTGCGCCGATGCCAGGTAAGGTTTGCGGGAAATAGATCCTTCGGAACGCCAGCGCCTGTGGCGCACCCATTGAGCGGGCAGCACGGACATAGCTCGGCGAGATGGTTTTCATCACGGAGTAAAGCGGAAGGATCATAAACGGCAGCAAGATATGCGTCATCGCAATCAAGGTGCCCGTTTGGTTATAGATCATTTGAATGCGGTTATCATCATCCAGCACACCCGCCCCCACCATTAAATCGTTCAGCACGCCCTGTTGCTGCAAAATGGCTATCCAAGTTGCGGTGCGAACCAATAGTGACGTCCAAAATGGCAGCAATACCAAGATCATCAACATGTTGGCTTTTTTGGCAGGTAAATTCGCCAACAAATAAGCGACGGGATAACCCAATAGCAAGCAAAGAAAGGTGATCGCCATACTCATATAGAGCGTGCGCCAAAATAGAGAGGTGTATATCTGTAAATATTCGGGTTGAGCAACAATATCGCCGTTGTCGTCGTAACGCAGGTCAACGGCATTAAGATAGTAAGAAAGCGTGTAAGGCGACGACTCTCGCTCGATCAGCTTCCAAGTGCCGATATCCATCCAGCGCTTATCCACTTTGGCCATCGCGTCTTTGTATGGCCCTTCTGTGATTCTTTTCGATTTTCGCGCCGATTTCATGATCAGCGAACGCATTCCTGATTTTTCATAGTTTAAGCGAGACGCAACTTTGCCGATGTTTCTCGCTTCAGCACCGATCTGTAAATCAGACACCAGTGCTGCATAAATTTCTTCATTCGGCAGTTCATTGCCATCCCAGCTTTCGAGCGCTACCGTCGTTTGCGGCATGTAGGTAGCCACTTCTGGGTTTTCAACACTGCGTTGCAGCATATCAAAAATGGGGAGCACAAAAGCCACCAGCAAGAAGGCCAGCAAAGGAGCAACAAGCAAGAAGGCTTTGATTTTGTTACGACGAATTGAGCGCTGTTGGCTCACGCGAAGTGATACACCATCTGCCGTTTTAATATCGTTGGCTGAAGTTTCCTGCACCACACTCTCCCATTAGATAAAACGCAAAAAGGCGAGGATCGATATTCGAATCCTCGCCTACAACATCAACTTATTTCACTAACCACGCATTGAAGCGCTGTGCCAATTCGTCACCGTTATCCGCCCAGAACACATCGTCCTTCGGAATTGCGGTCGCGAAATTAGGTCCATAGGTTGGCATATGCGGTTTCATTTCAATGCCAGAGTCGGCATGGGTTGTCACCATACCTGCTGATGAGTTACGTGCAGGCCCATACGAAATGTATTTGGCTTGATCAGCAAGGCGCTGCGAATCCGTCGCAAACCGGAGGTAGTCTTTCACCTTGTCCAACTTACCTTTTGGCACAACCCAACCATCCAGCTCAAACACTTGGCCATCCCAAATGATGTCGAACGGTTGCTTCTCGTTAACGGCTGCGTTAAAGATGCGACCATTGTAGGCAGACGCGAACGCCACTTCTTTATCAGCCAATAGTTGTGGCGGCTGCGCACCCTCTTCCCACCAAATAACAGAATCTTTGATGGTATCCAGTTTCTTAAACGCACGTTGAACGCCAGCTTCGGTGCTCAAAACGTTATACACATCAGAGGCGGGAACACCATCAGCAATCAAGGCCCACTCAAGGTTATTGATCGGCTTTTTCTGCAAAGAACGTTTACCTGGGAAGTTTTTCAGGTCAAACACATCTTGAATCTTGCTTGGTTGTTTACCGTCAAACATCTCAGAGTTGAACGCAACAATATTGGAGTACACGATGGATGGGACAAAACATTCACCCAAAGATCCTGCAAGGAAGTCTTTCGTCGCTGGCGTACCATCTGGCGCCGCAGCAAGCAAAAGATCGTGATCGAGAGGCTCTGCTAGCCCTTCATCACAAGCAACAATGGCATCAGACGGCAGAATATCGACCAAATCCCAAGTCACGTTTCCAGCTTCAACCTGTGCACGCAAACCAGAAAGGCCATTTTGCGCTTTATCGATGTTAACCACTTTTTGGCCTGTCTTTTCAGTCCAAGGTTCGTGGTAGGCTTTGGTTTGGCTCGCAGTATACGCTCCCCCCCAAGACACAACGTTCAGAGTTTCTTCAGCCATTGCTGTGGAAGCAACGCCAGTAAAGCCAGCCAAAATGGCAATATGTAACGCAAGTTTCTTCATCGTCTTCTTCTCCGTGAGTCTTTCACTTATTGACGTCTGAGCAGGAGTAGGAATCCACTTCTTCGCCTAACGATCGACGATAGAAAAACTGCGTTCCAAACTTACCCAATTCTTTCCCAACCATTGATCAACTAGCTTTGTGACCAGTCGAACATTTCCTTTGCATCAAAAAACACGAACCTAGAACGTATTAAGAGGCGTCCAAGGCTCTGCAATCTTCTTCAGACCAACCAACACTGATCATGTCCCCACGGCGAAGGTCTGGGTGACCTTCTGCATTGGGTGTTTTAATGATGAATTCATTGCTGTCACACACTTTGACGCGTGTGCGAAGGTGATCGCCGAGGTAAATCACTTCCTCTACCTTGGCATTGAAAATATTAGGTAGCGCCCCTTGTTCAGGGTTGATGATAATACGCTCAGGACGAAGCGATAAGGTGGACACGTCACCCTGCTTACCGACGGCAACAGGCTTGGCAGTAATGATGTCGCCATTAGGAACTTGAACCCTGCACAGGTTGTCATCCAACGAAATTACATTCCCTTTGAGGCGATTGTTTTCGCCAATAAACTGAGCAACAAAAGCATTCGCAGGGCGCTCATAAAGCTCTTCAGGTGTCGCAAGTTGCTGCACCACACCATCATTAAATACCGCGATTCGATCTGACATAGTCAACGCTTCTGACTGATCGTGAGTCACGTAAATCATGGTCACACCCAAATCTTCCTGAATGTGTTTGATCTCGTATTGCATCTCTTCACGTAGGTTTTTATCCAACGCGCCGAGCGGTTCATCCATTAATACCAGCTCAGGTTCAAATACCAATGCGCGCGCCACGGCAACACGTTGCTGCTGACCGCCCGACAAATGTGCAGGACGGCGATGGCCGAATTCTGTCAAACGCACCATATCGAGTGCTCGTTTCACTTTCTTTTCGATATCGGATTTTGAGAGATTGCGAACTTGGAGGGGAAAAGCGAGGTTTTCTTCCACCGTCATATGAGGGAAAAGAGCGTAATTTTGGAATACCAGACCAATACCGCGTTTGTGCGGTGGGAGCGTTTTGATCGGATTACCATTGAGATAGATATCACCGTGAGTAGGCTGCTCAAAGCCTGCCATCATCATCAATACGGTGGACTTTCCTGAGCCCGATGGGCCAAGAAGAGTAATGAACTCACCTCGCTCGATATCCATCTCAAACCCTTTGACCACCAAAGTTCTGCCATCGTAGCTTTTCTGGATATTATCGAACTTTACAAAGGGGAACGCCGTACTGTTTGAATTGCCATCCTGTTGCATGATCCATGCATTCCTTACACCTCTAAACAATCTAAAGCGTATAACACGGTGTTAACAATGATCAAAGTGCATGCTAACTAGTGAGAGGCTGATCATGAGCAATGCTTAAAATTCTTTCACAAACGCGTGGTGAAACTGTGCATTCAAATGTTAGAAACATCACGTTTATCAACAAATGCTAAACAATCCTTACATTCCCTTTGTTATCGTGGGCACAAATAAAACAGTACACAATTTCCTATTGCTGGAGGCTTTGTAAATGCTTGCACGTTTAACCCCCTTGGCACTTATTGTGCTCTCACCTTTCGCTAATGCTAGTGAATGCGGCGATGTCACAATTGCCGATATGAACTGGAATTCCGCGACGCTGATGGCGCACGTTGATCAATTCATCTTGCAAAATGGCTATGGCTGCAACGCGGAGTTGGTTCCTGGTGATACCATGCCAACTGGCGTTTCGATGACAGAAAAAGGCGAACCGGATATTGCACCCGAATTTTGGAGTAACTCACATAAAGAGATGCTTCAAAAAGGCGTTGATGCCGGCAAACTGCGATTTGCAGGTAAAGCCTTCGCCGAAGGTGGAGAAGAAGGTTTCTGGGTGCCTAAGTACATGGTTGAAAAACACCCAGAGCTCGCCACCATCGAAGGGATTAAAGCCAATGCGAAGCTATTCCCGCACCCAGAGGATGATAGTAAATCTGCCTTTATGACCTGTCCGTCAGGTTGGACATGCCAGATCACCGCAGGGCATCTGTTTGATGCGTTGAACTTGGAAGCATCTGGCTTTGAGCTGGTTGACCCTGGCTCTGGCGCTGCACTTGCTGGCTCAATCGCCCGTGCTTACGATCGCGAAAAGCCTTGGTTTGGTTACTATTGGTCACCCACCCCTGTGCTGGGTCGCTATGACATGGTGAAAGTCGACTTTGGCGTTGACGCCGATCCTGCCCACTATGAAACTTGCATCACTCAAGAAGATTGTCTCGATCCAAAAGTGACGGCTTACCCACCCTCTGCAGTGAACACCATCACCACAGAATCCTTTGCGCAGAAATCACCCGCGGCATATGAATACATTGCCAATCGCGCTTACGCAAACGCTGACATGAGTGCCATGATGGCATGGATGGAAGAAAACCAAGCCGACGGTGAAATAGCCGCGCTGGAATTTTTTGAATCCTACCCACAAGTGTGGACCCAATGGGTACCCGCTGATGTGGCAGACAAGGTTAAAAAAGCACTGTAGCGCGTTAACTGACCAGCAAACAGAGAAGCGGCCCAATGCTTTCACCTTGAGCCGCTTTTTTAGCCCCTTCTCAACGCCAATATTTCATTGATATCGGTGGTTTCTCGATACAGATTCAATGTTTCGTCTTTACGTTCGATCGCCAAAATCGACATTCGATCAGCCAGTTCATTACCTTCAATACCAACATGACCATTGACGTGATAAACAGTGATGTGAGATTTCAACGTTTGATAGAGCGCGTAAGCGGGCTGAATAATGTCGAGATTTTTAATTTCTCCCCCCGCCTTTTTCCATCCTTTCGCTTCCCAACCCGACGCCCACTTGGTCACGCAATCAATCGAGTATCGAGAATCACAATAGATCGCCACAGACAGCCCTTGAGCAAGCTTCTCTTTGGCGATCATAAACGCTTGGTATAATCCGTGAAGTTCTGCCGTGTTGTTGGTACCAACCGCCTGATAAAGCCCATACCATAACTCACTGAGTGCATTGTTCTTATAGACCGCCAACCCTGTTCCGGATTCGCCAGGATTCGGTTCACAGCCACCATCCGTAAATATTTTGATATCAAACGGCATCTCAGTGATTTGCGTTTGTGTCAGTGCTGCGGGCTTAGGTTTGGCGATTTTTGTAGCCGTTGTGGCCTTGCTTGACGCTGCGCTAGCCTTGCCGCCATAAGCTGCCTCAGCTTCACCTAACGTTGGAAACGATTTAAATTTTGCGCCTTGAAAGCCGTCAACTTGCGCCTTGCACTGTGTCCAGTCAGTGTAAATACCGCTCTTACGACCTTTCCACACAACATAATATTTTTTAGCCAAACCGAATCCTTACTTAATGGTTGAGGGAAACTTACTTGATGGTTAAGAGAAAAATACCCATGTTTTGAACCCCCTGTCATGCGGCGATTGCCGAACCAATGCCATTATTCATAAATCCAATGCCAACGCCACATTGAAGGCATCATGAATGAAGGCTTATATAACCATGGTGGAATCATCGACTTAAAGTGCGCTAGTCTATGAACAAAGAAGCAAGGCTGAGGAGACAAGGATGGACAGCCCAAAAAGACCAATCAATGCGCATAAAGCGTATCACACACATGTGTATTTCGATGCTACCACAGTGGATGCTGCTAAGCGTCTGTATGAGAAAACCCAACAAGCATTTTCACTCAAACTTGGTCGAATCCATGAAAGACCCGTTGGCCCGCACAGCATGTGGAGCTATCAAGTGCTTTTCTTCGATACCGATTTTGACAGCTTCATTCCTTGGCTGGATGAACAACGAGGTACTCTCGATGTGTTAGTACATGCAAGTACAGGCGACGATCTTGCTGACCACACACAGCACGCCTATTGGCTTGGGAATGCCGTGAAACTCGACCTGCGCGGGTTTTAGATAAATACTCAGGATCGTTTATGAGACTGGCCCCTAGGTGACTTTCTCGACGCTGGCTCCTTGATGCCATTCGTTATAGGTTCAATGAGCACTCTAGTCGCGATTCACGGAATCGATCACGTCTTATTATTCAGAAATGGAATTCTCTTATGACAGATTTAACATTGCAGTGTGATTGCGGCGCATTAAAAGGCACGGTCAAGAATGTATCACCCAAGAAAGGCAACCATATGGTTTGCTACTGTGACGATTGCCAAGGCTTCGCAAATTACATTGGCAATGAAGAGAAATGGTTAGATGAATTTGGTGGCACGGATTTATTCCAACTGGCTCCCTCACAAGTTGAAATCCACCAAGGGGCAGACCAATTGCGCTGCATACGCATGACACCCAAAGGCGTTTATCGCTTCTACACCGCGTGCTGTCATTCCCCTATCGTGAACACCATCAGCAGAAAAATGCCATTTGCCGGCATTCCGCTCACCGCGCTTCAAGGTGAAGGCAAAGACGCAGCCGTTGGTCTCGTAAAGTGTTATGTCATGGGCAAATTTGCCAAAGGCACACCCCCAACCAACCCACACCCGAAATTTTCCTTTGCGTCACTCGCGGCTGTGATGTCATTCATGCTGAAAAACAAAATTCAGGGCAACAACGTGCCGACGCCGTTTTTCAACGACAATGGCCATGCCATCGCAAAGCCAGACGAGCGCAACTAGACGTGTTCACATTCGGCTTTGCTCGTCGTTAAACCACGATTGCATAAATTCGATGAATTTGACCAATTTCGGTGGCGTGTAATGCCGACTGGGATACAACACATAAAAGCTCAGCGTCGGTAAGGGCTCGTCTTTCAAAAGCTCCACAAACTGCCCAGATTGGATTTCGTCAGCGCACACAAAGCTAGGAAGTAGACCAACTCCTAGCCCCTGAAGTAATGCCTCTTTCAGGAAAATCGTGTTATTCGCGATGATGTTGCCAGATACCGTCAGCCCACCATTGATAGGCCACTGATTTTTTCTCATCGCCAAGCTATATATGTAGCAATTGTGCTGACTCAGTTGCGCGGCAGAATGCAGAGGCTCATGCGCATCAAGGTAGCTGGGCGTGGCCACGAGATGCAAAGAAAATGTCGTAATCGGTTTTCCAATATAGTTTGAGTCAATACCGACACTGGAAGCCCGAAAACCCAAGTCAAAGCCCTGATCAATCAAATCGACCGGATCATCATTCAAATCCACATCCAGCTCTACTTCAGGGTGCAATGCAGTGAACGCGGCAAATGCAGGCCCTAAGGCGGTGATCCCTAACGTCATAGGTGCGTTGATCTTCAAGCGTCCTTTAGGCCGCCCTTGCATGTCTTGTACATAATCTTGTGCGTCTTGATGAGAACTCAAAATATTCTGACAATGCACCAAGTAACCTCGACCAATTTCGGTGAGCTGTATTTTGCGGGTAGAGCGTTGCAACAAGCGCGCGCCCACTAACTCCTCCAACTTCCCGATATCTTTACTTATCAGCGAGTTTGAATGATTCATTTCCATCGCCGCTTGCTTAAAACTGCCCGTTTCGGCCACTTTCACGAACAACGCCATCGCCCTCAATGTGTCCATATCATCGCCCCACACTTATTTCCATTTTGGAAACCAATCATACACAAACACCCTGTTTTTCTCTCAACTGTTGCCCTATAGACTGCATCCATCGCTGACACAGTCTCCAACACATCAAATTTAGTTGATGATTTGGAAACAAACCGTCAGTTAAAAATAACCTCAGGAGAGTACGATGAAATCAATGACTAAAACCCTACTAGCAAGCCTAGTGTTCGCGGCAGGCAGCCAAGTAGCCCTTGCAGACAACATCCTCGTTGTCATGTCAGATGAAGACCACCTAAAACTCAAAGGCACTGATGTCTACGAAACAGGCTTCTATCTAAATGAGCTGATGCAGCCAGTAAAAATGTTTCTTGATGCAGGTCATGACCTCACGTTCGCAACCCCAAACGGCTTGGCGCCAACTGTCGATGTTTTGTCTGACAGCGTGATGTTCTTCGGTAACGATGAAAAATCAATGGCAGAGCACAAAGCGCTGCTGGCAAAGCTCAAAATCACTGACAAAGAAGATTCCCCTGTTATTAGCCTGAGCCGCGTAGAGCAAATCGGTTATGACAAGTTCGATGCTGTCTATGTGCCAGGCGGACACGCACCAATGAACGATCTGCTGACCGACAAGCAAATGGGTGCATTGCTGACTGATTTCCATAACAAACAGAAAATCACGGCGCTGGTCTGCCACGGTCCAATCGCGCTGATTTCTACATTGCCAAACGCACAAGCGTTCGTGCAGTCGCTAGAAGCAGGAAAATCTCCCGCAACACCAAAAGATTGGATCTACAACGGCTACAAAGTGACTGCATTTAGCAATGGTGAAGAGGAAGCGAGCAAAGGCTGGTTGGGCGGCGGAGAAATGAAGTTTTACCCGCAAGATGCCTTGAACGTAGCTGGCGCAACGTTCAACGTTGGTTCTGATTTATGGTACCCGAACGTTGTCACAGACAGAGAGCTCATCACAGGTCAAAACCCAGCGTCTGCTGTTGCTGTTGCAACAGAAATGCTTAATAAACTGCAAAAGTAACCGTCACAACACGCTTTAACTTCTTGGAGAAGGTCTGATATACATCGATTTAACGTCGATATTGTCAGGCCTTTTCTGATCTGAATATGTCAACTTAACGTCAGTATTAATCCAAAAACAATTGCTCTAGCATCGGCGCAGGGTTGTTTAAAAACGCTTTGGTTATCTGATAATGCTCTGTGTCCTCGTACTTGATGCGGTTGATACCAGATTGATCTATCTGATAAATCCGTGCGCCGGGATAGGCCATGAGTAACGGGGAATGCGTCGCAATGATAAACTGGGATTTTGCTTTCACCAGCTGATGCATGCGGCTCAATACAGATAGCTGCCGCGTTGGCGAAAGTGCCGCTTCGGGCTCGTCGAGAATGTACAAGCCCTCCCCACCAAATCGTTCCACCATCAAAGCAAGAAACGACTCGCCGTGAGATTGATGATGCAAAGAGACACCGCCGTATGAATTGATGATCGGCGGTCCACCGCCCCCTTCATCCAATTCATCAATGTTTGTCGCGACGTTGTAAAAGCTTTCCGCCCGCAGAAAAAAGCCGTCACGGTGCTTCTTGTAGGATTTCGATAATAACAAATATTTGTAGAGGGACGAATGCGTAGATCGGGTGCCAAAGTTAAAGTTTTTTGTGCCGCCTTCCGCGTTAAACCCCATTCCGACAGCGATAGCTTCTAGCAGTGTCGATTTCCCGCTGCCATTCTCCCCCACCAAGATGGTCACGTCTTTTGCAAATTCAAGCGTATCAAGATGGCTCACTGCCGGAATAGAAAACGGGTAGGCGTTGAAAGAATCTACCTGTTCCCGTTTCAAGCGAACCTCTTTCAAATAAGGTAATGCTTCCATGTGTAAAATACCTGACGTTGGAAGAGACTAAGTATAAAGTGAAACATAACGCGCCTGCAAAAACATGCCGAATAGCCCTGAATTTAGGGTGAGGGCGAAACCAACAACGGGAAAGCGACTATCACGAGGCTGTCCAAAGTAGTATTTCTCACCTAAACAGGTAAAATCACGCCCCCATCGTGTTGCTGATAGATATTTACCATGCACCCAGACGCATTGTTTACCCCAGACGAACTGTTTACCCGCTTTAACGCCACTATCGATCAATTCGAGTTGCCGAGCGCGTTTACATTCCCCTTTTACTATCAGCCACATCCGCTTTGTGTGCTTGCTGCCACTGAATTGCAGCAACACCTAGTCACGCAATCCGAATGGCACCATGACTTTGGGCTAAGCGATGATTTCGAGCTAGACAATGACAAGGCGTCAGATGGCACAGGTAAAATGTTTGGCGTCTTGCTTGTACGTTCTCCAAGCGGTGAGCTCGGCTATTTCAGTGCTTTCTCTGGCAAAATTGCTGAGCAAAACATCCTCCCGAATTTCGTACCCCCCGTGTTTGATATGCTGGCCGAAGCGTGTTTTTTCCAAACAGAGTTGGAAGCGATCACTGCATTAAACACACATGTCACCGCGCTTACTGCTAATCCTTTAGTGGCGCAACTGACGGCCCAGATCGCGCAATATCAAACCGAATACCAAACCCTTGAACAACAACAACGTCAATCCATGATTGCGGGTCGCGCAGCACGCAAGCAACAGCGCCAACAGGCAGAGAGAGCCCTGACCGGAGATCCACTGAAAGACGCTCTCGATACACTTGCCAAACGAAGCGTTGCGGAGAAAAACGATCTTAAATACCTCAAGCTGGAATGGGATAAAAAAATCGGTGCGGTTCACGTAGAACTCACTCAGTTAACCGCTGATATCGAGCACGCCAAACAGCAGCGTAAAGCCTTATCTAATGCGCTTCAAAACAAACTGTTTGAGCAATATTGCTTTCTGAATGCACGCGGGGAAGATAAATCCCTCAAAGCCATTTTCGCGCCAACGGCCAGCCCTGTCCCACCTGCAGGGGCCGGCGAGTGCGCGGCACCCAAACTGCTCCACTACGCTTACAAACACGACTTTACCCCGCTTGCGATGGCCGAATTTTGGTGGGGCGTTTCACCAAAATCAGAAGTGCGTCAGCATAAAAAGTTCTACCCATCATGCCACGGCAAGTGCAATCCCATTCTTGGGCATATGCTGCAAGGGTTAAACGTCGACCCAAACCCATTGGAAGAAAACTGGGCAGAAGATAAAGCGTTGGAAATTGTCTATCAAGACGACGCTATTGTCGTGGTGAATAAACCCTCTGGCCTACTCTCTGTGCCAGGGAAAACCATTAAAGACTCCGCGTACACCCGCGTTATCGATATATTTCCTGACGTTGAAGGGCCGTTTGTGCTGCATCGATTAGACATGGCGACATCGGGCTTGTTGGTATTTGCCCTCACGCGACGTGCGAACAAGAGCTTACAAAAACAATTCATTACTCGCGGCATAGAAAAACGCTATATCGCCATGGTGGAAGGCGTTGTTGAACAAACTCAAGGTGAGATCAATTTGCCAATGCGCGGCGACCCAGACGACAGGCCTCGTCAATTGGTCTGCTTTGAACATGGCAAGCCAGCAACAACTTATTGGCAGTTAATTTGTATTGAAAAGGGTCGCAGTAAGCTTCATATGTACCCGAAAACAGGCCGTACTCATCAGCTTCGCGTGCATTGCGCACATCACATGGGGCTGAATATGGCGATGGTAGGTGATGGTTTATATGGCGATAGAGATGCTCGCCTTCACTTGCATGCGGAACAACTCGCGTTTGATCACCCTTACACGCACCAACGCATGACGTTTAGCGTTGATTGTGATTTTTAATCAATAGAAGACAGAAACAACTGGCGGGCACAGCATACTCATATTTTGTTGAATGAGAGCCCGTGCCTTTTCATCTCTAACTGGCGTTGGGAACGTGGGTTCATTGGTCTTTCAAACCACGCTCCACTCTCGCATCGCTAATACCCCCCGCATTAAACACATTCTGATAGCCTGCACCTTTAAGTGCATTCATTGCTTTGCCTGAACGAACGCCGCTGAGGCAATACAAGCGAATTTCCGTGTCTTTGTCAGGGTAAAGCGCACTGACTTCTTTAACGATCTCTGAATGAGAAACCCTTGCGTCACCCGGTATGTTATCGAAAAAATGCTCCGCAGCACTGCGGGTGTCTATCCAAACAGCCTCAGCATGGGCTGTCGCACTGAGCAGAATAGCCATTAGGGCAATGACAATGTGTTTAGTGCTTTGAAACGTCATGGTTTTCTTTTCCCTTAGTGATGAATGTTCCTATGGTTGCTGTTCCAATCTCTAACATTACCCATCTCCAATGCAAGCTTTGCTGAATGAGGTTCAGGCTTTACTCGCAGTTGTCTTGGTCAGATCAACAAACGTTTTTCGATCACCGAGCCTTTTTTATCTGATTGGGTGTTTTTCCATATTTCAATTTAAACACTCTGATAAAATTAGACACATTTTCATACCCCACCTCTAAGGCCGCATCCGTCACCGATATCGCCCCTCGTTCAAGAAGCGTATTTGCACGAACCATCCTTTTGTCTCGCAACCATTTTTGAGGCGTCACGTTATAAATATTTTTGAAGTCCCGATTAAAGCTAGAAATGCTTCTTCCAGATAATTGAGCCAAATCACTGACCGTTAAGTGCAGTATGTCTTCCGATTCAAGCAGCCGACGGAGATTTCGTTTGTTAGATATTGCCTTTTGGGCAAGCAATGCATGAATCAAATTTTTGTCACCCATATATGCTACAAGGTGCAATAACTCTTGGAGTTTAATATCCAAATAGCTTGAAGATTTTATATCAGACTGAATCGTACTGAAGAAATTGGCTAAGCCATTATCTTTTTCTTCCAGAAGGCAAAAGCCCTGATCTGTGTTTGAAACCAAATCGTCACTTTTCACCTTTTTCAAGTATTCGAGGATCGCCTGCTCATCAAAAAAGACCAAATAGGCTTTCAATGATTCGGTACTTTTTACGAAATCAGAATGCAAATTTAATCCTTGAGCAAGAAATATCGCCGACCCAGGGAACAACTCTGTTGTGCCGTTATCACTGTTAGTCAGCGTTTCACGGCCACTTTCGATGTATATCAAACACGGTTGATTGGTATAAAACTTAATATCAGACAAGTCTTGTTCAAGCTGCTTTCGAAACACCACAGCATCGCCACTTTGCATCAGGACACTGACATCTTTCATCGCAAACAATGCCTGTGGAAGCACTAAAATATTCGTTTGTGTATATTCGTAAATTGTTTTCATTCTTGGCATTTACACCCATTCCATCGCGACCTACAGACTATAGCAATGACCAGCACAGAGCTTCACTCATCATGGGACATAAAGGAGCAAGTGGCCATCGGCGTCATGATAAAGTCACGCCAAACAGCCTTAAGTGGTGTGCCGATTTGGTGCTGCGCCCCCCTTTCCACCCTCCATGACCTCTTTATCTATCACAAGCCACTGTTTCGTCCCAACAAGGAAACACTCCTAACTTGCTCGCCGCATATACTTTTTACTGAAAGTCACCAATGAAGTGAGTGAACATGGCGTCGCAAACCGTGCTTTTGATCCGGTGCTACCTCTCGAACCACGAGACAAACACCCAGCCTGATCACCCAAGCGAAACCTTCCATGTTTTGCTGTATTCCCATGCCAATGTGGTCTCGTCATGGGCGCCTTCACCTTCACTTTTTGAACCATCAATTTGATAAGAGCATGGAGATTCACACATGAGTAAGTGGGTAATAGGGATGATAGTGATTGTTGTGCTCGCCTTCGGCACAGTGATTGGGTTCAACCTCTTTGTGAATAAAAAAATCGAGAACACACTGGCCAACTTGCCCGAGCCTGTGTATCCCGTGACCATCGAAAAGCTCACACCAACAGTGTGGCCACAAGGCATTAGTGCTATCGGTTTTATCGAACCCAACCAAGGGGTAGATGTATCCAATGAAGTCGCCGGTATTGTCACCGCGATTAACTTTGACAACGGTGGTTCAGCGAAACAGGGCACTGTGCTACTCAGCCTTGATGCTTCGGTGCAAAAAGCTGACCTCAAAGCGCAACAAGTACAACTTCCTTCCGTACGTGATGATTACAACCGCCTCGTCAAACTCTACAAAGAGCGCTCTGTATCTGAACAAAGCGTTGAAACAGCACAGTCAAAATACCAAGCCATGCTCGCCAATATTGAAAGCTTGCAAGCAACTATCGCATTGCGAGAAATCAAAGCCCCGTTTAACGGCCTACTCGGTATTCGAAACGTTAACCTCGGCCAATATGTGTCAGTAGGAACAGACATTGTTCGCCTTGAAGATCTGTCTGTGATGCGCGTGCGTTTTAGCGTGCCTCAGGCTGAATTAGGCAATATCAGTATCGGCCAAGCCATTTCGCTCACAGTCGAAGCTTTCCCTGGTCGCACCTACAAAGGCGCGATCAATGCTATTGAACCGGTAGTGAACAACCAAACGGGGTTAGTGATGGTGCAAGCCGAGCTGCCTAACGATGACAACTCCTTACGCGGCGGCATGTTTGCCGATGTGAACATCGCGCTGTCCAACCTCGACAATCAATTTGTGGTACCACAAACCGCCATTGTGTTCGCGCTATACGGCAACTCGGTATATGTGGTGGAAAAGAAAGACAACGAAACCCGCGTCAAACAAGTCACGGTTGAAGTCACTCAACGCAATGGCAACGACGCATTGGTCACTGGCACACTGAAATTTGATGATGAAGTCGTCACCACTGGCATATTGAACTTAGGTAACAACGCAAAAGTAGACATTGTACCTAACCCAATTTCCGTACCCGATAAGATGCCGCAACTTTAAGGAGCCGGAAATGAAATTTACCGATATTTTCATACATCGTCCGGTAATGGCGGCGTCTCTCAGTGTGTTATTGCTGTTGCTTGGTTTGAACGCACTGAAAGATCTGCAAGTACGCCAGTACCCAGAAATGACCAACACCGTTATCACAGTGACCACGCCCTACCCCGGCGCTGATGCCAATTTGGTGGAAGGCTTTATTACTCAGCCACTAGAGCAAGCACTGGCACAGGTTGATAACCTGGATTTCATGACGTCAGCCAGTCAACTTGGCAGTTCCAGCATTGTGCTGAACATGATGCTCAATACCAACCCCGAAGGGGCTCTGGCGAATGTGCTTTCGCAAATTAACTCGGTGAGTAACCAACTTCCTAAAGAAGCCTATAACCCCTCGGTCACTTCATCGACGGGTTCCACCACATCCATTATGTATATCTCGTTCTTTAGTGGTGATTTGAACTCAAGCCAAATTGCGGACTACTTGGAACGCGTGGTCAATCCGCAGCTATCAACCGTTAATGGCGTGTCTAATATCGTCATGATGGGCGGTGCGCCGTTTGCGCTGCGAATATGGCCAGATCCGAAAAAGTTAGGACAATATGACCTTTCAACAACGGACCTCGTCAACATTTTGCAGCAAAACAATTACCAATCTGCCGTCGGGCAATTCAATAGCTATTTCACGGTATTGAACAGTACCATCGACAGTCAGGTTGACACCGTTGATGGTCTGAAAAACCTGATCATCAAGAGTCAAGATGGCCAAGTCGTGATGCTTCAAGACGTTGCCGAAGTGAACATGAGCAAAAGCAGCGACAGTTCCCGTGCGTTGGCCAATGGACGTGAAGCGGTGATCATCGGCATTAATGCCACACCCACGGCGAACCCACTTGATGTAGCGGCAGGTATTCGTGTGCAGTTTGAATCTGTTAAGCGCAACCTGCCTTCTACGATCGATGCAGAAGTGCTGTACGACTCCACCTTAGCGATTACGGATTCTATCGACGAGGTGGTGAAAACCATCATCGAAGCCGCGGTGATTGTTATCATCGTGATACTGCTTTTCCTGGGCTCATTCCGCGCGGTGGTCATTCCAATTGTGACGATTCCGTTGTCATTGATTGGCGTCATGGCTGTTATGCAAGCCTTTGGTTTCACACTCAATTTAATGACGCTGCTCGCGATGGTATTGGCTATTGGTCTGGTGGTGGATGACGCCATTGTGGTGGTAGAAAACGTCGATCGGCATATCAAAATGGGCACCAAACCCTTTAAAGCCGCTATCGAAGCGACCCGAGAAATTGCCGTTCCGGTTATCTCGATGACCATCACGCTCGCTGCCGTATATGCGCCGATTGCCTTAATGGGCGGCGTAACAGGGGCATTGTTCAAAGAGTTTGCGTTAACGCTCGCTGGCGCGGTGTTTATCTCCGGTTTTGTGGCACTCACCCTCTCGCCCATGATGTGTTCGAAAATGCTGAAGCCTCACGTGAAACCAAGCAAATTTGAATCTACGGTAGAAAGCGTGTTGGGGGGAGTCACTAAGCGTTATGAACGCGCGCTTCATGCCGTATTAGATCACAAGCGCGTTGTAGTGGTCTTTGCCCTTTTTGTATTGGTATCACTGCCAATCCTCTTCAGCTTTATCCCATCACAGCTCGCACCCGATGAAGATCAGGGCGTGGTCGTCGTGATCGGCAGTACACCATCTACTTCAAACAATGACTATATCCAGTCCAACATGGAATTGATCGGCAAGATCATTTCCAAGCAACCTCAAGCAGAAGCGTCGCTTGCCATGATTGGTGTGCCTACCAGCAGCCAAGGGATTGCTATCGGGCCATTGATCCCATGGAGTGATCGAACGCAGAGCCAGAAAGAGATCTCAGCCACCATCAATAAAGAGGCAAAAAAAATCCCCGGCATTAATGCCACCGCATACCAAATGCCATCATTGCCCGGCGCGTCTGGCGGCCTACCAGTGCAATTCGTGATCACCAGCCCGGCAGATTTCGAAACCCTGTATAACATCGGCAGCAAAATGCTGGAGAAAGTGAAGAACAGCCCGCTATTTGTGTATTCGGACGTTAACTTGAAATACGACTCAGGTTTGGTGCAATTAACCATCGACCGAGAAGCAGCAGGTGCGTATGGCGTCACTATGCAAGCGATTGGCGCCACATTAGGAACAATGATGAGCGGTGGCTACATTAATCGCGTCAACATCGATGGGCGTTCATATGAGGTCATTCCTGAAGTCGAACGAGCCAATCGTGCCAACCCGCATCTCATCAATCAGTTCTATGTCACGGCGCAAAATGGTTCCGCCGTTCCGTTGTCGAGCTTGGTGAGTTTCACCGTTAACGGACAGGCCAGAACGTTGCCGCACTACAACCAAATGAACGCCATCTCAATTGAAGGTGTGCCTGCACCCAATGTTGCGATGGGTGATGCGATCAGCTTCTTAGAAGGACTCGCAGCCACGGACCTACCACAAGGTTACACCTACTCCTTCATGGGAGAAGCAAGACAGTTTGTGGAAGAAGGTAGCTCCCTGTACCTAACCTTTGCACTGGCATTGGCGATTATCTTCCTCGTGCTTGCTAGCCAGTTTGAAAGTGTTCGCGACCCTTTGGTCATCATGTTCACCGTACCGCTCGCCATCAGCGGTGCATTGATCGCGTTGGGCTGGACACACATGTCTGGCGAGACATCGATGAACATTTATTCGCAAGTTGGCTTGATCACCTTGGTCGGACTCATCACCAAGCACGGGATCTTGATGTGTGAAGTGGCAAAAGAAGAGCAAATCATGAAAGGCGTATCAAAACAGGAAGCCATTGTTGAAGCCGCCACTGTGCGTTTGCGTCCTATTTTGATGACAACGTCAGCCATGATTGCGGGCTTGATACCTCTATTGTTCGCAACCGGTGCAGGAGCAGCATCACGCTATAACATTGGTTTGGTCATCGTGGCAGGCCTTGCGGTTGGCACCTTGTTCACCTTGTTCGTTCTTCCCGTGATGTACACCTATATCTCTGGCGGTCACAAGCTCCATGAAGGCGAGATGGATGATGAGCCCGATGAGCCAACCGCTATCCCTGAACAGCCTGAAACAACCCACTAAAGAACGTTTATAGGCCATAGACGGTAGATAAAAAAGCGCTCAGTCTTTTTGACTGAGCGCTTTTCTCGTTTAACGGCTTCATCATCACTACTTTTAATCTTTGGCTTTGCGTATATACTGCGCCCCTTTCGTTTTTATCCAACGGCTTTCGACCTATGATTATTTTTACCACTAACTTCGGCGACATTGAAATCGAATTGGACTCAGACAAAGCACCCGTCTCGTCTAAGAACTTTTTGAAATATTGCGAAGACGGCTTCTACGACAACACCATATTTCACCGAGTGATCAAAGGTTTCATGATCCAAGGCGGCGGATTCACGGCGAAAATGAAAGAGAAGCCAACCGACGCCCCTATTGTGAATGAAGCGAACCGTGGATTGAAAAACCGTATTGGCACTATTGCAATGGCCCGCACGGATGCACCGCATTCAGCAACTGCACAATTTTTCATTAACTTAGAAGACAATGGCTTTTTGGATTACACCGCGACCACTAATCAAGGTTGGGGCTATGCCGTATTTGGTAAAGTGACAGCAGGAATGGACGTGGTAAACAACATTGGTAACGCAATGACAACACGCGTTGCCGGGCACGATGATGTGCCGATGGATCCTATTGTTATTCAAAGCGTCACCATTAAGTAATACGTTCTAAGCGGTTATTTAGACAAACAAAAGGCAGGTTCAGAACCTGCCTTTTTTGATGCTTAATTTTTTGTTTAGTCAGTATGAACCTGCGACTATTTCGAAAGGCTTCGCTGTGACCACGTCGCTTCAACTTGCTGAACACCACAACACAACGCCATGATGATGCCAAAGCATGCGCCCTGAGTAATCATAGCCGTTCCCCCATAGCTAATGAATGGCAATGGGCTTCCCATCACAGGCAGTATGCCGCTCACCATACCAAGGTTAATGAATGCGTACAGAAAGAAACTCATCGCCAAAGCACCACTCACAAGACGTGAAAATGCTGACGGGGATTGACTCGCCAACCACAAAGTTCGACCTGAAATAAATAAGTACAGAAGCACCACAACTGCACTGCCCATGTAACCCCACTCTTCCGCAAGTGTCGAAAAAATGAAATCAGTGTGGCTTTCGGGAATAAATCCGAGTTGCCCCTGCGTAGCGCCCATGAATCCTTTTCCATCAAAACCACCAGAACCAATCGCAATCAAAGACTGGATGATCTGATAGCCAGATCCGAGCGGGTCGGATTCAGGGTTCAAAAACTGAGTAACACGCATTTTTTGGTAGTCTTTCATAAAGAAAAACCACATCACGGGCACTATCGCCGCCACGGTAGCCAAAACACCGCCAATGATTTTCCAGCTCATCCCCGCAAGGTACAGCACAAACAGCGCGTACATCACGGTGAATATTGCGCCGTCCAAATCAGGCTGGATCACAATCAATAACACAGGCAAGGCCGTGACTACGGCACACAAAGCTATTTTCTTTAACCCAGGTCGCCCAGGATCTTTCACAATCAGCCATGCCATCATCATCGGCATGGCCACTTTGATCAATTCAGAAGGTTGAAAGCGAATGGGTCCCAATGCTAACCAGCGTTTTGCGCCATTCACGGTATCACCAGCAATGATAACCCCGAACAAAAGCACAATCGCGATAACGAAAAGCTTAGGTGCGAAATCTTTATAAATTCTTGCCGGAATAGTGGATAAACCCACGAGTGCCAAAATGGCCAACGCCGCACGCGCTAAATGGCGTTCAAGGATTGGCAAGCTAAAGCCACTTGCACTCCAAACACTTATCGATCCCAAAGCAATCAACGCACAAATCGCAACAAACAACGGATAATCAATCCGCAAGCGATAGCTGTTCACAACATTCTCTATTTCACTCGGTAAAAAGGCGCGCAAGAATACCGCTAGCACGCAAAAATGCAACCTTATGCGGTGGGATTAAGGTCTGCTCGAAGCGCTTTACGAATACGCCATGTCACCGCAGTTAGAATTCCGATACACAAGGTAATAACAGGTGCAGCCATCAACCCCATGGTCACTAAACGGCTAATGGGCTCAGGAAGCGAAGGCAGCAAGTAACCCATACCCGCCAACAAGAACACCCACATACTGGCACTCAGCCACGCGAAACGATGAAATCTCGGCACTTCATCCACACGCATTCCCATCATCATTGGCAAAACAGAACGCACACCCGGTACAAAGCGAGCAATAAACAGCGCAACCAAACCGTGGCGACACAAAAGCGCATCCACTGTACGCATTTGTTTTTCTGGTACCTTTGCTAACCAAGATTGCACCAGCGGAAATTTGTTAAGCCAGCGGCCTTGTAAGAACGCTAACCAACTTCCTATCGACGCGGCAATGATCAGCATCGGAAAGGCAATAAAGGGATCCAATACACCTACAGCTGAAAGCGTACCAACAAGTACAACGATGCTGTCACAAGGCAGCGGTGCGGCGGGAAGAAAACCGCTTTCTAGGCTGATTAACATCGCCACAAGAATATAAATTAGGGTTGCACTACCAGGGGTTAGCAGTGCATTGAAATCTTGGTGCCAAATGGCGACCAATACGTCTTGGATTGCTTCAAACATTGTTTCTCCAAAATACCAAGGTGCAAGGAATGCGAGTTACGGGTTTCATTGGCTTTTTGTTGTCTATATTGATACTTCTCTCCGTTTCCTTGCGTGAATACAAAGAGTCAGGCGTGAATGTATCGTTCGACGAGAATGAATAAATCGATACTGCAAATTGGCATCTTGCCAGCCCGCGAGGCGATCACTATCAATGAAAGAATATGTGCGAGGTAGCCCGAACAAAACATGCCCCAAAGCCAATAAGCTCGCTATCGAAGTGAGCAATATCGGCCAAGAAAATGGGTCATTTTTTAACGGGGTTGGAGTGGCAAAGTAGATACGTGGCGAAGCGATACGACGGGCCAACATATCAATTTTTACGTCAGGTGCTGATTCTTGGCTAACCGCGCTGTTTATCACGTTCTCAGCATGACTTAACCCAATCACACCAAGGGTGTAACTGCCAAGTAACACAGTAAACAATGTCATGATAAATGGTAGCTTTTTGAGCAGTCTTTCCACGTATATGCCAAGAAAATGAAGATGATACTATTTACGTCTAAACACGAAAAAAGACAACGTTTTTGTCATAGGTATCGCACGTAAAGTTGAGCAAACACCCAGTGTTTAAAAAACTCACAAACAGACATAAAAAAAGGGCTGACGCCCTTTTTATCACCCTCAGCTAATTTGCGTTCGAGTTTGCCGAGAGAACACACGTTCAACCAAGGGAATGAGAAAGCACAGCCCTGTCGCGAAAATGAGCGAGCCAAAGAGATCCACAGGCCAGTGCATACCAAGCCAAAGTCGACTCATACCCACTAACCCCGCCCACAACGTGAGTATTACAGCAAAAAAACGATAACCTTCAGACAACAAAATTGCCCCCCAGAATATTGCTGCGCAAGCAGCAAAAAGGGTATGCCCAGAAGGGAATGAATAGTTAGTTTCTCCTCCCCAATGTAGCAAACGCCATGAACTAACGTTTTCTTTCACATTATCGATAACACTCAAACGCTGGTCGGGCGACAAAGAATAGAAATCTGCGGCAGAATCAACTTCACCCATATCCTGCAATACATACGTGTAAGGGCGAGGCTCTTTGGTGACTGACTTCAACACCGTTTTGGTGACAAAGCTGGCGCCAAGAACAAAGGCAAAACACGACAAACACATCAACACTCGCCTAAGAGGCCATCGCAGTAAGAATGGAATAAAGCAGAATAGTGCAGTGGTGAACACGAAGCCTTTTGAACCAGCAGACCACGACAACAAAGAAAACATCATTCCCAGCGTTTCGCTCACGTCCCCAGCATACGAAAAGCGTGTTGAAACACTCGCAGAGAAAGCATAAAAAATGC
Organism: Enterovibrio sp. QJM3NY_24; assembly: GCF_057786035.1. NCBI lineage: Bacteria > Pseudomonadati > Pseudomonadota > Gammaproteobacteria > Vibrionales > Vibrionaceae > Enterovibrio > Enterovibrio sp. QJM3NY_24. The sequence continues at coordinate 828,613 of NZ_CM173520.1, forward strand.
AAAGTAGTACGGCACACACCCATCCGTATTTTTTACTAAAAACCATGAATAATGTCTCCCAAGGCATCTCACAAAGAGATAATCTAAATTCGAGACCAGAGTTTACCCGTCTCCGTAGCATTGGGATATGGGGTACTCGCCTATACGCACCCTCTCATAAGGAAAGAGTCGAAATATGGAAATGAATAATCTGCCATTTGGCACAACAGACTGGGAAACAATCACGCCGACTGAACACACTGGCGAAACAGGTGTGGCTTACTGGCGAACTCAAAAATTCGGCGATATAAGAGTGCGTGTTGTGGAGTACTCAGCCGGTTACCTCGCAGACCATTGGTGTAAAAAGGGGCACATTCTGTTTTGTCTGTCGGGTGAATTAACCACAGAGCTAGATGACGGCAGCATTCACGTATTGAAGCCCGGCATGAGCTATCACGTTGCGGATAACGCCGAAGCCCATCGCTCATCCACCGAGATTGGCGCCACGTTATTTGTTGTCGATTAATTCTGTAGGCAAGGCGTTAGTCAACAGCGCCATTACTTCAGCAATCTTCGGCTGATTAAAGATGACAAGAGCGTATGTTCTCCCTGCACAGATCAAACCTCTGCATTGATTGCCGTAGATTGGATAAAGGTGTACCTTCTCGCACTTATCAGAAAGGCCGTATTTGCAGTGATTTAACATAGAGGCTCAATGCTTACTTTTAAAAATGATGCCGTAGAATGGCTTTCAACGCTCGCAGACGGGAGCGTTGATCTTTTCATCACAGATCCACCCTATGAATCACTGGAAAAGCACAGAAAAATTGGGACAACGACAAGACTGAAGGTAAGCAAGTCTTCAAGCAATCAGTGGTTTGATATTTTTCCCAATGACCGCTTTGAAGCGCTTCTAAAAGAGATCTATCGCGTTCTAAGAAAGAACTCTCATTTCTATTTATTCTGTGACCAAGAAACGATGTTTGCAATCAAACCGATTGCAGAAAAAGTGGGCTTTAAATTCTGGAAGCCGATCATTTGGGATAAAGTCACGATTGGCATGGGTTACCACTATCGTGCTCGTCATGAATATATTCTGTTTTTCGAGAAGGGAAAAAGAAAACTCAACGACTTAGGCATGCCTGACATTCTCGTTAGCAAAAGAGTCTACAACGGGTATCCCACTGAGAAGCCTGTTCCGCTGATCGAAATGCTCATCTCTCAGAGCAGCACAGAAGGTGAATTAGTTGTCGACCCGTTCTTCGGATCAGGTGCAACGTTAGTCGCCGCAAAAAATCTTGGCCGAAATTATATGGGGTGTGACCTGTCTGATTCTGCACACGAACATTTTCACAAAAGAGTGTCTGAAAGCTAGCGATTCCGTTGTTATTTCTTACCTCCTAGATTGCTTCAACAGGGTCTCTAGGAGGTCATCACATTGATCAGAATGCTCGCCTTACGCTCCCCACCCACTGCACCACAAATCTCTCGCGTCTTTGTCCAAGAATGTCCACGCAACAACACGAGTGACCTTCTGGCCTTGTGCCATGTCGATGGTTTTCACTTCTTTGGCACCAACCGCTTTCAATGCCTGATAAATAGCAGGGAGATTTTCTTTCTTCGACACCATCGTCGTGAACCAAAGACATTGATGCTTGAAGTCTACGCTTTGAGTGATCATGCGATTGACAAACGCGGCTTCACCACCGGGACACCAAAGCTCTGCGTTTTGACCGCCAAAATTCAAAACAGGTTTGCCCTTCCCTTTAGTGAAGTCTTTCGCGTTTGTATGTGACATCGCGTGGGAGGGACGGTTTTCGGCGCCTTTCTTGCGCGCATTGGCTGCAAGGTTACGCACTTTACGCTCAGAACCTTTGGTCGCCTCCTCCATTGAGGTATGAAACGGCGGATTACACAGGGTGAAATCAAAACGATCTTTGGCGTTAATCATGCCGGTGAAAATATTGTCGGGGTTGTTTTGCAAACGACACTCAATACCGCCTTTCAACGTTGAGTTGGCATCCACCAGCAGCTTGGCACTTTTAACAGACACTGGATCGATGTCTGCACCCACAAATTGCCAGCCATACACCCGGTGACCGACCATGGGATACACACAATTTGCCCCCATGCCGATATCTAACCCTTTAACTTTTTTACCCGTCGGAATATTGCCGTTATGGGTGTCAGCAAGAAGGTCTGCAATGTAATGCAGATAATCCGCACGTCCCGGAATAGGCGGGCACAAGTAGCCTTTAGGAATGTCCCAAAAGCTGATTTGGTAGAAGTGATTCAACAGGGCTTTATTCAGGATTTTGACCGCGTCGGGATCAGAAAAATCCACCGACAATTCGCCAAAAGGATTCTTTTTCACAAAAGCGCTCAGCGCTGGCGTACTTTTTACCAACGCTGGGAAGTCATAGCGCGCACGATGCGGATTGCGCGGATGCAGGCCCTTTTTCAATTGTGGGGATGTCTTGCTCGGTTTTGCCATGTTGAAGTCCAGTTGGTGCTGTCTGGGAATCGCAGGGCTGGCATTCTACGCGCTCAATGCCATCTCGGGTAGTCACATTTGAGCAATGCTTTCCGTGTCTCCACGATTTGCTTCCCTTTGTTCAAAATGACGGCACTTGAATACTGTGTTCTGTTGGTTGAGGCGTGATGGTAAGCACTTTCACACCATTTGGAGTATCAAACCGATGCCACACCATTTCTGGCACGACGATCAGCTCGCCTTCAGACAGTGATACTGGCCTTTCTTCCCCGTTTTCTAATAGAAATACCGTGGTTTGTCCTTCAATAATTTGTACTAACTCGTCACCAGGGTGACGCTCCCATTCACTCTTACCGTCATAGTAAGCGATAAATACCCCTCCATCTCGATACGCCGACAAGGTATCAAATGCGTCAGTGCCTTCTCCACTCAACGAATGTTGTGGCGTCCTTCCGGCGAGAAAGGTGACCTTTTCAAAGGCATTTCTGATGTTGATCCGTGATCCCCTCATTTCTCGCTCTCCTTTCCCGTGCTTGTGCTTTGTTTGTTGAACCAACTATCGAGTTTCTCGGTAGCTTTCTCACCATGCTCTGCTTTTACATGCATCACTACCGCAGCGGCAGCAGCCACCAGTACACCTAGGTCGTCCGAGAACCCTACCGCAGGGGTCAGGTCAGGAATGGCATCAATGGGGCTAATAAAGTAACCCAATGCCGCGAACATGGTGGTTTTCGCCCACTTGGGTGTGTCGTCATCAGTGGCGGAATAGTAGAGCCTCAGCGCTTTTTCCAACACGTCGTAACCGGCTTTTTGCGCGAAGTTGCGCGTTTTTGTCCAAAAGCTATCTTCTGAATACTCATCAAGATATTTGTTATCACTCATTACAGCTTCCTTCTTACGCCCTAACGGCATCAAGATGCTTAGATATATCGCAATTGTTCGACATTAGTGGGAAAGTTTCGGCGCATCCAGCACTAAGATGAGAACTTTTTCACAATCAGCAGTATTGAGAAATTGGCTTTGTGAATAGGCTGTTATAATGTGCGGCTAAATTTAATAGATACGCCCAAAAAATCTCGAGATAATTGGGTATAAGACACATGTTAAGGAAAACGGCTGATGACAAAGTGGTACATGGTTCGCCGATGGATCACCTCTCAATTTCAGCATCTGAGTGGTAAGCACGTCGCCATTGCGGTACTGGCTTATGCCGCGCTGAGTTGGGTGTTGCTTAAGGCAGCAGGAGAGCAAGAACTTACCACACCAATTGTTGATTTTGTTTACTATTTACTCGTCACTGCTTCGACGGTAGGTTACGGCGATATGTCTCCACAGACAGACGCAGGAAAATGGGTTGCCGCCCTTTTTGTTATTCCCTGCGGTTTAGGTATTTTTGCGATAGGTGTTGGCCGTTTAGCGGGTATTGCCATTCAGTTTTGGCGTAAAGGATTAACAGGAAAAAGGAGCGTTGACGTGTCTGACCACATTTTAATTTTGGGCTGGAATGAAAGCCGTACCCTACACCTCATCGACATGTTACTCCATGAAGAAAAAAACAAGCGCCCTATTGTGCTTTGTGTTCGAGTAGACATTGAAAACCCGCTGCCGAAAGACATCGATTTTGTTCGCACCACCAGCTTTACCGATGAAACGGCCATGGCACGTGCGGGGGTTAAAGATGCTAGCTGTATCATCATTGATAACCCAGAAGATGACATTACGTTTGCGGCGGCCTTGTTCTGCGCAAGCAAGAATCCCGATGCGCACATTCTCGCGTACTTCCAAGACGAGGTGTTGAGCAATCTATTGAAAACACATTGTCCGAAAGCAGAATGCATTCCGTCGGTATCTGTTGAGATGATGGCAAAATCCGCGCTCGATCCTGGCTCTTCTGAGCTTCATCATGAGCTACTGAATACCCGCAAAGGAATGACCCAATACGCAGTCAGCTACCCCGCCGATGCAAAATACACGACGGTGAATGCATTGTTTCTGAACATGAAAGAAAAACATGATGCCACGCTGATCGGCATACGCCGAGATAGTAATGTGCAGCTTAATCCACCACTGGATGCAGAAGTAATACCAAACGATTTGTTGTTTTACATTGCTGATGAGCGCGTGACAGATTTTAGCTGGGAGCACTAACGAGCAAAATGCCTTTTGCCTAGGTATGAAATGCCTATGTAAAAAGCCAAATGCAACACATAGAGAAAGGGAGCTATCACAGCTCCCTTTCTCTTGCTCTTCAGAAAACAACAAAAGTGCTTATTCCTGATGAAGCGTTCTACGCAAATTACGGCGAACTAAATAGCCAAGTTCCCTGCCTTGCTTACCAAGATAAGCGCCAAGCAAACCACCAAATCTCGCGCCATCTTTCGCGCCTTCGTAAACCAAATCAAACAGATTGTTTTCCATTTCTGTCAGATAATTATCACGATCATCACTTTCATACCACGCCTGCGTTTGTGCGTTTAGCGGCGCATCAATCAAGGTAAGTTTTTTCTCAAGCGGGAGCTTAACGACCATCTGGTTCATGAGTTTCAGCAAATTAAACGGACGAGCTGCTTCATCACGACGTGCGAATTCTGCTGCATAACAAACAGGGGCGATTTCCAGGCCCGTTTCATCCAGCATGCAATGACGCAACAAGGTCGCTGTACTTTCAGGCCAGATTTCCACTTCCGTTGACGGGCTGTCGACAACATAGTCCCACTCGTAACCATAACTGGCGGCATCAACCTTATTGAGCCCGACTACCAATCGGCTATCTAACTTATCGCCCAATGCAGGCACAAGCACTTCTGTTATCAAGCGATAACCACTGTTGAGGTTTCTTTCCGCCGCGTCCAACACCACAACAACCATATCGATAAGCGGATTACCGTCGCTGTCCCGCTCTGTCAACGTTGCTGCCAACTGCATGTCCAGCATAGCGTCTTGTTCAGGATTGCCCGTGTGCCCAGGATAATCCCAAACCACTAAATTGCCCACTTCATAGCGACCAGCATCCGACGAACTTGGCTCTAAAAGCGCGCCACCAAACAATGCCTTGATAGTAGATGTCTTGCCAACGCCTTGCGGCCCAGCAAACAGAATGTTCAGGGGTTGTGCTTCCAATTGATGCAAGCGAAGTTGAAGCGCTGCTTTTTTGAATTCATCCAACAAAGAAGAATGGCTGATATCCATTGCTAGTTGCCGAGAAAATGCGGTGCTATTTTGCATGGGGTTGCCCTCAATGAGTACTACGTAACCAAATGCAACTATAAGCAAAGCAACAGAGTGAATCTGTCTCGCTCTTGATAGTCTTTAACAATTTGTTTACTTACAGGTTGTCGTGCGGAATAGAGCTAAGGGATAATCGAAAGGAGGATCGCCCTAATAGCGAGCCCTCCAGCGTATTTTTCGAAAATAAATGGATGAGAGAAGATGTTAAATCGTCATACCCATTTGTGCGCGAATTGTGTCTGAAACAATGTCTCCCATCGCTCGACCATGACGCCCCAGAAACGCACCAAGTTGCCCACCGAAACGATCGCCATCTCTCGCGCCAACGTGCAAACTATCAAAACAGAGGTTTTCGATGCTTTGCATGTAAATCAATTTGTCATCATGATCACGCCATTGGTCATCACCACAAGTCAGAGGCTGATTCAGCAACAATAAACGCTTTTCCTCTGGCAGGTCAGCCAACATTTTTGCCATGAGTTTTTGTAAGTTATAAGGACGACCATTTGGCGATTCGCCGGCCAACGCACTGTAAGCCAACGGGCGGGTTTGAATACCCGTGTTGTGAGCTAATCGATAGCGCAAGGTCGCTGCGGTGCAATCAAGCCAAATCTCTGCATCCAACGGCATAAGCACATTCGCGTGTGTCCCACGAATATGCCTGGCAACTTTATCGGCTTTGTTCATCAAGATGGTCAAGCGATTTTCTGTCATCGCGCCCATCATGGGCACAATGGAATAGCAGATATCTAAATAGCAATCATCAATATTGCTGCTGGCGGAGTCCAAAACCACAATCACGCGATCAATCAACGGCTCATTATCTGCATTGGTTTCTGATAGCAGTGCGCCAAGCTCACTCCATCGCTCCTGCGCGGGATCATTTTCGCTCGGCAGATCTGCCTGCCACACGGTAAGTTGATTCAATTGCTGACGGCGAATCTTCGAAGAAGCGTCGCTATCATCGTTTTTTAAATCAGCGGCTTGCCAATCATACCCACCAAAAAGCGCCTGCACGGTCGCTGACTTCCCTGCACCTTTTGACCCGATGATCAGTAGATTGAGTGTGTTATGGGATAGCACCTTAAGGCGACGGTCAATACGCGCCTTGTAACTGGCATCCATATCAGTAGACGCAGACACTTGCTGAGATATCGCGTCAAACAAGGGCAAACTAGACATCGCGTTAAGCGCTGGCTTCTTGCCGCTCTCGGACACCTGCGAGCGAAAAATTCTTGGATTAAAAATCGATGTGTTGACGTGGTTATCGAACTGCATAGTGCGGGCTCTCCTCTCCATTAGAATCACTGCTGAACCTTATGCTCTTGCTTCCCTACTATATGCATAGATATGACCAGCGAAGTGTCTCGCACTTGATAGGATCGGATAGTTTTCGCCGTGAATTTATCACCCTTGCGCTTTTAGGCCGCTAGACGCTCAGTTGCATTCATCACTAAATTTGACTACTTTATCAACAGTTGTAACCAAACCATCTTTAGCCAAAACATCAAGGAGGATAGCGAATGAATACGTGCACGCATGATGACAGCGCAGTGCTATTCCATTGGTACAACAACGATATCCAACTCGCCTACGACTTCCCTCGCGATTGATCCTCGCTGACGCACTCGCGTCGATATTTCACCTCGTTTAAACACTCACAATTTACTCGCACGTCCCTTTTTTGTTGGGGTCGGTTTGTGGTTTCTGCGCTTTCCTGATCGCTCACTCGTGAATCATCAGGCGAAGAAAACACCGTCCGTGCGAGCGTAAAAAGGATCAATCCTATGAAACGCTTACCAGAACCGTTCCGTATTAAAATGGTTGAACGCATCAAAATGACCACCCCTGAACATCGCGCGCAAGCATTAGAAACCGCAGGGCTCAACCCGTTTTTGCTCAAAAGCGAAGATGTGTATATTGACCTGTTGACCGACTCCGGCACTGGCGCAATGAGCGATAACCAGTGGGCAGGCATGATGATGGGCGATGAGGCTTATGCTGGCAGCCGTAACTACTACAACTTGTGTGATGCGGTAAAACACTTCTTTGGTTATGAACTCACCGTGCCGACCCACCAAGGGCGTGGCGCAGAGCAAATTCTGTTCCCTTGTTTAATTGAACGGATGCGTCAGGTACGCGGGGGCACAAACCCTGTGTTTATCTCTAACTACCATTTCGATACCACGGCAGGTCATGTTGAAATGAACGGTGGTAAGGCCATCAATGTGCTGACCGAAAAAGCCTTCGACACCGACACCTATGATGATTGGAAAGGCAATTTTGACCTCGATACATTGCGCGAGACCATTGGGCAGCATGGCGCGCACAATATCGCAGCCATTATTACTACCATTACCTGCAACAGCTCCGGCGGTCAGCCTGTTTCCATGGCGAACATGCGCGAGGTTTACCAAATCGCCAAAGAAGCCGATATTCCGGTGGTGATTGATTCCGCGCGCTATTGCGAGAACGCTTGGTTTATCAAACAGCGCGAAACGGGTTACGAAAACCACTCGATCACTGACATCATTCGCGAAATGTATACTTATGGCGATATGCTCACCATGTCTGCCAAGAAAGATCCACTGGTGAATATCGGCGGGCTTTGCTGTGTGCGCGACCATGAAGAACTGTTCCAAGCCGTGCAAACACGCTGTGTGCCCATGGAAGGTTTTATCACCTATGGCGGGATGGCTGGCCGAGATATGGAAGCGCTGGCAAGAGGTTTACACGAAGGTGCAGAGGAAGATTACCTTAACTACCGAATTCGTCAGGTGGAGTATTTGGGCGAGCGTTTACGCGAAGGGGGAATTCCCATCCAATACCCAACAGGGGGTCATGCTGTGTTTGTCGATGCGGGGAAAATGCTGCCTCATATTCCCGCCGAACAATTCCCAGGCCATGTGCTCGCTAACGCCTTATATGTGGAAGCCGGTATTCGCGCGGTTGAAATTGGCTCTTTGCTGCTTGGGCGAGACCCATCAACGGGAGATCAGAAACCCTCCCCGATGGAGCTGATGCGACTCACTATTCCCCGCCGCGTGTACACCAACGACCACATGGATTACATCGCAGACGCGTTGATTGAACTTAAAGAAAAAGCCGCGTCGCTTAAAGGGCTCGATTTCACCTACGAGCCAACAGTGCTGCGACACTTTACGGCCAAATTTAAAGAAAAAACGTAGTATCGGATTCAGACCACATCTCCTCCCTCTTAGCAGGGAGGGGATTTTTAAAATCAAAACTAATTATGAAAGCATATCTCAGACATGTCCTTTCTTATTAATTTAAATAACTCCCTCTTCCTATATCCATATTATCAATAACATAAAAAAGATTTTCACCTCAGACTCTAACTAAATAATAAACGGAATTTTGACCATGCCTTAACAATTGGACATGAATCAAAAGTCATACACAGTGTGAATTCACCAAAAATAAACCATTACCTTGTTTCAGGCTGTTACTATCCTTTCAGTAGCCTGATTTAATGTTCAGACAATCCCCTTCCTCTCTCACCATTAATAGTGGTTCAGGCTGTAGTCATTATAAAAAGACTAATAGCTGGCGTTCAAGCCAATCAACACTTGATGGATAAATACCATGTCTATTCATATATATAGAAACAACATCATCACGCATGAAGCTCAATCTACCGTGGATGATTTCATTACTGAAATCCAAGCCAAGTTTGACGAAATAAACGAAGTAGAAAATCTAACTGTATATTCTGGCTATCATGGAGATGAGAATGGAGACTGGTTCATTGATTTTGATGACCAAGAAGTGGCCGACACAAAAAAATCGGCCACAAATTTCAAGAAAGCCTCCGTTGTTTTCATTTCCACAAAAGCATCAACGATACTGAGTGACGAAGATATAAAGTCTGCCTGCAAAAAGGGAAATGTTTTTTTCACATGGTGTGATGGTGACACAAAGATCAAATCAATTGTGGGGGAACTTGCCGCATAAAGCACCCCACTCTGGTTTCTAAACTTCCCTATTTACACTGTATGAGGATATTCCCATGGCAGATAATGCAAAAATCAAAGCTACTGAAATAAACCCACCAGCCAGTAACCCACATAACATTGAGGCGACGAAGTACTACATTTTCAATCAAACGGGCAACATCATGATGTCCAGCACCATAGATTCGAATACACCTATCTCTGAGGACGTTCAGAAGATTTTTTCTGAGGTTTCTGTGTTTTTTGCGGGGATGTCTCGGGCAATTAGCACAACCAAAAACCCTGCAACGGGTAAAGCTTACTCCTTGTATAACTATGCCGCTTTAGAGAGTGTCATAAAAGGTTCAGGCTTGTTCGTTCATGTCACAGAAGAAGACGTCACCCACTCCAGCAAAAGCGGCGGCGCAACGTTCAGCAAGGAGTTAATTGAATCACTACTTGGGCTCGCAACCGGACTGGGTGGGCTCGCCTTTGCCTCTTCCATGATCTCATCAATAGGCCAAGAAGGTTTAAACATTTCAGCCAGTCAGGATAAAACCAACAGTAAAGTCGGCAACATCGTTTTTGTTTGTGAATACCTCTTGGGCATGCCTTCTATCAGCGCCATTGTTGTCTATGCTGATATGGCGAAAAATGAAGTCGCCTTTAAGGCCGGTCCTTGCATAAAGGGTCATTCGTCTAGCGTTACGCTGACTATGCACAAAGACACCTATATGTTCGTAACACCCACTTTTATTCATGAATATGCTGGCGATCTTGGCTCTATTAATTCCGATCCTCAGTATTTGGCGATGATCAACTGGCTTGGCGGGCTGCTACTTAGAACGCCAACGATATTTAATGTTGCTGATAGGGGTAACGGATACGCATCTGTTGATTCAGGCTCAGCACTTGTTGCCGGACATTCCTACGCACTGCAAGGTCAGTTCCTTCCTACAGATAAAGTCTCTCTCATATGGGCATCGGGAGCGACAACCTCTACCTTCTCAGAACCGAATTACACTGGCGATCAAATTGCTTTCACCGTCAATGGCACCATGGATGACGAATCAGCCATCAATGTGGTCTTGACCGATGGCGGTAAAGATACCGTGGTTGCTTCCTCTCCAGGATCATTCACCGTCACCAGCGGTACCTAAGCCAGAACGCCGCTTTACCGCCTAGGTAAAACGGCGTTTTATCAATGGTGCTTTGAGCGATAACCATGGAAACGACGCGAATCGAATTGTTCCGTGACTTCTTCCCCCCGCTTCTTCTTGTGATGGCTGGCGCTATTTTATTACTTATTATTTATGCCATATGGGGTAAGCGTCGACATATCGCACCCAAAGAACCCACCCCGAAAGAAAAACTCGCACCATCACGCTATGTCATCCTCAATGAGACGGGAAACATCGTCATTGCAAGCCATCGCCCTCCGAGCGAAAAGCTCCCTGACGACGTCCAAAAGTTGTTTCTCGAAGCCATCAGCATGCTATGTATGATGACAAAAGCCGTCGCCTCAACCACCGACCCACAGACAGGCAGACCATGCTCCATCTACAACCAATACGCACTTGAACAGATGCTGGCGCATCACCCTCTATTTGTTCATATTGGGCAAGTATCGACGGAATATGAGGTACGAAAAAACAATGATTTAATAAAGAAAACGTCTGATGACATGTTTGGTGTGAAAAACAATGACAACGTGAATAAGAAAATCAAAGCGATTTACACCAGCATGGAACTCGCGGCAAAAGCCGTCAGTCAAAGCGGTGAAAATGCACACGCCAAGTTTGGCTATTTAACGCTGTACTGCGAAGACATCATGGGGGTACCTGTGATCACGGCAGTGCTTACCCACTTAGGGAGAGAGGAATCAGCAAAACTTCAGGTGCTTGCAACGAAACCGCTATGGAACATAAAAAAAGACGTCATCAATATGCGAAGAGATTCGTACCTATACAACAGCCCTTCCATGCAAGAGCAGTTCTCTTTGGACACACTGACTGACGCCTTAAAACGTACTCAATCGCCCTCATATCCGCCAGATAACGAAAACGATTAACCCGTTTTCCCCTCAATCAGCGGCGTAAATTAATGGGTCTGAAGCCTGATCGCGCCCACGAGCGCATCCAACCCCGCCTGTACTTTCGAACGTGGACAGCCAAGGTTCAATCGCACGTAACCTTTTCCAACCTCGCCATAAACGCCGCCGTCCATGATTGCCACGTTGAAATGTTCAATAAGGTCACTTTGTAGTTTTTGCATATCGAGATTCAACGCAGAAAGATCGACCCATGCCAAATACGTGGCATCTGGCACCTGATATTGCACGTTAGCAAAGGCACTATTCAACGTATCACGCACCAGCTCATGGCTTTCTTTCACATACGCATTCAACGCAGTCAGCCATGTTTCTCCGTGGTTATAAGCCGCCATCATCCCGATGACACCCAGGATGGATGGAGACGATAGTCCGTCTACTTCTTTCAGTTTGAACAAATAGTCATTACGCGATTGTTCGCTAGAAATCATGGCATACGCGCCATTGAGCGCCGGAATATTGAAAGACTTAGACGCCGAAGTCACCAATGCCCAACGCTGTTTCATGCCAAAACCCAACCATGGCGTATGTGCTTTGAACGCAACATCCATGTGAATTTCATCCGAGATCAAGGCAACATCATGTTCATCGCAAAGCGCTGCAATGCGCATCAATTCTTCGCGGCGCCATACTCGTCCCGTTGGGTTGTGCGGGCTGCATAACAAGAACACGGTGGTGTCAGGTTGCGCCAGCTGCTGTTCCAGTAGCGACCAGTTAATGTCCCAACCGCTGGCGGTTTTTAGCAACGGATTGCGAATACAGCGACGACCTGCGCCTTCGACCAGTTTGTCGAATGCATCATAGGCGGGTGTTTGAAACACGATGCCATCGCCAGCATGGCTCCATTTCTCAATCAACTTGGCGATGATGTAAATCACCGATGGACCATAAACAAGGGTGTCTTTATCAATCTGGGTATCGAATCTGCGTTGATACCAGCGTTCAATCGCGCCTTTAAAATCATCGTGATTCCAACGGCTATAGCCCAGCACCGGATGCTCTAAACGTGCTTTTAATGCGTCAATCACGGCTTCTGGTGCCGCGAAATCCATGTCTGAAATGGTGAACGGTAGCAAGCCTGCTTTGCCGAATCTGTCCTGCACATAATCCCATTGCGTGCAGTAGGTGCCCATGCGGTCAACCGGCGTATCAAAATTCATCGTTGTCATTTTCTCATCCACACAAACAAGAAAACCCTCGGTCTGACTTTGACCGTCAATCCGAGGGCTTTAGGGGGAACCGTTTAATTAGCTCGCGGTCATCAACGCTTGCATTTCATTCTTCACAAGGTGTACTTGCGTACCAATAACCACTTGCAGGCTATGTGCATCGAGCTTAACTACACCCAATGCGCCGTAAGCTTTCAGCTTGCCAGCATCCACCAAATCCATGTTGTCGACCGTCAAACGAAGGCGAGTGATACAGTTGTCTAGCGAGGTGATATTACCTTTACCACCAAGGGCTTTCAGAATCGCTGCACCTTTACCAGATTCGTTGATAAATGCCGCTTCTAGCTCGCCATCTACTTCCGCAGTATCCACTTCACGGCCTGGTGTTTTCAGGTTGAACTTCAAGATAGCGAACTTAAATACGGTGTAGTAAACCGCAAACCATGCCGCTGCGACCACTGGCACCAAGTACCACTTGGTTGCTGTACCTTGCAGTACGCCGAACACCAAGAAATCGATGATATTGCCATCAGTGTTACCAATGGTCACGTCCAGCAAGCCCATTACCATGAAGCCAAGGCCAGTCAGGATTGCGTGAACCACATACAGCACAGGGGCAACGAATAGGAACAGGAATTCCAACGGCTCGGTAATACCACCGACCACACACGCCACCACACCAGAGATCAGTAGGGCTTTAATCTTTGAGCGGTTTTCAGGTTTAGCGCAGTGGTACATCGCCAATGCCGCACCAGGAAGGCCACCCAAGAACGCAGGCATCTTGCCTTGAGATAGGAATGCAGTGACTTCTGGCGTGAAGCCGTTCGTTTCCGCACACGCTAGCTCAGAGTAGAAAATATTCAGTGCGCCAGAGACTGTCTCGCCACACACCGCCATCGTGCCACCCGCTTCGGTAAAGCGTACCAGCGCCACCAGAATATGGTGCAAGCCGATTGGAAGCAGAAGACGCTCACCCGTGCCGAACAGCATTGGGCCAAACGCGCCAGCACTTGCAATCAGATTGCCAATACCATTGATGCCTGCCGCAAAGTAAGGCCACACGAAGGGAACCAGTACACCGACCACACCCAGTGTAATAGCCGAAATGATAGGAACGAAACGCGCGCCACCGAAGAATGCTAACGCATCGGGCATTTTGAAGGTGTAGAAGCGCTGATGCAGTCTAGCAACGATAATACCGACCATCACCGCACCCAAAATACCGGTGTCGATAGATTCAATGCCAATAATGCTCTTCACGCCATAGGCTTTACTTGCAACAGGGTCGCCAAGCACGTTGGCCACTGTCAGGAAGAAGTTGATAGCAAGGTTGAACGCGGCATAGCCAACGAAGCCTGCAAAAGCGGCAACGCCTTTCTCTTCACGCGCCATGCCAAGCGGAATCGCAATGGCGAACATAACAGGCAAATAAATGAATGCCACCAAGCCAATCTTGGTCATCCACATGAACAGGTATTGAAGCAAGATGTTATCTAAAAAGGGGATGGCTTCACGGATTGCTGCGCTCGACAGCGAACTGCCGACCCCTAGCAAAATACCCGAGAACGCAAGGAGGGCCACAGGCAGCATGAAGGTTTTGCCAAGGCTTTGCAGAAACTCCCACATAGTGGTTTTTGTCGCTTTGTTCGTCATAACAACTCTCCGAAACATGAGAACATGACAGAAGTGACGGGTCATCGGACCAGTACACTGAATAAGTGATTTCGGGGCCATCATAGGGGATTTAAATTTTGGTAAAACGTTTTATCAAAACAAATGTGATCTCTGCATACTCCCTTAATCCACAAATTTGATCCGGTTTAAAAAACGGGAAAATATTAGTATCCTTTCGAGGTAAAACGTTTTATCAAGGCACCCTGCCCTAAGACCAAAAAGGAAAACACTTGAAGAAAGTGACGATCACGGACGTGGCTGAGCATGCTGGCGTTTCTGTTACCACAGTGTCGATGGTGCTCGGCAACAAAGGGCGGATATCGGCAGATACGATTGAAAAGGTCAATAACGCGGTGGCGGCCATTGGCTATGTGCGCAATCGCGCTGCGGCAAATCTGCGCTCTCACAGCAGCGAAATCATTGGCCTGATTCTTAAAGACATCAGCGATCCTTACTACGCGCAAGTTGCAGCGGGGCTTTGTGAAGAAACGGAGAAGCAGGGCTACATGGTGTTTTTAACCCAAAGCAGCGATGAAGCCAAATTTGAACAATGCGTACTAACCATGGCAAGACAAGGCGTGGGTGGCATTGCCTTCTGCCCAGCCAATGAAAACCAACACGTCGATGTAGATGCGTTAAAAGCGCACAATCTACCGTTGGTGTGTATTTCGCGCGCTTCAGTGAATCAGCAGATTGATTATGTCGGCCCCGATAACGCCAGCGCTGCGAAAATGGCAACGGAGCATTTGATCAATCAAGGGCATCGTCGCATTGCATATGTGGGTGGAAAAATCAGTTCACTGTGCCGCGCCGAACGCGTAGGCGGATATTGCAGTACCTTGATGCAGTTTGGGCTGCCCTTCAAACCTGAGTGGGTGGTGGAGTGTGACGCAGGGCAAGCGCCCGCCGCCAATGCGGTCGAACAGTTACTGATCAATCATCCGCAAGTCAGTGCGGTGTTATGTCACTATTCGTCGACCGCGGTTGGGGCTGTACAAGGCATTCATCGCCTTGGGCGCTCTGTTGGCACCGACAATCTTTTTAATAAGCAAATCTCAATTGTCGGGTTTGATGCGGTGCAAGAAGCTGAGTTGTCAGAGCCCCCGATTACTTTCGTTAACTCTGATGCGAAAGAGATTGGCCGGCAGGCTGCAAAGCGTCTGATTGAACAGTTTGAAACCAGCGACACTGTCGCCCGTAAAGTGATTGTGGCGCCAACATTGGTCAATGCGATGACAGAGTAAGATGCGTTGGGGCGCATGCGCCCTTCTGTTCTTTTCGTCACCCTCAAAAAACTGCTACATTAGCGCCCATCATTTATCAGATTTAATTACATCATTTTGGAATTATTCAATATTTCGTGCATGGGCAAGCCACTGCGTTTGGAAGGCTCTTTAGCAGGCTGGCAAGCGCTTTACTGGGACAACCAACTCGTGTCTCAACTTGCCGCCAGTGCCGACCCAGACGGCGAGAAAACCCATACCTTTCAGCTTACTGCCAATGACAGCATCATCACGGTGGATGTCTCTACCGATATCCATTGGCAACCTTTCAATGTCGACTATCGTGTGACCGTTGATGGCGAGGTCATTGAATCTGGCTCACGCAATGAAAAAGACATTGAACGTCAGCAGCCTGTCGTGACACCCCAAACGAAACCAAAATTCAGCGTTGTGGGTTTGGCCTCACTCGGCTTCAAGCTTTTAAAAAGCGCCAAAGTCATCAAGGTAGTGTTGGCGGGTGCCAGTGTTGCGGCTTATTCGTGGCTGTTTTCTTGGCAGTTTGCATTGGCGTTGATCGCTTGCCTTGTCGTGCACGAATACGGACACATTCGCGCCATGAAATACTTCGGTATGAAAACCAAAGGCATTTACTTGATCCCCTTCATGGGTGGCTTGGCGCTGTCTGATGAAAAGATAAACACCCGCTGGCAAGACGTGGTTATCTCCATCATGGGGCCAACATTTGGTTTGTTCATGTCGTTATTAGCCATGGTGGCGTATTGGATCACAGGCAATGTATTCTTTGCGGGCATCGCAACCTTTAACGCCCTGCTTAACTTGTTTAACTTGTTGCCTATTCTGCCGCTGGACGGCGGGCATATCCTCAAAAGCATCAGCTTTTCAATGAACAGTATTGCGGGCTTAGTGGCCTGTATTGCAGGTGCTGCCGTCGGTGTGTACGTCAGTTACGCATTTGGCTTGGCGCTACTGGGTTTTCTTCTGTTGATTGGTAGTGGTGAGATCATCTTTGAATGGAAGTACCGCCATCACACGCATTTATTGCCGCTTAACCGCTACGGCCAAATTTTCAGCACACTTTGGTATTTTGCTACCGTTGCGTCGCTGATTGGCGTGATCATCTATTTCGCCACAAAAGGCGATGACATGTTGGCCCTACCGTTAATGATTTTGCAAAGCTAGTCATTGCGTCAGTTACCCATACTAAACAACAAGTACGCCAGCACCAGAGCGTATTTGTTGTGATTTTTTTACTTTAAAAAAAATACAACAGTCTCAAAAAATATCGCACTTGAGGTAATTCGTTTTTTGTTTTTTATTCATGAATTTACTCATACCCTAAATTAACCTTCGCTCTCTCATGCTTTCTCAATGCTTTTTCATGCATCTCATTTTTGTATCTTATATGAGACAAATTAAGACACCCATTTCGACATATCTTGAAAGCATGCTTTTATGCCACACTTTGATTGCTGGGACGATTACGATGAAAAAAACACTACTTACTACCATGATTCTGTCATCTGCCATCGCAAGTCAGGCGTACGCGGCATGTTTAGGCAATGTTTATTCACTCAATGCGGGTCGAGGCAACGTAGGCATTCTTGTTGACTTACAAGAAAGCGATAAACTGAATGGCGCTTACAACGGCACTCGCGCGCTGGCTGTTTCACGAGCGGCCTTTAGCGCTTCTGCGATGACATATGACAGTAACACCAATCGCATTTACTATGTCGGAGCTCGCAGCCCTACCGCTTATCACGTACAAGGCCTCGAAAACCTCGTATCAGCCGATGAACTCAACAATCTAGATTTTCATGCATCAACGACTGCGCCCACTCAGCTGGCTTATTACGACCCTAGCACAGACACCCATGCAGTGGTTGCCAACGTGCCAGATACTTTTCGGATGGCATTTGATGCAACCTCTGGCCTTATCTATGCCTCTGACAATCTAAAAATCTTTACCATTGACCCAACCACAGGCGCGACCAATCCCGTCGCCAATTTTGAATCCATGATGATCTCTGGAGGTTTCACGTCTTGGGGTGACTTCGTTTTCTACAAAGGTGAATTGTTGTATGTCACCAACACACGTACCTTCGCCATTAATACCTCCACAGGTGCTGCAACCCTCAAATCTTTCCACTACGTGGATTTCGTGACGGGCACAACCTTGGACCAAAATGGGCAGCTTCTCGTTTCTGCTAAAAATCAAAACGTAACAGGCAACATCAACAGTACCCAGTTGTGGAGATTGAACCCTGAATCGGGCGAAAAAGTGTCTGTGGGGCTAATCCCAGCAAAAATCAGTGGTATGGCGACCAACACGCAAGAAGAGTACACCTGCTACCCACCCACTATTTTCCCTAGCGATATGAAAAATGACGTGGGTAGTATTTCTGGCTCGACAGTGACTGAAGGTGAAACAGCTGTCTTTACCGTGACGTTCGCGAAAGATACCGCAGCCCCGATGAACATTAATCTGGCGTTGAATAACGGCAGTGCCGCTTTGAACCAAGACTACCAAGGAAATGTTTCCATTGAGTTTGAAGATGGTACTTCAACCAACATTAATCTAGGAGCGACAAGCACGGCCGTCAACGTGCCTGCAGGGAATGGTTGGTTAAAAGTCAAAGTTAACACCGTTCAAGACATCACCTATGAAGGCAACGAAACATTCTCATTGCAAGGTTGGTTCCGCAATGATCAGAGCGACGCAAAATCTGCGAGCGCTATCATCAATGATGATGACTATCGTTTAGGTGAACGCCTTTCGAATCCAAGCATCAACGGTACTAGCGGTTGGAGCCAGAGCGGCAGTGTTTCCTGGCATGACAATGGCTTCAACTTTAACTGGGCAGGCTCAGGATCTGGCGGTGTCATCCATCAAAACTTTACCGCCGTTAGCGGTGCGCCTTATTCCGTCAACTTACGTTTTTGGTCTCACAATTCTCGAAATGGTGCTCGACATGATGGTCGCGTAGAAGTCATCGACCTTTCCGGATACCGAACACTGACTAGCACCAACTTCTCACTCTATGAAGGAAATTCGACCAACATCAGATTAAACTTCAGCGGCTCTCACTCAGGAAACTTGAGAATACGAATCACCAATACAGCCACACACGGTGATATTAGCAGCACCGATTTGGTTGCAGATTCGGCTAGTGTATACGGCGCAATCCCACGATAAAAAAGCCGTGGTAAACAATGTCCAGACTGAGTCTGGACATTGTTTTACGATGTTTTAGCGTATGACGACCACCCAAACTTGCCCCGAATCACAACTGAAAGTCTTGTCAAGATCTTGTCTCCCGCATGGCACATTACAGGCTTATTTTTTCACAAAAAACGTTAACCACTTCGCAAAACAGTGCAAACGGTATAGTATTCGCCACCTTCATTTTTCCTGGTGAATTTGCTTGAACACACAGCCATCAACTGCGCTCTATTCTGACCTGTCTGGTTATTACGATTTGATGTGCGCTGACATTAACTACCAACAACAAAGTGACTGTGTACGCAGACTCCATCAAATGTTTGGTAGCGAAGGAAAAACCCATTTAGACCTTGCATGTGGCACGGGTCCGCATGTGCGTTTCTTCATCGATAATGGCTATGAAAGCAGTGGGTTGGACTTAAATCAGCCTATGCTGGATTTAGCGAAACAGCGCTGTCCTGAAGCCCAATTCTCGCTGCAGAACATGTGTGATTTTGTGGTTGATGAACCTTACGATTTGATCACCTGTTTTCTCTATTCGATTCACTACAGCGGCAGCCTTGAACAGCTTCGCGCCTGCATTGAGCGCGTTCATGCCGCGCTGAAACCAGCCGGTGTCTTCTGTTTCAACGCCGTTGAGAAAAAACTGATCAACAATGACTCTTTCGTTCGCCACAGCGTGGAGCACGAAGGCAGCCACTTTGTGTTCAAATCAGGATGGTTTTATGGCGGTAATGGCGACAAGCAAGCGCTCAAGCTCAGCATTGAAAAAACCACCAACAAAGTGACCGAAGAATGGCACGATGACCACCCGATGGTCGCGGTCGGATTCGATGAACTAACAGCGCTACTTGCGCCGTATTTCGATGTGACGATTTTAGAACACGATTACGACAAATTGCTCCCGTGGGACAACGCATCTGGCAATGCAATTTTCACCTGCGTGAAGCGCTAGCCAAACTGAGTTTCTCTATCGAGCTTGTCAGCCTGCACTGACCTTTACATTTGAAAAATGCATATACTCAAGCAACCTCAAGATGCTTGGGTATAATGCAAGGCAATCTGTTACACTCGCGCTCCTTTTTCTAGGTCGAATTTTTCATCATGTCTGACAGCGCCTTTTCACAACTTCACCCTACCTTGCAGCAAACACTGGTTAGCCTTGGTTACACCGAGCCTACGGACATTCAGCAGCAAGCCATTCCTCAGGTTTTAGCAGGGAATGACGTGATGGGCGCAGCGCAAACCGGCACAGGGAAAACCGCGGCTTTTACGCTGCCACTGATCCACCAGTTGCTCGAAAGCGGCGCAAAAGGCGCAACCCGAGTATTGGTGGTCACACCAACGCGCGAATTAGCACAGCAGGTGTATGACAAAGTTATCGAGTACAGCCAAAACACATCGCTTAAATGTGTCGCTCTGTATGGCGGTGCCAACATCAACCCGCAGAAAAGTCAGCTCCAAAAAGGCCCAGAAATCGTGGTGGGCACGCCCGGTCGTCTTTTAGACCATCTGCACATTGGCACGCTGAACCTTTCGAGCCTCGACACGTTAGTATTGGACGAAGCGGATCGTATGCTAGACATGGGCTTTATTTCAGACATCAAACGATTGATGAAAAGAATGCCCAAAGAACGTCAGACACTGTTTTTCTCCGCCACCTATCCAAAACAGGTATTGGAGTTAGCATATGGCCTACTCAACCAGCCAGTGCGTATTGAAGTGTCTACCTCAAACAGCACCGCAGATACCGTTAACCAATTGGTGCACCCTGTCGATAAGAAGCGTAAGCGTGAATTACTGTCATTTTTGATTGGTAGCCGCAACTTAAAACAAGTGTTGGTGTTTGCCAAAACCCGCCAAACCACAGAAGCCTTAGCTAACGAGCTAAAGCTTGATGGATTAGCCGCTGAAGCTATTCATGGCGAGAAAACCCAAGGTGCAAGAAACCGCGCCTTAGAAGGCTTTAAAGAAGGTAAAATACGCGTGCTGGTTGCCACCGATGTGGCGGCACGTGGTTTGGATATTCCTTCCCTTGATACCGTGTTTAACTATGAACTGCCACACGCGGCGGAAGATTATATTCACCGTATTGGGCGTACCGGACGTGCAGGCAAAAGCGGAAATGCGATTTCATTGGTGAGTCGAGAAGAAGAAGGCATGCTGGCGGCCATTGAAACCTTAATTGACCAACGCTTGCCACAAGAATGGCTGGAGGGGTTTGAACCGGATTTGAATGCCGAAATCGAACACCGTGAAAAACGCGGCGGACGAGGCGGTGATAAACGCCGTTTGAAACACCAACTGCTGAAAAAGTCTGGCGGTAAAAAGCGCTAACGAGCCGCCAAGATTGATCACGAATATCAAAATAAAACACTGCGAATATTCGTGGCGTTTTCAATTTTCATCCTTACAGCTTACGCTAGGTAGTTTGTTTCGCTGCGTGAGCATTTACTCTGCGACAAGCTTGCTATTACTGGCAGAATAGTAGTTTTCACGAAACGCCAAACTCCCCCAAAGCGCATTAGCATGGGCACAATTCACAATACCTTGCTCGATATCTTGCTCCTGCAAGGTATCCGCAACCGGATCGTATTGATAGGTTGAGATCCCGAGTCCCGGCTGGATCACGACCACTTTATTGTCTTCCGTCATCCACGCAAAATTCTTGTCACGCTGCATCAATGCACGTTGTTTTTCAGCGGGCACCTCTTTCGTTAGATCGTGGCCGATCATCGGGTTATCGCTACTGATCCCCGCCAACGAAAGCAGCGTCGGGGGAAGATCAATTTGGCTCACTAAGCGAGTATCCAAACGTGGCTTAATACCACCACCCAAAATCACCGTTGGGATCCTAAAATGCCCAATCGGAACCGGTAAATTGCCATACGTGCGCGCATCATGATCCGCGACAACGACGAACACAGTATCATTCCAGTAATTTGATTTTTTCGCTTTATCGATAAATTCACCCAATGCAAAATCAGCATACTTCACCGCATTTTCAACGGTTTTCTCGGGCTTGTTATAGGGTTCAATGACGTTATCAGGGTATTCAAAAGGACTGTGATTGGAGGAGCTGAATACTAAACTAAAGAAAGGCTTACCTTCTTTTTCCAACTGGCTGAACTGTTGATCGGCTTTATCATACAAATCTTGATCTGATGCCCCCCAAGAACCGACAAACGTGGGAGAGTTAAAGGTTGGGAAATCCTGCATATCAACAAAACCATTACCCAAAAAGAAGCTCTTCATGTTGTCAAAATGGCTTTCTCCACCATAAATAAACTGGGTGTGGTATTGATTTGCTTTCAGCAGATCTGCAATCGAAAAAAAGTTGGTCTGACTCTTACCCAGCTTCACCACCGAACGAGCAGGTGTCGGTGAAAAGCCTGTTGTGACCGCTTCAATACCTCGCACAGAGCGCGTACCGGTTGCGTACATGCGTGTAAATGCCCACCCTTCGTCAATCAACGCGTCTAAATTGGGAGAAGCATCTATCCCACCAAGGCTTTTGACATAGCGCGCACCATGGCTTTCTAGCAATAAGATCACAATGTTTTTAGGCTTACCTTGATAGGTCGATTCATGATCGGCAAGTGTTGGAACCTTGTCTGATGTAAACGCTGACTCAGGCACATTCATCGACCGTCTGACTTCAGAAATGATGTCATCACTGTCCATCTTGGGATAGAAATCAAACGCACTCGCTTCTGAGCCCATTTGCTTGGCAGCAAACAATACCGAGTATGAAGAATTCAACGTAATGTCGTTGACCAAAGGGTCACTAGAGAAGAACACCATCGCAGGATTAAGTGGGCGATGACCTAGCGAAGAACGCGCTCCCATCACGCCGATAGCAACAACCAAGACAGCAATCAATGGGCGCCAATACCATTTGGGGTAGCGCAAACCTGAGACCAGAGATTTGCTCCATGTCCATCCCAGCGACAAGGTCAGTAGCGATACAACAAGCCCGACAAACAATTCGAGTTTATAGCCACTCCAAAGCATGCCAAACACCTCTTTGGGATAGACAAGGTATTCAACAAACAAACGATTAGGCCGAAGGTCGTACTCTATGATGAAAGGCGGCGTCACCACTTCCATATAGACCACAAACCATAAGCCTAGAGTGATCCATACGCGCAAAATCCAGTCCCAAATTCGCCCAATAACATGGTCTCCGGACAAAAGAGAAGCAAGCAACGCGGGCAGTATGAAGAGATAACAGATTGATGCGATATCTATACGTAGCCCACTGAGAAATATTGAGCTCCAGCCATGGGCGTCATTCACGCGGTCGATATGCCAAATGGCGAGACTTAATCGGGACACAGTAAAGATCAAGATCAAGACCAGGCAGGCGCAAACAATCGGGTATAACGGGCCCAACACTGATTTTATATTTTTCAACACATTCACTCCATGTGACGGCTAAACGCGTTTTTATAAAACTAAACGGGATGTACTTGGGCTAAATTAATATCCAAACCCACGTAAAAAGGGCAAAGGCTAATGAGACAAACACAGCCGCCGACGCGATGTCTTTGGCTCTGCCACTGAGCTCATTCCACTCATCCCCGACCCTGTCGACAACCACTTCAACCGCTGAATTCAAAAGCTCTGTAATAACCACCAGCATCAACGAACCAATAAGAAGGATTTGTTCAATCTTCTCTACGGGTAACCAAAATGTGAGGATGACAAGCGGCACGACCAGTGCTATTTCTTGCCGAAAAGCCGCTTCGTGCTTCCATGCTGACCGAAGACCAAACATCGAAAATCGCGTCGCATAGATAATTCGCATCAACCCTGTTGCTGGGGATTTCATTTAGGGGATTTTCCTTTCCATCACTAAGTTGTCAGTACTCATGTTTGACCATGACGCTGCAAGTCTATGTAACAAATGTAATACATCGATCTATTAGCGAATTAACACACCGGTTTTCCATCGAACAGCGCTCCACACACCGCAGTGTGAGACCAAGCGTGAGCCTATCGTTCGAAACTTAAGGAAAGCTTAAGAGGTGAAAATCAGGCTAGATGCCATGAAAGGTTTTGTGGAAACTCGGGAGGTAAAAATAGCGCGTGGCGCTCGTTGCAAATCAATGTTTAAAATAAAGGTCAATAGAACAGGGCAGCGAAAGCCTGCTCACTGCCCTAACCTATGAACCTATGAACCTATGAACCTATAAACCTATGAACCTATGCTCGACGAAACCAAGCATCCGTTTCCGAATGTGTCGTATCAACTGCCTTCAGATAAAACATCAGCTGCTTTCACTGGTTCTTCTGCGACGATTTTCGTCACCCCTTTTTGCAGTATAAGGTTATTGGGGTACGTAATTATGTTGCCGCTCGCATGACGAAGAATCACGTGAAACATCGTGATATCAATGATGACACCACTAATGTCATCATCTTTGTCCGACACTTTGACTTTGTCACCAATGCGATAAGGGAACACAAAAAATATCAACACACTGGCTGTCAGGTTACTCAGTATTGACCATTGGGCAAACAGCGCAACACCAAGCACGGCGAAGATCGAGGACAAGAATAACGAGATATCACCAAATCCCAAATCGAGAACAATAGTGAAGATGGCAACGAACAGCAAGAACGACGCCGCATTGAATGATTTGATCACAAA
Organism: Enterovibrio sp. QJM3NY_24; assembly: GCF_057786035.1. Classification (NCBI taxonomy): domain Bacteria; kingdom Pseudomonadati; phylum Pseudomonadota; class Gammaproteobacteria; order Vibrionales; family Vibrionaceae; genus Enterovibrio; species Enterovibrio sp. QJM3NY_24. The sequence continues at coordinate 853,340 of NZ_CM173520.1, forward strand.
CTGAGTGCGTTTCAGGTTCACGCGCTTGTTTTGAGCCAGTGTTTCTATCCACTTTCGACCGACACGTTTAAACACCAAAAAAGCAACAATTAACAGTAAACCGAGACCGAATTGCTTCAACAACACATTGGATAGTAATAACTCAATCATTAAATAAATCTTAACCTCTTCAAAACAATCACTTCAATGCCCACCACTGCAACCAGTCCGATACAGAATAAGGTAAACGCTATCGGATTTTCCGTTCCCGGAATCCCACCAATGTTGACACCAAGCAAACCCGTAAAGAAACCCGCAGGTAAGAATATCCCTGCGATAATCGAGAATAAATAGGTATTTCGATTCATTTTCTCTGCTTGTCGCTGGCTTAAATTCGCTAAGAATACGTTGATTTGATCAATATAAAACTCAATCGACTCATTGATTCTCATTGTGGTATCGAGACTATTTTTGAGATGGTTTTGCGCATCCACGAGTGCTTTAGGCTGTATCTCAATAAGGTCTTCAAACACATACTTTTGCGGCTTCAAGTAACGTCTCAACCTTAACAAACGCGAGTGCAAAGCGTTGAGCGCCTGAGTGTCCTCATGTCCTTCCCAATCTAGGCCATCGAGCAAAGTTTCCACAGGAACCAAAAAGCTTGAAATGTGCTTATTGATACCCGTCACTATGCCAATAATGACGTCAGACAAAGATGTTGGGCCCAGCCCTTTTTCTAACTGAGCAATCAATCCAGACACTGAGCGAGAAGGGACTTTACGCGTTGAAATGAGCACCCCTTTATACCAAAGAATGCGTAAGCTCAGCATATCGTCTGGCTGCGAACCTTCGTTAAGGTTAATGCCGCGTAAGATCATCAAAAAACAATCATCGTCGAAATGCTCAAAGCGAGGGCGCGTATCATCGGCCAACAGCGAATCAACAATGGCTTCAGGAATCGCATTGTCTTCCAGCCACCCTCGTAATCCGTCTGCATCACGTTGACAGTGATACCATACAGAAGGCTGCAATTCCCCCGATAACTTTTTGTTTTCATGAGCTATGCCTGACGAAAACCGCCAACTTGAGATGATAAAATCGTCCATGCGTCTAACTCTTCACCTAATAATGTTCTTATTTAACATATAAAATTTCTATCGCATCAATGTTTTTTATTGCTACATCCAGATCCTTTGCATTACTCTCGCCAGATCGCTTATCTGCTGACTTAGAGAACCCATGGAAAATAACACGATTCAGGACGTAGTCAGTGAGCTTCTCACAGATAGTGGCGACGTTGACTCGCAACATGCTTTCATCGAACAGTGGGAACAATTCAACTCTCCTATTGATGTCGCGCTGCTACTTGAGTCACTTCCACTTACCGAGCGTCTAAGCACATGGGATCAACTTTCAGATGCGATGAAAGTTCCCGTTCTGGTCGAGATGCGTACAGACGCCAGTACATCCATCCTCAACAACCAGGATGAAGAGAAATTACTTTCTCTGTTCACGGGAATAGATGCAGATACACTGCTTGAACTTCAAGACAGCATTCCAGACCATTTGCTCGAGAACGTGCTTGGGCGAATGGATGAAGAGCAGCAAAATCGCTACTCGGCTGCACAACAATTTGAAGATGACGAAGTCGGTCACTGGTGTGATCACCAACCTTTAGTTGTGCCTGCAAAAACCAAAATCAAGGTAGTGATGCGACTGTTGCGTCGCCATCTTCCGCCACATAGCCATGTTATTTTCTTGGTCGACAGTAGAGGGAATTGGGATGGCACAGTGCGAATCAATCGCTTGTTTGGCGCCGACCCGACACTTCGCATTTCAGAGTTTTCTGAAGATGACTTTCCGTCACTCAACGCTAAAGAAGATATCTATTCCGCCGCAAACAAGGTAGCAGCTAGTGACGAGTCATCACTACCGGTTATCACGGATAGTGGCTTGTTGATTGGTCGCTTAGACATGGGCACGGCTTACGAACTACAAGGTGAAAAAGCCGAATCACAATTGATGGCAAAAGCCGGTCTAGATGAAGATGAAGACCTTTTTGCTTCCGTTCGCAAAAGCGCGCAGAACCGTGCAATTTGGCTTGGCATTAACCTAATGACGGCCTTTCTCGCGTCATGGTTTATTGGCTTGTTTGAAGCCACACTGCAACAAGTGGTCGCATTGGCGGTCTTGATGCCTGTTGTTGCCTCCATGGGCGGCATTGCTGGCAGCCAGACACTCACCTTGATTGTGCGCGGCTTGGCGCTCGGGCAAATATCAAAAGCCAACCTCAAGCCCTTGCTTGCCAAAGAAGTGAAAGTTGGCGCATTCAACGGCGTGCTTTGGGCCATTGTGATTGGCTTTGTTGCAGGTTATTGGTTTGACAGCCCAATGCTTGGTGTTGTCATTGGTATCGCCATTGTCGCTAATATTATTTGCGCCGCGATATCGGGGATTTTCATTCCAGTGATACTCGACAAGTTCAAAATCGATCCCGCGCTGTCTGGGTCAGTGATCTTAACCACAGTCACCGATATTGTAGGCTTTGTGGCTTTCTTGGGATTGGGCAGCGTGTTTTTGCTCGGCTAAATCTTAAGTATCTAAATCAAAAACCTCATCGAATTTGCTGAGGTTTTTCTAAATACTCAGTCATCAATTATGCGTTTAACAACAACTCAACACTCGTTCAGGTCGGTCACCCATTCGGCACAATTTATCCATGCTGTCTTGCAGGAAGATTTGATTTGATTCAATGGTTAGCGCTAACACATCTTTTGCCCACGAAGGCAGTTCATTACGAATGCGATAGAACACCCATTGCCCCTGACGGCGGTCATTAAGCAAACCACTCTTACGCAATTGCGCCAAATGGCGAGACACTTTAGGCTGGCTTTCTTCTAATGCAGCCATCAGTTCACAGACACATAACTCACCTTCCTGTTGAAGCAACAACAAGGTTTTCAGGCGCGTTTCGTCCGCTAAACATTTGTAAAAAGTCACGGGTGACATAGATTTCGCCGTATCAATAAGCAATGAATTTTGTAGCAATCACTTTATATATGATTTCCCATATGTAAAGTGACGATTTTCTTTCAATCACTTCAATGCTTGTTCTACGGCTTTTACTGAAAAGCCATGTAGCACCTTATCGCCAATTTTGATCACGGGAACGCCACGCGCACCTAATGCTGCGTGCTCTTTTCGCCCGCGAGGCGTACCAACATCACACAATCGATAAGTCATATTCTTGCTATCAAAGAACTGTTTTGCTGCCTGACAGTGAGCACAACTCTTGCTGGTGTAGATCACGATTTTTGTCACATTGCCTCCATTATCATGCAAAGATAATAATTCTGCATTAATAAGCTTACAAAGGTTAATTATCTTACTCTAATTTAGTATTGAATTGTTCATATCACTACCAATTGAATACATGAGATTTTTAGCTATATCTAATAAACAATATCTTTACGCTACCAACCCTGAGACAACATACCTGCCGCGTTCAACATAATCTCCCATTTGATAACGAGGTTAAACCTCACATAACAATATAAAAAGTAAGGATATATGATGAAAGTAAAGGTGATTGCCAGTTTGATCATGGCAACAAGTCTCTCTTCTGCAGCATATGCGGATTGTTTCGGTAATGTTTATGCGATGAACGCGGGTCGTGGTCATGTTGGCTTCATGATTGATGTACAAGAAGATAAGCAACTCACTGGCGTTTACAATGGTGACAGGGCACTCAAAGAGTCACGGGCCCTGTTCAGCAGCTCTGCCATGGCGTATGACAAAAACACCAACCGTATCTACTACGTCAGTACACCGCGCCCTGATGACTACCATGTTGATGGGCTTGATGACGAAACGGTGGCCAAAGAATTCTCCAACTTGGACTTTCATGCTTCACGTGTGAAAAACAACCAACTCGCTTACTTCGATCCAGAAACCAACCAACACACCATTGTTGCTGAGGTGCCCAACGTTTTCCGCATGGCCTTTAACCCAGCAACCGGCACCTTGTTCGCCTCTGATAATCGTAAAGTCTTTACGATTGATCCTGTTGATGGCTCAACAACCGCCGTGGGCAATTTTGAAACCAATATGGTCGCGGGTGGGTTTACTAACTGGGGCGATTTTGTCTTCTATGACAACAAGCTTCTTCTCGTCTCCAACACACGCTCGTTCAGCATTGATACCTCAGACGCCTCATCAACGCTTGATTCTTTTCACTACATTGATTTCGTCACCGCCGCCACGCTCGACCAAAATGGACAACTGCTGATTGCCACCAAAAATCAGAATGTCACGGGCAACATCAACAGCACAGGGCTGTGGCGCTTGAACCCAGAGACAGGTGAAAAGGTTTCTGTCGGTTTGTTCCCCAGCCGCATCAGTGCGATGGCGACCAATACCCAAGAAAACTACCAATGTTATGACCCCACTGTATTCCCGAGTGAAACAAATGTTGAGATTGAGGATGTCACAGGCAGTACTGTGACTGAAGGTCAAAACGTGAGGTTTACCATTAACCTTGATAAAGAACTCAAGGCAAGCAAAGAAGTAACGCTCGCACTTAAAGACGGCACTGCCATTGCAGGGACCGACTACAGCCGTGATGTTCGGGTGAGGTTTAGCGCTGGCGATAATGTCTATGTGACATTGACCGAGGCAGGCGTCAAAGTCACCGTGCCACCAGGAATCAGTAGTTTTCGAGTGCTTGTCTCGACGACGGATAATGACAAAGATGAAGAAAATAGAACGGTATCTCTCGACGCTTGGATAAAAGATGATCAAAGCGACAAAGCATCTGCTCTGGCCACGATTAACGATAACGATGAACCAACAGGTACCTGTAGCAACGGCAAATCAATTACAGTCAATGCGAGTAAATTAGGCGCTTGGTCTCAACTTAGTCTTGATTGCACCAAATCTGAAGCGTCCTTTGTTGCCGCGGGTTTATCGAACCCATCCGCAAGGAACACACGCCTCGCGTGGACAACCGATTTCGGCAATTTCTCAACGACAACCTATTCGAGCAACAAAATTGCAGGTTATGTTGGTGTGACAGAGGTGAAAACGCTCAGCTCGTTGACGATAAATGGCAGCTCTACTGTAAGAGACCGCTGCTACCATGGTGATGTAAGAGGCACACCGCTATCTTACGTCTACAATGGCCAAATCACATTCAGCGAAGACGGTACACCGCAGTGCCGATTAACCCTCCATTACGATTACTGTGATGGTGCTGATAACCGAGTGAAAGACCAATTCACTCAAACTCAATGCACAATATCTAACTAGAATGCAGGCCTCCCGTTATGTGGAACATAGAACAACCCTTCTTTTTTAAGCAACACCAATATAGCCTCAGCCGCGTCTTGTGGGCTGGGGTTATTCATGACCTGACCGCCAGAAGACACAGGTGCTGCCGTCGCCGCCAAAAAGCGATCGCGCCCTGACGCTGATGCTGCCACTGTTTTGACTCGCTTCGGTTTCTTCTTCGCCGCCTGCCATTGCCAAGTCTGTGCAAGTTCATCTTTGTGCGCTGCCACTTCCAATACATTTACGATGCCATCACGTGCCTTCGTAAACGCACTCTGACGCGGCTCTGGCGCAGCGCCACTTGCCAATAGCACCGCAGGTAATGTGATGCGCAAACGACGACGCTGCCCACCTGACAAGGCTTGCAGCACCTCGGCGTGTGTTTCTGTTTGAGTGAGCACATCCACCACGTCGGGCACAACCGTCGCGCTGAGAGATTGAGCAACCAGATAAGGCACCATTCCCGAAGATTCGCCCCATTCGGCTCTTGCGCCACACATCACTATGTTAGGTTTTCGCGCCAAAACATGATCTGCCAAGGCAAGGCTCGCATCGGCGTCTTGCGACACCTTGAGCACATCCAACTGCTTCACGCCCATACCGAGGTATTCTTGAATAGCGAGTGAATCCGGATCGCCTGCGAAAATCACCGCAGGTGCTTCTCCTAAGCCCTCTTCTAACTTCAGTGCCAATTCCAAGGCTTTGGCGTCACTTTCCGCCCGACGCGCTCGACCAGACAAAGGATGCTGACCGCAAGAAACCAAAACCATCACACTGCTGTTAGCTTGCATCTTCAATCTCTCCTAACTCGCCTTGCGTGGCGTCAATCAAAGCCTGCATCACGGCTGCGCTGTCGGCGATGATGCTGAGATCGGCGCGTTTCACCATGTCGCAAGACGCATCGGTATTGATCGCAATCACGCTGTCGCAATGCGTCATGCCTTGAAGATGTTGAATCGCACCAGAGATGCCGACTGCAATATACACTTTGGCGTTGACATACGTGCCCGATGCGCCCACCTGAGTAGGACGCGGCATGTGTCCGTTATCGACGGCAACACGGCTTGCCCCTTCGGTGGCGCCCAGTGCGTCGGCACATTGATGAAACAAAGCCCAGTTACGCACGCCATTACCGCCCGACAAAATTAATTGGGTTTCGGGTAACGGGATATCTTTGGGATCAACCGCCACACGACCGAGATCGACAATCTTAGCCTGACCGTTTTCCACATCTGGACAAGCACAAGCCGATGCTTCACTGACGAACCCTGAAATGGGGTCGGACACTTGCTCTTCCACCAGCAAGAAGCGCGACAGCACTCGGGTCACAGACTGCTTTTCATCGCCGCTACCGCATTCAATCGAACCATGAGAAGCTGCCTTCACGCGCGTGGCGGGACGCTCGCCCAAAGACGCACTCAGCTTTCTTGCGAGATCGCCGCCGATTAATGTTTCATCGGCGAAAATCCAATGTTGAGGCGCCAGTTGGGTATGCAATGCATGCAGCACCGCCAACCAATGATCCGGCGAATATGTTGTATTGTCGCCAAGTGAAATGATGCGATCCGCGCCGAAAGCCACCATGTCATCATCGCGGTTAAACAAAGTGAGAAACACAATTGCGGTGTTTGGCGCGACGGTCTTATCGTCGCGGGTTGTCGCCAGTTGGTGCGCAAGGCCAAGCATATCTTTATCAAGAGTGGTGAGCTTTTTGCTGTCAGCGTCAGACACCACCACGATGTAACGTGTTGGCTCGGTGATCTGTCGACGCGGCAAAGATTGAGACTGTGATTTTTTCGCAACGCCTGAAGACGATGATGACATGCCGCCAGAACGATCAATGCGCTTAATGCCATCCGCAGAGGTAAAGCCAACTCCATGCGGATTCTTTCGGCGAACCCCATTTACCATCATGTTAGCTGTACCGCTCTCAACACCCCCATCAGAGCGACCATCAAACGTGGTGAGTTCTTCGTGCTTGGGGTTCAGACGATCACGCAGGATTCTCTCTTTTCGCGGATCGCGCCGTTTTATCTCATCCATTGCGACCCCCTGCGCTTTGCCCCGTATCGATCACCCGTTCAAGCAGCATGACAGCCACATCTTGAACGGCAGGGCGTGGCATCACCACGCCTTCTAGCATTACCGCACATTGCGGGCAAGCAACGGCTACCATGCTGGCCCCCGTTTCGCGGGCATCGTCCATTCGCATATCCGCGATACGTTGCTCGCCTTGAATATCCGTGATGGGCGCGCCCCCTCCACCACCACAACAGCGAGAGCGAAAACCTGAGCGTTCCATTTCGTTGATCGTCATCCCCATGCGCTCCAACAAGAATCGCGGGGCATCATAACCACCGTTGTAACGCCCTAAATAACAGGGATCGTGATAAGTGACGCTTTGCGCTTTGGCCGTATTCAAGGTCAGCGACTCGCGTTCGACACATTGGGCGAGAAATTCGGTGTGGTGCATGACTGAATAGTGACCGCCAAAGTCGGCGTATTCATTTTTCAGGACATGAAACGCGTGGGGATCGGGCGTCACAAGGGTGTTGAAGGAGTATTTGTTCAGGGTTTTTACGTTGGCCTTGGCTAAGCGCTGAAACGTGGCTTCATCGCCCAATCGACGCGCTAAATCGCCACTGTCGAGTTCTTCATTGCCCAAAATGGCAAAGCTAACGTTTGCGTGTCGAAGCAGTGCCACTAGCGCTCTCAATGTGCGCTGATACGCCAAATCAAACGCGCCATCGCCTGCCCATAGCAACACATCCGTCTTGCCTACGTTTGCCATGGTATCGAGCTTAAGATCAACCGCCCAAATGGCACGGTTTTGCGGTGACAAGCCATTCGGGTTATCCGTCGCAATCAAATTATTCAGGGTTTCTGCGCCTTTTCCTGCGGTTTCCCCTTTCGCCAGTGTCAGATGTCTGCGCATATCAACAATGGCATCAACATGCTCAATCATCATCGGACACTCTTCCACACATGCGCGACACGTGGTGCATGACCACACGGTATCGGCATCGAGCAAGCCTTCAAACAATGGCTTATCCGGCGCACCGCATCTCGCTTCGTCAGATTTACCTGCTTCTTTTCCAGGATAAGCGCTGCCTGCATATTGGCGGGTGTCTCCACCCGCCATGCCGACCACCATATCCTGAATCAGTTTTTTGGGGTTAAGCGGCTGACCCGCGGCAAATGCTGGACATACTTTTTCGCAGCGTCCGCATTGCACACAGGCATCAAAACCGAGCAATTGGTTCCAATGAAAATCCGTCGGCTTTTCCACGCCTAGCGTGTTTTCATTGAGATCGATGGGTTTTAAGCCCGTCGAACGCCCACCACCGAATCTGCCTTGCCGGCGATGAAACCCCAAGTGGAGTGCGCCAGCAAACGCATGTTTCATTGGGCCACCCCATGTCATGCCAAATATCAGTTCTGCTAAACCGAGCAGCACGCCACCGAGCAACAAAACGGTAAGCACAATCGGCACATTACCGATACCAAGAAGTTGAATCAGTGAGATGCAAAGGCCTGACAATGAAAATGCTAACAAGCTATAGGGAAGACGATGCCAAACGCCCTTAGATAAATTTGCAGGCGGGTTATCTCGGCGTTTTTTCACCTGATAAGCGCCAATACTCATGACCGAGAATGTCACCGCCAACAAGCCATAGGTAAATGAAGAATCGCCGCCAAAAACATACACCACCAACATGGCAAGCACAGAGGCAACAAAGCCACCCGCAGTGGCGACATGGGTATTGGCAAATTTTTTGTCTCGCGCCACCACATCATGCAAATCATGCAGGTAGCGAGGAAGAATAGCTGCAATGCCTTTAAAGAATGGAACAGCGTTAGGGTCAGGCTTACCCTGACGCCACATTTTGACTCTTCTCGCTGCACCTATGGCTGCAAGCAAGATCGCAAGGAGAAGAAGAGGACCAATTAGCGCTGTGGACATATCGCTTCCCTCGCTAATGGCTATAGGTCTTTACACAGACGAAGCGCATCATAAATGGCTGCATGAATATTGCGTGGAGCGTTGCAATCCCCGAGTCGATAGAGCAAATACCCCTCCCCTTGTTCGGCGAATATAGGTTGAGGTTTGGCAGCATAAAGGGCTTCAAGATCGACTTGACCGTGATTGCGCGATCCCTCTTTGAACGCGTAATACAGGGCTTCATCGGGTCTTACGCCGTTTTCAATGACCACCTGATCCACCACGCGCTCTTCGCGCACACCCGTGTATTCATTTTCAAATCGGGCGATCAGCTTCTCGCCTTCTCTGTAGACCTGCTCCAACACAAGATCCGACGACATCACTACGTCGCGCGCATACAGGCTGCGGTAATAAGTCGGGAAGCTGGTTCCCCCAACCGCGACACCCGGTTTAATGTCGTCCGTGACCATCTCAACTTGTGCGCCTTTGGCTGCCAGAAAATCTGCCACCGACATGCCACTGAATTCGCAAATGGTGTCATATACCACCACGTTTTCCCCCGGCGCAACCGCACCGCTGAGAATGTCCCAACTGCTCACCACCAAGCCATCTTCCGCCCCCCATTCAGGGGTTTGATTCGTGAAGGGCGTGCCACCGACAGCGAGCAGCACCACATCGGGTGTTTCGGCCATGATCACGGCTTCATCGGCTGTCACGTCAAACACCAGATTGACGCCAAGGCGGCGAAGTTCGAGATCAAACCAACGGGTAATCCCCGCGATTTGTTCCCGCTGTGGTGCTTGTGATGCGAGTGAAATCTGCCCACCCAGCTCGCGGCTTTTCTCAAACAGCGTGACTTGATGACCACGCTCGGCGCATACCCTTGCCGCTTCCATTCCCGCAGGACCGCCACCAACGACGACGACTTTACGAATTTGGCCATCGGTTTTAGTGATGATGTGCGGCATGGTTTGCTCGCGAGAGGTCGCGGCGTTTTGAATGCACAACACATCAATGCCTTGATACTGTCTGTCGATGCAGTAATTCGCGCCAACACACTGACGAATTTGGTCTGTCTGTCCCAGCTTCACCTTGGTGATGAGATGCGGGTCGGCAATGTGTGCGCGAGTCATGCCGACAAAATCAATCAATCCGCTTTCTAATGCGCGCGCCGCTTGCACGGGATCTTTGATGTTTTGCGCATGCATCACTGGCACATTGACCACGCTGCGAATGCCTGCCGCCAAATGGATAAACGGCTCTGGCGGATAGGTCATATTTGGAATGACATTCGCTAACGTATTGTGCGTATCACAGCCTGAGCCAACGATACTGAAAAAGTCGATGAGACCGAGGCTGTCGTAATACGCCGCGATCTCTTTCATGTCATCTTGATCAAGGCCATCTGGGTGGAACTCATCCCCTGTCATACGAATGCCGACAGCGAAATCCGGCCCCACCTCTTCACGCACCGCTTTGAGTACTTCCACGCCAAAACGCATCCGGTTTTCAAAACTGCCGCCCCACTCATCGGTGCGTCGGTTAACGCGCGGACTCCAAAATTGATCAACCAGATGTTGGTGCGCAAAAGAGAGTTCAACGCCATCCAAACCGCCGTCTTGGGCGCGTTTGGTCGCTTTGGCGAAATCACCAATGATGCGCCAAATTTCTTCTGGTTCGATAGTCTTACAGGTGGCGCGGTGAACCGGTTCACGAATGCCACTTGGGCTCATCAGCGACGGCCAATTGCCGCCATCCCAACGAGAACGACGCCCCATGTGGGTAATTTGAATCATGATATGCGCGCCATGTTTATGCATGGCATCGGCAAGATTTTGTAGGTGCGGGATCACTTCGTCGGAGGCCATATTGACTGACTTCCACCAGCCTTGCGGGCTGTCGATTGAGACCGGACTCGAGCCACCACAAACACACAGCCCTATGCCGCCTTTGGCTTTTTCTTCGTAATACTGAATGTAGCGCTCAGTCGGCATGCCATTTTCGGTCGCATATACCTCGGCATGCGCCGTGCTGATCACGCGGTTTCTGATCATCAGCTTGTTAATCGCAAGCGGCTGAAAAATGGCATCGAACTGAGACATGATATTTCCTTATGTTCGTTTTAGACCCTGGGTCCTGCAAAAATTCAAAGCCCATGTTTGCTACGTCAAGATTTTGCTTTCCCTAGGATCTAGGGCCTTCTCTTACAGCTCTTAACTCTCAACGCTTGACGCTTGACGCTTGACGCTTAAACAGGCTTCACGTCAAATAACCCAAATTCGCAGCCCTCTTCCGAGCCACTTTGACGTTGAACAGCATGCGTTTTGAGCGGGAAGCCCACGCTTTCGGTGACCTGATCCATCGCGCCTGCAAACCACCCCGTGAACATGTAATCCACTTTGCGATTGACCTTGCCGTAGTAATACACAAACGCGGAATTTTCGAGTCGCACTCGCGCTGTGCCTTGGGATACATCAAGGTGCTCGATAAAAAACTGCCCCCAACCACGTTGAGAAAGGCGTTTCATGTAATGATCAAACACTTCAGCGCCGGAAATGCCGTGGGTTTCACCTTCTTGCTCACACCAAAAATAGGCCGATTTGTAGCCTGCTTTGTAGAGCAAATCAGCATAGACATCCGCACCTAACGCTTCTTCTACCGCAGCATGGTTATTGATGAAAAAATGGCGCGGCACGTACAACATGGGTAACCCATCTGTACGCCAAACGCCGGTTTCGTCGTCAACCTGAATCGGTAATTCCGGTGGATGTTGGCTCATGAATGTTTCCTCAGCTTTCACTATTAATCTCGATCAAATCACTTCGCAACAATCGAACGCTTACACGCAGGTGCTATTCGCCCCACACGTCTTTCAATACATTGACCCAATTTCCGCCCATGATTTTCTGCACCTTGCTTGCAGGCCAGCCGTTATCAAGCAGCGCTTGGGTTAAGTTCGGGAAATCCCCGATGGTGCGCATACCTTTGGGGTTAATGATCTCGCCAAAGCGTGTCAGCCTACGCGCATAGCCTTTGTCATGGGTGATCCATTCAAAAAATGCCTGATCGTGACCCTGCGTAAAATCAGTACCAATACCGACACTGTCTTCCCCCACAATGTTGACGATGTAATCAATCGCCTCGACATAATCTTCGATGGTGGAGTTGATGCCGTTTTTGAGGAAAGGCGCGAACATGGTGACGCCAACAAAGCCGCCGTGATCAGCAATGAATTTCAGCTCAGCGTCAGATTTATTGCGCGGGTGATCTTTTAGCCCTAAAGGCAAGCAGTGGGAATAACAGACAGGTTTCTTGGATTCCAAAATCACTTCTTCAGAGGTTTTGGGACCAACATGGGAAAGGTCACACATCACGCCCACGCGATTCATTTCGGCTACCACTTCACGCCCATAACCCGACAAACCGCCATCACGTTCATAGCAGCCAGTGCCAACGAGGTTTTGGGTGTTGTAGGCCATTTGCGCGATGCCAACGCCCAGCTTTTTGAAAATCTCGATGTAGCCCAGTTGGTCTTCAAATGCCTGCACATTTTGAAAGCCCAGCATGATGCCGGTTTTACCTTCTTCTTTGGCACGTAAGATATCTTGTGTGGTGTGAACAGGCCGAATAAGGTCGTTGTTGTCACGAAGCAGCTGATTGAATTCGACGATATTGTCGATGGTGGCCTGAAAATCTTCCCACACCGACACGGTGCAGTTAGCAGCGGTGAGTCCACCCTTTGCCATGTCTTCAAACAGCGCCCTGTCCCACTTGGCAATGATGAGGCCATCAATAATGATGGAATCGCGATGAAGTACAGCGGCAGCGTTATTGTCGGACATGAAGGCTTCCTTGTGAGTATTCCCTTTTCTATGACTTTCACGTTAACCAACAACCTTCAAACTCGGCGGTGCGATTGCGACAGCTTGTTGCGGGTTTGCGTCAGAGGGGAAATTGCCCCACGCATATCGGGGGTGGATTGCAGGTTTAGGACGCCGAAAACTGTGATAATCTTACTGACTGTTCACACAAAAACGTCACATTCAAAAATGAAAATATTCAGCAATTTCGAAAGCGGAAATATTCACATCGTTAAAGCCGATACGCCTAACGATATTCAGCTCACCATTCCTGCGGATAACCAAACCGAGATATCCCAGTGGTTCCACTTTCGACTAGAAAGTACGTCGCAAGAACAGCATGATTTCAACATTCTGAACTTAGCAAAATCGGCTTACCCAGAAGGGTGGAAAGACTACGATGTTGTCGCGTCTTATGACCGCAATGAGTGGTTCCGTATTCCTGCCGAGTTTGATGGCGACACCCTGCGCTTTTCTGTTATCCCAGAAAGTGGCTCCATGTATTTTGCCTACTTCGCGCCATACTCTTACGACCGTCATCAAGACTTACTGCACAGTGCGCAATCTCACTATGCGTGCGAACTTGAAACCCTTGGCACCACGCTTGATGGCAACGACATCAGTCTGTTGACCATCGGCGAGCCCGCAGAAGGCAAGAAGAACATTTGGGTGATTGGCCGTCAGCATCCGGGCGAAACCATGGCGGAATGGTTCATTGAAGGGCTGCTGTTGCGCCTGCTTGATGAAACCGACACCGTGGGAAAAACCCTGATCGACAACGCGGTGATCCGCGTGGTACCCAACATGAACCCAGATGGCAGCATTCGCGGTCACTTGCGTCACAACGCGATTGGCGTAAACCTCAACCGCGAGTGGCAAACACCGTCGGTCGAGCGCAGTCCAGAAGTGTTCTACGTGCGCGAGCGCATGCTAGAAACGGGTGTTGATATGTTCTTGGACATTCACGGTGATGAAGCCATTCCGTATAACTTTGTCGCGGGCAGTGAAGGCATTCCTTCTTACAACGAAGAATTGGCGGCGCTCGAAGATCACTTCAAGCAAGCCCTGCTGACCATCACCCCTGAGTTCCAAGACGAATTCGGTTACCCGAAAAGTGCACCAGGTACGGCCAACCTAACTGTGGGTTCAAACTGGGTAGCAGAACAATTCAAATGTTTAGCTTACACCGTTGAAATGCCATTTAAAGATCACATCAGCCACGCTGATGCGCTGTATGGCTGGTCTCCTGCCCGCAGTGCGGCATTCGGTAACGACATGTTGGCAGCGATTTTGGCAACACACAGCAAACTGTAATGTCAGTTGCTTTGGTGACTGACGGGTAGACTCGCACAGACTTCAAATCAAAAAGCCCAAACGCAGAGTTTGGGCTTTTTTTTGACGCTTTGTGAATCAACGTGAATCTTGCTATTTGTTCTTTTTCCACGCTGTAATGGGATACAAGATCTGCCCCAGAATACTTTTCGGCAATGGCTTGGTCGTGCCGTAATTCGCAGGCCAGTGTTTACCCGGCATGTGCATGGTGCCGAACAGCCAATCAAACACCACCAAATGCGCACTGTAGTTGGTATCAATCGCCGGCTTTTCTGAACTGTGGTGCCAATGGTGAAACTGTGGCGTCACGAAGATGTATTTCAGCACACCAAAATGCAGCCGCGTATTACAGTGGATCAACACCGCTTGCAGCGCAGCGAATGCAACATAGGCATTCAAGGCGGCTTCCGATGGGCCAAGCAAATACAGCGGCACCATCACCATGGCGCGCTCAGAAAACACCTGCAGAAAATGACCACGTGAACCTGCCAACCAATCAAGATTTTCCACAGAGTGATGCACAGCATGCACAGGCCAAAGCACTTTCACTTCGTGAAACAAACGATGCTCCCAGTACAACACAAAATCAGCGGCAACCAGAATCAACACAAATTGAACAAACACAGGTAGCGATTGGATGGTTTCTTGAAACGAAGCACTCACCGCCCAGCTAAAGTGACTCACATGGTAGTTGGCATAAATCAGGATGGCGGAAATCGCGAGATGGTTGAAGCAGAAATAGAGAAAATCCGTCTCCCACTCTTTGCGTAAAATCACCTGATTTTTATATTTCGGATACAGCTTTTCCAGTGTCACAAACACCACCGCAGAGCCCAAAAACGCAAGGATTAACCAATCTACGCCGAGCGATAACGCTTTCGGTTCAACGGGGCCAACCGGCACGGTGTAACCACCCAATGCGAACGCAATGAGAGTCAACGAAATTCCCAAACAACCCAACCTGCGGCATTTTTTCAGTAGGTGCGTCATTGCCCCAAAGAACAACGAAAAATACATGCCGTATTTCAGTATGTGTTGCAGGCTTTCGGCGTCATAGGTTTTGCGTAGTTCGGTGGTAGTGAGATAAGAAGGAAACAGATAGGCCAGCACCGCAAGCAATGACAATGCACCGAGCATGACTGACAAATAGCCGCTGATTTTGCCATCGCCAATACGTAACTGGCGTTGTGCATCAAGCTCAACCTGTCGTTGCTGATAGTGATATGAAGGGTCCTGCTTGGCCATGTCTCTGTCCTTTTTTGTGTCAGTGCTCCGTGTGTGGAACCAAGACTACGACAGATCCCGCCCGCCGTTAATACCGCTGTTCAAAGTAACAAAAAGCGCCACGAAAGGTGGCGCTATCTGTGACTTTTTAGCGTGAGCTACTCAAATCGCAGCTTACAGGCTAAGTATTTGACGGTAGGAGCGCTAGAACAAACCCACAATTTCGCCATTGTCATCCAAGGAAATACTCAGCGCTGCGGGTTGTTTCGGCAAGCCAGGCATGGTCATCACATCACCACAAATGGCTACCACAAACCCTGCACCTGCCATCAAATGCAATTCACGCACGGGCAGAACATGATCCGTCGGAGCGCCCAGCATGTGAGGATCTGCGGTAAAGCTGTAAGGCGTTTTCGCGATACACACAGGCAAATGACCAAAACCTTGTTGATGAATTTCATCTAACTGTTTTTGCGCAGCAATGTTGAATTGCACATCCGATGCGCCATATAAGCGCGTGGCAATGGTGCGGATTTTCTCGTCGATCGGCATCGCATCTTCGTAGAGAAACTTCACCTCTGGCGAGCCGCTGTCCAAAATCGCTTTAACGCCTTCTGCGACGGCTTTTGCGCCCGCACTGCCTTCCGCCCAGTGATGCGCTTCTTCCACTTTCGCACCTAATCCTAAACAGACTTCTTTAATCACCGTCAGTTCTTCGTCGGTGTCTGTTGGAAATCGGTTAATCGCCACCAACGGGTTTAAGCCAAACTGCTGCATGTTTTCGATATGACGAACGAGGTTTTCTGCACCCTTGGTGACAGCCTCAACATTTGGCGCATCAAGGTCGCCTTTGCCGATACCACCCTGCATTTTCAAAGCACGTACAGTACACACCAATACCGCAGCATCGGGTTTTAGACCTGACAATCGACACTTAATATCAATGAATTTTTCAGCCCCCAGATCCGCACCAAAGCCGGCTTCTGTGACCACGACATCGGTTAAACCGAGCGCGGTGCGTGTCGCCATCACCGAGTTACAACCATGAGCAATATTGGCGAACGGACCGCCGTGGATCAACGCCGGATTATGCTCAAGGGTTTGAATTAAATTCGGTTGAATGGCTTCTTTGAGCAGCACCGTCATTGCGCCATCAGCGCCTAGCTCGCGTGCCGTGACTGTCTTGTTGTCACGGTTGCGCCCGATGATGATATTTCCGAGTCGGCGCTGGAGATCTTTTCGATCATCAGCAAGACAAAGGATCGCCATGATTTCTGACGCGACAGTAATATCAAAACCAGATTCACGTGGCTGACCATGAGCAGGTCCACCCAAACCAACCAAGGTATGGCGAAGCGCGCGATCGTTCATGTCCATGACACGACGCCACGAAATACGACGTGAATCCAGATTAAGCTCGTTGCCCCAGTGAATATGGTTATCAATCAGCGCAGCCAGCAAGTTATGGGCAGAAGTAATGGCATGAAAATCCCCCGTGAAGTGCAGGTTCAAATCTTCCATTGGGATAGCTTGTGCACGCCCACCACCTGCCGCGCCGCCTTTTACGCCAAAACATGGCCCAAGTGACGGTTCACGCAAGCAAACACTGGCGCTCACGCCAATGGCGTTTAATGCGTCGGTCAGCCCGATACTGGTGGTGGTTTTTCCTTCACCAGCAGGTGTCGGTGTAATCGCGGTCACTAATACCAGCTTGCCTTGCTTTTTACGGGTATCAAGCTGCGTCAAATCCAGTTTGGCTTTGTAATGCCCATAAGGAATCAGCGCGTGTGCAGCGACGCCAAGTTTACGCTGAGCCACTTCGAAGATGGGCCAAGGTTTTACTGCTCGCGCGATTTCAATATCCGGTGCGCCCGGAGGAGGTAACACTGTCATAGTTAATTCTGCCAGTACTGCATTATTATGATTATTGGTCATTTGTACTCGAACTGCTTGTGAGTATGGGCTGTTTGCCCGTACTCGATATTCTTCATTTGCGACACTTTCTAATCTTTTTGCTCTCCTGAAGCGCGAAAACCCCAGTCATCTCAAGATGCGTGTTCAGCGAGAGCTTGCGGGAGCCTAAGTAGACAGTAAGCGCGAGGAAATTGGCTTGATGCGGGTCAATGAAGAAGAAAGGATCGCGTAACTATTTCAACAATAACCGTAAGTTACTTGGGTATATCAGTTGAATATTATCTTGTGACGGTATCTACTCTTGAATGGGCGATATTCTAAATGCTTCGCTTTATACCCAAGTACTTTTAAACGGAGAAAAAACGCTATGCCACGGATCCTATGCTTCGGTGATTCAAACACTTGGGGATACAACCCTTCCAATGGCGAGCGATGGCCTGATGGCGTTCGCTGGACATCACGACTTCAACAACACCTCAATGACGAATCGCAAAAGCCAACGGCGTGGACACTGATTGAAGAAGGCCTTAACGGACGCACCACCATGTGGAATGACGCGCTCAAACCTCACCGTGACGGCAGCGCGGCCTTGCCAATGGTCTTACTGACCCATCGCCCGCTGGATTGGGTTGTCATCATGCTTGGCACGAATGATCTCAAATCTCAATACCCATCAGAGCCAGCATGGATAGCAGAAGGCGTTCGAAAGTTAGTGGGTCAGGTTCGCGAAACCGACAATGCAGGACAAACTGCACCGCAGATCCTCATCGTTTCTCCCGCGCCCATGCATGACGCCAATAAATGGGCGTCTGGTTTTATCAATGGGAGAGAGAAATCACTGCAATTAGCGTCTTACTTCCACACCGTTGCAGAAGAAGAAGGCTGCTATTTCCTAGACGCAGGTCAAGTATGTGAAGCCTCACCGATAGACGGTTTACACATAGATGCGCAAGGCCATGCAGCATTGGCAGCATTCATTTATGAAGCGCTAGAAGGGTTAACCGACTGATCCTGAAGATGTTCGCTACCGTAGTATTAGATTAAGCCCGTATTGGCTAACACCGGAATGCTCACACACAACACAAGAAGAAAAATGATGATTCGAACCCTTTTCGCCGTACTTTCATTGCTGCTACTCACTGCTTGCCAATCCGTTCCCGACGGCGTGACGCCTGTGACGGGGTTCGACGAACAGCGCTATCTTGGCAAATGGTATGAGGTAGCTCGTCTCGATCACAGCTTCGAGCGTGGTCTAAGCAATGTCACCGCCGAATACTCAGTGCGAGAAGATGGGGGTATCCGTGTGTTAAACCGTGGTTTTAACACAGAAGATCAAGAATGGTCTGATGCAGAAGGGCGAGCGTATTTCGTGGATGAGCGCGATACCGCGCATTTGGAAGTCTCTTTCTTTGGTCCTTTCTTTTCATCCTACGTGGTGTTCGAACTGGGTGAAGACTACGACTACGCCTTCGTGTCTGGTTACAACACAAACTACCTCTGGCTCTTAGCTCGTACACCCACCGTTTCTGACGCACTACTGGCAGAATTCTTAACCATTGCAGAGGAAAAAGGGTTTAACATCAACGACATTATCTTCCCCGTTCAAGAGTAATACAGACTGAGCCTGATCACTTTCGACGAGAGATTGGGCTCAACTTCCCGCTTTTTGATTAAATATTCTGCAAACTCGGTCGCCCTTAAAACAAAGGACTAAACTTCATCCTTCCTTTCTGCTTAAATAGCCCGATATTAACATGATAATCAATAATATGCCGATAACGACTGATACCCCTGCAATGCGAGAGACACTTGCTCGCCTGAACCAAGATGCTATTGCCTCCATTGACACCAACGGAGAATGCAAGATTAAGGTCAATGATCTGTCTACCCTGCTTTCTGCTTACAAAATTGAGCTAAACAAAAATCGAGGGTTAAAAAAAACAATGGGAAACGCAGCCAAGGCTGACGCTTAATTATTGATTTCTGACCGGAATTCAATTTCAAATCACCACACTTCCCTTCACTTGGGCGCGCAATAGCAGCGGTAAGTGGAGGAGCAGATTACACAGTCAATCAAATGTTTTCACCTGAGCTTATATTGGGAAGGGCAATAGCCTCGACTGACCTCAGCGCCTCGTAACTTTACATGCTTCGTTTTGCGCCCTGAGACTCTCGAACGCCAAAGCCTAAAACTACTGAGTTTTAATTGCTGTCGCATAAAACGAATCACGTCCGATTCGTTCATACCAAATTGCTGTTCAATTGCCTCAAAAGGTGTCCGATCTTCCCATGCCATCTCAATGATTCTGGACTGATTTTCGTGGCTTAATGTCATCGTGAAACATCCCGTTAGAAATAAATTTTCTACGTTGACACACCAATTTTGGTTCAGTAACTACAACAAGCCTACCGTCGAACACCAAGCGACATCACCGACACAAGTTATTGGTGCAAAGCCACTTTGGGGCAAAGCGATCCACACGCATCACCAAATCACACCCATCACTTCAAGTCGTTAAATCTTTCTTGGGTTGTAGCGTTCCAACAGATACGTTCTAATCACTCTCTTGCACGTCGCATTCACGCTATTTGTCTTCGCAAAGGATTGCCAACTGATGTTAAAAAGCTCTATCCCTTTTATATTTGTGTTGCTCTGGAGTACGGGTTTTATTGGCGCAAAATTTGGCCTGCTGGACTCGAACGCAGCCACGTTTCTCTTGATTCGTATGGCTCTAAATGTGCTGGTGTTCTTGGTTATTCTGGCCGTGATGAGACCCATTATGCCCAGAGGAAAGCTGCTTGTTCATGCGCTGGTGTCCGGATTCTTGATTCACGGGTTCTACTTAGGTGGCGTATTCGCCGCCATTCAATTAGGGATGCCTGCGGGCTTGTCATCCTTGCTGGTAGGGTTTCAGCCTATTCTCACTGCGGTGATTGTCGTGAATACCTCGGAGGAAAGACTCAGCTTCTCGCAATGGCTAGGGCTTGTTGCGGGCATCGTTGGGATTGCTTTTGTCGTACAAGGGAAAATGAGCTGGGGTATGGATGCGCAACCGCTTTATGCCTACATATTCATTGGCTCTGCACTGCTTGGTATTACCTTCGGCACCTTGTACCAAAAACGCTTTTGTCAGGGTATGAACTTGGTGACCTCGGCCATGTGGCAATATGTCGCGGCAGCTGTCGTATTCTTGCCTGTCGTTTGGTTCGTTCAAGGTTTCCAGGTGACATGGACACTCACTTTTACTCTGACGATGATTTGGTCCGTCCTCGTGCTTTCCGTTGTGGCTGTCTTGTTGTATCTCTATATGGTCGGTCAAGGTGCGGCATCCAAAGTCACGTCATACATTTACCTTGTTCCGCCGCTGGCAGCCATCCAAGGCTGGCTGTTTTTTGATGAAGCGTTTTCCGGCGCGACATTGATCGGCTTTGCCTGTTGTGCGCTGGCGGTGTATTTGGTGATGAAAGCGCCGAAGCTCTCCTTTCGATAATCTAATTTCAATGAATACTGGCTGAGGGCACGTTTCTCTCAGTCAGTATCTTGTTCAGGTTTTCCCATTGTCTTACCTAGTCGAGCCATTCTTTTCTACTTTCTTCCTCTTTGTCTCTTTTTCTCTTTTTCTCTTTTTCTCTTTTTCTTTATGCATTATCGCAACTCATCCATCACACCGCTCAATCCTTAATCAGTCATACTCTCTGCTTTTTGAGCGAAAATAAGGATTAGTGAATTACCTCTCCACAACAAATGAAATGCTTTGACTTTTTATTCGTATTTAACGACATTTTATGCCCCTTTTATTTTGAGAATGATGGAATGTCTCAAACACATGTTCAAACCCAAGATGGGGTGTCTGATCAGAAAAAATGGCAAATGCCTGACACCCTAATTTTGATTTTTATCGTTGGCCTTTTCGCTGCTGCAATGACGTATCTGATCCCTGTGGGTCAGTTTGACAGCCAGCAAGTTTCCTTCATGGTCGACGGCGCTGAAAAAACACGCACCGTTATCAACCCTGAGTCTTTTCGTTTGGTCACTGACGAAAACGGAGATTCGGTTTACAACCAAGTACAATTCTTCGCATCGGGCGGTGGTATTGGCTTGATGAATTTCCCGTTTGAAGGTCTGGTTTCTGGCTCAAAATGGGGTTCAGCGATTGGCGTGATCATGTTCATGCTGATCATCGGGGGTGCGTTCGGCATTGTCATGCGCACAGGTACCATTGATAACGGTATCTTGAAGCTCATCGACAAGACCAAAGGCAGTGAAGCGCTGTTTATTCCTGTGCTATTTTCGCTGTTCTCACTTGGCGGGGCCGTATTCGGCATGGGAGAAGAGGTCGTCGCGTTTGCCATTATCATTGCGCCATTAATGGTTCGTCTTGGCTATGATGGCATCACGACGGTGATGGTCACGTATGTCGCCACGCAGGTGGGATTTGCTACCTCGTGGATGAACCCATTCTCGGTGGCTATCGCACAAGGCATTGCAGGTGTTCCTGTACTGTCAGGCATGTCATTTCGCATGACGATGTGGGCAGGCTTCACCCTCATTGGTATTGCCTTTACCATGATGTATGCCGCCAAAATCAAAGCCAACCCGAAAGCTTCCTACAGTTTCGAATCTGATGCGTATTTGAAAGACAAAGCACAAGAAGATAACGAAGCGCGTTGGGGCTTTGGCGACACGTTAGTGATCTTGACAGTGATTGCGACCACCATCTGGGTTGTCTGGGGTGTGGTCATGCATGCATGGTACATTCCTGAAATCGCATCCCAGTTCTTCACCATGGGCTTTGTGGTCGCCATTATCGCTATCCTTTTTAAGCTCAACAACATGCGCTTCAATGATGTGGCTGACGCATTCAAAGAAGGCGCTGGTATCATGCTCGCACCGGCTTTACTGGTTGGCTTCGCTAAGGGCGTGTTACTGCTTCTTGGTGGCGGTTCAGACGACCCCAGCGTGCTAAACACGATTTTGCACAATACCGGGGGCGCAATCAGTGAATTGCCTTCTGCAGCGGCGGCTTGGTTGATGTATGTGTTCCAGTCTGTGTTCAACTTCTTTGTGACCTCAGGATCTGGGCAAGCAGCACTCACCATGCCTTTACTGGCTCCGTTGTCCGACATTGCAGGCGTAACACGCCAAGTCGCGGTACTGGCCTTCCAATTGGGCGATGGTTTTACCAACATTATTGTGCCGACGTCGGCATCTTTGATGGCGACACTGGGTGTATGTCGTATTGATTGGGGCAACTGGGCACGATTTGTTTGGCGCTTTATGCTGTTGCTTTTTACCATCGCAAGTGTCACGGTAATTGGCGCGCACATGATGGGCTTTGCCTAGCATCAACGCAGCATGCCCAAGGCAATAAATGAATAACAAGGGCGAGATAGACATCTCGCCTTTTTTTGACCTGAATAGAGTATGGCGACACGCAGTATGACAACAATTATTGAAGGTAATCAAATCGACGGGCTGGCCGTGATCAGCGCATTAGATGTCAATCAGCTAGACGCAGGACAACATAAGTTCTGGTTCCGCGCAGCCACCAATGCATTAGGCCAATCGCAACACTTACCTGTCTGGGTATTTAAAGGCGAAAAAGCAGGCAAGAAGATTGTCATTACTGCGGGCGTTCATGGCGATGAATACAACGGCGTATTGGCAGCGCAAGCCATTGCCCGAGAGCTGAAAAACAAAGAAATCGCTGGCTGCATAACCATTATTCCAACACTGAATCTCTCCGGCATGCTTAACCACAGCCGCGATTTTTTCTCGTCTGATCCCGATGTATCCTGTGGCAACCTCAACCGCCACTTCCCGGGCAATGCTGACGGTAATGAGCCACAGCGTTTTCTTCATGCGATTTGGCACAACTTGATGAAGCCAAACGCAGAACTCGCGATCGACCTGCATACCCAAACCACCGGCACCGTTTACCCGCTGTATGCATTTGCAGATTTTCGCATTGCTGATGCTGTCAACATGGCGCGATTGATGAATCCTGATGCGATTTTGGACGACCCGGGTGACCCAGGTATATTGGAAACCGTGTGGAATGAAAACAATATTCCAAGCATCACGGTTGAACTTGGCGTGGGCCGTTATACCGACACTGTTATGGTCACGCGGGCAGTCGATGGCGCGATGAATATTTTCAAGCATTATAATCTGCTTGATGAAATGCCTCAGGCGATAACCCCCGCCATTGAAAGTGCGCGCGTCACCAGTCTTCGTGCCATTCAAGGTGGCTTTATTTTGCCGCAAGTTTCACTGATGCAGCATGTAGAAACCGATCAACTCCTTGCCGTTCAATACGACAGCTTTGGTGAAGAAGTACATCAGTATCGCGCGCCTGACTCAGCAGTGGTACTCAGCCACAATGTAGAATCCATGCGTGCTGCGGGCGCGTTGGTGATTCGTCTCATTCATCCGCAATAAGTTACGCCAATTCGGAAAATCCCCCATGTTCGTTTAGTTTGTCGAATTGACAGTCAAAATAAGAAAACCGCGCCCTTGATGCGTGGTTTTCTTTTCTGTCTACATCTGTGAATTTATAATTAACTGATTTCATAGAATTAAATTTCAGATCAGTAAGTGGCACACTCTTTGCTATAACCGTGTATGAATCACGAAGAGTGCGGGTAATGCAACTACTTGACTGGCTGAGCGAACAGCAAAACTTGCTGCTAACGCGAATGAAAACCCATTTTGTGCACGTCACAGCGATGTTTGTCGCTTTGTCTTGTGTGGTGTGGTTTATCATTCCTCATCCTGTCATCCCTATCGCCATTGGCCTTGTCCCGCTGGCCCTTCTGATCACCCTGTCTCAACCTGTTTTACTGGGTTTACTGTTCATTGCTTTTTCCTTCTTTCGCCTCCATGAAGCGTTCCCTCAACTGTATTCACTAAAAATTCCGCTGATGTTGTCTTTGGGCACACTGACCACATTGGCTTGGCACATCGGGCTTAGCGGTAAAATCAAGATGTTCCACAGCAAGGAACTTAACGCTTTTTACGTCTTTCTTGCGCTCGTCACTATCGGTATTCCGCTCTCTGGCAATATCGGTGAAGCCTTTGCTTACTACAAAAACACCTACGTCAAAATCGGCATCATGACCCCCGCTTTGGCGTGGTTGCTTTGTCATGCCAAGCACTATCGAAATGCTCTTGTTATGATCGTGGCGTCGGGCATGTCGGTCGCACTGGTCACCCTTTTTAACAAAATGAACGGCATTGGGATGGTGGAAGAAACGCGGGTGACCGTCGGTCGAGATATTGGCTCAGTATTAGGTGACCCTAACGATTTGGCGCTCGTACTTCTGTTCCCTTTTTCTTTTGCGGTCAGCATTGCTATCACAGACGGTCTACCGAAAAAAGCCCGCTTCTTGGGTTTACTGACAGCAATTGCGCTGTTTTCAGCCATTATTGCCACACAAAGCCGCGGCGGGATCTTAGGTATCCTCTCGGCACTCGGCACCATTGCATGGCGACGCGTCAAATCGAAAGCCTTGCTGTTTAGTGTCGGCGGTGTGCTGTGTTTTATTCTGTTTATCGCAGCAGGGATCAGTGGCCGTAAGTCCGGCGGTGCAGAAGAAGAAGGTTTAGACGAATCCGCAAAAGGCCGTCTGTATGCCTGGGAAGCTGCTTTTTTTATGGCCGTCGACAACCCTTTTTCTGGCGTAGGATTGAACAATTTCTACTTCAATTATTTCTTCTATTCCCCACATTGGGATGGGCTTAACCATGCGGTTCACAGCACATGGTTCGGCGTATTGGGTGAAACCGGATTTTTGGGTTTGGCTGCGTTTTTAAGCATGACATTCATCGTGTTTCGCTCAGCGCAAAAAACGGTCTATCTCGTGACCCAAAAACCAAATGTTTACCCCCCGGTAGTGCGCTGTATTTCAGAAGGACTATTTTCAGGCATGGTCGCATTTTGCGTATCAGGCACCTTTCTGACCCAAGGGTTTACTTGGCCTATCTACATTCTCGTCGCGCTTACCGCCTCAGTTGCACACTACGTCAAAACAACCGAAGCATCGCTGGTAGCGACAGGGGAACAAGACACAGAACCCAACACTGAAGGGAGCGACCCGACTGAGGTTCATCCATCAAACAATGAAACCCGCAGAAACAAATATTCAAAACCGAACCTGCGTTAAAGGAGTCTTTACTATGAAGCGTTTACCTCTTTGGCTTAAATACATTGCCTCTGTCCTCGTGCTGACTGCAGGATTGAGTTATATGGCTGGTGAAGCAGCTCGAGGGTTTGAACGCAATTACCTCGAAAACCGCATGAACACGCAGATCCGGGCAAATTTCTCTGCCCTGATTTCCGCACTTTCAGACGATATTGTGACGCAGCAACCCGGTACACTAAATCAAAAACTGTTGCTGATGGCCGAACATTATCCTGATCTATGTTATGTCTCCATTATCACAGACCAAGGCGTCGAAATTGGCCAATGGGGTGACAAGCCGCATGATGACAACCCGATGGCGATGAATTTTGTCAATCCCGTCAGTGTAAAGGGCCAGTATATGGGCTCTATGCAAATATCCATGAGCAAAAAACAGATGCTGCAGGACATCACACAGCACGGGAATCAAATCCGTGGCTACGTGGCATTAACCCTGTTGTTGCTGAGTCTTCTGATATTTGCTGTTTCTCATTTTCTCATTTTCAGCCCACTTTCGCGTATTAACCGCCGCCTGCTCGGCTTTGCAAAAACGAACGACTATCACTCGTCGGCACACGATGAAATGTCTCGATTGAACCAATGCGTGGAAGACTTGGACATTCACTTAAAAAGACAACAAGAACGCGAAGCAGAATTAAAGCTCGCCCGAGAAGCCGCTGAAGCTGCAAATATTGCTAAATCACAATTCATTGCCACGATGAGTCATGAAATCCGTACCCCGATGAACGCTATTTTGGGTGCTATCGACATTTTGAACGAAGAAACGTTACCTGTGCATTGTAAGCCTTTAACCAAAATGGCAAATGACGCTGCCAAATTGCTGCTTAGTCAGCTCAATGACATCCTCGATTACTCCAAAATTGATGTTGGCGCGCTTGAAGTCTTTAGCGAAGAATTTGACGTCGGAGATTTAGGCAAAAACGTGATGTCGATGTTTGAAAAAAATGCCCGCGCTAAAAACATCGACATGGTTCTTGATGATCGCCTCAATCATCGATTCATCGCCGTCACTGACAAAGGGAAAATCAGCCAAATACTCACAAATCTAATCTGCAATGCGCTCAAGTTTACACAAGAAGGCGAAATCGAATTGACCATGAGTCACCTATATCCCAAGGCCTGAAGCTGCAAGTGTCTGATTCAGGTATCGGGGTTGCGCCTGCGTACCAAACCCTTATTTTCGAACCGTTCAAACAAAAGGACGCCACTTTTTCTCGTACCTATGGTGGTGTTGGCATGGGGCTAGCGATTTCAAAACGTTTGGTTGAGTTACTCGGTGGCGAACTCACGCTCGAAAGTAGAGTAGGTGTCGGCAGCGTATTCACCATTACGCTGCCCTGTGAAATGCGCTACCCCGAAGATTTATTACAAGAAAACACGAAGCGCAAAGCGTTCAAAGCAACCACAACGGAAAATGAAACCACCATATTGCTGGTCGAAGATAACCCCGCCAACCAACTCGTGGCACAGGCTATGTTAGAAAACGCTGGATTCAAGGTATCAATAGCAAGCAACGGTAACGAAGCGATTAAAGCCATCGAAAATACGCACTATGAAATCATTTTGATGGATTTACAGATGCCAGAAATGGACGGATTCACCGCATGCAAAGTGATTCGTGAACTCAATGAACAAGGACGTACTACGCCCATTCTCGCCATGACCGCCAATGTCAGCGCACAAGACAGAAACAAATGTCGACAAGTAGGCATGGATGATTTCCTCGCCAAACCCGTCAACAAACAAACCATGATTGATGTCATCACCAATTGGACAGGACGAAAACATATCAGTTTCAAGGCATAACGCGCTTTTTCGAGCATAACTAAGTGTCGCTTTTGAGAGTTTGAAACTATCTTTAAAAATGGACAGGTGATTACTTTTAAAGATACTGACATGTCACTAACATCGTTGTTCGATATTGAGAATGGAAACAAGGGAAATGGCCAATTAGCTTTTCCCAATTTCATTGTCAGAATGAGAAACCCCCTGTCCTCTCATGAACAAGTAAATCTATCCTTATGTTTAATAAGAATAAAAATACTTGGCATGTATTTCGCTTAAGAACATGTGTTCATAACGGAGAGGCCATACAACATGCAAATCGAACGTATCCAACAACCTGATGACTCCCTTCTCATCCTCATTCAAGGGGACATGGATGCTCAAGGCTGTAGTGAGCTTCAACCTGAACTCGATGCGCTGGTAGGCGCAGACCCTTTATCAGATATCACGTTAAATCTCGGCCAAGTGGACTTTTTAGACAGTTCCGGCATTGGTGCCATTGTGTTCCTGTTTAAACGATTGAAAGCATGCGGAAAAACCTTGGCGCTTACCCATGTTCACGGTCAGCCTATGGAAATCATTCAACTATTGCGTATTAACAGCGCCATTTCAGTTGAAGCCGCACCCACTAGTTAATTGCACGCTGACCTGACAAGGGAAACGTCATGAGAAAAATTGTCGCGCTCATCACCCTCACAGCTCTGTCATCGGGTTGCTCAATGTTTCCCGATCACGGTCAAGGTGGCATGGCCGAGCATCACTATTCAGCGCTCTCTCCGGTTTTAGCCGACCAACCATTGGGGCCAGAGCATGGATTGCGTTTTGAATGGGAATTATCCGCTCGCCATTTAGATGTGTTGGTACTAGAAGGTGCCGAACTCTGTTTCCCCGCCACTGTATTGCAAGCTCGTCGTATGCAAGACCGCATTGTTAGAGAATTACACGGTGACCTAGAATTCGACGCCGCTAACGACCTCATTATTCAACGCGCTGCGCTTGAACGTCTTGAAAAACAACTCGATGCCGTAAAACATAGCGGCGCATGCAGCCCACCAGGTGACATCAGCTATGCCTCATCTGCGGCGCTGGCGACAGAAATTGATGCACTACTCAATATCGATAACCAATTTGCGTTTAACTCACCAGAAGTAAACCCCAAATACATGGGTCACTTGGCCGAAGCCGCGCATCTGCTTCGAGAACTCCCACAGTATTCGCTGCACATTACTGGTCATACCGACTCCGTGGGTAATGAAGCAGCAAACCAAGCACTGTCACTTGCTCGAGCCAATCAAGTAAAACGATATTTGCAGATTTTTGGCATTGCGCCATCACGGTTAACCGTCGCTGCCGTCGGCGCTAACGATCCTTTATTCAAAGGCCACGCCCCGCAAGAACGTCTCGTCAATCGTCGCGTGTCCATAGAATTGATTGAACGCTCAAAAGCCAACAATAGCCTAGGAGGCACACAATGAAACGCCTCCTGACTTTCATCTTGTTCTCAATGCTGAGTGTCATCAGTGCACATGCAGAAGAGTATCAAGCGCAAATTGGCGATCAGATCGCCATCATGTTGCCGGGTGAAGTCACGCTTAATCAAGAGTTTCAAATTGACCGCCAAGGCCGCCTAACACTGCCCGAAGTCGGCATGATTGAAGCTGCAGGCATGACAGAAACCGAACTGTCCGCAGCGGTGCAAGAAACACTAGGCTCAGTGATCCGCGATTTGTCTTCCCTTCAAGTATTCGTGAGCAAACGCCAGCTTCTTGTTACTATTCAAGGGTATGTGGCCGAACCCGGTGAATTCACCCTAAAAGATAACGCGTCCATTCAAATGGCACTGTATGCGGCGGGAGGGCTTCGCCCCGGCGCACAACTCGACCGTTTTCAGCTTCGTCGTGGTGAAGAAATCCTTATCTTTGACTACAAAAAGTTCCTAGATTCGGGCGATGACAGTTTGTTACCCGACCTCAAGTCGCTCGATACTTTGTTTATTCCTGCCTCCCCGATGACGGGTAATGTTGAACAAAGCTTCGACCCATCACAACTGGCTGATTCCGGTGACGCCGCCGAGGACAGAAAAGCCATTAAAGTATTTGGCGAAGTCATTAGCCCCGGCAGTTTTTCCGCCAAAGAAGAAAACAATTTAGTGGATTTACTCATGCGCGCGGGCGGCGTAACTCGCTTTGCGGCGGTTGAGCAAATTCGCGTTATATCTCAAAGCAAGCCTCGCATTTTCAATCTGAAGCAGTACCTGGACAGCGGCGACGAAAACTTACTGCCCAACATTGTTGAAGGTTCCACCATTTTTGTGCCTAAACAAGAAGAAGAAATCAAAACCGGTTCGAACACAGTTTATGTGATGGGTGAAGTCGCCAAGCCCGGCGCCTATGAAGGCAAAGAAGGCGCGACCTTTATCGATATTCTCGCCAATGCCGGTGGCCCAACTCGTTTTGCTGAAAGCCGGCAGATACGCATTATTAAAGCGAATGGCAACACGGTGCCCTTCGATCTGACGTTATTCTCAGAAGGAAAACTGACGGGTCCACTGCCACTAGTGCAGCCGGGTGACGCCATTTTCGTTCCTGAAAAACTCGACATGAATGAAAAATCTTGGTTGAAAGTGTCCCCTGACAGAGCGGTACGCGTGCTCGGTGAAGTGGTACGCCCAAGCCGCGTGGAATGGTCGAGTGAGATGTCATTGCTGGATTTACTTGCCCACGTAGGGGGGCCAACATCACGCGCTGACACCAGCAAGATCGAAGTGGTCACGCCTGTCTCTCCCACAAAATCTGAGGTGTTCGTGTTTAACCTCGACACCTTTATTCGCGACGGTCTGTCCGATTCAGAATTACCCCCAGTCAATGCTGGCTCTACGATACGTGTACATGATCTTCCTGACGACCCCACGGAAAACAAAGCAAAATGGGTTCGCCAAAGTTCAGACACATCGATTTATGTCTTTGGTCAAGTCGGCGCACCAGGGCGCTATAAATTCACGGAAGAGATGCACTTTTTGGATATTCTCTCCGCCGCTGATGACCCAACCGCATCAGCTGATATACACAACATTCGCATCACCCATCTTGATGGCAAGGTGGCTCGCGTAAGCCGACTTAATCTCGCCCTGTTTTTCGAAACGGGCGATGCCACAATTTTGCCTGAAGTGAATATTGGTGACACGATTTACATCCCTGAAAAGGACGGCAATTGGTTGGACCGCCCTAAAGAAGAAACCATTCGTGTTCTTGGCGCAGTGAGCCGTCCCGGTCGTTATGACTTCGATGACCACATGACCATTTTAGATTTGCTGGCAGAAGCCGGTGGACCAAGCTCAAATGCTTATATTGAAAAAATCACGGTCGTCAATATGTCCTGCTGTCGTGATCAAGCTCGCACCTTTGACCTGTCGGAGTTTAGCCGTACGGCGCGCTTCCAAGACCTTCCCGTCTTGCGCGTGGGTGACACTGTTTACGTGCCTACCCAAGAAGAGAGTACTGCTGAGAAAATCCGTCAAGGTATTACGGACATCTTCCAACTCGTCGGCATCGCCGCACTGATAGGAATACTGTAATGATTATCCCTCCATGGAACGTTGAAGTTGAGCGAATCTACTTTCAGATTGTTCGCAATGACTACAAAACCCTCGCACTCACCGCGACAGAGTCTGGTGAAGGTGTAACGTCATTAGCCAGTGCCATTGCACACCGATCGCTGTTGGCGGGAAAATCCACACTGGTGGTGGATTTAAATCTTTATCATCCCAGCCTTGAAAGCCAAGGCATGACGGTCACAACCTATGATAACCACCAGCTTCCTAGTCCTGAATTAGTTGGCGTTTCAGGCGAAAACGCTTACTTCACAGGTATCATCGCGCCATCTAAACGCGAAACTATCATGGAGTTACGCCGTCCTGGTTCATTGGAAGAGTATGTAAAGCAGTGGCACAAAGATTTCGACCTTGTCATTTTTGATACCTCGCCAATTTCACGCCTCAATGCCAATAATATTCCCCCAGAGCGAGTCGCCGCTGCCGCAGACGGCACCATAATGGTCGTTATGACCGGACAAACCACGGAAGCGCAAGCTTCTGAATCCGTGAAAAAGCTCAATGATGCAGGCGCACATTTACTGGGCTGCGTACTCAACGATAAAGACAATCCGTCTCTGAAAGTCGAAATCTTGCGCGAAATTGGCCGTATCTCTAAACGCATGCCGAAACTTGCAGGGCGACTAAGAAAAGCCATATTAAGTAGCCACCTGTTGTCGTTGGAGATCTAGTCATGGTGTCGGTTGTGAATATCCAATGTCGTCCCGCTACGCTCAAAAAGGTCAGCTCTGCCAGAAAAGAAATTGGTGAAACACTCAAAAAGCGTGGGGTTGGTGATCATCTTTCCAACAAAATTCAGCTGTGTTTTGCAGAAGCTGCGGCCAATTTGGTGAATCATGCCAGTCCACAGCCCACGTTCATTGATGTGGCATTGGAGTGCCAAAACGAGTCTTGGTTATTGCACCTTTCCGATGATGGTCAAAGTTGGAACCCAACGCTGCCAAATAGAGTGCAAACCTTAGATACGTTTGAGGAAAAAGAGGGAGGTAGGGGATTAGCGCTGATACAAAGCCTGACGGATGATATGGAATACACCAAACGTACAACGTTTGGCACCAACCGTTTAACGCTGAAATGGATTATCCAACAGATCACGACCAAGCCGACCGTACTCATTGTCGAAGACGATGACAGTCAACGCCGTTTATACAGTGCTTACCTTTCTGAACACTATCGAATTTTTGAGGCGGAAAACGGCGAGAAAGCGCTCGCGTTTTTATTGCATCACCCCGTTGACCTCGTGATCTCGGATATTCGCATGCCAGGCATGGACGGATTAAGCCTCAAAAAAGCACTCCATGAACATACCAACACCCTGCTTACACCTTTTATCTTTTTAACGTTTTCCGACAACCCAGAAACACGAAACAATGCGCTGGGATTAGGCATTGATGACTACATGGTCAAACCCGTGGCGAAAATGTCACTCATGCAAAGCGTGCAGCGTGTATTGAATCGATCCGACCAAATCTACCGCCAATTAACGAACAAAATTAATCAGCGAATCACGAACGCGCTCACTCCTTCTTTACCTCGGTCGTCACACGGTTGGGAGTTGGCAGTTGCGAGTAGAAACACAGGAATAGGTGGCGGCGATCTGGTGCTATACCGCGACACCCCCGATTTTCTCATGCTCAACGTTGCAGATGTCATGGGTCATGACGTGGCGGCTAAGTTTTTCTCATACGCCTACGGCGGCTACCTTCGCGGCCTAATGTATCAGGTCGAAAAGGAAGATGACCCTTGCGCAACATTGCTTAATCGCCTTTCAGACTGCGCCCTTGAAGATAACTTATTGTCACAGGTTATCCTCACCTGCAGCTCAATCGCTTTATTCAATAACGGCCATATGCAAATTGCCAGCGCCGGCCACCCTGCTCCCATCAAAGTCTCGGCCAACGACGTACAAACCTTAGACATAGGCGGCATTCTGCCCGGCGTATTGTATGGCGCAGAATACGAGGTGCTGTCATTAGACGTCAAAGAGGGAGAGCGAATCGCCATTTATACTGATGGGCTTTTTGAAGCCGCCGAAGACAACGCTGCGCGTCAAAAACTCACCGATAAAGTGATGGAGGCCCTGCAACAAACACTGGCGTTACCCCTCCATGAAGCAACTGAGGCGGTCATGCAATCCTTTGAACATTACGGCGAGCGACACAAAGACGATGCGACGCTGATTTTGCTCCAAATCGCACCGCAGGAAAAAATATAAGCACTCAAACTGGTCTAAACTCAAAAGCGCAGACATCTTCAAATTGACACTTAAGTATCAATAATTAAACTGCAAATGAGGAGGCGCTCTGAATATCAACCTTAAAACTGTGTTTGTCACCGTTTGCGCGTTCACTTTTGTTCTCATGGCGCTGATTGTCATGTCTTTTAATCGTCATATCGAAACCAACGCTGACGTTCCCGACAATCATATTCAGCAGATCGCTAACATTACGGCAGCTGCAGCACACGATTACATCAAAAATGAAGATCTGGTGGGGCTAAAAGCCTTCACAAATCGTGTGATCGCAGAAGAAAGCTTCACGTTTCTCAGCGTTGAACAATACGGCAATGTAATTGCGTACAGTCAATTAAATAAGGACGCATCCGGCGAACTAGCCACGAGGAGCGCTCCAATTGGCGATGTCAGTAACCCAAAAGGTTGGGTAGTGATTGGGTTCTATGATCATGCCCCCACGCCAGTCGCCTTATTCTCTGAACATTTGCTTATTTGGGGAACGCTTGGCGTCGGTCTTCTCTCCATTATTTTGATCCACATGATGATGGTTGCGGTTACTCGCCCACTTCGGCAATTGCACGATGTCAGTGACACGTCAGATTCCCCTTCTCACTTTCAGCTTTTCTATCAAGATGATGTCAGCGAAACAGTGAGTATGGTCAACGCAATGCGCGAGAAGCTGGACAACAGCTATAACGAATTACACGCTTCGCTTAAAAATCAAAAATACTCCTACAGTGAAGCACGTCAGATTGAAGAGAAAAACGAAGCCATTTATAACGCGTCACACGATGCGATTATTGTGGCGAACGACAACGATATTATCATTGAGTTTAGCCCCGTAGCAGAGCAGATATTTGGCTGGGAACGCCACGAAGTGGTAGGTAAAGCCATGGCGGATACCATCGTCCCAAAAGCCATGCGCGAAGCACACATTAAGGGAATGCGTCATTTCCTTTCTACGGGAGAAGGTCCCGTTCTCAATCAACGTATTGAGTTGTCGGCCATAAGACGAAGTGGGCGAGAATTTCCTATCGAAATTTCCATCTCGCCCGCCAAGACCGAGCAAGGGCACATTTTCGTCTCCTACATTCGCGACATCACACAACAACTTAAAGATCAGACTGAACTGAAAATTTCCGCCCATGCCTTTGAATCCTCAGAAGCCATGTTTATCTCCGACAGTAAAGGGCACATCATTCGCACCAACCCTGCGTTTACCAAGATAACTGGTTTCTCAGGGACAGAAGTCAAAGGTGAAAAACCGCGCTCACTGACCGCTAATCCTCACGATACAGCGTTTCACAAAAGAATATGGCAAACACTATTAGCAAACGACAGTTGGCAAGGTGAGATTACGTTTCTTCACAAAGAAGGACGTGTCATTCCGGTTCGTATGAGTATCACGGCAGTCAAAGATGAAAGCGAACAGTTAACCCACTACGTGGCACATTTCTTTGATTTGACTGAGCAAAAAGACACGGAGCAGATTCTATTAGAAGCACAAAAAGCGGCTGAAAATGCTAACCGTGCCAAGAGTCAATTCCTTGCTGCCATGAGCCATGAAATTCGCACCCCCATGAACGGTGTGCTTGGCGTTCTCGGTTTACTAAAAGAAACGCCGCTCACTGATCAACAACAGAAACTGGTGCTAACTGCGCGTGAATCAGGCGAACTCCTCTTAGCCATCATTAATGACATCCTCGATTTTTCTAAAATGGAAGCAGGTAAACTAACGCTTGAGAAAAACCCGTTTGATGTATTTGATTTGTTTCATCAAACTATTGACATCATGCGCCCTCAAGCTGAGAAAAAGAACCTACGACTCACGGCTAAAATCTCTGACTCAGCACCGCAATACCTCATTGGTGATGGTGACAGGATCCGACAAGTTTTACTTAATCTGTTGTCCAACGCCGTTAAATATACCAAGCGCGGCACAGTCACTGTGTCGCTGACGTGTAATCATCAAAGTTCCACCTATAGTCAGATACAAATCGACGTGGTGGATACTGGCATCGGCATCGATAGCAGCCACCTCCCAACACTGTTCAACGAATTTACTATGGCCGAAGGTAACTATGACCGCGGGCATGAAGGCAGTGGATTGGGCCTAGCGATTTGCAAACAAATCGTCAATCTAATGGGAGGGGAATTGTCGGTTGTCACCGAACTCGGCAAGGGTTCCGTCTTTAGTTTTGCATTGAATTTGGACCTGGCGCTGCAAGATGATTGTGTTGTCACCACACCAGAACCTCTTCCCATCAATGCGTCGATTGCAAAAGATATCCGTATATTGATGGCGGAAGACAACCCTGCCAATCAGATCGTGCTGAGAACCATGCTGGAGTTTTCGGGACTATCAGCCGACATCGTGAGCAATGGACTAGAGGCTATCGAAGCCGTTTCCAGCATTCCTTATGACATTGTATTAATGGATATTTCAATGCCAGAAATGGACGGAATGGAAGCAACCCGTCGTATTCGTGCCCTCGATTCTGAGGCCAAGAATGTGGTGATAATTGCACTGACTGCGCATGCTATCCGAGGGGATAAAGAGCACTTTCTCGAAGTGGGCATGGATGATTTCGTTTCAAAACCGTTTACTCGACAGGCCATTCTAGATTGTCTCGCACGCTGGCAACCCAAAACGGTAGCTCTGAGTCAGAACGACATGGTCATTGCGCCTGAGCAAGATGAACCAAACGCTGCACTTGCAGCCAGCCAAGAAATGGTGAATGAGGGTACTTTAAACCAATTGGTGCAGGACACATCCGCTGACGTGGTGCCAAATCTGATCGCTTTTTACATCACTGACGCAAAAAAACGCATCGATAAGATCGCGGATGCAGCCGCTCAACATGACTATTACGTCTTGGAGTTTGAGGCGCACACCTTAGGCAGCAGCGCCGCGTCTCATGGCAACAGTCTACTGTGCAGCCTTTGTCGCGAACTAGAACAAAAATGCATGAATCAGAACTATGAACAAGCCTTAGACATCGCTTCGTCGTTAGGAAAAGAAGCGCCAGCATCGTTAAGTGCATTAGAAGAAAGAATGCTTCTCGGCTTTACTGAACAGAGCAACACCAAGAAATAAACCGCGTACATAACGAGTCTGTCTTACACTGAATATAAATAATTAACATAACGTTACGTCTCCTTTACCCACAAATGGTATGACGCAGGCAGACAGCAAAAAAGGGATTCTTTTCACATGAAGTCAACGTATCGCGTGCTTATCATTGAAGATTCGGAGCCTCTTTCGAACCTTTACATGCAGTACCTTGCCAACGAGCCCATTGAGCTTACTTGCCTTGGAACCGGCCAAGCTGCACTTGATCACCTTCAGGTTTCGACACCTCATTTGATTTTGCTGGATCTCAAACTGCCGGACATGTCCGGCGAGAAAATCCTCCAGTGGATCAACGAGCAGGCAATCCCATGCGCGGTTATCGTGGTGACCAGCCATGGCTCTGTCAATACCGCCGTAGATTTAATGCGCCAAGGCGCGGTGGATTTTCTCGAAAAGCCCGTCAGTGCTGAGCGTCTGAAAACCACGATTAGAAATCAGCTCGAACGCACGCGACTTCAAGGGTTGGTTGAAGACATCCAAAGCAACTTCGAACGCAATACCTATCAAGGATTCATTGGTTCCAGCCTGCCGATGCAAAATGTGTATCGCATTATTGATGCTGCAGCCCCCAGCAAAGCGACTGTATTTATTACAGGAGAAAGCGGCACAGGCAAAGAAGTCTGTGCGGAAGCCATTCACCACCAAAGCCCTCGAACCAACGCGCCTTTCATTGCACTCAACTGTGGTGCGATCCCCCACGATTTGATGGAAAGCGAAATTTTCGGCCATGTAAAAGGGGCATTCACGGGTGCCAGCAATGAACGTAAAGGGGCGGCTTCTCAAGCTGAAGGCGGCACGCTGTTTCTCGACGAAATCTGCGAAATGGATTTAGAGCTGCAAAAGAAACTCCTTCGCTTCATTCAAACCGGGCGCTTCCAAAAAGTGGGGGCCAGCAAAGAAGAAAGCGCCGATATTCGTTTTTTATGCGCCACCAACAGAGACCCACTTCAAGAAGTGTCCGCTGGGCGTTTTCGTGAGGATCTTTATTACCGACTGCATGTTGTGCCTTTAGCCATGCCGCCTTTGCGCGAACGTGGCGATGACATTTTGTTGATTGCAACGAGCTTTTTGGTGACCTATGCCAAAGAGGAAGGGAAGAAATTCTCGCGCTTTACGCCCGAAGCAGAAGTGGTATTGCGCCATTACCCCTGGC
This sequence comes from Enterovibrio sp. QJM3NY_24, assembly GCF_057786035.1. Classification (NCBI taxonomy): domain Bacteria; kingdom Pseudomonadati; phylum Pseudomonadota; class Gammaproteobacteria; order Vibrionales; family Vibrionaceae; genus Enterovibrio; species Enterovibrio sp. QJM3NY_24. Next base: position 891,039 of record NZ_CM173520.1, read on the forward strand.
CGGGTAACGTGCGTCAGCTTCAAAACGTGATTCGTAACGTCGTGGTTTTGCATGATGGCGATGCAGTCAGCATAAAACAACTTCCGCCGCCATTGAATGAAACCTTAAGCGATCAGGAAATCAAATCGCTGGCACATTTGGCGATACCCGAGCCCGTCAACCATGCCAACGCAATAGACAATCAAATCTCATCACCCGATGCAGAGGACGGAATACGTCCACTCTGTGATTTAGAGCGCGAAGCCATTCAAAAAGCCATCGCCCATTGTGGTGGCAATGTGCTCAAAGCGGCCGTGTTGCTACAAATCAGCCCATCGACGCTGTATCGTAAGAAGCAAGCGTGGGAAACCGATGAAGCCTGAGTGACAATTTCAAAATAGCATCTAAGCGGGTAAACGCACCACGCAGAAAAGTAGAAAACGCCGCTTCGTCGCGGCGTTTTTATGTTTATTGTCGGTTAAGTCGGGGGATGACCTTAAACACGGCACTGATTACCCAGCCGACCGCTGAGTATGATTGCCATTGGCCAGATAACTCAGTAGTTCACGCAGTCCCTGTGTGACAGAAGTTTGGGCAACCACAGTCAATTCTTTCGCCCCGCGCGCAGGGCTGCCGATGGATGTGCGAATATCACCCCGACGCGCTGGTACGTATTCCATATCAACGGTCGTTCCTGTTAGTGACATCAATATTGTGGCCAATTGATTGACCGACAGGGCATCCCCTCGGCATACATTAAACACTTCAGGTGTCACAGACACTTCTTTCATGGCTGCGCGCAAGAACCGCACGACGTCTGCCACATAGATAAAGTCACGGGTTTGCTCTCCGTCACCAAAAATGGTGAGTGGCTCTGCATCCATCACTTTGTCTGCGAAAATCGAGATCACGCCAGAGTAGGGCGATTTTGGGTCTTGTCGAGGACCAAATACATTAAAGAATCGCAAACCCGTCGTTGGCACGCCATGCACCATTGACGCAACACGCGCATGCAATTCAGACCCTAACTTATCAGCGCCATAGGCGGTCAATGGGCGAAGCACTGCTCGCTCGGACAAAGGCATGTCGGCATTATCACCATAAACAGCCGCCGAAGACGCATACACGACAGGCGTTTTGACCACCCTCGCCGCCTCAAACACGCGAATACTGCCCGTTAAATTCACTTCGTGCGTTTCAACCCACTGTTGATTTGAACGTTCTACAGAGGCAATCGCCGCTAAATGAAAACACCCGTCCATTTCCTTCATTGCGTCTTCAAGGACACCCGGTTGACAAATGTCGGCCACGCGGAGTTCACAATGACGAGGAACATTTTCGCGAGAACCCGTCGAAAGATCGTCAATCACTCGAACGTGATGACCGTCGGCAAGCAGCGACTCAACCAAATGTGAACCAATGAAGCCACAGCCTCCAGTAACTAAGTAACTTGCCATGTTTGCCTCTGTACTTTGATGAAAAATCTATCAGGAGCAATGCAAAGGGTTTGCCAAGTTTCTGGTTTGCCATTGCGCCATGCTCAATGTTCACCACTGGCCATGACGCATTGAACCCAAGGAAAATAGGGGCTTCATCTCTTTCAGCGAGCACTGTTAAGAAGCGCATTAGTGATATTTTTTAGGTAATAGACCCCGCGATTTTTCTATTTATTCACTTTTTCGCGCTGCCCCTCTCCTTCTTTTGTCAATTTGACATGCGGTTTGACCAAACGCTGATTAGCGATTGTCATTTTGATTAATCAACACACCCTATTTAGACCAAAAAGGCTCGATATTGGCTTAAATTCAATAGGTTATCGTGTTGGCACTATCTTTGCTCTTACTGTGAGTAGAACTATTTATTTACGTTAGAGGTGGCAACATGGCAATAAGCAAAAAGAAAATCTGGCTAGTGTTGGACAGCCGAGGATTCGGCGGCATTGAATCTCATGTCGAACAACTGGCCTTAGGGCTTAACAATGCCAGAACTGATGTCACTGTAGTATTCCTCAATAGCTATGGTGAACATCCCGTTCACAAGCGCCTACTTTATTGCGGTTTACACTGCGACGTTCTTGACGGTCGCTTTGTGTCTTTATGGCAAGCCATTCGCAAAGGTAAACCTGACGTCATTCATACCCATGGTTACAAAGCCGGCATTCTCGTTCGCCCTATTACCAAAATGATGGGAATCACCTGTGCCAGCACCTTCCACAGTGGCGAAGTCAAAGAAGGAAAGCTGAAACTGTATGACTGGTTTGACCGCCACACAGCCTTTCTCGCGAATCAAGTTTATGCCGTCAGTACACCCGTGCTAGAAACCTTGCCTTGCGCTGCTAAGTTGGCTAACAACTTCGTGAACACGCACAACACCCCGCCGTCAGATGGCGATCAGATCGCGTTTGTTGGGCGCTTAAGTAAGGAGAAAGCACCTGAGCGATTTGTACATCTCGCAAAACGTTTTCCTCATCTCGATTTTCATATCTATGGTGATGGGCCATTACGCAAACAGTTAGAAAAAATTGCACCGCAAAACCTGACCTTCCATGGTGCGCAAAGTGATATGCGCAAAGTCTGGATTCACATCGGCCTGCTTGTTATTCCTTCTCGGGCGGAAGGGCTGCCCATGTCGTCTTTAGAAGCGATGGCTCGGGGAATTCCCGTCGCTGCCTTTAATGTAGGTGCGTTAGATAAACTTATTCAACATAACCAAAACGGTTGGCTGTTGGAGCAAGGGGATTTTGATGGCCTGGTAAACGTGATTCATGTGTGGCGAAACAGTGATGCGGTTCAACGTGCGCAATGGCGTATGCGAGCCATTAAAACCATCGAACAACGTTATTCCGCCGAAGCGGTGGTTCCGCAGTTGCTCCAAGCTTATACCGCCGTGGCAAAGTAATCTCACCAGTGATTCTCAAAATGACAAAAATCCAGACAACCGCGGTGCAATGCATCGCGGTTTTCTTTTAAATCCCAGTAAATCAGTCGGATAGAAACATGGCTCAATCATTGCAATGTTTTAGGTCAATACTCTTACGATTCCCGTAAGTCACGAATTGATATCAACAACCTGGAGGAAGGAAAATGACATTAACACCTCAGGTGCTACCTACCCCTCAAAAAGTGCTGTTTGTCCATTATGGTGATGATTGGATCCGCGGCAGTGAACGTTGCTTAATTGACCTCATCACGCACCTCGACAAAACATTGTTCGAGCCAGTGCTTTGGTGTAACAGCGAACGACTCGCCAATGAAGTCCGCCCACTTGATATCCCCGTTTATGTCAGCAACTTTACGCTGCTGCTCGGTGAACGCGCCCCCAAGTGGGACGTGATCGGTTTCAGCCGATTGGTGAGTCTAGGATTGCGTATTGTTGACGAACATCAGATCGCTCTGATCCATTCCAACAGCGGCGCGCCTTCCCAGTGGTTAAACTTGGTCTCCCGCGCTCGCAAGCTTCCTTTAGTGCTGCATTTGCATTCTCGCTATCCGCTAAGAGACCGCATTACTCTCGGACTGCATCATGCCAGCATGGCCGTTGGTGTTAGCCAACCTGTGGTTGACCAACTGTTAACCGATGGAGCCGCTCCCGATCGCTGTCAGGTTATTCCTAATGGAATAGACACTGAAGCCTTACTAAAACAACCCGTGGAAGACATCCGCCGATCGCTGGGTCTTCCTAGCGATGCGTTCGTCGCGGTAAGCGTTTGCTCACTGATACATCGTAAAGGTGTCGATCTGCTGATTGAAGCTTGTAAGCAACTGCGTGAACTTCGTCTGCCCGTTCACTTAGTTGTGATTGGCGAAGGTTCAGAGAGAAAAGCGCTCGAAGCACAAATCGCTGAAGCGCATCTCACCGACTATGTGCATCTCGTGGGTGAAAAACACAACGTGGTTGGCTTGATGCGCGGGGGCGCTGACCTTTGTATTTCAGGTGCTCGCGAAGAAGTATTTGGCTTAACCTTGGCAGAAGCTGGTTTAGCCAATCTCCCCGTTATTGCACCACGTGTCGGCGGTATTCCAAGTGTTATCAGCCATCAAGAAACGGGGTTATTGGTTCCAACGGAGGATGCGCATGCGCTTGCTCAAGCCATCTACCATTTGTTTGTGAACCAAGACCAAAGGTTGCAACTTGGTGTGCAAGGTCATCAACATGTGCTCGCGAATTTCACCATTAAGACACATACCTCTGCTTTCGAAGCACTCTACAATGGTTTACTCAACAACCCTGCCATGACCACCAAATGGATGAGTCATTGGCAATTTGTTCCACCGGTTAAAGCATCATTTGCGTTTGTGAAAAACTACCGCAAGCCGCATCCAGTCGAGGTGGCAGTATGAGCAAGTTAAAACACATACTGATCCTTGACCCCATCGCTTTTGCAGGGGGCTCAAAGGTATCCACCAAGCACGTGCTGGCGCAGCTTGAAAACAAAGATGTTCGCGTGTCTGTGCTGACGGCAGATGCCAAAAGCTGGCGTCAAACCCAAGCCTACGTTAGACACTTATTCATGCCCGCAAAGCTAGAAAGTGCGGAACAAGGGTTGGCCTACTTTGCTCGCCACTTGCTTATCGCCGCACAACTGCTTTGGTTTCGATTGGTTATCGGCACTATCGATACCGCCCTTGCCGCTTCCGGCCCTGGTGTGGATTTAGGGCTGTATCTAGCCAAACCTTTTTTAGGTTACCGACTCGTGCAAATGGTTCATGGCCCTGTCGCCACCTCCCGTACCATTGGACGATGTCTGATGCGTGCAAACCATGTGTTTTACCTTGATTCCACCCGTGAATCATTGTGTTCAGCGCTCAAAGCCACAGGCAACACGGACGATGTGTCTGCGTACCCGCACTTTCAAACGTTTAATAACGGCTTACCGAAAAGTGCTTGGCCAAGCCCGTGTCAACACGACCATGCCGTCGTCTTCTGGGCAGCATCTCTGTTGAAATGGAAAGGGCTGGACACCTTGATACAAGCATTGAGCCGTGTTCCCCCATCTCAGCGTGCTGAAGCACATATTTGTTTTATTCGACCCGAGCAAACTACGCTTACAGTTAGTGACGCGCCACAAAACGTTAGCAAGGTATTCTGGTATGAAGCGCCCGATGACCTCGATGGCATTCGCGCTCGTGCCAACATTTTTGTGTCCACCAGCACCAAAGAACCTTTTGGACTTTCCATTCTTGAAGCAATGGCGGCGGGCATGTGCGTGATCATTCCCGAAGACGGCGCCTATTGGGATACCCAATTAACCCACGGAGTGAACTGTTTGAAATACGCACCCAACGATGTTGATGCGCTGGCTGGCTCACTCATCAATGCACAAAGTGACATGCGAACCCTTAAGCGCATCGGCAAAGCGGCCAATATCGTCTCGCAGCAATATCGCGCTGAGTATTGTTTTTCTGATATCTGTGAGGCATTAGTGCCCAACTCAGGATCGCGTTTTTCGTCATTGAGCCGCAATGAGGTACAAGGATGAAATCGTTGTCGCCCGTCATGAAACAAACCCTGCTCTACGGCAGCAGCATCGCCTTGATGAAAGGGATTTCATTGCTGATGTTGCCCTTTATCACTCACCAACTGCCACAAGCAGAATTTGGACTACTGGAAATTATCAGCAGTATCGCAGCGCTTGGCAGTATCCTCGTGGGTTTAGGGCTTGAAGATGCGTTATATCGCTTTGTGGGTGGCAGTAAAACCCAACGCGAACGCATTACCATGGCGGCTCGAATATTCACTCTAACACTGATGGTCTGTGCCGTAATGATTCCACTAGGTTGGGTCGGTGCTGCCATGCTCGACAGCTATTTGCCGGGCGGACTGACAACCTATCAATTGCGCTTGGTGCTTCTCATGCTGGCATTGGAAGGCTGCATCGCCGTGCCATTAGGCTGGCTGAGAATGCAAAACCGCGCCGTCGCATTTTTCTCTGTTGCCGTAGGCCGCGCCTTTTTACATGCGGGGTTAACCATAGTGATGCTGCTTAATGGCAGAGGCATTGATGGGGTGCTGGAAGCGGGCGTTATTGCTGCAATAACACAAGCCGTGATCCTGACCATTGTGCAATTAAAAGAAACGGGGTTTTCATTCTCACGCTCGGTAACGGGACAATCGTTAGTTTATAGCATGCCGATTATGGCAAGCGGCATCATGGCTTTTACACTCAACGGCCTTGACCGCTGGGTACTCGCAGACGTGAGTTCATTAGAGGAACTGGCGCAATTCGGTGTGGCCGCCAAGTTTGGTTTGGCCGTGGTGTTATTGCTACAACCTTTTGGGATGTGGTGGATGCCAAAACGCTTTGATGTTCTCTACGGCATCGATGGCAGAAAGAAAGCCACACAATTTACTTGCTACGGGTTAGTCGCGGTAATGTTGATTGCCGTTAGCGTCGCCTTTGTCGCGCCACTCGCCATCACTTGGCTACTGCCAGAAAGCTACATTTTAGCCGCACAATTTATCGCATTCTTGGTGGCGGCAGCTTTGTTCAAAGAGATGGCTGAACTGGTCAACCTTGGCAGCTTTGCAGGTGACACCACTTATGCCCAAATGGGGATCAATGCGGTAGCGGCTGTCGTTGCAGTAACAACGCTATGGTGGTGGGGTCACGAATACGGGGTGTTTGGTGTACTGATGGCGTTGGCCTTCACCCAGTGTCTGCGCTTTGTTCTGTTTTTTGTAGTTAGCCAATCGCTATATCACCTGCCTTACCCAATATATTCACTCATCTTACTTGGCATGTTGTGTTTTGGTTGGTTAGCCGTATCACATCTCGAGTGGTCACCGGTTACCCGAATCATCTTGCTCGCACTAGCACCACTTAGCTTGATGTTGGCAAGTCAAAAACTTGGGTTACTGCCGAAATTGTCATTCAAACGTTTTACCGGACAAACCGTATAAGCGCATTCAACAACAATATGTGCCGAGCACTCACAACCGCTGACTGTAATCAACGCAGTCGGCGATTTCTTTAACGCCTGCTTTTGTCTATTTGAATGTCAAAATGACAAACGTGCTCCCCGCCCTCATCGAATACCTCCTATGTTATTGATAAATATATATTCAATAAGTTGGCTCGCTTCGTGCTTTATCAATTGTTAAACGGTCACTGTTACCGAAATAGCAAGGAGAAAGGCGATGAACACTCAAGCGACACGACATTGGCTAAAGCACAGCCCCAGCCCTGTGGCTCGCGGTCTATTTCGTACCCTAAAAGCCTGTCTCAACATGAGCATTCCAGCCCCAAAACTGATTGTTGTGCCGCTGTATCACCTAACGCGCTTAATCCAAGGGCTGTGGAAAGGCATGGCACGCACAATGTGGTGGACCCCCGTGTTTAAAGGTCGCCTGCATCACGTAGGCAAAAACTTTTATCTCTATGGCGGCATGCCGTTAGTCAGTGGCCCTCTTTCCATTTCCATGGGTGATGATTGTCGCGTCTCCGGACAGACCACGTTTTCAGGTCGCACCTGCAGCAACGAACAACCACAGCTGTTAATTGGCGATAACATTGATATCGGCTGGCAGACCACCATCGCAGTCGGTCGAAAAGTGGTAATCGGTAACAATGTTCGCATTGCAGGACGGGCGTTTCTTGCAGGCTATCCTGGCCACCCGATCAACGCACAAGATCGCGCTGCTGGCCTGCCAGAATTGGACGGCCAAGTCGGCGACATCATTCTTGAACCCGATGTATGGCTCGCCACTGGCGTGTCTGTCATGGCAGGCGTCACCATCGGACATGGCACCATTGTGGCAGCAGGCAGTGTCGTCACGTCTGATCTTCCCCCAAACGTCGTTGCTGGTGGTATCCCCGCCAAAGTACTGCGTCACCTGACTGACGAGGAGATGGCCCAATGAAACGCGACTTGATTGTTTTTGGCGAAGACTGGGGCGGTTTACCCTCCAGCACACAACATTTGATCCGCCGCCTGTCACAAGACCGTAAAGTTGTTTGGGTCAATTCCATTGGCCTACGTCGCCCGACATTGACGCTGACTGATTGCAAACGTGCCTGGCAGAAACTCACAACCCGCTCAGTCAGCAACAAGGGAACATCAAAAACCTGTGCGACGCCGGAGAGCCTCACCGTTGTAAACCCTTCGACGTTGCCTGCACCACGCACGATGCTGGGACGCAAACTGGCAGCGGGTATGCTGCGCAATCAGCTTGCGCCCATCATTGCGCAAGCAAACCTGCACAATCCTATCCTGTGGACGTCACTTCCTACCGCTGTTGACGTTTCCGACCAACTCGGTACATCTTCATTGGTGTATTACTGCGGTGATGATTTTTCTTCATTGGCAGGGGTAGATCACCACACTGTGGCTCAACGCGAACAGGAGTTGGTGGAGAAAGCCGATCTAATCCTGACCGCGAGCGAAACGCTCTACACGCGCTTTTCTGATAAATGCACTCGTTTACTGCCACACGGTGTCGACTATTCCCTATTTTCCACCCCTTGTCCTCGCGCCAAAGATTTACCGAACAATGGCCGTCCTATTGCGGGTTTTTACGGCTCATTGTCAGAATGGCTCGACTACAAGATGCTCGCAAAAACCATCACGCTACTTCCCGATTGGGATTTCGTATTTATTGGCAAACCTTGCGAGGCCGCATTGGCGCTCAAGCAACACGACAATGTCACCCTACTCGGCCCTAAATCTCACCATGCGTTACCCGGCTACAGTCAGCATTGGTCAGCCAGTCTGCTACCTTTTACTAATAACGACCAAATCAAAGCGTGTAATCCACTGAAGCTTAGAGAGTATCTCGCTGCGGGAAGGCCTGTCATCAGCACGCCTTTTCCAGCAGTGAATGAATACCGCAGCTTTGTCTCAGTGGTACAGAACGCCGAAGAAATGGCCAAAGCGCTTCGTAATGCGGCCGAGCAAGCACCCAATGCTCACCAGCAAACTGCGGTTAGCGCGCACACTTGGGATGCGCGGGCTGAAAAACTTGCCTCATGGTTGGATGCTTTATGAATACGTTAACGTATAAGTTGCTCATTTTGCTTGATGGTGCATGGCGTCGTCGCTATGTGATCATCATGCCCATCATCATCTTTCCGTTAATGGGCACGGCCATTGGCATGCTAACGCCGAAGAAATACAACTCACACACCACCATGCTGATCCAAGAAACGTCTAAGATGAACCCCTTTCTCGAAGACTTGTCCGTTTCTTCACAGATGAAAGAGCGCTTCAGTGGCTTGCAAACTCTGCTTCACAGTCGCCATATCTTGGGTAAAGTGGCGCTGGAACGCGGGTTAATTGAAGAAGATTCCTCTCCCGTCAAAATCGACGAAACCATTGCCCAGCTCTCTGGCGGCCTCACCATGTCGACCATAGGCAAAGACGTGATCCGCATTGAGTTCCGCTCTAATACCCCCGAAGGGATGAAAGAGACGTTGCAGATTGTTAGCGACCATGTCATCGAAGAATTGCTGGCACCTGAGCGCTCGTCGATGAAAGACTCTAGCGACTTTCTTTCCGAACACATCGATTTTCGCCGTATAGAACTCGATAAAGCAGAAGCCGCATTGTCAGATTTTCGCAGTAAACATGCTGATGGTCTGCCTGAGTTACAGCTCGCCAATTACGCACGCATAGAGACACTGAAACAGCGATTGTCTGAGAAAGAAGCAGAAATGGCGGGCGCAAAAAGAAGCTTGGGCGGACTTGATCACCAGCTTTCTAGCACCAACCCCGTTGTGGGTCGCATTGAAGATCAAATCGTCAAGCATCGCAGTGAACTTGCCATGTTCAAATCACGCTATACCGATCAACACAGCTTGGTGCAGGGGGCGTTGAGAACGTTACGTCGGTTAGAAGAGCAACGCACTCAGCTTTTAGCTTCCAACCAACAGCCCGTTGATACCGACAAACTGTGGGACATGGCCAGCAGCGCAGCTATTAATTCAAGTACCGAATCTCAGCCTCTGTTGATTTCGCAACTAGAGAATCTTCAACTGGCGCGAAGCAAAGTCGAAACACTCGATGAAGAAACCGTCAGCTTGCGCAAGATGATCCTCACACTGGAAAACAAAACCAGCCAATCTGGCGAAAAAGAGCAGAAGATCCGTAAGCTTGAACGCGACCTTGACGTGAAACGTCAGCTATTCCAAGAATTACTAGAACGTCACGAAATGGCGCGCCTGACCAGCTCCCTCGGTGTGTTCGAGCAAGACAAGCGCATCAAAATCATCGACCGCCCTTATTCGCCGGGCATACCCAGCAACCTTCCTTTGATTATTTTTACGATTGCTGGATTGATTGGCGGCTTATTCCTCGGTTGCGGCATGGCCGTTCTCCTTGAGCTGACCGATACCACTATTCGCCGTATTTCAACCTTGGAAGCCATCACAGGTACTCCCGTTCTGACCCGTGTTCCTAAAATGACCTCAGAGTTTCCTCCTCTTCCTTCAGGGCCTAGCGCACCACCTAGCGGCAGTAACGGCGGCGGAAGAATCATTGACGTGAATTAATTGAGATTGGATTGAGGTTGAAGAGGATAAATTCATGAAACATTGGCTACTGTCGCTAACACTGATGCTTTGCACGCCGGCACTTGCCGATTTAAGACTCGATAAAACCGAGTTAATCGACATATCGCAAACCAGCATGTTGTTGATCTCCGGGAATAACCTGACCGATTCCGATGTCATTATCGTCATACGTGCAGATGACACCAATAACCCTGGATACTCAGATCGCGCCAACATCGAGCGTGTGATCCCACAAGGTAGTTTTGAATTGCAGATCCCGTTTGCCAGCTTGCGTACCCCCAGCGGCCGCCAATTGGACCTCAACAAACTGCAGCAAATCATCGTATTTCCTGGCAACAGTGAGCGCGGTTTCGCTCTGTCTAATGCACGAATTGAAACACCAAAACCACTTGGGGAGAATGTGTATGCGTGGGACCTTGGTCCAGTAGGCAGCGCAATATGGCCGGGCTTTCAACCACTCACCATCAAGTCAGGGTTGTTGACGGGACCGGGGCTCAACGCCATTGATCGAGGTGCCCGCGCCCAAGCTGCTGATGCCCTGACCATTGATGGTATACGTGGTATCGAATCCGCAGCGCTCCCTCTGCCCGCAGGAAATTGGCAAATCACCCTTTGGCTTCGCGATGCCGGCGAGTGGGAATACCTTCCCCATCCACTTCAGCGCAAGATTACTGCCAACGGTGAGCCTGTATTCACTCAAAACATGTCACCGACTGAATGGATTGAAAACGTCTATCTTGGCCGGCGCAATGTGGATATTTCGCCCAATAGTAGCAGTTGGACACATTATGGCGAACGCAAAAGTGACCGCGTCACTTTCAACATTTTCAGTGATGGCAAACCCGTGGTCTTGCGGTTAAGTGGCAAAACAACCGATGCCCAGTTTATGAGTGGCATTCTGGCTGTCCCACAGAGTAACCCGCTGATTTTGGACATGCTCACACGCCAACGCAAAGTATGGTGGGAGAAGAATTGGCCCATCGCAAATTGGAAGAAATGGCCAACCGGACAACCTCGCCTACAAACCAATACCACAGAAACCAACGTCGCACCGGGTACATCTGCTGTGCTTCAATTTGCGTTTGAACAAGGCAATATTCCCGGCGCGCCCATGGTGATGCTGCGCCAACCCGTATTGAATGGTGTTTCCATTCCCGCCAATTGGCACTGGAGTCAGTGGCAATTAACGCGGACGCATCTCTCGTCAACACTGTTAGAGGCAAATGATGACTTTTTACGTTATGGCTTAATGCCAGAAAACGAGGGCGTTGCAATGCCGCGCCGCATGGTTATTCGTGTCGATGTCCCCCCCGCGACACCACCCGGTATTTATCACGGAGAACTGTTTGTGATGATGCAAGGTAAAAGCCTTAAGGCGCCATTTTCCATTAACGTGGTCAATGCGTCGTTACCTGATATGACCAAACCCGTTGGTATTTATCTTGAACCGTCGGTGCACTTTGGATGGTTTAAGGAACTCGCCGCCACAAGCCATCAAGCCACGTTGTGTGATCTCACCTTTTTGAGAACATTGGGACTCACGGGGATCTCACCGCCTTACCCCACGCCACAAAACACCGAGGCACTTCAAGCGTTCGAGGACATGTCTATCACACTGAATAAAATGGGTTTTCGCGAAGCCATGGCCTACACACCCGCGAAACGGCTGACACAATCACTCGGAGCAGGAAATGCAGCCAATGTGATAGCGAATATTGAACAGCAACACCAACAGCGTCTGCAAAGCACGCCGTATTGGTCAATCGCCGATGAACCGAGCAACCCTGGTAATGTTGATTTATTTAAAGACATGCATCGTCAGTTTTCTATCTTTGCCCCGTCTGCAAAATTAGCCGGACATTTAAACCATGACAAAGACAGAGAATACCTCTCCATGTTCAATTTGATTTTGATAAACGATGGTTATGGCGTGGACAAAGACGAAATACAACAGGCACAACGCGATGAACGTAAGGTGTGGTTGTATAACTTACCCAATCCTCGTGCTGCATCAGGCTTCTACCTTTGGCAGTCGGACGCTGACGGCTTTCTCAAATGGCATGGGCGAATGCCAACCGCCGATCCGTTCGACCCCACTGACGGACGAGAATATGATGTGCAGTTTCTCTACCCATCAAATGAACCTTGTCCTGAAGAACCTGATATCAACATCACGCTGTACGACATCATGGAAGGTATTACGGATTATCGCTGGGTGTTATGGCTCCAGAATAAAGCCCAAACAAACCCTGACGCCAAACGTCTTCTGACTCAATTGAAACGTGATGTGCCGAATACATGGGAAGCTATGCTAAAAGTCACACCTCAACAAATGGAAACATGGCGCCAACAGATTATTCAACTCGCTCAGTGACAATCAATACGACTCTCAGAATGAGAAAAGACGAAGCCGAAGAATTTGATTTTGGGCTCATTCTTTCAAAATCATAGCCTTACAAACTGCATGGAAAGTGGCACGCCTTCTGCATTAACACTCTCAGTTGTTCGTTTTTTCACTCGAGGTTGTCATGAAGACCATTGTTCAAGTAGTGCAACATCTCAGACCTGGCGGATTAGAAGTGATGGCATTAGAGCTGATGAAGTTCTCTCATCATGGTCATTCAATGAAGATTGTCAGCCTTGAAGGTGATGCTAAATCGGCTCTTGCAGCATGGCCTCGTCTTCGCGAGTTTGAAGATCAGTTAGTGTTCATGAATAAAGCACCGGGGTTCACGCCATCAACAGTGGTCTCACTCAAGCGCCTGCTCACATCATTAAATGCAGACCTTATCCACACTCACCACATTGGTCCGTATTTTTACGGTGGTCTTGCTGCGTTTTTCAGTCACATTCCTCATATTCACACTGAGCATGACGCTTGGCATTACAGCAACAAACGCCACCAATTGCTGCATCGTATCGTTTCTATATTTGGTAACCCTATTCGCGTTGCCGATGCTGATGTGGTTGCCCATGCCCTTTCTTCAATATCAGGCATGAATGACATTCGCGTGATCAAAAATGGGGTCGATACGGCGAAGTATGTACCAGGTGAACAAACTACAGCACGCGTTGCGATGCAACTGCCCACCCACGTAAAAATGGTAGGAGCAAGCGGACGTCTTGAGGAAGTCAAAGGACACGGCGTATTGATTTCCGCCATGGCCGAGCTGCCTAGCCACATTCACCTCGCCATTGCAGGTTCTGGCTCAATGGAAATGCAGCTAAAAGATAAGGCCAAATCCTTGAACCTGAGCGATCGCATTCACTTTCTCGGTCATGTCGAAAACATGCCGCTATTCTACCAATCACTCGATTTATTTTGCCTGCCGTCTTTCAATGAAGGGTTTCCACTTGCCCCATTGGAGGCCCAAGCCTGTGGCATTCCGACTGCCGTGACCAACGTTGGCGGTGCAGTAGAAACACTGTGCCCCGAGTCCGGGCTGATACTCAAAGCCGGTGACGCAAATGATATGGCGGAAAAAATCATTAACCGGATTCATGGTGTCAAATCATCAAATCCACGCGCATTTATCTCGAAAAACGCAGACATACGCACTATGGCACGTGCCTACGATTCTCTCGCAGAGGGTCTATAACATGACACATCAACTGATTTTCTGGCTTACGTCCATCAGCATATTTTTGGTGATATACCATCACCTCGGCTATCCCCTACTGCTAAAATTGCTGGTGCGCCGTCCTTCTTCTAACGAAGAAAATACACACGAAGGAACGCCTGCTCGAGGCTACCGTGAAAGTGTTGCCGATAGCGACTTGCCGACCATTAGTGTCCTGATGCCAGCTTACAACGAAGCAAACTGGATCGCAGACAAGATCCGTAACCTCGCAGCACTGGATTACCCAAGCAACAAGCTACAGGTGATATTGGCCTGTGATGGATGCAGTGACGACACCGCAAACATCGCCCGCCAAACTGCCGCGGAGGCGCTGTGTGCCCACCTTAATGTCACGGTGATTGAATATGCAGAGAACGCGGGAAAAGTCGCGGTGATCAATACCACCATGCCGCAAATCAAATCGGACATTGTGGCGTTCAGTGATATCTCGGCGCTGATTTCTATCGATGCGTTCTACATCGCGGCTCGCCATTTTCAAGACCCAACAGTCGGTGTGTTGAACAGCCGTTACTGCTTGCTTAACCCCGCCGATGGAGAGCAAAAATACTGGGACTATCAAAGTAAAATCCAGAGCAATGAAGCTCAACTGGGTTCATCGCTTGGTGCACATGGCGCGTTGTATTTCATTCGAGGCCATCTGTTTACACCATTAGCGCACGACACCATCAATGATGATTTCGTGTTGCCAATGCAAATCGTGGAAAAAGGCTTCCGTGCTGATGTCCACGATGCGATTCAAGCCGTAGAGCTTGAGCCAACCAATGCACATCAAGATTTTCGCCGCCGCCTCCGTATTGGCGCGGGGAACTGCCAACAACTTCTGCGTCTTTTTCGTTTACTCAACCCTGCGCGTGGTGGCATCGCCTTCACGTTCGCATCAGGAAAAGGTTTGCGAGTATTGATGCCCTTTTTCATGCTAACCGCTTTGTTGGGTAGCGCACTGCTTGCACCATCAAATGGGTTCTTTGCCCTTGCGGTGCTCGGTCAAATCTTCATCTATCTTGCGGTGGGTTTTTGGCACCTTTCGGGCTATCAGCCCAAAGGCAGTATCGCGAAATCGCTGGTGTATTTGGTTACAGGACACACCGCCAATTTCATCGGTACGTTACGTTACATCACAGGCTTAGAGACAGGGAAATGGACCCGCATCTCTGAGGTGTCGAAGAATACTCACAAGGAAGCATCAAAATGAATCTCACCATTAATTTGAACGCGAACGTGAAAAGCGACATCAACCCCATCACAGCGAAAGCAAAACGTGGATTCGACATTTTCTTTGCTTTAATTGGACTGGGGCTAACCCTTCCGCTGTTTCCTCTGATTGCGCTTGCTATCAAGATCGACAGCCGTGGTCCGGTATTCTTTAGCCAAATGCGTATCGGTCGTGCGTTACCTGACAGAAGTCTGATTTTTGAAATGCTGAAGTTCCGCACCATGCGTACCGATGCCGAAAGCGTTTCTGGTGCAACATGGGCGACCAAAACGGACCCTCGTGTCACACGCATTGGTCGTTTTCTAAGAAAAACACGCTTGGATGAAATCCCACAATTTATCAATGTACTCGTAGGCGATATGTCACTGATCGGCCCACGCCCTGAACGTCCAGGTTTCTACCAAAAGCTGGAAAACGCTATCCCTTACTTTGCAGAGCGTACATACGGCGTAACACCAGGTATCACGGGTCTAGCGCAAGTTAATCAAGGCTACGATACTTGTATTGACGATGTGCGATCTAAAGTGGGATACGACCACTCTTATGCATTGGCGCTTTCATCACCAATAACGTGGTTCAAGATGGATTGCTACATCATGGTTCGTACTATTGTCGTGATGGTGTGTGGTAGAGGCCAGTAACCCCAAAGACGGTCATTCACACACTTGAGTCATCACAAAAAAAGCCGTTTCCCTTCGCGACAAAGCGAGCCGGAAACGGCCTTTTCATGTGTACACAATTAACGCTAGCAGGTCATTGAGATGACTTGATTTAGGTTACTGAACATTAATGGTGATTTTTTGAGAGAGAACGGGTTTGTCATGGGGGATATGCACAAAATCCGCCAGCAACAATTGTAGTGTGTGCTTGCCTTTAGGCAATGTCAGCATGGTTTCAGTTTGCCCTCCCCCAAAGTGCTTCACGTTATCATTGGCGGGTAGCGGTAAGGCAAAATCCACCAGCGAATCGACATCAATCAGCAGGTGATGGTGACCCGAGTTGGGTTGATTATCACCCGCTGGTGCGACATCCATGCCTTTTAACCCAAACACCACTTTGAAGGTCTCAGGTACAGTTTCACCATCTTTGGGTTGCACAAAATACACATCTGCACCGGCAGCAGAAGGCGTAGCCGCGAGTAACGATGAAGGCAGAAGCGAAGCGGTTACAAGCAATAGCGATGAGAGCAGTGCATGTTTCATAATGTTCCCTTAATAAAGCTGTCTAACAGCTTTCAGCATGACCGATGTTGAGAAGGGATAAGTGTCAGGAAATGGGACTTTGCAAAAAAATACCGCCCAATCAAAGGGCGGCATGGTGAATCATTCTTCAGGGGGCAGTTAGCGCGATGTCATCCGCCATGAGGCGTAACATTGAAACGTTAGCATTGAGACGTTTTCCACGTGCGATAACCGCCAATTAAGTTACGAGCCTTGAAACCATTGTGGACAAGCTGACGATAGGCCACGTTTCCGCGCAAGCCCACCTGACACGCCACAATGATTTCTTTGTCTTTCGGCAGTTCATTCATACGCCCGCGAAGTTGATCAACGGGGATATTAATAGCGCCGGGGAATGTACCGACTGACTCCAGCTCACCCGGATTACGCACATCTAACAGGACTTGGTCGGCGGTTAAATTCGCCAACGCGTCATAATGAATGCCATTAACGTCGCCTTTCATCACATTGGTTGCCACAAACGCCGCCTGATTAATCACATCTTTCGCGCTGCCATAAGGGGGGGCATACGTCAGCTCGACGTGTTGCAGTTGTTCAACCGTCATACCCGCACGCTGTGCAACCGCCAAAATATCAATGCGTTTATCAACGCCATCTTTACCAATAGCTTGCGCACCCAGAATTTTGCCCGATTCTGGCGAGAACAGCAGTTTCAGTGATACCACTTCCGCGCCCGGATAATAGCTCGCATGGCTGGCTGTGTGCACATAGACTTTCTCATACGCGATTTCATCACGCTTGAGTTGCTTCTCATTCTTACCGGTTGAAGCGACAGCCAAATCAAACACTTTGCAAATCGCCGTACCTTGCGTGCCTTGGTAGGTTTCGTGTGCGCCTAACATGTTGTCTGCCGCCATGCGTCCTTGACGGTTTGCTGGGCCAGCCAATGGCACCACGGTTTGCTTACCCGTCAAAAAATCTTTTTCTTCGATGGCGTCACCCACGGCATAGATAAACGGATCGCTGGTTTGCATTTCATCATTCACCCAAATGCCGCCAAGCTCGCCAATTCTTAGTCCCGTGGCGCGTGCCAATGTGGTTTCAGGACGAACGCCAATCGCCATGATCAGTAACTCTGTGTTTAATGTATCGCCATTGCTCAATTGCAGTGACAGCGCGCCGCGTTCTGCGTCATCTGCTGCTGCCTGAAACTCTGCCGATTGCAACGCAACCCCCAAACGCAAATCAATACCTTTTGCGCGAATTTCTTGATGAACAAATCCTGCCATTTCTTTGTCTACTGGCGTCATGACCTGATCAGCCATTTCAACCAATGCAGTTTCAATGCCTAATTGATGAAACGCCTCCATCATCTCTAAGCCAATGAAGCCACCACCAATCACCGTCGCATGCTTAGGCTGGTTATGTGTGATAGAGGCAAGGATCTTGTCCATGTCTGGAATATTGCGAAGCGAGAAAGTAAGCGGGTTATCAATACCGGGAATAGGCGGTACAACAGGGCTCGCGCCGGGGCTGAGAAGCAAGAAGTCATAACTTTCCGAGTACTCAGTGTCGTCGAGCAAATTTTTAACAGTAACGGTTTTAGCTTCACGTTGAATACTGATGACTTCGTTCATCACGCGGACATCCACGTTGAATCGCGATAGGAAACTTTCAGGGGTTTGCAAAAGAAGCTTGGCTCGGTCTTTAATGTCTCCGCCAATATGATATGGCAAACCACAGTTCGCAAACGACACAAAGGGGCCGCGCTCAAACATAATGATCTCAGCACTTTCACTCAATCGACGGGCACGTGCCGCGGCTGAGGCTCCACCTGCAACGCCGCCAATAATAAGGATCTTCGCCATAACTCACTCCTGTGTTTCTCCACCGACGAATGCATCGTGGTATCGAAAAATGATACATAAACAAAACTGGGGGACTCGTCGTTTTCTGTTAGTACGAGCCAATAACTGCTACATTATATTAGATTAAACTCATATAAAATACTCTAAATTAGCATTGACTTAAATAAAGATCGTCGTATGATTAATATCATCATAAACGCATATAAATTTGTTTAATTGAAGAAAATCAGGGAGTCGTTATGTCGTTTCAGATCCCTTGGGATACATTCTCTTGGAGCCCATTGTTCGGTGGAATGCTACTCGGTGTTTCAGGGTTGGTACTGCTCGCTTTCAACGGGCGTATTGCCGGAATCAGTGGCATAGTAGGTGGGTTGCTCAAACCACGAAAATCCGAATTCTCTTGGCGCTTGTTGTTTCTTAGCGGCATGGTTATCGCGGGTTTGACTGCCCCTCTGCTCGGATTCGAATACCCAGACTTGTCTTCTCTCACACCAAGCATTTCGCCGATGATGGCAATACTCGCGGGCTTACTGGTCGGCATCGGCACTCGGCTTGCCAATGGCTGTACCAGTGGTCATGGAATTTGCGGTATGGGTCGGTTATCTAAACGTTCTATCGCCGCCACGCTAATTTTTATGACGGCAGCGTTTGTCACCGTATTTTTACGTCTTCACGCCTAGGAGGTTTATATGTTTTTTCGCGCAATCGCACTATTAGCAGGTTTACTTTTCGGCTTGGGCATGATGATTTCTGGCATGGTGAACCCTGCCAATGTAATCGGTTTTCTCGATATTTTCGGCCAATGGAACCCAAGTTTGGCATTTGTGATGGGCGGTGCGCTGCTTGTGTTCATGCCGGGTTATTTTTTGTTGATTCGTCGACAACCCAAACCCATGCTTGCGGAAACATTTTGCTTGAGTGACAACCAATCGTTAGATAAACGATTAGTCTCCGGTTCTGCGCTGTTTGGCATAGGTTGGGGCTTGGCAGGCATCTGTCCAGGACCTGCCATCACACTGCTTGGTTCTGGCTCTGGCTCCGTCGCACTGTTCTTTCTAAGCATGCTCGCAGGAATGTATCTGGTAAATATCGTTGACGACAAACGCGCAGCGCTCGATATTAGCCCACAGCGTTAATTTTCATATTCGCTTTTTTGCTTAATCATTTGCCTCTCGCATTACTCCCACCTCGCACACGATAGCTAAGTCATCTCAAGGAACCTGTTCAGCGCGAATATTCACCCTCGGAAGAGGGTTTGAATCCTGCCTCAGGAATCCTGAAATTACTCGGGTCTATCGTTACAAAACAAAAATATCGACCTCCCGCTTTTCTTTTCCACCTCAAAAAGATCAACCCAAAAAACGTAACCATATACACTCATCGCATAAGATATTGGGCAAAAGAAAGAGAAAACCAAAGTGCACGCTTAATAACCACCTTTACACTTTGACTAACTTTCATTTATAAGTGCTCAATTATTCATGCAGATTATTATGCACCCAATTAATTCTGAAATTTAAATAGTATAATAAACCGTCATTCCTTGTATTTTTCTATGTGATACCCATCAAATAAATAGAATAATTAACAGTGTCTTATTTGTTCTCAACCGTGATAAGTGACGTTTAGTTTCATATATCCAACCGTGATGTAAATCATGTGATTGGCCTCAAAGCATTAAAACGATCGCTTATGAAACAGAGAGCCAACTCAATCATCCGTCTTATAATTGAACCAATCAATACTCCGTGAAATAAAAATAGACAACGCCGATGGTAGATAATTTTTAATATCGGTTATATCTTATTGTGAAGTTTGTGCTTACATATTCTTTAAGGGCACTGCGCTTAAAGAGTGGTTATGCAAGTACATGCTTCTCTTAGTAAAAACCATCTTAAATAAACGGAGCTCATCTATGTCATTATCTCAAATCACAAAGCGTTTTATTAATGACGAACGTGGCGTAACAGCAGTTGAATATGCAATACTTGGCGTCGCGATTTCAGCAATTATTCTGGCAGCTGTCGCTAACGATTCTACTCTTGGAACTGCTATCAGTAACGCTATGACTCAGATTTCCACCAACATCACCTCAGCTAACACTGGGGGCTAATTCTCTCTAACGGGCTAACTCGTTGAGTGTTTTAGAACTGCTTTTAATCTCTGGCTCAATAGCAGGGATGGCGACTGATATTTTACATAGAAAGATAAGCAATAAATTGTGCTTTGGCATTCTTCTAACGTGCCTACTATTGGCATTTTTCGAAGAAAAATTACAACTTCATGTATGTCAATCTCTATCTGTTGTCGCTATTGGGCTAGTGTTATTTTATTTTGGGATTTTAGGGGCAGGAGACACAAAGTTATTTTCAGCATATGCACTCATTATTGACGCCCAATATTTTTCATTAACAATATTTATCATCAGCTTTCTAGGCGCAATAACAGCATTAGTCGTTTTGGTTATGCAATTCATATCAGAAAACAAAACCAAGAAAGGCGTGCCTTATGGCGTTCCTATTGTGGTTGCGAGTTTGTTTAGCATTTATTTAAGTAAGTTGAATTAAACCATGAGCCAACGTGTATTCTTTCTTATTGCTTTACTGTCCATAGGTGTAGGCATTCTAAAAGTGCCTAAGTGGGTTTTTCCAAAGTAAGCACACTACCGCATCCGGAATATCGAATATTTCCTATCAGGTTGCTCAACTAAAAACATCGATTAAACGCGGTGATACTCTGACTCGTGAAAACATCCGATATTTCAAACTGCGAGAAGAAGACGCCCTGAAAAATGGGATCGTCAGCGATATCATCATCTCGCATGTTCCCGGCATGGTCGCCAAACGCGATATTGGCGATGCCGTGTATCTTTCCTCGAGTGATTTTTTGCTCCCCAATGACCCCAATTATTTAGATGCTGTCATCAAAGATGGCATGTCGCCCTACGCCCTAACCATTGATCGAAAAGAATTTATTGGCTCAGGTATTTCAGTGGGGGATAAAGTTGATGTGATGATTTTAACCTCTGACGAACAGAATATTGGGGAAACGTCTAGGTCTACTTATATCGAGTCTTTCCGTTCACTTTCCGTGTCTCCGCTTCTGCGTAACATACGCGTATTAGCGATTGAAGATGACCACGATGAATTGCTTCCTCTCACGATTGAGCTCAATCGTGAGCAAATCGCCAAAATGGTGATCGCTCGTCGAATAGGCATTGTTGAAATCATCAAGGCATCAGGCAATGAGCTTTATAGCAGTGGTTCGATGAACGCTGATACTCACGATGTACTTCCTAACTTCAAATCCGTTACTGAAATTCGTGGCCAGAATAAGGCGTTTTTAACTAGAGAGCAAGAACATGCGACGCCATTACTTATCTGTCATTTTTTCTGTTGGCTTGCTCCTCGGTGGCACCTCTTCTGCTTTTGCTGCTGGAATTTTAAACCTAGGGACAGGGGACGCGCGATCTTTATCCTTTGATGCCGTGATCGGCACTGTTTTCATCTCCGATCCAGAGGTCGCCGACTATCAAGTTATCGACAACAACCGTCTTGTCGTTTTTGGACGTGAAATAGGCACCACCACACTGATTGTTTTTGGTGAAAACAGTCGAACACTCACCAAAAAGAAAATTGTCGTTAACCAAAGCCTCACCAAGATTGAACAAATTTTGGCGATTCAATACCCCAATGTCGAAGTGTCAGTGCTTAACCTTGGCGAGCAAGTCGTACTTTCAGGTTTTGTACCCACGCAAAAAGAAAAAAATGAGATCTATTCCATTGTTGGAGAATTGTTGAAAAAGAAATTCACCGAACGGCGAACGGAATGGAAAACGTCAACACGAGAAAGTTTCGATATCGATTTCATGGCGCGACGCACCTATGACGGATTGGTGAATAATCTAGAAGTCGCGGTCACAAAACAGGTCAACGTCAAACTCACCATTGCTGAGGTCAATAGCTCGCTGGTTAACGAACTGGGCATTAAATGGGGAACGATCTTTTCCGACGGATTTGGCGGTAACGGACAGTTCTTTCGAGGCATTACTGGTTTTAATGGTAGCGCAACCAACATTGCGGCTTACATCTCAGCCATTAATGACGACAACGTCGGTCAAGTGCTTTCGGAGCCGAATGTTTCGGTGATTTCTGGCGAAACGGCAAGCTTCTTAGTCGGCGGTGAAATCCCGATCACCTATCGTATTGATGATGGCTATCGCATTGAATATAAAGAGTTCGGTATTGGCCTTGATTTGGCTGCCGAAGTGCTTCGCGACGACAAAATCAAGCTGTCCATCATGCCGCAAGTCAGCTCAGTGGACAGTCAATACGGCGATACCTTACTCGACATCCCGTCATTTAAAGTTCGACGCGCTCGCACCACGTTAGAACTGGGTGACGGTGACAGCTTTGTACTGGCAGGCTTGCTCAGCAGTGAAGATGAAGAAGCCTTATCGAAAATTCCGTTTATCGGTGATGTACCTATCTTGGGTGCTCTTTTTCGCCATACCTCAACAACCCGCCGAAAAACCGAGTTGATTATCGTCGCCACGGTTTCACTGGTGGAGCCAATTTCTTCAACCAACGTCAAACTGCCCAGTATGCAGCGAACGTCCGCACTGTCTCGGTTCTTTGGTGTAGGTATAAACAGCTCTCCTGAAGTGTCGAAGTGGCAGGAAGAAATCCTCTCAACTGGAGGCTTCAAAAAATGATGATCATTAAGCACAGAGCAACACTGTTTATTTCGTTGGCACTTGCAACCACCTTAATGGGCTGCGCCACAGGGCCTGCTATTACGGGTAGCCACCTATTAGTGACCCCTGTTGTTTACGAATATTCGGTGACTGTCAAAAATAAGGCTCTGCAGCACGCGCAGAAAGAAATTTCAGCATACTTGGAGCAAAACGAATATGCATTGTTGGTACATGGTGCCACGATTTCATGGAATGGTAGACACGGAAAGACGATTGCGAAACATGCACAACAGTGGCTCATAAAACGCGGTATCTCTCTGGATAAATTGTTGCTCTCAGAAGCCAAAACTATGGGCAAAAGCACGGGAACAAAACAAAGCAACGTGACCCTGTCCACCACCATCCATCAGGTACAAAACCCAGCGTGTGGTTACGCCGTTATCGGTCAATATCATCGTAACAATGATGGTTGTATCCATGAGGCGATGCGATGGGAATCCATGGTGTATCCGGAAAACAAGCTTGCTGGGCAAGGACGTCTTTCTATCATCCCACCAGACACCCTATAAAGGAGGTTATCTATGTTAGATTTTGGCGATCTCCTAAAAAAAGAAACGACTGACAGCGAACCTGCGATCGGGAACCAGCATGGCCTGAAGTCTCTACAATTCTTTCGTACTGAAGAAGTCAAAATTCTGGTGGATGAGACCTTCAGATTTGATGGTCACTCAGTCCCCATTTCCTATGCGTACAAATTCAAAGATATTCCCACGCAGGTCGAAGAGCATAACGCTCAACTCGTGGTCATTGATTTAGTTGGCTGCCCAGACACGCTCAAAGAGTGTCGCCAGTTATCTGCTCGGCTACCCTCTTATCTTTCTGTCATCATTCTGGGGGATGTGGATGCAATTTCAGTGATCCGAGAATTAAAATCACTGGGCTTTTACTACCTTTTTTGGCCTGTCGATAAAATTGAGCTGGCCGAGTTTGTTGATACGGTCGTAACGCGACATATTGAAGCGAACTCTCTCCACGGTCGACGAAAAGCCAAGCGTATTGGAGTGATTGGCATGCGTGGTGGTGTCGGCACCACCATGCTCACCGCAGAACTTAGCTGGATTTTATCCAACGATAAACAGACGTCGTGTCTTGTAGTCGATCACAACTACCTTTCCAGCAATCTCGATATTTTCCTCGGTATCAAAAACCGCGAAAAACGGCGGCTTAACGATACAGAAACCGGCGGGGGAGAAATCGATCAAACATCATCCAAAAACCTCGTCACACGCGTGAGTAACCGCCTTGATTATCTCGCCCTTGGACTCAGCGACGAACGATCTGCAGATCTGGATGAGATGACTGAATTGGTGCTCAATTATCTCGCCCCAGACACGAATTTTATTGTCGACGATTACTCCGCGTCCGTCGGGTTTGATATACAGCCTAAAAACTTATTAAAAACGCTGGATGTTGCCGTGCTGGTGATGGAACCGACCATTTCTTGTCTACGCGAAACCGCCGCGATGCTCAGTAAAATGAAAAAATTATTCGAAGAGCCCGAATACAAACGCACCGTGCGTGTCATTTTAGTATTGAACAACCACCGTGCTTCCCGCTTTAACAGCGTGACGCAGGCGGAAGTTGAAAAGTACCTAGATGTTCCCGTCAACATTGTTCTCCCCTACGAGATCACGGTGGAAGAAGCGCTGTTGAATGGCACCTATCTCAGTGCCGGGAAATCTAAAATTGGCACCCAGATCAAGCACCTTTGCTCACGGATCATCGGCGAAGAAGTCGCCCCTAAACGTAAGCTTTTCTCCTTTACACGTTCCAGTAGCGAGTAATTATTTATGCTTGGTCCAAAGGAACTCTATCGCTCATTCCGCGAACGTATTTTTGATGCCATTGACGCGGAAGCCATTACCACGCTGTCGAAAGAAGAATTAAACAGTCAGCTCACCCAAGCCATTAACCTGCTAACAGAGCAGGACAATGTGCCCATGCCAACATCACTTCGCAATGACTATGTGAAGATGATGTATGACGAACTTCGTGGGCTGGGTCCCATTCAATCATTGATTGAAGATGACTCTATTTCCGACATCATGATCAATGGGCCTCAAGCCGTTTTCATTGAGCGAAACGGCTTGGTTGAGAAATCACCCATTACCTTTATCGACAACGAACAACTCCTTACCATCGCCAAACGCATTGCCGCCAAAGTGGGGCGTCGCGTTGATGAATCTGTCCCACTGTGTGATGCACGCCTCATGGACGGTAGTCGAGTCAATATCGTTTTACCGCCCATCGCCATTGATGGCGCGTCGATTTCCATTCGTAAATTCAAAAAGAAAAGCATCGGTTTTGGCGATCTCATTGAGTTTGGTGCCATGAGCCCGGAAGTCGCCAAACTGATGGTAATTGCCTCTCGCTGTCGGCTCAACATCGTGATTTCTGGTGGTACCGGCTCAGGTAAAACCACCATGATGAACGCCCTATCCCAGTACATTTCGGAAAGAGAGCGGATTGTCACCATTGAGGATGCAGCAGAACTGCGATTACAACAGCCTCACATAGTTCGTTTAGAAACACGCACAGCAGGCATTGAAGGCACGGGCGAAGTTAATCAACGGAATTTGGTGATAAACGCACTTCGTATGCGCCCTGATCGCATCATTATTGGTGAGTGTCGTGGCTCTGAAGCCTTTGAAATGCTGCAAGCGATGAACACGGGACATGATGGCTCCATGACCACCCTTCACGCTAACAACCCACGTGATGCCATTTCCCGTATCGAAAGCATGGTGATGATGGCGACAGCGTCGCTCCCTTTGGAAGCCATTCGACGCACCGTAGTGAGCGCCGTCGATGTCATCATTCAGATCAGTCGATTGCATGATGGAAGCCGCAAAGTGATGAGCATCAGTGAAGTGATTGGCATGGAAGGCCAGAACGTGGTGATGGAAGAAATATTCCGCTTTGAACACCAGGGGCTATCAAGTAAAGGCAAAGTGTTGGGTGATTTCGTGACCGCCGGTTTAATGGAGCGCTCTGCTTTGTATGAAAAGGCACGTTATTTCGGTCTTGAAAAAGAACTAAACAGCATTTTCAGTGGAGTAACTGCATGATTGCGAACCTTATCTATTGCCTATTCGTGGCTGTAGGTTTGTATATTTTTCACAAGCAAACGCGACTAAAAGCCCGCCGAGAAAGTATGCTTCGTGATAACAACCCACTGCCTGTCACACGATTTTTAGAAAACCGTGCCGTAGACATGGAAGCCCTAACACAAACTACCTTGCCACAGCGTATACGCCGATATGCTGAAAATATTTTCGCTGGCATTGGTGAATTTGCCGTACTAAAAATCATCGCATTTTACTTCGTCACTGCGTCTGCTGGGGTTTATATGCTCTCGACGCTATTCAAGGTCGGCACGCTTGCTGGTCTTGTTATTGTCTTGCCACTCGCGACTTTTTTAGGGATTCGCTATCTCGATATCCGCGCTCAACGGGCATTTGAAAATCATTTCCCTGATGCACTGAATATGATTGCGAGCTCGGTGTCTGCGGGCGAAAGTTTGCTTCACGCTATCCAATTTGTCGGTCAATCGCTCGACAATATTGTCGGAAAAGAATTTAAGATCATGGGGGAGCGACTGAACATGGGGGAGTCTACGGACACCGTCTTTCGCAAAGCCTGTTCCCGCTTCCCAACCCCTGCTTTTCAATTTTTTGTTATCTCTATGCGCGTCAATGTGAATCGCGGTGGACAGTTGCGTCATGTGATCACGCGATTAAATCGGGTGTTGTTTGATGCCAGAAGCATTGACATGAAAAAGCGTGCAATGACCGCTGAAGCAAGGATGTCAGCGTATATCGTTTGTGCTATCCCGTTCTTTTTCTTGTTTGGTGTCATGCGGTTACTCAGCCCGGAAAATTATGACTTTGTCATGAATAATCCTGAAGGTCGTCCTTTGCTTTATTACACATTGATTAGTCAAGCGATAGGCATGTCTATTATCACTGCCTTGATGCGGAGCGTAAAGTAATGAGCGGTTTATCGTTAGTACTGTACGCACTATTTTTCACGTTTGGGGGCGCGTTGCTGTTGACGATTGTCTATACCTCCATGCGTCGCCATCGCTCTATCAAAGGCACCTTGACAACCTCGGTTGAAAAGCCATCAGCCATGGCGGAGATTTCACGGATCGCGTCGAGTTTCTTTTCCGCGACCAACACCGAAATTTCTGAAAAATTTATCGGCGCGGGTTTCTACAACACACGCTTTGCCCCTTATTACTTTCTAGTGAAATACACCGTTGGAGCGGTGGGTTTCGGCATTATCTTATTTGCCGGTGATAAACCCCTGCTAGAAGACTACCAAACAAAAATCATGTGGTTGAGCCTGCTTGTGGTGCTGGTCATTATTGCGCCAGATATGTACCTCGAAATGCGCCGCCGTTCACTCGCGGGGAAAATCACCCGTCAACTTCCCTACCTACTCGATATCATGGGAGTTTGCGTTCAGACCGGTATGACGGTTGAAACCACGCTGTTCTACCTGACCTCAGAAATGGCTGCGTTTGACCGCGATATTGCCTACGTACTCAAACGACTACGAGACAGAGCGCAAACCGTGGGTTTAGACAAAGCCTTGCTAGAACTTCACGATCGTGTACCCGCCCCTGAAATGCACAGCTTTGTGATGACACTAACGCAAAGTATGAAGCACGGCACATCTATCTATGAAGTGCTCTCTACGCTGGCGAGAGACATTCGTGAGATTCAGTTACTTTCGCTAGAAGAAAAAGCGGGAAAGCTATCATCGAAAATGTCTGTGCCACTCATTTTATTCATCGTGATGCCTATCGTGATTCTCATCACGGCACCAGGAATTATGAGGATGCTCGGATAATGAAAATACCCTTAGCGCTCGCCACAACCTTGCTGGTTGTGAGTTGTACCACCTCGTCACCTAGCGATTACGCACGCCAAAACGGCGAGAAACTTCTCATGGATTCTGGCAGCTATTCTGCACTCATCACACGGTATCAGACAGAATTACAAAAAGAGCCAAGTGCCGAGGTACGCCACAAGCTTGCCAATGTGCATTACTTAATGGGGGATCCTGAAGCCGCGATGTTCCAGCTCTCTCAAATTCCACCAAAGGCTCGGAATACAGCCGAACTTGCCTTGCTTCGCGCCAACGTGTTTTTCGATCAAGGCAAAATGCCATCAGCAGAACAATACACAAACGCAGCGATTCGCATAGATAACGAATTGGGCGAAGCACATAACTTGAGAGGCCTGATATTGGCTGGCAAAGGTCAATTGGCGGAGGCGAAAGTCGCGTTTGAATCGGCAAGGCAATTTCATTTCGATGATGCGACGGTTAAGAACAATCTGGCGATGATTGCAATGCTGCAAGGGGATTTTGATCAAGCCATTGATATTTTAATGCCTTTGGTACAAAGCGGACGTGCCGACGATACTGCCAAAGCCAATCTGGTACTGGCTTTTGCCAAAGCAGGACGTACCCGAGCATTTAGCCAAATGCTCGCAGGCAGTGAAAGCGATATCCATCTGGCTGAGAAATTCCAAAGCCTGAATAGCGCTAAGATCCATCATTCTCAGTTGACGCCGACTACCACATTAATAAACCTAACCCAATCCACTGCAGGGCTAAGCACTATCGCAAAAGTGCCATCGCCTTCACCCAACAACGCACCTTCATCAACAATAGCAAAGGCTCCTTCCTCCAACTTGGTTAAGGCCATGGATTCAGCCCAACCAAAACACGGTGTAGAAAAAGGCATCAAACCCGTATTAGAAGCCAAGCCTGAAAAAACACAACCTAAGCCCTTAGCTCTCAAAGCCATCAATACGGCAGCAAACGAAGACATAGCGTCTGAAATCGAGAAAACCAAAGAGCATGCCCGTGATCCTCTTACATTGGCGCGAGAGCGAGTTAAAGCAGCCAAAGAAAAAAAAGCAAAGCAGGTTGCCGAACTGGCCACAGCAGCAAAAGCGAAAGAAATTGCAGAAGCTAAAGCGAAAAAACGGAAAACCAGCAGCAAAAAACGATCTCGCAAACTCATTACTGCACTGCAATACCAACCTGTCACGGCCAACGGCAGTGGCAACGAACAGTATGTCGCCACGGCTGATTTTGAATTGGAAAAAGTGCGCACCATGTTCCTCGAGAAACGCAACAAATGGGTGTTTGACGTGCGAGGTGCAAAGGATTTCACCACCAAAAGAAAACAATACTTAAAAGAGGGGCCCGCAAAAATGATCGAGCTTGGCGAGCACAAAAACTACGTCCGAATTGTGCTTACGCTTCGTGATGGCGCGAAAGGTAAACCCGTTGTCGCTGTAGACGGTAACACGCTCACTATTCGCTGGGAGGCTTAACGATAAGCTATGCGTTCATTACCACAAAACACAACAATGTCATCGCCTAAACAAAAGCCGTTGCACAGAAGAGCCACATCAAAGAAGCAACAGGGTATTGTCAGTATCGAGTTCGCGATGGGTTTCATTATGCTCTTTTACTCAATGATTGCTTGGGCAGAAATATGTGTGATGGGCTTTATTTCTTCCGTTGTCGATTATTCTATTTCAGAGTCATCACGCGCGGCACGAACCTCAGCCAATGCGGATTATGAAGCGCTATTTCGCGAAGCTTTGCTTGATAGCGACCAACTGTGGGTGAAGATCGTTGACCCAAACAAATTTGATGTCTCAGTGCGCTATTTCACCTCCTTTAACCAAGCCAGTAATCCGGCATTTAGTGGCGGAAGCAACAGAAATAATAATCCCATTGCGCTCTATCGCATCAGCTATGAATACAAGCCAATTTTTGCCCTATTTTTTGATGACGAGTCCGTGACACTGTCACGTGAAGTTTTTGGCCTACAAGAGTTTGAGCGTGATGCATTCAGTCAGTAAACAACGTGGTGTTTTTATCATCGAACTTTCGATGATCTTACTCGTACTTAGCCTAATCATCGTGTTTACCATGGACGTGGTGGTCAAACAAACCGTGAAAGGTAAGCTCGATCGCCTTTCCTATTCCTTAGTTAGCCTATTGCGAGAACGCTCGCAGCTGTTCGAGGGTAATGAAACCATGACCTTCGACGAGGCCGCTAAGTCGTTTTCTCTCATTCAACGCTCGCTCAACAGCACCATGGGCAACTTCGACATTTCACGCCTAGGTATGGTGATCGAGCAGCAAAGATTCGATGCAAATAAAAATCCCATTACTGCCGTTGTGAACCAACATATTTTTACTCTGGGTGCATATTCATGCGAGCCCGAGGAAGCTCTCAGGCAAAAAATGGATCTCTCTCCTGTGACTCAGTTTGATAATAAGCTGGCGCTTTATCAGGTCACGCTGTGCTATCGCACCGACAATTGGTATGGCGATTTGGCTGGCGAAACATTCGAGCGCGTTCGCTCGATCTCTCTTTCTTTCGGTCGATAGGAAATCACCATGCAGGTTTCTTTGCCTTCTCATCAACGCGGCATTGCCTCCATCATCTTTGTCATCATCTTTCCGCTGCTTTTCAGTGTTTTCGCACTCGCGGTGGAATCGACACGTTACCTACAAACACATGCACGGATCGGTGATAGCGTTGAAGTTGCGTCACTTGCAGTCGCCGCAAATGCAACCTTCGACACCACAACGAATCAGGAATTAGCAAAAGGCATTGTCGACGCGTATGTGCCTGATGGTGAAATCACCCTATCAGACATTAATATCGTCCGTAAAAGTTGCGATCAGATATACGGCAGCAACTGCGGGAAACCTGGGATATACGATAAAGAGGGGCTGGTATTCACCGAATACAGAGTCACTCTCAGCTCAGAATTTGAATCTTGGTACCCAGAAGATGACTATGCTGCTGGCTATGAAGAAACCTTGGTATTAGAAGGCTCAGCCGTCGCGCGAAAGTACCAAGGATTTACTATTGATGTCGCCTTTGTCGCGGATTTTTCCGGTTCCATGTTGGCAAGCTGGAACAATGACATCAAATACTTAGGCGTGATTCAGGTGATTTCAGACATCACCCAAAAACTCCAAGCCTTTAACGAGTCAACAGAACTTGAGCTCAATGGTCAGCGCATCCTCAACCGCGTTTCCTTTATTGGTTACAATATGTATCCCCATGATGGAAGCCGCTATTACAGCAATGTGGACTATTACGGAAACTATTCGAGCCTAACTTGGGAGTGGTGGAAGAACATTCCCAACATCAATTTCAATGCGACAGTATCCGACCCACTAAATAACAAGCGTACCAGTATCACGGGCCGATACGCCCAGGATTATTCCGCATTCAGAACACTCGATCTCACTGAAGACTTCCCGAGTTTTCGATCAACCATTTCGCGCTTCTATCCTTCTTACGGCACGGCGTCCTATGAAGGAATCATTGAAGCGGGGAAGATTGTTACCCGCGGTGAGAACGTCCGAAAACTCATCATTGTACTGTCTGACGGTGAGGATTCTATTGACGAGAATAATCCAACAGATAACCGCTACCCCGGTTATGCAGCCCTTCAACTCTACAACCGTGGCCTTTGTGACAATATTCTTAGTTCGTTAGAAAGTAAAAATATTGGTGGGAGACAAGTGGAAGCGAAAATCTTTGTCATCGGTTTTGGTTACGACATTGATAAAAACCCTGGGCTTAAAATCTGTGCCGGCGAAGAAAATATCCAGTCTGCAAGCTCTTACCAAGACATTTATGACACGGTACTAGAGCTTATCAGTGAAGAAGTCGGGCACCTGTATTTCCGTCACTACGACCAATAACCCCATTTTCGACCATTAACGAACACGAACAGAAAGAGAAAAATTATGAAATCAGCGCTTTCTCTAGCAGCTTTGCTTTTTACAGTGTGTACTCTGTCAATGCCAAGTGCAGCAGCAACCCTTCCAGCGATAGTTTTTGAAGATATTTGCGCTGACAAAAATACCGAGGTCGCCTTTCGCGTCAGCCTCGAACCGTCAACTGAAGTTCTATTCCATCGCGCGCAATATTTGCAGTTAGAGCGTTCAGTGGAGGGCCACCCTGCTGCGCCTTTATTTATCGAAGCACTGGTCAATGCTGGTCTAAACAAGCAATGCGCCGAGTTTTTAGTCAGAGAAACCCCAAGTGTTGCAGTGAAGCACAACCAGTTAATCGCCATGGTGCATTTTGGTTTTGATAAGTCTTCCCTCACGCCAACGGGTAAGAAAATTCTGGCGGGCATCGTTGACACCATCAAGCGTGCTGACACGCCACTGTCTATTGAAGGTCACACTGACAGTGTTGGTAGCCATGCGTACAACCTTAAACTCGGCTTGCAACGTGCAGAGTCGGTAAAAGGTCAGTTGGTTCACGCGTCAGGTGCAAACGCAACAGGAAAAAACACGCCAATTAAGACCCTGACGCGTGGCGAAACCGCACCTGTGACGAGTAATAAAACTGCCGCAGGCAAAGCCCAAAACCGCCGTGTGGAAGTCCGTACATTGGTGTTACCTGAAGACACGACGAGCAATTAACATAATCCTAGACGACACTAATACAAGGGTCACACAGGAGGATATGGCGATGATCAAATGCGAAGAATATGACTATGTAGAAATCGTCTGTTTATTTCATTACCCGATCAAGCTTGTATTAAAATCCAGTGAGGTGGTGGAAGGAATTGCCCAAGACACGGCACGCAACGGCGACAAACAAGAATGCATCGCCATGAATGTGAATAGCAAGACTGTGCTTGTCTTGCTAGACCAAGTACTCACATTAGATGTCCTTATCGACAATCCGCATTTTAAACACATCACTTTTTCGCAATAGGTCTTCGCAATAGGTCTTCGCCAATCGTATTTCACTGATCACGGTTTGCCCAACACCAGGTTGGGCGATACCTTTCCAGTGGCGAAACAAAAATTCCATTTCCAATTTGATTTCGAAACATTACACTTGCCATAGATGGAATCTAACTGGATACACTATGGCAACGGCAACACACCTCGCTGAATTACAACAGCAAATCCGACAGCGCTATCACGACTTGAGCAAGCGATTACAACAAGTCGCCCATTATGTGCTCGACAACCCAAACAGCATCGCCTTTGATACTGTCGCCGTGATTGCGACCCATGCCAGTGTGCCACCTTCCACGCTGATCCGGTTTGCCAATGCGTTTGATTTCAGTGGCTTCAACGAAATGAAGCAGCTTTTTCGCAAGAATCTGGTGGAAGAAACCAGCAGTTACACTGAACGCGCCAAACTGCTTAAAGAAAGCCAAACTGACGCGTCCTTAGATACCCCTAGCAACATTCTTCAGCAGTTTTCTCATGCCAATACGATCGCTTTACAAGAACTAACCAGTGCAGTGAGTCCCGAGCAACTGAATGCCGCGGTGGATTTACTGGAAAACGCCGATACCATTTACGTGGTCGCCATGCGGCGCGCATTCAGCATTGCCTCTTACCTGACTTATGCTTTACGCCATTTGGAACGTCGCGTTGTGTTAGTGGATGGCTTTGGCTGCATGGCCTCCGAGCAATTAGCACTCGTGAATGAAAAAGATGTGGTCATTGGTGCCAGCTTTTCTCCGTACTCGCCCGAGACCATCGAGCTTTGTGAGCGAGGAGCCGCCGCCAAAGCAAAACAAATCGTGTTTACTGATAGCCAAGTCAGCCCATTGGCGGCAAACAGTGATGTGTGTTTTGTGATTAAAGAAGCAGAAGTTGAGTCATTCCGCTCACAAACAGCGACTTTGTGTTTGGCACAATCGCTCGCCGTTTCGCTCGCGTTTCGATTGAGCAGGCAACTGTAAACGCAACGCTCAGATCAGACTCAAGAGACCATCAGAAGAAAGCTTGATACCTGATAGAAACAGAAAGAGATAACAGAGTTGATAGATTAGCGTTTGGCTGACGCGATGGAGCAACCACACGCCCATCGCCACACCCAATGGAGCAAGAGGAATTAAGATCAGCGCTGTCAGCAAGTTGGTTTGGTCAAACTCGCCAATGGCGGCATAAGGAATAATTTTCACCACGTTCAACATGGCAAAGAACACCGCCATGGTCGCTACTAGCGTCACTTTTTCGAGTTTCAGCGGTAACAGGTAAATACTCGCGGGCCGCCGCCTGCATGCACCGTGGTGCTCGAAAATCCACTAATACCGCCCCAAATTGATCCCGACAGTCTCCCTTTTCGTCTTTTCGCGGCTTTCATGACGCCCAGTTCAGACAGCACATAGTGCCCGCAGAACCACAGGGACAAGACGCCGATGGTGAGTTTTAGCCCCGCCTGTGGCACGGCATGCATATAAAAACCTGCGAGCGCAATGCCCACCAGCCCGCCCGGTAACATGCGTTTTATGACGCTGTAATCCGCATTCTTGTAGTGGTATCGCACCGCAAAAAAATCCATGACCAATAATATCGGCAGCAAGATAGCGGCAGCCTGCGTCGGAGCAACCGCAAAGGCCATCAAAGGCACCGCAATGATCCCCAATGCGCCGCCAAGCCCACCTTTACCGATGCCATAGATCAGCACCGCCGGCGCAGCTAACAGATAGAAGTAAGGGTCGGTGATCACAGACAACAGGGCATTCTCTTTTATTGGCTTTGTTCGATCATAGCCAGTTCACAATGCTCGTTGGCAGGAATGTCGTTCCTCATTTGATATAGCCAGCCATAAAAAGCCCGCGCTGATGGCGGGCTGATTTTGATTGTGAAATGACAGCTAAGAAAGTTCGTTCATTGACTAGCAATCGAGCGCGATGCCATATTCTTCGCCTGCATCTTGAAGCCACAATGCCACGTAATCCGCAAAACTTCGCCTCACGATAAGGTCATAGCAGTTCTCACTTCGGTGTCTGATAAACACCTGCGCTTTGGCGAACGTCGTTCCCACACACTTCCCAATCGGGAAATGACGCGGGTCAACGTCATAGGGCATGGATTTTTTCAGCACATCGACAGCATGCGATCCTGTCAGCGTAAGCAAAGTTTGTCCGCCAGATACATCAACGACCTGATAATGCCCGCTCAAGACAGCACGCAACGACGCTTCGGTTTGTTGTGCCGAGTCTTCAAAGCTCAATACTAACCATTCATCTGGCGATAACCACCACACTTCATGGCGTTCTGACACGGATGAGGTGCACGCCGATGTCGGCAGCGAGAGCTCAAGTACTTGTTCAACATTCGCCGCGAATTCGGCGGTTGGTTCACCACGAAGGATCAACTGACTCACCCCGTCGTATTCATGAAGATGAACACCCGGCGCGGTAGGATGTGTTTTGCCCAAATGATGCAGCGGCAAAGCATTTTTCACCGCAAAGACCTCTGACAATGGCGACACATCCGCGTCTTTGACCGTTAACGACTTTTCATTTTTGATGTCGTAAAACACCGAGCTACAAATCTGCGCTTCCAACACTGTGCCATCCGCCAAGGGGAAATGCACATGATCCCCCATACGATTTAGGCCGTTTTTGATCAGCGCCAGCGCGATAGAACCGCCCAAAACATCACTGTAATAGGAAGACGTCACATGCCCAACCATGGTCATCGGAATGGGCTGATTAGGGTTATCAACCGCTTGCGCCCCTTCTGGGATGACTTTGCTAGGTTCAGTACACTTCAACCCCACCAGCTGTTTTCTGTCGGTTCGCGATGTGTCTTCTCGCGCCCATGAACGACGACCAATAAAGCTGTACGTTTTCTGTTTACCGGTTATCCAACCCATGTTGAGATCTTGCGGCGTCACGGAACCATCGCTGTCTTGCCCCACGATGATAAAGCCTTTTTCAGCGCGCAGAATGTGCATGGTTTCCGTGCCATAAGGGGTAATGCCATACGGTTCGCCCGCTTTCATCACTTGTTCCCACACATACATGCCCGCGTTGGCATTCACGTTGATTTCAAACGACAGTTCACCCGTGAAACTGATACGGAACACGCGGGCTTCCACCCCTGCGACCATCATCGGTTTCCAGCTCATAAAGGGCATGGTTTCTTCGGAGATATCTTCATCGCCCACTAACTGCTTAAGCACATTGCGGCAGTTTGGACCAGAGATGGTCATGGTTGACCAATGATCGGTCACGCTGGTGAAGTAAAGATCCAGTTCAGGCCATTCGGTTTGATGCCAAGCTTCTAACCAGCGCAGCACGCCCGCTGCGCCACCGGATGTGGTGGTCATTAAAAAATGCTCGTCGCTAATACAAGAAGTGACACCATCATCAAACACCATGCCGTCTTCATGGCACATCAGGCCATAGCGACAACGTCCGGGGGCGAGTTTGTCCCAACCATTGGTGTAAATACGGTTGAGAAACTCACGCACGTCTTTGCCTTGAATATCAATTTTACCCAAGGTGGACGCATCTAAAATCCCGACACTTTCACGAGTCGCACGGCACTCTCTGCTCAGTGCCTGCGCCATGGTTTCATCCCCTTTCGGGTAATACCAAGGACGCTTCCACTGTCCAACATTTTCAAATTTCGCGCCTTTCTCAACATGCCATGCATGCATGGCGGTATAACGCACAGGGTCAAACATGGCTCCGACATCACGTCCCGCCAAGGCACCGAAGGTGACAGGGGTATACATAGGGCGGAAAATTGTCGTGCCCGTTTCAGGTATGGTTTTACCCATGGCATTGGCGGCGATAGCCATGCCATTAATGTTGCCTGTTTTACCTTGATCCGTACCAAAGCCCATCGCTGTGTAACGTTTGATGTGCTCAATCGACTCGTAGCCTTCACGCACGGCAAGCTCAATGCCTGCCGCGGTCACGTCATTTTGAAAATCCACAAACTGTTTTGGCGCACGGCTGACCGGCAAACGGTGCGGCGCCAGATACAGTGCCATGCCCAAATCTGTTGCCACTGCGCCCACCAATGGCATGATTGGCGTTTCGAGTGAGACATTCAGTGCCTCAGCCACTCGTAGCGCGGCATCGGCACCATCTTTCATCACGTCTGCTAGTGCACTTTGGCCGATCACAGCACCCGCATAGTCCATGCCCTTCACACTGTTTGAAGGCACAAAGGCAGCAATATCTTCATTCCACACTGGGCGTCCACCCGTGTGACAGCTCAAGTGTAAAGCTGGACTCCAGCCTCCACTGCTTGCGAGCACATCACAGGCAATCACTTGCGTGGTTCCCGTAACACTACTGCCTGTTTTGTCGATAGGCACAACTTCAGCGCCCGTCACTTCATGTCCGCCTTTCAGGTTCATCACGGCATGGCCTTGGAGCACAGTGATCCCCAATGCTTTTGCTTGTTGAACACGTTCACCGTCAGAAAATGGCCGCGTATCGACAATGGCGGCGACGGTTCGACCGCTTTCATGCCAATCTATCGCTGTGTCGTAGGCTTCGTCATTGGTGGTCATCAAAACCAACGTGTCACCGGGTGCTACGCCGTAGCGGCGCAGGTAAATTGACACCGCAGACGCCAACATGCTGCCGGGTAAATCGTTATTACCGAAGACCAACGGGCGTTCAATCGCCCCCGTCGCCAATAACACACGTTCAGCGCGAATATGATGAACGCGTTGTCGAACGCCATGTACTTCGTCGCCAAGGTGATCCGTTCTTCGCTCGACCACCCCAACGAAGTTATGGTCGTAGTAACCAAATGCGGTGCTGCGATGCAGTAAGGTGCAATCAGGATCTTTTTTAAGTTTGGCAAGAGTATCAGCAACCCATTGGTCAGCAGGCTTGCCGTCGATTTGCTCACGACAATGCAGTAGACTGCCGCCCATTTCGGCTTGCTCATCGACCAATATCACGCGAAGCCCTTGCCCGATCAGTGCGCTCGCCGCCATTAAGCCCGCCGCGCCCGCGCCGACAATCAACACCTCGCAGTGATGATGCATTTTGTCGTATTTATCAGGGTCGTTAGCACCGGGAACTTCGCCTAGCCCTGCCGCATGACGAATATGTTTTTCATACGTCGGCCACAGCGACTCGGGATACATGAAGGTTTTGTAGTAAAAGCCTGCGGGCATCATCGCGCCACCAATTTTACCCACCATCCCCATCACGTCTTTTTCAAGGCTTGGCCAAGCGTTTACGACTCGTGCATTCAACCCATCGTACAATTCTGTTTGTGTCGCCCGTTGATTGGGCAAGGCAGTGGAAGGCAGAGAGCCCAGTTGTAAGATCGCGTTCGGCTCTTCCGCGCCAGCACCAACAATGCCGCGCGGGCGGTGATATTTGAAACTGCGCCCCACCACTTTGACACCATTGGCGATCAACGCCGACGCCAAGGTGTCACCTTTGTGCCCTTGATAGACTTTCCCATTGAAGGTGAACGTCAGCGACGAATCACGATCAACTCTTCCACCTTGAGGTAAGCGATTAATCTGACTCATGCGCCTGCCTCCCCATTCGTATCCGGTGCTGAGGCACCCACTTTGTAAACGGCTTCGATGTCGTAGGTGACGGTATTGCGCTGCACGTTGAAAAATTTGCGACAGCCTGCCGCGTGAAACCACATTTCACGGTGACTGCCTTTAATATTTTTTCGATGAAACAGGTAGTGCCCCCATTCTTTATCACTCAGGGCGTCAGGGTCTTGCGGGCGAACAATGTGCGCCTCACCGCCATAGGTATATTCGTCTTCTTCTCTGTGTTCTTCACAGTAAGGGCAGTAGATACGTAGCATGTCAGTTCCTTTTCCAATACTGCGTGACGTTAATGCGCAACACCGGCAGCGCCGTGCTCATCAATCAAATAACCCGACACAAAACGGTCAATATTGAACGGGGCTGCTAGGGGGTGAGGATTGTCATTAGCAAGGGTATGGGCGAACACATGACCGGAACCAGGCGTGGCTTTGAAGCCGCCCGTTCCCCAACCACAGTTAAAATACAGCCCTTGGATGTCTGTTTTGCTGATGATCGGACATGCGTCGGGACAGGTGTCCACAATGCCACCCCAATGGCGGTTCATTCTCACACGACTCAAGAAGGGGAACATTTCGACAATGGCAGCAATGGTATGCTCAATCACAGGGAAGGAGCCGCGTTGACCAAAGCCGTTGTAAGCGTCAATACCTGCACCAATCACCAAATCGCCTTTGTCAGATTGGCTGATATAACCATGCACTTGATTGGACATAATCACGGTATCAATACACGGTTTGAGTGGCTCGGATACCATGGCCTGCAATGGATGCGATTCAATCGGCAAGGTCATCCCTGCCATGCGTGCCAGTTCGCCAGAGTTCCCCGCCACGACACAACCCACTTTTTCAGCGCCGATAAACCCTTTTGAGGTTTCCACCCCTTTGATTTTCCCGTCTTCAATACGCAAACCCGTCACCTCGGTTTGCTGAATCAAATCCACGCCTAATTGGTCAGCCGCTCGCGCAAAACCCCATGCAACGGCATCATGTCGCGCCACACCGCCTCGCGGTTGCCAACTTGCGCCCATAATGGGATAGCGAGTGTTTTCGGAGCAATCGAGCAGCGGCACTAAGTCTTGAACAGCTTGCGTATCCAGCACTTCGCAATCAATCCCATTTAAGCGATTGGCACTCACACGACGCTCAATATCTCGCATGTCTTGCAAAGTATGGCCAAGGTTAAGCACGCCGCGTTGGCTGAACATCAAATTGAAATTCAATTCTTGCGAAAGCCCTTCCCAGAGTTTGAGGGAATGTTCATAAAGCTGCGACGCTTCATCCCACAAATAATTCGAGCGAACAATGGTGGTATTGCGCGCGGTGTTTCCTCCGCCCAGCCAACCCTTTTCGATCACTGCCACGTTCTTCACGCCGCACTCTTTCGCAAGGTAATAGGCCGTCGCTAAGCCATGCCCGCCGCCACCGACGATGATCACGTCGTAGTAAGGTTTTGGGGTGGGGTTACGCCAAACACGCTGCCAGTTTTCATGGAAGGTAAGTGCATGTTTAAACAGTCCGAATCCTGAGTAGTCTGTCATTCCCTTGTCCTGAGTCGCGGATGAATCCAATCCCTCCGATGAAGACGGAGGCGGGTTGCACCAAAAGTGTAGTCATTTCATCGCTGTTGGGCGGAAAAACCGCCTCGCTATCTCACTCATGGTAAAGACGCGCAGTATAGGCAGAGTGCGAAATTGCGCCTGCACCCGCAGTGTTTGCGACAAGGCGTAAATCACTTTTTCACAAACTACGTGGATACACCTCTCTGGTTAGCACTATGCTATGTTGTAAAGGTCATCAAAGTGGCAAAGCCCGATCCCGCCACCTTATTAAGCAATCTTGAAATAAGCACGCGCAAACAACCAAGAGTCAAAAATGACAAAACCCAAAACCAACCCTGCCATTGCAGCCGTCATTGCGCCGGGTGAGTGCTCTCTTCCTCCCCATTCTCTGCATCACTACATAGATGACGAGAACGATGTGACGTGCTTTTCAACCCTACCAACCGAAACCGCACTGGCGATCACCTTCAATGGTGTCAGCCACGCAGTCATGATGGTGACACCTCAAGACATCGAGGATTTTGTTTACGGGTTTTCCTATAGCGAACGCGTAATTCGTGACGGCAGCGAGATCCACGACATCGTGGTTGAAACAGAAAACGATGCCTTGTTGGCGCACGTTACTTTAGCCAATCGCGCTCATGCAAGAATGTCACTCACCAAGCGTCATTTGGCTGGAAGAACGGGGTGCGGCATCTGTGGCGCGGAATCACTTGAGCATGCTATTCCCAATCTAGAGCCGTTAAATCATGTCGATCCGTTGCACAATGACAAAATCCTGAAGTTACGCGACACATTGCGCCAATGGCAATCGCTCGGTCATATCAGTGGTGCCATACATGCCGCTTTGCTGGTTAACGCGGAAGGGAATATTTTGCTTTGTCGCGAAGATATTGGTCGGCATAACGCGCTCGACAAAGTGCTGGGTGCAGCCTTACGTGGACGGATATTAAAAGACTCTCACGCACTGCTCGTCACGAGTCGATGCAGTATTGAACTGGTACAAAAAGCAGTGATGGCAGGTGTCGGCACGTTGATTACATTGGGCACGCCGACATCGCTGGCTGTGAATACCGCTATCCAAGCCAATCTCAATTTGATTCATCTTCCTCGAAAAGACGCACCCCGCTTTTACAATCGCGCAGCTACCCGCTAACCACCAACTCAAAAGCCAATTACAATAAACATTTACTATTAATCAGATCGCATAATGGTTAACTTTCACCCAATTCTGCCCAATAAAAAATTATCCTCTTAGGCAACGCTTAACGAAGGCTTTGCTTCACCATGGATCAGGATCACAAATTCTTCCGCTGGAAACAAACACGTCGTAATGGCATGCTCAGTTATGTTTCAAAAAGGTTTCTATTTTGTAGCATCGCATTAATAAGCGGACGATTTATCTCTCTATATTTATTCGAAGACCCCACTGTCATCGAAGTTTTTTTCCAAAATTTCCCACGTTATTTTCTGATGGTCGTTTCCGCTTGTTTCATCTTGTGCATGTTGGAATGGCACATCAAAGAATTGATGTTTAGGCGAAAGTTAGCAAAACATAATTTAGAGCAATCATAAATACATTTCCCCGGATCAAATTTTCTGACCCATTTATGATAATTACGCGTACCTGCTTGTATAAAATGCCATTAACGTGAGCAATGCGTGATGTTGATGCAATTGTTTATTTTCATACTCTGGCAACCTAAGAAATATGTTAGTCAGACGAGTCACTCTCTCAGGAAGAACATGAACTGGATGGTAAACAAAACCCCATCAAATGGGTGTGTAACATGCTGAATACCCTTGACTGCCCATTGGATCAAAAAGTGACATTTGCGGAAGTGCCGCCGAGAGTCGTTCCTCCATCATTGCTTTTGGAAGCCGATCCGTCTGCAGCCAGTATTGCCTCTTATTTGCTGGATTCTTGGTGTTTTGCCGGCTTTCAAAATAAGGTAGTCAT
Source organism: Enterovibrio sp. QJM3NY_24 (assembly GCF_057786035.1). Taxonomy (NCBI): domain Bacteria; kingdom Pseudomonadati; phylum Pseudomonadota; class Gammaproteobacteria; order Vibrionales; family Vibrionaceae; genus Enterovibrio; species Enterovibrio sp. QJM3NY_24. The sequence goes on from NZ_CM173520.1 coordinate 933,084, forward strand.
TGCCGCTTGTGTCATTAAGAAAACGGACACCAATCTTGCTGAATTATTCAACATTTCCGTTTCGCCAGAATTCCAGGGTAGTGGATATGGCACTGATCTTCTGAAGCACGTCATTCAGTTCACGCGAAACAAGAAAATTAAGCGGCTAGAATTAGGTACAGGTACATTTGGTCATCAACTCGCTTTTTATCAGCGTATGGGGTTTCGTGTATCTGCGGTGATAAAAAATCATTTCCTTGATAACTATGACGAGCCAATTTGGGAGAAAGGCGTGCAACATAAAGACATGCTAAGGCTGTATTTAGATTTGTAACTCCCAGACATTTATATGGATGGGAACAATCCAGATTGCCTGTATTTCGGTGTGCTGAACTTTGCATTGTGAGGGCGTCTGACTTTAGAGAGTCTATTCGTTTCTGATCACTGGGGCTTCTCTTTCAAAAGCACATTGAGCTCGCGTATCTTCTCGCGAAGCGACTGCACCTATGAATGCAATGCCATGGTTTCCTTCTCTGCCTTCACTGACAATTTAACTCAAGATCACCGGGTTCCGTCCCCTTTGGTTTCACAATTAACCAAGAGGCGAATACCGCGGTGAAACGACCAAACATGCCCACGCCCATCGTAATCAGCATGATGACCACAATGCGACCTTCGCGTGACACTAACGTTCTTATTATTGAGAATCTAATTCTTTCAGAATCTGCTTAAGCACATCAACAGGCTGTGCCCCTGTCACTGCACTCTCTCGATTAAAAACAATGGTTGGCACCGAAGAAACACCAAGCTCACGCCAATAGGTTAGATTTCCCCCCAGAGCCTCTTCTGCTGCTTCATCGTCTAACACAGCCATCGCTTCACTGGTGTTCAAGCCCACATCTGCCAGTAATTTAGCCAGTGTCTCTCGATGAGAAATGTCCTGTTGCTCCGAAAAATAGGCATCAAATAGACGTTGCTGCAATGCCATTTGTTTCCCTTGTGACTTGGCATAGTCAAGCAGTAAGTGTGCATCTCGCGTATTGTAGGTTTTCATGTCATCAAAGAAGTTGAAAGTAAAACCCAATTCGGCCCCTAGACTGGTCAGCTGTTGGCGTGAACGAATGCCATCTTCTTTACTATTGCCATACTTTTTCATCAAATGCTCACGCAGGTTTTCCCCTGCTTCGCCAACATAGGGATTTAGCTGAAACGGCTGCCATTCAATGGCAACACGATCTTGCATGCCCAATTCTTCTATGGCTTTTTCCAAGCGTTTATAGCCAACAATGCACCATGGGCAAACGACGTCAGAGACGATATCAATATTGATTTTTTTATTCATGACAACCTCGATAAAAGTAAACTCCAAGTAACTTATAGTAACCTTAATCACCCCGTCAACCAGTTTACTTTTTGTAACCTAGATTCTATTCAAATGTAAGAAAGGCGCTTTGCAGCGCCTCGTCTTTTCTTGCCCAACTGGACATATTTAGCTGTCTATCATGCGACTTAATTTTGCGTAGTCTCGGATTCATTGTCTTCAGGTTGTTGTTCCAGCGCATCCTCAATGCCCAAAAACAAGCGAAACGCATCAATGTCGATAGGACGACTAAGGTAGTATCCTTGCGCCAAATCGCAGCCTTTTGATTTCAGCATTTCAAGTTGCTCTTGTGTTTCAACACCTTCAGCGACAGTTTTCATTTTAAGCCCTTGAGCCATCGAGATCACTGCAGTGGCAAGCGTCTCGTTGAGCTCGACATCCGTTATGCCATCGATAAATTCTCTGTCAATTTTCAATGCATCAAAAGGAAACTGCAGCAGGTAACTCAACGATGAATAGCCTGTGCCAAAATCATCCATCGACAATGCCATACCCATGTCATGCAGTTTGGCTATCATCTCTTTGACATAGGGTTGCTGACTGAGCAACAAACCTTCTGTCACTTCTAACTCCAACCTTTCAGGTGCAAACTCTTCACTGTCCATGATCTCTTGAAGGTCATCGATGAAGTTTGTTTGCCGGATTTGCTGAGGTGATATATTCACCGCTACGTTGAGCAAATGGCCCGCGGCATTGGTGAGACGCGAAAAATCACGAATGGCGGTCGCTAGCACAAACTTGCCAACTTCGTAAATGAGATTGGATTGCTCTGCAATGGGAATAAATTCAACGGGGGACACGGAGCCCAATTCGCTGTTGTCCCATCGCAGCAATGCTTCCGCGCCCACAACTTCATTGGTTTTCAGGTCGATAAACGGTTGGTAGACCACAGAGAACTCGTTACGCGCCAACGCCCAAACCAGATGATATTCAATGCGTAAACGTCGATGCACATTGTCATTCATTTCGGACGTAAACATGCGGTATGAATCTTTCCCGCCACTCTTCGCTTGATGCTTGGCAATATCTGCATTCGCAAACAGTCGCTTAAAATCATCCGTATCTAGCGGTGAAATAGAAATGCCAATACTGGCAGTGACATGCACTTCACCTCCTCCATTCACCGAAATGGGTTTATTGAGCGCTTTACGCAGTTTACTGGCGATCTGGCAGGCATTTTCAGTTTGATGGAGTCCTGGAAGAACAATAAGAAACTCATCGCCACTCACACGTCCAATGGTATCCACTTCCCGCACGGCGTCGACAATGCGTCGGGACAATTCAACCAATACTTGGTCACCAACATCATGACTCAATGTGTCATTAATAATCTTGAAACTATCAATATCAAGCAACATAACCGCAGTCAACAGACCACGTCGCAGGTCATGCGCAATGGCATAGCGCAGGCGATCCAACGCCAAGTTTCGGTTAGCCAAACCTGTCAGCGAATCGTATAACGCGCGTTGCATGATCAACTCTTCATTCCGTCGGATACGCAACTGGTTATAAATTCTCAGTTTCACTTCGGCGGGCGACACAGGTTTGGAAATGTAGTCTGCGCAGCCAATGCGCAACCCCATCTCACGACCTTCATCTTCCTGATGCTCGGTGATCAAAATAATAGGAATGTCTTTGGTGGTTACATCATTTTTGAAGGATTGGCAAAGCGTAAAGCCATCAATGTCTGGCAGCTCTACATCCATTAAAATCAATTTAGGGTGTTCCGACTTAACTAACACACGCGCCGTTGCACCTGTTGTGGAGAAAATGACACGATACTCTTCACCAAGTATGGCGTTCAGAATGCGTATGCTATTGGGTGATGCGTCAATAACAAGTATCGTGTCTTTATCGGCCGCGCTATGATTAACCATCATGAGATGTGCCTCTCTCTTCGGCTGTTGCCGTGCTTAAATTCTGCTCGGTCTTGAAGGTTTTCAGCGCGATTAATGCTTGTGGATAATCCAGCTCAATCAATTTGTCTCCTACAGGTTTGAGCTTCGACGCCATATCACAAAAATCCACCAACATTTGGTAGTAGTTGTCTATCGCCATCATATCTTGCGCCATTATTTGCGATTCAAGCGTGGACAGCCTTTCTTGGAACCTATTGTCGAGCTTTGATGCTCTACTTGCTTTGTCCGTTGCCTTTTTCCCCTCGAATGAATGGGGAGCGGACGATAAGGCTACGTTGCTTCGTTTCAGTAAAATGCTACCAATCTCTTTTATCGCATTATCAATATCACGACGGAACTGACTTAAAGACGCTTGGTGGTCTTCTAACGCAAGTAAAGCATTTTGCAGTTGCTTTGCGGATTTTCTCAAAGCAATAACAGATAAATTCCCCGCACTGCCAGCGATGGTATGCACATTCTCCGCCGCTTCCGTCAACTTGCCAGACTCGATAAGTGCACACACTTGATTTTCCTGTGATCTTGCTTGGTGTACAAAATCACTCAGCAGTTTGAAATAAAGTGTTTCATTGCCCATCACGCGCTTGATGCCATCGCTGATATCAACATATTCGTATTCTTCTTTTTGCTCGATTTCTTCTGGCGTTGAATTGTCTCTAGAGGTCACCGCTAGCCCTAAATATACGGCCAATTTTTGGAGTAGAACGTCCGCGTCAAGCGGCTTGGAAACATGATCGTTCATTCCGGCATCAAGACAACGTTGGCGATCGCGTTCCATGGTATGAGCGGTCAGTGCAAAAATGGGTAACGACTCTTTATCTGCCGTTTCACGAATAATACGCGTGGCTTCTAACCCATTCATATCCGGCATTTCCAAATCCATTAAAATGGCATCGTACAATTCTGGTGCTGGGCATACTTTCACCACCGCCTCTCTGCCAGATTCCGCAACATCGACTTGGAAATCATTGCTGATCAATACTTCCTTCGCGATTTGCTGATTGATCGACATGTCATCGACCACAAGGATACGCTTTCCCCCTCCACTCACCGTGACGGCGTTTGACTGGCCTTTCGCAGCAATCACTCGGCGGTGGGTTTTTGGCAAGTTTTCACCCAAAACTTCCATCATGGTGTCAAACATCACGGAAGCTGAAATAGGTTTGTGCAAATACCCATCAATTTTACCGTTACCTCGATCTTTCTCTATGACAGCACGATCGAATGCACTGATCACAATGACCAACGGTATCTGCTCTGGCGTCAAGTCACTGCGTAGCTTTTCAAGTAAATGAAAACCTTTCTTTCCGGGCATGTGCCAGTCAAGTAACACCAAATCATAGGGTTCTCCTTCAAGATCTAGGTGCCCTTCTTTGATGGCATGAAAAGCACTGTCTACGTCAATCGCGGATTCACAATAAAAACCTAGCGAAGAAATGATGGCAGAATGGACGGCAATGGAGGATGGATTGTCATCAACGACCAGCACTCTCAGTCCGCGTAAATCAACAGGCACTGCAAAGCTTTTTTCTACGCTGACTTTGGCGACCTGAAGTTCAAGGTTAAAATAGATGCCAGAATCCTCACCCATCACTTCTTCGTGAATTACACCGCCCATTTTCTCGATGAGATAGCAAGCAATGAGCAGATTGAGCGACTCGTCTAACTCGGACATCGCCATCGCGGCACGCTCCGCAAGTTCATCTAAGTCGTCATAAGGCACATCGTCATCCGTCACCTTTTGGTGCACTGCAAATTCAAGCGTCACGCTCGAATCAGAAAGTGTTCCGGCATGAATGCTCAGGATGATTGGGCAACCGCCACCAACAAAAATGGCTTCGGTAATCAAGTTCAGCAAGATTCTTCGAAGTCTGTCAGGGTCGCCAACTAACGAACGCGGCACATCCAACGGCACGTTGAACAACAGTTCTACGGAACGACTTTCCGCTTCACCAACCAAATAGTCACGCAAGCTTTCCAGCAGTTGGTCGAGGTCAAAAGGGGTATTGTCCAGCGAAATAGCGTTAACTGACAGCTCTTCAAAATCTCGTAGGTTGTCGCCAATCACTGAAGCGCGTTTCATTGCGCCACTCAAGCTATCAACGTACACAGATTGCTTGTTACTCAACGATGTCTGTTTGAGCACTTGCGCGCAACTCACCGCAGTCGAGATCAAGGGATAAAGCGCCATATTCACTTCAGATAACACGTTGAAGCTGCGGCTTAATGCCCCTGAGATACCCTTTCGCGCCCCTGCAACAAGGTGGGTTCCCATCTTAAGATAAAGTTCATCAGGCGCGATGGGGTACACCATATAATCGCTTGCACCCGCGCGATAAGCCGCCTGTTTTTGTTCGTCGGAAAAATGCATTGACGTCAAAATAATTCGCGTGTCTTTGCAAGTGGGGAGAGAGCGGATTTTTTTGACAGCAGCTTTTAATGAATCACCACCTTCAAACGAAAACTCCATGCTAAGCACAAGAATATTGACAGGGTGCTGCTCTAAAATCGTTATCAGTTTCGCCGGTGTTGCCACTGAACGAAGCCAATATCCACTTTCGCTCAAAACCTGCTGGTGAAAATCAATGTGTGACAGATCTTCATCGGCGAGCACAATTACTGGCTCGTTCTTCACCAAACCTTTCATTAGGTCTTCCTTCAGACTGGTTTTATACAAGCGCTAAACACTCGAAATGATTCGCCAAATCAACAACGACGGTCCGCTTCACATGTTCATCGAGCGTAAAAGCACTTCGTTCCACTGCATGAGACCGCATTTACTAGTACGTATTTAGCGTCAGTTGCTTTCTCTCGCCGTCTCATTATCGAATCAAAAAATTTCTCTTTAAAACTAGTGTCTTTTTATCACCACTGCCAATTTGGTGTGATGCCATCGACAAAATTGCCTTTAGGCTGCATCAACGAACCGTGATCAAAAAGGGATATGCCCTGGCTTTCATCACTGTCATAAATGTGGAGGAACGTTTCCCAAAAAATGCTTTACATTCATCAGTCTCATATATGAAACACAAATTATCAAAAACCTTATTCCCGTCCCCTAACTCAGTTATCAGCCGTGAAATTTATGTACTAGGTTTAATCAGTAAATCAAGTTTGAATCTTTAGACTCATTTTCGAGTCAATCTGTTAACGGGAGTTCTTTATGGCTATCACCTTGGTCCTCAGTCAGGTTGTTGGACAGGCATTTGTTGTTAAACCTGACGGTCAAGTCAGTCCAGCTCAAGCCAATATGCAGTTGCATACGGGCGATCTGATTTCCGTCCCGAAAGGCAAAAATGCGTGGCTTGTGACAGAAGATGAAGAACAAGTCGATGTGCTTGATGAGGCGCTGTTTTTAGGTGATGAAGGGTTCAATAGCCTTGACCTTCCCTCCGATGTATTAGATATCATTGCCTCACTTGAACAGGGTGATGACCCTACACAACTCGAAGGTAAAGAGACCGCAGCAGGTGAAGAACTCAATAGTTCATCCGCTGGTGAACAAGTCATCATTGAATCGAACGGTTACCGGGGCGGAGTCAGTGGCATCGGAATGTTTGATACCACCGGATTAAGCGCTGCCGGTTTAACCGGCGCCCAAATCGAATCGCTCAGCTCTGCGAGATATGCCAACTTGTTTAATCGCGCATCAAATGCTCAAGAAGAGAACATTGAAGCAAAAATTTCAGGGGATCTTTCGGCCACCATTATAGATGGCGATGTATTGACTGCTTCGGGCAATCTCACTTCCAGTGATGCTGACGGGGCAGATAACCGTTTTATTGCAGAAACCATTCAAACACTGCGTGGCGAAATGACCATCAATGAAGATGGCAGCTGGACCTATACATCGACTGACCCAACAGGAGCGATCGAAAGGCTTGGTGAAGGGGATACCCTTAACGAATATGTCACCGTGCGAGCTGCCGATGGCACGGAACAACGTATTACCCTGACGTTTGAAGGCAGTAATGACGTGCCCGTTTTCTCTGCCATAAGTTCTGGTGAGATAACGGAAAGTGACGGCATCATGAAGGCCGCTGGTTCGATCAATATTATTGACCCCGACGCAGGCGAGTCCTTTATGCAACCTGGGTCGTTTAAGGGGGAATGGGGAACGGTGATTATTGACCGTGCTGGGAACTGGTCATACACAGTAGATAACAGCAATAAAGCGGCCATCAACTCGATGACGGACGGGGAAAAGGTAACAGACACCATCACCGTCTACTCCGTCGACGGTACCGAAACCATCATCACACTCAGTATCAATGGTGCCAATGACGATGCCATTATCGGCGGTGACATTGCCACAACTATCGTTGACAACAGTGGCACACTGTCAACTTCTGGCACGCTCTCGTCCACTGACATTGATGGTAACGACAACGCCTTCATCGCGGAAACACTTACCACACCTCGTGGTGAAGTGACCATCGATGAAAACGGCAACTGGACATATACGAGCACCGACCCAACGGGCGCTATTGAACGCTTAGCGGAAGGCGAAACCCTCACCGAGGTCGTCACGGTACGCGCGGAAGATGGCACTGAACAGCAAATCGTCCTCACTATTGAGGGTGTGAATGATGCGCCTGTATTCTCCGCGATTACCACCCGCGATGTGTATGAAACCAATGACGTTATCAGCGTTAATGGCTCATTAAATATCGTCGACCCTGATGCGGGTGAATCCTTCATGCTAGCGGGCACATACCTGGGCGACTTTGGTTCTGTCACCATTGATCGTGCGGGAAATTGGACCTATACCACGGACCCATCCCAAAGTACGTCGCTCGATACACTTAGAGAAGGCGAACAACGCGTTGATACCATCACGGTGCGCTCAGTTGATGGCACAGAAACTGACATTCTTGTCACCATCATAGGGACAAACGATCCGGCGCAGATTGCCGGTGATATTGTTGGCACTATCGTCGAAGCCGACGGCACCCTGTCCACCAGTGGCCAATTGACCTCGACGGATGTTGATGGAAACGACAATGTATTCACCCCGCAAACCATTGCAGGACGTTGGGGTGAAATCACCATTGATGCCGACGGAAGCTGGACATACGTCACCACAGACGACAACGGTGCTATCAATCGCTTAGGCGATGGTGAGCAACTGACAGACACGCTTAGTGTTCGCGCTGAAGATGGCACCATTCAAACCATCACGATCACGATTGACGGCACTAATGACGTAGCAGTGTTTGGTGGAATGACCAATGTGTCTGTTACTGAAGCCGATGGCCAATTATCAACATCAGGTAGTGTCAATGTATCGGATGCAGACACAGGCCAGAGCACCTTCCAAGCAGGCACATTCACTGGCGAATTTGGCGACATTACCATTGATACCGCGGGCAACTGGACCTACACGACAGATCCCGTTCATAGCAACACCTTTGATGCCTTGGATGCGGGCGATCCGCTTCCTGACACCATCACTGTCTATGCCCAAGATGGTACCCCATTAGATATTACCGTCACCATTACTGGTACAGACGATCTCCCTGTCGTCAGTGGTCAATTTGGTCAATCCCTCGTGGATACAACAACAGGCAACACACTGACTGCATCAGGCACCATTAACATTTCAGATGTCGATGCCGACGACGCCCCGACTTTCGAAGATACACGCATCGAAAGTGAGTACGGCGTACTCGAACTGGTTGATGGCAACTGGACATATACCCTGGACAAAGAAGCGGCGAGTGCTCTTAACGCAGGTGAAGTTGATACCGATGTCATCACGCTCACCGCGAGCGATGGCACACAGCAAAACATAGTGATCAGCATTACGGGGACGAACGACGCTCCAGTCCTTAGTGGCGATACCACTGGCTCACTCAGTGATGACGATAACCTAACCATCAGCGGCTCGATTGAAATCATCGACCCAGATACAGGTGATTCCCCCACTGTACCCAATGACACCATCGATGGCAGCTACGGTACCTTAGCGCTAGTCGATGGCGAGTGGAGCTACACCTTAGACCCTGACAGCACTGCCTCTTTGCCAGAAGGCGAACGCACGACCGATACCATCACGATCACTGCATCCGATGGCTCGACCCACGATATTGTGATCACCATAACTGGGACAGACCAACTGCCTGTGCTTGAAGGTGATACAACAGGGGCCATCAAAGAAGGCTTTAGTACGCTCATAGCGACAGGAACTATCAACCTGGTCGACGTCGATGAAGGCCAAACCCCAACCTTGCCAAACGGCACAACTGAGGGCGCATACGGCTCACTTGAATTAATCGACGGCGCATGGGCGTACACCTTAGATCCAGAGCTCGCACAATATCTCGATGAAGGGCAAACCACCCAAGATACCATCAGTGTCACGGCTTCTGACGGCACAGTTCATGACATCGTTATTACCATTACAGGCAGCGAAGACGCCGCCGTACTAAGCGGTGAAACCAGTGGCAGCGTGAGCGATGAAACTGGCGCGCTCACAACAGGCGGCAGTCTTTCCATCAGCGATCCTGACACCAATGACAACCCCACGTTGCCGGATAGCAATCAGCAAGGGCAATACGGCTCATTTAGTATGGTGGGCGGGAATTGGACCTACACCTTAGATCCTGAGCTTGCCGAAGCATTGGGTGAAGGCGTAGAAGTCACCGACACTATTACGATCACAGATTCAATGGGCGGCACCCATGCGCTTGTGATTTCAGTTACAGGCACAGATGATGCCGCCGTGCTAACGGGTGATACCACAGGCGTGTTGACTGAAGGCACAGACGTTATTACGACGTCCGGCACGATAGAGCTGATCGACCCAGACTCAGGTGACACGCCAACTATTGAAAACACGACCGTCACAGGAACGTTTGGCAGCTTGGCGCTGGTCGACGGTGAATGGACTTACACGCTCAACCCTGGTGCCGCACATTCGCTAGGCGCAGATCAAAGCACCACAGATACCATTACGTTGACAGACAGTGAAGGCAAAGAACACGACATTGTTATTACCATTGAAGGTACCGACGATGCTGCCGTTGTGAGTGGCGATTTCACAGGCACTGTCACCGCGCAGATTGGCCCAGAAATCACAATAAACAATGTCTTTGTATTAGGTGATGATATCGATGTGGATGGCGAGCAATTCAATGCCAGTTCACAGCCTAGCTCGATGCATTTCGATTCAGCGGGATTCAGCGCGACCATTACAGACAGTGACGGTCAGCTAAACAATTCAGCAAACCAAACTATAGAACTCGACGGTCAGTCTTACCCTGTTTCCGTCACTGCAACCGTCGAATACACAGACGTCTACGACAACGTGTTCACCATGGGCGTCTTATCAATCGACAATGGAGACGGAACTAGCACGACACTGTTGGTTCAAATTGGTGGCCCTGACATTTTGCCTGGTACCGATCTCAATGTTGTTGAAGGCTCATATACCGACGTGAGTTCTATCGACTATGTAGATGTCACCGACGCCACGACAGTCTCTGGTAGCCTTTCCATCTCAGATGCAGACGCGAATGACTCGCCAAGCTTTACCAACACCACGATCGACGGTGACTACGGTACCTTTACGCTGACGGACGGCGCATGGACCTACACCCTCGATCCCGCTAAAGCCAACGCACTTAACGATAACCAAACCGAGCAAGAAGTGTTCACCCTCACCGCCTCGGACGGCACGGTGCAACAGATCACCGTGGATGTCACAGGCGCAGATGATGCAGCGATTATCACGGGTGATAGCACGGCAAGCATTACCGAAGACTCCGGCGCACAAACCGCGTCAGGCACCATCACGATCACAGATGCAGACACCGGTGATACACCCACCATTCCGAATGGCACCTTGGCGGGGGAATATGGCTCGCTGACCTTGGTTGATGGCGCATGGACGTATACCGCGGACAGCACGTCTATTCAATCATTGGCTGACGGTGATACCGCAACCGACACCATTACCGTCACCGCATCCGATGGCACCACCCAAGACATCGTTATCACCATTACAGGCACAAACGATGCGGCTGTTGTGACTGGCGATACCACAGGGGATGTGACCGACCAAAATGCCTCAACCTCAGGCTCGATAAATGTTAGTGACGTCGATAACGGCGAAACCGCGACCATCGACAACACCACGATTGAAGGTGAATACGGTTCACTTGTTTTGGTGGATGGAAATTGGACGTACAACGTCGATTCTGAGAAAGCGCAGACGTTACCGGATGGCCAATCTGCGAACGATGTCTTCACCTTAACCGCTTCTGATGGTTCGACCCATCAAATCACCGTGACTGTTGAAGGCACGGATGATGCTGCTGCGGTCACCGGCGATCTCAGCGCCAGCGTGGCTGAAGGTGGCGAGGCTTCGGTATCGGGCTCTATCAACATCAACGACCCTGATGCTGCTGTCCAGCCCACCCTTGAAAACGGCACGGTGGCAGGCGAATACGGTAGCCTCACGCTGACCGACGGTGAGTGGACGTACACGGTTGACCCAAGCAAAGCACAGTCTTTGGGTGACGGTGATTCTGCGACCGACACCATCACGGTGACGGCATCGGATGGCTCAGCGCACCAAATCACGATCACAGTGACAGGCAGTGACGATGCCTCTGTGGTCACCGGCGTCACCACTGGCGGGATTGATTTAGGTGCAGATACGCCGGAAACCAGCACATCAGGCACCCTGTCAATTTCTGACGTGGACGACGGTGACTCGCCAAGCTTTACCAACACCACGATCGACGGTGACTACGGTACCTTTACGCTGACGGACGGCGCATGGACCTACACCCTCGATCCAGCTAAAGCCAACGCACTTAACGATAACCAAACCGAACAAGAGGTGTTCACCCTCACCGCCTCGGACGGCACGGTGCAGCAGATCACCGTGGATGTCACGGGCGCTGATGATGCGGCGATTATCACGGGTGATAGCACGGCAAGCATTACCGAAGACTCCGGCGCACAAACGGCCTCAGGCACCATCACGATCACGGATGCGGATACCGGTGACACGCCTACCATTCCGAATGGTACGTTGGCAGGGGAATATGGCTCGCTGACCTTGGTTGATGGCGCATGGACGTATACCGCCGACAGCGCATCGATCCAATCATTGGCTGACGGTGATACCGCGACGGATACCATCACGGTCACCGCATCCGATGGCACCACCCAAGACATCGTTATCACCATTACAGGCACGAACGATGCGGCTGTTGTGACTGGCGATACCACAGGGGATGTGACCGACCAAAATGCCTCAACCTCAGGCTCGATAAATGTTAGTGACGTCGATAACGGCGAAACCGCGACCATCGACAACACCACGATTGAAGGTGAATACGGTTCACTTGTTTTGGTGGATGGAAATTGGACGTACAACGTCGATTCTGAGAAAGCGCAGACGTTACCGGATGGCCAATCTGCGAACGATGTCTTCACCTTAACCGCTTCTGATGGTTCGACCCATCAAATCACCGTGACTGTTGAAGGCACGGATGATGCCGCTGCGGTCACCGGGGATCTCAGCGCCAGCGTGGCTGAAGGTGGCGAGGCTTCGGTATCGGGCTCTATCAACATCAACGACCCTGATGCTGCTGTCCAGCCCACCCTTGAAAACGGCACAGTGGCAGGTGAATACGGTAGCCTCACGCTGACCGACGGTGAGTGGACGTACACGGTTGCCCCAAGCAAAGCACAGTCTTTGGGTGACGGTGATTCTGCGACCGACACCATCACGGTGACGGCATCGGATGGCTCAGCGCACCAAATCACGATCACAGTGACAGGCAGTGACGATGCCTCTGTGGTCACAGGTGTCACCACTGGCGGGATTGATTTAGGTGCAGACACGCCGGAAACCAGCACATCAGGCACCTTGTCGATTTCTGACGTGGACGACGGTGACTCGCCAAGCTTTACCAACACCACGATCGACGGTGACTACGGTACCTTTACGCTGACGGATGGCGCATGGACTTACACCCTCGATCCCGCTAAAGCCAACGCACTCAACGACAATCAAACCGAGCAAGAAGTGTTCACCCTCACCGCCTCGGACGGCACGGTGCAACAGATCACCGTGGATGTCACAGGCGCAGATGATGCAGCGATTATCACGGGTGATAGCACGGCAAGCATTACCGAAGACTCCGGCGCACAAACCGCGTCAGGCACCATCACGATCACGGATGCAGACACCGGTGATACACCCACCATTCCGAATGGCACCTTAGCGGGCCAATATGGCTCGTTGACCTTGGTTGATGGCGCATGGACCTACACTGCTGACAGCGCGTCGATCCAATCGCTGGCTGACGGCGATACCGCAACCGACACCATCACGGTCACCGCATCAGACGGCACCACGCAAGACATCGTGATTACCATTACAGGTACGGATGATGCCGCTGTGGTGACGGGCGATACGACGGGCAACACCACGGACCAAGGCACCACAGTGTCGGGCTCTATCAGCATCAGTGATGTGGATAACGGTGAAACCCCAACCATCAGTAACACCACGATTGAAGGTGAGTACGGCAGCCTTGCACTCACTGACGGTGAGTGGACGTACACGGTTAACGCCGAAAACGCACAAACCCTGCCAGACGGGGAATCGGCAAACGACACCTTCACCCTCACGGCATCTGATGGATCAACCCATCAAATCACGGTCACTGTCGAAGGCACTGACGATGCCGCTGTCGTCACGGGCGATCTCAGCGCGTCTGTTGCTGAAGGCGGCGATGCGTCTGTCTCTGGCTCAATCAACATCAACGACCCTGATGCTGCTGTCCAGCCCACCCTTGAAAACGGCACGGTGGCAGGCGAATACGGTAGCCTCACTCTGACCGACGGTGAGTGGACGTACACGGTTGACCCAAGCAAAGCACAGTCTTTGGGTGACGGCGATTCAGAAACTGACACCATCACGGTGACGGCATCGGATGGCTCCGCGCACCAAATCACGATCACGGTCACGGGCAGTGACGATGCCTCTGTGGTCACCGGCGTCACCACTGGCGGGGTTGATTTAGGTGCAGATACGCCGGAAACGAGCACATCAGGCACCCTGTCAATTTCTGACGTGGACGACGGTGACTCGCCAAGCTTTACCAACACCACGATCGACGGTGACTACGGTACCTTTACGCTGACGGACGGCGCATGGACCTACACCCTCGAGCCAAGCAAAGCCAACGCACTCAACGATAACCAAACCGAACAAGAAGCGTTCACCCTGACCGCCTCGGACGGCACGGTGCAGCAGATCACCGTGGATGTCACAGGCGCTGATGATGCGGCAGTGATCACCGGCGATACCACCGCGGCGATCACTGAAGACGTGGGCGCACAAACCGCGTCAGGTACCATCACTATCACGGATGCGGATACCGGTGACACGCCCACCATTCCGAATGGCACCTTAGCGGGCCAATATGGCTCGTTGACCTTGGTTGATGGCGCATGGACCTACACTGCTGACAGCGCGTCGATCCAATCGCTGGCTGACGGCGATACCGCGACGGATACCATCACGGTCACCGCATCCGATGGCACCACCCAAGACATCGTTATCACTATCACGGGCACGAACGATGCGGCTGTTGTGACTGGCGATACCGCAGGGGATGTGACCGACCAAAATGCCTCAACCTCAGGCTCGATAAATGTTAGTGATGTCGATAACGGCGAAACCGCGACCATCGACAACACCACGATTGAAGGTGAGTACGGCAGCCTTACACTCACTGACGGTGAGTGGACGTACACGGTTAACGCCGAAAACGCACAAACCCTGCCAGACGGGGAATCGGCAAACGACACCTTCACCCTCACGGCATCTGATGGATCAACCCATCAAATCACGGTCACTGTCGAAGGCACTGACGATGCCGCTGTCGTCACGGGCGATCTCAGCGCGTCTGTTGCTGAAGGCGGCGATGCGTCTGTCTCTGGCTCAATCAACATCAACGACCCTGATGCTGCTGTCCAGCCCACCCTTGAAAACGGCACGGTGGCAGGTGAATACGGTAGCCTCACTCTGACCGACGGTGAGTGGACGTACACGGTCGACCCAAGCAAAGCACAGTCTTTGGGTGACGGCGATTCAGAAACTGACACCATCACGATCACCGCGTCGGATGGCTCAGCGCACCAAATCACGATCACGGTCACGGGCAGTGACGATGCCTCTGTGGTCACCGGCGTCACCACAGGCGGGGTTGATTTAGGCGCAGATACGCCGGAAACGAGCACATCAGGCATCCTGTCAATTTCTGACGTGGACGACGGTGACTCGCCAAGCTTTACCAACACCACGATCGACGGTGACTACGGTACCTTTACGCTGACGGACGGCGCATGGACCTACACTATCGACCCAGCTAAAGCCAACGCACTTAACGATAACCAAACCGAGCAAGAAGTGTTCACCCTCACCGCCTCGGACGGCACGGTGCAGCAGATCACCGTGGATGTCACGGGCGCTGATGATGCCGCAGTGATCACTGGCGATACCACCGCAAGCATTACCGAAGACTCCGGCGCACAAACGGCCTCGGGCACCATCACCATTACCGATGCAGACACCGGTGACACGCCAACCATTCCGAATGGCACCTTGGCGGGTGAATATGGCTCTCTCACGCTCGTGGATGGCGCATGGACGTACACACTTAATCAAGAAGCCGCGCAGTCGCTCAATCAAGACCAAGAAGTCACGGACACCATTACCGTCACCGCCTCTGATGGCAGCACGCAGGACATCGTTATTTCGTTAACGGGAACGGATGACGCAGCGGTTGTTTCGGGTGACACAACCTCGTCACTCAACTTGAGCGACGGCATCACTATCGGTAATGCCTTCGTCATAAATGAAAACTTCATTGCAGAAGATAGTCATTTCAACACATGGGATTTCCCTTCAACACTGACGTTTAATGACAGCGGCACCACGGTTGTGATCAATGATGATGACAGCAGATTAGATGGAGATGGCGGCAGTGGTGGCAATAGTGTCGATGAAATCAATGAACAATCGACAGACTCAACCCAAACGATCATCTTAGATGGCGAAACCCTGAGCGTGAACGTCGACTACTCCCTCCAGTACACAGACACTGAAGGAAATGTTTATACCTTCGCCGTGGTAGACGTTGATACCAATGCAAATGGGACTCACTCTGGTGAAAATGCTGAGAGTGGTAGATTACTTATCCAACTGGATGGTCCAGAGATCACCCCGAATACATCTCTTACTTTCGTACCAGATTCATACAGCAATGTAACGTCTCTGAATTACTCAGACATCGCCGAACCTGTGACCGCGACGGGCACACTGACTATCAGTGATGCCGACAGCGCCGACTCACCAAGCTTTGAAAACACGACCATTGAGGGAGAATATGGCTCCTTAACGCTGGTTGATGGCGAATGGACATACACCCTCGACCCAGAGAAAGCGCAAGCCATCGCCAGTGATGCAACCGCGACCGACACGATCACGCTGACCGCCACTGATGGCACGACGCAGAGCATCACGATTTCTCTACAAGGATCCGATGATGCTGCTGTGATCACTGGCGATACCACCGCGGCGATCACAGAAGATGTGGGTACACAAAGCGCCTCGGGAACACTCAATATCGTGGATCCTGATTCGAACCAAACGCCAACTTTTACCAACGAAACCATCACGGGTGAATACGGTAGCCTTACGATGGTGGACGGCGAATGGACCTACACGGTCAACACCGATGCGGTTCAATCGCTGAATGAAGGGCAAGAAGCGACGGATACCATCACGGTGACCGCTAGCGATGGCTCAACACAAGACATCGTGATTTCGTTGACAGGAACGGATGACGCGGCAGAGATAAGTGGCACGACTACCGCAGCCCTGACAGAAGGTAATACCGGAGACACCATCACCGCAAGCGGCACACTGACGGTGACCGACCCTGATGGTGATGCGGTAGACTTCCCTAATAGCAGTCACAACGGCACCTATGGATCACTGGAAATGGTGGACGGCGAGTGGACCTACACCATGAACAACGACGCCACTCAGTCACTGAATGAAGGACAGGTGGTGCAAGACACCATCACAGTCACCGCTTCTGATGGCACGACCCAAGATATTGTTATTGATATCACAGGTTCAGATGATGCCGCAGTGCTTTCAGGTACATCAACAGCAACGATCACCGATACGAATGCTTCTTCTCAAAACGTCACGGTTGGTCGAGGAAGTGACGGTACGTGGGATGCCACCAACGGCGATAACTTATACCTCAATTTAAGTAATGTGAATTCCGATGCCGCTTACACCAACAGTGTGGGCTACTACGTGCTGGATGCAGGCGGTAATGTCGTTCGCGCAGCCATCATCTTTGATAATGCGCATTCCACCAACGGCACCAGCGTTAACATCAATACCGCAGGCGGCGAAAAAGTCGGGCTGTTTATGATCCCAAATGGTGATAGCCAAGGCTTTAATGTCGGCAGCGTCAGCCTTAGTTTTGGTGGTAGCAGTGTAACGGCCTATCAAGGTGGCGCATCAAGTACCACTTTTGTCTCTGACTCCTCGAAAAATAGCGGTTACGACAACGAATACAATTCAGGCACTTATTCTGCGTGGGAAGACATTGCTGGGGGTGGGGACAGAGATCATAACGATGTCACCTTTTATGTCTCCGCGACACAACAACAAGAAAGCCCTATCACCGCCAGTGGGTCTGTATCTGTCTCGGACGTGGATTCCGGCGATACGCCGACACTGCCGAACACCACTGTTCAAGGCGAATTTGGTTCGTTAACCATGACCAATGGCAATTGGACTTATACCTTTGACCCAGACAAAGCGTCAGCGATAGACGAAGAAACATTGGAAACCATCGTCATCACGGATTCCGAAGGTGGCAAACATGAAATTGTGATTGCGATTCAAGGTACTGACGATGCGCCGATTGTGACGGGCGTATTCTCAGGCGCCGTGACCGAAGGCGATGCCGATGATGTGATTACGGTTAGTGGGACAATTTCAATTTCTGACGCTGATGCGGATGACACACCAGAGTTTGAGAACACAACGATTGACGGTCAATACGGTTCGTTAACGCTGGCAGATGGCGAATGGACTTACACGCTGGATCCAGTCAAATCTCAAGTACTGTCTGAAACCGACTTTGTACAGGACACGATTACCCTTACCGCGACCGATGGCACAACGCAAAATGTGGTTATTTCGGTGACAGGCACTGATGATGCGCCGTTTGTGGTGGGAACAAATTCCGCTACTGTCATCGCACCAGATAGTATGACCTCGGAATATGTTGATGTGAAAAATGCCTTTGTGCTCAACGAAGGATATTCATTTACATCTGGTGACATGATGTACTTAGGTTCAGAGCCGCCAACACTGGATTTTAACAAAGCGCCAACCACAGTGCGTTTCTACGACAATGATAGCTACATGGATGGCGACGATTCCTACAATGAGCGGGCTGATGACCTGTCACAAACCGTTGAAATCAATGGCACAAGATACGTTGCCAATTTTGACTACACAACCGATTACACCGACCGTGCCGGCAACGTTTATACCTTTGCCGTCGTCGATGTCGATTTCGACGGAGACCAAATGCATGATAGAGATTCCAACGAACAAGGAAATTTTATCATTCAACTATCTGGCCCTGAGATTACTGCGGGGACACAATTAAACCATGTTCCAGGTTCGCTCATTCGTGATGGTAAGTTGTCTTATCAAGAGTTGGCGGATGACTATAGTCAATCAACAATCGTGGCAACAGGCTCTTTATCGTTGTCTGACGTGGACAACGGTGATTCCCCCTACTTTGCCAATACTGAGGTGAATGGCAGCTATGGCTCACTTTCCTTGGTGGATGGAAATTGGACATACACGCTAGATCCACAATCAACCCCCATGCTCAGTGATAATGACACCGTCAACGAAGTTATCACATTAACAGCAACGGATGGCACGCAGACACAAATCAATGTCACGATTGGTGGTTCGCAAGCAGCACTAATCCAATCTGCCGAAACAGAGCTGAATAGTTCCCTCTCTGATGTCATTTCACTCGATGATGTCACTTTCTCGGGCAGTGACAGCAATGACCGCATCGCAGGAAGCGACAGTGCTGATGTTCTGCTCGGTAATGCTGGGCACGATGTTATTTTAGGCGGTGGCGGCAATGACTTCATTGATGGGGGGTTAGGCGATGATCTCATTCTTGGCGGGCAAGGCAATGATTTGATGGCGGGTGGCGCAGGGTCTGATACGTTTGCATTTCTCAATGGTGACCAAAGCACATCCAGCACCCCAGCTGTCGATCATATTGCTGACTTCGACACCTCACAAGATGCCATTAACCTGTCTGACTTAATGCAAACTGAGCCATCTGATACCCTCGAAAGCTTTTTGTCATTAATTGATGATGGCGAGGGTAATGCAATGTTGAACATCGCTAGCCAAGGAGACGGCAACGTCGACCAACAAGTTGTTTTCGACAACATGAGTGTGGAGGATATGGCTTCAGCCTATAGCGTCGACATATCCGGCATGACATCAGAGCAAGTTAGCACCTCGGTCATCGATGCGATGATCATGCAAAGCAAGATGATTATTGATTAGCCTAAAATAACGATAAGCCCAAGAGCCTTGCGCTAAACTTTTGCCAGTCAGTTCGCTGACTGGCATTTTTTATTACATTATCCTAACCTACCGCTCGCAAAAATTGCGTTATAATCTCACTCCTTAATTTTCCAGCTGAGCCGAAGCTCGCTGACAAAAAGTGATGAACAAACATGAAACTAACACGATTTCTTCTGCCTCTTTTTGCCGCTGTTGCCTTGACAGCTTGCAGCGATGACTCGCCGTCTAATTCTGAAAAATACTCCACGTTAGATGTGCCTGTTCAAGTGGCAAACTTACCGGTTGTGACTGAAGTATTTAGCCTCTCATGCGGTCATTGCCGCTCTATGGAAAGTGCTATCCCCGCCATTGAAGCGGCTGCCGATGTGAATATTGGTAAAGCGCATGTTACCTTCAATGAAAGTGCCACTTTTTCGGCTCTTATCTATTACGCCGCCGTCACTCAAACGGAAGGCAAACCATCTGAAGAGCTGGTTGAAGCATTGTTTAAGTATGTCCAAGAAGGGCAAACAGATGACGCTGAAGAAAACAAAGCGCAGTTGGGCAAGGTGTTTAAAAAGTTTGGTCTGACTAGCCCATATGATCTGAATGAAACACAACAAGCCGAGCTGTTTAGCGCGCTAGAACGGGCTGATGAAATCACAACGGAAGCTGGCATTGTGTCAGTACCCACTTTCCTTGTTAACGGCAAATACATCGTCAATACCAGTGCTCATGATAGCGCTGAGGATTTGGCTGCAACATTGAAAATGCTAATGAAAAAAGATAACCAAGCGAATTGAACCAGCGAGTCTAGCCTCTGACAATCAGAGGCTAGGTTATGCAAAGTAGATAATTTTCAAGGAGAGAAGATGATTCTAGAAGTCGCCATACTCAATGTCATACCCGGACAAGAAGCCGACTTTGAAGCAGCTTTTGCCAAGGCACAAGCCATTATCGCGTCACAACGCGGTTATATCAGCCATGATGTACGACGCTGTATGGAACAGATGAATCGCTATGTGCTGTTGGTGAATTGGGAAACACTGGAAGACCATACTGAGGGCTTTAGGCAATCAGAAGGCTATTTGGAATGGAAAGCCTTGCTTCATCATTTCTATGACCCGTTTCCGACGGTCGAACACTACGAATCAGTAAAAACCCTACAACCTATCCCATAAAAAAACGGCGCATTGCGCCGTTTTTGTGTTTTCTCGGAATGCCTTACGCTTCGTTCGTTTACCGCATTGCTCAATCAGGCAATGCGTTCAAAACCTGCTTGCAGATCGGCAATCAAATCGTCAATGTCTTCCAGGCCAATATGCACGCGTACTAACGTACCTTCAAAATCAACAGGCCCTGCTGGGCGAATGGCATTGAGCTCTTCGGGTTGGTTCGCCAGAATCAAAGACTCATACCCGCCCCATGAATACGCCATGCTGAAATGCGTGAAGTTATCCAAATACTCAGCGATTTGTTCATCAGTCAGCTTCTTGTTCAACACGAACGAGAACAAACCACAGCTTCCAGAAAAATCGCGCAGATAGTTTTCATGCCCGATTGCTTCAGGCAATGCAGGATGATTGACTCGCGCCACTTCAGGGCGTTCACTCAACCACGCTGCAACCGCGGTGCTGCTTTCGTGATGTTGTTTCAGACGAATACCTAAGGTGCGAAGGCCACGAGATGCCATGTAAGCTGTATCGGCATCAACCATTTGTCCCATCAAGTAGGAACGTTCACGAAGACGCTCCCAACAACGTGAATTGGCCACCGCGGTTCCAATCATGGCATCAGAATGACCGACGATGTATTTGGTGCCCGCTTGAATCGAAATATCAATGTCATGCTCAAACGCATTGAACAACACACCAGCAGCCCAGGTGTTATCAATCATGATCACAACGTCTGCGTTAACCGCACGAACAGCATTGACGATCGCGGGGATATTTGGCACTTCCATGGTAATGGAATTCGGCACTTCTAAAAACACCACCGAGGTGTTTGGCGTCATCAGCGTTGCCACATCCGCGCCACGCATTGGATCATAATAAGTGGTCGATATACCCATGTCGGCTAGTATCGTGTTGCAAAAACCCTGAGTTGGCTCATAAGCGCCACCTGTCATCAATACGTGATCGCCAGATTTCACAAACGACAGCATGCTGTTAGCAATGGCCGCGGCACCACAAGGGTACAATACACAGCCCGCACCGCCTTCTAGCTCTGTCATAGCATCTTGGAAGGCAAAGTGAGTCAGCGTGCCGCGACGACCATAAAATAACCCTCGTTCACCCCGTTGCTTAGTCGCCAATTTCTTCTGTTCGACGGAATCAAAAACAATTGACGATGCGCGTTGAATCACGCTGTTAACGCTGCCATGGCAATATTCTTTTTTTCGACCTGCCGACACTAACTTTGTGTTCAGTTTTTCTGATGACATGAAATTTCCTTTTTCAACCAAGCCTACCTTCGTTTAGCAAGCTCAGTACGACCAATTTTCCTGCTAGCCCCAAAGGTTACCGCAGAACTTTACGTTTTGCAGCGCCTAATCATCACGCGTGAAAAAAAGGATAACTCATGCGATGTGGGCGGCAAAAAAGTCACAATACTGGTCAAATCACACACTGAGCCATTAGCCCTATAATTCACACACCAAAAGGCGCAAAAAAGAGACACTGTACTACATTTAAGATACGTCTATTTTGGGATGATATTTGCAATGAGATCAATCAGTAAACATCAGCATATTTCAACAACGCGATGGCATATTGTCTTGCTGTCAGCGGTGATCGTCTGGATTGCAATGACAACATCAGCACATTCGGCTGAGCAAGGGAACGCGTCAAACCCGCTGGTATTTGGTGTTGTGCCGCAACAATCTTCCGCCAAGCTTATTCGCGACTGGAGTCCTGTGATGAGGCAAGTCAGTGAGCTATCTGGCTTGAAAATTCGCTTCGCAACCGCCCCCAATATTCCTGAGTTTGAAAAAAGACTCGCCGCCGGGGATTACCATATCGCCTATATGAATCCTTACCATTTTACGGTGTTCAACCAATCCCCTGGCTATCAGGCGATTGCCCATGCAAAGGGCAAACGTATCAAAGGCATATTAGTGGTTGGCAAAGATGCAAAGGTCACTTCGTTAAAAGACTTGGATGGAAAAAACGTTGCCTTTCCCGCCCCTGCCGCGTTTGCAGCCACCTTACTGACACAAGCAGCCTTAAAAAACGAAGGGGTCACATTTAAACCCTATTATGTCGGCTCTCACGATTCTGCCTATTTGGCCGTTGCGGATGGTCTGTTTGATGCGGGCGGCGGCATTGTTCGCACATTGGGCGCGACACCTGAAAATACAAAGAAAAACCTCAACGTACTTTTCACCACAGAGGGATTCACACCGCACGCGATTGCTACCCATCCTTCACTTCCCGATGATATCAAACAACGCTTACAAGCCGCATTTGTTACCCTCGCAGAAACGCCAGAAGGCTTGGAAGCGCTTAAAGCTCTCAATATAAAAGGATTTCAATCCGCGAGCGACGCAGATTGGGATGATGTTCGAGCACTAAACATTTCGGTCATTAACCCTGGCTAATGTTAATAGGGCACCACATCAATGACTTTTCGCCTAAAAACCATACTAGGCATCGCTCTGATCGAGGTGGTGCTGCTTGCCATTCTCATTGCCTCGGGAATTGGCTGGCTTCGAGATTCTAATGAGCAGCAAATTATCGCCAACGGTGAACGCTTATCTGACACGTTCGCCATTGCTGTTCGCGATGCCATTATTTCAACCGATCTTGCAAACCTGCGTGCTTTTAGCAAAGAGGCCACGCGCAACGACGATATTGCTTACATCCGCATCTTCAACGATCAGAACCAACGACTAGCACAATCATCAAGTATGTCAGATGAGCTTCATGTTCCGAACTACAACCAGCTTCCCTCTGAATCAAAAGACGGCATCTATGATATTCGCGCTGAGATTAAGATTGACGAATGGAAAGTGGGGCACATTGAGTTGGGGCTGGACGTCAGTGCGTTTAGTCAACTGATCCAAGATGCACAGAAATATGCTGTTTCGTTGGCATTGCTCGAAATGGTCCTTGTTGCACTGTTCTCATTTGGACTTGGCTCACTGCTTACCAAACAACTCTTGCAACTCCAACATGGCGCGTTAGAGATCCAACAAAAAGGTCCCGGTATTTCAGTCCCTGTAAAAGGCAATGACGAAGTGGCACAAGTTGCCAGAGCGTTTAATAAAATGTCTGTCACTTTGGCGCATACCTATGAAGAACTCTCTGTTGAAAAGAACCGATATAAACAATTGGCCGTGCAAAACAAGTTGCTCGCAGACATTGTTGAACAATCGCACGAAGCCTATTTGATCACGGATTTACAAGGATATATTTCGCGAACCAACAATGCATTGAACGAATTAATTGGCTATCAAGAAGAAGAAATCGTTAATAAACACGTGCAAACACTGCTGTTTGGTGAGAGTCCCGAGGCTGATGCGGCTTATGACATCGCTGACACCATGGAGATTGGCGCAACAACAATCGTCACAGTGGAATGCCTTACCAAGACTCACAAAAAGATATGGACAGAAATAAGTGCCTTTCCGATTCTCGACAGCGTTGGAAAAATCGACCGTTACGCATTTATTGTTCGTGATATTAGCGAGCGTTATCACTTTGAGCAAAAGCTCAAACAAGCGGTCACCTCCGCGGAACAAGCCAACAAGTCAAAATCCGAATTTCTCGCCAACATGAGCCATGAAATCCGCACGCCTATGAACGGCATTATTGGCATGTCTGAAATGCTAAAAGAGTCATCGTTGTCGCGCGAGCAACGCAGCTTTACCAATATCATCAACGGCTCGGCAAATGACTTACTTCAACTTATCAATGACATTTTAGATTTTTCAAAGTTAGAAGCGAATAAGCTCTCTCTAAGCAACATCCCCTTTTCTCTTCGAGATTTGGTAGAAAATTGTGCCACTCTATGCTCTGTTACCGCAACGAAGAAAGAACTGTTATTGGTGATTGATATCCCCCCTGAACTCAACACTGACGCGATAGGGGACGAACTCCGACTACGTCAAATTGTCAACAATCTGCTCGGAAACGCGATCAAGTTTACCGATAACGGTTACATCAAAGTCATCATCCGTGGCGAACCCTCAAAGCGAAATGGTTATATCAATTATGTTTTCAGCATTGAAGATACTGGCATTGGCATCCCTCAAGACAAACTGAGCGACGTGACTAAAGCATTTGAACAAGTCGATGGCTCCACCACACGACGTTATGAGGGGACAGGTCTCGGACTTTCTATCACCCAAAGCCTACTCGATCTGTTTGATAGCAGTTTGCAAATCACGTCACAAGAAGGCAAAGGCAGTCAGTTTTCGTTCACTATCGCCCTGCCTTCTGTTAACAAAGCTAGCTCTGACAGCGGTGTGCTATCAGGTAAGCAGATTGCCATCGTTAATGCCGACCCACTCCACCGATCTATTTTGAACAGGTACTTTGCATTTTGGCAGGCAGAGACCACGTATATCACCGCCGTCGAGCACATTGCTCACTCGAAAAAGCACTATGACGCCGCTGTAGTCTTGATGTCCATGCACAGTGAATGGCAAACGACTCAGGTCTGCCCTGTCATTGGCGTCGTACCCGAAGTCAAACAACTTGAGATATCGGCAAATCTTTCCGATACGCATTTCATCGCTAAGCCAATACGTATGTTGCAGCTATTGTCTGAACTACAACACGCCATGAAAGAGGTGCTGCCTAAGCCATCAAACGCATCACACAGCGTTACACTACCAACGATGCCGGTGTCGCTGCAGACATTATCGATTGTTGTGGTGGATGATATTGAGTACAACCGAGATGTGCTGCGTCTTTACCTTGCGGATATTGCAGACAATATTGAATTCTTTGCCGATGGCAGAGACGCCATTGCACACTACAAACAAAACCTTTTTGATATCTTGATCACCGACGTTTCCATGCCTCACATTGACGGCTATGAAATCACCCACCAGATTCGTATGTTCGAACAGGAACACAATGTGCCACCCGTGTTCGTTATTGGCCTGTCAGCACATGCCAGCACCGAAGATGCCACCCGTGCGCTCAATGCGGGGATGGATTCGTACTTAACCAAGCCCGTCAATCGGGCAGATCTCGTCCAGACACTCAGTGATGCAGCTAAACAAAGAACATCAACAGCTCACCATTAACACATGCACAAACGTCAAAAAAGCGCAGGAAGCTCGTTGATCTCCTGCGCGTATCTTTAAACACGTTTCTCAACGCTGAGCGATGAGTCATCAACGTTGAACTCGCAAAGCAGTATGGTGATTTAGCCGTTAGTAATGAAGGCTTCTAAACTGGCTAAATCTGGTAATGCTGTCATCGCCCCTTTTTGTGTTGTCGCCAACGCACCACAAGCATTTGCCCAAATCACCGCTTTTTTCGCTGCTTCAGGGCTAGTCAGAAGCGATGTTTCTGAAATGCGTTCTTTCGATAGGTTAGCGAGCAATCCTCCCACAAAGGCATCCCCTGCACCTGTGGTATCGATAGGTTTCACCGTTTTACCTGTGATCAGTGTTTGTTGGTTACCTTGCACCAACAATGCCCCTTTCGCGCCCTGCGTCACCAAAATTAACGGAGTGCCTAACGTAGCCATCTCTTCCAACGCGGATTGCAAATCTGGCTTTTGGGTCAAAAATAGCAGCTCGTCATCCGAAAACTTCACCACATCAGCCATGGCAACTGCACGCATCACTGTCGGGATGATATCGCTCTGGTCTTGCCAAACTTCGTCACGAAGGTTGGGGTCAAAGCTAACAAAGCCTCCCGCCGCTTTAATCGCCTCCATCGCCATAAACGTGCTGCTTCGACTTGGTTCATTCGCCAATGAAATCGAGCAAGTATGCAGCCATTCTCCAGCAGAAAACGCCGGAATATCTTCCGGCATCATAAATTGGTCAGCGCTGGGTTTAACCATAAAGGTAAAACTGCGCTCGCCATTGGCATCCAGATCCACCACCACAGTCGAAGTGCGCTTGTCCTGATCGAGCACAAGATGATCAATATTCACGTTTTCATGTTTTAGCGTGGCAGCAAGAAAACGACCAAATGGGTCATCACCAACACGTCCAAAGAAGCCAACATCACCACCAAGGCGTGATACCGCTACAGCCACATTCGCTGGCGCACCACCGGGACATTTTAGGTATGTCATCTCTGTATCAGGGATCAAATCCACAACCGCATCACCGGTCAACCACACTTTGCTCATTCAATGATTCCTATAAAAACATGTTTTAAAATCATAGACCGCAATCAAGCGGTCTATTGAAGTGCTACTCTGCCTTTTCGTAAAAAAGCGGTTTTATTAAAAACAAGAGTTTTGCTGGCGATAAACCGAGGACTTACCCTTGTGTAGTCTGCACAGGATTGTTGATGCGTGTAAGAACAAACGACGTACAGAACGCCGAAGCAATTACCGCTAGATACATCATAAGATCCATGAGTGAACTGGTGTAAAGCAACATACCTGGAATGAAAGTAATCCCCATACCCGACGCACTCACGTTGAAAACATACGCCACCATGCCGCCAACAGAACCGCCGATCATCCCCATGAGAAAGGCTTTGCCGTATTGCAGGTTCACACCGAACAGCAACGGTTCAGTAATACCAAACAAGGTTGAAACCGACGCACTGTAGGCATTCGCTTTTTTCACTTTGTTTTTAAGCAGCGTGGCAATCGCAATGGCGGCACCAAACTGACCGGCCATTGAGGCTGTGATCAATGGGTTAAGCGGGTTTGAACCGGTTTCATTCAGCAAACCGATTTCAACCACACCCAATGCATGATGTAAGCCAGAGATAGTGATGACTTGTTGCAATGCGCCCACCAGCATGTAGCCAATACCAAATGGCAAATCTAGGCCAAGCACGACCAACTGCGTGGACTGATGCTCCACGACCTGAAGCATGGGCCCAACGATAAATAAAATGACACTGATAGCGATCAAAATGGTCAGAAACGGCGTGATAACCAGATCCATGACAGCAGGTACGACGCGGCGTAAACGCTGTTCTAGCCACGCGACAAACCAACCTGCAAAAATCGCCGGCAATACCGTACCCTGATACCCCACCAGTGGAATCGTGAAGCCAAATACGCTGACAGACATCGGATCGGCACTACCACCCGCCACCGCCCAAGCGTTGGGTAATTGAGGTGCGACCATCATCAAGCCGACCACAATACCGAGTACCGGATTGCCACCAAATCGTTTGACCGCAGAATAAGCAATCAAAACGGGCAAGAATGCAAACGCCGTATCAGTGAGCATGCTGAACAACGCTAAACCGTTACTCGTAAACGGCACGTCGAGCTGAAGCAACAGTCCACGAAGCCCCATCAATAAGCCTGTGGTAACAAGCACAGGGATTAACGGGATGAGAATGTCGGCAAAGGTACGCACCACTTTCTGCGTCACCGTCATGTTTGCGTACGCATCTTGTTTGAAGTCGCCAGATGATTCGCCCGCGTCGGCGCTTTTACCCAGAAGCTTGCTAACTTCTGCATAAACGTGGCTCACCTTGCCTGTACCAATAATAAATTGGTGTTGGCCTGACTGCGCAAAATAGCCGCTAATTTCTGTGATGTCTTTGGCAGCATCCACATCCACCTTCTCAGCGTCAACCAACACAATGCGTAAACGCGTGGCGCAATGCTCAGCATTTCGGATGTTTTCTTTGCCGCCGACAGAAGCAATGATCTTCTTGGCTACGGAGGTATAGTCCATGATTATTCCTATGATTCCTTGGTTAATTCTGTATGTAGTTCCTGAGGAACAAGTGCTTCTGACGTGATCGGGGAAGTGTTCACTGAAGGAGAAATCTCGTACGCATCGAAGTAGTAGTGAATCTCTGACGTCGAATTCAGTTCGATCTTGCTATGAGGCGAGTGCGGAAAAACACGAGCAGTAAACGCAAGACGTCCACCATCAATGAAAATCTCAGCAATACTGCCATCGATTAGCACGTCAATTTCCAACGTCTCACCCACCGGATACGACGCGCGGCGCTGCTCGCCCCACTGTTTTGCAAATCGTGAGGACATATTGCTGCGATCAAGCGTGATGCGTTTTTCATCGGCATCAATGATCAAATCAAGGGATTCGTTTTCAGTCGCCAGCAAACTCAGTGTGGTAAGGCACTTCACGCCATCTAGCGTTAGTGTGAAGCGATAACGGTTTGGGATACCTGCTGCTAATACCTTCATGCCTGAACCCATGCCTTCACCTTGCTGATGTTCAGCGTAAAGTGCTTGAATGGCGTCAACGGGCCGCTGGCAAAGCTGATTATCCTGAATAGTCAGTGCTCTTGGGAACGTTAAGCAGTTACTCCAACCCTCACGATCACTCGGGTAATCGGGGTCACCACATCCCGCCCATGCAGACAGAATACGTTCCCCTGTTGGATGGTTGTCCATGGTTTGCGGCGCATAGAAATCAAAGCCGCGGTCCAGCTCTTGCCTCACCTCCACATCAAAAGTTAGCGTGCGCCAATCTGCTCGGCCCAAGCAATACACCACGTTGAATTCGTTATGGAAGTGGTCCCCTTTTGGCGTGATGCCTTGTGGTGAAAACACCAGCACGTCACAGCCATCCAGTTCGAAGAAATCTGGGCATTCCCACATGTAGCCGCCAATGGTGTCATCGTCGTTTGTAAAACGAACGTCCAACTCTCCCATCAGCTCCCATGCCATCGCATCATCACTGCGATAAACCAACACACAGCCTTTTTCTTGCTCGGTCTGTGCGCCAAGCAACATGCGATATTCATTGCCAACTGCGAAGACTTTCGGGTCGCGAACATGGCCGCTGTAACCCGCAGGCACCGTTGGGATCAGCGGGTTCTGAACGCTTTTAGTCACCACGCCATCTTTGGACAAGGTTGCCACACACTGTGTCGCGTCACGAATGTCGTTTTCGTATTTAAGGTTGCCCGTGAAATAGAGCAAACATTCCTGATCACCATTTTTTTGTTTCAAACAATACGCCGCGCCAGAGTAGACACCGCGTGCGTCGTAATCCGTATCTGGGGTCATCGCGAGTGTTGGTGAAGACCAGTTCACAAAATCATTAGAGCGCACATGCGCCCAATGCTTCATCCCATGCGCAATACCAAACGGATACCACTGGTAAAACAGGTGATACTCATCGTTGAAATAACAAAATCCATTCGGGTCGTTCAACAGCCCAGCCACCGGAGAAATATGGTAGCTGGGACGCCAGTGGCTTGATGCCACTTGATGCTGGTAATCATCGAATATCGACCATGTCGCTTCAGTCAGCGCAACATACTTCGGGTCGGACAGTAATCTCAAAACAAGGTCTCCAAAAATGTTGTCTCCTTAGCGGAGCAGATCGCAAGCTTACGGCAGGTTCTTACTAACAGCATCAGTAACCGCAGCATTCAGAGGGTTCTTTTATTTGGTTTCGCTAAGAGAGAATTGGAACTGTGATGTAACAAATAATTTTTGTTACATTATGTTCTACAATGGCGGCGTTTTTTCATCAGAACAGTTCAATATTTTAGAGCGGATAACAAGAATGAGTACAGTGAGAGAAATCGCCAAACTAGCGGGTGTTTCCACCGCAACAGTTTCCCGCGTGATGAACAACCCAGACACTGTCTCACCCGAGCGCCGGGAAAAAGTGGAAGCTGTCATGACAGCATTTAGCTATCAACCTCATCAACGCAAGCGCCCCAAACCCACCAATTTATTTGGCGTAATAGTGCCGGATATTACGAACCCATTTTTCAGCCAGTTTCTTGATGTTCTAGAAAAGGAGGCTTATCTACACGGACGCAGCATTTTGTTTTTTAACAGTCGACACGATCGCCACCAAGAACGCATTTACCTTGAAGAGTGCGCACGACACAACGTTGATGGGGTGTTCTTGCTTCCGTTAACTTGCGAGACAGAGTTCCTCGAACATCTACAGGCATTGCCATACCCCGTTGTGATGCTGACTCGTACCTCTTCACTTATTACCAGCTTCGCGGTCGATCATGAAAAGGGCGGACGACTTGCCGCAGAGCATCTGGTTAAAAAAGGGCATCGACGATTCGGCTACGTGGGCGTGCGAGCCGGCCTTGAAGCCAAGTTGAATGGCTTTTCCGATTACTTAACGGAACGTCATTTCATACTGCCAGACGAATGCTGCTTCGATGTAAAAGCGGATGGTGACTTGAATGCCTTTGTCGTGCGTTGCTACCAAGAGAAAAAACCACCCACTGCCTTTTTCTGCATGAATGATGTTACTGCAGAAAAATTGCTTATTACTTTGCAAAAACACGGAATCGAAGAGGTGGATGTCGTTGGGTTTGATGACAGCATGACCGCGAGGCTGATGGCGTTTAGCAGTGTCGCTCAGCCCATTCGTGAGATGGCTTATCGAGGATTTGAAGAAATGTTGGTGCTCGTCAAAAACAAAGGTGAGAAAAGCGAAACGTATACGTCTTTGCTCTTCCCACCCAAGTTAGTTGTACGGTGATCACTTTTATTGCGGCTGAACATGGTAATGGCTATTCGGCGGCAGTTTCCACAGGCTCGACGGTAAACTTACCGACATCAACTGCCACCACCTTCACAGAAGCACCCGAAGGCAGAATGGCATCACGATGTTTCGGGCCAAGTACAAGTTTCCAATTCACGCCGGAATACCTGACTGTTGCCGGATTCGCTGCATCTAACTGCGCTTCTAAAACAAAGTTCAAACCCATCAGATCGCTGTGAATATTGTATTCGCGGCGTACCGTTTTTTGCATGTTCTTCATCGGCCACCACAGCAAGACGGTTAGCACACCAGCACCAATGCCTGACCCTGCAATTACCGCTGTCAACGTGGCCGGCACAACGCCAAACCACACCAATGCACCAGTGGTAATTGTTGATAACCCTAACGCCAGCAAAACAATGGTCGACAACCCAAGTAACCAGACTTCCACGATCAAAAACACCAAGCCAGTGATCACAGTGACTTCAGCCAAATTGTCTTGAATATACGCCATCAAATCCATTATTTTTTGCCTGCATTCAAGGTGTTAATAATACTCATTGCCTCTGCCACAACGCCTGCAGCGCTCGATTGACTGTCTGGAAGCAACACCACGGAAGATTCCTTAGCGATGGCTTTTTTAGCTTCAATTGCTTTAACAGCAAGATCCAATTGAATCGCTTTCTGACCTTCTTCCGTTGACGCCGTACGACCAATGACTTCAAGTGCCTCAGCTTGCGCTTGTGCAACAGCCAGAATCGCTTGAGCTTCACCTTCAGCTTGCAGAATTTGTTCAGATCTTTCTGCTTCTGCCGCTAATACGCGAGCCTGTTTGTTACCTTCTGCCACGTTAATTTCAGACTGACGCGCACCTTCGGATTCAAGGATCACAGCACGTTTTTCACGCTCAGCTTTCATCTGGCGCTCCATCGCATCCAAGACAGAACGCGGTGGATCAATGTCTTTAATTTCATAACGCAGCACTTGCACACCCCAAGGCAGTGCCGCTTCATTGATGGCAGAGACAATGGCAGTATTTAAGCTTTCACGTTCTTCAAACGTTTTATCCAATTCCATACGGCCAATTTCTGAACGCATAGAGGTTTGCGCCAGTTGAGTGACAGAGAAAATATAGTCATCTACGCCGTAACACGCCTTAACGGGATCAACAACTTTGATATAAAGCACACCATCGACAATCAATGAAATATTGTCTCGAGTAATTGCCGATTGGCTTGGCACATCAAACGCTTGCTCTTTTAATGTGCGAACGTAGGCCAAGCGGTCGATAAACGGAACAAGGATGTTCAAGCCCGCTTCCATTGTTTTGTGATATTTACCAAATCGTTCAATAACATAAGCCGTGTTTTGCGGCACAAACTTCACTGCTGAACGCAAGAAGATGACCACCAAAATGGCCAAAATGACCCACGTATTTAGCAGTGCTGGTAACAGCGCAATAAAATCCATTCTTGTTCCCTTAACTATTTGAAATCTTGGCCCATCATAACGAAAGGCGCTGACTAAAAATGCATCAAAGGATGGAAATTGGGACTGGACTAGGATTATTAACGGAAAGAATTTCTTGGCTAGAGAATGTGCGGTGAATAAACGTGAATCTAAAAGAAAAGAAGAAAAAGGTAAGGTGATGGATTACCTTACCTTCTAGTGACTCAGTTCGTGACTCGTTGGTTCACAATGAGAGGGCTTACCAAAGCCACGCTGCGCCACGCACACCACTTGAGTCGCCATATTTGGCTTTCACCACGGGTGTCGCGCATTCGCCACCCAGCACCCATTTCGCCATTCGCTTAGGGACATTGGTGTAAAGGCGCTCGACGTTAGACATACCGCCACCCAAAACAATTACGTCTGGGTCAATCACATTGACAACAGATGCCAACGCGCGGCCAATCGATCTTCATAGCGTTGAATACAGGCTTCGGCGTCCGCATCGCCTTTTTCAGCCATTTGAATAATTTCAGGGCCACGAAGTGTTTGGTTTGTTGTCAGTTCAAAGTCTTTCCAAAAGCCAGTCCCTGAAATAAACACTTCTAAGCAACCTGGTTTGCCGCAATAGCACGGAATGTCTTCGGCGTGCTTAGTGTCGGTTTCACTCTGCCAAGGCAAGGGATTGTGTCCCCATTCACCAGCCACACCATTTCCACCTGCGTGAACATGACCATCGATCGCGATACCCCCACCACAACCCGTACCAATGATCACACCGAAAACCATGTGTTTTCCTGCGCCAGACCCATCGACCGCTTCTGACACCGCTAAACAGTTAGCATCGTTGGCAATACGAACTTCCCGGTTGAGTAATTGCCCAAGATCTTTGTCGAGAGGCTGACCATTTAGCCACACGGAGTTGGCATTCTTCACCAAGCCAGATACCGGGGATAAGGTACCCGGTATTCCCAAGCCAACGCTACAGGTTTTACCGACGGCTTTTTCTGCGTCATCGACTAAACCTTTAATTGCTCGTAACGTTGCCTGATAGTCATGCTGAGGCGTTGGAACACGTTTGCGAAAAACTTCTTCACCACTCTCAGTGATAGCCATCACCTCAATCTTGGTACCACCTAAATCTATCCCAATTTTCACTGTGTTACTCCACGCGCACAAAGCGACAAATATGAACCCAAACAGGCTGTAGTTTTGCTTGCAGAGACTCGAATCATATCAAGTCCTTTCAAAAAATTGGTACAGCTCAACACCAATCAAAACTTAACATACCTGATAATCAGTGACTAAATGTGTTGAATTTACGATATAAATACAAAACCAGATTTTGCCATAACCACTTGATTAATAGCTTAAATAAAGATTTTTTTTCATATTTCGAGATATAACTCACTTTCTTTTCTCTAATTTCCGACTATTTTTACTAAGTGCACAATGTCGTTTGGTCGTTCTCTATACAGCGATTTAGGTGACAAAACGCACAAGGTAATGCAGAGCCAACCGACAAATGGTTTACCGTCGGTTTCTCCGCAGTAATATTGTTCGGCCTGGTTAATAGAGCGTTTTATGCTGCAATTGAATACTCACTTCGTTACACACTACCTTCGCATAAGTAAGTTGTCCTGAAGATATTCGTTAAATTTGTCACCATAAAAGATTCATTAGTAGGTCCACATGCTTTTTGCAAAGTAACAGATAGAAATATATTCAGGAGACAACATGTCTAAATCTACCGGTACAGTGAAGTGGTTTAACGAAGAGAAAGGTTTTGGTTTCATTCAACAGGAAAATGGCCCAGACGTATTCGTTCACTTCCGTGCTATCACTGGCGACGGTTTCAAAACACTGGCTGAAGGCCAGCAAGTAACATTTGAAATCGAGCAAGGCCAAAAAGGCCCACAAGCTGCAAACGTAGAAAAAGCATAATTTTTCTACCCGCAGAGAATTTAAAAGGACGCTTTCGGGCGTCCTTTCTTCGTTTTCCCTCTTTCATGTGACCAATTCCCGCAATTTCGTACAAATTTTCATCCCTGTTTTGCCCTATACTAAGCCGCTAAGGCAATGAAGGTCTGCAATGGAACATGCAAAATTTGATGCTTCTCCTTTGCTTGGTGGGCTAGAACTCCTGCAAGCAACGTATGAAAAGCAGGCGTTTTCACGCCATACACATGAAGGTTATACAGTCGGTGTGATCCGCCATGGCGCGCAGCGTTTTTGGCGAAATGGCAGCTATCACGTTGCGCCGACCAGTAGCATTATCATGGTCAATGCGGACCAAATTCATGATGGCCATTCTGCCAGTGAAGGCGGCTGGGCCTATGAAGCTATGTATCCCACTAACGCGCAGTTTCAAGCAGTGACAAAAGATCTTGGGCTGGCATCAGATGTCCCCTATTTTCCTTTTGCGGTAGAACAAGACCCGAAACTGGCTAACCAACTCCTGACACTTTTTGCCTTGCTGCGAAACAATGAAGACACCTTACTCACGGAAACCTTCACACACCACTTACTGCTAACGTTAACCTGTCGTTTCAATAAGCATCCTCAGCAACCCGTTGATATCGCGAAAATTGGACCACAGTTGGATGTTGTTAGAGAGTATCTCCATCAGCATGTCACTGACACTGTAAATCTTGACACCTTAAGTGTTCTATCCGGTATCAGCCCGTATCATCTTGTTCGCCAGTTCAAGGCTCGCTTTGGGCTTCCGCCTCATGCGTATCAAATACAACAGCGTATTCGTCTCGCGCAATCGATGTTGAAAAATGGCCTCTCTCTCGTTGATTGCGCTATCGCCAGTGGGTTTCACGACCAAAGTCACTTGCATCGCCATTTCAGACGCGCCATCGGTGTCACACCCAAACAATATCAGCGCGCAATTTCATGCAAGCTTTCAAAACCTCGCATTGATACAACGGCTGTCATGTCGTCATAACAAAAGATTAAAATATGCAAAAGGAATCTCCCGTGTCTCGCCCTAACACCCGCTCTTGGCTCAACCCTTGTGCTGATATGCTTCCTCTTAGTCTTGCCGTACTTCCATGGGGCGTGCTTTGTGGTTCACTGGGTATTCAGGCTGGATTTACCCCCTTTCAGGCACAAGCCATGTCGTTGTTCGTTTTCGCTGGTGCAGCACAGCTTTCGGGCGTCGCCATGATGGCTGCGGGGGCACCCGCCAGCACTCTATTTGGCACGACTTTTGTGATTAGTGCACGGCACCTGCTGTACTCGGTTAACTTGCGTCAGCATATCCGTATCCTGCCATTGCGATGGCGGTTGGCATTGGGCTTTGTTCTCACCGATGAAATGTATGCTGTTAGCGCAGCTCACACTGAGCGTACCGGCCACTTTGATCGTCATTATGCATTGATCACGGGCACCTTCTTTTATCTGTGCTGGAACCTTGCCACTTTGGTTGGTGTACTTGGCGGTACGCAGTTTGACAACATCGAAGAGCTTGGCCTTGAGTTCGCCATCGCCGCCACCTTCATTGCGTTGGTTATCCCTACCATCAAAGAACTACCTATTCTCGTCAGCGTGATTGTCTCTGCTGCTGCCATGGTGTTATTGACGCTGGCGGGTATGAGTAACGCACTGATCGCCGCGGCTCTTATTGGCATGATTGCGGGGTTTTTCTGCGAAAGTCTGACTCCCATAAAAAACGCCAACAAGGAGGATAAATAATGAACACATGGCTCATGATTCTCGGCATGGCATGCATCACTTTTTCTGTGCGTTATTTCTTCCTTGCTAAGAGTATTCCATTTCGAGTCACGCCTGTGATGCAGCGTATATTGAAGTTCAGTGCGCCTGCAGTACTAACCGCTCTCGCTGTTCCATTTTTGGTTTTCCCTCAGGGTGAATTGGATATTTCTGTTCAAAACCCTTTCTTGATTGCAGGCATCTTTGTATGTGCACTTAGCCTGCTGCGATTAGGCACTTTATCTACCGTTCTGATCTCGATGATTTTCTTTTGGTTTATTCGATAATTTCACAAGAACGGGATCTATCTCTGACACCTAAACTTCATTCGTGATACAGGCGTCTCTTTTGTTGAAAAATCAGCAATATAGACTATCTCTTAAATAGGGGTTTGTAAGTCATTGGAGAGTCTGGATGTTAGAGAAATGCTTGGTCGTTGATGATCATGAAATGATTCGTGAAACGATTGCTATCATGGCCAAATCGCTCGGCTTTAAAGAGTCGATTACCGCGGTTGATGGCGCAGATGCGATCTCTAAGCTTTATCATCATCGTCCTTCGTTAATCATTACTGATTTACAAATGGAGCCTATTGATGGGCTCGAAATGTTACGCCTGATTCGCAGCGGAAGATATGGGCTATCGAATGACATCCCGATCATCATCCTTACCGCCAATGCGTCCGAGCAAGTCATCGCCCAGTGTATTGCATTTGATGTTGATGCTTTCCTGGTCAAACCGGTCAATCGAAAGTCATTGCAAGATCGTATTACCCAGCTTTCTCAACAAGCCAAACCTAAAAAAACCATTGAGCACTATTTCTCGATGTATCAACAAGACCCCGCGAAATCGACAGCGTTCCAAGTCAATGGAACGGTGGCATTTAATGACGAGGACCTAAGAGAATTCGACATGCTTTTGCATGGAGAGAAAGCCAAAACGCCTCCCCCATCATCTGTTCAAAACTCACTGCAGTATGCACAAAACACGGAAGTGACAAAGCCCGATGACCGCAATAAATTCATCAAATGGCAAGATCGGTTCACCGTCGACAACGAAGAGTTGGATACAAGCAACAAAGAACTACTCAATATCATCAATGATACCTACGACCTCATTCTTGAACATAGAGAAGACCAAGCTTTTGAAGGCGTATCCAATCGTTTTCAGCACTATGTGAAACAGCATATTTTTCGCGAAGAAGCCTTGCTTGAAGAACATGGCTATGCGCGTTTAAAAATCCACCGAGACATCCACTTAAGGCTGGTGAAACAAGCCGACTTCGTGGTGCTGAAATGCCAAGCAGATCCAAGCTTTTATAAAACTGATTTTTTCAAATTTCTGCGCTTTTGGTGGGTAAAGCATGTGATTCAAGAAGACACGAAATACAGGTCCATTTTCTCTGGTGAATGATAACGAGAACCCAATGCGTACACATCTGCTTCTTTCCAGCCCTGAATCTCGCCACACTTTAGCCCAGCTTTTTTTAAGTGGCAGTGCGGTGATCATTCTCTTATTGCTAACCTTTCTATGGTTTTTCCGTGCTATCTATCAAGATACTGAGTTGAAAATGAATTACTTCTTACAGGCTGAAATAGCCAGTTTGAATGGAGCAGTCAGAGATTGGCAGGCGCATAGAGAGAGAGAATTACAAATCATCGCCCATGATAAACAAGTGAAGAGAATATTGTCGGAAAGTGGCGTCTATGACGGCAGAGAACTGCATAGCACGGATTCTTTATACACCGCCTTTGAGCTTTATGCAGACAGTTTTCAATTTGATAATGTTGCTGTGTTTTCGCCAAAGGGAGAGTTAGTTTTAAGCCTGAAATCTGAAAACCTCGCTCTGATGACGCAAGCCTACAAGCGTCATGCACATTCTATTCAATCCCAAAAAACATTTATATCAGCCCCAGAATCACCGAATGGCACTAAAACAGCCTCCATCACAATGGGAGCCGTGTTGTCGAAAGATGAAAGTCAAAGCACCTCACCGATACTGTTGGTGATACGAGACGCACATGACTTTGACAAGTTGTTTGTCACTCAAGAAACCGCACCGACACGTTTGGCATTCGCCGTCAACAAACTGGGGAAGGTCGTCTCTTCACCTAACGATACTTTTTCACTGCCCTCAACTCTCGAATCTTCGCCTCAACCCAGTGACGTTCCTACCCCATTAGACTTATTAGAAACGGTTTCAAACACGTTCATGTTGAATACTTCTGGGTTCAATGGTCATTTGCCCGATCAGTCTATTGGTATTTGGCAATGGCACACCACCTACCCTGTGGGGCTGGTGATTGAATTTAGCGCCGATAAAGCCCTTAGTGTGGTTGCCTATACGCGCACATATTTAGCCTTCGCGTTTCTGGTCGTCTCTCTCGCGTTTGCCATATTTTTATGGCGACACGCCAAATCCGTCCTGAAAATTGGTTTCAGCCAAAGTTACTTGGAATCCATTCTTCGCAATTACGCTGATG
This sequence comes from Enterovibrio sp. QJM3NY_24, assembly GCF_057786035.1. NCBI lineage: Bacteria > Pseudomonadati > Pseudomonadota > Gammaproteobacteria > Vibrionales > Vibrionaceae > Enterovibrio > Enterovibrio sp. QJM3NY_24. The sequence goes on from NZ_CM173520.1 coordinate 972,289, forward strand.
GCGTCATTGTGCTAGATGAGTTCGGTCATACCGTTTCCGTTAATGAATGCGCGAAAACACTCATCGGTCTACCAGAGAACATGCCACGTAATGTGCTTTTACATGATCTAAAAACCAACGATAACACCGTGCTGATCGAAGTACTAAAAGATGCAAAAGAACGCGCATTAGAACAAGGAGAATTCAGTAAAATTCAACAACAAGGTCAAGACTCAGATGCGATCTACTTGAATATTAAAGCCAACAAGCAGCATATAGGCGACAACTATTACGTTGTGGTAAACATTCGAGATATCACGCAGCAATCTAATGTTGAAGCAAAACTGAGCCGAAGCAATGCCTTATACTCCGTCTTCAACACCGTACAAGATATGTACATGACAACGGGGAATTCGGAACGCTCTTTCAAAAAAGCGTTAGTCGTTCTCGCGACGTTCACCGAAAGTCAAATGACGGCCATGTTAGAAGTCAAAAATGGCCGTCAAACCCTGTTATTCAAACACCAAACTGTTGGTCTCGCCGAAGCATTTGATACGCTCCCAACGCATCTCATTCCCATTGCAGAGTCCGCCATCAACCTTAGGCGCACTGAATACTCTTCACTGCAAGAGCATGATGAAAGCGATATCCAGAACTTTTTCACCCACTACGCGCTACTTCCTTTGATCACAAAAGGGGAAGCAATTGGCGTCATCGTTCTCGCGGGGCGAGAACAGCCGTATTCAGACGAGCAAATCAACTGGATAGCCCCAGTGGTTAAAAGCATTTGCAGTATGTTTTATTCAGACAAGCAAACGCAGCTTAACCAAGAAGTGAATGACGCACTGATAAAAACAAAGGAAGAAGCGGAACAAGCCAATGAGGCAAAATCAAACTTCCTTGCCATGATGAGCCATGAAATACGCACGCCTATCAATGGCATCATTGGTATGTCAGAGGTACTCGAACATACGCAATTATCTTACGAACAACGTCATTACAACGACACCATTTCTATCTCTGCGAATGCGCTGCTCGATATCATCAATGATGTCCTCGACCTGTCTAAAATCGAAGCAGGAAAAATGACGCTCAGAGAGGAGTCTTTTTCAGTCAATGAATTGATGGAAAACGTGACCAACATCGTTGCACCTAGAGTGAAAGATAGAGTCAGCTTTACGTCGTTTACCGACCCTGAATTACCCGCCGAAATCACATCAGATTTTGGCAAACTCCGACAGATATTGGTCAACATTGCTGGTAATGCTGCTAAATTCACCGATACTGGCTTCGTCGATGTTTCCATCGTTCAACTGCACCGCTCTGCCAATCATTGCGATATTGAAATCACAGTGACAGACACCGGTATTGGTATTAAACAGGACAACCTCAGCAAGGTGTTCGATAACTTTTCCCAAATTGACAACTCCAGTAAACGACGCTACCAGGGAACAGGGCTTGGGCTACCTATTTGCAGCAAGTTTGTCGATCTACTTGGTGGAAAAATCAGCGCTAAAAGCGAGATCGGTCGAGGTTCTGCCTTCACCACACACCTGACAGTCAGCATTCCTGACACTAAACAAGTCACTCTGATTCCTTCTGAGCGAATAAAGCAAAGCAACGTACTTTTGGTGTCTCGCTGTGTCAGTCAAATCACTAACATCCAAAAATATCTCCACTTTCATGAGACACACACCGTCATTGCTCGTGATGAAAACACAGCAATACGCGCCCTAGAACAATCAACGGGCTTTAGTGTGACAATTATTGACCACACCATTTCAATTGATGCGCTTAGAGAATCACTGACATCAACAAGTCAAACCAAACACATCCTTTATTTGGCCGACATCAAGGGATTAATAACCCAAGAGAAGTTGTCCATTTCAGCGGCTATCACGGCCCCATTCAATATTTTCAACATCACCCATGCATTAGAGAGCATCCTGTCTCTTGACGAACAAGGGTATCAGCGCGACGACATCTATCGTCATATAACGCATCGAGAACGAGCTTTGAGCCGTCCAGATGATGCCCTACTGAGAACAGGTCTCTCAATTTTGATAGCGGAAGACCACCCTGTTAATCAGGAATTGATTAAGACGGTACTTAAAAATCTTGGGTGCAACACAACCATTGCTGATAACGGAGCGATTGCCTTCGATCGTTTCATGGCTAGCCGCTATGACATGGTCTTTATGGATTGTCAGATGCCTGTCATGGATGGTTATGAAGCAACGCGGAAAATACGTCAGTTAGAAGCGGAGCATCACCTGCCCCCCGTGCCTATCATTGCAATGACTGCAAATGCACTGGTCGGAGACAAAGAGCGATGCTTAGAAGAAGGCATGACCGAATACATATCGAAGCCGTTCAAACAGCAAACCTTAATTTCAATGATTAACAGCCTAATGCCTGCGATTGAAGAGCCTGGTAGCGAAGTCAGTGACGGGCAAGCCAATGTCGCTATTGATGGAGGAGGCATGACCCTATCAGACAAGATGGCGACCTCCTCAAAGCTATCCACAAGCCAATCATTAATTAACGTGAAAGAGGTGCACGTCTCGACAGTGACGGCGCAAAAAGAAGACGCCCCTCCGCTATTTGATTTAACCACGCTAAAAGATACAACAGGTGATGATCCAGCGCTGATCGGCATGTTAATCGACCGCTATTTGGAATCCCAAGAGAAAGACATGGCTGCGTTAGAAAAGTCATGGAATGGCGGTCAATACATTGAAGTGAAAAAAATCGCTCACAAAATGAAGGGCGCAGCGTTAATGGTTGGTGCAGTTGACTTTGGTAGTCTCTGTAAAGATATCGAACAATATGATTTCGAAAACAATGAGTTACCGGAGTATTTACTTGAAAAATCACAAAGAAAATCTGATTTATTGTGCCAAAAGATGCGCGAATCAAAGCCCTAGTAGAACATCTGAAATTATGCAACCTTGAAAAGGTTGCTTTTTGAGTCCTTTTTTTAAAGATTGCTAACTAAGCTCCACTATCTTCAGCTAAGCCTAGGCAAATAGGCATTTTTTAATTAATTTTACTACAAATAATAAAAACATAATTTCAATAAATTCAAGATTTTTAGAGAGTACGCTATGCCGACTGTTATCCATTTTCCAACCGAAAATGTGCCACTTGCGCCGGAGCCATGCGCATTGACAGACCTGATCCGCGATGAACTTTTTCATCTGAGCTCAAATGAGTATATGGTGAACTGTATTCTTGAAAGGATGAAGCCCTTTATCGCGACATTAGATTGTGATTTGGAATTAGATGTAGAAATCACCCCAGAAAATGAAGAAGGCGTGCTGCAAATGATACCTTCAGTGCAAGCACTACAAACACGTTTTGATGGCATCATTTCTGAAATCATCTCTGAGCGCATACTGCATGAAATTCATCTGTTCCACATCGAACGCGCATCAAAACTCTGATTGTATGCTCAGAGATAAAAACTCAATAAAAAACATTGAAGGAGCATGATGCTCCTTTTTTGTTTCTGTTTCTTTTTTAAAGTCATTTTGCGAAAACCTCACCTCAATACCTAGCAATTTGCAGCTTGCGACGCTTTACACGTGGACCCTCCCCCATCTCCTTTGGGTGATTGCTAGCGCGTGTTTTATCGCCAAATGTTCACGAGAAACGATCACGACCAGCCTACATGCTACGTTTTCCGCGACAATTCAGGTGGAAATGCCCATTTACTTATATACTCATTATTAATATCAAAAGTGAGAATTAAATCTCATAACATAAATGGGTGCACTCTTGGCGTGACAATTGCATTTCCTAATCAGAAGTCATTATGTCTGGAGGCATTATGGGAGTAGCAGCGATTAGCACAGGTTCGATTCATACTTTTCAGTCCCGATCCGGTGCTCGAAAGTTTCCACGAATCGAATTTTCCGCACAAATCGAAATTGATGGCATTCTCTATCCGACGAAAGAATGGAGTGTTGGTGGTTTTTCGATTGGCGATGAAAAATATGCCGGTAAGAAAGGAGATAAGCACCACGGACATCTCTGTTTTGAGCTTCCGGTTGGGCGTTTTTCTACGCCCGTTCAATTCGAGGTGATGCGAGCTAGCGAAAACGGCTATGCACTCGGCTGTCAATTCTACTCTCTCAACTCGGGTCACCAAAAAACGCTACAAAGCATCGTTGATACCTACCTGACGGGCGAAACCATCTCTTTGGAGAGCGTGACTTCTTACGGTGTGAAAGCGCAGCTTCATGAAGAAGAAGTAAAGCGCATGCAGCAAAACTGGTGGCGTTTTGCCATTGTCGCCTTGGTGTCTGTCGCCTTGGTTATTACTGCAGCACTAATGATCCAGTCTCGTATCTTGTCCATCGCTTCCGCGCATGCGGCGGTTAGTCAGCCGGTGCTCACTCAACGCAGCTACAACAATGGCGTACTTAGGCTCGGTGACTACAAACCCGGCCAGCTGGTTGAGAAAGGGGAACTTCTGTTTACCGTATTTACAGAAGAGGGCACAGACCTTCTCGCCAAAGACACGCAGGTGCTCAGTGGCATCAACAGTGAAATCAATTATCTGCAAACACTGCTGCGTCAAAGCAAGGAGTCTGTCGCTCGTTACAATTCCCGCCTCTTCAACGAACTTCAGATCCTGACGGACAAACGAAAATTACTCGAACAAGAACTCTTGACGCGCGAGCGTATTTTATCGCTTTATGCAAATGGTGTGAAAAGAGGCACTGTCGATACTATTTCTCGTGAGCTTGAGCGTATCGAGGTATTCGAAATTGAGCGGGCTCTGCTTTCGATGGATACTCAAATTGAAGAAATCGAATCCCAGCTTGATCAGATATTGATTGGGGTTCCCCCACGAGAAGCACAAGGCAGCTTGAACTCTCCCTTTGAAGTGCAAAGTAAGCTCGACATGTTGGTGATTAAAAAAGACAGAGTACTCGAAGAGATCGAAAGGCTCAAAACCCGTGGTCTTGCTTACGCTCCTTGTAATTGCTATATCGTGACCATCAACGCCTCTGACGGCCAGGTCGTTCAAACAGGCACCTCGATATTTGAACTGTCTCCTGTCGCTCAACAAAACCGTACCGCGCGATCTATTTTGGCACTGATGCCTCTTGAAGGTGCGGAACTTCTGCATATTGGCATGCCCGTAGAATATCGACTCGCGAGTCGAGATGAGAAGTTAGTGGGCACTATCGACCATATTCAATACTACAGCGCATCAAACAGCGATATTTATAATGAAGAAGGTGAGTCATTGAGCGGCTTACCTAAGACTCTACCAAGGCTACAACAGTACACCTTAATAAAAGTCCTGCCTTCAGATTCAGACCGGGATTCTATTGTCAATGAACCTGCCACAGTCATCGCGACCGTAAGCTGGAAAGACATATTCAAACATTGGTTTAATCTATGAATGTCGACAAGTTGGTTGTTAAGAACTTCCACCGTGATGACCCCAGTCATGTCACGATCTTATGGTGGTTGTTCTTTGGCGCTTTCCTCTTGGGATTATGGGCGCTCTATACCATCTTACCGGCCGATAAAGTGCAACCCGAAGTGCTTTACACACTTGGCATTATTGGTGTCTGGCGCTATGGCTGGAAAAGTATCCATCTTATTCGCGGGCTTTATTATCAGTATGTGCGCTACCCTGCGTTATCCAGCTTGGCGGAAATGACACAAAAACCGAGCGAAATTCTCGTGGTAATCCCTTGTTATCGCACCACGCCAGAGATCAGTGCACCTGTATTTAAAGCGCTGATTGACGAAATTGGAAACTTTGGCGTTGCATGTCGCGCTGTTGCATGTGTGACCGATGAAGCTGACATTAGCATCATCGAATCTCAGTTTGATAAACTCAAGCAACGTGTTCCGGTCAGTCTCTACATTATCGATCAAGATGGCACAGGTAAACGCAATACCATGGCTGATGCACTCACTTTGCTCGCGGAGGAACGTCCAGTATCAAAAGACAGCGTCTTAATTTTAATGGATGGCGATACGGTATTACCTGAAGGTATTTTGACTAAAGTGTCTGGTTTTTTGATGCGTTATCACGACCTAGGCGCGTTAACGACACACAATAAACCCATTGTGAAAGGGAACTCTTTGACTCGCCAATGGTATCGTCAGCGCATGGCGCAACGACACTTTTATATGAGCTCCCTAAGTCTGACTTATCGGGTACTGGTGCTGACAGGTCGCTTTTCTGCATACCGCGCTTCTCTGGCTTTATCCCCCGATTTTATTGATAGCCTTCGATATGACCATGTTAAACACTGGCGTTATGGACGTATACGCATGTTGACTGGCGATGATAAGAGCACTTGGTTCTTTGTCTTAAAAGAACGTTGGAAAATGCTCTATCTCCCAGATGTTGCTGTCACCTGTTTAGAAGATGCCCCATCAGGTAGCTTCGTCAAAACAAGTATGTCATTGATGACACGTTGGTACGGCAACATGCTGAGAAGTAACATTCGCGCAATCCAGCTTGGCCCCAAAAAAGCAGGCTGGTTCCTGTGGTTTTGCTTGCTTGACCAACGTATTAGCATGTGGACAACCTTGATAGGGCCAGCATTAGCATTGGTCGTAGCAACCTATATGGGCGCCAAAGTGGTTATTGCTTACCTGTTCTGGGTCGTCGCCACACGAAGTGCAAATGTGCTTCTTATCTCGATACAGTCAGGACAGTTCCATCCTATATTCGTCCCCCTATTGTGGTACGAACAACTGATTGGTTCCTTGGTCAAAGTCTACCTGTTTTTCCACCCCAATATTCAGCGCTGGACCCGTCAGGGGATAGACGGCAAGGTGGAAGACCACTCGATATCTCAAGAAATAAAACGATGGTTGCCCCACCTAGAAACACTGGCTGCATTTTGTTCACTACTCATTTTCGTGATGTGGCTTTATGGATGACAAATATATGCCTTTGCCAAAAAGGTTACTGACGTAGAAAACGGCTTCGGGGAATAAAGCAAAATCGTATCTGCTCCCCGTTCTAAGGCCTTATTACGTAACTGGTTCACCGCTCCTTCCGTTAACACACCGTCACCAATCAACCAAAAATCATACCAATGCCCCTGAGAGCCAACGACCACACCCTTATCTTCACAATCGGTCATTTCAAGTGCGTCGCCCCACAAAACATTAATATTTTCACTTTCTGGCTCTGCCGTAGTCACACAAGCTGAGAGCACAAATGGAACAAAAAATGGTAGCCATTTTTTCATGCTTTTCTCTACGTTTATTATTGTCTTAATCCCTGTGAGTATATGCATTTCTTAACCCGCTTGCGACGCTTTCAGCCTGCGACTATCTCGATTGACACAGACAGAAATGCAGTAAATCACACTTGCTCTCTCATTAAGATCCCCCTAGAATAATACTGTACATATATACAGTATTATTGATTATGCTTGATAACATTCTTGCTCTGCATTCTGGGATCTGGACGGCGAATCGCCTCTACCAACCCAACACACATTGCCGACCCAGTGGCCATGCCATTATTGATGAAAAGCTCGATGGTGGTTGGCCTGAATCTGGCGTGGTTGAACTGCAGCTCCCTTGCTTTGGCATTGGTGAACTGCGATTGGCTTTACCTGCCATCGCACGTGCAATGAAAGACAGTGAACTCATCTTGTTTGCTTCGCCTCCGGGAGAACTCAACCCCCTTGCACTTTGCCAAGCTGACCTCGATTTGGACAAAGTGATTATCTTGGATGCGTCTTTACCATCAACATTGTGGTGTGTCGAACAAGCACTAAAAAGTGGTTGTTGTCGCACAGCTGTCTTGTGGGGAAAATCATTGTCGGTTACGCAAGCAAGGCGCTTGCAATTGGCAGCCGCTGAGAATGATTGTTTGCTGTTTATGTTCACGCACCAAAAAAGTACCCAAGGCTTGCCTGTCAGCTGTCGATTGTCCGTCACTCCATCCGCAGATGGACTCACGATCAACGTGGTTAAACGCCGGGGGCAGACTGTTCCGCCCTTCTCATTGTCACTTCCAGCCGTTTACAGCACCTATTCTCACCATCACTGTCGACATGACTCTGACACTGCCTGCATCAATGTCGTTCCACTGTTTCGCTGATGCTGTGGCTCTATTTGTATTTTCCAGCATTGCTGCTCAATACCATAGAACGTGATAACGGCTCTAAGTCACCCCTGATTGTGCTTTCTCACACTAACGGTGAAGTGTGCCAGGCAAATCTTGCAGCCCGAGAACATGGCATTGTTCCTAGCAACGATTTGGGTACCGCGAGTGCACTTTGCCATGGGCTTCATGTGATAGATTACGATGAAAAACAAGAAGCTGAACGCCTATTGCAACTGGCAGCTTTGATTTATCACGTCAACGCAGACATTGTGCTTTATAAGCCCAATGGGTTATTGATGAAAGTGAGTCCGATGCTCAAGCTTTATGGTTCACTCGATCATTACTGGCAGGCATTATTGCCCGTCTTAAAGAACGAGCAAATCACCTTCCATTTTGCGTTAAGCCCTTACCCTGAAGCGGCGAGATATCTGGCACAAGCAAGCGCTGACAAAGGCTTTCTCACCAAAGAAATCACAGAAAGTGCATTAACAACCCTGAGCGTGCATCAATTAGGATTCACCCACAAGCAAGCAGTTCAACTAGAACGAATGGGGATCCGCCACGCCAAGCAGTTGTTTGATTTGCCTATTGCTTCTCTCGGCCAACGCTTTGGGAAAACCTTTTCTGCGCAACTTCGCGCCCTGACACAGAGCCACATTGCACAGCAGGCGTTCTTTTCGCCTCCGGAATATTTTCATCAATCGCTCGAGCTTCTGCATGAGATTGCCAACAGCCAAACCCTCAGCTTTCCACTTCAACGCATGTTAAGGGAAATGGAGAAATTCCTTTTCGCAAGGGAGGCCGTTGTACCCAATATCACGCTTACTTTCAGGCAGCGTGAACATGACGACGATAAGGTAATCAGCCTCTCGGCAGCCACACCTGAATCAGCAGCAAGCCGTTGGATGCCTCTGCTGCAACTGTACTTGGAAAAGCTAAAGCTCGATGCGCCCGTCACGCATATTCGCATCGACGCTAACACCTTGCTCGCCAAACAATCCCCCACACAGGATCTCTTTGCAGGAAAACGCGGACAGCTTACACCAGGGGAGCTGATCAGCCTGATGCAGGCCAAAGCCGGAAAACAGGCGGTATACAGTTTAACGCTAGAAAATGATCATCGACCTGAGCGCGCATTTCGTCGCCAAAACCCCTTACAACCGTGTGCGCAAACATTGCCTTCCCACCTTCCTCCTCGCCCCTCATTACTGCATGTCACCCCACGTCCATTGCTTTCGCGCCCAGACACGCTTGCAGGGCCTGAGCGTATCAGCGGGGGATGGTGGGACAAAGCCCCCATGCAGCGCGATTACTTTGTTGCACGCAATAAACAAGGGCAGCTGTGTTGGGTGTTTCGCACTGCAACGGGAGAATGGTTTGAACATGGTTTGTTTTGTTGAGAGAACACAACATGTCGCATAAACATTCGCCTTGGTTTAGCGAGTTTCACTGTAAAAGCAACTACAGCTTTCTGGTTGGCGCTTCACACCCCGAAGAGCTGGTCGTACGCGCGGCCACCTTAGGCTATAACGCACTCGCCATTACGGATGAATGCTCACTTGCTGGCGTAGTGCGTGCTTACACCGCAATTAGAGATCAACAGCTAGATCTGACACTGATCATAGGTTCTGAGATTCTCTTTAAAGGAGAAAAATTAGTACTGCTCTGCCCCAACCGCATCGCTTATGGTGAACTAGCCCGATTAATCACCCAAGCGCGAATGCGAAGCGAGAAAGGTCACTATCAAGTCTTCAGCGAGGATTATAGTCACATCAAACATTGCCTGTGCATTTGGCTCCCGACATTGGAGCATGAACAAAAAAGTGATTCTGTACATTTCCAGTATTGGGTTAAGCAAACCTTCGATGGTCGACTTTGGATTGGTGCTGAGCGCCTTCTTTTGCCCGATGAAGCTCGGTATCTCACTCTGATAGATACCCTTGCCAATACCTTAGATTTACCTGTTGTCTGTACCAACGATGTATTAATGCACCACCCGCGACGCCAGCCCTTACTTGACGTGATCACCGCTATTCGCCTTCGCAAGCCGCTAAATGAATGCGGATTATCACTGCCACGCAATGGTGAGCAAGCGCTTAAGCCTCTCGATAAAATCGCCAAACTCTATCCTGACGCATGGATACAAGAAACCGCGCGCATTACGAGTCGATGCGATTTCTGTCTAAGTGAATTACGTTATGAATACCCAGCCGAGTTGGTTCCCGACGGATTTACCATTAGCCACTACCTTCGTCACCTTGTCGAAAAAGGCATCATTCTGCGTTTTCCTGACGGCATAAAACCGGAGGTTCGCGCTATTATCGAAAAAGAATTGGTGCTGATTGCCGAGCAGAAGTACGAGTACTTTTTCCTAACGATTTACGACATCGTTCAATTTGCGAAATCCCAAGGGATTTTGTACCAAGGACGGGGATCAGCCGCTAACTCCGTGGTGTGCTATTGCCTTGAAATTACGGCGGTAAACCCAGAAAAAATCAACGTACTCTTTGAACGCTTTATCTCCAAAGAACGTGACGAGCCCCCCGACATTGATGTGGATTTTGAGCACGAACGTCGTGAGGAAATCTTCCGCTATATTTACCAAAAATATGGCCGTCAACGCGCAGCATTGGCGGCGACCGTGATCACCTATCGCTTCAAAAGCGCCTTTCGTGATGTCGGCAAAGCACTTGGCATCCATGAAACGCAACTGGATTACTACATTAAAAACCTTAACCACAGAGACAAGGAATTAGACAAAGCCGAACAGCTCAAAAATCTCGGACTAGACACCCACTCTCACCTTGGACGCTGGCTATTAGAGTTGGTGGAAGAAATCCGCGGCTTTCCGCGCCATTTAAGCCAGCACGTAGGCGGGTTTATTATCTCGGCAGGGCCATTGTATGAACTGGTTCCGGTTGAAAACGCTGCCATGGCTGAGCGCAGTGTGATCCAATGGGACAAAGATGATCTGGAATCTCTAGGCTTATTGAAAGTTGATATTCTCGCCCTTGGCATGCTCAGTGCGATTCGAAAAGCCTTCGCAATGATCAGTCAGCATCATCAACGATCACTATCTATCGCAGACATAACCGCAATGGGCGATGACCCCGTGGTTTACCAACAGCTACAAAAAGGCGATTCTGTGGGTCTATTTCAGGTCGAATCTCGCGCACAAATCAACATGCTGCCAAGGCTAAGACCCTCTTGTTACTATGATTTAGTCATCCAGATCGCCATTGTACGTCCAGGCCCCATACAAGGGGATATGGTGCATCCCTATCTCAAGCGTCGGTGGGGACAAGAAGCCGTTTCATACCCATCAAAAGCGGTGGAATCTGTATTGTCGCGAACCATGGGCGTGCCGATTTTTCAGGAACAAGTTATTCAACTGGCGATGGTCGCCGCTGGTTTTACCGGCGGTGAAGCCGATCAACTTCGCCGAGCCATGGCGGCATGGAAACGCAATGGGAAATTAGCGCCGTTTCGCGAGAAACTGATCGATGGGATGCAAGCACGCGGCTATGACCTCGCATTTGCCGAGCAAATTTTCAAGCAGATACAAGGCTTCGGCGAGTACGGGTTTCCGGAATCTCACAGCGCTTCATTTGCGGTGTTGGCATATACCTCGGCATGGCTCAGACATTACTACCCCGTCGCTTTTTACTGCGCCTTACTCAATAGCCAACCCATGGGGTTTTACAGCCCATCCCAGCTATTACAGGATGCAGCACGTCATGGTGTGAAAGTCTTACCAGTGTGTGTCAATCACAGCCAATGGGATCACCAGCAAATACTGGAAAACGACCTACCCGTTTTACGCTTGGGTTTTCGTCTCGTAAAAGGCTTTTCCGCTCAAGGTGGCGAGTTGTTAGTGTCTCGTCGTCCCCAGCACGGATTCCAGCACTTGAATGCTCTGCGTCAAAGCGGCCTCAGTCGTGGCGACCTTCAAGCACTCGCCAGCGCCAATGCCACACAAATACTCGCCAACAACCGTTTTTCAGCGCGCTGGCAAATGATGGATGATACGCACACGTTGCCACTACTGGTAGACACAACACCAACAACCGACGACACCCAAGCCATTATTTCGCCCACCGCGATAGAAGATGTGATTGAAGACTACGCCGCAACAGGATTAACACTAGGCCAACACCCTATTGCGCTGCTCGACGAGAACGGAAAGTTAGGGAAACATCGCCTAGCCAACGAGTTAACAAGGATTCAATCAGGCACAGCGGTGACAGTGGCAGGAGTGGTCACAGGGAGACAACGCCCAGGTACCGCCAGCGGCGTCACTTTCATGACGTTGGAAGATCAAACCGGGAATATCAGCGTGGTGGTTTGGTTAGCAACGGCAAGGGCGCAAAATACGCCGTTTGTGACTGCGAAGATTTTAAAAATAAAGGGGATTTTGGAGCGAGAGGGCGATGTGGTGCATATTATTGCGGGTCGCCTGATTGATATGACTCCAGCACTTGATCAGCTACTTATCCAAGCGAGGGATTTTCACTGATTCCGCCATGACTCACGATGGCTAAGCTCATAAATTGACATTTCCAACGAAATATCATTTTTGCCACTATTTGGGATGATTTTCATATAGCCTCGCGATTAGGCGCTATACAAACACGATAAAGTGATCACCCTAAAACGTTTCGACAGATAACTAGTCATTAAAGAACGCCTTAGCCTGCATGATATTATCCGGATAATTTATGTTAAATATAACGCCTTCACACCTCCCCCAGACAACCACATCAATTCTTGAATTTTTCTATCAATATTATGAAATTAGCTAGCGAAATTACGATCTGTGTATTTTACTTAACGTTAGAGTAAGGAAAGTTCATGGACGGAAAAATGACTAACGAAAACAACCTCAAAAAAAACTCAAAACTTGATTCAGTTGAGCCATCTAGGGCCCAATCAGAACGAGCAGTAAAACAGAGAAAACGTAAAAAAGTTCGATTGCATTCGAGAATTCAGGTTAATGTGCCCTTAACTCAGTCTTTGATGCTGATCCTTCCTTCGTTAGCAAAACATGATTCAGCTGAAACGACGAACATCACTGAAACTGTCAACATCGCTGATGATGTCACGTCGGAGAATCAAAAGTCCGTCAACAATCAAGAAAGTACCGCTCGTAAAACCACTGATATTTCTAAAGACCAAAATCAAAAACCAATAACAAGAAATATTCTAGAACCCGATGACACTATTGTTCATGAACATACCTCTCAGGGCGGAGGGAGCACTCTAAGGCCTTCACATCACCTTTCAAACGTATCTCACCCTCAGGTGCATTACGTCCCTGCAAGTTCGCTCGCCTCTATTGAACCAGGTGGAGTCGTCACACCAAGCAACAAACCACCTACAACGCCCAGCGTCCCTGTCACCTTTACTCAGGAAGTTATTAAAGGAACCTACGGAGAACTTCACGTTGATGCGAGCGGTAAATACACCTTTGTATTAAACCCGCTTTCGCCTCAGTACATTTTATTGCACCAAAATCAACCTGGCACAGATAAGTTCGTGCTTCACTTATCGAATGGCTCCAGTGTTGTTGTACAAATACCGGTTGCAGGAAAACAAGACAGTCCATCCATTTCCGGAGATTTACACGGCATTGTGACTGAAGATCTGAACGCGGATTCTAACGGCTTATTGAATGCGGCAGGTAAGATTGATGTCGTCGATCCTGACCACGATCAGAGCGCTGTAATTGCTGAAACGATTATAGGTAAATATGGCACTCTGACTATCGACGTAAATGGGGCATGGCATTACCAAGTCGACAACTCACTCCCTAACATACAAGCACTGACCTCACTCACTAGCCTTCATGAGTCGTTTGTCATTCATACCATAGATGGCACGCCTCAATCGCTCGAAATGACAATTGGTGGTATTGATGACAACGCCGTTGTCACTGGCCTAGATAGCGGGACTTTAATCGAAGATGCAACCATACATATTCATGGGCAACTGGCCGTTTCAGATTCAGATTTAAACCAAGATCACTTTCAAGCGGAACAACTCCAAGGCCATTGGGGTAACTTATCGATTCGAACAGACGGCTCTTGGACTTACGATTTAGATAATACCAACCCAAAGATTCAATCGTTGGCGAAAGGCTCCACAGAGACAGACATCATCACTGTTCACTCAGCTGACGGCACACCGCACCAAATTACGTTGACGATTAGCGGCACCAATGATGCCGCAACCGTGAGCAGCGCTAGCGTTGCATTCAGCGAAACCGACACTCACATTACCACTTCAGGCACCTTAACCACCACCGACATTGATAACCCTGATAACGCATTTATCGCTAGTTTGATTACAGGAAACAATGGCGACTTAGCCATTGATGCAAACGGTCATTGGGTATTCACCGCGAACAGCGCATTTAACCAACTCAATGTGGGCGACAAGGTCGAAGAGACATTTACTGTAGCTTCCGTTGATGGCACTCAGTCAACCATCAAGGTAACCATCAACGGTACGAATGATGCCGCAACCGTTAGCAGTGCTTCGGTTTCTGTAGATGAAACCGACTCTGCGATAATCACATCTGGCACCTTAACCAGCACCGACATTGATAACCCTGATAATGCATTTACACCAGATTCGATCACGGGTACTCATGGCAACTTAACCATTGATGCAAACGGTCACTGGGTATTCACCGCTAACAGCGCATTTAACCAACTCAATGTGGGCGACAAGGTCGAAGAGACATTTACGGTAACGTCAATTGATGGAACTCCATCCAACATCAAAGTCACCATCAACGGCACCGACGACAAAGCTGTGATTGGCGGTGTCTCAACGGACTCAGTTAAAGAAGACATCGATCCTGGCGTTAACTCTTATGGCAACTTTGGTGGTAGCAATTACGCTAGCTCGCATTGGCATCAATTAACAATTACCGATAGTGACAATAGCGTCGATCAGGTCAACATTGAATTTGGCGGTAAAACTGTCACTTGGCAAGTTGGCTCGCCTCTTGATATCCAAACCAATTATGGCAAGTTCGAGCTCACAACATTTTCGCATGGCCCTCACAAGGGAGAGCTTGTTTGGTTGTATAACGGTGATAATCGCAACCCATCGATTCAAGGTTTAAAAGAAGGAGAATCTTTACACGAAAGTATCACTTTAGTTGCGCCAGATGACACTCGCCAGTCCTTATCTGTCGAAATTAAAGGGACCGAAGATCACGTTGTTATCGATTCACCCAATCATCTTGGTGATGTGATTGAAGATCAAAACGCGGGTGCACAAATTACAGGACAGCTACTCGCACATGATACTGACACACATGACTCTGTAAGTTGGACTGTCACCCAAACTGCCGGTAAATATGGTGATTTTTCGGTTGATGCTGATGGCAACTGGCAGTTCATTGTTGATCAATCTAAAGCGATATCTTTAGGTGAAGGCGATGAATGGAACGAGCATTTCACCATTGAAGCGTTATCGACTGATGGAAGCAAAGTCAGTAAAACGGTCACTGTCGTCGTGCACGGTAGTAACGATGCTCCAACTGTGACCGGTGGACTTGTGTTAACCCAAGGCATTGAAGATAAACAGGTTATATTAACCCAACAGGATTTGTTAGCCCATGCCAGTGATAGTGACCGCAACGATCAAGGCTGGCTAAGAGCCACCCACTTAAGCGCCGACCATGGTTCAATCAGCACCAATGCCGATGGCAGTTTCACCTTTACGCCAGAAAAAGACTACAACGGAGATGTGCACTTTACCTATGATGTCATTGATCGCCACGGGGGGACTACGCACACAGACGCAACGATCAATTTAGTTGCTGTCAATGATGCTTCCGTACTTGCGAATGCGTTATCTAGCAACGAAGTAATTGAAGATCATCTTAGCGGTTCCTCTTCTCATACTTTAACTTCTTATTGGAAAAATCTTGATATTACTGACACCGATGCTCAAGCAGATGCACAAATTGTCAAAATTGAAGTTAATGGTGTTGAGCATAGCGTCCCCGCCAATTTTGCAATGACTTTACAGGGTGCTCACGGTTCATTTGTCAACACTCATGGCTTTGATGGACATAATAAATGGCGTTATATCGCAGATAATAATCACCCTGAAATTCAACAATTAAAAGATGATCAAAGTCTCACCGATCACATGACATTGATCACCGCAGATGACACACGCATTCCTATTACAGCGACGATTAAAGGCACAGAAGATAGCGTCATTATCGATACTCCCGATTCGTTAACAGCATCGATAGGCACTGCCATTGAAGATCAAAAAACCTCCCTATCGGGCACATTACAAGCACACGATGTTGATAAAGATGACAGCGTGCATTTTCAAACGCAGAATTTAACCGGTAATTTTGGCAGTTTCAGTGTCGCGAAAGATGGTACTTGGCATTACCAATTAGATCCGGCCAAAGCACAGCACTTAACGGCGGGACAAAATCAAACAGAAGGATTTGATATTGTCGCTATTTCAAGTGATGGCTCTACAGCAACACAACATATTCAAATTAATGTTCAAGGTAGCAACGACTCTGCGATCATCGCAGGTGTCGATACTGGCAGTGTTACCGAAAACAGCGCGGGTGTCGACATGTCACCTGACTATGCGCAACCAGGCATCGCCACACTTGGCAATACAACACTCTATGCTGATGGTAAGCTGACCATCACAGACCCCGATGTAGGCGAGTCAGGATTTGAACGCCAAAGCAGCAATGGTTATGACTATCACGGCACCTATGGCGATCTAATCTTACTCACCGATGGCACCTGGCATTACCATGTCGATGCTGGGCATCTATCAGGTATAGGTGCCAGACCCACAACGCGTGGCACTGCGATTGACCAGCTTGGTGAAGGCCAAAACCTAACCGACACGATTACGGTTCACTCAAAAGATGGTACAACACACGATATTGTTATCACCATTCATGGCAGTAATGACCGCCCCTATTGCTCATCCGAGGTCGTACTACAAAGTGGCAGCGAAGATACACGCCAAATCTTAACCACCGCGCAACTGTTAGCGAATACCGTTGATGTCGATAAAAACGATGCTGGATTACTGACCATTGAAAACCTACACGCCGACCATGGATCGATATTAATAAATGGCGATGGCACCTTCACCTTCACCCCAGAAAAAGACTACAACGGAGACGTACATTTTACTTATGACGTAAAAGATGCTCACGGTGGTATTACACATACAGGCGCCTCCACCAACCTAGCGGCCGTTGATGACAAGACAGTGTTTGGCGGTGTCTCAACGGACTCAGTTAAAGAAGACATCGATCCTGGCGTTAACTCTTATGGCAACTTTGGTGGTAGCAATTACGCTAGCTCGCATTGGCATCAATTAACAATTACCGATAGTGACAATAGCGTCGATCAGGTCAACATTGAATTTGGCGGTAAAACTGTCACTTGGCAAGTTGGCTCGCCTCTTGATATCCAAACCAATTATGGCAAGTTCGAGCTCACAACATTTTCGCATGGCCCTCACAAGGGGGAGCTAGTTTGGTTGTATAACGGTGATAATCGCAACCCATCGATTCAAGGTTTAAAAGAAGGAGAATCTTTACACGAAAGTATCACTTTAGTTGCGCCAGATGGCACTCGCCAGTCCTTATCTGTCGAAATTAAAGGGACCGAAGATCACGTTGTTATCGATTCACCCAATCATCTTGGTGATGTGATTGAAGATCAAAACGCGGGTGCACAAATTACAGGACAGCTACTCGCACATGATACTGACACACATGACTCTGTAAGTTGGACTGTCACCCAAACTGCCGGTAAATATGGTGATTTTTCGGTTGATGCTGATGGCAACTGGCAGTTCATTGTTGATCAATCTAAAGCGATATCTTTAGGTGAAGGCGATGAATGGAACGAGCATTTCACCATTGAAGCGTTATCGACTGATGGAAGCAAAGTCAGTAAAACGGTCACTGTCGCCGTGCACGGTAGTAACGATGCTCCAACTGTGACTGGTGGACTTGTGTTAACCCAAGGCATTGAAGATAAACAGGTTATATTAACCCAACAAGATTTGTTAGCCCATGCCAGTGATAGTGACCGCAACGATCAAGGCTGGCTAAGAGCCACCCACTTAAGCGCCGACCATGGTTCAATCAGCACCAATGCCGATGGCAGTTTCACCTTTACGCCAGAAAAAGACTACAACGGAGACGTGCACTTTACCTATGATGTCATTGATCGCCATGGTGGCGTGACACCCACGGACGCAAGCATGAACCTGGCAGCGGTGGCAGATAACGCATCCTTCTCTGGCCAGTTGCAAGGAGAGGTTATTGAAGATAAAGGCATGCTCTCAAATAACAATAATGTTATCGAAGTAAGCGGGCATATTTTTGTCAATGACCCCGATGCAGGTGAACAAGGGTTTCGATATGGTACGGGAACAAAGATCAATGACCCTTTTGATGGTGTTCTGCATATCTCAGCCAATGGCACTTGGACATACGACGTACATAACGACAAACTACAGCACCTTTCAGCCAACGAAGACGTACTGGTCACTCACCGGGTATACAGTAAAGACGGTAGCGCACAAGATATTGTCATCAAAGTCACCGGCACCAATGACAAACCGCTCGTAACAGAGGTACAGCAAGGCCCTCATGTTATTAGCGAGGATTCAAATCGTGATGTATCAGGACAGATAACGATTAGCGATGTTGATCATAGCGATCAACATTCTGTCACTATTGATAGCCAACATCAGCCACAGTATGGTTCTGTTACCTATAACAGCAATACACAAACTTGGGTCTATACACTTAATAACAGCAATAGCCATGTTAATGCTTTAAATAATGGCGAAAAATTGACCGATAAGTTTTCTTTGTTGGTCGATGATGGACACGGGGGCGTTACAACTCAAGAAGTTGAAATGCGTATTGATGGACACAGCGATGTTCCACCAATGCCAACCCTCGTTGCCCCTGCAAAAATTACCGGCAGTGCAGGCAATCAGAACCTGCATGTGTCAATTGGAGTTCCTCCAATTATTCACCAAGGTACCCCTACGTCAATGACAGGCTGGGGAATATCGGATGGCCATGGGCATTCATTGACGACCTTACATGGGCAATTCGGCACTTTGCATGTCAACCCTGCAACGGGAGAGTTGAATTACGATTACCAACAATCTTCAGGGGTCGTTAAAACACACACAGGAGGCTCATACGGTAGTGGTACAGACGAAACCGACTCGTTTGTTTTAACCTTAGGAGGCGATCAAAACTCACAAGTCGCGGTGCACCTGCATTTGCATTCGCAATCCGTCCATGGAAACAGTGGACATCACATTGACCAAACCACGCTAACTGGCATGGATTTATCGCCAATCGCCCCACCACCACCTCCCCCAGCACCCGGCATGAGCCAAGCGGATGAACCGGATGCCTCTTTCAGCACCCCTGATGAAGTGACTCATCATTTTGATGAGGTGACGGCAAACCTGGAACATACAGCGATAGGTGAACACGAACAGCGCTCTGGTGCCCATGCCTACCTCGACGCTCTGGGTATTAATGTTGACTCATCGTCTATGGATTCACCGCTACACCATGAGCCAATGGCACAGGATATCGATATCATTTTCAGTGAAGCCGAGAGTGCTTCTGAGGCCGAGAAAACTGACGATGGTATGAGTGATGGGCTGTCTCACCATACCGCTAACCCATCTATTGATGATTCTTTACACCATCATAATGACGTTGACGGACTGCCTGACATAGACCCAAATAACTAGAACATCACCCCTTCGGTTAGATAAAAAAGGAGCACGGCATGTGCTCCTTTTTTATGCAAGCCAGAGTGGATGACTTTACCGCTCTCCAAACGCCACGCTCACATTGGTATAAATCGGTTTCCATAAGTATTGGAACACCGACTTCTCGCCAGTTGTGATGTCTACTTCACCCGTCATACCCGGCAGTATGGAAAAGCTTTCAGGGTTATCACGGAAGTAAGGCGTATCAACCGACACTACAACTTCATAATAGATCTCGCCACGTTCGCTTTGACTTGTGGTCGGTGAAATACTCTCTACCGCCCCTTTTAAAGCCCCAAAGCGGCTGTAATCAAACGCATCAATCTTGATTCGAGTGGGCTGCCCAACACTCACAAAACCAATATCTCTTGGGGACAAACGTGCTTTGAAGTCAGCGTTCCCTCCGACAGGCACAATTTCAACTACCGTGCCACCCGGCTGAATAACACCACCATCCTGTGTGCTTGGTATGCTTTGCACCAAGCCTTGTAGCGGTGACACTAACAGGGTGTTTGTCAATTTCGCTTGGCTTGAACGCACTCTGGCATTCAGTGCAGATAAATCAGACACAGCTTTAGAACGTTCGTCGCTCACTTTTACTTTCGTCTCAGCCAAAAGCTGTTCAATTTTTTGATCATTGCTGTCTGCTTGCCTAATCAATACCGACTTTTTGCCACGAGCTTCTTCAATTTTCTGCTCGATGCTGGCCAGTTTTTGGCGCATTTCGAGCACACGTAAACGAGAAATATTGCCCGACTTATAGCCATCTTCCAGTAAGTTCAATTCTTGTGTGGTGGCGTCGAGTTCTTTCTCATAGCTAGGTAAAGACTTTTCAACACTGCGAAGCTGCTCTGCAATTTGCTCACTCTCTTTCTCAAGTACCACTCGTTTTTGGAAATAGAGGGCTTTTTGCGCGTTCAACTGCGCTTTTTGTTGGCTGACGATCTCTGGATAATCGACCTCGAATTCAGCCAGATTCGGCTCACGTTGTTCAAGTAAAGCATTCATACGCTCCACACTGGCGAGAAGCGTGACTTGTTGAGACTTCAATTCTTCAAGTGCCGAGCGCTGGAAAGTGGCATCGAACTCAACAAGCGGCTGGCCTTTCTCAACCAATTGGCCCTCTTTAACGAGAATCTGCTTTAACTTCCCACCGATTTCACTTTGTAATACTTGCTTCTCGCCCTCAGGAATCACCGCGCCTTTTGCTTTCGCAATTTCATCTACTTGAGTGATAACAGACCAAGTGACAAAAGCAATCACACACAAAGCAACCGACCACGTCGCTAGCGACAATGTACGAGCCGTATTTTGTGATTCCACAAGTTCACCGAAGCGCTTGCCCTTCTCGATAGGTTGTTTAGCCATTAGCGACTCCTTGCTTGGACTCTGATTGTTCTTGATGGGCTGCATTTTGTTGAGCAGACGGTTTTTGAGACGATTGAGGTTCTGAAGGCTGCTCTGCTTCTAATGGGCCTGAATAAACCACGGTACCTTCATTTAACACCACGACTTTATCGGCAAGCTTGATTAAACCCGGATCGTGGGACGTGAAGATCACCGTTGCTTTTCCTTTTTTGGATTGCACAAACTCACCAAATATACGCTTGGCATTTGGATGCGCATCAGGCACTGGGTTATCCATTAAGAACATTGGGTAGTCATAAACCAGCGCTTTCGCATCAATGAGGATCTGCGCGACACTGCCTGACAACATGTCAAAAAGGCTATCCGGCTGAATACTGCTAATGGACATATCTAGCCCACCAGCTAACGTCTCGAACCAACGCTTCCCGCCCACCATTTCAATCGCAGAAATCATTTTCTGATCTTCGACTTTATGTCCATCACTTAACCACTCCCGAATACTCAAGGTGAGCAAGTCAGGGTATGCTGCACGAATAAAACACCAATGGCGATAAAGCTGCGGGTCGTATTGCGCGAGGTTAACGCCTTCAAGCTCAACCATACCGTTTTGTATAAGCTGTAGGCCCGATAGCACTTCGATCAACGTTGATTTACCACTCCCAGAAGGGCCAGTAATCGCGACAATTTCACCCGCTTCAATATCAAAGCTCACGCCATTCAATGCCGGACGACTCTGCTTGGGATAACGCAGCGTCACCTGCTCTAATTTCAATCTAGGTGCTAGCATTGGCAACGGGTGATGCTGATAACTAAATTCACGCTCCGACGGTTGAGACAGAATACGGTTCACTTGCAACTTGGACTGACTAAAGCTATTAAAACGCATCGCGCTATTCACCAATACCTGAGCAGGGCCTGTCACTTTAGATATCAACATCATGGAAGCAATCAAACCACCGGGCG
Organism: Enterovibrio sp. QJM3NY_24; assembly: GCF_057786035.1. NCBI lineage: Bacteria > Pseudomonadati > Pseudomonadota > Gammaproteobacteria > Vibrionales > Vibrionaceae > Enterovibrio > Enterovibrio sp. QJM3NY_24. Next base: position 994,541 of record NZ_CM173520.1, read on the forward strand.
TCATGATTTGTTCAAAAATGAGCTCTATCCCTAACCCCATTACGGCCAATGTCGAGCCCACACCAATGAAGTAATAAATAGAGGTATACCGACTCTGGAGAACCGATTGATTGAAAGTCACTGTAGAGGCGAGAAGATTGGCCTTTTTAAAGCGTTGAATCCAGTGCTCAGAGAAGCCAGCACTGCGAATAAAGGCAAGCTTAGAGGACAGTTCATTCGTCATGTTTTGACGATTAGTACCAGCAACCGTCGATTGCATTGCACGCTTGCTACTAGCGCGGATAGAACGTTTTGCCAATAGGTAATAAAGAACCAAAGACACGATAGGAACCAGGACTAACCAACCGCCCAGCACACCTATCGCCAACACGAAAATAACAATGAATGGCAGATCAAACAGCGCATTTCCGAGTGGCCCTGACAACACATTTGAAATACGCTCAGACAGCATCACTTGGTTTTGTTGGCTAGAAGACGCCATTTGCTGATTTTGAGCATAGCTATTGCGAAGCAGGCGCTGAACCAGAGATTGAGATATCTCGCGGCTCACTCGGTTTGACACTGAAACAAAAACACGGCTACGCAATGTTCTTAGCCAGCCCATCATCACAAACAGCAATGCCGCACCAATGGCAATCCCCTGTAGTTCGTGTCCTGCATCACCACCAATAACATGGTCATAGATCGACATCGTAATGAATGGAACCGCGAGTGCAAACAAGTTGGTGACAAAACTAACCAGCAGTAATTTAGGAATGATGGGGAGAAACGCATGTAACCTTTCGCCAACCCAATCAGGAGAAGCCTTCTCTAAGGGAGGACCATCTATCACGATGCAAAACTGCGGGGCATCGACAATGTGCCCACTCGTGTTGGAAGCAACAAATCGCGTGGATTCTATATAACCGGAAACCAACTCGTTTTCACCAAGTACCAGTAATACTAACTTGTGATCACCTACCTCATTTAGGTTAGCAACCAATCGATATGGCAATGCAAGCCTATCGAACATGGCAAACATATCATCTATTGATTCAATGCCATTCTCATCGACCCATTGATGAGCGAACAACTGGATATTGGCGTTAACTTCCAGTTGTTTCAGAACAGAAATACTCTCGGTTTCTAAATGGCTCATTACCTTTTGTCGACTGTTCGTGTCTACACGATTACCAGCATCTATACGATTCATGCAGCAGCCTCCCGATCACTTGGGTTTTCAGTCTTAATTGCTCGACTCTCCACTGTGATGATTCGATTCGCTAATTCACGAAGTTTCGGATGATAGCTCACCATCAGTATCGTGCGTCCTGCCAACACTTCTTCTTCCAACACCTTCACTAGGTTTCGAAGGGCGTCTAAATCAAGAGATGAATCTGGTCTGTCCAACATCACTACGGGCTTGTCACTTGCTAGCTGAGCCGCGATATTGAGCATCTTCACGTTGCCCATACTCAACAAAGAAGCACTCGTATGGCCAACGTGTGTTTCTAACCCATCAGGTAAGCGAGTCATTTCTTTTGTTAATCCCAAACGCTTAGCGTAGTCGTTGGCGCTTTGCGTTTTTTCGGGATCAAAGCCACACAAATTATCGAGTATGGTGCCCGACACCAGTTGCCCTTTTACTCCACAATAAGCTGCAATCTTGTTTACGGATGCTATTGAAACGGATTCCCCATCAATGAAGCACTCTCCCGTTGTCATAGCATCAATACCTGCAATCGATGATAAGAAATGACTGTCGATATGGCGATTCTCACTCTCCAGCAATACCCATTCGCCTTTACTGAGCGTGATATCTGAAAAAGTAAGTTCACCATACCTTTCAACGGTCGCTTGCTTGATCTCGAGCACTTGAAAATCGCCCACCGCTCCAAGACCAGTCAGTGTAGTTTGAGATTGCTCAGAAATGAGCCGCTCGGAAGTGGAACCTTGATACGTCGAAGAATCAGAGAATTCACTTAACTTTTCTATTGCCTGATTAGCACTGTGTATGGAACTGAGCTTGATTCGAACACCCACCAAAGCGCTTAACGGTGCGACAGCTCTACCCGACAAGATGGAACATGCGGCCAATCCACCTGTAGTTAACTGACCATCCAATACCCACAAGCTACCGGTAATCACCAGTAAAACGGAAGTTGCTAACGCTGCGAGCTGAATACACTCTTGAGCAAAAGCGTTATGCTCTTCTTCCTTTGCTTTAGACTGAGATCGAACATTATTGAGGGATTTAAACTGATTAAATACTCGAGATTCAACGGCCTGACGTTTTACTCCCTGAATGGTTTGGCTTAGCAAGTTCAAGAACGCTTTTCGCTCCTGTTCATCTTTGGAAGCTTCTTCACTTAAGCTTTTAACGCGAAGAGAAGATAGCCAAACAATCCCCAATGTAATGAGCCAAACTGCCAAAGGTATCGCCACCAATCCGCCGCCGATGTAAGCCACCAAACCCAAGAAAATCAGCGCAAAAGGAAGGTCTATAAAGCCCGCAATTACCCCTCCCGAATACCAGTCTTTAACTTTGGATACGGCGCCCAGTCCCTCTTCAATGCCACCAACACCAAGTTGACGAATATGACGAGATGAAGTGCTCGTCACTCTTTCTACCAATGTTTGATACGTTGCTTTTTCGGTATTGCTCGCCGCGGCTGACAACAACCAAGTGCGCACAAATCGAATGATTGCTTCCATGGCAACGGCCAACGTCGCGCCAGCCAATAGTAGCGTGGCCGTACCGTAGCTTTGGTTAGGTAAAATACGATCGTAAATTTGTAAAACCGTTAACGGCACGGCGAGAGAAAGAAGATTTATGAGCAAAGTAGGAAGTAGGACTTTCCCTACCACTCCTTTGTTTTTCATTGTACGTGAGGGCATACACAATCCTTATCCATGCTTATGCAATAAGGTTGGTACATGGTGTCCGGTTTCGCAAGGTAAGGCGCTGATTTAATTTAATTTTAAAAATAAAAACAAGTCCTCTCCCTCGTACACGACAATGACCCCATAATGTCATGGCGAAAGACCACAGACACGATGTAATGCGGAAAATCACCGCGAAGGCGAGAGGTGTTCTATGACAAGACGGATATACTGCCTATTCAATATTTTAAATTTACTGCCCCAAAATAGGCCATGACAGCCTATATGAACCAAATGTTATATTGGGGTTACAGCCACATTTGTGCTGATCGTGTGTGTTTCAACAACTAGCATCAATCAACCAAAAACTTCTTCTACATCAACAACTTTTGAGCGATTCACTGTTATCTTCCAACGTTGTAGCGTCATGCTGCCATCTTGGTTTTTCTGCTTAGAAATCAAATTGAACTGATGACGTTTATCGATAGATTCCTGCGTCACTTTCCCTTCATTAAGGGTATAAAAACGCTGCTTACCACGCGCCATCAGACGAGAAAACGGACGGAAATCTACTTTCCACACTTCTCGTGTCATGTCATACCCACTGAGGAATTTCGTGGTCGACATTTGCGTCACCATTTTAATGCGAACAACAGACTCTTCCCGTTGACGAAGCTTCCCACGACGTACTTTTCGCACATCTTCAGGGATCTTGTCGAACGGAATATAATCGAGCCATTCAAGCTGATTGCCTATTCGCTGCCCCGACGTTGGGTCCGTAAACAACTTGCGCCATTTGGGGCGACCTTTACGAATCCAGCGCCACAATACATCACGAAGATCATCTTTAAAGATTTCACGTAATGCATATAAACCTGCCATCGCGAGAACAAACGACAAAGTGATTTCGCCAAGGAAACTTCGCATACGGATAATCGCGATAGTCACGAAAATCATCACAAGCCCAGTTGCTGTGCCCTTCGCAATCTTATTCAGTGTTTGTCCCAGAACCACGTCGTTTTGACGGATCGTTACCGGGTATTCAATCAAACGTCGCGCAAGACGCATTTTGTTTACCATGCGGGTTGGATCATTTTGCGCTTTGAGCGAGTTATAGTTGCGATCGAGGCGATAAGCCGCTTCTGATTCGCAGAATTTAATCAATTGCTCGCGGATAGGCTTGAACGCTGCGCTTCTTGGCATGTGAGCCACAAGAGACAGAAAACGCTGCTCGGTGAGCCATGACAAGTAATTATCAATATTATTGAAGTACTTGATCAGGCTGTCATCTTTTGGCTTATAACGGCGCAGACGACGCAAAATTTCCACCGCCATGTCCGTGATCACTTCAAGCTGCTCAACTGCATCCTCTTCTTCAAGATCTTTAAGAGAATCAAAAAAACGGTGGGTCGTTTTCTCTAAGGACAGTGAATACTGGTAAGCATACAAACTCAAACTGACGCGATATTTATCCGATGGGAGTTTGTCCCGGCTAGCCAAGCGTGAGTGTACAAGAGGAAGATGATATTGAGACGTAAAATACGTACGGGTGTTAGAAAGCACCGTGTTATAAAAATCGTCTTCGCTCAATACGTTCTTGGAAAAATCGAGTTCTCCAGGAACGAAAAGGTAGAATTCGACATCCTGTCGTTTTATCTCTTCATTTAGTATCGCGATCCGTGCGGTCAATCCCTCATATTTTTCAACAGAGATCAATTAGGTACTCCAAATTTTTCATTTTTTAACGGGCCTTTTCCACTTGTTGTACAGTTTAACGAATTTGCTTTTCAAAACCGAAGTAAAAGTGAAGAGTCTTACAAAATAACAAAGAGCGTGCAATTTATGACCACCCAGCCCATGTCGCACCACAGTCCGCGTCTTTCAAGGGTAAAAGCAATAACAACACGTAACACTCACTGAGTTATCCACAGAAAAAGTGAATAAAATCTCAGGCATACATAGTCACAGAAAGGGACTCGTCGTTGCCACGCAATGGTTTGGGCGACCTTGCGAAAAAGCAACGATGGGGTAAATGCGCAATATCGGTGAAAAGCGGGCAATGGCTTGCCGTGTATCTGTTCCCTCTTCTTCGCTTTTTCTAATAATTCACTTTTGCTCCAGCGCTTCTCGCATACGCGTTTGCACCACATCCACCAAGAGATCAGGTTGAAACTTAGACACAAAACGATCACAGCCTACTTTTTCAACCATGGCTTCATTAAAGCTGCCACTTAGCGACGTATTCAACGCAACATAGAGATTGCTCATTCTGCTATCGGCACGAACTTCGGACGTCAGCTTGTATCCGTCCATTTCTGGCATCTCAGCATCGGTGATCATCAACAATATTTCGTCAGTGACTTTTTTGCCTTCATCACACCATGACTTAAGCAAATTCAATGCATGCGCGCCATTTTTCATCTCAATGCATTCAATGCCAAGTTGTTTCAATGTTTCTGTTACTTGTTTTCTGGCGGTGGACGAATCATCAACCACCAAGACTTTTCTGCCCATTAAGTGATGTGACAAGTCCTGATCAAGCACTTCCTCAGAAATACCGATGTCATAGGAAACAATCTCAGCCAACACTTTTTCAACATCGATGATTTCAACCAGCTTATGCTCATTTTCATGCTCTAGCTTGGCGATCGCCGTCAAGTAGTTACCGCGCCCAGTACTCGGCGGCTCCATGATTTCATTCCAGCCCATATTCTTGATATAAACCACTTTACCCACCAAAAAAGCCTGAATGGAGCGGTTATATTCGGTCACGATCAGGTTCGCATCCTGATCTTTTTCAAGTGGGCGCATCCCTACTGACTGGCGCATATCAATCACAGGAATCGCGTTACCACGAATGGTCGCCACACCACAAATTTTAGGGTGAGAACCTGGCATCTGATTAAGATGTGGCACTTTAAGGACTTCACGAACTTTGAAGACGTTGATAGCAAAAAGCTGTCGCGTACCAAGTTGAAAAATCAATAACTCGAGTCTATTTTCACCAACGAGGCGGGTGCGGGAATCTACGGAATCTAAAATACTCGTCATGGTTCTACTAACCGCTCTTTGATCACTTCAGTATGTGGATACTAGTGTCTAATTCAGATGACCAGTAAAACACATTTCATTGCACGGCTCATCATCGCGTTATTATTTAGCGCGTAACCTATCAATTACCCTTAATAATAGAAAAAATCCTTGAACAAAGCGAAACCTCAATCGCCAAGCCACATAACAGATCCTTACAAATCAAATCACTATCACAGAATTTTTTGCTAATCTTCACTGATAAATCAGAAGAACCTAGGTGTTATCATGACGATGAAAAGCTACAATTAAAGAACAAGCATTAAAACACATCTGCTTACTGACAGGCGCTCATATGAAAAGCAAGGCCAATGAATCTCAGGGAATGTTGCTCTTTAAACTTTCTGCCATGCAGACATTTGCTATTGGCACGCTTAAAGTGAGAGAAATCGTTCCCTTCTGCCCACTGACAGCACTTCCTGGCTCTCACCACACCGTCATTGGCACTGCCAACATGCGGGGCATCACTACCCCTGTCATTGATATGGCGAAAGCGATTGGCTATCCACCCGTAAGCAAAGAAGATTACAAAGACTGCTTTATCATCATTACAGACTGCCAACGTCGTGTGGTTGGGTTTCTCGTGCGAGGCATTGAAAAGATCAGCGAATGTGACTGGCGAAATATCACCCCTCCACCAAACACATTAGGATTGCACGCATTCCTGACCGGGGTAATGCATGTGGATGAAAAAATCGTCCAACTGCTCGACGTCGAACTCATTATGTCTAAAGTATTTCCGACCTCTTACGATAAGCTACATCCGATCCTTGCTGATGTGGACCGTGAAAAACTTAAACCCATGCATATCCTCTTGGTGGATGATAGTAGCTTAGCTCGACGTCAGCTTTCAGAAGCGCTCGACAGCATTAATATCCCCTATGTCGTGAGTGCCAACGGGCTTGATGCGCTCGAAAAGTTGAAGAGTTCCGCCTTAGAAGGCAGACCATTTGATATTGTTGTCAGCGATATTGAAATGCCGGGTATCGACGGATATGAGTTGGCGTTTGAGATTCGGAGTAATAGCGCAATTTCAGAGGCTTATCTGATTCTTCATACCTCATTATCAAGTGAAATCAGTGTTGACCGCGCGAAGCAAGTTGGCGCGCATGAAGCACTGGAGAAGTTCGATGCGACAGAACTGGTTAATGCCATGCTTCGAGGAGCCAACTTGAAGACGGAGAATGAGCATGTTTGCCTAGAGGGCACGATCGAGTAATTTACTTTCATTTGTCATCATGTAGCGTAAACATACCGTACAATGTACTCCTTGCATGATGACAAATGCATCCCAATACACATCTGCACTCCACGTCCATTACATCTTTAGCAATTACTCGCTTTTCCTTGATCAAAAGACTGTTTCCCGCTCCCTCGATGTGGTTTAATTTCGTCAGGATCACACATAGAAGGTTAAAGACCTATGAACAATGTATTCGAGATCGTTAAGTTCTCTCGTCGCAAAAATAAACTGAAGCGGGAAATTCAGGACAACGAGAAAAAAATCCGCGACAACCAAAAGCGCGTTACTTTGCTTGAGAACCTGCTTGACTACATTCAGCCAGACATGACTCACGACGAAATCGTTGAAATCGTCAAGAACATGAAAGCAGACTATGAAGATCGCGTCGATGACCACATCATCAACAGCGCGGAAATCTCTAAAGAACGTCGTGAAATCAGCCGCCAAATCAAAGAACTGACTCGTCAGGAAAAAGAAGGCAAGAAATAATCCTTTCACGCATGTGATTGGAGCCAATCGTTGTTATGGTCTATTTCTTAGTTGTCACTTATCGCTTCGAAATAGGCCATTGTTACGCAATTTATTAACACCTTGACCCAAAGCGGTTTGCGCTTCATTTTTCTGCTCTCCCCCCCGCGATACTTCATATTCGTTTGCTCAGATACAAACGTGATAATTGTACAAATAATAAGACACCACTGTCGCTACTGTTTGTATAAAGTCTGTCCTATGAATCGATTGTAGGCATAGTCATTTCTTGTTCATCAATATGAATATGAACACTCATTTTTCTTAGTTTATCAATGATAATATGTGCGTTCGAAACTGGAGTCCCATGAGATACACGCCAGAGCATTAACCAATATATTAATTTTGGCTAGCACCCTTCACTTTGATGGGAAAAATACCCAAGATAGACCTTTTGGCTATTAACATTGAACTATGGCAGAATTTTATCAAAAGCATGGAAGCGGCATTTCGCAAAGTTTATCAATACGCTGAACCAAACCTGACACTCGTGAGCTGGATGGGATTAATTGGCTTTCCGGCTTACTATTTCATTTGGCAATTTATATATCCTCAAGCTTATGAAAACTTGCCTCTTCGACTGTTTTGTTGCTTGTTTTTTGTCATTGTATTAGTAAGAAACAAGCTAAGTCCCGCACTGAAAGAACGTATGCACTGGTTCTATCAAATCGCCATTTCCATTGTTCTTCCCTTCTTTTTCTTCTATATGCTATTGATGAACAATTGGTCCACCGTTTGGCTACTTTCCTTTATGGCCGCAATTTTCCTTCACATATTGCTGGTACATATTACTTGGGTAATGTTTGCTCAAACATTGGCAGGTATTACCATGGCAACGATCTGGGCCTGGGCTGAGAAGGGGTATCACCTCGCATTCTCGATGGATTGGACCTACATGCCAGTGTTCCTTTTCATCTACCTTTTCGGCAATTTATTTTTCTTCCGCAATCAACAAGAGCATGAAACCAAAGTGTCGATTGCCAAAGTGTTTGGTGCAGGTATTGCTCACGAAATGCGAAACCCGCTCAGTGGTCTTTGCTCTTCCATTGATTTAATACGTTTGACGATTCCGGATCCTAAGGACAGCAACAATCGGGTTTATCAACTCCGCGAAGAAGACGTCTTGTTACTCCGTGAGATCAGTGACGACGCGATGAACATCATTCGTGCCGGTAATGAAACCATCGATCTTCTGCTGACGTCCATTGATGAAAACCGCGTTTCCCGTTCAACGTTTAAAAAGCACGCTGTCAAAAATGTGCTTCAACATGCTGTCGATAGTTTTGGTTTCACGAGCGCCACAGACAAAACGGCGATCACCATTAGAAACACCGATACCTTTGATTTTTTTGGCAGCGATACCCTGCTGAAGTACGTTATCTATAACCTGTTTAAAAACGCTTTTCATCATCGAATCGGAGAAGACTTTGCGATAGATCTGATGGTGGAAGTCGGTGATAGGGAAAATCGAATCATTGTTCGTGACAATGGTCAGGGAATATCCAGTGATATTCTTGACCTCATTTTCGAGGACTTTTACACCACAGGAAGAACCGGAAATTACGGACTGGGATTGCCATTTTGCCGAAAAGTCATGCGTTCCTTTGGTGGCGAAATCAGTTGCGATTCTAAGGCCGGGGAGTGGACTGCGTTCACTCTCACCTTCCCCACATTAGACTCCTCAATTGCTCAAGATATCAAACACAACCTGATCAAGCTTAAATCGATGCTGATGGTGACCAATGACGCTGATTTAGTCCGGCGTACGGCGAAAATCAGTAAAAAAATGGGCTTCAACCAGCAAACTATCGATGTGCTGCACGTTCTGAAGAAGCCCGAGTTTGATTTTGAATACGATGTCATCATTGTCGATTTGGAGAGTGTAGGAACAAATGGTGATGTGCTTGGCCATATAGAACCTTTACTTTCGTTCACTGAAGCAAAAATCATATACCTGCACAACAGTTCATCGACCGGCCCTCAATCGCATGCTGTGTACAACCCAATCTGGATTGAGGGGCTAGCATGGCGCTTGAATACCCCAAGGGTGATTGAGCAGTTATTTTTCGACACCGTAGATGCTTCAATACCCAACAAGCGTTCACAAACCCCAAACAATACCGAGACACAAACCATTATGGTAGTGGATGACAGTGAGTCACTCCGCCAAATGACTTCTATCGTTTTAGAAAAACAGGGGTTTAACGTTATTCAATGCGCCAATGGTCACAATGCAATAGCGATGCTTAAACAAGATAAACAGCATGTGGATTTGATCCTGATGGATATCGAAATGCCTGTGATGGATGGGCTGGAAACATCGCGTCGTATTCGCTCTTCACTCCAAGCTTATGCTGATGTCCCTATTATTGCTCACACAGGTGACAATTCTCGACCTACTCTCGAAAAAATCTCATCCTCAGGCATGACAGACTTCATTATCAAACCTTCCGAGCAGCAGCAATTGAGAGACAAAATAACGACCTGGCTTTCATAAAAAACTCTGCCATTGCAGAGCTTCTTATCCATACATGATTTACCAAGCCTTACTTCAATGGAAGGTGAGATCAGAATTTTCATAAGCAGCCTGACAAACAGTCAGCACATGATCTACCTCCCGATAGCTCATATCAGCATTCAAGGAGAACCGGATCAATGCTTTGTTCTTTGCCGTTGCCGGTGCACAGAACACCGCACCGAACACACCGTTGCTTTCCAAAAAATCCCTCACATGTTCTGTGTTTTTCTCATCACCACACTCCAGAGAAATAATTTGGGATTCACTACGGATTTTAAAGCCGATATCACGAAGTCCTATGCGCAGCACATCCGAGATTTCAAACAAGCGCTTTCGCTTCTCATCGCCCTTTTTTATCACGTCCAATGTCGCATCAAGCCTTGCGACCTCCTGCGGCAATACAGTGGAACTGAATATCGCAGGGAACGACACAAACGGTAACGCTTTGATAAGACTCGCTGGACCAAGTACTGCCCCAGCTCGATAAGCAAACGCCTTTGCAAGACTGGTCGTAACAAAGTCCACTTGATCCCGCACTTCCATTTCATTAATTAGGCCCGAGCCGTCTGGCCCATGCGTGCCAAGCGAATGCGATTCATCAACCACCAACGCACAATCAAACTCCTGAGCCACTTCGTAGATGGCGCGAAGCGGTGCGATGGTACCTATCGTGCTGTAAACCGAGTCAATCAATATAATACCAGGGCCGTATTTTTTAATTTGTCGTTTAAGGTTTGATACGCTGTTGTGAATAAAAGGGATAATCCGTGCACCCGCAATCCGGGCGCCTTCCCATAGTGACATGTGCGCAAAGAAATCGATATATACGCATTTTTTCGGCTCACAGATGGTTTGCAATAAGCCGATATTCGCCGACCATCCAGATTGAGAAAGTACACAGCCCTCCAACCCCACAAACTCTGCCAGACGCTTTTCAAAGTCCGGTTTATGATCCTCATCCTGAAGAAAAACAGCAGACATCACCACATTTTCATTCGACGCAATAATGGCGTCCACATGTGCTTTCTGAATATGGCTATCAAGACTCAACGACAAGTAGTCATTACTTTGCATGATCACCGCATCTTTTCCCGGTCGACTGCTGACGGGCAATGGCCGACCATTTTCATATGGTTCAGTCATATCACGTAGAAACGAATTCAAACGCGCATCGACGAAAGAAGGAAGCTTTTTTCTCATTGTAGATTGATGTTCCATGGGCCTAACCTCGTCCTGTTAAAGAAAAACGCCGAATTCGGCGCGTTTTTTATCAAGAGCAACTTAGAGATACCCCGGAGAGAAATAAGAGGCATCTATATATTGCCTGAATATATGGCATATTATGAATCAAACTTGTTTTCCGATTATTTTTAAGTTTGCGAATATTCACACCTATTATATGAAACTTTTTTAATACGGGTATGGGTATAAAAATGGCTGAAAGCATTAAAAAACCTTCCTTGTATTTATAAATAAAACCCCGACATTCACCTTTCGTACTGACTAACAACGATCAGATCACTTACCTATTTCCCTTTATAAAACTTAGCGTTAAGTCCGGCATTGAGACGTTGATCTTTTAGAAGCCAACCTTGTGCTTTTAAAGCCAATCATTTTGCACTTAGCGGATCAAAAATCGTCTTAGCCCTCCTTTTTTTAATGCCCTGCATTTTTGCAATAGAAAACCGAAACATGATGCTATTTTGGTGCAACGAAAAAAGCCCAGCGCGAGGCTGGGCTTTCAAAGCAGTGTGAAGTTTAAGCGTATTTAGTGGAAGTGATTACCAGTAAACGCGTGCACCGATGGCGAACTGAGCGTCACCGTCGACAACACTAGGTGAAACACTGAAACCATCATTTTTGTTGTTCTTGTAACCCAAAGTGACACCGTCTGAGTATGCCGCTTCAGCCCAAAGGCGGAAGTATGAATTGAATCTGTGTACTGCACCTACGTAAACATTGGTGTAGTCATCTTTCTCAGCAAGTCCAACTTGGTCAGCACGCGCTTCAATCTCAGTGAATTCGTACCCGCCGTAGACGTCAGATTTAGCTGACAATGCATAGTTCAGCGCTAGTGTGTAACCTTGGCGATCAATGTCTACGGCCAAAGCATCACTTTCAATTGCGCTGGTTGCGAACTGAGCACTGACGGTCAAGTCACCAAACGTACGATCTGCCCACAATGTGTAGTAAAGATCGTCTACTGCACCTGCCTTAACGTTAACAGTCTTGGTTTCGTTAACCTTGTAGTCAAATGCGCCATGCTCTTGCTCAGCAGAAGATACACCCGCTGTTACAGAAAAACCTGCAATGTCTTTGCTTACGAATAGTTCAGCTACTTGTGCTGCTGAACCGTCTTCACCCAGACCGTAGCTTGCGTCAAATGTTGCAAAATCAGTCTCAAGAATATACCGAACAGCGCTGTCATGTTTACCGCCAGAAACTGTACCTTCTACGATGTGAGAGCCACCGAACCAGTAAGAGTTATCAACACCCCATAGGTCATCAGCAGTCAGGTACTGTTTACCCAGAATGACTTTACCGAAGTCACCTGTAAATCCGAAATAGCCTAGACGGTTAGCCATAGCATCTTTGTCGTAGCTGATGCTGTACTCAAGTCTTGCGAATACATCAATGTCGTCAGTGACAGTGTAAAGAGCGTTAACACCTGCACGAGAGCTGCCATCATTCAACGTAATATCTTTGTCTGGGGCTTTAGAAAGCGTTGCACGAAGTTGTCCGTACACTTCTACTGAGCCCGCATCGCCATTATATGCTTCGAATGCACTGACATTGCCTGCGAAAAGTACTGCTGGGATTACTACTGCCAAAAATTTCTTATTCATATACTACGTCCTGTAATTCTTATCATCATTCCATTTGCAACGATGCTGCGAAATAAAATTAACATCCATGAAACACAGGGATCAACGATACATTTTCTAACAATTACAACGATTAATGAATATATTGGCTGATTTACAACCAATATAAGGTGATTAATGCAGATGATAGATAGCGCATAAAGAGTCGCATTTATGATGCTTTTGTTGCAGTAAATGGGGATTTAATTCACGCGAAGAATGAATTTATTCGGTATCAAGGGGCATCTAAAACGTTCAATAAATGAACGTATTTTGTAAAAAAACTCATCAGACCATTTGCGAGCCACATCTAATATTTATAACTTTATCAATGGAACTTTTTACTAAGATGCTCAAGAGCGCGCAAATAAAACGTGCAACAGAACACTGATAACGCACAAAAATCGCTGCCATTATCGCGTAAATCGCCCTATTTCAGACCGAGTGAACGCAGTCGCTTATAGATAGTGTTGCGACTCACACCAGTGAGTTGCGCTAAGCGGGTAATGTTTCCATCGGACGACGCATAAAGCGCGGGAAGGGTATCGCGCCAGCTCGCAGACTGTGCAACCGGACTTGCTACGTCATTTTCTGGCAGGGTGGAAATAGAAGGCGATTGCACATCCAAGAAAAAATCATCGGGCAAATGATGAGTCTGTATCCGCTCCCCCTGTGACAACGCCAATGCCACACGGAGGGTATTGACCAACTGACGAATATTTCCCGGCCATGGGTGCTGGGCAAATAAGTGAAATACTTCTCGGTCGATAACCACATTTTGATCGGCTGCAAGTTCAGGTAACAACGCACTGACTAAGGGTTCTATATCTGATCGTTCGCACAATGCGGGTAAAAACAGCGTTAATCCGTTGATACGATAGTAAAGGTCATCTCTGAAGCGCTTCTCAGCAACCGCCGACCTCAATGACTGATGGGTTGCGCAAATCACGCGAAAATCGACAGGGTAGCTTTCCGTACTGCCTAGCGGTGTCACCGCTTTTTCTTGCAGCACCCGCAACAATCGCGCTTGAACATGCAGTGGCATATCGCCAATTTCATCCAGCATCAAGGTGCCACCATCAGCTTGACGAATATAGCCCATGCTGCCTTTCGCATTGGCCCCCGTAAACGCGCCTTTTACGTAACCAAACAGTTCTGATTCCACCAGCTCAGCAGGGATCGCGGCACAGTTCACCGCCACCATTTTTTTCTTAGCGCGGTTTGACGAAGCATGTACCGCCTTCGCAAACACCTCTTTGCCTACCCCCGTTTCGCCTTGTATAACCAAAGGGATATCGCTGTTAACCACACTTAACGCTTGGCGTATTGCCTTTTGCATTTTCAGATCACCAAGGTCGAGATGTGGCAACTGGCGATCGCTAGGCGCAATAGCCGCTTTTTTTGGCATTGGCGCAGATGAGTTGGGCGAGAATGCAGGCGTCTGCGTTGAAAAGGGGGAGCGAATTGTCCGCGTCATAGGCTGCTTGATCGCGCCAAACAAACGATATTTAGACAGACCAATAAAGGAAAGAGAATGATTTTCAGGATGTGCAGAAAGCTTTAGCGCTGATATACCCGTTACATATTCTATGTTCAAACCTGCCAACGTCTGACCCACTAATAGATCGGCACGTCGATTTGCAGCAACAATGTCTCCGCTTTCATTAAACACCAACAACCCCGCCCATTGGCTCGTGAGGTTATCACTGCTGGTATTGAAAATAAGCATGTGGTGATGATGACGATAGGTTGCGATGATCAGTTGGTTCTCTACCGCCTGCGTCATTACCTTCACCATGCCGTTCACATGTGAGGTGGGCAGATACGCATCCGACGATATGTTCAACACACCCACAAGATGACGATCACTGTTATAAATTGGCGCTGCAGACGCCGTCATATAACGGTTGGCGATCAAGTAATGTTCATCGCGTCCCACCGCAACAGCTTCACCTGTTTGCAAAGCCGTTCCGACTGCATTAGTGCCATTGTATTTTTCTAGCCAGCTTGTCCCTTGGTCAAACAAATGCTTTTCCATTTGGCTAACAAAACCCGGTCTTCCCCAGCGGCTTAGCAAATTGCCATCATTGTCTGCCAGCAGCACAAGGCTATTGCTGTTCACCAATATATTTTCATAAAAAGGCAGGACTTGCTCCTGAGTGGTCGCAATGAGGTCATTAGACCGATCGCGGGCATCATGCCATTGACCTTGATTCAACTGCACGATTTCAGGTGTGGCCTTTGGTGACAGCCCAAGGGACTGACATCGACGCCAAGAGGCCTGAATAATCTCATCATGAGTGTGAGCTATATCGCTCATTGTGAATCCCTTCCATGCGCATTCGAACAGAAAATGAGCGTTAAGCATTGTTCACATTCTGTTAACAGTCAACAAAATGGGTGACACTTTTTTCACACACCTACTGTTCACCCTCTCTTAAAATATCTATAAATCAATATCTTAACATCTCATTAACTATTGGCACGGTTCTAGCGTATGTCATTCGGAATGTGATGACGATGCGCGTTTTCGCCAAACGTATTGTTGCACCGCGGCATCGACCCCAACACTTATCAGGGAGCCTTCATGTCACTTGAATTGAAAAATGTCACAAGGGTAAGTAACAACGAAGTGTGGCTAGACAACATAGACCTTCGTATTGAGCCCGGTTCTTTCAACGTATTACTTGGTCGAACATTGGCAGGGAAAACCAGCCTAATGCGGCTGATGGCAGGGCTCGATAAGCCTTCCTCTGGAACGGTCTTGTTCAATGGGCAAGATGTCACTGGCGTACCGGTTCGCGAGCGAAACGTGTCTATGGTGTATCAGCAGTTTATCAACTACCCCAACATGACGGTGTATGAAAACATCGCTTCACCACTGCGATTAGAAAAACACCCTAAGCACATCATCAAAGAGCGCGTGCAGGAAATAGCTGAAATGCTGCACATTGAATCTTTTCTGAATCGGCTTCCTCTTGAATTGTCAGGTGGGCAACAACAGCGCACAGCCATGGCAAGAGCGTTAGTGAAAAATGCCGATTTGATTTTGTTCGATGAACCCTTGGTGAACCTTGATTACAAACTGCGCGAAGAGCTCAGACAGGAGATGCGCGAACTGTTTGCCGAACGCAACACGATCGCAGTGTATGCCACCACCGAACCGAATGAAGCCTTGGCGCTGGGTGGCAACATATTGCTCATGCATGAAGGTCAAGTGATCCAATCTGGCCCCACGGCAGAGGTGTACCACCACCCCGCGTCTGTCACCAGTGCCGAACTTTTTGGTGAGCCGCCAATTAACCTTATTCGTGGTAGCGTCGGCGAAGGCAATGTCTCTTTTGACGAACATATCCATTTCCCGCTCAACACGAATCTCGGCGAGTTAGAAGACGGTCAATACCAATTCGGTATTCGACCAAACCATCTCAGTCTGGTCCCCCACAACGATGACGACCTTGAACTTTCCGTCGACGTTGAGCTAGCAGAGATCAGTGGCAGCGAAACTTTCCTTCACGTACGCAATCGTGACATCAACATGGTGCTGCACCTACCTGGTGTTCACGACTACGCCGTAGACGCAAAAATCAGCATCTATGTGCCCACGCATAAGCTCTATGTTTTTGATCAGTCAGAGCAGCTCATTCAATCTGCGCGCCGTTTGTGAGGAAATAAGCATGGCAGAAATTATTCTCGATTCACTGGCGCATTCTTACTCGCCCTCACCACAGGGACGAAGCGACTACGCCATCAGAAAAATGACACACACTTGGCGCAACGGCGGAGCCTATGCCCTGCTGGGCCCATCAGGCTGCGGTAAAAGCACCATGCTGAATATCATTTCCGGCTTGCTAACGCCTTCTGAAGGCAAAGTCGTGTTCGATAATCAAGATGTCAGCCAACTTGCGCCACAAGAAAGAAACATCGCGCAGGTTTTCCAGTTTCCTGTGGTGTACGACACCATGACGGTGTACGACAACCTCGCCTTTCCACTTCGCAACATGAAAACCCCTGAAGCCAAAGTCCGGTCGCGAGTCAGTGAGGTTGCAGAACTTCTCGAACTCACGTCCGTGCTGAACAAACGGGCCAGTAACCTTACCGCGGATGAAAAACAAAAAGTCTCCATGGGGCGCGGGTTAGTTCGTGAAGATGTCTCGGCGATTTTGTTCGATGAACCACTGACGGTGATCGACCCGCATCTGAAATGGAAACTTCGCCGCAAGCTCCGTCAAATTCACGAACAGTTTCATATCACCATGATCTACGTGACGCACGATCAGCTAGAAGCCGCCACCTTTGCCGAAGAAATTGCCGTGATGTATGACGGTACCATCGTGCAATTTGGTACGCCTCGCGAGTTGTTTGAATCCCCCAATCATACCTTTGTCGGCTTTTTTATCGGCAGTCCCGGCATGAATCTTCTCACCGTGCAAAGAACCGATGATGGCAATGTCAGTTTTGAAGACATTGCACTTCCGCTGACAGTTGAACAGCGCGAGGTATTAGCCGCGACAGAAAGCGACAACATCAAAGTCGGCATACGACCCGAATTTGTTCATCTGTGGCAGGAAAAGCGCGATCACGCGTGGCAAGTGCCCGTGCAATACATCGAAGATCTTGGGACATACAAAATCGTGACCGTTCGGTTTGGTAGCCAAACGTTAAAGCTGCGTATCGCAGAAGAAGCGCCCGAGCCAAAAGACCACGCCTACATCAGCTTTCCCGCGCAATGGTTAAAACTGTATGTGGATGAATACCTGACCGGTGAACCGCAACACCCCACACTGGAAACGGGAGATCAGGATGCAGACTAAAACTGAAAATAATCGCGCATGGTTGCTGGTGATGCCCGTGTTCCTGCTGGTTGCCTTCTCCGCCATCATTCCGCTGATGACGGTGGTGAACTACTCGATTCAGGACATTTTCGACCAAAACACCCGCTATTTTGTCGGCACCGAATGGTATCGCGAAATTCTTAATGACCCCCGCCTCCACGATTCGTTAGTACGCCAGTTTATCTACTCCTTCTGCGTATTGGCGATAGAAATCCCACTGGGTATCGCCGTGGCGTTGACCATGCCAGCAAAAGGCTTAAAAGCCTCCATTGTGTTGATTGTGTTGGCTGTACCGCTGCTGATCCCTTGGAACGTGGTAGGGACAATTTGGCAGATTTTCGGGCGTGCCGACATTGGCTTACTGGGCTGGTTTCTCAACAACATTGGCGTCAGTTACAACTATGCGTCCGATCCCGTTGATGCTTGGATCACTGTGCTCGTCATGGACGTGTGGCACTGGACCTCACTGGTCGCACTTTTGTGTTACTCAGGCTTACGCGCTATTCCCGATGTGTATTACCAAGCGGCGAAAATCGATCGCGCATCTAACTGGGCAGTGTTCCGATATATCCAGTTACCCAAGCTTAAAAGCGTGCTGTTGCTCGGCGTCCTGCTGCGTTTTATGGACAGCTTTATGATCTACACCGAGCCGTTTGTGCTTACGGGCGGGGGCCCCGGAAACTCCACCACCTTCTTGTCACAAGCACTCACAAAAATGGCAGTCGGTCAGTTTGATATCGGCCCCGCAGCCGCTTTCTCCATTATCTACTTTTTGATCATTTTGCTGGTTTGTTGGGTGTTCTACACCGCCATGACCCGCATGGACGCGAGGAACTAAGCCATGACAAAAAAATCGATTGGCCTATCTGCCTACATCCTCTTCTTGATGCTGCCGATTTATTGGTTGCTAATGATGTCGTTCAAAACTAATGAGGAAATATTGGGTGGCCTCACCTTCTGGCCACATTCTTTTACCTTGGATAACTACATCGTTATCTTCTCTGATCCGAGTTGGTATAACGGTTACCTGAATTCACTGACTTACGTCACCATCAATACCTTGTTGTCGCTTTCCGTCGCTTTGCCTGCCGCTTACGCATTCTCACGCTATCGGTTCATTGGCGACAAGCACCTGTTCTTTTGGTTGCTCACCAACCGCATGGCGCCTCCTGCTGTGTTTCTGTTGCCATTTTTCCAGCTCTATAGCTCTGTCGGTCTCTTTGATACCCACATTGCTGTTGCCCTCGCGCACTGCTTGTTCAACGTGCCATTGGCGGTATGGATATTGGAGGGCTTTATGTCCGGCGTACCGAAAGAAATCGACGAAACCGCACACATTGATGGTTATAGCTTTCCCCGCTTCTTTGTTCGGATTTTTCTTCCCATGATCCGCTCGGGTATCGGCGTCACCGCTTTCTTCTGTTTTATGTTTAGTTGGGTGGAACTGCTCTTGGCACGAACGCTCACGTCAGTGAACGCCAAGCCCATCGTTGCCACCATGACCCGTACCGTGAGTGCGTCTGGTATCGATTGGGGCGTGCTGGCAGCCGCGGGCGTGTTAACCATTGTTCCCGGACTATTGGTGATTTGGTTTGTTCGAAACCATGTCGCGAAAGGTTTTGCATTAGGACGTGTGTAATACCAATCGGCGTAAGTAATTGGTTTAAGGAGAAATACGATGAGTTGGATGGCCTGGACACTCCCAAGCACACTGTTTTTTATCACTATTGGCTGCATGTTGACAGCAATGACCGTACTCGAAGTACTTCGGCCTTGTGTAGAAAGGAAAGGATTTTTGCCTATCAGCACAACCCGAGGTGATCGATTATTTATAGGCCTGCTTAGCAGCGCTTATATCCACCTTTTCTTCATCGGAATGACAGATCTACCCATCTGGTATCCCTTCGGGATGTCAATCGTGTGGTTAGTGGCCGTTATTCGCTGGGGTTAGGGAAAAACGACAAAGGAGCGAAACTATGAAGCAATTGTCTGCTGTACCCAAGTGGACCCCTTTCGGGTTCATGATCGGGCTGTTACTGGCACCGGCGGCGCTCGCCGACCAGTACAGCGATGCGGCAACGAAGTGGGTCGATGATAAATTTACCCCTTCAACGCTTAACAAAGATGAACAGCTGAAGGAAATGGCGTGGTTCACTAACGCTGCCAAACCTTTCCGCGGTATGGAAATCAAGGTCGTATCCGAAACCAACACCACCCATGAATATGAATCAAAAGTGCTGGCAAAGGCTTTCGAGCAAATCACGGGCATTAAGGTCACGCACGATCTTATCCAAGAAGGTGATGTGGTAGAAAAGCTACAAACTGAAATGCAGTCAAACCGGAGTATCTATGATGCCTACATCAATGATTCTGACTTGATAGGTACTCACTTCCGTTACGGTAAAGTGTTCCCAATCAGTGATTACATGGAAAGTGAAGGCAAAGATATCACGCTGCCAACGCTGGACCTTAATGACTTCATCGGCCTCAGTTTCACCACTGGCCCAGACGGAAAACTTTACCAACTGCCTGATCAGCAATTTGCCAACCTTTACTGGTTCCGCGCCGATTGGTTTGCTCGTGCAGATCTCAAAGCCAAGTTCAAAGAAATATACGGCTATGAGTTAGGTGTGCCCGTCAACTGGTCAGCCTATGAAGACATCGCCGAGTTCTTTACCGTTCATGTTAAAGAAATCGATGGTGAACGCGTTTACGGCCATATGGATTACGGTAAGAAAGACCCATCACTTGGCTGGCGCTTCACCGATGCATGGTTTTCCATGGCAGGTGCAGGTGACAAAGGCATTCCAAACGGGATCCCTGTCGATGAGTGGGGCATCCGTGTCGATGGTTGCTCGCCAGTCGGTTCAAGCGTTGAACGTGGCGGCGCCACAAACGGCCCAGCTGCCGTGTTTGCGACCACCAAATACGTGGACTGGCTGCAAAAATATGCGCCACCAGAAGCACAAGGCATGACCTTCTCTGAAGCGGGACCTGTGCCAGCGCAAGGGTACATTGCACAGCAAATCTTCTGGTACACCGCATTTACGGCAGACATGACCAAGCCAGGTTTGGCCGTCGTTAATCCTGACGGCACCCCGAAGTGGCGCATGGCACCATCGCCACGCGGCCCTTACTGGGAAGAAGGCATGAAGCTTGGCTACCAAGACACAGGTTCATGGACACTGATGAAGTCCACCGAGCCTAAGCGTCGTATGGCAGCATGGTTGTATGCACAGTTCACGGTTGCCAAAACCGTGTCACTGAAGAAAACACTGGTCGGTTTAACGCCAATTCGTGAGTCTGATATTAACTCTCAGGCAATGACAGACGTTGCACCTACTCTTGGCGGTCTGGTGGAATTCTACCGCAGCCCCGCGCGTGTGCAGTGGACACCGACCGGTACCAATGTGCCTGATTATCCAAAACTGGCACAGCTTTGGTGGCAATACATTGCTGAAGCATCAAACGGTGAGAAAACACCACAAGAAGCGTTAAACGGACTGGCAGCGGCACAAGACAAAGTATTGCAACGTCTTGAGCGTGCCAACGTGCAAGGCGAGTGTGGTCCTAAGCTGAACAAACCGCGTGATGCTGAATACTGGCTAAACCTGCCAGGTGCACCGAAAGCGAAACTGCAGAACGAAAAACCAAAAGGGCAAACCATCAATTACGATGCGCTGCTTGAAGAGTGGAAATCGGCACTTTAATGACATGACGGCCACTTCCTATTCATACCGGAAGGGGTAACCCAGCGTTTCTCGTTGGGACGACATGACGCAAAACGCCTGCGAGAGATCCGCAGGCGTTTTTTATTCATCATCAATGATTGACCCATCATCAGTGCTCGTGATTCTCCAGCACACAAGGCTCTGTGTTAGCTAGTCTTGGCTTTTTCCTGCACAGAACCTGGCATGTACATTTTTATCATGCGCTCCAAGTCATCTTTTCTCACTGGCTTAGCAATATAGTCATCCATACCCGCTTTTAAGCAATCATCTCTGTCTTGAGCCGTCGCATTTGCGGTTAATGCCACGATGGGTGTGTGCTGTGCATAGCCGTGTTCTCGAAGCAATCTTGACGCTTGATAGCCATCCATTATCGGCATTTGACAGTCCATAAAGATCAAATCAAAGCATTCGTCTTCACACATATCTAACGCGATTTTACCATTTTCAGCCACAACAACTTCAACCCCTAAGCGCGCCAACATCGCCTGTACCACGCGCTGATTAACCAAGGTATCTTCGACGACCAACACGCGTCCTTCATAAGAATCAGATTCTTCTGCATGTCGAACAGGAAGTGTCTTCTCTGTTTTTTCTCCAGTCATCGAAATCACCCCTAGCTGTGCTTGGTGACTTCGCAGGATTTTCGCTAAGATATTCCGAAGATCATTGAACTTGTAAGGGCGAGATAGATAGCCTTCAATATGAAAACTCTCCAATTTTACGCTGTCATGCATTTCTGGGGCTGCGGTGATCATAATTAAACTTGGGCACCGCTTACCAAAGCGGTTACGCAATTTTGATGCAATTGAAAAGCCATCTGTATTCGGCATCAATTTATCGAGAATCACTATCTTATACGGTCTCGCCGTATCAATACGCTCGGCAATCATGTCTTCTGCATCTTCGGGATGCACACAACAAGAAATCTGAGACCCCATATTGCCAAGCTGCGCGCTGGTAATGCGCATGTTCAATCGGCTGTCATCCACCAACAGCATGGCTGCGTCAGCAAATAATTGAGAATCAACGGGTATACTTTCAGGGATCGACGCACGGTCGAAAGTCAAAACGAAGTAAAAGCGACTGCCCTCCCCTTCGGTACTTTCTAACAGCAAGCGTCCACCCATCAGGTCAACAATTTGGCTGGAAATAGCCAGCCCTAAACCTGTGCCACCAAAGTTGCGGCTCATGCCGCCATCAGCCTGTTCAAATTTTTCAAAAATTGTATCTTGCTTCTCCGCCGGGATACCAATTCCGGTATCACGGACTTCGAACAATACCGTGCACTGTTCACCAACATCTTCAAGCTGCCTGATCCCAACATGAATACTGCCATGCTGAGTGAATTTCACTGCATTCCCTACCAAATTGATCATCACCTGACGCAACCTAGCTGCGTCGCCCATCAAAATAGGCGCCAAGCTATCCTCTACCTCGCACTTAAACTCGAGGTCTTTTTCTTTGGTTCTTAGGCGGAAAAGATGTTCTATGTCTCGATTGAGCTCAAACAGATTCAGCTCCAGCACTTCAAGTTCGAACTTGCCTGCTTCAATTTTTGAGAAATCCAGAATGTCATTAATAATGTCTAGCAACGATAGCGATGACGTCTCGAGCATATCGATGAATTCTTGCTGCTCATCATCCAGTTTGGTGCCTTTAAGCAGTGACGCCATGCCAATAATGCCGTTCATCGGCGTACGGATTTCATGACTCATGTTAGCCAGAAACTCACTTTTCTTAAGATTGGCACCTTCAGCATGCGCCTTGGCTTCATGAAGATCTGCGCTGTACTCACGCATTTTTTCCACCGTGGTATTGTACTGGGTGTAAAGCGTCACCAGCTCTTCGCCCATTTTACTTTTTGGCGTATCAATGGTTAATGGCAAATTATCAACATCAAATTTGGTCACACGCTGAGAAATCCAAATCAATGGCCTCACAACATCCATGTAAACAATGAAAAACACCAAGCCACCCAAAATCAATGTGGCGCCACCTAAAAACAGCAACAGCATCACAAATCGCTCAGTCAGCGCGTTGTAGACATCTTGTAGACTGACCTCAATTTGCACAAAACCAAGTTCATACTCTTTACCAAATTGGTTCTGAATCAAGGGCCATTGATAGGAAATTTTGGGTTCAGGCGGGCTTTTACCTTCTTCAGCAACCAGTCGACCTGCATCGAAAACGCGAATATAGCTAACGTCGGGGTGTTGGTAGATCCCCTTCGTAATCACGCCCACTTGGTCCACATCCTCTTGCCACAAACTGTTCGAAATACTTGGTAAATCCGTTTCTTGGATCAGCAACGTATTTTCTCGTAACAGTTCAGTGCGTGCCTGATAATCCAAATACAACGCAAAGGCCGCGACTAGAAATGCCAATAAACTGCAGACGAACAAAATTCGACCCACCAATCTGGCGGCCATGCTGGAAGGCTGACGAAGATTCTCTTTTTGATTCAACATAGTCTAGGCTTATGAGTGTCTTATATGTGGATCATATTTCTCTAATAATAGTCATAAAACACAAACTTGGATGACGATTACCATGTCCAGAAAAAAACCATTTTTCTCTTTTCAGTCCACAATGACCTTGTCAATTTTGGCTGGCTTCTTTTTCAGTACCAACGCCACCGCTTGGACACTTGATTACTATGTTGTTCAAGACCAATCAGAACCTCTGCAAATTCAAGAGGAAGGCCAAAATCACCGCGGCATTATAACGGACGTACTCTACAAGGCGCTGGAAGGAACGTCGCATCAGCTCCGAATCCATACCTATCCATTTAACCGCATGCTCGCTGAACTCACAGAATCTCAAAAACAGAATTGGGTCACCTATGGCAGTCCGCTATGGGGCGGAATGCAAGCAGCAAATCTTTCGTCACTGCCTCTATTTGAGATTGAACACAGTATTGTCAGCAACGCCAACAACGTTTTGCCTTATGACAACCCTGACGATCTCGATGGAAAAGTTGCGGTGTTGCTGTTTGGGTTTGATTACCCTGGGCTCGACGCAAAAATACACAAAGGGGTGGTAAGTGAAGTACGAGTAAAAAACTATGACGCAGCATTTCGAGTAGTCGATCGCCTTAAAGGCACAGGGGGGTTTGTCGAAATGGATATTCGCCTCAAATATCATTTGAAGCGCCTCGGGTTTACACCTGACGATTACAATCTTCGTAAAATTAGTAACTTGATCCCCAACTACTCTATTCATTTAGCCTATTCACCAGGCATTGATCCCGAGATTCAACGCTTCCTCGACATGCGTCTAACGCAATTGTTTGAAAACAATGAGATCAGCATGATTGTAGACAAATATCAGTAGAGATACTCATGCCCTGGTTTATCGCATAACCCAACAAGCAATGGAACATAACTATGCAATCACTAAAAACTGAGGGGTCCGATAGTTTCTACAAGCTGCTGGCAGTCGGTGCCCGATTAAATATTGAGCTTTCTGATGATCCAAAGAAAATGCAGGTTGCATCTCGGCTCGTGGGTTATCGAAAAGAGCAATTTCTTTTGATTGATTGCCCAACGGGAAAAGACCCTTTTATCGAACGATTCTATATTCCCAACAACGAAATCATCGTTCGTGCTATCACGGATAGTGAATTTAGGGATGTCATCGCATTTCGTTGTTTAGTCATGGGCGTCATACAAAGGCCCATCCGACTGCTTATCGTTTCCATTCCTGAGAACATTGCACACCGACAAATCCGCCAAGAACCCCGCATAGACACAAACATGTCTATTCGCATCCAAGGCGGTGAAGGTATCTTTAGCGGAAGAATGACTGACTATTCAGTGTCAGGGTGCTGCTTAGAAATCACTGCCGATGAGCATTTGCTGTTTGAAGATGAAACGTTAGAAATCATCATTGATTACGGTAATGATTTGAGCGGTAAAATCAAAGGCACTGTTGTTGCAGTCAATAACGAGAAAGACCCACCCACGGCAGGTCTTCGGTTTGACGAAAGCGGCGCCTCACTGCGAAAAGAGTTTTTCTATCAACTGCTGTTTGATATCCGTAAAAACGACAAATCGCTGGACGTCTGACTAAGTATTTGAAAACAAATACCGTCCAACAGGCTGTCACTCTCAGCAAGAACGACAGCCTGGTTCCATCTCTATTATCTCATTATCATCCTGCGTCCAACACGCCTCGACGTATCTGGTCCATTTCAATCGATTCAAACAATGCCTGAAAATTCCCTTCGCCAAACCCTTGGTTGCCTTTACGCTGAATAATTTCAAAGAACACAGGACCAATCACGGTATCGGTAAATATCTGTAACAGAATACCGGTACTCTCATTGCCATCAATCAATACACGCAGTTCGCGAAGTTTATTCAGGCTTTCATCGTGTCCTTCTACTCGCCCATTGACGTTCTCGTAATACGTATCGGGCGTATCCATAAAACGCATTCCACGCGAGCGCAAAGTGTGAACGGTTTGGTATATGTCGTCAGTGCTCAATGCGATATGTTGAATACCTTCGCCATTGTAGGCATCAAGGTATTCCGCAATCTGCGATTTATCATCACTCGATTCGTTAATGGGGATACGGATTTTTCCACAAGGGGCGGTTAATGCGCGAGATTTCAATCCCGTCAGTTTTCCCTCGATATCAAAAAAGCGGATTTCTTTAAAATTGGCGATACGATCGTAAAAATCCGACCACACATCCATGTTACCTTTTTCGACATTGTGCGTGAGATGATCAATCACCTTCAACCCCGCATCCGCAGCCTTAAGCGTTTCCTGCCAATTAGGGTAGTAACTAAAATCAATGTCGTATATCTCACTGTCACCGTAACGATCGACAAGATAGAGATACGAACCGCCAATACCATGAATGGCTGGGATGTTCAGCTCCATCAAACCGATGCGAGGTTCACAAGCTTCTGCGCCTTGCTTCACCGCATAGCTCATTGCGTGGCTAGAATCATTGACCCGAAACGCCATGGCATTCACGCTGGCGCCATGTTGCTTCGCAAAACCTTCCGCTTGTGAATCATGTTCGCCGTTAACGATGAAATTGATGTCGCCCTGACGATACAGCCACACGTCTTTATGTTTGTGTTTGGCAATCTCCGCGAAGCCCATCAGCGAAAAAAGGTTTTTCAGATCGGCAATGCCTTTTGCATTGGGCGCCGTGTATTCAACAAACTCGAAGCCATCTGTCCCCATTGGATTGATTGTTGTCTCTGCCATCTTCATTTCTCCTGCCAAGCCATCAGCCATTGGCGTCCCTCTAAAATGCACCGAACCATGTGCAGACCATCCCAAATCAATGATGCTGAGTCTGGGGTATGCCTTTAAAGGGATAGCAGTCTGTAAGCAGAAACAGCAACGCAAGCGTGCCTTCACAAGGAAGCACACTGTAAAGGAAGTTGTGTACAAGGAGATTGACAGTACGTGATGGCGCGCTGTTAATTGGGCAAGCTGACCTGTAAATATCGTGCAACCATTTCAGCGGCTTCAACTTCTTCTCCACAAAGATCAGCCCCCCAATCTGGCCCCAACATCACGGCATCTTTCGCGAGATCCACCAGCCATTCGTCAACAAATTCGGGAATGGTAATGGCCATTGGCGCAAAATCCTCCCACTCGTCAACACAATGAATGGCCGCTGCTTCTCTTGAAGACCAGAACGGCATGACATCAGTATCTTCATAAATGGATGAATCACAGATCACCCACCCTGTTTTACATTGTAAACCCCAGACCTCACCGTGATGGCGGGAATTGGCAACGAACCGCTCTACGGGTGTCGCTTCAATGGTTGTCATGCCCTTTCTCCTGATTTGCGCAAAGTCTTCTATGACGCCAACATATGGCAAGCTAACACTTCAATTTATGCAGTAGAGATGGGGCGTTGTGTATCAAGATTGAGGATTTAGTATTAGTGACCGCGGGCTTGCTCTCTACGAAACACGGCAGGCGTAGCGCCCACTCTCAATTTGAATTGTTGAGAGAGGTGTTGTTGAGATGAAAAACCACATGCAGAGGCGACATCGACCAATGACAGGCTATTTTGGGTAAGCAGAATTTTCGCCAGTTCCACACGTCGAAACAGCACGTATTGATGCGGGGTACAGCCGAAACTGGTTTTGAACATACGAGCAAAATGGAACTCACTCAACTGCGTCAAGGTCGCCAAATCACTGAGCGAAAAAGACACGGATAAGCTTTCTTCTACATATTCAATCACTCGCCGCTGGTTTTGTGGCGACAAGCCCCCTGAAGCGACCGTAAGTTTCAACGGTTGATGACAATATTGTCTGACCATGTGTAGCAGCAACATTTGCTGTGCGTGAGACAACATGAGCCTGTCGGTGCTTTGCGACCAATCCAATTTCAACATGGTTTGACGCACCAGTTGGCTGACAAACGGATCATCAACAAAGGTACATTCTTTCAGCTCAATATGACGGCCTTCTTTATCGAACACCTGCTCAGCAAAGCGCTGCAGGTGCGCTTGCTCAAAATAGAAATGAAAGAAACGGAAAGGGTCAGAAAACGCCCAGTCGGAACGATGATCTTTCGGCATCAAACAAAGCTTGTCTTCACCGCCATACAAATCACCTGCGCCTGAACATCGTTTGGTGTTTTGTCCACCCGCGACATAAAAACTCAGGGTGTGATGACCCGGCTTGTCATAGCTCGCGCTGCCGTGGCTGTTGCTCCACACCGCCGCACCCATGCCATTGTCTAGCCAGATATCGCCATGCAGCTTTGCCGTATTCTCTCGCAATACGTTGTAAACACGCTGCCTTTTCATCCCCTGAGGTGAATCCTTGTCCATACCACTCCTACTCCTGTCTCTTTTCAATATATCCCGAGTGAGAGGTTGTGGGTACTAACTGCAGGAGAAAAGCGCAAGAATCTATAAAATCAGCAGGAATATGAAAGTCAGCCGACAATCTTCGGAATAAGGTGTGGGCATAAAAACAACAATGTCATCTGGCTAGTAAGAAAAAGGAGTAGTGGCACATGAATGCAATATTATATGCAGTAACTGTGTTTATTTGGGGGTCAACTTGGCTGGCTATCGCATATCAGATCGGCGACACACCTGTTGTCGTCTCTGTTGGCTGGCGTTTTGGGTTGGCATCCCTCGCCCTATTTTTCGTATTAATTGCGCGTAACGCGCTGCCCAAATTAACCCGTGAAAACCACAAAATGGCAGCGCTGCTGGCCTTGTGTCTGTTTTCCAACAATTTCCTGTGCTTTTACGCCGCAACACAATACCTGCCCAGTGGGCTAAACGCCGTGGTGTTTTCACTTGCTCCCATCTTGAACGCATTGAATCTTTGGTGGCTTGATAAACGTCGCCCGACAGGCACCTTCGTCCAAGGCGCATTGATGGGCTTTACCGGGGTTGTCTTTCTTTTCGGCTCGCAGTTCTTAAATGCCGATATGGATATCACCATTTTCCTTGGCCTTGGCTTGTCTTTGGTGGGCACTTACTTCTTTTCGATGGGCAATTTGGTCTCAGCCCGCGCTCAGAAAAAAAACATGCCGCTGTTGCCGACCACGGCGTGGGCAATGGGATACGGCGCAATCTACCTGTTTGCCATCGCACTGTTCATGGGGCATTCATTCGCCATTTCTACCACACCTCTGTACGTTTCTGCACTGGTCTATCTCGCGATTATTGGCTCTGTGGTTGGTTTCAACACCTACCTTGCTTTAGTCGGACGCATAGGGGCGGCCAAAGCGGCTTACTGTACCGTGCTGTTCCCTTTGGTTGCACTATCACTTTCCACCGTGTTTGAAGGCTACGAATGGACGTGGATGTCCGCCCTTGGCGTGATGTTAGTGATTGCCGGAAACCTTCGTGTGTTTGGCGTACCCGAACCCGTTAAGCGCTGGTATCTCGCGCACCGATAACGATGCCCAAACAACCTCACGTAGCTCGCACAGAGCGAGCTACTCCGCCGCAAGTTGAATCACCCACACAATGCAGACCAACACCGGCCATAACCAACTGGGTATGCCGAGTGAAAATCGATTAATCGCGTGGGGATTTTGTTTATTATTGTTGTCCATGAGTTTGTCCTCGTACTGTTCACTAAGGACAATTAAACCCCATCAAATGGGCGCTAGCGGGGAAGACAAATGGCAATGTGGCGAGCAATGGTGGCGGAAATCTGGCAAAGCACTCAATCTAGCGCGTGTGATGGTGTGATGACTACACCTTGAAATCGTAGCTGCGTTCGCCATTTTGCGGGGTAATGGTTTTTTCTACTTGTTGCAACAGTTGCTGCTGACCCTGGGTGTAGGCGGAATACTTCGCCATTTTAGCTTCTTGCTCGGCAACACGGTCAATCAAACCACGATAATCACCGCGCTGTGGTGCGGCTTCTGCCTGCTTTTTCTCTTCACGCTCTTTACGCAAAACCTCAGCGCGTTCACTGATTGATTGTTCTTTCGCTGATGTCACACCGTCATTACGCGCAGCATTAGCATCTTCGCGTTCTTTCTGGCGAGATGTCATCAAGCTATTGGTCGAATAACTGGTGTTGATCAGGTTTGGCATTGCATTTCCCACTTTCTATGTTGCTGGCTATGTCGATGAATATCACCTGTCAGCATTCTTGCCAACGTACTCTTAACTCTAGTACAGCCCCCTCTTATACGAAGCGTTTTTCTGCTCAACATCACAAAAAAATAAGCAAGCATCAAATGAATGATGCTTGCTTATAGATATACAGAAGCGTTTAACTCTCTGAAATAATACTATTTAAACGTCCGTTGACGCGTTTTCTCTAACTTCTTCAAAATGGCATCAATGCGATCAGGGTGCACCATATATTGTTGGAACCCCTTCATTCCTTCTTTCGCCATCGCAGGGTCAGTATCGCGGTCATAAAACTGCGCTGTACCCTCAGCTTCACCCAGCATCACAACACCTGCATTAAGGTATTCATCATCTTTCGGCGTTGCTTTGTTGTTGGTGGGAATTTGCAGCATCGCTGCATTGATCATGGTCTGGATTTCAGGTTGAGCCACAAACGCGAGGAACTTACGCGCATCTTCTTTGTTTTTAGCTTTGCTTGGAATATGCAACGTATCCATTGGCGCATCTTCTGCCATTGGCACCGTCGAATCGATCACCGGGAATTGGAAGAAACCCATATTCGGACGCACTTCATCGGTGAAGTTCGCTGCCAAGAAATTACCCATCAGGTACATGGCCGCTTCGCCGTTGTAGAGGAAAGGTTGTGCTTCTTGCCAAGAATAAGACGCGTGATTTTTGAGATAGTAACCCGGCTCAACCAGATCATTCCACTTCTCAAACACGGCTTTGACGCGCGGATCCGTGTAAGGGATTTTGCCGTCCATCAAGTCGATATGAAAATCGAGACCGTTCACGCGCATGTTCAAGTAATCAAACCAGCCCGCTGCCGTCCAAAGGTACTTGGTACCAATGGTAAATGGCGTCACACCGTTGTCACTCAGTGTCTTCGATGCGGCAACCAGATCTTCCCACGTCTTCGGTACGGCAATACCGTATTTGTCGAACAAATCTTTACGGTAGTAGATACCCCATTGGTAATAGGTGTAAGGCACACCATATTGCTTGCCTTTGATCGTCATGGCTGGGGCTGCGCTGGCGAAATCTTCGACCATGCCGTTAGCTGTCCAGATATCGCTGACATCTTCAAACAAACCGCGATCGACAAAGGTTTTCATGCGATTGCCTGCGTACCAGAACACCACATCCGGCGGAGAGGTCACCAGCCAGTTACGAATCGTTGTTTTGTAGGCTTCGTGATCATAAAGGTTATATTTCACCTCAATGTCAGGGTTTTTCTGCTCAAACTTGGCGATCACTTCTGCCCACGCTTTTTTCGGCGCCGGATCAGAGGCATCTGAATTAATCACCAGCGTCCCAGCCGCAACCGAGCCACTTAGCACAAGCAATAGGGAGCAAAGTGCGCCCAACCCTTTTTTCGCAAGTGTTCTCATTTTCGTCTTCCTTATTGTCGTCAAACCGAGATCAGCCTTTTGTCGCGCCCAGCGTTAACCCGGCAATAAAATGTCGCTGCATGGTGAAAAACAAAGCCACAGGAGGAAGTGCAGCAATCACCGCCCCTGCAGACATGTACTGCCACGATGCTAACCACTGTCCTTGCAATGCATTCAGTCCAGCCGTAACTGGGCGAACCTCATCGCTTTGCACCAGCACTAACGCCCAGAAAAAGTCGTTCCATATAAAGGTAAAGACCAAAACGGACAATGCAGCCAGTGCGGGCCTCACTAAAGGGAGAACCACATACCAAAAAATTCGCCACTCACTCACCCCTTCAACACGTGCCGCTTCAATGAGCGCATCAGGAATGCCGACGATGAAATTGCGCATAAATAAGGTGCAAAATCCTGCTTGGAATGCCACATGGAAAAATATCAGCGCCCAGTGTGTGTCATAAATACCCAGATCGATAGTGAGGTCACGGACTGGGATCATCAGGATTTGGAAGGGGACAAAGTTACCGCCAATGAACAGGGCAAACAGCCACACATTGGCGCGAAATTTATACTTCGCCAACGCGAAACCCGCCAAGGTAGACACAACAACGGCGCCTGCAACCGCAGGAATGCTGATCAGCAAACTGTTGATCAGATAACGCCCCATTGGGGTGGCGATAAACACTTGAGTATAATTTTCAACCAGTTGCAGCTCATCGGGCATGCCCCAGTAGTTGCCAGCATTAATGTCGGCAATCGATCGCACTGAGGTCATCAGCACGGCAGCAAGTGGGATCAACCACAAGCAAACCGCAACATACAGAGCGATACGATACGTCACGTTAGCGACCGCTCCACGATTCTCTATCGGTCTTGGAAACATTAGCGCTCTCCTTTCAACATGCGCCACAAGAACCAGGCGATATATACAAGCATGATCAGGAACAGTACGACTGCAACCGCAGCGCCGTAGCCCATTCGATAGTTAAAAATAGATTCTTCATACATAAGGTATGCAAGGACTGTTGAGCTGCCCCAAGGGCCACCCGCTGTCATGGTCGCGACTAAATCGAACGAGCGCAATGCGCCAATCACGGTGACGACGACGGCAATAAAGGTTGCCGGTTTCAGTTGTGGCACTACCACATACCAAAGCATCCGCCAGCCTTTCGCACCATCTAAGCGCGCGGCTTCTAGCTGCTCTGGGTCGAGGTTATTTAACCCCGTGAGATACAAGATCATGCAATAGGCAACTTGCGGCCAAAGACCGGCGGCGATAATGCCGTAGGTCACCAAATCTTCGTCAGCCAAGATGGAAACAGGATCAAAGCCCATTGCCACCATCATCTGCGTTAGCAACCCGAATGATGGGTCATAGAACCACGCAAACACCAAACCGACGACCACTTGTGAAATAACAAAGGGAAAGAAAAACAATGCCTTGATGAGGCGAATACCTTTGACTTTCTGATTCAAAAACAACGCAATCAGTAAGCCAATAGGCGGAGCGAGCATGAACAAAACCATCCAAATGAAATTGTTCACCAACGCCGTGTAGAAGGCATCTGAATCAAACAATTCGATGTAATTGCCCCATCCTACCCACGTTTTTTCGCCAAGGTCGTCCCACTCAAAAAAGCTCAACCAAACGCTTTGCATGATGGGATACAGCACATAGAGCGAGAAAATCACAATAGCGGGGGCGAGAAACAACCAAGGCGCTGCGATAAGCCGACTTCGCTTAGGCCTTACGGTAGGAGATGCAGTAGAGGAAAGCCCTGTCATAAGTACGTCCTGTCCGTTTATCCCTTGTTTTGAAAAAGGGAGAGAAAGCGCTGATACACCCTGAAACTTGTTGCTTTAATGTAAATGCACTGTTGTGTTTAAATTTAATCTAGTTTAAAAAATATCTCATGTAAACGTTTCCATTGCACAAAAAAAGCACTATTTTAATTAAAGGGTGAAGTGAACAACGAAATCTAAATTCATCAAAAGCAACTCGTAGCATAGGACTTGCAGCATGGCGGACATTACACTTAGAAACGTTATTAAGCGCTTCGGCAAAGTAGAAACAATTCACGGCATCGATCTGGATATCTCGGGCGGGGAGTTTGTAGTTTTTGTTGGGCCATCCGGCTGCGGCAAGTCGACGCTTCTGCGTTTGATCGCCGGATTGGAAACCATATCAGACGGAAAGATCTCCATTAACGGCGTCGAAGTCAACGACGTAGATCCTGCTGATCGCGGTGTGGCGATGGTGTTTCAATCCTACGCTTTGTACCCGCATATGACAGTGCGTGAAAACATGGGCTTTGGCTTGAAAATGAATGGCGTTGATAAAGATGACATCGCCAAACAGGTTGATCGCGCTGCGAAGACCTTGCAACTCGACCCTTTGCTCGATCGCAAACCAAAAGCGCTATCCGGTGGTCAGCGTCAACGCGTGGCCATTGGTCGAGCGATTGTTCGCGACCCGAAAGTGTTTTTGTTTGATGAACCCCTTTCCAACCTTGACGCCGAATTGCGCGTGGAGATGCGACTGCAAATTGCCAAGCTCCACCAAGAACTAAAAAACACCATGGTGTATGTCACCCACGATCAAGTCGAAGCCATGACGCTCGCCGACAAAATCGTGGTGTTGAGAGACGGCAACATCGAACAAGTTGGTTCACCGCTTGCGCTTTACCACAACCCCGCCAACCTGTTTGTCGCTGGGTTTATTGGCTCACCAAGAATGAACTTTGTGTCGGGTACCGTTTCGGTCACTAATGGTACCGAGGCGACCATCACCATGCCTGACGGCCAATCATTAACTGTGCCGGTGGCGAAACCTGTCAACGAAGGTGAAGCCGTTACCGTGGGGATCCGCCCCGAGCATATTCAAATTGGCAAAGGCCCCGGATTCAACTTTGAATTTCACAGTGAAGTGGTTGAACGACTCGGCAATAGCACCTATTTGTTTGGGCAATATAGCGGCGTAGATAGCTTCAAAGTGCACATTCCCGGTGACAACGCGGTAAAAGCGTTCCAAACCGTATCCTTGCATTGCTCTCCAGCCGATATCCACCTGTTCGACAGCAATGAGCAAGCCTTAACGTTTCGTGAGCCGACGGTTACCAAAAGCGCCAGCCTTGAATCTGATGAATAGATGAACAGCTGTAAACGATAAACCAGTCACTCATGGTGATAGCGCTAACCGAGATCCGTATTCTGGAGAGATCAACGATGAGCACAGCCCATGGCAACAATTAAAGATGTAGCCAAACATGCAGGTGTTTCTGTTGCCACGGTATCACGGGTACTCAATGGTTCACCGCAGACGCGACCAGATACGGTTTCACTGGTTAAACAGGCCATGGTGACATTGGGTTATCGCCCCAATGCCGCTGCACGTACTTTGGTCAGTAAAAAAAGCCTCACCATTGGTGTTGTGGTGGCAGATGTGTCCGACCCCTTTTTTGGTACGCTGGTTAAACAGGTCGATACCATTGCGCATTATCGCGGGCATCAACTGTTGATTGGTAATGGTTATCACGATGCCGTACGAGAAAAACAAGCCATTGAATCGCTGATCCAGAACCAGGTTGGCGCACTAATCGTCCACAGCAAAGCACTGGACGACGACACCCTTCGCGCTTACGCACAAGAACTCCCCGCCATGGTGTTTATCAATCGTCTCATCGAAGGGTTAGAAGATCGGTGCGTGTATCTTGATAACTATCGAGGTGCCTATTTGGCGACTGAACATCTTATCCAGCAAGGCCATCACCATATTGCCTACATTGGCTCAGACCATCACATTGAAGATACTCAGCAACGTCAGCAAGGCTATCTTGACGCCTTAGCCGTCCACCATTTGGAAAAACCAAATAACGGAGACGACACACAAAGCTCAATGGCTTTTTCCCCGCCCGACGAACAAGGCGGCGAAACCGCGATCAACGCACTGCTAAGCCGCAATCAAAAGGTCAGTGCCCTCTTTTGTTACAACGACGGCATGGCGGTTGGGGTCATCACCGCACTGACGGATAAGGGTTATCACGTGCCGGAAGACGTGTCTGTGATTGGTTTTGATGACAGTCTTGTGGCCCGTTATTTACACCCAAAACTCTCTACCGTGCGCTACCCCATTGCAGAAATGGCAACGGAAGCCGCCGAAATTGCCATTTCGCGGTTACTGCACAGTGAAACGCCAGCCAAAAATGGTCGCTACCAACCTATATTGATAAAGAGAGATTCTGTCCGAAACGTGAATCGCTCAAAGCCTTAATGAATATTTCACAAGCAGTGGCGCAAACATCGAAAAAGTGCGCCCGCTCAAGGGATGACAAACATGGTGACAACCCCAACTTCATTAAATAAGACGCCAGCAGAGCGTTTCTTGCATCTTCAGTCTGCGAACAACAGTTTGATTGTCCAGCTTGAACCTGCCCCTGCCATTGTTTACTGGGGCAACAAATTTAGCCGTGAACAGCCGCTTTCAGCCGCCTTGTTTGATGCTCCCGTCGGACAAGCACGATTAGATAGCCACATTCCGTTGGCGCTTTGCCCCGAACAAGGGCGCGGTGATTTCGGCAGCCCCGGTATTGAAGGCCACAGGAACGGGAAAGATTGGGCCCCCGTCTTCGAACTGATCTCCGTTACCGAAAGCTTATCTTCTGCGCGTTTGACCATCTCTGATCCTCGCGCTTCGCTTGAGATCATAATTGAACTCGCCTTGGATGAAGACAGCGATGTGTTGACGCTTAAACAGCGATTAATCAACACAGGCAGCGCCGACTACACCGTAAATCGTTTTGCCTTGACCTTGCCGCTGGCAGAGACATTTTCAGACATCATCTCCTTTCATGGTCGCTGGTCGCACGAATTTCAACTGCAGCGCACCCCGCTCGAGCACAGTGGATTTATTCAAGAAAATCGCCGTGGTCGCACCTCACACGAGTCTTTTCCAGGCATGATTGCGTTGCATCCCAACAGCAACGATCTCAGCGGTGACGTGATAGGCATGCACTTTGGCTGGAGCGGAAACCATCGCCTTCAAGCCCAAGTGAAAAGTGACGGACGCCGTTACTTGCAAGCTGAAGCGTTATTAGCCGCCGGCGAAGTGATGCTCCCACCCGGAGAAGCCTTTGATACGCCCACCTTGTACGCCGTTTTCTCTGCTAAGGGCTTAAACGGCATGATGCAAAAATTCCATCAATATGTACGTTCATCGCTGCTGCAATTCCCGCCATCTAGCGCTCGCCCAGTGCATTTCAATACATGGGAAGGTATCTACTTCGACCACCAGCCAAGGCGTATTATGGCAATGGCCGACGCAGTTGCACGTCTCGGCGTCGAGCGCTTTATTCTTGATGATGGTTGGTTTATTAACCGCGATAACGACACCCGTGCGCTCGGTGATTGGCAAGTCGACAAACGCAAATACCCAGATGGTCTTACGCCCATGATCGATCACATCAATCAGCTCGGGATGGAGTTTGGTTTGTGGGTGGAACCGGAAATGGTCAGCAAAGACTCCGAACTGTTCCGCAACCATCCTGATTGGATGCTAGGGCTTGATACATTGGGGTACACACAACCCTCAGGCCGCTATCAATTTGTGCTCGATTTGCAAAATCAGAACGCCTACCACTATCTCTTGTCGTCGCTCGATGCCCTGCTAACCGAACACAACATTGCTTATTTGAAGTGGGACATGAACCGTGAACTCGTGCAGGCTGGCCATGATTCTCGTCCAGCCTATCACTTACAGACACTCGCGCTTTATCAACTCATCGATGACTTAAGAGCACGTCACCCCTATGTGGAAATCGAATCCTGCGCATCTGGCGGGGGTCGCATTGACTATGAAGTGTTAAAGCGCACCCACCGATTTTGGACATCCGATTGCAACGATGCGCTTGAACGCCAACGTATTCAGCAGGGCATGCAACTGTTCTTCCCGCCAGAGGTGATGGGCAGTCACATCGGTCCGCGCCAAAGCCACACCACACGTCGTTGCCACGATATGTCACTTCGCGGTATCACCGCTTTGTTCGGTCATATGGGCGCAGAACTTGACCCCGTCGGGCTGGAAGACAACGAATTGCGCGCTTTTGCCCGCTATATAGGTTTACACAAGCAATACCGACCGTTACTGCATCATGGTAAATGCTTCAACCTGCCGTCACACGATCCCAACACCCGCATTTATGGCGTGATGGATGATTCCGTCACACTGCTCGCTGTCGCGCAACTTGCTATGCCGCAATACGCCCTTTGCGGACAGCTTCGTTTACCTGTGTTGTGCGCCAACAAACGCTACCGTGTCGAAGTGCTCGATTCACCTGCCGCATTTTCCCACACCATGAAGCACAAGCCTGTCTGGATGGATAAACCATTGACGATTCAAGGTGATCAGCTGATCCAAATTGGACTAAGCTTGCCATTAATGGACCCGGAAAGTGCCATGCTGTTGTCCTTCACCTTGGTATGATTTTGAACACGAACCATGACGCATCAGATAAAGAGAAGCACAGTATGACCCGCTATACAGAGTTAATACGCCGTCGTCACTGGGAAAACCCATCGATCACTCACCTGAATCGGCTACCTGCCCATTGCCCGATGTCCTCCTACCCCAGCATAGAGGCCGCATTAGACGATCAAGGCAACGCCATTCCTGTCTCGCGAAACCGCCTATCACTGAACGGACAATGGAAATTTGCTCTGTTTGATATGCCTGAGTCTGTGCTACCGCTGTCCGTCTGCCGCGAGTTTGATGATTCAGAATGGCGAAACATGCCCGTGCCGTCGAATTGGCAACGTCAGGGAACAGACGACATTCCTATCTACACCAATGTGCAATATCCGTTTGAATCCATTCCTCCCATCGTGCCAGAGCACAACCCGACGGGGGTGTATCGCACCACGTTTTCGCTGCCAGAATCACGGCTAACATCTCAGATTATTGTGTGTTTTGAAGGTGTCGGCGCTGCCTTTTATTTATGGTGCAACGGCCACTTTGTTGGCTACAGCCAAGACAGCCGTTTACCCGCAGAATTCGATTTAGGCCCACATGTCACCGCCGGAGAAAACCAACTTACCGCTGTCGTGCTACGTTGGAGCGACGGCAGTTACCTTGAAGATCAGGACATGTGGTGGCTGAGTGGTATTTTTCGCGATGTCACCCTGCGGATAAAACCTTTAAATCAAATTGTCGATTTCGACGTTAACACTCGCCTTGACCCTACTCATCAAATCGGCATCTTGTCAGTCACCACCACCTTGCGTGGTATTCATGACCGGGTCGCTATTCAGCTGTTTGATGAGGGTGTTGATATTTCAGGCCCTGTCATATCACGCTGTGGCGAGCGCCCGATCGACGAGCGAGGCAGTTGGTCTAACCGCGTTGAGCATCAAATCACCATCTCCTGCCCTCGACTTTGGAGCGATGAAGATCCGCACCTGTATCGACTAGTTGTCACCTTACTGGACGAGAACGACGAAGCTATCGACATTGAAGCGTGTAACGTTGGCTTCCGTCAGGTTGAGATCATCAACGGGCAACTCACGATCAACGGACAACCTGCGCTTATTCGTGGCGTAAACCGTCATGAATTTCATCACGAACACGGCTACGTTCAACGCGTTGAAGACATCGAAAGCGACATCAAACTCATCAAGCAATACAACTTCAACGCTATACGGACTTCGCACTACCCCAATCACCCCGCTTTTTATCAACTGTGTGATAAATACGGTTTGTACGTGGTCGACGAAGCCAATATCGAAACGCACGGCTTAGTGCCCATGTGCCAGTTGTCTGACAATACCGAATGGCTGGGTGCCTACATGGAACGCATGACTCGCATGGTCGAGCGTGACAAAAACCACCCCTGCATTATTATCTGGTCGCTGGGCAATGAGTCCGGCATTGGTACCAATCACCATGCCATGTACCAATGGGTAAAACATCGCGATCCTAGTCGACCCGTGCAATATGAAGGTGGCGGTGCAAACACAAAAGCCACCGACATTGTGTGCCCTATGTATGCGCGAGTCGAACAAGATCAAGACAACATCACGTTGCCCAAGTGGGCATTGCCAAAATGGATCGGATTACCGAACGAAGATCGCCCGTTGATCTTATGCGAATATGCCCACGCCATGGGAAACAGCCTTGGCAGTTTCGACAAATATTGGGATGCATTCCGACGCTACCCACGCCTACAAGGCGGTTTTATTTGGGATTGGGTCGATCAAGGCCTTTTGCGGAAAGATGATCAAGGTTCAAATCAGAAACATGATCAAGAGCATTGGGCCTACGGCGGCGATTTTGGCGACACACCAAACGACAGGCAGTTCTGTATCAACGGACTCATGTTTCCAGACAGAACCCCTCATCCGTCCGCTTTTGAAGCCAAATACCATCAGCAACGCTTTGGCTACACACTCAACAGCGCTTCGCCTCTGAGCGTTACCTTGCGCCATGAATACGTGTTTCATCCACCGGAAGCACTCTCCCTTCGTTGGACATTGCAAGAGAATGGCAAGCAGATCGCTTACGGGGAAGAGGCCCTCCACCTGCATCTTGGTGAAGACAGCCAACACACGCTTTTAGAACGCCTGCCCGAAGCCAAGCCTGGCAAAGCCTACTTTGTAAATCTCGAGGTTGTACTGTCAGAACCAGAACCTTGGGCGGACAAAGGCACTGTGATTGGTTGGTTTCAACTCGCCTTACCGGTTAATTCAAGCATACCGCTACCCGACATTTCACCAGACCGACTGCCAGAGGTGTTCGAAGATACCGATCATTGGACGATTCGCGGCGAGCATTTTGAGCTAGGGTTCGACAAACAAAGTGGGCATTTAGTGCAATGGCTCATTGATGGTGAAGAACAGTTACTCGATGCGCCCAAAGACAATTTCATTCGTCCACCTATCGACAATGATATCGGTGCGAGTGAAGCCGATAACCCTGACCCCAATGCTTGGCTCAATAAGTGGCAAGAGGCAGGGCTATTTTCGTTGCGTCATGAAAACCTATTTAACACCGTTGATGTCCTCAGCGACCAAATTCAGATTCGCTCTCATCATGGCTATTTTTCTGGCGACACGATGGTGATCACCACCCTTTGGCGCTATGAAGTGAATGTGTCTGGAGAAATATTGCTGACCGTTGACGTGAACGTCGCACCTGGTATGCCCGCGCTGCCTCGCGTTGGACTAGAGCTTGCCTTGCCGCTCACCGATTCTGTCGCGTGGTTCGGGCGAGGACCATTTGAGAATTACCCTGACCGTAAATCAGCCGCTATGGTCAGCCGATACCTCGCCCATATTGATGACATGCACACCCCCTATATTTTTCCGTCGGAAAACGGACTGCGATGCGATGTACGACAAATGGATATCGACAACCTGCGCATACTGGGCTTATTCCATTTCTCGGTGAGCCGCTACAGCCAAGAGAGCCTCGCCGACGCCAAGCATCAACATGAATTGGTACAAGATGACCACTTGTATTTACGTATCGACGGCCATCATATGGGCGTAGGCGGGGACGACTCTTGGAGCCCCAGTGTGCACCCAGAATACCTGCTCAATGCGCTGCATTATCGATATTCGCTCACCCTAACCATGAAGCAGGAATAGTGTGAACGATTGGCATGAAAAGAAAGTGCTCGATGGCAGGTCTAAACATAGGCAAGATAAACGTTTGTACGACAAAACCGCAGTACCTTGAATACGCCTTGAATGCGCCTTGATTATATCTTGATCGCTTCGAGGCACTCGGAGGCACCCACAAATTACTCTATCAAACCTTAAGGAACAAGAATGCCAAACCTAAGCGCTCATAGCCTTTATCACAAAACCTTCTGCCCATACTGCGTCAAAGTACGTGCGGCACTGAAAATGATGAGCCTAGACGTTGACCTGGTTGATGTTGGCGCAGACAGAGAAGCGTACAACACACTGGTGACGCAAGGAGGAAGGGGGATGGTGCCATGCCTTCGTATTGCCCATGACGATGGCTCAATAGAATGGATGTATGAGTCAGACGACATCATCGACTACTTCAAAGAGAATTTTTCGAAGTAAGCCAATCCTCCAGCGCTACGTTCATCGTGGCGCTGATTGCTTCTTTTTCAATGTCACATCGTCATACTTTTATCTTTCTTATCTTTTTTTGTCGCCTTTTTGGCTGCCTTTTTGGCTGCCTTTCTTTTTTCTCGCTTTCTTTTGTCTTCTATCTCTCTCCTTGTTATCTCACATTTCCATCTTCCCTCATCGACAAAATCTTGGATGCATATTCAATATTAAATGCCAGCAGTGAAAGAAGTATCAATATTGATTCCTCTGCCTTAATCGCTTTTATCGCGTCGTGAATTAAGTTTGTTGTATTTACCGAAAACGAGACAATCCAAAACGGGAT
The DNA here is from genome assembly GCF_057786035.1 of Enterovibrio sp. QJM3NY_24. Classification (NCBI taxonomy): domain Bacteria; kingdom Pseudomonadati; phylum Pseudomonadota; class Gammaproteobacteria; order Vibrionales; family Vibrionaceae; genus Enterovibrio; species Enterovibrio sp. QJM3NY_24. The sequence continues at coordinate 1,036,619 of NZ_CM173520.1, forward strand.
GGATCTTTACTATGACGGGATACGAAAGCCAGCGAGCAAGATTTCACGCCATATTATCAAGACTTTGCTCGTCAAATTATGGGGACAGACAAGCTGCCTTTTATGAGAATTTTTCTACTATCGCTAACGTTTTTAATTTCAACACTGGTGAACGGTGAACCCCATCCACTGCGTGTTGTGTCCGAAATACTGCCACCCTTTCAAACCATCAATGACGGCGGTGAATTTCAGGGAAAAGCCGTTGATATGGTCAACGCCATTTTGGACGAAGCAGGCTATAACGAAGCCACTATTGCAGTGATGCCTTGGGCGCGTGCTTACAAAAAAGCACAGAAAGAAACGAATGTCGCCATTTTCTCTTTGGCCTATTCCGAAAAACGTTCCACGCTTTTTCATTGGGTTGGCGCATTGTATGCGTTAGAGCGATCCTCGTTAATCGGCCTTAAACGCCGTGACGATCTGAATGTACCGACCCTTGAAGAGGCTAAAAAATTTCGTATTTGCTCAGAGCTTGACACGCACTCGTATCAATATCTAAAAAGCCTCGGTTATGAGCCGAACAAGAACCTGTTTTCCGTTAGAAGCGTGCTGGCGACTTATCGCACCGATAATGGCGGTATTGCACGTCCGGCTCTCAATCTCACGCTCCTCAACGCAAAAAAATGTGACTATGTGACAGGACTTTGGTCGATTTATGCCTACAGCGAAAATGCCGATCAGAGTCTGAAGCCATTTTTCTATCTCGGACAACCAAGCAAACCCTTGGTACTGCATTTGGCGATGAGCCTGAACTCTGATCAAGCAGTCATTGATAACCTAACAACGGCATACAAAACCCTAAGAGAAAATGGCGATCTCCATCGCATTTGCATCGGTAACGATTCAGCGAAACTCTACGAGCGTTCTTGTAAAGCGACCTTACCCACGTCCAAATAGGTGCAGCAATAATGCAGAAAATATCGAACGCCAGCACACCGCTTCTCAGACGGTTTGTCACGTCCGTGATGTTAGTAAGCATCATTGGCGGTACTCTATTGAGCGTCATTATTGCTTCGGTACAACTTAATCGACTCCATGATCAGAAAGAACAAACTGCGCGCTTGCGGATTGAAAACATCCTAGACAGTGCCGCTTATGCCGCATTTAACCTAGACTCGGCACAGGGCTATTCACTACTGAAGAGCTTTCAAAATGACACACTGTTTCATGGGATTGCGCTACTCGATAATTACAAAGATACCGTCGCAGAGATAGCACCGCTCAACGGTTCCGCTGCCGCAGAAAGGTCATGGACGGACGTTTTCTTGTCAACGCCGCCACATACCAAACTGACGTATCCTCTGGTTTTCCATGTACACAGAAACAATCAATATGTCGATGAGCCAGTAGGCTACCTTGTCGGCAACGTTAACTATCAAACAACGCATCGTGAATTTCTTCAACTGCTGTGGACCATCGGGCTATCGACCCTGGGCGAGGTGTTGCTGGTCGCGATCATTCTGACTATTTTCTTCCATAAACAGATAGGCAGACCGCTCTCAAACATTATCGAATCTATCGATGAAAGTGCCCGAATTGGTCAACAAAAAAACACCACGATCCAGAAAGTAAAAGGCCATGACCGCGACGAATTTGGTCGTTTGGTGGATGCCTACAACAACTCTGTCATGCAAGCGACGAGCTACATGACAGATCTAGAAGCCGCGAAATCCGAGTTGAAGTCACTGTCGGAAATTGACCCCCTAACCAATGTGGCAAACCGTCGCGCTCTTCTTGCTGAACTGACCAAGCGATGCGATCAAGCATTGCCATTCGCCGTCGTGTCACTCGATATTGACGACTTTGGCAGTTACAACGATGCCTACGGACACCAGACCGGTGATGCCCTTTTGGTGACCCTCGCCAACACTCTCAAAGAACATTTACCAAAAGGCACGCCGATTAGCCGAACAGGGGGCGATGAGTTTGTCTTCATTTTGCCAAACAAAAAGAACCATGACATTGTGCTGAAGCTTTTGAGTCCCCTGCTGACTATTTCACTGAGCGAGCAGTTACCCGGAGGCACACACCATATCTCTTGCTCGTTGGGCGTCGCGTTCTTCCCCGATGATGGCCAAAACCCACGACAGCTTTCTCATGCCACTGACATCGCGTTATATGTCGCCAAAGACGCAGGCCGAAAATGCATTCGTTTCTATGACAAACAAGCAGATTTAGCCAGAACTCGGCAAGAAGCCGTCCGCAAAGCATTACAACAGACGATAGAAAACAAAGATTTCAATCTGCTTTACCAACCCAAGGTCAACATGAGAACAGGAAGCATCACTGGCTGTGAAGCCCTACTTCGACTGAACAATACAACACACACACATGTTGAAATCATTGAAGAGGCTGAACGAAACGGCTTGATAGTGGCACTGGGAAGAGAAGTGATGCATCGCGCTTTTTCTGACATGAGTCAAGTGCTCGATAAACTGCCAGAAGACTTTAGATTCAGCGTCAACGTATCCCCACGACAGCTTGTTTCCGAAGGCTTTATCGTTGATCTTTTGGCCACGGCGACAAAATACAATGTGCCGCTGCGATATCTGGATATTGAAATTACAGAGTCCACCCAGATGTTTGACACAGCATCGAGCAGCCAAACCCGTCAATGGCTCAAAAACGCAGGTGTGACGGTGACGCTGGACGATTTCGGCACTGGCTTTGCTTCGCTTGAATACTTGATGACTTATGGCTTTGATCAAATCAAAATCGACAAACACTTCACTCAGGCATTACCCATTGATGAAGACGCTAAAGCGATTTTCAATGTGGTGCAGTACCTTGCCGACAAGCTCAACATGGCGATCGTCGCAGAGGGCGTGGAAACCCATGAGCAAGTAACCTACTTACTCAACCAAGGTTTTGAGTGTGCGCAAGGCTACTTCTACTCAACCCCACTATCGGTTCGTGATTTGTTGTTGTTTCTCGTGAAACGCCAGCTTTCCAACCAAATATGTGTTGATGCCTCCTGAAACCCCTTGATCATTCTCGATAGAACCATTAATTACAAATAAATCATATGGATAATGGGGAGCCCCCTCCCCACATCTTTTGGAAATACAACGTATAACACCAATAAAAGTATTAAATATCCCGACAGTGGTGTTTCGATCTGAATACACTATCGCCATATTGAGATAGAAATCGCTTTTAATAGATCGGGAATTGAATAAAGATTAACCCATAGCAACGAGAGTTAATCACAAAGAAAAACGCTGGCGGAGAAATTGTCGTAACAGCTAACTGTATATGTTGTACCGATCATCTGTATTTTGTAGTAACAGTTAATCGGGTTTGTTGTTGCAGTTATCGGTATTATTTCTTCGCTGGCAACCTATTACGTAAGTGCGCACTTTTTTCGTGCATTTACCGGGCGATAGCATCGCTATTCATGTTAAAAGGAATTAACCATGAAATTTCTATTAAACAATCGCTTGCTCAATACGCATGAAAGTAATTTTTCCATCTATATCATTACAGAAAGAAACTTTCACTTGCTTATAAATAAGTAACGTAGCGCGATTAAACCAGTAATGAATCGACCAACTCCATTCATTACCACAAAGAATTTACTGACATCATGTTGTACCTTGATGACATTTTGGTAAATCCACAGGGAAGTCCTTTGCAATAAGTGAAACATTTTTAATGCACTTTGCATTTAGGACAGGTAAGGGTTATTTCTATGCGGACTCTATCTTGCCTGTCCTTTTATTTCTCTCTCCCCCCCCCCCCTTTCATGTCATTTTCGCCACCACTTCCCTGTCTTTTGTTTCTAGCCACGCCCAATCTCTTACATAAACCCTCTAATACACACTTTCAAACAATCCACTCTTCCTCGTCATGGCTTCTTTGTATGTTACGTCTGTTATATTAGGACACTGGCACATAGCCATAGGCGCAGAGAATGTTTACTGTAGTCTGTATTGAGCAACACCTATTACTTAACGCAAAAAAAAAAGCACTATAAAGGATGCACGTTAACCATGGAATTCAGGTTTGAACTCGTTCACGCAAGCGGCGCAACATCGACATTGAACATTGGCAGTTGGGTGATTGACAATCAGCAATCCTGGGCCGTTTTCAGCACAGAGGGCGACATTGGATCGCTGCTCGGCAGCTTACTATGTGACGAATTGCCTTTTTCCGGCACGCTAGAAAAAGGCGCAGGCAACATCGCCCAAGTTTCGTTGGTCACGCAGCAGCGATTGCTGGATGACGAGATCGCCCACGACGATACTGATTTCCTGGACCGCATCGACACAGGCACCACGGTGTACGATCTGATCTACGCCAACAGCCTGAATAATAAAGCGCTAACGCAGCAACTGATCGACGATTTGGATCTCAACCATCTTGCAGACAGCGGCTTTCGGGTATTGTCGACCGGAGAAACCCGACGCGTGATGCTGGCGCGTGCACTGGCAACTCAACCTGATTTTCTGGTATTGGATAATCCTTTCAGCGGCCTAGATGTGGCCCATCGCGCGGCATTAGCACACTACCTCACAACCCTGTCCCAAACCGTGCCAATGATGGTGACATTTTCACGCGAAGAAGACATGCCAGAATGGGTCGACCACATTGCCCTGTTCAACCACGGCAAGCTAGAAGGTCTAATGGACAAGAACGCGTGGAACACTCACCCGGTGATCACGCAAATCAAGGCCCAATCGAAAGAACAAAGCGATGACATGATGACGTTGATTCGCCGTCATCAGCACAATTCTCCCTTTGAGAACCCCATCTTTGAACTCAAACACGGGCACGTGGAATACACCGCAAAAACCATTTTTACCGAGGTGAATTGGCGCATCGATAAAGGCCAACATTGGCAAGTGAAAGGCCCGAATGGTTGTGGCAAAAGTACCCTGCTCGGCATGATCTTTGGTGATCACCCGCAGTGCTACAGCAATGACATTCACATTTTCGGTAAGCAGCGTGGTTCTGGCGAAACCATCTGGGAAATCAAAAAGCATATCGGTATGGTGTCGTCAGCCTTGCACCTGCAATATCGGGTTAACTGCAGCGCGTTAGAGGTGATTATTTCGGGTTTCTATGATTCTATCGGCCTGTACAACCAACCCACACGCAAAGAGCGAGAGCTTGCCAAAGAATGGCTGGATATCCTCCATATGGGCCAGTACGTCAAAACCCCGTTTCGCCAGTTGGAATACGGTCAACAACGCTTGCTACTCATCGCCCGCGCCATTGTAAAACACCCCACCTTGCTGATCTTGGACGAACCCTACCAAGGCTTGGATTACCTCGGCCGCAGGCTGATGAAAAGCACCTTGGAGCTTATCGCCAAGGAAAATCTCAGTCAATTGCTCTATGTTTCACACTATCAGGATGATGAACTGGCAAGCATTCGAAACACGCTAACGTTTGTGTTTGATGAGGCGAGTAAGTGTTATCGGGCGAAGATTTCAGGGTGTTAATTGGCTTGATGTAAGGCTACTCGTACCACCAAAAAAAAGTGATTTCGCGGTTTGCAGATATCACTGAGGCTATCCAAGAACAGTGACTATCTGCGTATTCACAGCAATCATATCAATGCCATGCCTCACCACATAAAAAACCGCCATTTTAAGGTGTGTTAGCGTGTAGATTTACGCGAGAACACACGCCAATAAGCGTGCTTCCACATCATCGAACTGACCATCCGAGACAATTTCAATTCGGCTTTCCATCGCATCATCCAACGTCATTTTTTCAAGTGCATCCAAGGTGAGGTTATACCCAAACACCCCAGTGTCTGTGATAAAGACGGCCTTCATCCTCACTGCTTTTATGGTCGGTAAAAATCGCGAGAGGGTTTTATAGTCAAAGATCTTGTCTGGCGAAAAACGCCACCCGATGCTCGAATAACCGTCATCTTGGTTTGCTGCTTTAATAAAACCACAGGCAGGGATAGGACGCTCAGATGCCAATGGCTTGTCTTGTTTATGCTGATGGTGATGGTGATGGTGTGGGTCCAACAAGTGATTAACACTTGGGCCAGACAGGAAAGAAAACGGAATGTCGCCGTTTTGGGTTAACACAATTTCTGTCTGCGCCGCAGCGTGTTCTTTTACATAGTTGGCCAATCTCGCTGTGTCACCTTCTCGATATAAATCGACTTTGTTGCCCACAACAAGATCGGCCATCGCTATTTGCTGATTGAAGGTGGCATGGCTGGTGTAGCGTTCGTCTGACAATGCTCGTGCATCCACCAAGGTCAGTGTTTTTTGTAACGCGAGTACCTCTTGGTAATATTCCGATGTCAGTACTTCCAGTACTTCTTTAGGGTGACCTAACCCTGTGGGCTCAATCAACAAACGATCAGGTCTTGCCTCAGAAAGCAGTTGTGATAGCGCAATTTGCATGGGAAGACCCGCCGCACAACACATGCAACCACCGGGCACTTCTCGAATAAATACCCCCTGTTGTTTGGAGTGTGTGCCTTCAAACAAGCTGCCATCAACACCAATTTCTCCAAATTCGTTCACCAAGACGGCCCAGCGTTCGTTAGACGGTTTGCTTTTCAGTAAATGTAAGATCGCGGATGTTTTTCCAACCCCCAAAAAGCCCGTGATGATATTCGTTGGAACGGCGAGTATTTTTTGGGGTTTAGAATTCATTCGCTAACCTTTTGTAGCCTTCGACTAAGACATTGTTTGCTGACACAACAGACTCTGAAAAACTGGAATACTCAGGTGGGACTTTTTCGATCGTATCGAGATCGAACCCTGGGCCAATGTTCATCATTGGTGGGACGTGGTAAGTGGCGGGTAAATCTACGCCATCGACAACGCAGTTATGACGGATCACACAGCCATCGCCAATGGTGGTGCGAAACACCACGCTATTGAATCCGATGAACACATTGTCTCCAGTCTCACAGGGGCCATGCACAATGGAGCGATGCGCAATAGATGTTTGTTTGCCAATCGACACCGCCGCCCCGCTTTTAGAGTGAATAACCACGCCATCTTGAATGTTGGAGTCACTGTGAATAGTGATCGGCTGCATGTTGCCCGAATCATCGACTTCATCTGCACGAATTACCGCGTAGGGCCCTACAAACACATTTTCTTCAATAATAACGTGACCGCAGATGATGGCAGTGGGGTCAATGAAGGCGCTTTCGGATACATGTGGATAGTGGCCAGAAGGATTTTTTCTCAGCACGTCATTCTCCCTAACGTTTTTCGATGAAACAGCAACTACCTTGTCGGGTAAGCATGGGGTTTGATGTGATGTCTCTTATCAAGAGCCTTGTTGTCGTTAACGATCGCGACAGGTACCGTTCTCTTTTTCCGTCTGATGTAATGCGATTTTTTCGCGCAGCAGCATGAAAAGCTTTGCGGCAAGGTTGGTCACCATAAACAGGAAGGTGCAAACACACACGATCGTGGCACCTGTTGGCGTGTCGAAAACGAAGGAGCTGCGAAGGCCGATCAAACTGGCACATACCGCGATGAATGCAGCCATGATCGCCATGGTTTCAGGCGTTCGACTTAAAGGGCGAGCAGTGGCGGCTGGAACAATCAACATGGCCGCAATCAAGAGCACCCCAACCACTTTGATGGCAACGGCGACCACAATGGCCAAAGACAGAGTGAGAATGAATTGCTCACGTTTGGGGTCAAAACCGCTCGCGAGCGCGAGATCAGGGTTTAACGTAGACAGCAGCAACCCAGACCAACGATACGCAATGAGCGACAACACCAAGGCTGCACCGCCCCAAATGAGCCAAATATCGGTTTGGCCGACGGCCAAAATATCCCCGAAAAGATAAGACATCAGGTCAATCCTGATACCAGAAAGAAAAGAAACAGCGACAAGACCTATCGCCAAAGAAGAGTGTGCAATCACACCTAGTAAAGTATCCATGGCAAAGCCCCGCCCGCTAAGGCTTGAAACCGTCATTGCCATTAATAGAGACACAACCAACACGCCAGCAAAAATCGGGGTCGATAGCGTGAGTGAAAGTGCCACGCCCAGCACCGCAGCGTGTGCCGTCGCATCACCGAAATAGGCCATGCGTCGCCACACAACAAAGCAACCTAACGGGGCAGCAGCCAAGGCAACGCCGACACTGGCTAGCATTGCTCGGATTAAGAAATCATCAAACATTCAGAGCGTTCCGGTTGCAGATTGACGGCGAGATTCGCGCAGATTTAAAGCGGTATCGTCATGCGCATCAAGACCAAACAAGGCGCGATATTCGTGTGAATCACTGATGACATCAGGCTCACCTTGGCAACAAATATGCCCATTGAGGCAAACCACCCAATCAGTTTGTTTCATCACCACATGAAGCTCATGGCTGATCATGACAATGGCACACCCTCGCGTTTCCCTTACCTTGGCGATTTGTCGATAGAAATCGGCTGTCCCGCGATGGTCTAGCCCTTGTGTGGCTTCATCAAGTAGCAATAAATTCGGTTCACCGAGCAGCGCTCGTGCGAGTAGCACGCGCTGAAATTGCCCGCCTGACAAATCCATCACTTGTTGTTTATCCAGTCCTTCAACACCTGCATCCACAAGTGCCTGAGCCACCACGTCACGTGAGTGTGCACGGGGTAAATTCATAAATCGCGAGACAGTGATTGGCAGGGTTTCATCGATGTATAACCACTGAGGCACATACCCTATGCGTAAATCCGCGGCTTTTTTTAATTCACCGCCACTGGGGAAAAGCGCGCCAATGATAGTTTTGAATAGAGTGCTTTTTCCTGCGCCATTCGGACCGACAAGCGTGATAATTTCACCAGCATGCACGGAAAGATTGATATTCCGGAGAATATCTCGTTGACCGAGACGAACGGACACGTTGTGGCACTCAATCAACATTGATGTATTTCCTTTACAACCTAAAAATCAAACAGCGCTAGATCTGACTGGTGACGCCTGATATGTTTGTTATGTTATAACATAACAATTGAGTTTACTAGATCATCAATGGATGACCATTTGAAAGGGAGAAATTCATGCGTCACTCACTATTCGCTTTCGCAGCTTTTGGCGTCAGCATGTCTTTTACAGCCCATGCAACGCCCAGCGTTGCAGTTGATATTGCACCGCTTCATTCGTTAGTTAGTCAGGTAATGGAAGGTGTGGGTGAACCAAACTTACTGATCCCCGCTGAAGCATCGCCGCACGAATACACTCTACGTCCTTCACAAGCAAAAGCCCTGTCGAATGCCGATGTGGTTTTTTGGATGGGAGAAGGCTTAACGCCGTGGCTTGAAAAAGCCTTGGACAATGTAGCGGGTTCTGCTGAAAAAGTGGAAATGCTCGCGCTGGAACAAACCCACACCCACGAATACCGTGAAGGTGCGACGTTTGAAGCCCATAGCGACCACGGTGATCAACACCAGGAAGATGAGCATCACGACGAAAACGAAGATGAACATGATGCTGCTGAGAAACACCATGACGAGCACAAAAACGATGATGATCATGACCACCACGGCAACGACCCACATGCATGGCTAGACCCTGAAAACGCCAAAGCGTGGGTAGCTGTGATTCAGGAAACACTGTCTGCCGCTGACCCTGATAATACGTCAAGGTACAAACGCAATGCTGCTGAAGCGACAGTGTCACTCAATGCGCTTATCGCGGATACCCATACCAAACTTGGCAAACTCGGAGACGTGAAGTTCATCGTTTTTCACGATGCCTACCAGTATTTTGAAAAACGCTTTGACGTTATAGCAACAGGTGCAATCTCGTTAGGGGATGCGGAAGATCCAAGCCCTAAGCGCATCAAAGAAATCAGAGAGGCAGTCAAAGCACTGAATGTGAATTGCGTGTTTACCGAACCTCAATACAACCCAGGTTTGGTGAAGAACGTGTTTGAAGGCACAAGCATTACAACCATCGGTGTCATGGACCCATTAGGCGCAGCCATTCCTGTTGGCAGTGCGCAATATCAAACCTTGATTGAAGCCATGGTGAACAGCCTGAGCCAATGTAAATAGACGGCGATTAATCCTTAATGGCACGCTTCAAATTCACTGGCTGGATCAAGATAAAACATCTTTTTCCAGCCTTGGGTTTCCGTGGTCATTCTCCATGGGTAAGGCGCAAGCGTTAGCACGGAATAATGGAGATGAGCAGGTTTGTTGAATGCATTGCCCGTTCGCCCAACAGAACCAATTTCTTCTCCCTGAGTGACCCAACGACCAAGCGCTGGTGAGATGTCTTTAAGATGAGCGTAATAGTGTATGCGCCATTTGGGGCCCAGAATGGCGATCACTTTCCCGCCTTTACTCAGTTCACCCGAAAAGGTCACCAAACCGCGGGTTGCAGCCAGTAATGGCGTACCTTCATTAGCGAATACATCAATGCCTTTGTGTACACCTGAACTCCCCCAGGGTTCGAACCAGAATGTTTTTGTATTCCAATCGTTACACAGGCCGTTTTTAACCGGAATGATCGCGTCAGAAGGCATTAATAGCCCCGTACAAAAAAGCACAAGCAGGAGGATAAAAACCCGTTTCATGTCGTTAGTCCTTTAACCTAGGTGTACAAGAATAAATGCAAACCAAAGAACAGCGTAATACTGCCGTCCAAATGATTTGTCAGGTAAGAGTTAAAGGAGAATGCCCACGTGAAAAAAGAATGTGGAAACAAAAACAGGCAATTAACGTTCTATTGCTAAATGCGGCTCATACCTCTTGTTTCAATATGACCGTGCTTAAGTTTTGTGATCGAACAAAGGCTAGTGCTAGAGTGTTATTTGTTTGGATAATGACTAGTTATACCTAGGCAACGTCAAGGTACATTTTCAGTTGGCATTATCGGCTCCCCTGCCGTTGATTAACTAGTCCGTCATCAATGTTTTAAGGAGAAACCATGAGCGACAACCAATATACACCGCCAAAAGTTTGGGCAAATGAAGCAAGCAGCGGTAACAAATTCGCGAACATTAACAGCCCTGTGTCAGGCGCAAGGTTTGATCGGGATTTACCTGTCGGTGAACATGGATTTCAGCTTTATTCGCTTGGCACCCCAAACGGTCAGAAAGTGACCATCATGTTTGAAGAGCTTTTAGCACTTGGGATTGCAGAAGCCGAATACGATGCGTTCCTGATCAACATTGGTGAGTCAGACCAGTTTTCGTCTGGGTTTGTCGGGGTGAACCCGAATTCTAAAATCCCTGCGTTGGTTGATAAGTCCGGTGATGAACCCGTTAACGTGTTTGAATCCGCTTCTATTCTTGTGCACTTGGCTGAAAAGTTCGGTCAATTCTTACCGCAAAGCGGTGCAGCAAGAACACAAGCCTTTAACTGGCTGTTCTGGGCACAAGGTTCAGCGCCATTCCTTGGTGGTGGCTTTGGTCACTTCTATGCGTACGCCGATGTGAAACAAGAGTACCCAATTAATCGCTTTGCGATGGAAGCGAAGCGCCAGTTAGATGTATTGGACAAGCAGCTTGCTAACAACACTTATATTTCTGGTGAAGAATACACGATTGCAGACATGGCGATTTGGCCTTGGTATGGCAGCCTCGTGCTTGGCCGCTTATACGATGCCGCTGAGTTCTTGGAAGCGAACACGTACACCAACGTGGTCCGTTGGGCAAAACAGTTAGATGCCCGTGAAGGTGTGCAGCGTGGTCGTGTGGTCAATCGTTCGTTTGGTGAAGCGTGGGAACAAGTCCCCGAGCGTCATTCCGCGGAAGACATTGATAAGGTGCTGAAACTACGCCCGTAGTGTTGACGTGATTTGACTGTGAAAGCGCATCTTTAAGATGCGCTTTTTTCTGATCCAACACTTTAATGACAGATAGAACCCTCACCTAAACACCGCGATCTCGGAGTAGCCGACACCTAAAGTTTAATGTCCAACTTGTTTCGCACATATGTTGGGATAGCCAGTTGCTCATCAAGGTCATTGAACTCTGCTTCCTTGGGCATGGATTCGACGATTATCGTTAGTTCTTCGAAACTGATGCCAACGACTCTGCATGCTGTCATCAGGCCATTGATAAAGCACTTTTTCTCGCGCTTTTTTCGATCCTCACTGGTGGGAATGGTAGCGTAAGCTTCACACTCTTTTGATAACAGCGCTAACAACTCCATTTTTTGCGATACCATAGTTTTCTCTGATGATTAATAGGTGTTCGACCCATTATCAAATAATATGAATTTCAATACCAAGACATTGATCTAGTTAAAGATATTAGGAATGAAAGAGTGCCGCGGCATCAGACTTGGCGAAACGAAAAACACATCACACCGGCCCATTCCAATCTTATCCCCAATTTCTGTGGGTAAGTGTCGCGCAATCGATCGCTTCAATGACTTGTAGATTGCAAGCTATTGCTCAAAATTCGTTCGATGTGAGACGGTAAATTTCGCATACAAAAAGGGCAGGATAATCATCCTGCCCTTTGGTTTTTTCAGCCATTTTTTATGGGACTGACTTTGTCAGTAAATAGCCTCTAAGGCTGGATTACACTGCCATACTCATCGACCTGAGCCACATAGATGGATCTGTCGTTGCCATTTTCTGCTGAATCCTTGCCGCCAAACGTGATGGTAAAGGCACCTTTATTCCCGACTGGCGTGATATCAAAACCAAGGCTACTTTCGCTAGCATCTTGACCTGTGAACGCCAATTCGTTACCGACTTTAGCGCCGTCTGAATTGAACTTCTGGACGCGAACTTCATATCGTTGATTGTCAGCGATTGCCGCCCAAACAACCACGTAGTCACCGTCAGTACCTACGCCAACAACTTTCGCTGGGCCATGTCCACCCGTTGCCTGGAACTTATCAACTGCACTGCTTGACGCACCATCTGCACCAAAGTGCTGCATATAAGTGTGCCACTCATTGTTTTCGATACCGCGCCATACAACAACGAAGCGGCCATCGGTACCAACCGAGGTGATTGATGGTTGATCGTTAGCTGTCGTGCCCGCCAAACTCAGGGTTTGGGTGGCGTCCACCACGGCTTCGTTGTTGGTGCCATTCATCAGTGTCAACTTAACCGTTCCACCAGATGAACCCACCACGGCGAATTTACCGTTACCAATACTAACAACATTGGTTTCGTAATCTCCGACGCCATCAGTGCCACCAATACTGAGTGTTTGTGTATTGCCAATTTTGTTGCCATCTGAAGATAGCATTACAAGGTTAGTGGCGGTCGCTGTAGAACCTTGATTCCAGGAAATGACATAGTTGCCATTTTCCAAAACGCTGATTTCAGGTTTTGATTCAATTGAATAGCCATTAGAGTTGGCGGAAACGGATCCGACGACGTTAGCTGTTCCTACTTTGTTACCGACAGTATCAAGTACCTGCATGTATACGGAGAAACCGTTTTGCCAAACGATCACGCTGGTTTCACCAGAGTGCTCAGAGGTAACAGATCGTAGCGCTGACGCTCCCAAATCCATCACGGGTCCCATCGTTGCGCCATTGTGTTGGCTTGGGTCTGCATAAATAACTTGGGCATAAGAATGCGTATTGAGGCTGCTACTGTTGTTGTAGCCCGTCCATGTCGCCAGCATATCGCCATTGTCGTTTAGCATGGTGACTTGAGGTGACTCTATTTTCTGCCTAGTGCCGAATGTCAGCTCATCACCCTTAAACGTCCCATCGGCGTTGAAACTTTGAAGGTAGACTTTGTTGTTTCCATTGTAATTTGTATCCCATCCTCTCCACACTACCGTGTAACTGCCATCGGCTTTGGTTGTGGTGATATAGGCAGAGTCATCGACGGTGTTTTCCCCGCTTCCTTCCAAATTGGTGGTGACGGTACCTGAGCCATCATCGTCAGCAATTTTGATGTTTTTGCATCAGACTATTTCATCTTTCTGGTGATCGAGAATGATAAATGAATGGGAATAAGTGAATGAAGAGTATGGAGAATGAATGAGAAAATAGTGCTAAGACGACAGGACGCCTTTTTGATGGTTCACATCTGAAAAGCTTTCGTAAAAATAAAACGTCAACAGAAACGCATTATATCAACTAATATGCATATGGTTAACATGAAGAGACAGATGCTTTTATAAACCAACTGATTCAAATATAACGCCATCGACACATAACGAGTAAAACGAACAACGGGTCGATACGGAACGCAGACAAACAAAATGAACAAGCTGAATACTACCCTCAATGGGCTTTCTTCGATCCTACCCTAGATGGGTCAGTACTCTGCCTTGGGTATGAAGCGAAAATATAGCTATTTTGACGACAAATTTAGTAAAAAAATGTGTGATAACAGCGTTAAAACCTCGAAAAAACATGCGTGTTGTGTTTTACTCAGGAAAAATCTGCCAAACGAATAAGAAGCAGCATATCAAGCAATATTTTGTATACATGAGTCTCATTGCGTTACATTTTTTTGCCTCTTTCACAGCCAGTGCAGATGGCCGTGAACCTCGTCATATCTTCAACCTCCACAAAAATCCGACATGGCAAAATCTTCTACATCATGAACCCAGCTGGTTCGGCTCAGAAAGCCTGATAAACAGTGCTGATTTCTTTCTATCACCTGATGGAAAATACAATGCAGCAGCGGAACTTTCCGCGACGTTAGACGCCTTCACGTTAGAGCCTCAAACACAGTGCCGCTTTCCCGCGAGAAAAATGTGGCTTGAGCAGGTATTGCCCAACATCCCGTTCCCAAAGGTCGATTGCCGTGAATACGAAACGTATATGCAGGCATTCTCCGCAGAAAGCGTCAGTTTGGTTTATGCCAGTGGTTATCTCGGCAATCCCGCCTCTATGTACGGGCACGTATTACTCAAGTTTAACAGCGCTCAAAATCACGAATTTCTCGACAATACATTCAATTATGGCGCTCGTGTACCGGATGAAGATAACAAACTTGTTTATATCTACAAGGGCATTACTGGCGGCTATTCAGGCCAGTTTACTAACCAGAAATACCATCACCAAAACCTCACATACAACGAATCTGAGCTAAGAGACTTGTGGGAGTATCGGCTACGCCTTTCACAGCAAAAGGTTAACTTCTTGCTCGCCCATCTCTGGGAGTTGGAAAATAGCAGCATGACGTACTATTTCTTCACAGAAAACTGTGCGTATCAGCTAGCTAAAGTTTTAGAGATGGTGATGGAGAAACCATTGATTGCCGAGGGAAAAGTCTGGGTAATGCCATTCGATATTGTCATGATGTTGAACAAGCCCCAAACAAACGCATTTGTTGATGACGTTATCTATCACAAATCACGTCAAGAGCAACTCTATCAGCGCTTTGCCCAACTCAATGAAGACCAGCAGGAAACGATCGCTCGTATCGTTGACACTCCGACATCAGAGATTCAACAGCAATTTGATGATCATTCACACAATGAAGTCATACAGATCGTCGATACGCTCTATGACTATTACGCATTTATCGATGTGAAAAATGAGGGTCTCAACGATGTTCAAACGGCAAAACTTAAGGCACTCCTAGCGTTACGGTTTAGCCTGCCTGCATCAGAAACTGGGTGGATTGAACCCAAACAAACGCCACCTCACAAAGCCCAGAATACGACAATGCTTCAAGCTTCAGCAATCTACAACGAGGCGTTTGGCGAAGCATTGGCACTTAGGTTCCGCGCCAACTATTACGACCTGTTAAACATGAATTCCGCAAGGATTCCAGACTCAGCCCTGAATACCTTTGACCTGACATTTCTCTATACCAAAGAGGATGATTCGGTTCGACTACGAGAGTTTACTCTCATCGATATTATCAACTTAAATGTCTCCCAAACTGGGCTACCTGGTGATAGTCAATTGGCTTGGGGGATATCCGCTGGCTACAAGCCCACGGCACTAAATTGTATAAATTGTTCAGATACCTCATTCGAAGGCTTTGTCGGTAAAAGCTGGAAAACCTTTGACAGTCTCGTTAGCCATTTGGCGTTAGCGGGAGATGTACAAATTAATTCACTAAAAGATATCAATCTGTTTAGCGGACCAGAAATTGGGGGAGTCTTAACCGTGACTCCTTATTGGGTTACCTCAATGAAATTAGGCGGTTATTTTAATATAAACAAAAAATGGCAATACAATAATCATTTAGCGTGGGAACAACGTTTCTTTGATCATCAAGCTTTTGATCTCAGAACCACTGTTCGTTATGACGAAGGATTTGAGTATGCCGCTAACTTATCTATTTATTGGTGAATAATATGAAAAAAATTGCGCTATTAGCTGTCGCTGCTGCTTTTATGTCGGGTAATGTTGCTGCCGAGGACAAAGAAGGAATTAACCCTTGGACACAATGTGGTATTGGAGCAATGATTTTTAACGATATTCCTGCTGCTGCAGGTATCTCAAACGTTATCTGGGATTTGGGTACAACGGCTGTATCGTCTAATATCTCTTCGCAAGGAACATGTGAAGGTAGCGAAGTGAAAGCTGCCATGTTCATCCAGAACAACTTTGACCAAATGATGGAAGACACCTCTAAAGGTTCTGGCGAACACATTAATGCTATGTTGGAAATTCTAGAAGTAGAAGCCGCGAACCAAGAAGGCGTAATCACGTCTGTTCGTGCCAATGTTGCAGGTCAACTCGCAGTGGACGAGGTAACACCTCAGTCATACTACAATGCTGTTGTAGCAAGCCTGTAGTCGCATTCAGCAGGGAGCCTTTGTTCCCTGCTTGCTCTCATCCACGTGGGGTTACCTACACGCTGCGTGCTTTTCTTGTTTTTGGCGGTTGAACCATCGCCATTTTCTGAGCATTTCTTCATCACTATGCTTTTACAGCAAATTGTCAGCCTTTAGCTTTTGTATTTTCTCCTTCCTTGCCCCATGATGCCCCCACTTTTATTGCCGGAATACAGCGTGGAGCAGTCGTGAAATCGGGCTTAGATATTCAATTACGTGATGCATTTGATTCGTTTTTTAGAGCACTAAAAACAACCCATGAAAAGTACTTTGAAACGTCAATCCGTCTCGTGTCTTTGCAAGATTGGAAATACGTCGGTATTGGCATGGGCGTTCAACCTCCCCAGCGAACAAGTGAAGCGCGTTGGGTTGCATTGCCAAACAACGATGATGAAGCCTCGACGAAAAAGCATTTCTATTGCATCGCGCGAGACGCTGACGTTTGGGCAATCAACATCGCAGGTAAAGGGCGAAGAATCGCACTTGCCCGCCGAAATTCACATGATGCCATGGCGATTTTGGACCAAGATGCATTTATTGGTCACGTCATTTGGGATGCGCCGCTAGGCGATGCTGGTCAAGGTGTGTTGCCCGTGAATCGGATGGTGTTAGAGATAGAAGGCGAAGAACACGCTTTTCACCTATGCAGTATGCGCGATGAGAACGGCAACCTAGCGATTCATGTGAACGGCCATGAAAAACTGGGATTGACGGCTTCTCGTTACATTGACAAAACCCTACATGGCGTTGGTGAAATCTGCTCGCAAGCTAAGATCGGCATACAACCTCTTTCAGACTCCCCGCTGAACAACTCGCCGTTTTTAGCCCTTGTCGAGTCGCAGCAAGACGATGATGTGCTGTTCAAGCAATTTCCCTTTCTCTCGCCGCTAACGTTTCAAAAGGTAAGAAATGAAATCGCCAAGTCTCGGCATCTCGTTCAAACCGCGATGAAAAAAGCCGTGTCAGCAAAACGCGTCATGCTGTTGGCCGTTCCAAGCGCATTGGCCGTGTCTGTGTCTCTATTTTTCATGTTTAATCTGATATTAAGCAACGGAACATCGGCAGGTGTTCTTTCAGCGATCGAGCCATTCATGGACGCTTTCATTGGCGCGAAGCAATCCATACTGCAGCACTACTTCGCGCTGTGGGGGAATGTGACGTATGCCTTCGCGGGATTAGGGGTCATCGTTATAACAGTCTCTGAACTTGTCGATTACGGCGCCAACAAGTGTAAGAAGCAGGGCATGTTATTCCCCATCGTCGCGAAACTGACTTACTACTGTTTTGTCGCCGTCTTTTTGATTGATCTTTTGTTACTCATCATGAGTGCAGCGAATCCAAATATCATCACAGTGGCATTGGCGTTTGCTATGTATCTCTTGCCCGTCACGGTTTATATCAGCTTCCAGTTTTTGAAGAAGAAAGCCGAGAGCAAAGTTTTGGCACCCTTGAAGATATTTACTTGGTTTTCTGTTGAGAAGCCTTTGCGATAGGGCAATAAAAGAGGGTGGGGTGAAAGGGTATTGGGGAGCAGTGACGTTGGGGGTGATCGATCAGCTGTTTCAACGACACCTATTGGCTATTGAATCGAACAACACTATTTTAGCCACTTTGACATCTTACTCTTTGCCTCAGCGTGTTTTGTCACTTTACCTTCAGCAACGGACCTTTCGCCACGTGCGATACCTTCCAGTAGCGCAAGGCGATTTTGCATGAATTCATATTCTTCAACATCCACGAGATAGGCAGATGGCTTGCCATCTTCAGTGATCAGAACAGGTTCTTTGCTTTCGCGCAGTTCAGATAAGATCTCGGTTGCTTGGCGTTTTAACGACGTCACTAATTCTATTTTCATCCACACTACCTCGAAGAAACACTCAAAGTGACACTATTCGATCACTTTGAGTATGGCAAGGTTGAATTAATTAAGCGCTTATTCTTTCTGATACTTTAGGTTTTGCTTTGTAATTTTTTTTATTTGCATAAATTCCGCCAACAATCGTTGGTTCAATGAAAATTATTTTCCTTTTTGTTGCTCCTAATCCATATGGCTGCATTCTGAAATGACCTTTACGCCAATGCGCTTTCTTATCTTTAACTTCTGATTTGTGCTGATGATTAGCATCGCTTGTATACTTAACGTTATCTTCTGGCTTGATTATTACTCTATCATAAGATTTTCTGAGTCTATTTTTGTATTTTTTTATTTTTGAGATGCTTTTCAGTGATGCTATCTTCTTTTCAATTTCACGCCTCTCGTTAAAAGCAGTGTCTCTGTACTGTTTACAGTTAATAAAAAGAAGGACCTTAGCCATATGGTTTAGAATTTTTAATAAATAAGGTAAGTCACCTACAAAATCCAAATCACTCCCATATTTATCCTCAACATTTTTCAGCTCTTCAATGATTGTTTTTCCATTATCTTGTATATAAAAACTTTGAAGCCTTAATGCATCATCTTTGTTATGAGATTTACCTACTGGCGATCCTGTAAACATGAGGTCCAAGACACGAAGGTTCTTGGTAATATCAACATCAGCCTTAGTGACGAATGCCTTCATTTCTAGAGTTCCAGGCAATACTTCAGTTTCTGAAATGTAAACCCCTTCCAATATATGGTCTCCGGTTTCTTTATTGTAAACATATAAAGAAGAGCTGCGATTTTCTGTAAATTCAATATAACAACTCCCAAATGGCGGCCTTAAGTGTGAAATTGGTATATCATCACCAATGTCCGTATTATCCAATATAAGATCAATCTCATTTGATGTTGTTAAAATAGCTCCTTCATCATGTCGAAATTTATATGGCAGGGTTGTCGACGATATAGCAATCATTGCTTCATGAATTGTCATACCTCGTTCAGTATAAACTCGAACTAGTGAGGGGTGATTTTTTTGCACGATTGCTGCGATATAGTCCAAACAGCAATTTCCTATATTCACATTAGATAAAATAGAATCATACATTCTATTTTGCATTTCCACTTCCCTTTCATAAGTCTCATTACATGAGATCCTAACAGGGTGTGGCAATTTATATGTAATATCCACTTGTTTGCTCTATGTTTAAGTAATTTAGAAAGCGACTTGTACGGTAGATTTCAAGGTAGTTGACCAGATTTTCTCATTAAGCGGCTCTTTTTTGACCGCCATGTTCGTTATTGTCTGCGCTTTTGGGGTTGAGTATTACCGAACCAACGGGTGACCAGTCGCGAGTCTCCCTTGACCAACGTTCAGGATGCTTGGCTTTTGCCTGCTGATACACGGCATGCCGCTTCGCCAGCACTGTTGTATCTAAGTTTCTGTGTCTTTCTGCTGGAGTGACGA
The DNA here is from genome assembly GCF_057786035.1 of Enterovibrio sp. QJM3NY_24. NCBI lineage: Bacteria > Pseudomonadati > Pseudomonadota > Gammaproteobacteria > Vibrionales > Vibrionaceae > Enterovibrio > Enterovibrio sp. QJM3NY_24. Next base: position 1,056,641 of record NZ_CM173520.1, read on the forward strand.
ACTTAATCGCACTGTGGTGATGCTCGTTGTTGTACCAGTTTACAAAATTCAGCATCCATTCACGTGCCTCTGCCAGCGTTTTGAAGCCATGCTCCGGATAGTTAGGCCGGTACTTGGCTGTACGGAACAATGACTCTGAATAGGCATTGTCATTACTAACGCCCGGACGATTGAAGGATGTTCGGATGCCCATTTCATCAAGCTTTGCACGCAAGGTGAGTGACCTCATGGGGACCCGTTGTCAGAATGTAAATAATGAGGCTTCACGAAGCAGCGTTCACTGAAGGTGGCTCGCTCAATCAGCTGAGAAGCAAGCGTCCCGCATTCGCAGTCATGGACTTCCCAACCCACAATTTTGCGACTGTAGATATCAATGACCATATAAAGATACCAGTACAGACCTCGAACCTTCGCGGGCAGATAACTGATATCCCAAGTCCAGATCTCATTGGGCTTTGTCGCCACATGAGAAGCGGGCTCCGTCGTAGGCTGTGGCGGTTTCGCCCGTCCTCGATGGTGCAGTTGGTCGTTAGCTTTCAGCACACGATATATGCTTGACTCACTGGCCATATATTCTCCCTGATCGGCCAGTTTCGGCACGATTTGACTGGGCGGTAAATTGGCATAGTCAGCCTCATTGCAGACATTCAGAATATGTTGGCGCTCTTGCTCTGACAGCTTGTTTTTCGGCTCTGGTCTGATAGCCAGAGGACGAAGATCGGGCAACACATGACCCTGTGACGTACGCCAGCGGCGCAACGTTCGCTGTGGAACTTGCATGAGGTCTGCAGCCTTGTACTGAGGCGCGCCATTAGCAACCGCTTCATCAAAAAGCGCCAGCAATGTCTCGCGCATATCGAGAGGAGTCAGTCCTCCTCGCTGTCGCTCCCGTACAAGGCCTTGAGCTTTTTTGACAGCACCAATAGCGCCGCCGTTTCTGCCAGGGCTTTGTCTTTACGATGCAGCTCTGCTTCCAATTTTCGGATACGCTTTTTATCCGCTCTACGCTCTGTCTGCTCTGCTTTCTTAGATTGCTCTGCTTGACCCGCACCGCTGATACAAGCGAGTTTCCACGCTTTAACTTGTTCAGGGTACAAACCTTTCTGGCGACAATACTGGCTAAGCTCAGTTTCTGACAAACTGGCGGTTTCGATGACGGTGGCGAACTTGGCTTCAGCTGACCAATGTTCAGAATTTTTTTGATTACCTGGCACAGGTTTACCTTCGGAGCGGAGTTTATTACGCCAATTGTATAACGTTGCTTCGCTGATGTGATCCTCCGCAGCAACTTCTGGAATGGTTTTGTTATGCGGTGGCAGTAGCTTCTTCAAGATGGCAGCTTTTCTTTCTTCGGAATATCTCGGCATAGTGTCCTTCGTTAGCCCTCCATTGCTGGATTTTTGGGCGTTCTAAGATCTGGACAACTATCCTGACACCGGGGGTGTAAGTACTATGGAAGAATATACACTCGATCGGAACAATCACAACTGAAAATTTCACCATATAAATAATAAAATCAGATGTTTAGAGAATGTGCGAATGAAGGTGTGCAAAATGCTCCTCGATCTAAAAAAGCAATGTTTTGACTATGCGAAGTTTAGACAGTCTTTCTGATGGTATGTAGTGTTAAACCGAGGGCTGAATCTAGGTGACGCTACCCCCAACCTTATCCCCAATTTCTGTGCATAACTCTCACGAAATCGATGGCTTCAATGGCTTATGGATTGCAAGTGATTGTGTGATTTTTGTTCAATTAAAACCTGTAAACGGCGCATACGAAAAAGGGCAGGATTCTCATCCTGCCCTTTGCAATTTTCGCCTTGCTTAAAAGGCGATTTGCACGCGGTGCTTACACGTCGTAGGTGGTAGACGAGATGTTGCCGCCTGTGCCAGTCCAGTTCGTGTGGAAGAACTCGCCACGTGCTTTGTCCGTGCGCTCGTAAGTGTGCGCGCCAAAGTAGTCACGTTGTGCCTGAATCATGTTCGCTGGAAGGCGAGCCGTGGTGTAACCGTTCAGGAACGTCAGTGCAGAAGACATACATGGCATTGGTAGGCCGCTTTCGAACGACTTAGCCACCACTTTACGCCATGCTGGCAGGCTGCCTTGCAGGATGTCTTTGAAGTACGCATCTGTGCCTAGGAACGGCAGTTCTGGGTTTGCTTCAAACGCATCACGGATGTTGCCAAGGAATGCGCTACGGATGATACAACCGCCACGCCACATGAGCGCCACGTTGCCGTAGTTCAGTTCCCAGTTGTTCGCTTCAGACGCTTCGCGGATCAGCATGAAGCCTTGCGCGTAAGAGATGATTTTAGATGCAAGCAACGCTTGGCGTAGGGCTTCTAGCCACTCTGACTTATCGCCTTCAACCGGTTGGATTGGGTTGTCGAACAACGCAGCCGCTTCAACGCGTTGGTCTTTCATTGAAGACAGCACGCGCGCGAACACTGACTCGGTGATAAGCGTCAATGGAATACCCAAATCTAACGCATTGATACCTGTCCATTTGCCCGTGCCTTTTTGGCCAGCCGCATCCATGATTTTCTCAACCAGTGGTTCGCCGTCTTCGTCGCGGTAACCCAAAATGTCAGCAGAGATTTCGATCAGGTAGCTGTTTAGCTCGGTGTTGTTCCACTCGGCAAAGGTCGCTTGCATTTCATCATGCGACATACCCAAACCTTCTTTCATGAAGTGGTAGGCTTCGCTGATTAGCTGCATGTCGCCGTATTCGATACCGTTGTGAACCATTTTCACGAAATGACCTGCACCTTCACGGCCAACCCAATCACAACATGCTTCGCCGTCGTCAGTTTTCGCTGCGATTGCTTGGAAGATAGGTTTCACGAACGGCCATGCTTCTGGGCTGCCGCCCGGCATGATTGACGGTCCAAAGCGTGCACCTTCTTCGCCGCCAGAAACACCGGTACCGACAAAACGAATGCCTTTTTCGCGTAGCTCTGCCACACGGCGGTTGGTATCTGGGTAGTTGGTGTTACCACCATCAATGATGATGTCGCCTTCGTCTAGCAGCGGCACAAGTGCGTTGATGAATTGATCAACAACATCGCCAGCACGAACCATCAACATCACTTTACGTGGTGATTCTAGTTTGCTCACCATGTCTTCTAGCGAGGTAGCACCCACAATGTTGGTGCCTTTCGCTGGGCCTTCAAGGAACTCGTCCACTTTGGCGACAGTACGGTTAAAAGCAACGACTTTGAAGCCGTTGTCGTTCATGTTCAGGATCAGGTTTTGACCCATCACGGCCAGTCCGATTACACCAATATCAGCTTTCATTTATTTCTCCTTAGGCCAGCTCTTGGGCTGCTTCTGAATCTAAATACCACTCGGTTGTATCCGCTTGTTTTTCACAGCGAACTTTTGCAGCAGGGTAAGCCTCGGCTGCTGGCGCGTTGTCAGCGATTTCTTTCAATACCGACGCTTTGCTAGCGCCCAATACCAAGTAGGTAATGCGTTTTGCGTTTTTCAACAGATGCGCAGTTTTGGACACACGGAACTGATGGCTCTCAGGGTGTGAAGCAATGGTCGCAATTTCTGTGGTTTCGTAATCTGTTTTACCTGGGAACAGGGAAGCGGTGTGGCCGTCTGTGCCCATGCCAAGCAAAATCCAGTCAAATGCTGGTGTCTTACCTTGGTCTAGTTGACCTTCGCTATCTGGAATCGTGTCATACATCTCTTCCGTAAAACGAATCACTTCGCCTGCCACGAAATCTTCACCACGGATACGGTGAATGTTCTCAGCAGGGATCTGGATGTGGTCAAACAACAGTGCCTTTGCTTGTCCGTAATTGCTTTGCTCATTATCTGGTGCCACGCAACGTTCGTCGCCCCACCAGAAATGCAGGTTCTGCCACTGAATACGCGTGGCGTAATCCGCGTTTGCCAAGTAACTGAAAAGCTGTGATGGCGTGCTGCCACCAGACAGTGAAATGTGTATAGGACGTCCCATTTCGCTGTATTCCAACAAGCTCTGAGCAAGGGCTTCAACCACCTGCTGAGAATCATCGAATACGCGATAGTTCATGTTACTCATAGTTCACAATAATCCGTATCTGCTAAGTTCTTACAAGGGAAGCGCCATGAACGATCTTCGTCGTTCAGTAGTTCATCAGCTTCTTTTGGCCCCCACGTCCCTGCGGCGTAGCCGTATAGGTGCTCAGGGTTTTCCTTGTATTCCAAAATCGGTTGAACGAATTCCCAACACGCTTTCACTGCATCGGTTCGCGCAAACAATGTGGCATCGCCTTTCATTGAGTCGAGCAGCAAACGTTCGTATGCCGTGAGCATTTGGGTTTCTTCAAGGGTGTCGTAGTGGAAGTCCATCGAGACTTCCTTGGCTTTAAAGCCTGCGCCCGGTTCTTTCAAACCAAAGCTCATTTGAATGCCTTCATCAGGTTGAATACGAATAATCAGCTTGTTCTCTGGGGCATTCGCGCCAAACACTGGGTGCGGCGTTTTTTGGAAGTGAATGACCACTTCCGTCACTCGCGTTGGCAAGCGTTTACCGGTACGAACGTAAAACGGCACGCCGTTCCAACGCCAGTTATCGATAAACATCTTCAATCCGACATACGTTTCCGTGCGGGAGTCATCTGCTACACCATTCTCTTGGCGATAGCCTTTGAGGTGAGCACCACGCACATCAGACTCAGTGTATTGTCCCAGTACCAGGTTATTCTTCAACTTTTCTTCGGTCAGTGGCTGAAGGCTGTTCAGCACTTTCACTACTTCGTTACGCATTGAATCTGCGTTTATGACCGCAGGCGGCTCCATACCCACCATTGCCAATACTTGCAGCAGGTGGTTTTGGAACATGTCGCGCACGGCGCCCGCACCGTCATAATAGCCGCCACGTTCTTCTACACCCAGGAACTCAGCCGCAGTAATTTCAACATAATCGATGAAGTTGCGGTTCCAAAGGGGTTCGAACATACCGTTAGCGAAACGGAAAACCAGCAGGTTTTGAACCGTTTCTTTACCAAGGTAGTGGTCAATGCGGTAAATCTGATGTTCTTGGAAAGCATTGTGAAGGGTTTTATCGAGCTGTTCAGCGGTCGCAAGATCATAGCCGAATGGCTTTTCAACGATCAGGCGTTTCCAGCCGTTGTCTTCTGTGTTCAGGCCATGAGCAGCAAGGCTCGTTGGGATAACGCTGTACAAACTTGGCGGTGTCGCCAAATAGAAGGTGGTGTTGCCACCGGTTTCGTACACTTGCTCGATATCATCCAAGCGCGCTTTCAACTTGCCGTAATCGTCGACATCTGACGTATCAATCGGCTGGTAATGAACACGCTCAAGAAACTCTGTCAGCATTTGCTGATCAACTTTCTCATTCGCTGTTAGCGAGATTTTGAGTTTTTCTTGAAATTCGGCATCAGAGTAGTGGGTACGACTGACCCCTAGAATGGCGAATTTTTCTGACAGTAATCCATTAGCAAAAAGATGATAGAAGGCAGGAATTAATTTGCGATGGGTCAAATCACCCGACGCGCCAAAGATGACGATACAATTATTTTCTGGTTTGACCATAATGCAATCCCACTTGCCTGAAGCCCTCAGAGCAAGTCATTCATTTTTTAGTGATAGAACTATAAACAATAAGCTGAAAAGTAACAGTCGTTTCTGTCTATCAAATTGATAGATAGACCCGAACAACCTCAATAGCAGAGATTCAGGCGCAACTATATACCCAAGCAGCCTTCAAGATGCTTGAGTATATAGCGCTTTCGTCAATTCACCCGCTGAAATTGCTTTGCAACCTGATGTATTTTGTCCACACCAAAGTGGCGTGAAATCATCACGGCCTTGCAATTCAGCTTGGCTTCGAAGAGGGGTCGCCTCAACCGAGGCGAACGGAAACGTCGGGACGAGTGGATGGATACAACCCAGCTCTTTCATGGCGCGATTGACGATGCCACGAGCGGGTCTGCCTGAAAATATGTTCGTCAGCGCGGTATGCGGTGATTGGCCGCTCTGAATAGCAGCACGGTGCAATGGTGAGGTCTTAGCTTCCACGCACAATAAATACGCGGTTCCAACTAGCACAGCATCGGCACCTAGTGACAAAGCGCCTTGCACGTCGTTACTGTCACCAATACCACCCGCGCCAATCACAGGCACATTGACACGTTGGGCGATTTGCGAGATCAGCGCAGCGGCTCCCTTTTGGGTGGTAAGGTCATCCGTCAGGAACATGCCTCGATGACCGCCCGCCTCTATGCCTTGCGCAATAATACCGTCAGCCCCATTGGCTTCTAACCATATAGCTTCTTCAACCGTGGTCGCAGAAGACACCACTTTTGCGCCCCAGCTTTTTACCCGCGCCAAAAGTTGTTGATCGGGAAGACCAAAATGAAAACTGATAAATGGGGGGCAAAAAGGTTCTATGGCATCAGCAATATCGTGGTTAAACGGCATTCTGGTTGCGCTGTTGGGCAGGTTTGCTGCATTCACATCAAACTCTTCAAAGTACGGCGTCAGCACAGTTCTCCATTTTGCGTGTTGGCTTTGGTCGAATTGCGGCATGTGATGACAGAAGAAGTTGAGATTGTAGGGTTTGGTCGTCGCGGCTTGAATCGCTTCTATCTCACTCACGATTTGATCGATACTCAACATGCCACAAGGCAAAGACCCTAACCCACCTGCTTCACTCACTGCGATGGCCAGCGTGCTGTCTTGCACGCCTGCCATTGGCGCTTGAATAATGGGAAGTTCGGTACCGAGCAGTGCCTTGATGTTGCTGTCGAAGTTATCGCTACCCCTATTGGTGATCTCTCCGTTATGCATCAGCGTTCCTTTTCTGACGTATTCGTTATCGGTTGGGCTAACAGCGCAAGCAATAGACATGCGAGATATACGCAAGTGACCTCAAGATGCTTGGGTTTATCACTCTAATCACAAAACGCGCAGAGTGCGCGAACAAAGGTCTGATATTGACCATTGGTTGGTAGATTTAAGTCTGTTTAGGCGAGGAGATTAGCATTGGGGATCGTTCAACGAGAAAACGGAGGCGTACCTCCGCTTTGGGATATTTTCGCGAAAACTTAAGTCTAAACGAAAACTGAGGTCTAAACGAAATCAAACATGCTGTTATCCAGATCGGATGCATTGAACTTATCGAGTACGATCTTGGTTTGCGCATTATCAAACGTCATGACCACATCTTCACCAGACTGACGGATGTTGATGTCGCCCATTTTGGTTGCGAGTGTTTTTTGAAGCGCAATGGTGTCGTACTTGCCGTTGAAATCCAGAATGATGTCGTTTTCACTGCTGTTGTTGAAGAAAAACACATCCGAACCTGCCCCACCAGTGAGAATATCTCGACCCATACCACCATCAAGGTAGTCATCGCCGCCACCGCCGTTTAGGCGATCTAAGCCATCATGACCGTACAACTTGTCGTTGTCCGCTTCACCAAACAATTTGTCATTACCCAATCCGCCACGAAGCGTATCTTCACCAGACCAACCGTACAGCACATCGTCTTCGGTATGGCCGTCAATGTAATCATTACCAAGGCCACCATAGATGGTGTCGTTACCTTCAAGTCCTATCAAGTAATCGTTACCTTCTTCGCCAAGAATAGTGTCATCACCTGAGCCGCCATTCACTTGATCATCGCCAAGGCCACCGCTGACGTAATCATCACCCGCGCCGCCGAACACGGTGTCATCGTCACCGCGCCCAAACAGGGTGTCATTACCTTCACCACCGTGCAGTTCGTCTTCGCCATAACCACCATTAAGCATGTCGTCACCGTTGCCGCCGTTCAACAGATCATCGTCAAGGCCGCCGAATAACTCGTCGTGGCCATCGCCACCTTGAAGGTTATCGTTGCCGTCTTTTCCGTAAAGAAAGTCGTTCCCGGCTTGGCCATACAGGGTATCTTTACCATCATTGCCGTTAATGATGTCGTCGCCTGTTCCGCCGTAAAGTTTATCGTCACCCGCTTGGCCGAACAGTTGGTCGTTACCCGTATCGCCGTATATCGCGTCGTTACCGTTTTCACCGAAGATCACGTCATTGTCTTCGTTGCCGTGCATCACATCAGCACCGTCACCACCGCGTATGGTATCGTTACCCGCACCGCCGTTCATGGTGTCGTTTCCAGCGTCACCCCAAAGCACGTCGACACCGTCATCGCCATTTAATGTATCGTTACCGTCACCACCAAACAGGATATCGTTTCCTACGCCACCAAACAGTTTGTCGTCACCCACGCCGCCTCTTAGGCGATCGTTGCCCGCATCACCGTAAAGTGTGTCGTTACCTTCATCACCTTGCAAAGAATCGTTGCCGTTGCCGCCATAGAGAAGGTCTACTCCCAAACCACCCTCAACGATGTCATCACCATCATCACCGAACAACTCGTCGTTACCAAAGCCACCACGTACAGAATCATTCCCTTCGCCACCACGTACAACATCGTCGTTGTCGCCGCCAATTACGGTGTCATTACCACGTCCACCGTCAACATAATCGGTATCGCCATCGGCCTGAATAAAGTCATTGCCGTCCAAGCCATAAATCTCGTCAGCGCCGGGTGTGCCGCGAAGAACATCATCGCCATTGGTTCCATTAATGATATTTGCCATCGGTATCTCTTCCTTAATTGGTGTTGATAGAGAGGTGCATGAGAAGAAATCGCTTTCTCGCGCACGAGTACAGAACGAAATACTTCAGCAAAGCCAATTAAGTCATCTTTGTTTGAACGGATTTTTAAGGCAGTAAAACAAAAATGCCTTTTACATTGAAATTGGGGAGGATGATATTCATACACAATTAGTGTGGATTTTCGATTAACGATGTGATCTTTTTTACGTGATGGGTGTCGTTAGAGAAAAAACTGCGAACAGCATTCAAAGACCGTCGATTCTAGCTCAATGCTTATGTGTAAAAATCGCACGAATCGAACCTGACAAATTTTCGGACAATGACAGGCGTCTAGAAAATAATGGAACCGTCCTGTCATGCTTTTTTGGTACTCATTACGCCCATAAACAGGGCGGCCTTTCCGTTAGACATAGTCATTCACGCCAGCGAAAAAAGCCTAAGGTTAAGGTAAGGTCACACATTGATATCGCTTTCTTTGGTAAGTACCTCTTTAATACCCCCCATCATGGTTTTCACCTCGGCAAGTACCTGCTTTACCTTGCTAATATCTGATTTATTCGTTCCCATCACGTCAAAGAGCGCACTCAATGACAGAGCACCGCTTGATGCGGAGGATCCTTTTAAGCCATGGGTAAGCACACCAATCTGTTCGATATCATTGTCTGAAATGGCTTTTTCCAGTAAGGCCATGTCAGAGATCAGTGATTCCCAAAAAATGGTCAACACTGCATTCATCATTTTTTTGTCACAGGTGCCGATCATGCTCTCTAAGTGATCGAAGTCGAAAAGCTCAGTGTTCAGCGCAATCGATGTGCCAGGCAGTTTGACTGGCAATGTCGATACCGCATTAACCGGCATTTTTATGACATTTCTGGCCAGTGTTGATTTCAGTTTGACGAGCTCAACAGGTTTGGAAATATAGTCATCCATTCCCGCTTGAATGCAGTTTTCCGATTCGCCCGCCAATGCATTGGCTGTTATCGCAATAATGATGGTTTTATCACGCTGTTGTTCGGCTTCTAATCGACGAATTTCAGCGGTGAGTGCAAAACCATCCATTTCAGGCATGTGGCAATCCGTTAATACAACGGGATAGCGACCCGATTTCCATTTCATCAGGGCTTCCACACCGTTTTTTGTCATTTCATAGTGATAGCCAAGATTAGTAAGCTGGCGCTCCAGCACCATTCGATTGGTAGGCTGATCCTCAACGCATAGAACAACAATGCTGTCTTTCTCAATACCATCATCATCAACGTCCTCAGCTGTGGTGTTGAATAATGAATAATCTACATTAGTGAAATCCGGTTTTTCAAAGCCACAGAGCACAAATAATGCCGTGATCAACTCGCTTGGGTTGAACGGTCGAATGCCCAGATAATAGAGCTGTGGAGCAACATAACCTGCGAGTTCGGAGACTTCCGTATCTAACACAATGTTTTTTAATTTCTGATCGTTGATATGGAAAGGCTCATTAATCGTAATGACAATGGTTCGACAATCATCAATAGAGGTAGGCATTTCACGTGTGATCATCTTAGGCTGACATTGCAAAATAATTTGTTCGCAGGTGCGATAAATTTCTTCGTCTTCGATCATCACAACGAAATGGTAGTCGTGAAAGTCATAATTATTAAGCAAGGTTTCATCTGATGTACTGTGATACAACGGCAACGTCACCGTAAAGTCACTGCCTATTTCAGGCTCACTGGTGACACAAATATTACCTTTCATCAGTTCAACAAAGGATTTGGAAATACTAAGACCCAGTCCCGTGCCGCCATATTTTCGCGTGGTAGAGCTATCGGCTTGTGTGAACGGCATAAATAGCTTATCGACCTGCGCCTCTGTCATCCCGACGCCAGTGTCGGAGATAGAAATACGGAGAGAGCGGTTGTCTTGAAGATATTCCGTGCTCACAGTAACAAACGCCTTTTTATCGGGTCTGTAAGAGAACTTAATGGCATTACCCACTAAGTTGAGCAATACCTGTCGAATGCGCACCGAATCCATTTTTATTTGCTTAGGTAACCGAAAATCGTAGTGAATCCTCAGTACCACGTTGTTTTCTTGCGCCGTTACCCAAAAAACATCAAGTGTTCTTTCGATCAGACCCAGCAGATCCGTATCTCGGTACTCCAACTCCATTTGCCCCGACTCAATTTTCGAGAAGTCGAGAATGTCGTTGATAATCTCAAGCAATGAAAAAGATGAATCTCGAATTGTGGTCACCATCCGTTGCTGATCTTTGGTCAGTTCACTCTCTCTGAGTAAATCAATCATGCCCACAACACCGTTCATTGGTGTGCGGATTTCATGGCTCATGGTGGCAAGAAACCGAGACTTGGCTTCGCTCGCTTTCAATGCTGTTTTTGATTCCTGCTCCAGCTTTTTCTGCAACGTGCGCTCATCGGTGATATCGAGATTAATGCCAAATAACGTATACTGCTCACTATTGGGATTATGGTAGACATCGCCCGCCGCCTTTATCCATCTCACCTCTTTCGTAAAACCATGAACAATACGAAACTCGGCATTAAACGCAGTATTCGCATCAAGCGAGCGACGCACTTCATTTTCGGCATAGTCAACGTCATCGGGGTGTATCGTTTTTCGCCAGTCTTCATACGTCAAAGCATTCGCTTTGGAAAAACCATAGAGGTTGAACATACCTTCGTCCCATTTCAATTCACTCGTGTGAATATCCATAGACCAGTTACAAATCCCACCGGCATTTGAGGCCAGTTTCATCCCACGAAGTAATTCGTCTCTGGTTTCTTTCGCACTGAGAAGCTCCTTCTCTGCTTCCTTTCGCTCTGAGATGTCTTCAACAACTTCAATGAGGTACTTTGGCTCCCCTTGGTCATCACACACTAAAGAAACGGATGTCGTGGAGCAAAACTCCTCACCGTTACTTCGAATGTATTGTTTTTCCAAGGTAAACGACTTCGTTTTGTCGGTAATCAACTCATCAATTAACGCTTTAGTGATTTGTCGACAGTCTGGATGAGTAATCTCATAAAGGCTCTTATTTAGTATTCGCTCTTTGTTATATCCCATGAGCGCGCACATTTTATCGTTCACTTCCAAAAAACGACCATCCAGTGAGACCCTTGCAATACCAACGGCCGCCTGACTAAAGGCCGCTCTGTATATGATGTCACGCTCGCCTTCAGCATGAATATCGACCAATGATGCGACCATTGGCTCCGGTTCATTTAGGCTAGACATCTTGGAGACAGGTACATGAGCTTGGTTCTGACCAATCAGATTAACAGCGCCAGTTGAAGGGTTCATTGGCACAACAATGCGCCGAGAAAGGTAAAATGCGAGCGCCAGACCGAAAGTAACAAACATCAATGCGAAAAGTATGGCGTTGCGAACTAAGGTATCAGACGCAGCAAATGCTTCATCTACTCCCACACGAATAAATGCTGACCAAGACAATCCTGGATAACCGTACGCGCCATTGGAATGTGCATAACCCGTGACTTGCTGAATGTGTTTCCGAGAGTGCATAGAAATGTTAGCGCCGCTAAACCCAGACACGGCGAGTTTCGCCGCTTCTACGCCACGCTCTTTGAGGTTTAACTGTCCGATCGTGGTGAAATCTCGCTGATAGTTGGCTGCTTTTTGCCCCACAGGATCCATGTCGACAATAACGTAGCCTTGGCTATCTAACAGAGTCAGCTCTACACCGTTGTAACCTTCAGACGACAACAGTACATAGGTTTCTTCAATGATTCGCTCAATCGCTTCAAAATCAACCACATTGACCCAAAGCCCCAGAGGGTTACCTGACATATCACGCAACACGGTTGAGAAGATCATGTCGTAGTGATTACTGTCGTTTTCCAGAAGATTTCGCTCTGGTCCAACAACAAATGTGCCATTAGGCATCTCTGGATTAAGGGATTCACCCTGAATTGCGCGTTGAAACCAATCACGTTCTCGTATTGCTGCAGGGGATATAGACAGATCGGCGAGTGGCTTACCAAACGTATTTTGACTGTTTGCCGCAACAACGTTGCCTTCAAGATCGAAGACAACCATTCGACGATACATGTTGTCATGTCGAACATAACCGTTCAGCGTTTTAGCAAGAGCGGCCGTTTCCCCCAAGCCTTTCAAGCGCTGCTCATCAAGACTACCAAGCGAAAGAGGGAAGGTTTTTGTATCGTTATAACGCGCAAGAAGCTCCCTATCTATGAGTTTGATCAGCAGCGCCGCTTCGCGCTCAATACTCGTCAATACGGTGGATTGCGCAATGTCTTTTCCTTTCAAAGACACCGTCGCGACCATAACAACCATGAGCAATGCTAGGAATAAGAAAAAGGCGGAGAGTTTGATCGAAAGCTTCATTTTACTGACTCTTTTCTTGGGCAGAATGTCGTACGTCAAATGAACCACTGATAAGCCACATCATCATTCTGCTCAATCAGCGTCACGCAACTTGTCTTGTTAACAACACATATTGAGTAAGATTAGTTGCATATATTATAATTGCGACATAACTGTCGCTGTTTAGTGGTGCTCTCTCGGCGTAAAAACCGATATAGCTTCGCTTTCATCTTTAGGAAGAGGCACACATCAACAATGCGTGATTGGCTCAAAATCCTGCCCGATGTGGTCAAGCGAATTGGCCTTCATTTACTGATGAATAGATTAAAAAACGGGAAGCTCGCATGGTGAGTCTTGTGAAAGAGCCGCGAGAAAGGGGGATTTAAATCGGGAAGAAAGTCATCGATGCAAACCCGTGCACCACCTGATTGATGTGACGGTTGGTGCTGTCGGCCACCATTTTCGCCATCATGTCTTGGATAACCATCATTTGACCTAACACGCGCTCATAACTGTAATTGGGCACGCCCTCTTCGGTGAGACCATTGCTCAATAGCATGAGATTGCCGTTACTGTCTGTGCGAGTGTTCAGCAACCATGCGACAGTTTCTAGGTTGCGGGCGCTGTTGTAGAGCTTTTGCTGATCAATATCGTCCAGCAAATAGAACTCCAGTTGGTTGTTGTAACTGCTGCTGATCATGCCCGTGATACCGACCATCAGCGCGAAGACACGATCCCCTTCGAATTCCTCCGCAAACGCAAGATACAAGGCATCTACCCCGTCGATGTTGCCAAGTTCTTCATAGCCGTTTATTGGGCGTTTAACGGTCATAAACGAAGCAAGGCGGGCGTTCACCGTTGCGCCGGGCACTTTGGTGAGCTCTCTTGGGTTACGTTTGTAGAGTTTGATGGTGAGGGTTTGAATTAAATCGCGGATCTCCACAATATGAATATCCGTGATCAAATCCATGTCGGATTTAGCAAGATTTTTAAACGCAAAAGGACGACTGCCACTGCTACAGGCACTCAATGCGAGAACCAGTACCACACACAGCCAATGTCGTCGCATCATTCCTACTCCGCGTTTAAGAGAACTTAAAAAGTGTAGGTGGCGCACTATTGATTTGAAAAGCGTGCTACATCCGGTCTGAGGGGTGAATCTAAAAAAATCGCGATATTGTTACTCACGGCACCATCCTTTAGAATTCGCCCAATCAAATTGATTTCGCAAGGCAAACCATGAACAAGAGTTTTCTGACTAACATCATCGCTGCTGCCATTTTCGCGGCAGGCTATTACCTTGACCAACCCATTGCCCTTTATGGCGGTTTATTTGCGTTGTCTGGCTCACTCACCAATTTGCTGGCTGTGCACATGCTATTTGAGAAAGTGCCAGGGCTTTATGGCTCCGGGGTTATTCAAGCGCGTTTTGAAGCCTTTAAGTTGGGGATCAAATCTTTGATGATGGATCAGTTCTTTACTAAAGAGAACATTGATCGCTTCCTTAACAAAGAAATGTCAGGCGGCGCCAACCTGAACCTTGACCCTGTCATTGAGAAAATTGATTTCAATCCGACGTTTGACGGCTTAGTTGACGTGATCAATAACAGCCAATTCGGTGGCATGTTAATGATGATGGGCGGTGCAGAAGCGCTGACCCCGTTGCGTGAACCGTTCGTGGCGAAAATGCGTCAGTCCGTGATCGACATTACGCAGCAAGAAAATTTCCGTGAAGCACTCAAAGGCCAGATTGAACAACCAGAGATGTTAGGCGATATCACCACCAACATTGAAACCGTTATCGAGCAACGTCTTGATGAGCTAACCCCTGACATGGTGAAAGACATTGTTCAAACGATGATCCGCGAGCACCTTGGCTGGCTGGTTGTTTGGGGTGGCGTGTTTGGTGGTTTGATTGGTGTCGTCTCTGCACTCGTCACGGCTTAACAACTAAGCGAGCGGTGATCCCAGTTCGCTGGCATAAAACGCGGACATATGATGCTTATGGCACCTTCGGGTGCCGTTTTTGTTTCACAAGGTCTCGCCATGCTTTGGGATAGCTCACAAATCTCTGTTCTAATTACAAAATTACCCTCAAGTTCCCCGCAGTTGGTCCGATTCACTCCTAGAATAAATACATATTGCGCGTCGCATAACTGACACACTTTAACCGTCTTTCACATGAGGTGAATTTATGGCCAAAACACGGATTTTCACATTAGCTACAGCGCTTGTTGGCGCCATGTTTGCGTCTTCTGCTTCTGCACTGATATTGCCACTTTCGGTAGGTGCCGATGCCGGTGTTGCGGATGTTAAATATAAAGGGCGCAGTGCGACAGGCTACTTTTGGGCCGTCACGGGCAACCTAAAACTCACCAGTATGACCAGTATTTACTCAGGCTATGGTGAAACGACGGCTGAAATCCCCGATATTGATGGCGTTGATCAGGATTTCACGTCTATCTCTGTTCCACTGGCACTGCAGGTTAACCTGCCGATTGTGTTGGGTGATGTCTATGTGCGCGGCGGTGGTAACTATTACGAAAACACCTATGGCACCGAAGTCGAAGACGGCTATGGTTTGATTGGTGCAATAGGTCTGAGCCTTGCACCCGCGATTGGTCCAGGCATGGCAATTGAATTGGGTTATCGTGACCGTGGCAATGCGGAAACCAGCAGCATTTCTATTGGCGCTCGCTTAAATTTCTAAGCCGATTCAGCCTTTAGACCCAAAGCCAAACAAAGAAAACCAAAACAGCGCCCTATCGGCGCTGTTTTTTATTGGGTGTTTATATCAAGAGCGAGACCAAGAACTAGAGCGCGTACTTAAACCTTAAGCCATAGGCTAGAAAGGTTTGGCTACAGCGCTTGATGGCTTTCGAGGTAAGCCTCTGCTTGCTCTTTACCCATATATCGTCCCAATGTCTTCGCTTGTACGTTGCGCAAGTCGACCACAATCAACCCATCTAACGCGTTGTTAAACGCCGGATCGACATTGAAACACACCAACTTCCCGTTCAAACCAAGGTACTGGCGCAGTAACACAGGCACACCCAAACCGCTGCTCATTCTGCTTATTACTCTCGATAACACTTGCATGTCACCCAACGCAGATAGCATTGAGGTGTGCCATGGCACAGGCTCTGAGGTTTCTAGTGGCGTGGTAGGTTTCACCAACTGTGCCATGTTGTCGTCGTAATGATGAACGCTCAAGCTTTCTGCCAATAGACGTCTTGCTGTCAGGGGATAATCATTGCTGATGCTCACAGGGCCAAACAGAGTGGTGATATGCGAATGTCGGCTGACATATTCCGCAATGCCTTTCCAAAGTAATAACAATGCCGACAAGCTACGCTGATATTTTACATCGATCACCGAGCGTCCCATTTCCAGCGATACGTTCATGCTGTCGACAAACCGCTCATCATATTGAAACAGACTGCGCGAATAGAGCCCTTCAATTCCGTGTGTTTTCACAATGTCCTGGACCTGCCCTAAACGATAAGCACCCACCATTTGTTGTGCTTCTCTGTCCCAAATAAACAAGTGCAGATAATAGTTATCGTAGTCATCCAGATCGCACGAAAGCCCTGTCCCTTCGCCCACTGCTCGGAAGTTGATTTCACGCATGCGACCAATTTCTTTAAGAATGCAGGGGATGTGCTCGCTGGTTGTGCAATACACATCAAACTCGCTCGACGACAGTAACTTGGCATCGTCTGGTAGGGTTTTGATTTCAGCTTCGATGACATCTGTCCCGACCGAATCAATGATAGGTTCGCCATCACTGCTAGCCAAAGCACTGACGGCTTTTTCTTGATTCAGCAGATAGGTGTTCAAACGCAAATAATTAACCAGTGCATCATCGTTTTCAAACGCCCGACACTCTTTCCATTTGATCGGTTCACCGATGGTCAGAGGGATAGGTTTTCCACGTTTGTTGAGCAATTCTCGCCCGAGCAACACAGTGCGAAGCAGTGGGTGAATCGTTCCTGCACGATAAAACTTGCGGCTGTTACGCCCACCGATAAACACTGGTACGACAGAGGCTTTGTGCTTTCTCACAATGGCCGCCACAGAGCGGCTCCATGCTTTGTCATTTAACAAGCCATTTTCGTCGAAGGTCGACACCTCTCCGGCGGGAAACACCAGTAACAATCCACCGTCACCAACGTGCTGATGCGCTTCTCGCAACGCGCGCATATTGGCACGACGAGCACTTTCGCCTTCAAACACATCTACGCCGATAAAGAGATCGCTCAGTTCAGGAATTCGTTTAAGGTAGTAATTGGCGAGCACTTTCACATCAGGCCGCACTTCACGCAGCACTTTGGCAAGGATAACCCCTTCCACACCGCCTAACGGATGGTTGGCGACAACGACAGAGCTTCCTGAACGGGGAATATGATCAACTTCTTGTGACACAACTTGATAATCAATGCCCAACACATCAAGGGTATAGGTCAGGAAATGATCGGTATCTATCCCTTCTGGGCGAAGGCGATAGTATTTGTCTAAAGTGCGGAGCCCAGTTAAGGACTCCACTGTTTTTTCAACCACGCCAAACGGCGTTTTTCTTGGCAATAGAAAGGGGCTGGTATTCATTCTCTCTCCCTGATGAAGCCAAGTACGTGCAACACGGTAAGTTGCAACTCGTGAATGCAAAATAGCACCGTGATGCCGTCTTTAGCCCCTTATCTATAATAAGGCGCCTCTCGTTTTTTCTAACGTTTCACCCAGTTCAAATCGCCCTGAGAAATGAAGCCGGGAACATCTTTTTCCCATTTGCCCTGAATCGATTTGTCGTAGTTCAGGTAAAGCTTTCCATCGACGATTTTCCAGTAAGCTGGGTCGCCAGGAGCAAGGTCATCTTTTTCTGCAATGGCCCATGCGCAATAGCCGCCATATTGAGGGGCGTACTGTTCGGGATTGGCCAAAAATTTGTCGAGATTGGCTTGGCTTGAAAACAGCCATTCCGCGCCTTGGTACTCTGTTTTAAAATCAGACTTCCCTTGCACAGGGCCGCCTTCAAAATAAGAAACCGTGTCGTATCCACTCACCGCTTTGTTACTGAAAAAACCCGTGTAAACGTCTTCAGCCGCGAACGTAGCCGCGGAAAAGAACAGTGAGATCAATAGTAAAATTCGAGACATTTCATCACTCCATTTTTTAATAATTCGTTGCTGAGAGATATGACCGAGCAGTGCACTTTTCCTTTCACGATTTTTCGCTTTTCTGCGAGGTTTTTAATCACTTGTTTGAATCGATATTCACGTCTATCTGCGACTTTAACCTTGATCACTCGCCACCAGCTTAAGTGGCTGGTTCTTTCTCACAAGCGCTGTCGTTACCGCCTCACCGTTTTGGCAGGGAGGGCCATCCACGTAGACCATTTCCACCTGCTCAGGGGTCACCTTAAGGTGGGTAAAACTCACAGTATTGGCGTCTTCACGGTGCATACACACCGATTTATAACCTGCCTCTGGTACATGACTGCGGTGAAATTCCCACGCTTTTTCAACGCTGCGCGGCGCCGTTAGAATCACAGTATGTGCCTGTCTTCGCGCCTGCATGACTTCAGTAAACGCAACAGAAGAGGAGATCATGGGCTCAATACTTGGCCTTTGGGTTAGTACGTGGTCGTCCCATTGAAAAGCGATCACATGACCTTGTCGTGACGACAAATCAGGTGCGAAAACCAGCAAGGTAAACGGCGCATACGATCCTAAATGGAGTGTGTTTAACGTCGCTACCACATCTGACACCATGGCCGATGGTGCGAGCATTTTCACCAATAATCCTCGGCTTATGAGCGGTAATTCAGGAATGTCACCTTGGTAGTAATTCAATAAGCAGAGCGACAAGCCATGCTGATTAGTCGCCATCCATGTGCCGCCACCATCAGGATCGACAGGCATCATAAAAGCCGTACTACGGTGCGCAAATAATTGAGGTGAGAAGGCGATAGCACGCCCTTTTTGTTCATCGCGATTGAAAAAAACGTCGTAGCCCGACTCATGCAGCAACCAACTTACCGTGCACATTTAGTCGCCTCCTCGATAAAAAGTCGCGGTCGCAGGTGCCATACCA
The DNA here is from genome assembly GCF_057786035.1 of Enterovibrio sp. QJM3NY_24. Classification (NCBI taxonomy): domain Bacteria; kingdom Pseudomonadati; phylum Pseudomonadota; class Gammaproteobacteria; order Vibrionales; family Vibrionaceae; genus Enterovibrio; species Enterovibrio sp. QJM3NY_24. The sequence continues at coordinate 1,075,710 of NZ_CM173520.1, forward strand.
AAGGTCTCGGCGGTTGATATATCCTGCGCACACAAACTCACACGGATCAACGCAAAGTGATGCACCGCATGGCTGGCAACAAAAGACAATTCACGACCAAGGGTGGATTGCGTGACGGACGCGACATGGTGTTTCAAACTGACTTCTCCGCTAACGTTCATGCCCGTTGAAAGGTTCGCTTCGCGTATCGTTTCCAGCCAATGATAGAGCGATATCCACTCTTCAATGGCAATGCTTTTTTCTCTCTCGACAGGATGAGCTCGGCGGCGAATATCGTAATCCACAAAATCAGAATTCGGCCACGCTGTGATCGCGTGAAAAACATCGAGAATATGGCGCATATGTTGCCCAATGGCACTTTGCAGGTATGGCGTTGCCACATGGTTATATTGCTCATCAGACAACTGATGCAACAACTCCAGAGCTTGTGCCGCGACATCCATTCCGCCGATAACTTCAGCTGGCACTTCAGCTAACGCATCTATAATTGCGCTTGGATTGCGATTACTTACAGCATCCTTTGCTAACATGCTTTCCCCTTCATTTTTCACACTCTTATTCTTTGTTGTTCGACCTAAGCTTGTTCATCAACTCAAGTTCAATCAGTGACTCAAGCTTCAATCTGTCGATGGATAATGTTGCACCAACGCTTTTTCACGCCGCCATGCTTTATAAAGCTCAACCAACGTCGGCACCTTGTGACCCGATTTACGCTGTAAATCGCCAATTTCAAACAAGATACGGTACTGTTCTAGCAAGGTTGAAAACGCATCTTTCAGCGTCGCACCTCTGTCCCAAATATGGGCGGCTTCACTGCTCGCTCCATTGACTTCGATAAGCGCGAAATCGTCACCTCGCATCAAGCTTTCCATGTCGCGGAATTTGAGATCAATGCGCCCATAGTGATAACCGGGGAAATCATCAAAAATTTCATCTAATCGAGCAACTAATGCGTCAGTAATGTATTCGCTGCCATTCCTAAAGATGGCACCTCGGCAATGACTGCCTGCAAACGCTAACCTAAAGGTCTCGCCCGTGGCTAATACCAAATCGAGCTTGTCTTCATGACGGGCACGATAAAGATGCCGTAATTTTCCGGCACGAGGGTCATCATCGATCAACTGCGCTAACGATCGCTTCCCATCACCAATCACGAAGGGATTGTATTTCAGCGTAAGAGAGAAAATTCGACCGCGTTTTTCACCGGGGTAACGCACATAGAAAACGCCCGCTTCAGCGTTATACGGCGCTTTTTTTTGCAGCATGAGCCGCGCGCCATCAGGGAAAAGGCGGAGGTATTCTTCCAATTCGGCTTTGTTTTCAACCAAACGTACACCCGCACCACGACAACCTAAATCCGGCTTCGCCACCACAGGGAAACCTAGCCCTGCTTGATGCAAAGTGGTGAGTGCCTGATGCGCTTGTGTTTCTAGTGGGACGGTGGACTTTTCCCACATCACATAAGGCAAAATCCATGGTTTGGCTTTTTCTCCCGCCAGCGACAATATGGCGTCTTTGGATTCGCCCACCATGCCACTGAGTTCAATACCAGGGTTAGCGATAAGGGGGAGACTTGCGCTGCGATATTTAATGCCATGCCAAATCCACTGCACGGCAACTGGGGTATAAAACACCCAACCGGGCCAAAACTCAAAAGCGGAAAATGGGTTACCTTCCATGTTCAATGGTGGCATCCCATGATTAACGGGTAAGGCAGGTGCTGTTTTTTCTTCCACCAATTTTAATCTGTGCAAACCGCTTTCTCCTTAAGCTTGTTGCCTGCAAAACGGTTAATAACAATAAGCAAAATCAGCACGACAGGAATAAGCGCCCAACTGACATTGCTGTTAATCCATTCGATTTCACCGAGTTGGTAAACCAAGGTGAACACCACGGCAGTCCATAGTGTTGTTGCAAACACCACAGCCATTAAAAAATCACGTAGCCCAACACGGAAAAAACCACTCAGGCAGAAGCCGACGAAACGTAAACCCGGAACAAATCGAATGAGAAAAAGATTGCCGATTGCGTGTGCGCGCAGTTTTTTTCGAATCACCCTTACACTCGGTTTCGTCAGCAAAAAACCACGTAAACGACGCCATTTTCGAGCCCAATATCCAAGCGCATACAAGCCAGCATCGCCCGTGGCGATACCGATAAAGATAGCGAGCAGTGCCATAGGCACAGACATTACGCCCTGAGAAGCGGCGACACTTGCCGTAATGATGGCGAGATCTTCAAGGAGATAGGACAGCAAAATTACCGCAAAAAAAAGCGTTAGCGGCGAATACTGTAAAAGGGTTGTTGTCACGTCATTCAAAAGGCGCGCTCATGTGGCTATTAAACTCTTAGAGAATAGACAGGTTCAACGACGTTTCGCTTTCAGATTATTAAGAAAGTCTTTAAATTCACAAAAATAGGACACGCTTTGCTTCAAATTTGTTCCATGGCGAGACATTGAGAATTTTCTGATTGACCATCGCGATCAAGCTATTTTCACCACATGATTAACGTGACAAACTGGCGTTCAAACCCCGTTAACAGGCAGTGGCAGCATGAAAAACACCGCGATATCTCCTTTTGTACGCTTACAAAGTGAACTGGCGAGTTTCGCCAAAGCACGTGACTGGGAGCAATTCCACAACCCGAAAAACCTCGTGATGGCCCTAAGCGGCGAAGTCGGTGAGCTGGCTGAATTATTTCAGTGGTTAACCCCAGAACAAGCGGCTGATTTTCCGCAAGAAAAGAAAGAAGCCTTGGCTCATGAACTGGCAGATATTCAGCTGTATTTGCTGCGCATTGCAGAGAAGTGCAATATTGATCTTGAAGAGGCCTGTGATAAGAAACTCGTGCTTAACAACGAAAAATATCCCGTCGAAAAATGTTATGGTCGCGCCGTTAAATACAACGAGCTATAGATTCTCCGCTCCTTTTCGTCAGGTGAAAGCGCCTAAATTAAGATCCCATAAATAAGACATGGGCTAAACTTTTGATAACGGACACGTACGCTCGGTATCCCCCTTTAAGCGGATACCGAGCACATTGATCTCCTCCATCCGGTAAGCAGTCAGGATAGGTAATTAATTTTTAATCATTAATCAATTTTTCGCGACTAAACAATGGATGAGTAGATGGCACTCTCTGACGAGCAGGTACAATCAAAAGACTTGTTTCCTAATGATGCCTTGCTTGTGCGCGCCATGCTGGTGTTTATTGGCTGCCTATCTTTATCGCTGGTAGCCATCTATCTACTCAGACAACCTGGCAGTGCAGCCTTCACTTGGTACGCAAATGGTTTAGCCATCGCGCTGATATCACTCGCACCGAACTCTCAACGTGCCGCGCTGACTGGTACTGCATTTATTGCCATATTGCTGGCTAATATGCTGTTTGGCGATGGTCCACTTCAGAGCATACAACTCGCTTTGTCCAACACCGCGACAATCACTGCTGGCTGCGTGGCTCTCGTTTATGCCAGTCGAAACGCTTCCCCCTTCTTATCAATGCAGAGCTTTTCCATTTTTATTGGTCTAACGGTTTTACTCAGTCCTTTGCTTGGCGCTATCGCGGGTGGCTATACATTACATAAAGCGCTTTCAATCCCCTTTAACGACGTCGCCCTGGCTTGGTATTTCGGTGATGTGATTGGCATTTTGGCGATGACACCCGTGACCTATATCTTGCTCAAGCGACCTATCGAACTGCCATCGTCATTTTCTAATATGAAAACAGTCTGTTTGATATTAGGTATCACGGCTCTGTCGGGCTATCTCCTCTCGCATGTGTCATACCCTTTCATTGCCATAGCCTTTGCACTGACTTTCGCCTGTGCCGTATTGGATCGACTCTCTGCGTTTATTACTGCATTTCTCGTATCCATGGTTCTCGATATTTTAATGGTTTCTCCGTCAACCAACCTCGCATTTTCGGATGCTGCCGCTAATCCTGCGGGCTTATTGCCCCCCATCGCTGGCGCAATGTTGATCGGTATCTTGTTGGCAGTGAAATCCGCCAAGTTGCGACAAATACAGAAAATGAGTGCTGAGAAAGCCGCCCTATTTTCCGGTGCCATGCATGCATCCGTGATCGGAATGGTCATGGTATCGCCTGAAGGTCGCATGATTAATGCCAACCGCAGTTTTTTAGCCCTTGTAGGGCTGAGCGACGAAGACCTTCAACGCAAGAATTTCAATCAGCTTGTGTTTCATTCAGACAAACACGATGTGAACGAGCAATGCCAAAAGCTAGCGGCAGGAGAGACGGATAGCTTCCAACTCGCGTTACGCTTTCTCACCAAGAATAAACAGGTGATATGGGTCCAAATCGGTGTTTCCGCCGTCAGAGATCAATGGACAGACAATGTGATTCATTTTGTCTACCAAATACAAAATATTGATAAAGAGCGTCGCATTGATGCAGAGCGAAACATGTGGTCTCAGAAATTTGAGTTTGCACTGGGCATAAATCGCATCGCGGTTTATGAAATGGAATGCCACACCAAGTACATACATCTGTCAGACAATGCTTATCAAGCCATTGGCATCAAAGCGTATACCGTCAAACGTCTGTATGAATGGATGGCACGTATACATCCAGATGATCTCAGAGAGTACCAACACTCTGTATCCAGAATTGGCATTGATCCAGTCGCCATGGAATACCGCGTGATTGACGATGAACAAAGCTATCGCTGGATACGTGATTGCAGTCAGCCTATTGAGCAGTTAGATCAAGACTCAACCAAGAAAGTCATTGGCACGATCACAGATATCAGTCATGAACGCGAGACCTCGAAAGACATCGAACTGATTGATCGCCCAGCATTAGCACTCAAAGCTGCCCAGTTTGGCGTGTGGGAGTACAGCCCCATAAACGATGTGTTGTATTGGAACCCTGAAATGTACGCTCTGTTTGGAATGAAATCGGGGGAGTTCATTGACAAACGCATCTGGCGCAACATACTCCACCCTCACGATCGCCGTCAGTTTGATGCCATGTTTGCATTGGCGATTAACGGCGCTCACTATCACACCCATGTACGCCGAGTGCTTGACGGTAAAGAAAACCCGCATCATTCACTCATGGCAAAAATCACTCTCGATGATAACCATCCGCACTTAGTTGGCGTGTGCACCGTGACACCACATGCTTCAGCAGCAAGCAACCTGCAAGAGAATGCAAAAACACAGCTAGCATCGGCTATCCATGCTTCGAGTGAAGGCATTATCGTGCTAGATACAAACCTCAATATTCAAGTAATAAACCAAAGTGCCCGTGATATTACCCATTGCAGCGCAGACAGCGTTGGAAGCCGCATTGATGCTTGTTTTTCACTGTTTGATGGTGAAGCGCTACTTTCGCTTGAGCGCATGTTAGTTAATACACCTAGCAACGATTTCATGCTAGATAGTGTATTTTGGTTGAAAACCACGCGAGGCCTTGACGTTCAAGTCGCGCTGTCTGCCAAACCCGTATTCTCTGAAGAAGGCGGACTTGAAGGATGGATTCTCACGCTGCAACATACGGCGAAAGCGAGCTGGATGGATAAATCAGACAACGATTTGCGATTGGATAGATTGACAGGTCTGCCCAATCGTCGCGATTTCGACCATATACTTCAGCATCATATCGACACGCAGCAACATAACGCTGGGGAACACACCCTCGCTGTTGTTCAACTTCAAGGGTTAGGGGCACTGACGGATTTACTCGGACGCCCAGCACGTGATCAAGTGCTCAAATCTGCTGCGCTTATTCTTAAAGCCAGCGTGCACAAAGCAGGATATCTAGCGCGGATCAGTGATGACAGGTTTGCCATTTTACTCCAACACTGCGCGCCGTCTCATGCGTTCGAAATCGCCAAAGAAATCACCACTAAACTGGATCACCTCAAATACACCCACGATGCCAAAGCGTTTTCAATAGAAAGTGCCATTGGTCTTACCGCAGCCAACACATTAGAGATTCCCCCTTTTCAATTGCTTTATCATGCTCAAGTCGCCTTGGCATTGGCTGTTGATGGTGAGGCTCCCCATGTGTCTCTCTTCGATGAATCAACGCCAAAGCAAAACATGCAACTCAGTAGAGATAATCTGCTGCAACAAATCGACACAGCAATTGAGCATGGTTCATTCACGTTACTTTGCATGCCGATTGTTCCCCGACGAAACGGCCTTGCGACATGGCATGAGCTTTTGATCAGAATGATCACAGAAGATGGACAGCTGCTGCTCCCGAATACGTTTTTTAAAGCGGCGGAGCAAACAGGACGCCTGATAAAAATTGAACGCTGGGTGTTTAGTGAAGTGCTGGAAAAACAAGCACAGGCATTACATGACGCGAATCTTTCTGTCGCTGTTAACCTTTCATCTGAAGCTTTCTACAACAGCGCCTTTGTTGAACATTGCACAACACTCATCAAACAGAGTGCGCTACCGGCTTCAAGCCTGTGTATTGAAATCAAAGAAAACACCTTACTGATAGACCCAATGAAAGCCAGAGATGTCGTCTCAACGTTCCGAGCTTTAGGCTGCTCAGTAGCCGTTGATAACTTCGGAGCTGAACTCACCTCATTCAGCCATTTAAAAACCCTAAATGTCACCATGCTCAAAATTGATGGCAGCATTATTTCTCTGATGCGATCGAGCCGAGTGGAGAAACGTATCGTTGAATCCATCAAACAGATTGGTGACACTCTCAACATCAAAACAGGGGCACAGAAAGTCAACAACGAAGAAGACTATCAGCAAGTACAAGATGCCGGCCTCGACTACACTCAAGGTTATGTGTTCGGCGAGCCTCTCCCACTATCGCGTGTCATATCCTCAGCAAAAGCGGGATTAAGCAACCACCTCTTATTCCCGAGATCCGCCAGCTAACTCGCCCAACTCTCGGACACTCGCATCACAGACTGGCCGATCCCTCCTTTTCATTTCGTTCATTTTCGCCTTCAATGCTAACGTTGAGCGATACGCTTTGTTGGACAACACGCTAGGACTGGCAAATGAAGAATTGTGACTATCTGGTAATTGGCGCAGGCATTGTTGGGCTTAGCGTGGCGCATGAACTGCAAACTCGCTATCCCGATGCACACGTCGTGGTGGTGGATAAAGAAGACCAAGTCGCCAGTCATCAAACAGGCCGTAACAGCGGTGTGATTCACGCAGGTGTCTACTACACACCGGGCAGCATGAAGGCCAAATTCTGTACCGAGGGGAACCTAGCGATTAAAGCGTTTTGCCGCGAGCACCACATTCCTTTTGAAGAGTGCGGAAAACTGCTAGTTGCCACAAGTGACATAGAGCTTGGTCGCATGGAAGCATTAAAAATCCGCGCCCAAGAAAACGGCTTGGAATTCGAGGTTTTAGACGCAGCTCAACTTCACCAAAAAGAGCCTAATATTGAAGGGGTTGGTGCGATATTTGTGCCGTCAACAGGCATTGTCAATTACCGTCAGATCTGTAAAAAACTCGGAACACTGATCAAGGAGAGCGGCGGCGAGGTTATATTCAATAGCAGCGTCGAATACATACAGGAAACCGAGGAAGGCGTGACGGTTGTTGCTGGCACCCAGATCCTCCATGCCGACAAGGTGATTGCCTGTGGCGGTGTCATGTCAGATCGCATTGTGCGTATGCTCGGCAAAACGCCAGATTTCCAAATTGTGCCTTTCCGGGGCGATTATTTCCAGCTTCCACAGCGACACAATGGGATTATTTCTAGTCTAATTTACCCCATCCCCGATCCCGCCCTGCCCTTTCTCGGCGTTCACCTCACCAAGATGATTGATGGCTCGGTCACCGTCGGCCCTAATGCAGTGCTAAGTCTTGCTCGCGAAGGGTACTCGCGGTTTTCACTTTCTTTCAAAGACACCGCAGAAATGCTGCAATATGTCGGCTTTTACAACGTTATTCGACGCAATTTTTCTTCAGCGATGAAAGAGTTGCGTAACGGGGTATGGAAGCCGGGATATCTCAAAGAAGTGCAGAAATACTGCCCGTTGCTAACCAAAGAGGATTTGCTCACATATCCTTCTGGTATCCGAGCGCAGGCGGTCTATCAAAATGGCGACATGGTGGATGATTTCTTATTCCATCAAACCCCACGCACCTTGGTGGTATGCAATGCGCCATCGCCAGCCGCCACGTCATGTTTTCCGATTGCGAACTTCATTGTCGATAAATTAGACGCATAGCGGCTGTTCTTACCTTATGCGCACAATATTTTGTTGGCCTCGACTCTCAAGATATTTTATACCGTTCAGATTAAGTAAGCGGTCATCAATTTGCACTCAAAATCATCCAAGACAATCTTGTCTTCAATGTCTATTGAGATAGTATTTTGCTAGAAAACGCTCATAATCTTGCTACAAAACACTTAAAGAAAAATTACCCATGACTGATTTTCAATACTACTTTCATCAACTTCCTTGTTTTAACTGTAAAAAAACCACAGTCAGCACGGATCTTGGTTGGTTAACGGCTGCGATGAAAGATGATGTCGTCGCGCAAATGGCTGCGATTATCGCGCAAGGCAACGTTGAACCAGATCTTTCAGTGCACGTTACTTGCACTAAAGACGAAGCGCGTGACTACTTATTGCTGAATTTCTACGGCTACTCCGAAGAAGAACTCGCAAATCAAGTGAAAGCGGAAGATGAGCAAGAGGTCGCGGATGAAATAGCAGAGTTACTGGCAGAGGGTAGCGACGCCGCCGTCTTTGAACATGAAATCGCACTGCAAAGTTGTACTGATTGCGACATTGATTAATCGTTAAACCAAGCGCAAATATTCAGCTTGCCCATGTTCGTCATACACAACATGATGTTCAATTTATTCAAGGCGTTAAAAACTTAGGGTTTGATAACGCCTTTTTCGTTTCTGCGAATTTTTTTAAGTACGATTTACAGTGTTTACCATTTACACATGTGAAAAGTTACACTCGTAAAATTCCAGAATAGGCTTTTCTTGCCATATCTTGAATAAAGGCAATTTTGTTCTTAGTCGGTTGAGGTTATCGATGTTTAAACGCATACAACAACACGCGAAAGGGGATCTGTTTATCTTTCTTCTTTTCGCTTTTTTAGCGTTATGGATGCATCATTTCAGTCATTCGGCAATATTGCGTTATTCACTAAAACCCGTTGAGGTTTTTCTCCATGAGGGCTCACACGCGCTTGCTACTTTACTGACTGGAAACCACCTTCAAAGCCTGCATCTAGCGTGGAGGGAAGGACATGTAGTTTCCGCGGTTAGTGGACGGATAGGTCAGATTATCATTGCTTTCTCTGGTTATGCGGGTGCGTCTCTTTGGGGGCTTCTCATCTACGCCACGAGCATTAACGCCAGCAAAAGTATAAAAGTTGCTCTCATTGCTTTCAGCGCTTTTTTCTTCCTGTATATCGACAGTCTGACAACGGGCCTGATTTTAAGCTTTGTGATCGGCGTGTTTGTCGTTAGCTGGTACCTTGGTAAAGCTGGCAGTTATTTCCTCCGATTCCTCGGCATTTTCGTCATGCTGAACTCCATCTACTCACCCACTTATTTATGGTCTTATGATCAGACGGGCGATCATGTGTCGTTAAGTAAGCTAACCTTCCTACCTTCGTTCGTGTTTATCCTGATCTGGCTTGGTATTGGTTTGTATTGCTTTAAGTTGGCATATAACATCACGCTCAAAAAACAGCAGCAGTGATACACAGCCTCTCTCTTTGAGCAATTCGCGCCAGAATCTTCAAACCATTGTTATGGTTTACATTGTTATCAGAAAGTCGAGTTCAACTGAAACGAACTGACGGCGTTAGGGATAATCGTCAATCGTGTTATTTCGCAACGCCCAGTTCGGCTTAATGTGGTTTTAAGTCGGTATTCACGCCAAACTTATGATGTCTGCACCACATAATCTCCCACAAATTCCTTTTCTTTTCTTAAGCCTAGGCATAGCATCGTCGCCTCTATTCAATAGGCGGAGGCTCTCCATTATTCTCCCGCCAACCATCTGATTAAAAAACACTCTTCACTCAGAAAAGAGATACTTAATTCATCATGAAAAAAACCGTTCTGTTTCTCTGCGCAGCCCTAATGACGGGCTGTTCGATACCACCTCAAAGCAATGATCATCATACGCCGCCGATTGCTGGTGAGCCGATTTCCGATAGCAACAAAAAAGCGATTGCTGCGCTGTTTTCATTGCTCGCCAAAGAAGCTAAAAAGCAATGGGGCGAAGACGAATACATCGAATCCAGCAAACACCGCTATGTGAAATATCTCGACGGTTATCAGACTCGGGCACACATCGACTTTGATGCGGGAAAAATTTATGTTTCAACCGTGTCGCAGCATAAGCCGATGGAAAAATTGCACAAAGCGATTGTTCAAACCGTGCTCATGCCCGCCGATCCTAAAGATGTTGAACAGTTCACGGACAAAGATATTCAGCTTAAAGGCAAACCGTTTTTCTTGGGGCAAGTGGTCGATCAGGAAGGGAAATCGATTGAGTGGGAATGGCGGGCAAATCGCTTTGCCGCCTACATGATTGAAAACAAGTTGCAATCCAAAACCATCAAGAAAGGTAACGCTTACTACGTCCAAATCGACATGGTAAAAGATCACCTTGCCCAACGTGAATATCAATACGCCCACTTGGTGCGCGATGCATCAAAGCGCTATGACATTCCTGAAGGCTTGATTTATGCCGTGATCAAAACCGAAAGTAGCTTCAACCCTTATGCAGTAAGCCATGCGGGTGCGTACGGTTTGATGCAGGTGATCCCAAAAACAGCAGGGGCGGATGTGTTTAATCTGGTAAAGAAAAAGCCAGGAATGCCAACCAAAGAATACCTGTTTGACCCTGCTAACAATATCGATACTGGCGCAGCGTATTTATACATTCTAAAAACGCGATATTTACGCGACGTCACCAACCCATCTTCACGGCATTTCAGTATGATTTCGGCGTATAACGGCGGAACGGGCGGCGTGCTGGCAACGTTCCACCCAGATAGGAAAAAGGCGATGGTTACACTGAACAAGAAATCGCCAAGTCAGGTATATGACGCGCTAACGACGAAGCATCCTAAAGATGAAGCCAGACGCTATCTGCAAAAAGTGCTCTATTTCCAAAAAGATTTTAAAGAAGGGAAAATCTAACTCAGGCAGCCTGCCCCCCACTAGCGACAGTTTTGTCAATTCGTGTGGGGGGATGAAATTGGGTGGGTAGCTTATCGCGGCAAAGTAACCATCACACCTAACCCCGGCTTGCGATCAGTCAGGCTAATCACGCCGTGGTGCAACCCTGCTACGGCTTTGGCAAGAGAAAGCCCCAACCCCAACCCGCCGTCTGTGCGGCTCTTGTCGACGCGATACAGACGTTCAAACACGCGCTCTTTTTCAGCATCTGGAATACCGGGGCCGTTGTCTTCCACTTTCAACCAGACTTGATTACTTTCTCGCGCTTGGCCACAGCTAAGCGAGATCTGACTGCCTTCAGGGCAATAACGCAGGGCGTTTTCAATCAGGTTTGCCACTTGTTGGATCAGCAGTTCTCTGTCGCCTTGGAACAGCAGAGGCTGCATGGGCTTTTCAACCACCAGCGACATGCCAGCATCTTCCGCAACATCGCCATAGATTTCGGCCACCGTATCGATAATGTGTACCAAATCAATCTGCGAGAAACGACTACGTCTCGCGCCAGATTCAATTTGTGAAATACGCAGTAAGGCATCAAAAATGGAGGCTAACCGCTGTGAGTCTGCCAGTGCATGATCCAATTCCTGCATAAAAGTGGCTTGTTCCGTCACCTTCAGCGTTTCCGCTTCTTCTCTCAGCGTCAAAAGGTTATGACGTAAACGAGTGATTGGCGTTTTCAGCTCATGCGCAATGTTGGATGAAATATCACTCATGGCGGCGACCGAACCTTCAAGACGCGACAACATTTCGTCCACTGACACCGAAATACGCGCCAAATCGTTGTGTGTATATCGCTCTCCGGTTCGCACAGACAAATCGCCATCTGCCGCCGCATTGAGCACACGTTCAATACGATTAATGCGCTTTTGGCTGATCCGCCCCATCGCCACGACCAGTACTGCGGTGAGTAATGACACCAAAACGCCAGCTAAGATGAATCCTGATGTTAATACCGCGAGGATTTCATCATCTTCAATCGGGTCATCATCAACCTTCCGCTGACCATGACCTTCAATTAATGCGCGGGATTCTTTCACTATCTCGCTATTTTGATCGCTCAGTTCATGCTCGACATAGACAAATGTCACTGCCGCCATCAAAAACAGGCTGAGCAATGACACTGCACCAAACATTAATCCCTGCTGTGTGGCAGAGGTTTTCATCCATTTAGGAAGCGCATCAAGCAAGCGACGGCACGATAAGTACTGACGAACAGAGGCTGAAAACTTTGCAATCATTTCACCTCTCCGCCGTCTTTATGTTCTAACTTGTAGCCCACACCGCGTAAAGTTTGGATCAGTGTGTCACCGAACGGTTTTTCCAGCTTATTTCTCAATCGACTGATGTGGGTTTCGACTACGCTGGTTTGCGGGTCGAAATGAATGTCCCACACGTGCTCTAGCAACATGGTACGTGTGATCACTCGTCCAGGATGGCGCAGGAAGAGCTCCAGAATACGAAACTCTTTCGGTTGCAAATCAAGCGAGATACCTTGTCGAATCGCCGTGTGTTCAAACAAGTTGATCACGACATCGCCAAAGCTCAATTCAGGGTTGGTTTCGTTGGATTTAAGTACAGAGCGGCGCGATAACGCCGTCACACGAGCCAACAATTCAGAAAAGGCAAAGGGCTTGGTCAGGTAGTCATCCCCACCGGCCTCTAACCCTTCCACTCGGTCATCAACGCCGCCAAGGGAGGTTAGAAATAAAATCGGAGTGCCAATTTGTGCAGCACGGAGCGCTTTAACCAGCGATAAGCCATCCAATCCGGGCAGCATTCGGTCGACAATCGCGACATCGTATTGTTCTGCCATGCAAAGGGTCAGCGCATATTTGCCGTTGTCGGTCACTTCGACCTGATGACCTGCTTCACGTAACCCTTTTTCCACAAAACTGCTGAGACTCACATCGTCTTCAACCAGTAATATTCGCATGTGAACTCTCTCTTGAAAGCGGCGGCTTATACCGCAGCAATAGGCTCGTTGTTGATATTATGATCTGTTGGGTTAGCGACGTTGTTTTTAAACTGACGTTGTTTCCAAGCAGCAATAATCACCGCAGTAACACCTGCTAACAGTGTGATTCCTAGTGTAACCAGTCCTAGCATGAAAAGCAGGGAAAAGCTCAATACACCCACAACCGCAGTGACACCATTTTCTCGAACTTGCTTTGCCAGCGCTTTGGCGCGTAGCCATAGCTTCGACATCGATAGCTTTGACATAGATTGACGTATAGATTTAACCATTATTCACTCCTTGAGGGCGTCAAACGACGACGCCCTTATTCTGTGTTTGTTAGTCTCTGCTTCGGCAACATCGCCTCAGTCATCACAATCGTTTTTGTGTGATTCTATTTTGCTTGTAACAAATTACTTGGCTGCAACCGCAACGGCATCAATATGTGTTTCTACGCGCTTGCCATTGGCATCAAGCATTTCCACGTCATAAGTTATTTTGCCGAAGTGATCGTCTACATCCACGCTCCACGCTTTACCACCAAATTCGGTTTCGGCTTGCATCACAGCTTGTTCGAGCGACAGATAAGTGCCGTTGTTCAAACCTGACAACCACATGGCATCTTCAACTTGGTCATCTTGATCGTCGTCATGGTCGCGGCGTTTTTGCATCAAAATCACTTCGCCTGTTTGAGCATTAATCACGGTGTGGATTTCTTGGCCGTCAGTTGCAGACAGTTCCACTTCGTAAACCGCTTGACCGTGTTTAACGTCGCGCTCTGCCTCAAGCGGAATACCGCCCGTTTCATTTTTCGCAATTTCAACCGCTTGAAGCAGTGACACCGCATCTTGATTTAGCGATGTTGGTGCATCACTCGCATTTGCTGAACCCATTGCCATCATGGCGCTCATACCAAGAAGTACAGAAATAGCAGCAGGCTTAAAGTTGATGTTCTTTTTCATGGTGGTGTCCTCGTTATTAGTTTTGGCTCAATCAGAATGTCTCTGTCGATGGAGCCACTCTACGCGCCGTCGTTGTCAGGAGGCTTTCCTGAACTATACATTTTTGTAAGGTTATGGATGGCGAGGTGTCTTCTTAATAACAATTTCATAAATCAGCGTTTTACAATGTAAATACATCAATAAAACAGAACGTAAAAACGCCAGCGATTTGCTGACGTTTAAGGGGGTTTTTGAACGTATGGGTTTGGATTTAACTCATGGTTAAAACGCCGTTGCGTTATGGACGCAGCGCTGCAAAGTCGACGGGCTTGCCATCATGCTTGAGCGCAAAGAATAAGGTTTCACCGCTGCTGTCATCAACGCCGTCGTTATCGGTGACTGCATATGCACGTCCATCTTTGGTGATGGCAAAACCTTCAATTTTATCGGTCACATAACCACCCGTCGCTTGTAGATCAGGGATAAAATCATACACCACATCTTTGTTGACTAATGGCAGTTCACCACTCAATGGGGCTGGTGTTACATCACCCAAGATAACGCGCGTCAATTGCTTCACTTTCGCGGCATCACCAATTTGGTTGTCACGCTCGATGATGTACAACGCGTCTTCGTAAGCGGTGATTTCAGATAATCCGACCCAGCCTTTTTTGACAACATCTGTCGGGTAACGCACCGCTTTCCAATCACCAGTACGGGTATTGTATTGCACCAGCTTGACGGTATTTTCAGGGTCATCTTTCCAGCTTCGCTGAATCGCTATCCACAGATTGTCGCCTACGCGTGTGATCCCTTCTGCGCCATAGCGCTTTTCAACCGCAAGCAGGTCGGCGGGGAAGGCAACGGTTTCGACAATCTTGCCGTTAGCATCGGTGCGATAAAGCGCGTGAGGAATGTTCTTGTCGGTACGCCCTTCAGAGGCAAGCCAGAATCCGCCGTTGCCATCGGTGGTGATGCCTTCTAAGTCCACATTTTTCGCAGGCTTACCGTTGACAGTAACAGCAATGCGCTGCGTGATTTTGGCCGGTGTCGATGATGCATCTATGACGAAAATTGACGGCTGTGCTTTATAGAAGCTGTCGTTGACGGCATACAAGGTGTTTTCGTTATTCAGATCCGCAACCAAACCGGACAATGCACCCCAGCCTAGTGGCTTGCCATCTATCATGACTGATTCAATTTGTGGGTAAGCAGGCGCATCGGACGTTACTTGATAAAGCATGACGTGCGAACGCACACCGCCATCTTCAATCAAATCCGTTTCATTGGTCGTCGCCAGCAAGCCACGGCTTGGGATTGCAACCGCAGACTCAGGCGAAATACCGGATGGCAACAGTTGCACAAATTCTGGCGCTGCACCTGTATCGCGATAGACACCGATCAATGAACCGCGCTCTGAGGTAACAAAGATAAAGCGCTCACCATTGAAGGTGCCTATTTCAAGTCCTTCAGGCTCAACGCCTTTGTTGCCTGAGCGTTTTTCAGGGTAGTGACCCGCCAACGCCGCGCGATATTCAAAATCTAACCCTGATTCAAACAACACGTTGCCTTGCTTGTTGAAGATAGTGAAACTGCGAGACCCCCCTTCGTAATCTCCTTCGTTGGCGGTCACGAAGCGATCATCGTCGATCCATTTCACGGCGTCGGGTTCACGTTTTCTCGCCATTTGCTTACCGTCAAATGTCAGGGCGCGCTCTTCATCCAAATCGACGTTATTAAGATCCACCGCACCCGCAGAAAAATCGGCGATCACAGTGCCTTTTCTGCCATCCACCAGCACAAGATGATTGTTCTCTTGAAGGGTAACAACCACTTCACCCAAACCGTTAATATCTACAAACTCGGGTTCAGGGTCGTTAGGCGCAATGTCAGACAACCCTGTCATCGCGACTTTCTTGTGGGCGTCGCAATCCATTACGCCGTTTGAAAGCGGGATAAGAGACAAGTGCCCTGCGGGGAATTGCGGCATTACGCCATCATTAAGATCTTCATCGCGCTCGTTCTCGATGGCGACAGCGACAAAGCTGCCATCTTTGGCCACGGCGACTGAGTCAGGCTGACCGCCGAGATCACACTTAGCGATTTGTTTGCCCGACTCTAGGTTACGTTGCACCAAAAAGCCGGATGGGTGGGTATAGCTTTCCGAGGTATTCACCGCAGTGACAAACGTCTCACCCACCACATCTATCGAGGTTGGCTCACCCCCCATCGTAATGAAGCCCTTGCCCATTGGCTTTTTCGGGTCACGAATATCAACAAGGCCGACGCCTTCAAGAGGGCTGTCTGAATAGACCAAGGTGTTGCCATCTTCGCTAACAGCAATAATTTCTGCCGAGCTTTCATGCGTCCTTTCCACGCCCGGCGGAATATTGTTGTCTGTAGAGAACGCACTGATGCGTTGGAACGCTTGATTATCCGCGGCGTGAACACCGGTGGCGATAGATGCTGCTAACAATGAAAGTAGAAGAGTGCGCTGTGTACGCATGAGGTAACTCCTGTAATACCATAAATAATGGCGCTACTTTTTCCTGTTGCGGTGACAGTCTCATGACAGTGAGATGGCAATTAGGTGATGCGAGGGAAATGTGCTTCTGAGGCCGCTTTATCTCCCTGTTTTTACATGTAACGCTAGTCTGCGTTCCATAACATTGAAAGCAATGTCACCGCACGGCATTTTGTTTACCTACACTGACGTTAGCATTGCTTAGAAAGTGGCCTTGATCTCAATGAACGGAGACGGCTTGATTTATCATCATCTCAATCAACTTTCAGAGGCTGTGCGGGGTTTCTAAGCCAATACGGACGTTATGCCTACACACGTTACCGTATGTTATACCCATCCACGCCCCTTATTTTGGAGTGCGCCAATGACGCAACACGGTAAGATAAATTACGTTGAATTTCCCGCCTGTGATCTTCTCGCCACCAAGTCCTTTTTCTCTGAAGCGTTCGGCTGGACGTTCACCGATTACGGCCCAGATTACACCGCATTTTCTGACCAAGGTTTAGATGGTGGATTCTTTCGTGCTGATCAGTTCGCCGACACAGCCAATGGTTCCGCTCTGATCGTATTATTCAGTGACTCACTGGAACAAACAGAAATCAACGTTCGCCAGACTGGCGGTAAAATCGTGAAACCTATCTTTGAATTTCCGGGCGGGCGACGTTTTCATTTTACCGAACCCAGCGGAAATGAATTTGCTGTGTGGTCTGATAAATAAAGAGCAATCTCAATCAACAGCATGATGTGAAAGTTGCAGAGAGACCATGATCGAAAAGGGCCGCCACATTGGCACCCCTTTTCGATGTTCATTTGATGCGATCTCGCATTACGCACTTAGCTGATTCGGTAAAGTTGCCCCAACACGAAACAACTTGCGGCAGCGTTCTAAAAACACGCCATATACCATGCCCAACATGCCGGAAAGCAACGCATTACTCGCCACTGCCGTGACAATTTGGTTTGGCTCTGCACCCACACTGAACAATATGCCAGCGTACACGGGAGATTGGAACGTCACGTAAGCAAAGAAATCTGCTGCGCGCTTGCCCAGCCGAGATGACGACCGACGCGTTGCAAATGCCAGTACACTGTCACGGAACACACCATAAGGCCAAGCGATCAAAATATTGACCGGTATCGATAGCAGTCTTGATGCCAGCGATTGTTCAAATGACATGCCAGACACAAAAATCTCGATCATCATGCCCGTCACAAAACAGAACACGACCATGGCAAACATATCAGCCACAACAGTACGAACGCGGTTAGCGCCTTTCATTTCTCACCCCAAAAATCGCATCAATCAAAAGCAGCAAAACACTGCAAAAAAGTCTTAAAACGTCAACACGTTGTTCGGCTATTAGACCAAAACACCTACAATTTTAGGTGCTATATTTTCAAAAATATCCAGTCATAAATTCTGTTAATTTACATAGAAATAGAATTTATAGCCATTCGTATCATTGTGATTTATTGGTGAGGATATCAGGCTAACTTGGCTTTCTAGAAAGGTCTCTGGCCATGATAAGTGCCAGCCCAAGTACTTGGAGGAAGAGAGCGAGGTTTCGGTAAGCGGAGATTTTGCTGCCTAAATCTCGTTGAGAGTCAGCCAACTGTAGGTTATCGAGATATAACGTATCAATTTTGTTTCGCAGAAGATCCTGCTGTTGGTCAATGGCGTCCATGATGAGTGGCATATTGTGCTGTGTAACCTCGGTCTCACTCATATCATTGAACGACTGCAGCAATCGACGACTAAACGGCAGGGGGAGAGAGTCCATATCAGGTTTAACAGCCAAAATGACCAGGATGGTTTCTCGACGACGTTCGAGCGCATCGAGCTGCTGCCAGCTAAGTTGAATAAGCTGATTATTGTTGGTTTGCGTTTCGATAACTGACGCGGATTGCTCGCCCAAGCCATCGATCACGAAGTTGGTCATCAACGCAGCAACAATGTTTAACACCAAACCAATGGCAACAACCGCCCACGTAGGTATTCCTATTCGCACGTTTTCGTCCTTTTTCTAAAGGTATAGTCGAGAACAGAACGTGACGAGACATCAATCCTTTCAATGATGGACTTTTCTTAATGATAAAACGCAAAAGGCCAGCATGTGCTGGCCTTCAAATTGGATCAGGTTCGGCTTAATTTCAGGTAATGAGGACTAGGCGCCTTTCGCCACGGGCATAACCTGTGCAAGCTTGAGGTAGGAATGTAACTCGTTGTTTTTATATTCGATGGCTGAGTGAATATTCACTGATTTATTCGCAATCACACGGCTACGATACTTATTGCTGCCTTTGGTGATTTCTATATCAAGTACACCTTGTTCTAGCTTCCAACAACCCGTGGTCGGGAGTCTATTGAAAAGCGTATGTTCTTCCAATGAACCATCAGCATGTAATAACAGCTCGGTGATGTAACCGGCACTACACGATTTTATCCAACGCTGACCGCGCACTTCGGAGGTAGAAAATGAACGCTTACTGGCCATCCAATCAAAAAGGGCAATCGCATCAACGTCTGACACATCTGGCAGTTGCTCTGTATCCAGCATGGCTGCGGTGCCTGACTCACGCATAAAGAGTTGTAGATATGAACTGTTCACTTGTTTTTGCATCTGCTACGCCGCTGTCGTTCCTTGAAAAAGAAGAAGATACCGCCAAACCTCTGTTTGCTTCATCTCCCTTTTTGCAGGAATGTTAACCCACACCGATATCAGCGCACATTTTCTTCAACCTGACGGCAAATATCGCGGAAACCGCTTAGTAACCATTCAACGCACACAACCTTGTTCTGTATCAATAATCAATCACTCGTCCCACTGGAGAGGCAGCCCAGTGTGAACTATCTTTAATCATGACATCACCTCAAGAGGCAACACGGATGCGCTATCTCTTTGTAAAAGCATTAGTTATTGGACTGTTAGCCACACCCACCGTTTTCGCCGAAGAGCAAGAATCTTTCGGGGAAGTGGTCACAGAAAAAAACGAGTCGATCTGCAAAAAAAAATTCACCCAAGAATTATTTACCCAGCAGCGAATTTTTAGCTCTACGCGCAATGGCGCTGACAACCGTCGTATCGCAGAACGAAAAATCGAAGCCGGGCGTGAGAAGTACAACCTCACCGCCAGCTATTGTGATGCCTACAACGAGCTAAAATCGTTCAACCCTGAAAACTTAGATCGTAAGCCTGGTGATGCTCAGTTCAACTGATCGCCTGTATTATTGAGTGATCTTCGCGTAAAACAACAGTGCCGCTTTTTAACGCTCAAAGTACACGTGTGAATGCACCGTAACTTCGCAGCCAAGACCAGCGTAATATGTGACCAATAGATGGCATGGCAAGTCGTTGTTAGACAAACGAGGCTTGCCACTGTTAGAGTGAGTCAGCGTCTTTTTTAACAACGATTAGCAGGTTACCTCGCAATGCGACCCAACTTTTTCTCTCTAGCTTCACTTTCAACTTATTCGCGCCCTCTTGTTGCCGCTTCTCTGCTTGCACTGACCGTCACAGGTTGTTCCGACAATGAGGTGGGAGACGTGAGCTTGGGTTTGTTCACCACCAAAGACATCAAAATTCAAATATTCAGTGACCCTGAAGTCTCCGGTGTCACTTGCCATATCAGTCACGTGAAAGCCGACCTGGATTTTTCAGACCCGTCAGACATGGGCATTTCTTGTCGTCAAACAGGTGAAATCACCGAAGAGATGATTGAAAACGTCGATAGATCAAAGTCAGGCGAGGTTGTCTTTACCGCATCGAAAAGCATTCTGTTTAAATCGATGAAGATTCGTCGAATTTTTGATTCTGATAATCAAACTCTGATGTACCTCTCTTATTCCACCAAAGAGACACAAGGCAGCCACAAGCACAGCCTGTCTACCGTGCCACTTTGGGGCACCAAGGCGTGGAAAGCCCCTGTTACGACTAATTAATCAGCAAACAAGGGTGATTTGCACTGTAAATTACCCTTGTTCGTAGGCATTTCACCAGACCCTCGCTACTATACTCCCTCGCATTCAAAGGGGGATTTCCCATGACGACGCAATGGTCTGTTCTAGACATCGAACAACAAACCACAGAATGGTTAGAGAAGGTCGTCATTGGCCTCAATCTTTGCCCTTTTGCCGCTAAACCACAGCGTAACAAGCAAATAAAAATTGAAGTGTGTGAAGGCACAGATGATCAAACAGTGATGGATTGTCTGCTGGCGGAATTATCGTTGTTAGACAGCAGTGAAGTGGCGGACTTGGAAACAACCTTGGTCGTCACACCCCATCTCTTTCAAAACTTTGATGACTACAACCAGTTCTTGGATGTGGCAGACATGCTGATTGATCAATTTGGCTGGCGTGGCATCTATCAAATCGCCAGTTTTCACCCTGACTATTGCTTTGCTGATGTCGAGCCTGAAGACGACAGCAACTTGACCAATCGGTCGCCATTCCCTGTGTTTCATCTGATCCGCGAAGCGAGTATCGAGAAGGCATTCAAGTATTACGGTGGAAATGCGGAAGACATTCCACAAATCAACATCGACCGCGTTTGCGGGCTTTCCGACTCAGAGAAAAAAGCCCTGTTTCCGTATTTGTTCAGGGCTCCATCGGTTTAGCGCACGAGCTATTTAAGGCGCCGCCACACAGCGAAAATTCGCGAGAGTGTCACCCGACAATGACAACGCCAGCTCGTCGCCCGCATGCAGTTGGCCAACACCTTTTGGCGTCCCTGTCAGCACAATGTCCCCCGGCAATAGGGTGAAGTATTGAGTAAGGTGACAAATCAAAGCGATCACAGGCGTTATCATTAATTGTGTATCGCCTCGCTGACGCGCCTCGCCATTAATATCCAACCCATACTTGGTCGACGCTAGATCCATTTGGTGATTCGCCACAAACGGGGATTGCACGCAACTGCCATCAAACGCTTTCGCAATCTCCCACGGCAACCCTTTTTCTTTTAGCGCGCTTTGCGCTTCTCGTCGCGTCAGGTCGAGTGCAACACCTAAACCCATAATCGCTTCTCGCACCTCGGCTTCCGTTGCATGAGTTAACGGCTGTCCAATCAGCACGGACAGCTCTGCTTCGTAATGTATAGGGGCTAGGGTCTCTTTGAGCACCAGAGAAGAAGACGAGCCTACCAGCGCTGTGGAGGGTTTGATAAACAACACGGGCTCATCAGGGATTGGGTTGTTCAGCTCTTGGGCATGTTCAACGTAATTCCGGCCAATACAAACCACTTTTCCGGCCGGTAACGCAATGCCTTTGCCGTCTATCCATGTGTGCGAATACATCCCTTCTCCTTTTATTGAAAACATACACCTAAGCCACCTCAAGATGCTTTGATACAACACCTAGCATTGAAGTCTCAGTGTACTCGATTCCACACACAAGCAAACAATCCCACGCCTTCAAACAAAAATGGCGAATGACTGTCATCGCTGCTTGTCGGTTCAAATTATTGGACATACAAACAATGAGACGGAATGAAAATTCTTATACACTGACAATGCCTTATCCGTGCCCACATCTATTCATGTATTCAAATGTAGGCAAACAGGTAGGTTTATATCAATATCAAAATTTTAAGGATGAAAAATGAACCTTGATTACATCGCGCTGGCGCTGCTGATTTTTGTCGCGCTGGTCATCTTCTATGGCGTGATAGTGATTCATGACATTCCCTATGAAATCGCTAAAAAGCGCAATCACCCTCATCAGGACGCGATTCATCATGCCGGATGGGTCAGCTTGTTCACCTTACACGTCCTCTGGCCTTTTTTGTGGATATGGGCAACGCTGTGGCAACAC
Source organism: Enterovibrio sp. QJM3NY_24 (assembly GCF_057786035.1). Taxonomy (NCBI): domain Bacteria; kingdom Pseudomonadati; phylum Pseudomonadota; class Gammaproteobacteria; order Vibrionales; family Vibrionaceae; genus Enterovibrio; species Enterovibrio sp. QJM3NY_24. The sequence goes on from NZ_CM173520.1 coordinate 1,098,127, forward strand.
GACAGAGGTTGGGGCATGAGTACGCTTGAGCACAATCAAGAGTCGATACAGGAGGAGTTAAACGCACTCAAGAAAAGAGTGCAAGAGTTGGAAAAACAACCTTCATCAACGCCTCCATCACAAGACGACCTAGCGCCGAAAAAGGGAGAAATCTAATGGATTTACTGCTTATTCTCACCTATACCGCGCTATGTATCGCTATTTTCAAAATATTTCGTATTCCTTTAAACAAGTGGACAGTGCCTACCGCTGTATTAGGTGGCGTGGTGCTCATTGGCTCATTGATTTTGCTAATGAACTATAACCACCCTCACACATCGCTAGGTGGCAATGTGTATGTCACTACCCCTATCATTCCCAATGTACGCGGACAAGTGGTGGAAGTACCGGTACAACCCAACCAGCCTTTAAAGCAAGGTGACGTGCTATTCAAGATTGATCCAACGCGATTTAACTCACGCGTGATTGACGCTCAAGCAGCACTCACCGCAGCTAAACAATCTGCTCTGGGTTTGGAAGCCTCATATCAAACGGCTAAAGCCAATACCTTGCGAGCAGTCGCAGAACGCGATCGCACCAAATTGGAATTTGAGCGTTACCAAAAAGGGGCAAAAAAAGGCGCATTCACCAAGTCTGACGTTGACAACAAACGACAATTTTATCTTGCTGCACAAGCCTTGTTAGCCGCTGCTGAAGCAGAAGAAAGTCGCCAGCTTATTGCGTTAGAATCTGTTATTGATGGTGTGAACACGCAGGTTGCACAAGCGCTGGCGAGCTTGGAACAAGCTCAATTTGATCTCGACAGCACTGTGGTTCGCGCGCCAACTGACGGCTTAGTGACCCAAGTGACGTTGCGCCCTGGCATGATGGCAGTACCTATGCCTTTGCGTCCTGTTATGACGTTCGTGAATGAAGAAAAAGAACGCTTTGTGGGTGCATTTAGACAAAACAGTTTGCTCCGTTTGAAGACAGGCTTTGAGGCGGAATTTATTTTCCGTGCTTTGCCGGGCAAAACATTCAGCGGAGAAGTCGTTGAAGTCATACCCGCTATTGGAGAAGGACAAGTTCAAGCGCAGGGTGCACTGCTTGGTGATGCCATGTTCAATAAGCAGGGCAGAGCTTTGGTGGTACTTCAAATCAACGATGATATGAGCGAGTACAACCTTCCGTTTGGCACCAACGTTGAAATTGCCGTTTATTCTGACAGCTTCCACCATGTCTCCATCATGCGTAAAATTCTTATCCGCATGAAGAGCTGGCAGAACTACCTATACCTCGACCACTAACACTCACGACACACATTTTCCTTGTTAGATCCTCGGCTTCCTGAGCCGAGGATCGCCTTTTCCCGTCCCACTTCCAACACATTGACTCACTTACAATAAAACCCGATCTGGCGTTGATTTTTCCCTCGATTGACGACCAATGACAAGACCTAGTTGGCAATTTACTAAATAGCACTTGTCGAATTTCTTAGTCAGGTCAAGGCTTACGGTATGCCCGATTGTTCAACCCAGTAAACAGGTTAACTAAAATCGAATGAATCTTTTTGACTACGATACCCCTTTGTCTTGCGTTATTTTCGACTGTGACGGTACGCTGGTAGACAGTGAAGTCCTCAGTCAAATGGCCATGGTCGATGTATTCGCTCACTACGATATCGTGCTTGATTTACAAGAATGTTTAGATAATTTCCAAGGTGGGAAACTCGCTGATATTTTGCTGCAGACCTGTGAGCGATATGGGCTATTAATCTCTTTAGACGAGCTAGAGCCGTTGTATCGGGAAAAGTGCGAATCTTTGTTTAAAACACACCTCACTCCAATTGATGGCGTGCCTGATTTACTCAACATGCTTGAAGAAGCCGGAGTCGATATGTGCGTGGCATCCAATGGCCCCGTAGAAAAAATGGAAATGTCGCTCGGCATGACAGGGCTACTGTCGCACTTTACAGGTCGGCTATTCAGCGCTTTTGATGCTAACAGCTGGAAACCTGCACCCGATTTACTTCACTATGCAGCGATGAATATGGCGGCTCCCACTGACCAATGTTTATTTGTGGATGATACAATTTTGGGGGTACAAGCAGGGGTAAATGCAGGTATGCGAACGGTGTATCTGAATGAGGGTAAGAAGATGCAAATTGATCACCCGTTAGTAACATGTGTAAGCTCTATCAAAGAGCTCAAATCTCTCATGGCGAATCTTCCCCTGTCTAATAGCTGGGCTTAGCTGGCGTATCTGAAACTATTGATGCGTGATCAGCAGTCCATCTTCTAACATTCGACCCAAGATTTCTGAACCCGATCCTGACGCAATACCCAGTACATCCTGGCTCAACTCTGTGAGCGATTTGTCATTAAACACAATAACTTGATCGGTGTTCTCACCGTCGCTCGCCACTGATAGTGTCGCTTTACCATTTTCGTCACTTAGAGATACCAAGTAATCATCAATGTTATCTGCATTTGCACCTTCGAGGAGATCAGACAAATCCAATTTATCAAACGCAACATCAAAGTCGGCAATCACGTCTGTCGTAAACGTGTCGGCATCGCCTTTAAGAAACGCAAATACATCTGCGCCCGTCCCGCCTGTTAGTGAATCGCTGCCCTTGCCACCCACAATCAGATCATCACCTAAGCCAGCATCAATGACATCAATACCCGCGCCACCGTAAATATGATCAGCACCCGCGTCGCCGCTGATGGTATCGTCCCCTTGATGACCCGCTAACAAATTCGCGTTGTTGTCACCCGTCAACTCAGTGGTATTGACAAGGTCGCTCAAATCTTCATTGGTGTTGTCTGCAAGGCGGATATCCAGCGTGCTTTCAAAATGCAGACCGCTGCTATCATTCACTAATTCATAGCTAAACGATTCCAGTACGTCGTTTTCAGTGACATCTGTCATCAATTGATAGCTGAAGTCTCCTTTTTTATGAGTGCCTTCATCTTCACCATAAATGGTCAGCGATCCATAGGGTGTTTCAATCAGCATGATGCCTTCTGTAGCGTTATAGATCGCTCCGTCAAAACTGACCGCAGACAGAGACCAATCGCCTGTAAGCTGATCATTATTAACCAGATTTCCTTCGGCAATATGCGCACCACTGACTTCACCACTGAGCCCAGCGGTCTGAACGGTTGCAACCAAACTGGTGGCGTCGTCAAAGCTTATCGTCAGCGTGGCTTGATCTAGGTTTGAATCGCTATCAACAACCGTGTAAATGAAAGCTTCATCCGTAAGGGACAGGGTTTCTAACGATCCATAAAGCGCTTCCACTAGCACATCGGTATTGTCTATCACTAAGTAGCGAAACGAGGTATTTTCTGTCGCCTCGATAGTCACATCGCTTCCGGTGTAGGTTGAAGACCCCTTACCCACTTGCTCGCCATCAGCGCCATACAAGTAGTAATCGAAGGTGTCGTCGGTATTGAGTCCACTCAGGGTCAAGATAGTCTGGTCAATTTCATCACGAAACCCATACACTAATGCGGCGTAATCTCCACCAGCAACAGCACCTTCAAAGGTAAAGTTGTCGGTATCCAAATCATCTATATCGATGTCTTTTAAAATCAGTTTGCCAGTGTCGAGCGTGATATGGGTATCATCACCGACTTGCTCCATCACGAGTTCATCGAATGTGTCGATTGAGGTGGCATTCTTGATGATGATGCTGTCGTTACTGGTTTTGAAACCATTCACAGTGTCAGTGCCGGATTCAAACACCACCACATCAGGTCCATTGCCCAATGTTAGCGTGTCGTCACCTTCGCCACCGACAAGACGGTCTCCACCTCTGCCGCCGTCCAGAGTATCGTTCCCCGCATCACCATAAAGCACATCTTTGCCATTGCCACCGGAGAGAGTGTCGTTACCTTCTCCGCCATGCAACTCATCAACCCCGTTACCGCCTTCGATGTTATCGTTGCCACCATATCCGTAGAGAACGTCATCACCATTACCGCCATCAATCACATCGTCGCTGGTGTTGGCTGGAGCAGGATTGTCATCATGGATTTCTTGGTTTAAGAGGGTGTCCAAATCTAGCCCTGCAGCGGCATTGCCATCAAGGAAGATGTTTTGGTCTAAGCCGGAGCCATAGAAAGTCACGCCATTTGAGCTATCAAATGCCGCGGTAAGCTCGCTCGCATAGAATTGAGTTTGAATGGATGAGATATAGGTGTAGTTGCCGTCGTCCGTCATGGTGAAAGAACCAGACTCAGTCGCAATTGTCACACTGCCTTCCGACAGCACGTAATCATCACCCAGATAGCTTACCTGCGTCACGGTAACACCATCGTGCACAGTATCGCTGCCATCGCCATTTAGCCCTGAGATCACATTGCCAGTAACAGTACCTAGTGCTGTAATCTCATCTTGGTCATCTGCCGCCACAATATCTTCAATACGTGTCACGGACACAGTGGCAGACGCTTCTGTGGTCGTTGTACCATCGTTTGCTGTCACAGAGAAAGACATTGATGTAAGTAAGGGGTCTGCACTGTCGCTGTTAATCGCAGCAACGCCTGTCGCAGTAAGCAACACTTGCGTGCCACTCAACACAAAGTAATTGCTATCGTTGTTAATGAGCGTAATCGATAGCTCATCTTCATCCGCATCAGAGACGGTGAAGGCCGCCACCACATCGTTTTTTGACACGGACTCTTCGGTCAGATCGTTCACCGTGAGGCTAATCACAGGGGCATTGTCGTTGACGCGATTCACTGTTACATCGGCGTCCACGCTGGTTTGACGGTCACCATCATCTGCCGTCACACTGAAACTGATGCTGTTCAACTCTGCCACATCATCATTGATGGCGGCGACGCCATCAGCAGTCAATCGAACTTCATCCCCAACGATTTCCAGCCAATCAGCATTGGCAGTCGTCAGGCTGTATTCCAGCGAATCTGAATCTAGATCTGATGCAACAATCGTTGCCAGCACTTGGCCTTCACTGACAGATTCTTCCATCGCGTCGGAGACATTCAACGTGATGGTTGGGTCGTTGTCGTTGACCCGATCAATGCTCACTGATTCTGTCGCTACCACGGAATAAGTGCCGTCAGACGCTTGTACTGATAACGACATCGCCGTGAGAGGATCTACGCCATCTTGATTGATAGCAGCAACGCCTGTCTCAGTTAAATACACTTCGTTGCCGGTTAGAACGAAGTAGTCACTTTCGTTATTTGCCAACGTAAGGGTTATTGGGTCATTATCTGCATCGGTCGCTGTCACCGTGGCGACTAACGTCGATTCCGACACGTCTTCTTCCAGCAGTGAATTCACCGATATTGATACATTAGGTAAGTTGTCATTGGCGCGACCAACCAAAATCGTATCTGCGGCGGTGGTCTGATTTTCACCATCCGAAGCGGTGACAGATATCGACAAGCTGCGAATATCCAGCTCATCATCTTGAATCGCGTTTACACCTGCTTCTGTCAGCTGAACATTGCTACCGGAAATGACAAAGTAGCCGCTGTCATTATTCAACAGTGAGAACGTCAAATCGCCGCCATCGGCATCTGATGCCGTAAACGTCGCGATCGTTTGACCGACTGATACACTATCTTCCGTCACATCGCTCGCAATCACAGATATGTCAGGAGAGCTGTCGTTCACGCGCGTTACCACCACAAGATCGGAAGCACTGGTCTGAAAGTCTCCGTCACTCACCGTAATATTGACGGCAATCGCCTCGATAGACAAAGCGTCGTTATTAATGGCAGCAACACCTTCCGCAGTCAGCGTCACGTTACCGTCCTGTATTGACAGATAGCCGTTATCATTGTCAGTGAGGGTAAAGGTGAGAGTATTTCCATCTGCGTCATTGGCCGTGTAGGTTGCCAATACCATGCCTTCGGTGACCGCTTCTTCCGTCACATTGACTGCGTCCACAGTGAGAGTAGGCACGTTATCGTTCACTTTATTCACGGTAATCGTACCGCTTATTTGTTCAACCAAATCACCATCGCTGGCTTCAACGACGATTTCCAACGCATCAAGTCCGAGCGCATCATCATTGATGGCGTCCACCCCGATTTGCGTTAGAACGACCTGCCCGTCTTCAATGCGGAAATAACCGGCTTCATTGTTAAGCAAGTTAACCGTAACAGCATCATTATTGGCATCCGTCGCCGTGATTGTTGCAACTGACTGCCCTTCAGATACCGACTCTTCAGTGACGTTATTCAATTCGAGCGTCACTGCGGGTGCATTATTTCCAGAGTCAGAATCTGAAGGATCAGTGGGTTCTGATGACGGAGATGGCTCTGGGTTTGTGGGCACAGGCGTTGGGGACGCAGAGGTGGTAATGTCTGGCGTTGTAGTGGAAGCAGTAGACTCTTCGTTTGCCTCGCTTTGATTCAGACGATCAAGAAAAAATCGTTGTAAGGTAGACAAAGAGCCTAGTTGCTGCGTCGTGAAGTTGTTAATAGACAGGGGCTCGACGCTTTGGTTCTCCTCCCCTTTAGCCTCTTGCAATAGCTCTCCCAAACCAGGGCGGCCACTGCCTGCAGCTTGCACGATCACATTGCCAGCGCCAAAAAACACGGACGAACTGCTTTGCTCTCCCGCTGCAGGATCCGCGCCTTCTGTTGGGTCATCACCTTCTTCGACACCACGCTTCAGGGCATTTACATCGTTGTCAGACTCTGGGGGTGGTTCGAAAAGAAAGCCGCTATTTGGGCCAAGTCGTATCTCACGGTCGCCGTTTTCTTTTATCACGGCACCGCCATTTTCGGTCACAAGCACTTCATCGGGCTTCAACTCTGCATATTGCTCTGCCGCCCTCACACTTCCATCTGCGGCAAAGATCAGTGCATTGCCTTCAAGTTGTGTAATGATTAATTTGCTTGCCATATCAACGCCCTCAGCCTTTTCTTAACTCACGGGTTAAACGGTGCAACAAAAAAATAGGTCGCTAGACGCATTTGCCCATTAGTAACTGTAGCCCATGAATCTCGCTTTTGAGTTATCTGTTAATAATTCAATACTCATGCTAGGCATGAGAAAAGTATGAGTAAATCAATCCACTCACACTAACCCTATGATTGAAATAAAAAAGGGGATGCTTTCGCATCCCCCCTTTTCTGCTTCATGAATTCTTTTTGAAGAATTCAATTCAATGTTGAGTTATGGCAGTGTCTTTAAGCTCTGTTCATAATCATCAAATGTTTGCATGACTGTATCCGCTGCACCGCCTGTCATTTTGCTTATCGAGATAATGGCAACAGAAGCAAAAATAAATCCAGGTACGATTTCGTAGATATCGAAAATTCCGCCCGAGATTTGTTTCCAAACAACCACAGTCACGCCACCGACGATAACTCCAGCGAGTGCGCCGTTGCGGTTCATATCTTTCCAGAACAAGCTCAACAGCAGCGCAGGACCAAAGGCTGCACCAAATCCTGCCCACGCGTATGACACTAAGCCAAGCACCGAACTTTCTGGGTTCATCGCCAGCGCCAATGCCACAACAGAAAGACCAATCACGGCGAAACGACCCACCATGACGACTTCTTTCGTGGATGCTTGCGGACGGAATACTTGTTTGTAGAAGTCTTCTGCCAATGCCGAAGAGGAAACTAACAATTGTGAATCTGCCGTACTCATCACCGCAGCCAAGATAGCCGCTAAAAGAATACCGGCGATCACAGGGTGGAATGCCGCATTCACCAGATACATGAAAATGGTTTCGCCGTCAGCCAGTTCACCGCCTAGGTGTTGGTCAACATACAAGATTCCCACAAGACCGATCAGCACAGCACCCACCATAGAGATGGCACTCCAAACCACTGCGATATGACGCGCTGTCGTGATGTCTTTGTTGGTACGGGTAGCCTGAAAACGCGCCAAAATATGTGGTTGTCCGAAGTAACCCAGCCCCCACGCAACCAAAGAGATGATTGCAATCGCAGACAGCGGCTCACCGTTAATGTCATTCCAAAGCGTTAGCAATTCTGGATTTTTCGCTTCCAATGCCCCAGGCAGGTCAGTAAACGCACCGTCCATGGTCGCAATTGGCACAATCATCAGGGCCGCAGCCATCAACAAGCCCTGAACCAGATCGGTCCACGATACCGCCAAGAAACCACCGAACAAGGTGTAAGACACCACGCACACGGTGCCAACAACAACTGCGGTACTGTAATCAAGGCCGAACACGGTTTCAAACAGCTTGCCACCAGCAACCAGACCAGAGCTGGTATAGAAAAGGAAGAACAGCAAAATGAAGAACGCGGAAATGGTTTGCAGTAACTTGGATTTGTCTTCAAAGCGGCGCGACAAAAACTCTGGAATGGTCAGCGCATTATCAACTTCAATACTGTAGGTGCGAAGTCGCTTGGCGCATATCAGCCAGTTTAAGTAAGTGCCTGCTAACAAACCCGCCGCCAGCCACAAGGATTCGATGCCAGCGGCATAAGCATAACCCGGTAAACCAAGCAGCAACCAACCACTCATGTCAGATGCGCCGGCAGAAATAGCCGCAGGCCAAGGGCCCAGCGATCGACCACCAAGGAAGTAATCTTCCGAGCTGGATGTACGTTTGTAGGCATAAATGCCAATGCCAAGCATAAGAACCAAGTACACGATAAACGTGGCGCTGATTGCAACGCTGTTTTCAATCATTCTATTTCCCTCAATGCGCGGGCGCCAAAATGAGACGCCCAATTTTTGTTGGTTTTAATGTTCACCACTGCCGAGTTCTAACAAGGTGGCATTGCCCCCTACAGCAGTGATATTTATGGTTCGCGTTCGCTCTGTAATAAAGCGAAGCAAATAGGTTGGCGAGGCCACGATAGGCAGCAGGTCGGCATTGTTCTCAGCGACAAATTGGACCAACACACCGTCTCGGGCAGCCAAGGTTCGGTTCATTTCAATCAAAAGTGCATCACTGGCCACGGCGGCCACCCCACAAAGAGGTGCGTCCGCTAAGGCGCTGTCAACGTGATTGAAATCGATCGTGGGCACGAGTCGGTCAGATACGCTTGTTTTGACCAAGTCAGCCAGCAGGGCGTCTGTGTCGTGACGCAATGCAGCAGGTACAGCCACCAACGCACAGTTTCCTGCAACCAAGGTTGCCGTCAGCTGTCCGGCAAGTGCAGTCAGTGACAAGCTGTCGTCACCCGTGATCAGGAATAAGCCTCGACCTGCGGTATACAGTTCATTGGTTTCCCCTGTCGGGCCTGGCATATCGTGTACTGGCTCTAACAAAGCTTCGGCGTGTTGCAAATGAAAACGAATCATTTGTGCGGCGGTTTCAAAAACATCTCCACGCTGTTCTACATTGTCAGCCCAAGCAGTCAGTAACACTCGACGAGCTGCCACACCCATGCCATTCCACTCTTCCCAGACCGCTAGACTCTGTGCCGCCAAGCGCGTTGTTTCTGTCATATTCTGTATTCCTTGAACCTTGCTCATGCCACAACCTCCTCTTTGGTGAAGCGGTAGAGATAGTGCGGACCACCCGCTTTCGGACCCGTGCCTGATAGGCCTTGTCCACCAAAGGGTTGCACGCCAACCACCGCGCCAACTTGATCACGGTTGATGTAGCAGTTACCCACTTTTGCGCGTGATTCAATATGCCGATAGGTGTTTTCGTTGCGGCTGTGAACACCCAGCGTCAACCCAAATCCTGCATGATTAATGTCATCAATCACACGATCAAGATGATCAGCGTGATAACGCACCACATGGAGAATCGGGCCAAAGTGCTCTTGAGTCAGCTGCGTAATACTGTTGATTTCAAAGGCCACGGGAGCAATGTAAGTGCCTATTCGCGTTTCACTGCCCATCGGCGCTTTAGCGATGAAGTTGCTGGTTTTAAATAGCTCATTAACGTGATTTTGCAGCTTTTGCTGCGCTAATTCGTCAATCACTGGACCGACATCGGTGGAATGCAGATAAGGTAAACCTACCCGCATTTCTGCCATCGCGCCCTTAATCAAACCAATCACGCGATCAGCGACGTCTTGTTGGACATACAACACACGAAGGGCGGAACAACGCTGCCCTGCAGAAGCAAATGCTGAACGAATCACATCTCGTGTCACCTGCTCTGGCAATGCAGTGCTGTCCACGATCATGGCATTTTGCCCGCCCGTCTCTGCGATAAATGGCACCGGAAGCGCGTGACGAGAAGCCAGTGTTTGGTTAATGCGCTGCGCGGTTGGCGTTGAGCCCGTGAAAGCAACCCCCGCAATACGATCATCACCCGTCAATGCACTACCTACCACAGCGCCACTGCCCGGAAGCAGGTGGATCACGCCTTTCGGTATGCCCGTTTCCAGCAGTAATTCAATGGTGCGGAACGCAGTCAACGACGTTTGCTCTGCGGGCTTAGCCACGACGGTATTCCCCGTTACCAAGGCCGCTGAAATTTGACCGATAAATATGGCTAGCGGAAAGTTCCAAGGGCTAATGCAGGTAAAAACACCTCGGCCTTCACGACGAAGTATCGCCGTCTTGCCATCAAAGCGCGTAAAGGTTTGCAGATCGCTTATCACTTGCTCGGCTTGCACTGGGTAGTAACGGAGAAAATCGACCGCTTCGCGCACTTCATCAATGCTGTCATGAATGGTTTTACCCGCTTCACGGTGACAAAGCGCGACCAACTCGCCCAAGTTCTCTTCCAGCTTGTCCGCAAGCAGAAGTAGGTACTTGCCTCTTTCTGCCGTCGGCAAGGTACGCCAAGCTTCTGTGTTGTCAGCAGCAACAGAAAGTGCAGTATCAACATCATGGGCATTCGCCCAACGAATAACGCCGACGTCAATGCGATGATCATAAGGCGCGACCACGTGGTGCTCACCGCCTAACAAGCGTTCGCCGTTGATAATAGGGCCTGCCTGCCATTGCGTGGCCATGAAGCGTTGAACACTGGCATCAAACGTTTGCCATTCGCTTTCAATGTCGATGGCTACGCCTTGTGAATTTTTTCGCGATTCACCGAAAATCTCATTTGGCATAGGAATACGTGGGTTATGAAGCGTTGGGCGTGATGCCAGCATGTCGACAGGATGCGACGTCAAGTCACTGACTGGGCAACGTGCATCGACCAAACGGTGAACAAACGAACTGTTAGCGCCATTTTCGAGCAAGCGACGAACGAGATACGGCAGAAGGTCTTTGTGACTGCCTACAGGTGCGTAGATACGGACAGATTGGCCAAACATGGCGTGTGCATGGGCATAAAGCGCATCGCCCATGCCATGAAGACGCTGGAATTCATAATCATCATGGCAAGCCATGGCATGAATCGCTGCAACGGTTTGGGCGTTATGGCTAGCAAATTGCGGGAAAATTAGGCCACTAACGTGCTTAGACAGGAGAAAACGAGCACAAGCAAGATACGCAACATCCGTACCCTCTTTGCGTGTGTAGACCGGATAGCCCGGTAAGCCGTTTTGCTGTGACAGCTTAATTTCGCTGTCCCAATACGCCCCTTTGACCAAGCGCATCGGGATCTTGGTGTTGTTTTCGCGAGCTAGAGCGGCAAGCCAAACGATGACAGGGAGAGCACGTTTTGAGTACGCCTGAACAACCAGGCCAAACTGCCCCCACCCTTTGATGTCTTCATGGGTGAACAGCTTTTCGAACAGTTTTAGCGACAGCTCAAGGCGATCCGCTTCTTCTGCATCAATCGTGATCGCAACATTTAGTTCACGTGCTCGTTTGAGCAACCCCAGCACAGTGTCAAACATCTCGCTCAGAACGCGATCTTCATTGGCCACTTCATAACGCGGGTGGAGCGCAGAGAGTTTAATCGAAACCGATGGCGTCGGTGCGCCACCCACTTGAAGATGCTTTGCGACTGTTTCAATCGCCTGCATGTAGTCATTCAGATATTTCTGCGCATCTTGCGTGGTCAGCGCAGCTTCGCCCAACATGTCAAAAGAGTATGAGAAGCCCTTTTGACGCAGTGGCTTGCCATTATCCAGCGCTTCATTGATGTTACGACCCAGCACAAACTGGTGTCCCATCACTTTCATTGCTTGATGCATAGCCTGGCGGATCACAGGCTCAGACATCTTGTTCACAAAGCGGTTTATCACCTTACTGGGACCGCCTTCCTCGCGTTCATCCAAATTGACGACTTTCCCCGTCAACATCAGACCCCACGTTGAGGCATTAACAAATAACGAGTCAGAGCCTTTAAGGTGAGCCTTCCAATCCGCCACGCCTAACTTGTCACGGATCAATGCATCTGCGGTTTTCTTATCCGGTACTCGCATCAAGGCTTCGGCCAAACACATCAGCAAAATGCCTTCTCGAGTGTCCAGACTGTATTCTAGGAGCAGCGCATCAATCATCTGCACCGCTTTTTTATCTGCACGCACCCGCTCAATAAGCTCAGTGGCACGTGCTTCTGCTTCACTGCGTTCCTGCGCCGATGGCGTTGCCAACGGAATCAATGATTCAAGTAGCGTACTTTCGTCCACGCAGTAGTGGGCAGAAATAGCCGGCCACAGATCTTTCGATGGTTGCTCAAGATAGCTTGGCACCAACACATCGGTCGCTTTCAACATAAGCAGATTCCTCTCTCCTTGAAACCACGAGGCAGTGGTAAATGTTACTAATATGTTAGATTATCGACCGATTCTAGGGGTGATATGACGAGGAGTCTTTCAAAATTCTGCGGCATTATTGCAAAAAACTCCGATGATTAACAAACAGAGAACCACTGCCTTTATCAAGGCATAACAATTTATTTCATATCAAATGATTTAGATCAGTGTTGTTGGCGGAAGCGAGATGGCGACATGCCAAAGTATCGGGAGAATGCAGAGGTAAAGCCGCTCTGGGAGGAGAACCCACAGCTGTCTGATATCTGGGTAAGATTGAGTTCGCTGGTACAAAGCAGTTCTTGTGCAAGGTCAAAGCGTTTTTTCAGCACGTACTGATGCGGTGTCACGCCCACTTGGGCTTTAAATAGCTGATGGAACTGACTTTCTGCCAGAAATACCGAGCCAGCCATTTGCGCCACACTGATCTTACGGCTGATATGTTGACGGATATAAAGGTCGATAATATCCATGTTAAGCCGATGACCCTGACGGCGCGGTGCAAGCTGGTCACGAAAGTGTCGCTCCATGACGCAAAGTAAGGTATCCGCGCAGGCTCTACCCAATATAAGGTCATCGGGATTGGCGACCATTTCCGCTGTCAACGCTTTCACTAATACCTGCGCTTGGCTATCCAGTTGAAAATACGCGTCGCGCTGAAACAAGGTATCGACCTTCTGTTTCATGCTCAGCTCACCCATCAGCACCGCATCTGGCAAGTTGATCACCAAAATCTCGTTGTGGCCACGCCCAGAAAATGCATGAAGCTCGGACTCAGACACCAGGCAACCTTGACCCGGCCCGACAAGACTGCCGCGCCCCGAAAGCTCAAACTCTGTTTGGCCTTGCAACCCAATCACTACCTGACGGTAGTCGTGCGCATGCAACGACGGATGGTTGGGTAATGCCATGACTTGCGAGTGCTTCAATTCAGATGCCATAGGATAATGATAGATGACTTAACAGCTTCTATTCTGCCACGCTATCCCTGAAAACAAGAAGTAAAATCGCCACGGAAAGATGATCAAGAGATGGTCAAACTACGGGCAATGTCATTTGGATTGTGATTTTGTGCATGATCTCAACAAAATTTGGCTGTAGATCTCAGTGGTATTCAAGTTCACGAATCAAAGATCAAAGAGGGGGGAACCATAAATAAGCTTGAAAACAACAACTTAAATGAATTTAAATTGAATTCAGGGGTAAATACATCACTTGATCATGCTTTCGATACTTTCTTGTCATGATCAAGCCATGATCATCGTTCCGATGAAAAAGATCCTTCGTTTTTCATATTCACGTTAAGCATCCCGCGGAATTAACATTATTTTCCGAAACGTCAAAATTATGACGCCAAATAATAATTATGCGTCAATAATTACCTTATTCTATTCATCATTAAGTGAGCACCACCCTCTATTTATGGCTTAATCTAAATAAGGGTAAAAATTACTGAGCTATTAATCAAAAGATAGAGATTGATTAATAACGATAAGCATCAAATAATGAGTAACATGGACGAGCTAAATAGCACATACGTGTTAATCTAGCTATTTGGGACAAAGCTTTTCTATTGAAATTCTGAGAATAAGCAAGGGACATATGAAAAGTAATCGCATCACCGCGTTGGTATTCGCGTTATCGCCGATACTTCTTAGTGGTCAATCGCTTGCCAATGACACCAATGTAGCAACCAATGATCCGGTCGTTGCTCTGGAGCAGAAGCTAGCTGATAAAAGAAGTGAAATAGGCTTACACGCTGAAAACCTCCAGACGCAAAGAGATAAACTGGATGCTTTGCTCGCAGAGCGAGAGTCATTAGCAAGTAAAGCGATTGAACTAGAGAAGAGACGGACAATGGCGCAAGAGCGTCTTGATGAACAATTCCGTCGCCTAATCGAAAATCCGGATACTGACCTCACGCAGTATAAAAATGATTATCAATCAGCATGGAAAGCTGTAAAAGAAAATCAAACATCGACGCTTCAAAATGATCAAGTTGTCGCTGAACAAACACGTATTGTTGAAGGTGAAAACCGCCAGAAACAACTGTTGGTAAGCGCACTCGACAATTTGCAAGAATCGAAAAAAGAAGCGCGCGTGAAACGTCTTCGTCAAGAATTGACGTTTGCCGATACTATCGAAGTCGTGCATACCATTACGTGTAGCGAGTCGATGACGCTGGCAGCATGTTCGAATCAGGGCAAAACCCTGACGATGCAAAAAGCGGTCAACACTTTCCAATCACACGTCTTAGATAAAGTAACAGAATCTTCTACCGCCAAGCTCAATGCCAACCGTGTCTCGTTCAACATTCATGTGATGAACAGTAACGTGGTAGATAGCGGCTTTAGTGGAAACAACCGTTATATCACCCGTATGCAAGCTGAAATGCGTAGCCAGCCTGACGAGAATGCTTCCTGTAAGCTACTCGATTTTGCTGAGCGCTATTGTGTTGAGAAATCATTCACTTCTGCCAAGGCTTCGCCAAAGCAGCAAGCTAAACGCTGGGTGAACGTAAAAATCCGCTCAAATCGCTTTGAAGATAACGTTACGATCAATGGCGTCACTTATGGTTCTACTCCGGTAGAAATCATGCTTCCAGCAGGCCAGCACCAGCTGACTGTCGAAAAGCCAGGGTTCGAAGCGTATAGCCGTCAAATGTACATGAACAAAGATTCTGTCGTTTGGGCGAGCTTAAGAGAGCAGGAGAACCGTCCTAAACCGGGAAAGCAATTCGCTGACAAACTCTCGAACAATCGTCAAGCACCCAAAATGGTCGTTATTGGTGCAGACCAATACAACGTAGGTTTTGAAGCGAAACAACCTGTGCTTGTCGACCAACCTTTCTCCATTGCTGCTACGCCGGTAACAGTGAAACAATTTGGTGAGTTTGTCGCTACAACCGGTTATGTGACAGAAGCTGAAGAAGGGCAGGGTTGTACGTCCCTTGTGAACGGCGAACCGAAACAACTACTGAACCATAACTGGCGCAAGCCAGGCTTTGAACAAGCTGATAACGCGCCTGTGGTATGCATTACCCGAGACGATGCATTGGCTTATTCAAAATGGTTAAGCAAGCAAACAGGCTTCGACTATACATTGCCTTCAGAAGTTCAGTGGGAAGTCGCTGCTCGTGCAGGTAGTGCGTCAGACTTTTGGTGGGGTAACGACATCGGTGTTGGTAATGCCAATACAGGCTGGAGCGGAACCAGCTGGTCAAACAAAAGTACGTCACCAGTAGCCAGTTTTCCTGCCAATCCTTTCGGTATTTACGATACCGCAGGTAACGTTTGGGAATGGGCGGAAAGTCAGGCTCCCGTTGCTCGTGGAGGTGCTTGGAGCTTTTCACCAAGCAGTGCTCGTGTTGCTGAACGCTTAGAGCTGAAATCTGATTTAAGTGCCAACTATTTAGGGTTCCGTGTGGTAAGAAACATCTAGTTTAACCACCGTTTTCCTACTCAGTCCCTTTAAAGCCCGTCACATCACGTGACGGGCTTTTTCTTTGGTAAATAAAAATCACAAGAAATGCATAGAACACAAGACATACAAACCGGGATCTACATCCCCAATAAAAAACAATCTCATCAATAAATCGAAAACTAGTACATTCCCCCCCTGCCCGACTTTCTAGCATCTGCGTATAGTAATAACTGAACAGCACATATTGCAGTATGATGCTGTTTCATCACTGAATTTACCTCGGTGACCCATTTATTCTCGATACATTTACCCAGATACTCGAGAGTAGGTGGTCTCTTCTACACGTCGAACAGGACGATGCTCGTATGAGCAAAACTCTTGTCTTTACCGGCTCCCTACGAGCCGGTTTTTTTTCGCCTAAATCGCCCAAAATATGATACAGTCTCAAAAAATTGTAAACACTTACAATACACTGCAAGTTAAGGTATCCACCTAATCGTGTTATGAAAATATCTCATCTCCCTCCTCTTAATGCCATCTTCGAACAAATGCCTGGCTGCTGGGGATGTAAAAACACCGACTCTACGTTTGTGCACGTTAACAAAGAATTTTCCGAGCTTGTCGGCGCGATATCACCGGATGCACTCGTCGGAAAAACAGATTTCGATATGTCTCAGCCGTTATCTGCTTATGCAAAGATCTTCCAACAACAAGACATACAGGTAATGAAATCAGGGCGCTGCATGCGTGTCCTTAACGTTCATCCTTATCCGGACGGTCAATGGCGAGCCCATATCTTTACCAAAGTGCCGTGGTATTGCGATAACGGACAGATCAAAGGCATTCTATTTCATGGACAAGCAGTGAATAACAGCGCGATGTTGGAAGTTGGGCAATGGATATGTAAAGCGATAGGGCATGAGCCACCCTGCCCACCGACGAAGGAGAGTGAACATTGTCATCAACCTCCGCTCACGCCCCGAGAATCAGAGGTGCTTTTTCTTCACCTTTATGGCAAGAAACCGCAGTCCATTGCCAAGATATTGGGCGTATCCGTAAAAACCGTCGAAAATCACTTTGCCAATCTCAGGATCAAACTGGGCGCTTCGAGTAAAACCGAGTTAGTCGATAAAGCCCTTGAATTAGGCATTGGGTCCTGTATTCCTGACACCTTGCTGAGGCAGCAAATGGCATTGGTGATATCAGAATGAACCACTTCTGAATAGGAGAGCATAAAAGGGAAAGTAGAGAGACAGTGACAAAAAAGCAGCTTACGCTGCTTTTTCAAAATAGGTTTCTAAACGGCAAGGCACTTACGGAGCAAGACGCTCTATCTCCCAATCACCCTCACTTTCTTCTTGGTAAATAAACCTGTCATGCAGGCGGTGCTCACCGCCTTGCCAAAATTCAACCGAAGAAGGCTTAACGCGAAAACCGCCCCAAAAAGTGGGTACCGGTACTTCACCCTTCTCGAACTGCTGTTTCAGCTCCATGTATTTGCTTTCAAGTGCGGTACGCGCAGTAATGCGTTCACTCTGACGGCTCGCCCATGCAGCAAGCTGGCTCTCTTTTGGGCGAGCAAGAAAGTACTTCATCACCTCAAGCTTGCTCAACTTTTCTGCCGTTCCGGTAATGTGTACCTGACGCTCCAACGGGTGCCATGGAAAATGTAAGCTGATACGCGCGTTATCCGCCAACTGCTTGGCTTTACGGCTACCAAGATTGGTATAAAACACAAAGCCGCCATCATCCACATGCTTTAGCAGCACAATACGTTGAAAAGGCTGACCGTTTTCATCAACCGTGGCAACCGTCATTGCTGTAGGGTCAGGAAGCTTCGCTTCAATGGCTTGTTTGAGCCAATGTTCAAAGAATTGAACAGGGTTTTCAGGCAGGTCTTTGCGTCTCAATCCGCCTTGGTTATATTCTCTTCGAATATCATACAAATCCATTGTGGTGCTCCGAGTTCTGTTTTCGTCATTTTGAGGTGGCTGGACGCTTTTCTCAAGCGAATTTCATGGCTTTAAGTCTTGGTCGCGTTTGTAAGTTCCATAAACGCCACGCTGGTCCACTCGCCCATTTATAACCGTCATTTATCAGGGATGCTATGCGCCGACGTTTCTTTATTTCAATAGTGACTGTCATTGGTGTGCTTTTGACTTCTCTCGTCGCTGCTCTCACTTACTATTCCGTCGAAAAGCGTTTTGACAGCGGCATCAAAACAGATGTGTATCAGTTGCAAGAGAAACTCGCAGCGGAATTGGCTAGATACAGTGAAATTCCCGTTGTTCTCTCTGCCGATCCACGGTTGATACGCATGTTGCGAGTCCCGAAAAGCAAACGTCTTCTCACCAACACGAACCAATTACTGGCTGATTGGAATGCACGCTTAAATAGCGATGTCATCTATGTGATGGATCGTAACGGGCTAACCATCGCCTCAAGTAATCATCAAGAAGAAGGAAGCTTTGTCGGTCACAACTACAACTATCGTCCTTACTATCAGCAAGCTATTGAAGGTAATAAAGGGCGATACTACGCTTTGGGCGTAGTATCAGATAAGCGTGGCTATTACTTTTCATACCCAATATGGGATGGCGTCACAATCACTGGCGTACTGACGCTCAAAGTCGATCTCTCAATCATTGATCGTATCTGGGATCAACAAAAGTTTGATTACCTGATCGCGGACCCTCTAGGTGTTGTGTTTTATAGCTCTCGTGACGAATGGCTCTATCAATCCTTGTCGATACTCACTGAGAATCAAAAAAAAGCAATTCGCGCATCGCGTCGCTACGGCGACTCGGCGCTCAGTAACCTAACTGACTATCAAGACATAGAAGAAACCAAGCCTTTGTCAGACCTGTCTTTAGGCATTATGGCCCAAGACAGAGAAAGTGTTTTGCTCTCAAGCACCGACCTGGGAAGCGCAGGATGGCGGATCTATGGTTTTATTCCTACTAGCAATATTTGGCCGGTGGTCATTCAAGCAACGCTGCTTTTTGCGACTTTCTATGCGCTGCTGATATTGGTGATCACCGCTTGGCTGCAAACGCTTAAAACGCAAAGAAAACTCGCTATTCTCAATGATGAACTAGAGCAAAAAGTGGCTTCTCGCACAGCAACTCTCGAAGAAACCAACTCTGCGCTTCGTCTGAGTATTCAACAATACGAGGAGACACAACAAGCGTTGCGCCAGACCGAGTCAGAACTCATTCAAGCCGCTAAGCTTGCCATGCTGGGCGAAATGTCCGCCAGCATTAATCACGAAATCAACCAACCACTGGCAGCCATGCGTACTTACACAGAAAACAGCCTCAAGTTGATGCAAAAAGAACGCTATGACGCCGTCAATGGTAATTTAACCACGTTAAATGAGCTGATAGGGCTCGTTGCGGAGATTGTGGCGCGATTTAAAATCTTTGCCCGCAAACAAAACGAAAGCAGCAAATCTCGAGCCTCTATTGACGATGTGGTGATGGCATCTATCCAACTTTCAGAAGCGAGCTTCAATAAAAATGGTATTCACATCGAATGCAATGTGCCAGAAGAAGGTCTTCGAGTGAATGCCGATACCGTCCAGCTTGAACAAGTGGTTCTTAACCTACTAAGCAATGCGTCCCAATCGGTCGCCAGCACAGCTTCTGCGCAGATTGGCATTACCGTCGAAACTCACCTCGATCGCGTGTCACTGCACGTTTGGGACAATGGCCCGGGGATGGATAACAACACGAAGAAGCAGATATTTGCGCCCTTCTATACCACCAAAAAAGAAGGACTGGGCTTAGGTCTCACCATTTGTCGTCGAATCGTCGAAGGATTTGGCGGCAGTTTACAAGTGCGAGACCATACTTCTGGCGGCGCTGAGTTTATTGTCAACCTGCAACGGCTTTACGATGGGGACACGCCAATATGACGCACGAAATATGGATTATCGATGACGAACGATCTATCCGAGAAGCATTGAGTCAAACCTTGGAAATTGAAGGGTTCCAATCGCGCACCTTTTCCTCTGCCACCGAGGCATTGAGCCAACTCAACAATTCCTTCGAAGGCGTCATAGTGTCTGACATCAACATGCCTATCATGGATGGCATGAGCTTTCTAACTAAAGCGCAGTCCGTCGATCCAGAACTGTCGGTTGTCATGTTAACGGGGCATGGTGATATCTCTACTGCCGTTTCCGCCATGCGAAAGGGTGCTTATGACTTCCTCGAAAAGCCTTTTTCAACGGATCACCTGCTAGATGTGCTGCGCCGTGGTATCGAAAAACGCCGCCTGGTGATGGAAAACCGCGAGTTAAAACGAGAACTCGAAACTCAAAGCGCACCCGGTCCGCGTATTCTTGGTAACTGCGAGTTGATAAAACAACTTCGGCGTTCAATATTCCATTTAAAAGACCAATCAGGGGATGCGTTGTTACAAGGCGAAAGAGGCACCGGAAAAGAGCTTGCTGCGCGTTTTATTCACGACCATGGCAATCGACAAGATGAACCTTTCATCTCGTTCAAATGCCGACAAATACCCGAAGCCTTGATGGAAATCGAATTGTTTGGCACAGAGCAGAGCGCATTCACTACTTTACCCACCTACAAAAACAGTAAAATTGCCGCGGCAGGAAAAGGCACCTTGTTTATCGATGGTATCGAAGCACTAACGCCAAGCGTGCAAGACAAAATAAGCGCCTTACTATCTTCGTCATCTCGACCTCGAATTATCGCATCAACAAGGGTTGATCTGCTTAATAGCACAAAGCAAAACATGTTTTCTCCCCCTCTATTCGATTCTATATCCATGACCACTTTGCACTTCCCACCATTGAGAGAGCGAGGAGATGATATTATTACGCTCTGCCAGAATTTTTTCCGTACCACCGCATCGCGTTTCGGTATTGCCCCACCGAATTTAGATCTAGAACACAAAACCATGATCATGAACCACCGTTGGAATGGCAATGTACGCGAACTCAGAACCTTTGCAGAGCGTTGGGTATTGATGGGTGAGCAATCACTAGAAAACGATAGCCGCAGCGAACATGAAAAAGAACACGACTCACTGGGCGAGAGAATGCAAAAATTTGAAAGGGCGATACTTTTTGATTCTCTCAATCGACACAACGGCATGCTCAAAGAAGTGCAAACAGAGCTTGGACTTGCGCGAAAAACGCTGTACGAAAAACTCAAAAAACATCATCTAGACAAAGAAAACTTTAAGGGTTGAGTTCAACCCTTCAATTCCTCTACATCCCGCATTTTTACTGTGATCAACATTGATTCCAATATTCTCATTCATAAGAGTATTGAGACGAGTCACAGTCGGTAGACTGATTCAAATTAGTGAGAATCTAATAGATAAACTACTCTTACATAGTAAGTTTCGTTGATTTTATAGTTGGTAAAACAATGACAAAACGCGATCAGTCTGGGTCTAGACTGCCAGCCAGTGAACACCTTGATTACATTGACGACAAAACAGCCGCACTTTTGCTCTCTACACCAAGAAGCGCAAGAGTTCTGCTGTGGGTGATCGTGCTATTTCTTTCCATCAGTGTCTTTTGGGCGTCATTCGCTGAATTAGACAAGGTCACTGTCGGCCAGGGTAAGGTGATCCCTTCATCTCAACTGCAAGTGGTTCAAAACCTCGAAGGGGGTTTAGTCAAAGAGTTACTGATCCGAGAAGGTGATGTCGTCACCAAAGGGCAACAGCTGCTGTTGATTGATGACACTATGTTCCGCTCAGATTTTCGTGAGCGTGTCCAAGAGTTAACCAGTTTGCGAGGCGATTCAGTGACACTGCGAGCACTGGTTGATTCGGTAGTTGTCGATCCCAATACTGATATTGGCAACTGGCTACAAGCCGTTACCCTTCCCCGGACGCCGCTCGAATTTGATCCAGTTTTTATCGAAGAACACCGCTCAGTGGTGTCTCGGCAACGCGCTGAATACAGAGATAAACTCAATAATTTGCAGAATCAGCTGTCAGTGACGTCTCAACAAATACGACAAAAAGAACAAGAACTGATTGAAGTAAAAGCGCGGGTTCAAAACCTCAAACAAAGCTATGGCTACGCCCGAGAGGAATACAACATAACCAAACCGCTTGCCGATGAAGGGGTAGTTCCTCAAATCGATTTATTAAAACTACAACGACAAGTGAATGACACCAAAAGAGAGCTTTCATCTGCAGAGCTTTCCGTGCCCTCTTTATCATCTTCATTGCAGGAAATGGTATTCAAGCACATTGACGTCGCGTTGAAATTCCGTGGTGAGCAGCAAGATCGCTTGAACGACGTAGAAGACAAGTTACTCGCGATGACCGAAACCCGTGTCACGCTGGCTGACAGAGTGGAACGTACCGTGGTGTTGAGTCCTGTTGATGGCACGATTAAAAAGCTCCACGTCAATACCGTTGGCGGCGTTATTCAACCTGGCATGGATTTAGTGGAAATCGTCCCCAGCGAAGACAATCTTTTGATTGAAGCCAAAATTGCCCCGCAAGATATTGCTTTTCTGCGTCCGGGGTTAGAAGCCATCGTAAAATTCAGTGCTTATGACTTCACGGTATATGGTGGCCTCACAGGCATCCTTGAAACCATCAGTGCAGACACGATTCAGGATGAAGAAGGCAACAGCTTTTATCTGGTAAAAATTCGCACCGAATCAAACAACATCGGAGATGGGAAAGAACTGCCTATCATCCCCGGAATGACGGCATCAACAGACATCATTACAGGAAAGCGCAGCGTTCTTGACTACCTACTAAAACCAATATTACAAGCTCAGAAATCAGCACTTCGAGAATAAGCTGATCAGAAAACTGTTGGACTGATATTTCGGTCATTTATAGGGGAATGTGTTTTGAATTGGAAAAAGTTACTTATCGCTTCAGCCATCAGTGCGCTGTGTACACCTGCATGGTCAATGTCTGTCGAACAAGCCGTAGCGACGACCATTGCCACCGATCCGGAATTGAAAAGTGCCTTCAATGACTTTATGAGTAATCGTGAAGACATTGACTCCGCTCAAGGAGAATACTTACCCGATATCAATGTCAATGCGGGTTATGGTTTCGAACACATCGACAACAGCTCCACCCAAGCATCGGGAGAGAAAGACTTCAACCGTAAAGATGCAAATATCAGCCTGACGCAGCTCATTTGGGATAGTAAAACGCTCAATAATATAGAGCGCACAGAGTTTGAAGCTGAAGCGCAGCGCTATCAACTTCTCTCCGATGCCCAAGATAAGTCATTGAGAGTCACCGAAGCCTATGTCGCCGTATTGCTTGCTAAACAACTATTGTCGCTGTCTAAAGCTAACGTCGTAGTGCATGAGAAGATGCTGTCGGATATCGAACGACGTGCAGAATCAGGCATTGGCTCTACCGCCGATCTCTCTCAGGTACAGGCCCGTGTTGCTCGTTCAATTACCAACATGCTGGCGGCGAAAAGTAATCTTGATGATGCACATACTGAATTTTTCCGCCTCGTTGGTGTTTCGTTAGAATCGCCCGTCGATCCGGAAGTCGATACCCTATTTATGCCTTCTAGCCAAGCTGAAGCCCTAGAGATTGCGTATGCAACAAATCCGGTGATCAGACTAGCAACCTACGATATCGATGCAGCAAGAGCACAGTACCGACAAAACAAAGGTAACCTTTATCCAACACTCTCCTTTGAAGCTAGCCAAAATTGGAGTAACGATGCCAACGGCGTAGAAGAGGATGTCAATGAATTCAGCGCAATGTTGCGTTTACGTTTTAATATTTACAATGGCGGTAGCGACCTTTCAAATGTTCGTCGCAGCGCTTACCAACTTAACAAGTCCAAAGACGTATTCGACAATGCGTCTCGCCTTTTAGGCGAAAGTACCCGTCTCGCGTGGAGCGCCTATGAGCTTACCGAGCAACAGAAGAAGTATCTAGCACAACATGTTGATGCGGCATCTGAAACCGTGATCGCTTATGAAAAGCAGTTTCGGATTGGCCGAAGAACATTGCTCGATCTGTTGAACACCGAGAACGAACTGTTCGAGGCTCGTCGCTCATACCTAGACGCTCACTACGCGTATATCACTGCCAAGTACCGCGTACTCAACAGCACGGGCAGTTTACTCGACGCCCTACGCATTGATGTACCCGAGGAATGGCTTGAACCTGTCATAGATAAAGAAGGTTGATTCATGAAACACGTTTTGCTTTTCAGCAGCATTCTTTTGGCCATCAGCGGTTGTTCTTTATCCGCTGACGCGCCTCCCCTCGCTGAGCAACGTTCAGATTTACTTGATGCCGATAACGATGGCGTCATCAATGCTCGCGACTTATGCGATGACACACCAAACATTGCTGTTATCGACAATGACGGCTGTCCAACATACTTTTTACATGAAAGTGACAATTCGCTAAGAATTCAGTTTGCTAACGATGCTGCAATTGTCGAAACTGCTTACCTAGAAGCACTGGACAAAATGACGGAATTCCTTAAGCTTTATCCTGAAACCTCTCTTGAACTTCAAGGACATACCAGCTCGATTGGGTCGGATGACTACAATTCAGCCTTATCTGTCCGGCGTGCCGAAGCTGTACAAGCACAACTTATTGAAAGAGGCGTAGACGCCAAACGCATCACCATTCTTGGTCTTGGTGAAGGCGACTTAATGCTCGCTGACAATACGGAAACAACGCAACTCGTTAATCGCCGTGTCGTTGGCCGGGTTAAAGGATTGAAAGGAGATATTAAAGAAGCATGGACCATCTTTACCCGACGGGAACAATAGTTTTTGAGGTCGCCTAATGCGTAAGCGGGCGACGCTATTTTTATTGTTCCTTCTACCGTCGATCATGACATTTGCGCTGAGTGATTCCGATTCTCAATGGATCGAGAAAGTGGCAAATTTTTATGGCGATAGAGCTGGAAAACGTGTGACAGCGTGGCGAAATGTTGTTGCTAACTCAGCAAACCTCTCAGAAAAAGAGAAGCTCGCTGCTGTTAACAACTTTTTCAACCAACTCTATTTTGTCAACGATATCGACCTCTGGGGAAAGAAGGACTATTGGGCTACGCCACTCGAGTTTTTGGGTAGCGCGGCGGGTGATTGTGAAGACTTTAGCATCGCTAAATACTTTACATTGAGAGAGCTTGGGATAGATGACAAAAAGCTCAGGCTTGTTTACGTAAAAGCCATTAAGCTCAACCAATTTCACATGGTTGTTGCTTATTACCCGACAGCCTCATCAGAGCCGGTTTTGCTCGATAATATTGATCCTGAAATTAAAATGGCGTCGAAACGACGAGATCTGCTCCCGGTTTACAGTTTCAACGGTAGCAGGCTATGGCTTATGAAAGAACGCGGTAAAGGTGAGCTTGCAGGTAAATCATCACGCTTGGGATTGTGGAACGATCTAAGAGCTCGAATGGGTACTGTAAAGCTGAATAAACCGATAAAAAACTATGATGGATAAACGTCTATGACTTTGTACCGGCAATTGTTTACATGGATGTTGGCAATCTTCTTCCTGCTTATTTTAGCGGTGACGGGCATTGAACTAAACACCACTCGTAACTTCCTGCTGACCCAGCAATCAGCTGAGGTAAACAACACAATCAATTCGATGGGGCTCGCGCTCGCACCGTACCTAGAAGACGATGACAAAGTTGCCACTGAGTCCGTCATTAATGCCTTGTTTGATGGGGGTTTCTATCAAGAAGTTCGCCTCAAAATGCTCTCTGACGGCAGCGAAATTATTCGTAACTATCCAGTGACTGTTGAAGGGGTACCTAATTGGTATATCGCTCTCGACCTCTTCCCCGTGATAACTGAAGAACGGACATTTACTAGCGGTTGGCTGCAGCTTGCCGAGGTAAAAGTCGTGTCCCACCCTGGCTATGCCTATCGTGAGATGTGGCATTCAACTATCCAGCTTGGTGTATGGATTGGTGCATTGTTTGTCGCAGCGATGCTGATCATTGCTGTCCAGCTCAGTCGTTCATTGCGGCCTCTCGCTACGATCACTGACCGCGCCAAAGAAATTGCTCGCAATAAGTTCGGAGAACCAATACCACTGCCTCCAACCACTGAACTTAGAACCGTAGTGAAAGCCATCAACCAAATGAGCAGTCAGTTGGAAGCCTATTTTGACCAACAGGCAAAAGAAGCGGACAGGCTGCGTGAGCATGCTTATCGAGATACCGTCTCAGGACTAGGCAACCGAAGCTTCTTCGTGGGCCAGTTGAAATCGTGGTTGACGGAATCGGCAGTGGGCGGCTTAGTCATGGCCAAAGTCGATTTAATCAGTGACACCTATCAAAACCAAGGATTTGAGCAAGGTGATATGATCGTGACTCAGTTTTCTAAAAAGCTGAATACGACGATTAGCGATGCAGATGTCACTGCATCACGCATATCAAAAGACGAATTTGTTATTCTCGCACCCAATTGCAGCAGTGAAGAATTGATGATCATTGGTGAAAGTCTGTTGGCCATCGTCAATGACATGCAACACGACCCAATGGGTATCAGCCCTCCTAAGGTGGCGATAGGTCTTGCGGTAAATAACTCCGTCAACCGCGATCCAAGTGTCCTGCTTGCACAAGTAGATAACGCCCTTACACAAGCGCGAAATTCCCCGAATCATCCAATTTCGATGATAGATCAAACTGCAAACGATTCATCCATGGGTAAACAGCAATGGAAATCCCTCATTTTGGATGCCATCGCACACGAGTGGTTTGTATTCAAATTTCAATCCGCTTCGACAAGCGACCAAAATGTTATCCATCAGGAAGTCTTCTCTGCGATAGAAAAAGGGCAAGATTACTATGGTGCAGCGCACTTCTTGGGGGCCGTCGAGCAATTAGAATTGGGTGAATCATTTGACCGCTATGTTGTGAATCACATGATTGAGCGCCTAATTGATGACCCAGCGCTTGGCCCGATCGCCATCAACTTAACCCAAAACAGTGTCACCAATGCCTCATTTATTCGTTGGATGAGCACGGCAATGCAAAAGCACCGTAATTTAGCGGGTCGTCTGTTTTTTGAAATTCCTGAAAGCGTATTCGTCCGCTTCCCTGATCACGTCAGCTTGCTAACGGAGCAAGCGCATCGCTTCAATTTTGGATTTGGTGTCGATAACTACGGCCGGAATTTCCAGTCACTCGATTACCTTAACAAGTTCAAGCCTTCTTACGTAAAGATAGACTTTGCCTATACCAGCAATCTTGACGATGAAGCACAAAGCCATGTACTAGCATCAATTTGCAGGACTGCGCATAACTTGAACATAACCACCATTGCAACTCGTGTGGAAACAGAAGCGCAGCTCAACAAGCTTTCAGAGCTGTTTGTTAGCGGTTTCCAAGGGTTCATCTTCGAGAAGAAAGTAGAGAATCATGGTTAAAGACCCGCTCTTGCAATCTTTGGTTTACGTCAGCCGTTACTTCGGTCAGTCCAACTCGCCTGATGCCTTAGTTTCAGGCTTGCCGATTTCAGATGGTTATCTGTCGCCATTTCTGTTTCCACGTGCGGCAGAGCGCGCGGGAATCGATGCCAAAGAAACGAGAATGGGACTTGCCGACCTATCATCACTTCTTTGCCCTTGCGTTATATTGCTCAAAGGCAACGAAGCTTGCGTGTTACTCGGCATTGACCAAGAAAAAGGGGAAGCAGAAATTGTCGCCCCTCATACTGAAACCACATCTAATGTCGTTCAAATTTCAGATCTCGAGGAAGAATACCTTGGCCGAGTATTCTTACTCAAAAAGCGATTTAGATATGACGAACGCTCTCCTGAAATATTAAAAGAACGCACTGGGCACTGGTTTTGGAGTACACTTTGGGAATCAAAATCGATATACAGAGACGTTCTTATCGCGTCGGTTTTCATTAACACCTTTGCCATTGCGACACCGCTTTTCTCTCGTATCGTCTATGACAAAATTGTCCCTAATCTCGCATTTGAATCCCTCTGGGTTTTAGCCAGCGGTGTGTTCGTCATATTCATCTTCGATTTAGTACTCAAGATGCTACGTAGTTACTTCATCGATATCTCTGGTAAGAAATCGGATCTGCTCATTTCTGCACGCATTTTCCAAAAAGTGATGGGGATTCGCATGGAGGCGCGTCCGCCTTCCGTTGGTGCATTTGCCCGACACATGCAGGAGTTTGAATCGATACGGGATTTCTTCACCTCAGCGTCCGTGTCGGCGTTAATCGACCTACCCTTTGCATTCTTCTTTCTATTTATTATCTGGATAGTGGCAGGACCATTGGTTGCTGTACCTATCTTCGCAGTACTGGTGTTGATGGTGCATGCCATGATCATTCAAAAACCACTGCGTCATACCATTGAAGAAGGGTCTCGTCTTTCGTCGCAAAAAAACGCAAATTTGATTGAGAGCCTTGCTGGTCTCGAAACCATCAAATTGTTCGGTGCTGAAAGCCAGTTTCAATACCGCTGGGAGGAAGCGGTTGCACACATGGCTAACTGGGGTATCAAAACCCGCAGACTGACAGACTCCATACAGAATGCGGCAGGCTTTATTCAACAGTTTGTCAGCGTTGCCATGATTGTTTTTGGTGTATATCTGATTGCCAATGGCGACCTCACCATGGGTGGTTTGATTGCGGCGACTATGCTGAGCTCACGCGCTGTAGGCCCCTTGGTGCAGCTGTCCTTGCTATCAACCCGTTACAACCAAGCAAGATCCGCAATGGCGATCATCAGTCAGTTGATGGAAATGCCCTCAGAGCAAGAAGAGGGGAAACGTTATATTCACCGTCCGATTATCAGAGGCAAGATTGAATTTGATCGTGTGAATTTCAATTATCCCAATTCAGAGGTTGCTGCACTGCGGGATATCTCAATAAGCATATTACCTGGTGAGAAAGTCGCAATCATCGGTCGTATCGGCTCAGGTAAGACAACGCTAAGCCGCTTGTTAATGGGTCTGTATCTTCCCACAGAGGGTTCTGTAAGGATAGATGACACTGACATCAGCCAAATCCACAATATCGACATACGACGCAATATAGGCTGCGTTCCTCAAGACCCAGTTCTGTTCTTTGGTTCCATTCGTGACAACATCACCCTTGGGCGCCCTTTAGCCGATGACAGAGACATTTTGGATGCAGCAAATCGTGCCGGTGTGACCACCTTTACTCAACGGGATCCTGCTGGCTTAGAACGTCAGGTTGGTGAAGGCGGCAATCAATTGTCTGGCGGCCAGCGTCAAGCTATCGCATTAGCAAGAGCAATGCTCGGTCGGCCACCTGTATTAATGATGGATGAGCCCACTAGTGCGATGGATAACCGTTCAGAACAATACATCAAACAGCAATTGGGCTCGTTACGTAGAGACGAAACGTTAATCATCAATACCCACAAAACAGGTATGCTCGACATCGTTGACCGTATTATCGTTATTGAACAAGGTAGCATTGTGGCTGATGGCTCCAAGACCGCCGTTCTTCAAGCACTCAAAGAAGGCAAAGTTCAGAAAACGGGATAACGCTATCCCTTACAAAGACACGCGATCAAAAAAAGCACCTTTCGGTGCTTTTTTTATCTCTATTATAAATTCATTTACTGTTTACAGTGTAAATGACGGTATAAGAAGATTTTCTATAGCGGTTCAAGTTTGATTTCTTTTCCGTTAGTCACCATCTTGCAAGCACCATATTCATTGGTTAGATCAATAGAGGTATCGCCAATTTGGCAATGTGCGCCCGGGAAACTGTTTTTAAACACCTCAATAGAGTAGCGGCGATAGAGTGTGTTTAACTCTGACGCACTGCTATCCATGAGTGCTTTGATTTCAGCGATGCGTTCAAAGTGATGAGTTTTAGTCCAAGAAAGACGCTCAATCAATTCATCCGGTCTTTTGTGTGCTGGCTGCTGAAGTAACTTCATTTCAGCGTCTTTCACTTTCATCAACTGTTCATGTTCATGATCGAGCTCTTTTGACAGGTTGAGTGTTCCCTGCATGAGCTCTCCCAACCCCGTAAACGCATGAACGTAAGTATGGACACCGGAAGCTGCGCCTAACGTAACGACTTGTACACCGCCCAACGCCACGTGCTTGCCGCCTGTCAGTGTGCCCGTGCGCTTCATCTGATCACAAATGATAAGGTTGCCCTCGGTGATCGTGGTGCAATGCATCGCATGCTGACTAATGGTGATATCTTCTTTGGCTTCAATTTTTGTGTACTGAGCAAATTTCGCTACGACTGACCCTTTAGCCTTAATAACGGTTGTGATTTCTTGATCTGACTGTACTTGCCTTCCCAGAATGCCATTGTGAATGACAATGTCACCGCCCGCTTCAAGTATGGCCGATTCTACAACACCACCCACAGTGATAGAGCCAGTGGCTTGAACTTTCATTCCTGAGTTAACGTCGCCATTGATAACAACGCTACCTTCAAAATTGACGTGACCTGTTGCAACCGTTACCGACTTCATGCAAAGCGCGTTGTCCACTTCTACACCATCAGGATGCAATATTGGCATTCCGGCGGTATCAGAAACAATCACATTTTCATCGTTTGGGCTGTAATTACTACCAGGGTAGAGCTTAAGGGGGATGTTTTTACCTGGCGTCGTAGCCAAAATTTCTCCCGTGACACGGAACCCTTCAATACCTTTGGTTGAAGGAATACGCTTCGCAAGAGGTTGACCTTCTTGTACCGTGACCATCTTACCGAGATCACGCATATCAACAGTGCCATCCTCGCGCTGCTGCGGACGCAATACGCGAGCTTTACTGTCCTGCACGAGGTAAGCAAGCTTCGAATCCTCGCCTGGCGTTGGCCATTTACCTGCTGCAATGGGGACTTCTAAGAATTCGCCTGGTTTGAGGCGTGATGACGCTGTCAGCAATTTCTGCAGCGTTTGTTTTTTGACACCGCGAACGATCTGCTCTTTCTTCAGAGAAGTCAGCAAATCATTCCCTTTAATTGGGTTACCACCGCAGGCACCACTGACACGCAAAAAGGCTGTCATTTTCTGATCGTCAAAGCGCGCACTCACCGACGCATCGCGACGCTCAGCCACAACGACATCATCAGGCTCCCCTTTCCATTCCTCATTAGACGCATTCATCTTATCGAGAACAGAATCTATTGTTTCGTCAAAACGAAAAAAGCTGGCCACACTATTCTCTTTGAGCCAGTCAACAATATGTTTCTTCTCTATGCGGGGCGCATCTTCCTCTGCCTTTGGCACTACGGTCATATATACCCTGCGACCATCATTCGATAGCCGCAAAAGCTGCTGCAGCATGTAATCCCCTAAATTAGAACATTAAAAATACGAACTAACATCACATTCCCATTGTACCAAGATGAAACACCTAGAAAGAATCACCTCTAAAGGCAAGTTAGAATTAGATCGCATTAAAAAGATAACAGACAACTCGTTTAAGATACGTATGTCATATAAATGAATTATAGAGAGTTTTAGTCATTGTGGTGCAACAGAATACGCATTAATCGCCGCAATTCAGACATAAAAAAAGCACACTCTTCAAGTGTGCCATTTAAATCAGTAAGTTACTTATTATTAACGACTTCGTTTTATTGCTAAGGTGACAAGGTATGATGGGTCTCATCCGATAACCACTCATCTAAGCTAAACCCGTAACGGTATTTTCCATCTTCATGACTTTTACGATAAACGAGACTACCTTTCAGTTGCGGCTCATCGGCGACTTTGAGAAAACATACCGCATCTAAATCAATGTCATCATCTGCGACCAAGCCTAAACCACTTCGGCTAACGTCTCGAATGATGACACGATGTCCAAACTCACTTTCTTCATGCTCGATATCTATATGATGTGGGGCGACATGCAAGCGCGCATGAATACCGCCATTTCCCAACTCAACACGTTCTTGGAATCGCTTGCATTCACTTTCACCGCCAGACTTTTCTATTAATACATCACACAGTTTTTCATATTCTTTTGTCATACTGGCCTCTACCCTGCTACCCAACAAGTCGTATAGTAGCAATCTTGTAGTATATTCGCGTTTCGTTACACCGTTTGTATTGAAAGTTAGACGTATCTATTCTTAAAATCGTCCCCCTAATTTCAGCTTTACAGTGTAAATCGCTTAGCGATTCATGTTTTCCAATACACGCTTTCTTCGGATCGATTGACGCTTGGCAATGTACTCTTCAAACAAGGTAACGTCGCTAGTGATAATCTGATCTTTGGACAGACCTACTGTTTTTATCATCTCTGCCACGCTAGAAAGCTCGCCAACGTTGTTAGCAAAATGGGCATCAGAACCGGTTGTTATCCAAGCGCCATATTCTTTTGCCAACGCAGCGATAATTAAACAATTTGGTTCGCTGCCCTTTCTAGAACCATTCAATGACGAATTATTTAATTCAATCGCGACACCCGAATTGGCGGCTTCTCGGACCACAGCCTCAACATCAATGGGATAAGACGGATTTCCCGAATGCGCGATCGCATCAACACGCTCTGTTCTTATCGCATTAATGATAGCTTGAGTATGGGATTTCAAATCTGTAGCGCGGAACACCGCCTCATGCAAACTGGCATTTACCCACTCTAGTTCGCCATAGACATAGATTGGCATGTCGAGCTCACCATCAACATTAAGAATGTTAGCTTCAACGCCACGTAACAGTCGCACACCACTTAACGTATCTGGTAACACGCGTTGATTGACAAAGTGCCAATGATGCGGGGCGCCGGGCATTTTGCTCGCATGATCGGTGACACACATATAGAGCAAACCTGCCTCAGCCGCAGCCTGCGCATTTTCTATCACCGTACTATAGGCGTGTCCACTTGCCAGCGTATGTGTGTGGGTATCGGCGATAAATTTCATTCGATTTCCTTTTCGTTAGTTGGTGAGTTGTGTTGCGACCCAATGACGAATGGACGCTTCAGTGTCTTTCCGTCCTTGGTAGCCGAAAACTTCAGCCACTTCTTTCCAGGAGCGGCGTTGTAAGACACGCATAATGAGTGCGCAACATTGCATTTGATCAGT
Organism: Enterovibrio sp. QJM3NY_24; assembly: GCF_057786035.1. Taxonomy (NCBI): domain Bacteria; kingdom Pseudomonadati; phylum Pseudomonadota; class Gammaproteobacteria; order Vibrionales; family Vibrionaceae; genus Enterovibrio; species Enterovibrio sp. QJM3NY_24. The sequence continues at coordinate 1,131,149 of NZ_CM173520.1, forward strand.
TGCGGGTTCATTTCGAGTAGCCAACCAATGAACAAACCACACCCACAGGCTCCCAGTGACGAGATCATAACCTAGTGCACCATTGGCAAAAAGGGCAACCTGCTTTAGCATCTGCTCACTGGCCGGCTTAATATCTATAGAAGAAAACAAAAGTTGTGCGACAAGCGTAGGTTCGATATTGGAAAACTGCTCGTTAAGTTGGTGCGGGAAATTAGTGCTGAACAAAGAGTGCAGGTCCCCAATCCATTCAGCCGAGCAAGCCAATGGTTTAATCAATTGCAGCGAGTATGTGCCACTGGCAGCATCCCTCTGCACACCCAAGCGAGCAGGCAGATACCCCATTGACGACCAAAACTGCCAAAGTTCACTATTCGCCCCAAAACTGGTGCCAACTATAGTAATGTCACTTCTTTTTGCAATCTGCTCTACTGAAGCAATTAGCGCGTGTCCGATCCCTTGCTGACGGCAGGAAGGAAGCACAGCGACGCGGGTAATACGAAGCAGTGAATCGGTAAGAACATCGAGTGTTCCCGTATGTGTCGCCAAACTTTGCGCCAAAAGATGGCCACGAAGACGGCGCTTACCGCTCACGACCTGTTGCGCCAACGCTTCATCAAAGCCGCCTTCTCGTTGCGCTAATGCCACACCAACTGCAACATCTACTCGGAATGCGACCAACACAGATTGGTTCTCACCATCCAGTAATTGAACCAGGTCATTCGGTGATGTTTGGTAATGCGCACTCACTAACAATGAAAACACTTGCTTCAACAGCCCTTCATCAGCAGAGAGTTCACTGTGAGAGATTTCGCGAATGACTACGCCAGTATTCACAAGAGGCAAATACGGCTCGGCATCGAAAAGAAAAGTAGCAAATAACCACGCTTCAAGCGGATCATTTTCCGCCCAACGCACTGGTGCTTCGAGCCTGATTTCTTTCCATCCTTTCGCTTTGGCATCCAGCATCGATCTAAAACGGGTGCTGAACGCCCGTCCTGTTCCCTCATAGCCGTGTTCTGTCGACGAAAATACAATTCGGCTATAACATTTGAGTATTTGTCCAAGCATCGGTAAGGGAATAGCAGCCGCTTCATCAATCATCAACAGATCGCATTCTGGCGTTTCTTGAAGTAGGGCGTCTGGCGCAACGAACAGCAGCTCACTGCCATTTTCAGCTACATAGCCATATTTGTTTTTGCGTTGCAGCGGCGTATTTTGCAATGAAGATTGACGCTCTGCGTGTTGAAACAAAGTATCGACGTTAGCCACAGACGGAGAGGTCACCACGATGCGTTTTTTACTGCAATGCATGATAGAGGCAGCCGCCATCCCCATTGTAGAGGACTTACCTCTCCCCCTATCAGCAACCAAAAGCGCGGGACGACGCCGATGTCCTGACAACACACGTTCGATTGCATCAATTGCCTTAACCTGATCAGGCGTTGTGACGCCGTCCAATCGCGGTAAGATCTCTCGAGTGTCTGAGAGAGTTAACGTAGGCATAGAGATAAAGCCAGATTGGCAGATCGTCGCTGCATTTGCATGAGAAGCAAATGACAGAAAGCGATCGCGGAAAAGTGATTCATATTTTTGTGGTTCTTCACCATCACCCACAAGAAAAAGGAGTAGTTCCCCACCTTTGATGCAACCACTAATCGCACATATCTTTTCGACATCAATGTGCTGGCGAACATCAAGCGCGAGCGTGTGGGTTTCTTGCCCTAATAGTTGCTTAGCTTGTCGCCAAAGAAGGCGATCAGGAAAATCCCAATCATCGCTAACCAATGTGATATTTGGCAACGCGTTAAGCAACAAAGACAAAAAATCTTGATCGCCACTTACAAAGACAGGAATGCGCACGTAATCGCGTTGAGCCATTGCATGTAGGGAAAGTAGAGTAGAGATAGGATCAGAAGCCACAGTGTCGCCATTCATCATCGATAACGGTTTCATGATACCGGAACACTGCTGGATTCAAAAAAAAACGTGCCAAAAGGCACGTTTTTGTCAAAACGTATAAGATGTTACGCGAGTCGAGATTGAATAAAGTCGAGTATCGCCGAAGCGTCTTCTTCACTCATCTTTTTGAGATTAATGGCCAGAGAATCACCTTTACGGCGGTAACTCGCTCGGCCTTTGACGAGCTCTGTAGATGGCGCTTCTGGCTTAGCGGCTTTAGGCTTCAATGCATCAGACCATTGTTCCAGAATCAGCGTCACTTCGCGCGTAATACGACTAACACCTGCTGCATCGACAGTCTGCCAAACAGGCGACTCAGCAAGTTTCGCTAGGAACGCTGCTTGTTCTTCATCTGTTAGCGAGAAAAACAGACGGTGAAGTTTCACAATGGTTGGTCGACCTAGCTCACCAACACTCGGGTAGGCCTGCAAAAGCGGAAGAGGCAATGCCGCCGCTTTCAATGCACCACTCACCAAAGCCTCACTACATTGACAGACCTTAGCGAGTTCTTTTTGATCCAGCACTTCGCCTCGGTCAAGCATGGTTTGCATTTCTTTACCACGTTCGAAAAGAGACAACGGTTTATGTGCATTCGCAACATCAGACAAGAACTTCGCATGCTTGCTGTTGATGCCTTTGGCGACATAAACAAGAAAATCTTGGTTCGCCAAAATACAAGACATACGACGGCGACTACCGTCGAGGACTTCAATCTTGTTACCTTCAAGCCAGCGACCAACAGCAGGGTATTGCTGCCCACGATCTTTCAGCGTCACCAAAATGTCTGACAGGGCAAGTTCGTTCAAAAACGATTGTTCGCGTGCATTTTCTGCAAACACTGATGTACGTGATACCACGTCAGCCGATGCAACACGCACCAATTCAAATTCTACGGTCGCTTCACCCGCCACAGACAATTCAATAACAGTCGCTTTTTCTGACGCTGCTTTTTGAGCTTCTTGCGCAGTGGTTGCGCGTCGCTTGTCAGCCTTGCCAAACAAACGAGCATTTAGTTCAGAGGTTTTAATGGCCATTTAATCACTCCTGATTGCGTTGCGACCAGTGACTGTGAAGCACACGCTCAAGCTCCAGTCCTGCACGATGAACCGCTTCTTGCGCGGTAGACAGCGTTTTTTTACCACCTTCAAAATCTTGTGAAGTTAGATCAAACACCGTGCTGTAGGTGTCTGCACAGGTTTCAAATGCACGGCTACGCGGAATCGTTGCCATCATCACTTGATCACCCAACAGATAATTCATTTCTGTTAATACCGATACCTGTTTCTTATTGTCGTCTTCAAACATGGTTGGTACCAATCGAACAAACTCCAATCCAGGCCAGTCTTCTGGGAACATCTCGTAAACGGTCGGCAAATGCTGGAAGAAATTCACTGTCGATGCCCAGTCAAGGCGCTTCGCGGCGCAAGGAATAAGCAATGCATTTGAAGCATACATTGCATTCCATACTAGAGGATCAATGTGTGGTCCGGTATCTACCATGATCACATCAAATTCATCTGCAATCTTATCAATCACTTTCTCTTGCAGAAGTCTGACAATGTCCAAAGAACCATTGGTTGCCAGATTTTGCCAAGCTTCTGCATTGAACATGGCATCTTCAGGAAAAGCAGCGATCGTTTTCAAGTTCGGGTACTGTGTCGATAACAGTACGTTCTTCATCATGAACTCTTTATCGGCTTCTTGTGGTGTGTTCTCCAACATGACATCGACAGCAGAATAGATACCCTCCTGCTCTGTCACGCTGATCTGCGGATTAAGGAAAAGACGTAGCGACCCCTGTGGGTCAAGGTCAATCAAGCAAATACGGTATCGCTTTTCCAGATTCAACGCCAGACACGCTGCCAAATGCACCGCACTCATTGATTTACCGGTGCCGCCTTTTTGGTTCTGAATATTGATCACCCAAGGCTTGTGGTTTGCACCTTTACCTTGATAGAAAGCCGGCATCTTTGCCGATTCCATGATCTGGTGTGCTTCATCTAAAGTAATAGAATAATGATTGGCGTTGTTCTTGGTAAACTGATGCCCCGCCTCTTCCATTCGAGTGATCGCTTCATCAAGTTTACGACGCGTCAATCCTGATCGAGTTTCCATTAAGGCTTTTGACATTGGAGGGAACAATTGGTCGTGACGCTCTTCCATCACGATTTCAATTCTGTCCGCCTGCACTTGCTTAGTTTGCTCTGCAATCGACTGCAGGTTTTCTATCGTCTTTTCCCTATTCATTTTTCTTTTCGCCATAAAAGAGAATTGAAATAAATTGTACAGCAAATTACAGCACTTACAATAAAAAGCTGAACGGACTGCTAAATAATTAAGATCATGGTCACTCTATGGAAAATCAATGAAAAACTGCGCAAAAAAATGTGACTAATCAACGGTAGAATATTCGCACTTTAAAAGTGTTACGGCGTCACCTTTTTACATTGTAAACCATTAGCTAAAACGGCTAGTACAAAGCATCTTCCGGAACGGTGTAAAAGGGTGGCTAGATTACGGCAAGCGCATTTTGAATATCAAAGCCTGTAATTTCATCCATAAATATCCTAAAACACTGCGCCTCATGCCAAAAATCATCCGAAACCCGTTATCTTGATCATCTTTTCGGAACGATGATCAAGATAGAGGACAATACATGCCATTTTAGGGATGAATGACTTCGGTATCCTTGATCATCATTCCAGAGCCATAATCACGGTGAAGGAACGATGATCAAGGTGTGTTTAAGGGCAACAAAACAACATATTTACGTGTCGATGGATCTTTGCTTCACGAAAAAATGATCAAGTAAAAGTGAAGCGATAGATCATGTTAATGAACACTCGGAACGATGGTGGATAGCGTCTAAATTACGGCTGATGCCTTTTCAACACTGAATCGAACGTAAAATCAGGCACTAAACACACTCGTCTTGAGTATTATAGCCTTGATAGCATGATTCAATTGAAATACAGGCTACTCAGCTTGATCATTGTTTCGGGCGTCGGACACATATGCATGGCTGACTAAAATACGCTTGTTGCCATTTCAATTCCGATAATGAACCTACGAAAGAGAGGATATATCGAACTGGAAAGCAGAGTAGGGGTCGGAAAGCATGATAAAACGACTCAAAAGCGCACATTCATGATCATCTTTCCGGATGTATTTTGATGACGATTCATGACGAATACTTCAAACGACGTCTTTATACACACATTTGATAAAAACGTCTGTGGATAAGCTGTGACAATACCATGATCATTCTTTTTCTCTATTGATGATCACGTTTTCGATATCACGATGATCATCGTTTCATGTCATTAATGATCATGCTTTCAAGTAAGTAATGATCATTGTTCCGGCTTCCCCATGATCATCGTTACGATCTGTTGGTATTTTTTACCTTTACATATCAAATGATTACGGGGATATTCTCGCCCTGATCATAAGATCATATAATCAATAAGATCAGTATTAATCAATAAGATCAGTTAAAAAGCCTCTTCAAAAAAAGATCTTTCTTTCTTGTTTTTTTTCTATTAATCTTTTCGGAAAGATGGCTTAATTACGGTCATCTGTATTCTGATAACGAATTGGCTTAACAAGGAGCTGTGGCGAAATGGCCTCAAGTCCCCCGGAAAAAATACTGATCACAGCGCCACGATCCCACAAAGATGGGCACCTTTTTCAAGTTCATGGCCAATTGATTGATTGGTTACCGCAGTATGAACATTTCAAAGGCGTGACGAAAAGCATTCTTGAGCTGCTGAACTTAATTTCATTGCGAGGGTTCGCATCAAAAGATGGGTACGTTTCAACCACAGAATTGATTGAAGCCACAGATGGTCACCTTACACGTGCTGCTATCCAACAACGTTTACGTGCTGCGGTACAAATTGGATTATTTACCCAGCAAGGCGTTCGTTTCGAGGAAGGTCTTGCAGGAAAGACCATGCTGCATCGCTTTGTTAATCCAAGCCAATTGATTTCGGTACTGGGAGCGTCAGGACTTCAGTCAGAAAGAACCAAAGTCATGGAGAAGCAAAAACGCTCCAAAGCCTTGGCTCAAAACCATGTAAACAAACAACTGTTGAGCGAGCATGGTTTAGGCACGCCGCCGTTGATGCCTGATGAGAAAGATCAAATCCTAATATCACCCACCAGCTGGGCAGGTATTATTGATCAAGCGTTGGCACCACCTCGGACCAAGAAAAGCTATCAAAAATCGATGGTTGCGATCAGTGGCAGTAAGGCGATCATTGAAACTCGATCCTCGAAGTCGATCATGACCGTTGACGATCTGATGACGTTGTTTGCGTTATTTACGCTGACTGTTCAATATCATGATCATCATTTGCCGAGTTATGAACTGCAAACACAGAAGGTGGGTAATAAAACCCCTGTATACATCACTGATATTCTCTCGCTACGCGGTAAGAAAGACAGTGGCCCTGCACGGGATTCAATTCGCGAAAGCATTGATCGCATTGAATTTACAGACTTCCAATTGCACGAACTCACTGGTCGATGGTTGAGTGAAAACATGCCAGAAGGCTTCAAAAGTGATCGTTTCCGATTTATTGCTCGAACGATCACGGCCTCAGAAGAAGCGCCGCGAGAAGGTGAAGATGGCGAAATTCGTATCAAACCGAACCTGTACATTTTGGTGTGGGAGCCTTCATTTTTTGAAGAGCTAATGACTCGTGACTACTTTTTCTTGTTCCCACCAGAGATCTTACGTCAACATACTTTGGTATTTCAGCTCTATAGCCTCTTCAGAAGCCGTATGTCGCGTCGACTGGAAGATTCTATGTCCCTGAGTGACCTTAACCAGAAAATCGCTAGAAACATCGAATGGCGGCGTTTTTCGAGTGATCTGATCCGAGAGCTTCGGAAAATGGCAAAAAAGGAAACGCAAACGGAAGATGTGTTTGCGCTTAACTTGTATGGCTATCATCTGACCGTGTCTCGTATGGATGATGATAAGAAGCATTCGGATTTTAGGATCGACATCAAGTGCAACGTGGATGAGGTGATCCGTTATTCACGTGCGAAAACGTACAACGAAGGTAAACGATCACTTGCGCCTACCATGCCCAACCCCCTTCGTAACGAGATCTTGCCGAAGCAAGACCTTGATCAGCTTTCCGGGATCATTGATGGTGAATTTGAACCGATCCAACGTAAGGAAAAGCGAGGAGGCCGTTTAGGTCGTCGTGTTAAACAGCGTAAACATTTGGTTGAGATCAATGCTGATGAGTTAACCATTACCTTGTCAAAATACACCTCAGCGGAAGCGCTCCAGCGGAGTATCACTGCTTTGTCTGCCATGACAGGTCACCCTGCCACCACGATTGCTGAAGAGTGCCAGGCCTTTATGGAGAAGCTCGATTGGCTGCGTGTTGATGGCGAAATCATGCCTTATGCAACCTTAAGTCGTACGATAGAGTTCTATAACGAGCAACAGGATGTTAAACACCTGTCCATTGAACGCCTTATCTCGGGTCTTGCTGTTCGACGTAAAGTCTGTCGCCAAGTCTATGACGGTCATTTAGACAGCGCCGTACTGAGTGTTTTAGATGAGGTAGCAGCAGGTGGTTAACAGAAATTACGATGTTTTGACACAACGCTGACATTGGAAACCTCTGTAGCTACTAGGATTAAAGACGAATAGATACCTTTGTCCTATTGGCATTCGGGTTCGCCCGATGCATTGATTTGCTAACCCTTTAACGAGCCTGACGGCTCGTTTTTTTTGCCTAATATTTCGGCATCTTCTATAGGATGTATCGTGGTGGCCTTCTTATCACGTTCCAGATATTGCAAAAATGTAAACACAATGATAGCGTTTAGTGAGTGCCGCAGATATCGGCCTGCCGCCCACGAAGGCAAAGCAAGCGCAATATCCACCCTCTAATAACCTCTTAGAATTTGGTTGTCACCCGGAAGGGATGCATGCCGTGAGTGGGCCACTGTGCGCGTATTTTCACCGGTCAATGATCCATAGGGAACACTGTGACATCCAAGATCCTGAACGCCTCAGATCTCAAAGCCTTTAAACGGCAAGCCAAACAACAAAAGCGCCTATTGCAATGTAGTCACATGCAAGCGCTGGAGGCGATTGCGCGTTTAGAAGGTTTCGACAGTTGGCATCAGGTGCTGAAAGTTGCTGAGCTTTGCGCAAAAGCACGCTCGCAAGATGAAGCATCAAACACGCAACGTGTTCTTTTGGATAATGCACTCTACACCTCTGTCCCCATAGGCTGGCTGATCGGTCGAAAATCCTACCCTGATTTATCTGTACACCGCGATGATCCCATTTGCTCAGCATCTTCTGAGCTTGAGGTTCCATCATCATTGTGGAACACAGAGAATAAGGCGTAATACCGGGATGACGCGACAGGGAGTTCTTCATGAAACGTTCAATTTTCGCAGCCGTCGTTGCTTCAGCTTTATTAAGCGTTAGCGCTTATGCTGAGACCCTTTCTATTTCATGTGGTGCAGTAGGCCAAGAGCTGGAGCTTTGTCAGCAGGGTGTGGCAGCATGGGAACAAGAGACCGGCCATACGGTAAAAATCATCACGACCCCCAACTCGACCACAGAGCGCCTTGCTCTGTATCAACAGCTATTGGCTGCGGGTGCAGACGACATTGATGTGTTTCAGATTGATGTTATTTGGCCAGGTATACTTGGCAATCATTTTATAGATTTGAAACCGTACTCAAACGGTGAAGAATCAAGCCATTTCCCCTCCATTGTTTCCAACAACACCGTAAAAGATCGCTTGGTTGCCATGCCATGGTTTACCGATGCTGGCGTGCTTTATTATCGCTCTGACCTGCTTGAAAAGTATGGAGAGAAAGCCCCCGAAACGTGGGAAGCGCTCACCGCGACTGCTGAAAAGATCATGAAAGCTGAGCGTGAAGCAGGCAATGACAAAATGTGGGGCTTTGTTTGGCAGGGGCGTGCTTATGAAGGCTTAACTTGTGATGCGTTAGAGTGGGTTGCCTCTTATAACGGGGGCACCATTGTTGATGGAGATGGCAAGATCACCATCAACAATGACAATGCGAAACAAGCGCTGACGACCGCAGCAGGGTGGGTCGATACCATTTCTCCTCCTGGCGTTCTGAACTATGGCGAAGAAGAAGCGCGCGGTGTTTTCCAAACCGGTAACGCGGTGTTTATGCGTAACTGGCCGTACGCGTGGTCACTGGGTAACAGCGAAGATTCACCAGTCAAAGGCAAAATCGGTGTCGTTGCACTGCCCAAAGGTGGCGAAGATGGCAGCCATTCCGGCACGCTTGGTGGCTGGCAATTAGCCGTCTCTAAATACTCGAAAAACCCTGAGCTTGCTGCAAGCCTCGTGATGTATCTCACTTCACTGGAAGAGCAGAAACGTCGCGCCATTGTAGGCTCGTACAATCCCACCATTGAATCCCTCTATTCAGATGAAGAAGTGCTGACGGCGGTGCCGTTCTTCGGCAGCCTTTATGACACTTTCGCCAATGGTACGCCGCGCCCGTCAACCGCGACAGGTGCGAAGTACAACCAAGTATCTAACGCGTTTTGGAATGCCACACACAGCGTGCTGTCTGGCAGTCAAAATGCCGATGTGGCATTGGCGAAATTACAAAAAGATCTCAAGCGCATTAGCCGCGGTGGTCGTTGGTAAGCTGTCACTATCACTGTCAGACGCGCTCAGCGCCTGACAGTTGCATTCAAAAGGAAATCTTATGGAACAGACCAGCGCTTTAACGCGAAAACGCGTACGCGCCGCTTGGTGGTTTCTCGCGCCCATGATCATCACTCTCATCATGGTGGCAGGTTGGCCATTGCTAAGAACCCTCTGGTTCAGCATGACCAACGCCACCCTGGATGGCAGTGGGGTCACTGAATTCATTGGGTTCGATAACTACGTTGTCTACGAAGACGGTGAATACTACGGGATATTATTTGATCCCACCTGGTGGCAATCCGTTTGGAATACCCTGTATTTCGCGGTGGTGTCCGTGAGCCTAGAAACCGTGTTTGGCATCATTGTGGCTTTGGTTCTCAATACCAAATTTAAAGGGCAGGGCTTGGTGCGTGCTGCCGTTTTAGTCCCTTGGGCTATCCCTACTATTGTGTCGGCAAAAATGTGGGGCTGGATGCTTCATGATCAATTCGGGATTGTGAATGATTTTTTGATGACGATAGGGGTGATCGCTGCGCCACTGGCATGGACAGCAGACAGCGATATGTCACTCAATGTGGTTATTGCGGTTGATGTGTGGAAAACCACGCCCTTTATGGCGCTATTGGTGCTTGCTGCTTTGCAAATGCTGCCATCCGATTGCTATGAAGCGGCGAGAATCGACGGTATCCACCATGTCAGGGTATTTTTTAAAGTCACCTTGCCCTTGATCATGCCTGCGGTAATGGTCGCCGTGGTATTCCGAGCGCTCGATGCGTTGCGGGTCTTCGATCTTATCTATGTGCTTACCCCATCTAATGAAGCCACCATGTCGATGTCGATCTATGCGCGACAAAATCTGGTGGACTTCCAAGATGTTGGCTACGGCTCAGCGGCATCGACTTTGTTGTTCTTGATCGTTGCTCTGTGCACCATTTTCTACCTCTATATCGGGCGTAGAAACATGAATGGGGGAACCTAATATGTCTAAAAAATGGTATTGGCGAGTCGGGTTTTTTCTCTTGGTTTCAGTGATCGTGGTGTTCTCGGTCTTCCCGTTCTATTACGCCATCGTCACCTCATTCAAATCTGGCTCTGCCCTGTTTGAAGTGGAATATTTCCCAAGAGTATTTGATTGGAGTAACTACGCCTCCGTGTTCTCTGGCGGAACGTTTGGCCGAAACTTGCTCAACTCTGTGGGCGTGTCAACCGTGGTGGTGGCAATCTCGTTATTGCTCGGTGTGACCGCTTCCTACGCACTTGGGCGTATCCGCTTTCGTGGTCGCAATCTCGTGCTGCTCACCATTCTTGGGGTCTCTATGTTCCCGCAGGTGGCTGTGCTTTCAGGTCTGTTTGAGCTTATCCGTGCGGTTGGGCTTTACAACTCCATGCCCGGCCTGGCATTGGCATACATGATCTTCACACTGCCGTTCACGGTGTGGGTATTGACGACCTTTATGCAGCAATTGCCATTAGAGCTTGAGGAAGCGGCCATTGTTGATGGCGCGACGCCGTGGCAAATCATTACCAAGGTGCTGATGCCTTTGCTTTTGCCCGCACTTGTCACCACGGGATTGCTTGCGTTCATTGCAGCATGGAATGAATTCTTGTTCGCCTTGACCTTCACCCTCACCAACGAAGAGCGCACGGTCCCTGTGGCCATTGCTTTGATCTCGGGAGCGGGTCAATACGAATTGCCGTGGGGCACCATCATGGCCGCCTCGGTCATCGTTACCGTGCCGCTTATCGTTATGGTTCTGGTCTTCCAGCGCCGCATTGTTTCGGGCCTCACCGCAGGCGCAGTTAAGGGATAACACACGAAATGAATCAACAACAATTGCCTTGGTGGCGCGGTGCGGTGATTTACCAAATTTACCCTCGTAGCTTTTATGATGCTAACCAAGACGGTATCGGTGATTTACCCGGTATCACCCAACAGCTTCCTTATGTCGCCGCGTTAGGGGTCGATGCTATTTGGTTGTCGCCTTTCTTTAAATCACCCATGAAAGACTTCGGTTATGACGTATCGGATTACTGCGATGTCGACCCATTGTTTGGCTCATTGGATAATTTCAAAAAGTTGGTCATGACCGCGCACGATCTGGGGCTCAAAGTGATGATCGATCAGGTGCTTAGTCATACCTCTGACGAGCATGCGTGGTTTGAGGAAAGTCGCGTCAACCGTGACAACCCTAAAGCCGATTGGTATGTCTGGGCGGATCCCAAACCCGATGGCACGCCACCGAATAACTGGCTATCCATTTTTGGTGGCTGCGCATGGCAATGGGAAAGCCGTCGTCAACAATATTACCTTCATAACTTCCTTGTTAGTCAACCGGATCTCAACTTCCACAACCCTGACGTCGTGACGCATCTTCTGGATACGGTGAAGTTTTGGCTCGATTTGGGCGTAGATGGTTTCCGCCTTGATACCGTCAATTTCTACACCCATGATCGTCAACTGCGTGACAATCCCCCGTTGTCTTCCGGAGACAGTAAATCATTGGGCGTGCCAGGCACGAATCCGTATTCCATGCAAAAGCACAAATACGATATCTCACAGCCTGAGAACATTGGCTTTCTCGAGCAATTGCGGGTGTTACTGGATCAATACGAAGACATTACCACTGTAGGGGAGATCGGCGACGATGACCCCTTGGCTTTGATGGCGCAATACACCAGTGGTAACGACAAACTGCACATGGCCTATACCTTCGACTTGCTCAATGTTCATCGTTCCCCAGCTTATTTAGCGTCGGTGATCGAGAACATTGAATCTGCGATTGGTGACGGCTGGGCGTGCTGGGCACTGTCCAACCATGACGTGGTGCGATGTGTGTCACGCTGGGGATCGGAAGAATCGGATCCGTGGGCGTATGGCAAGGTGTTGTTGGCGCTGCTCACGTCCCTGCGAGGCAGCGTGTGTTTGTACCAAGGTGAAGAATTGGGCTTGCCTGAAGCCGACATTCCTTTCGATAAAATCCAAGATCCCTATGGCATCCCATTCTGGCCTGAATACAAAGGGCGAGATGGCTGCCGAACACCGATGCCTTGGATTGCGAACGAGCAGAATGCGGGATTTAGCCAAGCTGAGCCTTGGTTGCCCGTTGATCGCCGCCACAGTGCATTAGCCGTGAACACACAGGAATCCGACACAAACAGCATGCTTGCTCATTATCGTGGATATCTGCGTTGGCGTAAGCAATTCCCTGCATTGGTGAGTGGTGATCTCACCGATTTGGCATCAACCCTTCAAGGCTTGCGTTTCGTGCGATCCGATGCCAATCAACGTGTGCTGGTGGTGTTTAATCTCACCGATTCTTCGATGACCATGACGCTGCCAGCCGGAAGTTGGCAAGCATTGGAAGGCCATGGTTTCACCTTTGAAATCGAGAATGGGTCGGTCACCCTACCGCCCTATCAGGCGGCCTTTGCAACAGAATCAAACGGGTAAGGATGCATTATGGCTGAGGTCATTTTAAAGAAAGTTAATAAGAAGTTTGGCAAAGTCCATGTCACTAAAGATGTTGATCTGAATATTCAATCCGGTGACTTTGTGGTTTTCGTTGGGCCGTCAGGATGCGGTAAATCCACGTTACTGCGTTTGATCGCGGGCCTTGAAGATATTACCAGTGGTGAACTGCTGATCGAAGGGGAGGTTTGTAATGATCTGCCACCGCCTGAGCGTGGGATCGGCATGGTGTTCCAATCCTACGCTCTGTATCCGCACATGACTGTTTACGACAACATGGCATTTGGCCTGCAATTGGCAAAAACAGCGCCTAAGACTGTGGACGAGAAAGTGCGTGAAGTTGCGGCCGCGTTGCAATTAGATCCCCTACTGGAACGGAAACCGAAGGAGCTCTCTGGTGGCCAACGCCAGCGTGTTGCTATCGGCCGCGCCATCGTTCGTGAACCTAAAGTCTTTTTGTTCGATGAGCCATTGTCGAACTTGGATGCGTCGTTGCGTGTTCAAATGCGCATGGAAATTGCCAGATTGCACGATCGCCTAGGCGCGACAATGATCTACGTGACCCATGATCAGGTTGAAGCGATGACATTGGCGACCAAGATCGTGGTATTGGATGCTGGGCGAGTGGAGCAAGTGGGATCTCCGCTAGAGCTTTATAATCATCCCGCCAATACCTTTGTCGCGGGCTTTATTGGTTCGCCGAAGATGAACTTTCTGACCGCAGACATTGTGGAAGTGGGTGAGTTCACCACGCAGGTTCAAATTCACCGAGGGCAGGAAATCTCTGTGGCGGCGAATTCGATTGGCGCCAGTGTTGGTGACCCTTGTGTGGTGGGGATCCGCCCAGAACACATTCGCTTTGGCGAGAAAGACGCAATTCAAGAAGGCGGGGTAGAACTGAGCGTGGTTGAGCAATTGGGTAATGAATGCTTGATGTATTTCAATACGCCGCAAAGCGCTGACCCTGTTGTTATCCGAATAGAAGGACAAACAACGATTCGGGCGGGCGACAAGCGCTGTATCGAGTTCCCAGAAGACTATTGTCACTTGTTCGATCGAGACGGAAAGGCGTTCAAACGCTCTGTGGTGGGTGAAACTACGCCATTGCTGGTGGTCACACCATGACGTAGCGTTTTACCGCGATACCTTAAAACGACAAAGAGGCAGGAATACCCTGCCTCTTTTTTGTGGAGCGCATTCAGTATTTAGACAAGATTAATGTCCAGCTGGGCCTGCGCCTGAGTAGTGAATACCAGCAAGCTCTGCCATCTCTTTGTGGAAAGTGGCGATATCGTTGATATTAAATTTACTCAGATCATCATGTCCACATGCTCTCGCCATCACTTGCATCAGGTGTGTTGAAGCCGTGAAAAAGTTATAGAGCTGCTCTGCGGACTTTTCAACATTGAGGCGTTTTCGCAGCGCTGGATCTTGGGTCGCAATACCCGCGGGACACATATTGGAATTACACATTCTCGCACCAATACAGCCAATGGCTTGCATCGCACTGTTAGAAATAGCAATGCCGTCAGCCCCCAACGCCAGCGCTTTAACAAAATCACTCGGCAAACGAAGGCCACCTGTAATGATCAAGGTGACATCGCTAGCGCCTTGTGAATCCAAGAAGCGTCGAGCACGCGCCAAAGCGGGAATGGTGGGAACACTGATGTGATCGCGAAACAGGGTAGGCGCAGCGCCAGTACCGCCGCCACGACCATCGAGGATGATGTAATCTGCACCTGCATCAAGTGCAAAGCCAATATCCGCTTCCACATGGTTGGCACTGAGCTTAAACCCAATAGGAATACCGCCTGTCACCGCGCGCACTTCATCGGCAAAGCGTCCAAAATCAGCCGCGGTGTGCAAATCGACAAAGGTTGATGGGGAAATAGCGTCGGTGCCTTCGGGAATGCCGCGAACTTCAGAGATTTTACCGTGATTTTTGATCCCTGGTAGATGCCCGCCAGTCCCTGTTTTTGCCCCTTGGCCGCCTTTAAAATGGAACGCTTGAACGCCTTTGAGTAGATCTTGCTTGTAACCGAATTTGGCGCTCGCCAACTCGTAGAAATAGCGACTGTTCGCCGCATGCTCTTCCGGCAACATGCCGCCTTCACCTGAACAAATGCCCGTCCCCGCTTTTTCAGCGCCCATTGCCAGCGCCACTTTGGCTTCTTCCGACAAAGCGCCGAAGCTCATGTCAGACACAAACAGTGGGGTAGAGAGCGTTAGCGGCTTTTTCGCCCGAGGACCAATCACCAACTCTGTCGAGACGGAAACATCATCAAGCAGCGGCTTGGTTGCCATTTGTGCCACCATGACTTGGATTTGATCCCATTCAGGTAACTTGTAACGAGGCACGCCCATCGATGTCATTGGACCATGATGCCCAAATTTGCTCAGGCCATCTTTCGCCAACTGGTGAATAAGCTCAACAAACGGCTCTTCTGGTGTTGCTTTAGCGGCAGGCGCGGCATCTGTGTGTTGTACTTCAGGCATTTCTTTGCCTACATCGTCTGCTGTATAGCGCGTATGTGTACCATCGCAAAACGGGGAATTCCCCGTGTGTTTGCAGGCACAAAACCATGCATCACCGTCTTTGTCTGCCTTGTAGGCGATCGGGGTAAACGACGTACCCGCATGGGCACCATCACAAAAAGGTTGATTCTTCGAACGTCCACACTGGCAGTAGTAATACTCCTTGTCTTTCTCGAGGGTGACTTTGATCGGCTGATTACCTGACACGACGGGATCTGACATTACTTGCTCCTTATTCGACATGGCTGTTTTTGCTATTTTCTTTTTTGCTTCCCTAATAGAACGCGACCATCGTCCGTTCATTGTTTCAACAGTATGGGCGGTTAACGTCTTGAATTCTTTTTCATATATGAGCATTTGCTAAAATTAGCGATTTAGTTCGCCAACCCATGCTTGCCAAGGTTTGAGGTTCAATACACCGTTAGCTTCTGCAGAGACATTGTTCATATGAGGCAGATCAATCGTCGCCGCTGTATTCGGTAAATTTAACCGAATGGTGGCGTCTTGGGCTGAACCGTTTAATGCAATGATGAGGGTTTGGGATTCGTGGTGGCGTTCCAACACCATCAGAGAATCATTGAATGCCAACACACGACAGCTCCCTTCAACGAGTGCTGGTTGGTTTTTTCGCCATTTCAACAAGGCATGGGTGAAATGGAGCGCCGAATCAGTGTTTGCCATTTGAGCGTCTATTGCTAGAGGGGCATGTTCTTGCGCTGCCGGAAGCCACGGGGTGTGATCGCTAAAACCTAGATGGGCATGTGTTTGAGACCATGGCAGCGGCGTTCGGCAGCCATCGCGGCCAACATAATTGGCGATGACTTGTTGACCAAAGAAATCTTTCCGTGCCGCAGGCGGCACATTGGCTTCCGCTAAACCCAACTCTTCACCTTGGTAAATGCTGATCACACCTTGCAAGCTGCACAACATGGTCAGCAAGAGCTTGGCGGACTCAGGTTGGTTTTTTGCGTCTTGCCAGCGCGACACCGTGCGGGCGATATCGTGATTGCCCGTGCTCCAGCACCCCATCCCTGGATGCACAGCATTGAAAAAAGCATTGAGTTGCTCACCAACCTGCTGAAAGTTATGACACATGCTAAGTGATTCGAATACATTGGCGGCATCCAGCGCATCGCCTTCGCTGGTGTAACGGTCAATCACGGCATAAGGAGACGGGTCGCTCAATGACCCTAGAAGCCACTTCCTTTCATCGTAGCTATCAGCAATCACGCGAAGCTGTTTCAGCAGATGGATATTCTCAGGCCGACTGATGTTATAGCGTTGACTCTGGTAGCGATATGGGTCGGCCCTTGCTTCGTCTTGCCACCCCAAATGTCGTGAAGGATTGCTGCGCAATTTGTCGTCGTGCAGGAACAGATTCACCGAATCGAAGCGCAACCCGTCAATGTCCAAGTCGAGCCAAAACCGGACATTACCCATTAATTGTCGAACCACCTCGGTATTTCGGTAATTCAGGTCGGGTTGATTGCTCAGGGTGTTGTGTAAATAGTACTCGCCGCGGGTAGGGTGCCAGCGCCATGCGGACTCCCCGAAAATGGTGAGCCAATTGTTGGGTGGGGTGCCATCTTTTCGTGCTGGTGCCCACACATACCAATCTGCCTTGGGGGTATTGTTGCCGGAACTGCTTTCTAAAAACCAGGGGTGCTTACTAGACGTATGGTTAGCCACAAAATCAAGGAAGACCAGAAGATTGCGTGCTCTTGCTTCTTTCACCAGTCGTGTGAATGTTTCGATATCCCCATATTCCCCATTCAGACAGCGAAGATTAGTGATGTCGTAACCAAAATCACTCAGTGGCGATTCAAAAATAGGGGATAGCAAGATGCCGTCAACGCCTAACCACACAAAATAGTCTAGTTTTTCTCGCACCCCATCGAGATCGCCGACGCCATCGCCATGGCGTTGTTTCCTAAATCATTGAACTAATCCCAATAGCCGCGATCAGATCATCAGGACCTCAAACAGGTAGATGATGATGGGCAAATCCAAGCACAAGATCAGCAACTGGAAAGAATACAACCAAGCCCTGAAAAATCGTGGCTCGGTCACCTTTTGGATTGATGCTGCTGCCATCAAATCTTGGCGCTGCAATAAACACCATGGGAAGCGCGGTCGGGGTTTTCAATTCAGTGATGCATCGATCGAGACGGCATTGATGATCAAAGGAGTTTTCAAGCTCCCTTTGCGAGCACTCGAAGGATTCATTAACTCGCTGTTTGTGCTCATGGATGTTCCACTGACGTCTCCTTCTTATAGCTGTATTAGCAAGCGAGCAAAGACCGTCGAAGTTCACTATCGTTCTCCAAGCCGTGGGCCTATCGCTCATGTCGTCATCGATGCCACTGGTCTAAAAGTGTATGGGGAAGGTGAATGGAAAATGCGTAAGCATGGTAAAGAAAAACGCCGAGTATGGCGTAAGTTGCACCTCGCTATTGATGCCGCTACGCACGAGACCATTGCTGCTGAAGTGAGCTTGGATAGTGTTGGTGATAATGAAGTCTTACCGACGTTGTTGAATCCGCTTCGTCGAAAGGTTCAACAAGTGAGCGCTGACGGTGCTTATGATACTAAAGCGTGCCATCGTGTATTGAAAAATAAGGGGATAACACCCACCATTCCTCCGAGAAGTAACGCAGGTTTTTGGGAGGAAGGGCATCCTCGAAACATAGCTGTAAGCGCCTTAAAATCGGGTGATCTCGCCACGTGGAAACAAGAAAGTGGTTATCACAAACGGTCATTGTCAGAAACGGCGATGTACCGCTATAAGCAGTTACTCAGTCCAAAATTGACGTTAAGAGATTACAACGCACAAGTCGGAGAAGCGTTAGCGAACGTCAAGGCAATGAACAAAGTCATAAGACTCGGTATGCCTGTTAGAAAACCAACTGGTTAGGCCGTTAAAATCAAATAGGATCAATTCGTTAGCTTAACGATTTGATCAACAAGGCCCATCGCCATTGCTGTCAAAGAAGCTGCGAACATACACATGGTAGAGAATCGGAGATGCAATTGGTTTCATTGTTTTTCTTAGACTAAATAAAGAGTTACATGAAAAAATAATAGACCAATTTACCGCCAGTACAGTGAATCATTAATGAGCAGAAAGTTTACAGTGTAAATGCGTGACGGCATTGGCAGAACCTAGATGTTGTTGACTACTAGCCATGCGAAAAAACGAACATCTCACTAAATAAACATCATTTTTCAACACCTTAAGGTTAATGCCGAGAAATTCGATTGTGGATGGTTTGTAAGGGTATCTGATTGACAAAGCAGGGGCTAAATAGCCTAGCTTAAGGCTCAAAGCGACAGTCCATTAAAAAAATGGCGTATAGCGGACAGAATTTATGTGTTCTCAGTTTTTCCCTCCTCCGAATATTCCTTTCAGATTTATCTGCTTGCGTACTGTAATCAACGACTTCGCATTGATATTTGCATCAATAAAGAGACACATAATCGAAATGGTTCTCCTAGACTAGTTGGATAAATATTAATAAACCTTGATGGCGACGGGTGATCACGTCATCTGATGAGCGAGGCATCGTTATGGAACACAGTGAAAACAATATTGTTCAGGAACCGGAGAAAAGAAGCTTTGAGTGGCGGGCGTTCTGTTTTATCGCCATTTTTTTGTTTCCGATCCTAAGTGTCGTATTGATTGGCGGTTATGGCTTTCTTATCTGGATGAGTCAGATATTTCTTTTTGGTCCTCCGGGACACGGTTAAATCCCCCCCAAACGTTGCATTCAATTGACGCGTGAAAGTGCGCAAGAAAATCACCCAGATCGTCGCACCAACGCTACTCGGTGACCTGATGAGCAAGAGCAGATATCGATGAAAGAATTTATTAGAAAACTTTGGGCAACCATGCGGCGCCCAGCAACAAAAATCAGTTTAGGTGCCCTGACACTAGGTGGGTTTATTGCAGGTGTGATTTTCTGGGGCGGCTTTAACACCGCACTGGAAATGACGAATACGGAAAAATTCTGTATTTCCTGCCACACCATGCGTGAAAACGTGTATCCCGAATTGCAGCACACCGTGCATTGGTCTAACACATCGGGGGTGCGTGCGACTTGTCCGGACTGTCATGTTCCTCACAATTGGACGGATAAAATCGCCCGTAAAATGCAGGCAAGTAAAGAAGTGTTCGCACAAGTATTTGGCGTGATAGGCACGCGTGAAAAATTCCTCGATAAGCGACTAGAACTTGCTCAGCATGAGTGGGCACGATTTTCAGCCAACGGCTCGGCTGAATGTAAAACATGTCATAAGTACGAGAGTATGCAGATAGAAAATATGCGTCCCGCAGCGCGTCTGCAAATGACACAAGCAGCCGAACGGGATCAAAGTTGTATTGATTGTCATAAAGGGATTGCCCACGAACTTCCTGCTGAAATGGATTCAACAGGTGGCATGCTCGGCAAGCTTATTTCTATGTCCCACAGCACCAGTTTCGATAAAGACAAGCCCGTTTATAGCGTCAATTTCTTAGAAATGTATGTCGATGAAGGCCTGACCCAAGATGGTGGTGTGCTTGAGCCTGCGAGTAAAGTGATTGTGCTTGACGATAGCAAAGACGCCATCAAAATTTCCGTTACAGGTTGGCGCAAAATGAAAGGCTTTGGCCGCGTAATTTATGAAGACTTTGGTTTGAATATCGCTTCGGCGGCATTGTCTAAAGCCGTTGCGCAGAGCCAAACAGATATTAGAACGTTCGAAACCAAAGAAGACGATTTGACCGGCCTAACATGGCAGCGTGTAGAAGTGGATCTGTGGGCGAAAAAATCGAACTTCCTCGACAATGTTGATCCTATTTGGACGGAAGCCAAACAAGCGTATGAAACGAACTGTAGTTTGTGTCACACCCAACCTGATGTTGCGCACTTTGACGCTAACACTTGGCCGGGTATGTTTGACGGCATGATGGGCTTTGTGAATTTCGATCAGGCAACCCAGGCGCTGGTACTCAAGTACTTGCAAAAACATTCCAGCACCTTTGCTGATCACTAAGAGGGATAACGGCATGGCGATGAATCGACGTTCTTTTTTAAAACGCATGTTATCTGTCAGTGCAACGGTCGCGATTGGGCCCAGCCTTCTTGTCGCGACAGATGCGGAAGCGAACTCTGAATTGTTAGAAGGGGCATGGCGCACATCTGGCTCGCATTGGGGCGCATTCCGTGCTCGCGTTGTTGGCGGTGAAGTGGCAGAAGTGGTGGCGTTTAGCCATGACAAACACCCAACCGAAATGCTCGATGGGATTAAAGGGCTGATCTATAACCCATCACGGGTTAGATACCCGATGGTACGATTGGATTGGTTGAAGAAAACCGAGGGCTGGAATACCACGCGAGGCGATAATCGTTTTATCCGTGTCACGTGGGATCAAGCACTGGATCTATTTTATGGCGAACTAGAGCGGGTACAGAAAACCTATGGGCCATCAGGGCTATTAGCGGGCCAAACCGGCTGGCGTCAGACTGGGCAATTCCATAGTTGCACCACACACATGCAACGTGCCATTGCCATGCATGGCTTTTTCGTGAAGAAAATCGGTGACTATTCAACAGGTGCAGGGCAAACCATTTTGCCTTACGTGCTTGGTTCTACCGAAGTGTATGCACAGCAAACCTCTTGGCCGTTGGTGTTGGAAAACGCCAAACAGATCATTATCTGGGCGAACGATCCCGTCAAAAACGCACAGGTGGGATGGCAATGTCCTACCCATGATGTGTACGGCTATTTTGCGGAGCTGAAAGACAAAGTCGCGAAAGGTGAAATTAAGGTGATTTCCGTGGATCCTGTGGTGAGCAAAACACAGAACTATCTCGGCTGTGATCATCTCTATATCAATCCGCAAACCGATGTGCCGTTCATGTTGGGGATCGCACATACCCTTTACACCGAAGATCTTTACGACAAAGACTTCATTAAACTGTATTGCCTAGGCTTTGAACCCTTTGTTGATTACGTGACGGGTAAAACCAAAGACAAAGTCGAGAAAACGCCAGAATGGGCATCTGCAATTTGTGGTGTGCCTGCTGATAAGATCCGTGAATTTGCACGCATGCTTGCCAGTGAACGCACACAGATTATGTTTGGCTGGTGTGTGCAGCGCCAGCAACATGGTGAGCAGCCATATTGGATGGGCGCGGTTATCGCCAGTATGTTGGGCGGTATTGGCCTTCCAGGTGGTGGCGTATCATACGCTCACCACTATAGCGGTATTGGTGAGCCTGCCACAGGCGCAGCTGGGCCGGGTGGCTTCCCTCGGAACCTTGATCCGGGTATGACGCCGCTTCATAACAATAGTGACTTCAAAGGCTATTCAAGCACCATTCCAGTGGCGCGTTGGATAGAAGCCATTGAAGAACCGGGTAAAGAGATCAACTACAACGGCAGTAAAGTGAAATTGCCGCCGATCAAGATGGTGGTCGTTAGTGGTAATAACCCTTGGCACCACCACCAAGATCACAACCGAATGAAGAAGGCTTACTACAACATTGAAACAGCGGTAACCATTGATTTTGCGTGGACAGCCACCTGCCGTTTTTCTGACATTGTGTTGCCTGCTTGTACCCAGTTTGAACGCAACGATATTGATCTCTATGGCGCGTATTCCGCCACAGGGTTGCTTGCTATGCACAAGCTGGTGGATCCACTTTATCAATCTCGTTCAGACTTCGATATTTTCAAAGGGCTGACTCAGCGCTTTGGCATTGGTAAAGAGAAAGAATTTGCACAAGACATGACCGAAATGCAGTGGGTGGAAAAACTCTACAATGAATGCGCGGCGGCCAATAAAGGCAACTTCGAGATGCCAGATTTTAAAACGTTCTGGAAAGATGGCTACGTGAGTTTTGGTGAAGGTCATACCTTTGTTCGTCATGCGTTATTCCGTGAAGATCCCGAACTGAACCCTCTGGGTACGCCATCCGGATTCATTGAGATAACCAGTCGGAAAATCGGTAGTTATGGTTATGAATACTGCCAAGAGCATCCCATGTGGTTTGAAAAAGCGGAGCGTTCACATGGCGGCCCCGGTTCAGAGTCCTTCCCATTTTGGCTGCAATCTTGCCATCCAGATAAACGTCTTCACTCTCAAATGTGTGAGTCGCCAGCCATTCGTGAAACCTACACGGTGCAGGGACGTGAACCTGCCTATATCAACCCTTCTGATGCCAAAGCAAAAGGCATTAAAGACGGTGATTTGATTAGGGTCTATAACGACCGTGGTCAGCTTATCGCTGGGGCTGTGGTGTCGGATGATTACCCATCAGGTGTGATTCGTATACAAGAGGGCGCTTGGTATGGTCCAACAGGTTCGGAAATTGGTGCTATCGATACCTATGGTGACCCAAACACCATGACATTGGATATTGGTACGTCAGAATTGGCACAAGCGTGCAGTGCGTATACTTGTCTTGTGGAGTACGAGAAATTCAAAGGTGAGGCTCCAGCGGTGAACGCGTTTAGTGGTCCTATTGTTGTGGCGCCATAAGTGTATAATCCATAAAAAATAGCCGCTTAGCGGCTATTTTTTTGCAAAAAACAACCAAGTGTGGCGATTTAGGCCGCCATCTCTGCTTTCATCGTGTCTGCGACAAAGTGAATCAGTTCGACCCAAGCATCTCGTGTTTCTCGCGTGAAATCATCACCTAATCCTACTTTGAGGGTGTGCAGCAATGCATTGCCTACGGGCGTAAAGTGCGCTTTTTTTACCCCATACCCTTCGTGGCGTTTTGCTAACTGCTGTAATACAGGAAGCAGTTGCTCTGGTGCGTTCAAGCTGCTCACTGCTGCATGCAAAATCGCCATCAATTTACGACCTTGTTGCTTCATGTCACCCTTAAAAAGAGGTTTTAGCGTCGGGTCATATGAAAACAATGTGTCGTAGAATATTTCAGCAGCTTGAAGCGAGATAGGCTCTACCTTGCGAAAACTGTTCGTGATCAACGTGACTTGCCGAGCTGTTAACGCCATAGCGGATATCCCCAAATATGGTGCATTGTGTATAAAATTATTATGCGAATTGTGGTTTGCTCTATCAAAAGGGTAGGAAATCATTTCGCTTTGTCCAATAACTTGTTAGCCATGTCGTCAACGACTCATCCATATTGGAAACGTCATGTAATCAAAATTGAGAATCAGATCTCAGTAGGATGATTGAATTTCCTATTAGCTATATATATCCAACTAACCTCAAGATGTTTGTTGAGCCATAGTTTGTAGGCTTGCGCACGCTACTGATTTAAAAACACAGTGGCTCTGAATCCTAAGTCTTGAATCCTGCGTCTTGAGGTTGCTCGGGTATCATTCACTGGAAGTAGTTTTAACGGTAAAGCGCATCGGGGGAAATAACGGGTTTGTCCTGATCGGCACAAGCTTCGCGTTACATTGATAAAAAAGACCGCGATAGCGGCGACATGACAAGGAGCAGCATGTTTACATTTGACGACATTCGTTTGCGTCCCGCCAAAACCGAAGAGCGGGATCATCTCTGGCACTTTATCTATGTGGACAATGAGTGGAAAGCGCACGACGCGCCATATTTTCCTTTAGAGCATCAATCAAAATTTCAATTTCGCCGCCATCTGTTTAAGCGCCTCAAAGAAGCGAAAACCGCCATGGTGATTGATTATCAAGGAGAGGCGGTCGGATATCTTTCTTGCTATTGGGAAGAGCAATCCACGCGTTGGTTAGAAGTAGGCATTACCATTTTTGCGTCTACACATTGGGGTAAACAAATTGGCCGTAAAGCACTGACCTTGTGGATCTCTCATCTTTTTGAATACTACGACGTAGAGCGCATCGACCTCACCACTTGGTCTGGCAACCCCCGTATGATGAAATGTGCCAGTGCATTAGGTATGCAAGAAGAAGGGCGCATTCGCAAAGTGCGTTTCTACCAAGGGGAGTATTTTGATTCACTGCGTTATGGCGTACTGCGTGACGAATGGCAGTCTCTGCAACAATCAGCCTGTGGGCTTCGAAGTGTGGGGTGATTTTACACTGTAAAAGGGAGTAACCTTTTTTGCTCCCTTGTACTGGCTCAATCCCTTCACCAATAACAGTTACACAGGCAATCCAGAGAAATACTCTATGTTCGTTATGTTGCCCTAGAGAGGCCAACTGCTAGAATCACGGCTTACAATAACAATTCAAAAGAAAGTGAATCACCATGAAATTGGAAGCCGTCGATTTCAACGCGCCTGATGCCGCTGCGCGTTTCGTTGAATCCCTCCGTGAGACAGGATTTGGCGTACTCAAAAACCACCCTATCAGCCAAGATTTAGTGGCTTCAATCTATGAGCATTGGCAGCAATTTTTTGACAGTGAAGACAAAGCGAACTTTCGTTTTCACCCTCAAAGCCAAGATGGTTTTTTCCCATCAGATGTGTCTGAAGTGGCAAAAGGTCAAAAGAAAAAAGACATCAAAGAGTTCTTTCATTATTACCCTTGGGGTCAGTGTCCTGAAACACTTAAGGACGAGCTGCAAGATTACTATGAACAGGCCAATGGGCTTGCACAACAGCTACTTGCGTGGGTTGAAACCCACTCTCCTGAAGACGTATCCGCACGATATTCGCAGTCGCTGTCGAGCATGATAGACGGCAGCGATAAAACCTTGCTCCGTGTGTTGCACTATCCGCCAATGCTCGGGAATGAAGAACCTGACGCGATTCGTGCTGCCGCGCATGAAGATATTAACTTGCTCACTATCTTGCCTGCCGCCAATGAGCCTGGCCTGCAAGTGCTCGGTAAAGAAGGGGAATGGTTAGATGTCCCATGTGATTTTGGCAACATCATTATTAATATTGGCGATATGTTGCAGGAAGCATCAGGCGGTTACTTTCCATCAACCACACACCGTGTGGTGAACCCAGAAGGTGCGGACATGAGCAAGTCTCGCATTTCATTGCCTTTGTTCCTGCATCCAAAGCCTGAAGTGGTGCTTTCTGAGCGTTATACTGCTCACCGTTATTTGATGGAGCGCCTGCGCGAACTTGGCCTGATTTAATCTCCGCCACCACGTGCCCGCGAGACAAAAAGCCAGCGAAATGCTGGCTTTTTTGATCCGCGACACATTATTGTTGAACAAGCATTTTGATGTTGCTTGGATATACGGCAAATAAGATTGATTTAAAACGAGTAAAGGGAGGAAGAATGTAGGACGTCGACTAGTATTCTATAAGAGGATACGGGAGTCTCATTAATGCAAAAATCATTTTTATCAAACTTGAAGCGAGCCATGGGTAGTGTGATTGGCTCTCACACTGACGTTGGAAGCGATGCCAATGCCAAGATCGCTGCGCTTGATAAGTCGATTGCGATCATTGAATTCGACCCTTCGGGCCATATTCTTTTTGCTAACGAGAATTTTCTTAAAGTCATGGGTTACGGCCTTGAGCAAATCGTCGGGAAGCATCATTCGATGTTCGTTGACCCTACCTATGCTAATTCGAAAGAATATCGAGATTTTTGGGCCAAATTGGCACAAGGAAAATCGTTTTCTGCCGAGTACAAGCGCATGGGCAATAACAAAGTGAATGTCTGGATTCAGGCCTCTTACACGCCGGTTTACTCTGCTGAGGGTAGTGTGCAAAAAGTGGTGAAGTTTGCTACTGACATTACGCAGGAAAAAAACAAGAACCTGGATTACTTCGGTCAAATTGAAGCCATTAATCGTAGCCAAGGTGTGATTGAGTTCGACGTTAAAGGTAACATTCTCAAGGCCAATGATAACTTTCTTGAGGTGATGGGTTACGCGAGAGAAGAAATTATTGGTAAGCACCATTCTGTGTTTGCTGATCCTGAATATGCTCGCTCTGCTGAATACAAACAGTTCTGGGAAATACTTGCTTCCGGAAAATTTCAAAGTGCGCAATACAAACGATTAGGGAAAGGCGGCAAAGAGGTGTGGATCAGCGCATCTTACAACCCCATTCTTGATGATGAAGGCAAGCCTTTCAAAATCGTAAAATTTGTCACCGACATTACCGCACACAAGTTGCGAAATGCTGACTTTGCAGGACAAGTCGTTGCCATTGGTAAGTCTCAAGCGGTGATTGAATTTAATCTCGACGGCACTATTCGCCAGGCAAATGATAATTTCCTCAAGGCTGTGGGTTATCGATTAGAAGAAATCGAAGGTAAACATCATTCTATGTTTGTTGGCCGTGAGCAACGAGACTCCCAAGAATATAAGAATTTTTGGAAAAAGCTTGGTAGCGGCGAATTTCAGGCTGGCGAATACAAGCGAATTGGCAAAGGGGGCAAAGAAATATGGATACAAGCCTCTTACAACCCCATTATGGATGCTTCTGGACGACCGTTTAAGGTTGTGAAATATGCGACTGATGTGACGGCACAAAAATTAAAAAACTCAGACTTTGAAGGTCAAATTGAAGCCATTGGAAAATCCCAAGCGGTCATTGAATTTGATATGGATGGCACTATTCGCCATGCCAACGACAATTTCTTAAACGCGATGGGATATACGCTGAAAGAAGTTCAAGGGCGTCATCACTCCCTTTTCGTTGACCCGCAGGAAAGTGGTTCGCGTGAATACAAAGCCTTTTGGGAAAAACTCAATCGCGGTGAATTTGAAAGTGCCGAGTTTCGACGTATTGCTAAAGGCGGCCGCGAAGTGTGGATTCAGGCCTCGTACAACCCCATTAGCGATATGAATGGAAAACCATTTAAAGTCGTCAAATACGCGACCGATATCACGTCGAAAAAACGGGCAGTGTCGTTGATCAGTGATTGTCTATTGTCGCTCTCCAAGGGGGATCTTAATCACACGGTGGGGGAGACGTTGGATGCAGAATTTGAACCTGTTCGTAATGCGCTTAATTCAACCATTGACCACCTCAACAAGTTGGTGACAGATATTGTCCGAGGATCCAACTCTGTGGGCAGCGGCGCGCGCGAGATAAAGCTAGGTACAACAGACTTAAGCGACCGCACTGAATCTCAAGCAGCCAGCTTGGAGGAAACGGCAGCGAGTATGCAAGAAATCACTGCTACGGTTCAGCAGAATGCCGATACGTCTCAAAGTGCTGTGATGTTGGCCAATGAAGCCACGCAAAAAGCAGAACGCGGCGGTAAAGTGGTGCTTGAGGCAGTCGGTGCGATGGCTGAGATCGAAAAATCCAGTAAGCAGATTTCTGACATCATTGGCGTTATCAATGAAATCGCCTTCCAGACGAACTTGTTGGCGTTGAATGCTGCGGTGGAAGCTGCGCGTGCCGGTGAGCAAGGACGCGGTTTTGCGGTGGTTGCTGGTGAGGTGCGTAACCTCGCTCAACGAAGCGCGAAAGCCTCGATTGAAATCAAAGAGCTGATCAATGCCAGTGTCAATAAAACCAAAGACGGCACACATTTGGTGAGAGAGTCGGGTAATAATTTGATCGAAATTGTTGATGCCATTAAGAGTGTATCTAAGTTGATTGGCGACATGAGCACGGCCACTCAGGAGCAATCACAAGGTATTGGCGAGATTAACCGCGCGGTGACTGAAATGGATAATATGACGCAGCAAAACGCGGGTTTGGCTGAGGAAACCACGGCAGCCAGTGAGAACTTACTTGCTGAGGCGGAAAGTTTGCTAGAACTGGTTACCTTCTTTAAAACTCGCGCAAGCTAGCAAGCTAGCAAGCTGCATATGAAAAATAACAAAGCGGGCGAAAGCCCGCTTTTTGTTTGTTTGCTTGATGACAAGGCTTGAGGTATTGAAACACCCTCCTTGAAGCCTTGATAGGCTAGCTACGCCTATTTTTCGTCGTATTCACCGTTATTGTCGTCTTCGACTTCTTCCCTTTGATTATTGACGTCAATATAAACCGCTTCGCCTTCGCCTTCGTTTTCATCTTCATCGAAGATCAGGTGGTCAGCGCTGCCGCCAAAGAGGGCGGTTTTGTTTTTGAGTGTTGGCATTTCGTTTTCTGGCAGATTAAAGAACGCCACCATTTCAGTCATGTCCTGAGACAGATTCCACATGCCTTCACTGGCGGTAGTGGCTTCCTCTACTAAGGAAGCATTTTGCTGCGTCATATTGTCCATTTTGGTGATGGACAAATTGACCTGCTCAATGCCGACGCTTTGTTCTTGCGCCGCATCTGAAATCTCTTCCATTTTATTGCCAACGTCCTCGACCATTGAAACGATTTCCGTCAGTGTTTTTCCAGATTCACTCACTAAATCTGAGCCAGTGGCGACTTTCTTTTTACTCGCTTCAATCAGCTCTTTTATCTCCTTCGCGGCACTGGCGGAACGCTGTGCCAGGTTACGAACTTCCCCTGCAACTACCGCAAAACCGCGTCCTTGTTCACCGGCTCTTGCCGCCTCAACCGCTGCATTGAGTGCCAATAAATTAGTCTGGAAGGCGATTTCATCAATCACGCCGATGATCTCAGCAATTTCGTTGCTTGCATCTCTAATTTCATCCATGGCGGCAATCGTTCTTGAAACCGCATTGCCACCTTCTCGCGCCTTAGCCCGTGCTTTCATGCTTACCATTTTGGTTGAAAATGCATTCTCGGCACTTTGTTTCACCGTGCCTGTCATTTGCTCCATGCTCGCCGCGGTTGATTGCAAGGAAGAGGCCTGCAATTCAGTACGCATGCTTAAATCCTGATTGCCAGCGACTATCTCGCGCGAGGAGACGGAAACTGTAGAGGCGGTGTCACGAATGCTTTGGATAACCTCCGTGAGTTTATCGATGGTCTGGTTGGTGTCTTTTTTGAGCTGAGCAAGTCGACCGCTGTAGGATCTCTTCATGCGCTGAGTGAGGTCACCTTTTGCCATGGCAGCGAGAATGTGTTGCATGTCAGCCAACGAAAGTTCGACGTTCTCTGTCAGTGCGTTGAGGCCTTCCGCTAAGTTGTAGAAAAAGCCCTGCTTTCCGGCCATTTCGATGCGACCACTAAAATCGCCTCGGGTGGCGCCCGAAATTACCTCTGCGATTTCGCGCTCAATGGCGACTTCGGCGGTGCGATCTTTCCACTCAATCACAGTACCAATACGATCACCGTCTAAACCAATCATGGGCATCGCATTGATTGACATGACTCTATCGCCAACAAAGAATTCGCTTTTGAATTGAGTAGTTAGCTTAGCCAGGATGTTCTGCTGCTTAGATGGCACGCGATGGAACACATCAATGTGTTTCCCAATGATATTTGATGGGTCAAAGTTCTTAATCTCTTTACCAAAATCGTCCCGAGCATCGAGAAGCATATTTTTGGCGGCATCATTGAGATAGATGATTTGATTGCTGCTGTTTGCCAGCATGATGTTATTTGATACGCAATCCAATGCCTGACGGACCTGTGCATTCTCTTCTGCGATAGCTTTGGATGCTTCTTCGGCTTCTCGTTTAGCATGTTCTGCAAGTTCGGCGTTGTTTAAGGAGCGGTTTGTCGCTTCTTTGATTGAAAGCAGATCGCCGCGATAATCGCCTTGGATTCGAATGCTAAGATCACCTTCAGAAATCTTCGCCATCACGGTATTGATTTCACTCAAGGCACTTTGTGTGGCGGTCATGAGTGAATTAAATGCCTCAGAGGACTGGCTAATTTCATCGTTTCCTTTGACGTCCAGACGAAGAGAGTAATCCCCGCATCTTGATACGGTCTTGAGGCTTTTTGTCATGCGGGTCAGCGGCGAAGTGACTGATCGCGTGATTAAAAACGCCACCAATATGCCTAAAATAATACCAAAAAATCCCGTTAGTTTGAGAACCGTTCCAATCTCTTTATTGAGCGAGTTGAGTTTTTCTACCTCATTTTTTAAAGCCTCATTTTGCAGTTCTACAATTTCGCCGATGAGCTCGAGAGATAGGGTGGCAAGCGGGGAGGCCTTGGTTCCCAATAGGTATTGCGACATGTTCCATTGGTCGGAATCTCGTATCGCAAACAGTTGCATTACGATGGGTGAAAACTGGTCGCGATAGCCAGCGTAGTCTTTGTAGTATCGCTTTTGTTCACGAGTTAACAGGTATTTATGTTCTTCAAGTGTATCGAAGAGGATCGTGTTTGTGGTCCACTGTTGTGAAAAAATGGATTTAAATGCTGAATCACCACTGAGTAAATAGGATTGCACAGAGGCGAGGCCGAGAGAAAATGAAGCACTGGACTCGGCGAACAGCCCGAGCAATTCTTTTCTTTCTGGCGTTGCAGGTAACCCTCGTTCAATCGAAGTTAGGCGATTAATCGAGTCAATCAGTTCTGCAACAATGGGCTTGCCTTGCTGGGCGTAGATTTTCATGGCCGGTTGTTCGTCAACCGTGTGGGCAATGCGTTCCGCGTCATCTTGTGCTGCGCGATATTGTTTTAGACTTTCTGTCAACGTGGCGAGCTTCTCTTTGTAGCCATTCCTTTGTTGATGTTCGCTTTCTATTCCCGAATCAAGCACCTTCAACTGTTTATCTATGCTTTCCCAGACAGCTTGGCGTTCCTCCTTGAATTCAGGGTTTCCCAAAACCAAATACCCACGCAAGATGGCCAGTGATTTATTCACCTCTGCGACGAGTTGATGGCTCGCCAAGGAGGCCGAAAATGTTGATCCGACGAGCTCTTGTTCAACGTGTTGAACGTCCGTTAACCGAGTGCTGGATAAGGTGACAGCTGCAAACAAAATGGCAAGGACCAAACCAAAGCCTAATGCGAGGCGCTTGCCAATCGTGTAGCGGAAAAATTTATAATTCATTGGGTATTCACTCATCCGGTTTGCTCTGTTCACCGACCAGCATCGTCAGTTTTCTATGAATCAAGTCGACAAGGGCGTAGACATCGGAGGGGGTTCTGGTGCGCTCATAATGACGATGAGAGTAAAAGTCACCAAAACTGTTGTGTGGTTCTAGCGTTGAGAGGATTGTTGACAACGAATCTAAACAGGCACCCGCTAACAAAAAAACTTCTGCAGGAATGGCTTCGCTTCCTTGTCGCTTCACACGCTTGATAACGGGTGTGCCCACTTGTTTAGCAAACAGATCGATATCGTCGCCCAATTTTGCTAATGCAAGAAAGACTTGCTCTGGTCGGTAGTCTCTTACTGGAATAACTTTTCGTGGCAAAGAGCTTGAGATCTTGGGTTTGTATCGATAGGCATAGTGCATCACCATTGAATCAATGTTTTTGACCAAGGAATAGACTTGTGTCGGAGTTAGCTCGCCATATAGGTCGGAGTAACCATATTCAGTTTGGTTTGTCGTCGTATCACTTTCTGCGGCTAGGCCATAAGGTGAAGAGATAAAACAGAAAAGTAACATTCCGTTAATTACCGTGCCTCGCAGCGTAAATTGCGGACCTGAGTGATGTTGATTCAACGTTAATTGCTTCATTCCTTGCCTTATCTTTTATTAACAATAAGAAATATGATTCAAAAATTAGCTCTGGCTCACATTTGAGTTTAGACG
Organism: Enterovibrio sp. QJM3NY_24; assembly: GCF_057786035.1. NCBI lineage: Bacteria > Pseudomonadati > Pseudomonadota > Gammaproteobacteria > Vibrionales > Vibrionaceae > Enterovibrio > Enterovibrio sp. QJM3NY_24. Next base: position 1,163,238 of record NZ_CM173520.1, read on the forward strand.
TAATTCACGTAAACGCCTGTTTCAAAACGTGCTCAGAACAAGGGGGCAAGGAAATAGACAGGTTAAGTAAAAAGCGGGGAATATTGAGGCTGTTGGATGTGGTTGAGTTTAGGTATTCACGTCATCTTGGGCGGAAATTTGCTGCAACCAGCGCCCGAGTTGCAGAATTTCAGGTTGACGCGCGCGGTGCTTTTTATACACAAAGTACAGGCTGTCACCGGTGGGCATTTCATGCATGGGGATCCGCACCAGCTGCTCGCGGTCAATTTCGTTCATGAAATAGTAATTTAAAAAGGTAATACCATGTTCATAGCGCGCCGCCTCGGTCGCAAGCAGCATATGGCTGAACGAATGAATTTTTACCGTGTTCGGCAATGAAAACCCACCCAATTTACACCACTGAACCCAGTCGTTCTCCATGAGGGATGTAACAGACAGTAGCGGATAATCCCAAAGCGCTTCAGGCAACGGCTTGTCTTTGATTTGTTGCCATATTTTATGGCTACATACCGGGTATAAATACTCTTTGTAGAGTAAATCATATTGGTAATTTCGCCCCGGTTTGAAGTCGACAATAAAGCAGTCTGCCAGCTTATCAGAGAGGTTAGGATGGTCGGCAAACATTTCCAGTGCGAGGTCGATTTCAGGGTGTTTTTGTCGAAAATCAGATAATTGCGGCATCAGCCATTTCACCGCCAGTGAGCTGAATACGGCTAGTCGAAGTTGGCCAGACACGCCTTCTCTGACTTGATGGCTGGCGCGAGCGATGGCTTGAAGCGGGTCGGCAACGTCATCGTAATAGCGCTGACCGACAGCAGTGAGTTGCAGCAAACGACCTTGGCGATCAAACAAAGATTCACCCAAAAAATCTTCCAATAAGCGGATCTGATGACTCACCGCACTTTGTGTCACGCTCAAGCGTTCAGCCGCTTTAGAGAAGCTATTTAGACGGGCAACCACCTCAAAATATTGTACGGCACGTAGTGGTGGAAGCTTCATTATCTAAATAACTCATGAAAGAAGAATTTTCATCATTATACGTCATGCTAAAGCGGCGCTAGTATGTGTTTTTGTGATCAATGTTTGATCCTCCATCACGAACCGGAGCCTTTATCGTGCGTACTATTTCTGTTGGATTGGCCATGACCTTGTTGGTTATTGGCAATCTCAGCGCGACGTTTTCCGACGCGCTGGTTAAAACCATGGAGGGTGGACCAGATGGGGCCATCTTCCAGTTTGCCCTATTTCGTCAGGTGTCTGCCGTTCTCATTTTGCTTCCTTTCTGTTTGACGGCGCCCGTAAAAAACCTGAACAAAGGCTTAAAATGGCATGCATTGCGTGCCCATATATGGCTACTTGGCGTGTTCTTTTCAGTGATTGCGCTGACGACCATGCCGCTGGCAACCGCGAACGCAATTTTCTATGCGGCACCTTTGATCATGTTGCCATTGGCCGCAATTTTTCTGCGAGAGAAATTGTCCGCGCCGTCGATTATTGCTGCGGTGGTTGGGTTTATCGGCGTGCTCATTTTGGTGCGTCCGACAGAACTTGATTGGGGGGCGTCCTCTGCGCTGATTGTGGCGGTGACGCTGGCGGTCAACAACTTGTTGATCCCTAAAATCCCGCGCGAGCAAACGGTGTCTCAGACTTTGATGCTGCATAACCTGATTGGTATTCCCATCGCGTTTGCGCTGGCTTTGTATGAAGGCATGCCATTTAGCTTGGATCTATTCTGGCGCGCGGCCGGTTCGACTGCATTCATCTTGGTCTATGCCGCCACCTGTGTGATTGCGTATCGCGCGGCGGAAAGCAACAAAATCGCCAGTGCGGAATACAGCGGCTTAGTCTGTGCGGTGGGTGTAGGTTTGGTGCTGTTTGGCGAAGTGCCCGACATGATCATGATCGTGGGTACGACCTTGATCGTGGTGCCATTGATTTGGTTGGCAGGGCGCGAGAAACACAAAGCACGCAAAGCCAAAAAAGCGGCAAGCTTAGCGGCAACATTGGCGGCAAAACAAAAAGTGACAGAAGAAGCTATCGAACCCGTGTAAAGCAGGCCTTTTAGTATTTAAAACATAAACCACGCCAGACTTCTTTAGAGTGGCGTGGTTTTTTTATGTGCTCGCACGCAGTTGCGGTGGCACAGTTGCCATCAAATGTGAGATCAGCGCTTTAAGCCTTGCAGGCTGGTGGCGGTCTTTGTGATAGAGAAGATAAAGGGGCACTTTATCAACTTGCCAATCCGTAAACACCGTTTCTAATTTCCCTTCCGCGACAGCCTCATTGCAGTACAAATCGGGCAAGCGACATATCCCGTTACCTTGTAAGGCCGCGTTTAATAGCACATGTCCATTTTTACATTGTAAATTACCCGTGACATCTACCTCGACGTGCTGCACCGGCACATTGGTACTCACGTATTTCCACTTCGTCACAGAGCCAGTTAGGCAATCGTGTTGTTGCAGGTCGCGTGGGTGTGTCGGCTTTCCGCTTAGTGCCAAATAACGAGGCGATGCATATGTACCAATTCTTATGTTCCCCATTTCACGGCCGATCAACAGAGAATCAGGCAGTGTGCCCATGCGCAGGACGAGATCAAACCGTGATTGGATCAAATCAACACGCTCTGAGCTGAAATCGAGTTCAACATGGATATCGCGGTGGGCCGCGCAGAACTGATGAATAGCGTCGCCAATCAGCGATTCTCCAATGATCCCACCAACACAATTCACCGCGATAGCGCCTTTCATCTGATCGGCATCATCACTTGCGTGAGCGATCGCATCATCAATTTGCATCAGTGCTGCTTGGCAACGTGTAAAGAATGCTTCGCCTGCTGTGGTTAATCGTTGAGATCGAGTCGTACGAATAATGAGTTGCACGCTTAGACGGGATTCAAGCTGACTAAGCTGACGTGACATATGCGCGCGTGAAGCCCCGAGTTTGTCAGCCGCTTTTGAAAAACTGCCTGATTCGGCAATGGCCACGAAGGCACGAATGTCGTGCAGATTGTCGTTCAATGGATCTCTATTGGTGCTCATAAGGTAACACTGAGTTTTATTGTGATATATATATCAACAATCATGACTTATTTAGAATGCAGCCTCAATAAGAAACACCCAATAACAAAAACAAACAATCCGATCGAGGTAGAGCATGAAAAAGTTAGTTGTTATCACAGGTGCAAGTTCAGGCATTGGTGAAGCCATCGCAAAACAATTCTCAGCGCAAGGTCATCCACTGTTGCTGCTTGCACGTCGTGTAGAGCGCCTTGAAGCATTGAACTTACCAAACACCCTGTGTAAGCAAGTTGATGTGACAGACAAAGCCTCTTTCGATGATGCCGTTGCTGCTGCACAAGCCATGTACGGCGAAGCCGATCTGCTGGTTAACAACGCGGGTGTGATGTTGCTGGGCGACATGGCAACCCAAGATGCTGCTGAATGGCAAACCATGTTCAACGTGAACGTGGTCGGTTTGATGAATGGCATGCAAGCCGTGCTTGCACCAATGATTGCGCGTAATAGCGGCACCATCATTAACATCAGTTCCGTCGCTGGCCGTAAAACATTCCCGAACCACGCAGCGTACTGCGGCACCAAATTCGCAGTTCATGCCATCTCTGAAAACGTACGTGAAGAAGTGGCAGCCGCAAACGTTCGTGTTATCACCATCGCTCCTGGCGCGGTAGAAACCGAACTCTTGTCTCACACGACGAGCGATGAAATAAAAGCTGGCTACGAAAGCTGGAAAGAAGACATGGGCGGCATTCTAGCGGCGGATGACATCGCTAACGCAGTGACCTACGCATACAACCAACCACAGAATGTATGTGTACGTGAAATAGTGCTAACGGCGACACGTCAACAGCCGTAATAGCGGTCAATATTTCGGTGCTTAAACAAGCATTGGCCTCGGTAAATACCGAGGCTTTTTTGTTATGTGGGCGGCGAGAAGTCGAAAATGGGAGGTGAGCAAACGCGTAATGGTGAGTTTAGATGAGCCACCTTTGATTATTCACTCTTTTAAGTGGCGTTAGCGATGGTATCATCGGGGCATACTCGTTTTTAAAACCATCACTAATAATACTGTGCCCGTGGCGGAGTCAAAATGGCAAAACTAACACTACAAGAACAGATGCTGAAAGCTGGTCTTATCGACAAAAAGGCAATGAAGAAAGCCGGGAAGACGTCTAAAAAATCCCGTACCTTGGCGAAAGAAGCTAAAGCCGCTGTTGAAGAAAATCGCTCAGCGCAAATCGCACAAGACCAAGAGCTTAATCGTCAGAAGCAGATTGAAGCTGAGAAGAAAGCGATTGCCGCACAGGTGAAACAGCTTGTCGAAATGAACAAAATTGACCGTAGAGATGGCGACATTGGTTACAACTTCACCGATGGTACGTTGGTGAAAAAACTTTACGTCAACAAAGACATCCAAGCTCAGTTGGTAAACGGCCGTTTGGCGATTGCACGCTACCTTGATGGCTACGCCATTGTACCGGGCGTGGTGGCAGACAAAATCAGCCAACGAGACGAAGAGACGATCATCGTTAACAACACTGTTAACGAGCAAGAGATTGACGAAGATGACCCATATGCTGACTTCCAGATCCCAGATGATTTGATGTGGTAATTGGGCGTTAACGCCGTTTCACTGTAAACGTCCAAACACAAAGGCGCACCCCAATCGGTGCGCCTTTCTCTTATCTATTTCCAACTAAATCTACGGTTAACTGGCTCTGTTGATGCCAGAACCTACTGATAGCTAAGCTCTGTTGCCTTCCCTCTGAATATTCGATAAACCACAAAGGTATAAAGTAAGATCATGGGCATGACGAACGTTGCGCCGACACCGACAATCTTCAGTGTGGCGGGAGAGCTAGCCGCCTCTTGTGCTGTCATGATACCCGGTACCACATACGGGAAGAAGCTGTAAGCAAGCCCCAAGAAACTGAGCGCAAAGATCATGCTTACGCCGAAGAAAGGCCATCTTGCACCCAAATCATCTTTCATGGGGACTTGACGCAGATAGCGGTCAACCAGATAGATAATTGACATCACGACCACTGGTACAGGGGCGAGCAACAGCATTTCAGGGAAGCTGAACCAGCGCTCGGCGACTTGCTCGTTAACAATAGGGTTCACAATGCTCACTGCAGCAATGCCAATCGCCGCCAGCCAACCCGCACGACGAGACCATCTTGCTGCGCGAATTTGCAGTTCCCCTTCGGTTTTTAGCACCAGCCATGCCCCGCCAATATAGACATATGCCGCGGTGACACATAGCGCACTTAATAGTGCGAAACTGTACGCAGACGGTGACGACTCAAAGCCCATTATGTAGCGACCCATCATGTAGCCTTGCGACAATGACGCTATCAGCGAGCCAGCTTTAAAACAGCGATCCCACGTGTCTTTGCGCTCGGCTTTCGCTTTGGCGCGAAAATCAAATGCGACGCCTCGCATAATAAGGGCAACCAGCATGACGGCGGTAGGCAGATAAAGCTCTGTCAGGATCAAGCTGTGCGCAGGGGGAAAGGCTATCAGCAAGATGCCAATCGCCAGTACCAACCAGGTTTCATTGGCATCCCAGAACGGGCCAATAGAGGCAATCATTCTGTCGCGCTGGGCTTGGTGATTAGCGGGCAATAAGATGCCCACACCAAGATCGTAGCCATCAAGAATGGCGTACATGAAGGCGGAAAAACCCAATAGCAGCAAGTAGATTTCCGGCAAGTAATCCATCATACCATTGCCTCCTGAGTGGATGGAGTCGGCGCGTCATGCTCGGCATGGATGGCCTTCCTCGCCAAGTAGAACAAGGTGCGAATATAGGCCACCAGCAACACCACATAGACCATCAAATACATCGTCAGTGAAATCATGACATGGCCGCTTGGCACTGTGGTGACCGCCTCTGAAGTGCGTAGCACACCGTTTACCAACCAAGGCTGACGACCAATTTCAGTCACATACCAGCCAGCCAAAGTGGCTATCCAGCCGGAGAAGGTCATTGCTACTAGCCCGTATAGATATGGCTTTGGCAATTCGCGCTTACGAATGATCCTAACTGCGCCATAGCTGGCGATCAAAAGCATCAGCACACCCATACCAACCATGATGCGAAAACCATAGAACAGCGGCGACACTGGCGGGTGATCTTCAAAATCATTTAAGCCAACCAATTCACCATTTAAGTCATGGGTGAGGATCAGGCTCGCCAACTTTGGAATGCCAATTTCCAGCGCATTGCTACGAGTGTCTTCATCAGGGATCGCAAACAGCAGAAGCGGCGCGCCATTTTGGGTTTCCCACACTCCTTCCATTGCGGCGATTTTCTCAGGTTGATGCTCAAGGGTGTTCAAACCATGTAAGTCACCGACAAAAATCTGCACCGGAATGAGTCCTGCAGCGGCAAGTATCGAGACTTTCAGCCCTGTTTTTGCCACGCGATGATCGGGCTTTTTAAGGTATTGATAGGCGCTAATACCTGCAATCAAGAAACTGGCAGTTAGGCCAGATGCCAACAAGGTGTGTGCCAGTCGGTAGGGCAGTGACGGGTTCAATATCACCTCTTTCCAACTGGTAACGTGAACAATGCCGTCAATCAGTTCATAACCCGCTGGCGTGTGCATCCAGCTGTTGAGCACCAAGATCCAAAATGCCGAGAGGCTTGTGCCCACCGCCACCAATATTGTTGCGAGCGTATGTACCCAATCCGCCACTCTGCCACGACCAAACAACATGACACCAAGGAAGGTGGCTTCCATGAAGAACGCGGTCATGACTTCATAACCCAGCAACGGGCCCGCGACATTGCCCACGCTTTCCATAAAGCCCGGCCAGTTGGTGCCAAATTGGAAACTCATGGTAATGCCAGACACCACGCCCAGCGCGAAGGTTAACGCGAACACCTTTACCCAAAAGTAATAGAGATCCAGCCAGACTGAATCTTGCGTTCGGTTAAAACGGAGTTTGAAGAACACCAGCATCCAGCCCAACGCAATGGTGATCGTCGGGAAAAGGATATGGAAGCTGATGTTCGCCGCGAACTGTATCCGCGACAACATAAGGGTTTCTAACATTTTGGCACCTCAATCATGAACAACTCGAAAATGGGGGTATCGTGCGAACACGAACAAATAAAAACGCGAGTTGTGATTGGGTGAAGTCGACGCTCTGATTGTCTGCAAAGATGTCGTTTATTGATCTATATCAATATATGGGTTGGTGCGATAGGAAGTTTACGTGAGGATCTACATCGAATTGTTTTCAAATATTAAGGGATAACACAGGCGCAACAATCCGTATGAAATGGTTACATCAGTGCCAGCAGTTTGGTGGGATGAGAGCCATCGTTTTGCCGCAGCGTTCTTATGACCAGCAGCACTGATTCTTTCCACTTGAGCTGTGAAGAAACATTCAGAGATATTTACTCACTCTCAAAACGGGACACTTCAAAAACTGCTTTTTAGGCAAAATGTTACGATGATAAAAAATGGAATTGAGTACTAACTGGCTGTTTGGTAAATGCCTTTTAATGCAACCCAGTGTGGACTAACCACATATCAATGTTGTTTCAATGAAGAGTTAACAATGGATATAGTATTTATTCCTGTAAACCTAGAGCGTGATTTGAGTACCTGTGTCAAATTCCGAAGGGATGCGTGGATTATCAGCTATGGTTCTGATAAAGGGTTCTCTGAGGACGATGCGATTCGGTGGTTCTATTCATTGTCAGAAGAAAGCCCAGACGGTTTTTTCCACATATGGCATGAGAAGAAAATTATCGGCCAGCTTGAGTTTAAATCCGGAATAGAAACATCGGATAACCAGAAAGCTGGCTACGTGAATTTGTTCTATCTTGCGCCTGCTTATAGGGGTAAGGGCTTGGGCCAAGTCATCCATAGCTATGTGGTAGATAAACTGATTGAAGACCAATGTGTTGGCGCCATGCTGCGCTATATTCCGGGTAATTTTCAGGCTGAGAGATTCTATCTAAAAAATGGTTGGTATAAATCAGCTGAAGCTGATCAAAACCGTGGTCAGCCTATGCGTAAAGACTTCAATGAGTAGTGTTCACGTAACAAAATTATCAAGGCGTGTTGTGTCTCTGATGCAACTTACTGATGTGAAATAAAAGGTTACGATGAAAGCCCGCTGCCCCAATTGCCAAGAGATCACCAAGACCTTTCCCCAAAGTAGCGTTTGTCCACAATGTGACCAGTTTTCAATGGATTGGTATGTCTATGACTGGGAGGGGTTTGTGAAGAACAAGAAAGTCCTGATGTGGTGTGATGTGGGCGTATTCATTATCAGCATCACATCACTGTTTTTTTGCCTTTTCTATTCCGTGAATCAATTGATCTTGTGGTTGGCCAGTCTATTGGCGATTCCAGCTATGTTCAGTTTTCACAGTGGCTACGCAGCAGTGAGAAATCGCCAAAACTACAACGGTCATCGCGCTAAATGTTTAAGTTCGTGGATTCCGTTCTAACAAGCCAGTGCCCTGCACACACAAAGGCCATCAAATTACATCGATGGCCTGCTTATCCTTATCTACTGAAAATGTTAGTGATAGCTTTCTTGGATACCTTCTCAGCTTTTTTTTCTTTTGCGGTGAGAAAGGGCTATTTCTTTTGGTTCTTTTTGCTGTCTTGTCCTTTGCTCATGATGCTTTCCTTTGAGGTAACTTCTTAAGCCAAAAGCAAGCTTGTGCCTGCCGGAGGACCTTGTTAGGTAATGCTCGGGTATCTTGTTTCAATCGTCGAGCAATCACATAACTAGCTTTAGCATGTTCTTATGGCACTGCAATAGATACAGCTAGCTGGCATCGCTGATGTCAGCACCTACCTTATATTCACAAAAAAACCGGAAGGCGACTTCCGGTTTTTTTGTCTATCTATGCTGTCGTTTCTAGGCTGTTAACGCTTCACTGAGCCTAAGGGGTTAGCTCGCTGAGTGATTGGCCTTTGGTTTTGTGGCGTTTCACTTCCTCCGCTTGTTTGAGCAGCGCAAGCAATTCGCTATTGTGCCAGCTTTGGGCGTGCGAACTGTATCGGCTTTCCATCATGGCGTTAATCTCTGCACCAATTTTCTCGCGTAAATCGCGCGGTAGATGACCGGTTTGCCAGTTGCGATAGTGAGTAGCAACCGCGACGGCATCATTGGCACTAACCGCGGTTTTCAGCATCAGCAGGACATTGTCAGCGTGAGGCGATTTTGACGTCTGCGTTTCTGTCGTTGAGGCTCGGGTAGCCTTTGGTCGGCGTAAATATAAGCCCAACGTGCCAAGCCATAAAGTGGCAAAGAAACCTGTCGCCCATGGCCAATAAGCTGCCTGCGTGATCCCCTTAGTATCACTGGTTTGTAAAGGCGAAGACGGTGTCTGATTCGTGCTTGTATCGGATAGCTCGGGCTGAACCTCAGGCGTGTTTGCTCCCGGCGTTACAGTTAAGGAAAGACCTTCGACCTCGCTAGTCTGTTGTTGTTTATCTTTTGTATTGAACCAATTAATCGACAAAGCCGGCAGTGTGATTTTCCCTTCCTGACGAGGAATAATGACTTGTTTCACGGTCATCACGGTGTAATCACCGTCCTCGCTGTACTCCGGTTTGTCAGAGTACACATTCACGCTGGTGGGATAATCCAGATTGAGATTTGGCATGGCGCTTTGGGCAATGTTTTTGATTTTCAGGGTGATCACGCGGTTAATCGGCTCACCCACCTCGGTGCTGAGTCGTTGACTTAGCGTGTCTGGTTGCCAGCGTTGGGTTAGTTCAAGGCTTGGCGTTGGTAGCCACAAGCCTTGGTAATCCAAGGGTTTGTTTTCAATGTTTAGGGTTAAGCCGTTGGCTTGACGGCTGATAGGTACCCCCAGTGATGCGCCCCAGCTATTCCCTTTGACTTCAGTGCCACTGAATACCGCACCTTCAATCGTGAGTTCGCCGGCTTGAGTCGGGGTGATTTGATATTGACGACTGATCACTACATATCGACGACCATTCACCACGGCCTCGGCTTGCACATCTTCGCCCACTTGCGTGACGTCAAAGCCTTCACCGAACGGCGCTTGCAGGGCTGGGGAATCTAACCGTGTGCCGATCATCAAGCGAACGCGATAGTTGAAGGTTTCGCCAACATAGCCATCGTGGCGATCAAGTGTGGCGATCACGTCGACCGCTTGCGTATCGGCTTTTGCTGTCGCCTGACCCGCTTCTTCTACCTTGATGGTGATGGGATCAGTGGTCATGCCATCAATGGTTAACATCGGAACCGTGTAACTGCCGACCCGTTTGCCTGCGATTGCCACGCGCCAAACGGTAGTGCGCGAAAAATTGCCGTTGATGTAAGACGTGTTACTACTGGCTTCGGGTCTGCCATAGATGAAATCTTTGTCGAGTGGCGAGAGATCCAGAGCGTCATTACTCACGCTTTCATCGACAGAAATGGTCAGTTGTAATGCGTCACCCAGCGCGACCACATTTTTGGACACCGTGGCTTCGGCGGTTGCCGCAAATGCCAAGCTGGGTAGAGACGCCATCGCCATCGCCACGATTAGCAGGGCGGCTTTGGTCTGTTGTGACAGTGACATCAGCGAAAATCTCTGATCGTTCATTCTTTGTTCACCATGAATTTTCAGTAGGCTGAGGCATCTCTTTCTGCCTCGCCTGAAGGATTAACTGAGCGCGAAGCAAGGCGGCGGTATCATCCTGCACTTGCTCGAGCTTTTTAAGTACCGGATTGCTGGCGGTCAGGGCATCGCTGTCGTTGGCAGGCTCACCGGATTCAGAGGCCATTGCCGCTGGCTGTTCGCCTTGTTCTCCGTCCTGATTTTGTTCGCCATCCTGACTTTGTTCATTCTGCTGTCCGTCTTGTTCTTTGGTTTGCTCTTGCTCAGATTTGGCTTCGCTCTGCTGCTCGGCACCGTCTTGCTTGTTGGCGTCGGCGCTTTGCGGCTGACTCTGTTCAGAGGATTGCTCTTGTTGTTGATCTGCGCTTTTTTGACCCGAACGTTCTTGCTCAGAACTCTCTTGCCCAGAGCCCTCTTGCTTAGACGGATTTTGCTGTTGCTGATCGCCTTGTTGATCCTGCGATGACTGATCTTGACTGCCTTGCTGGCTTTGAGACTTGTCCTGTGACTCGTCACCCTCACCCTGCTGTTGGTCGTTGCTTTGCTGATCTTTCTGTTCTTGTTGTTGCTGTTTCTGCTGTTCGAGGGCTTTTTTCACCACATCCAGATTGTGCTTGGCATCGGCGTTATCCGGCGTTTTCGCCAGCAAAGATTCATAGGTTTTCTGAGCAGCCTCTAAATCGCCAGCCTGGGCGTACGCATTGCCGAGGTTGTATTGAGAAATCGGATCATCCAATTGCGACAAGGTCTCTATCGCGCCCTGATAATCTTCGGCTTTGTACTGCGCTATTCCTTTCCATGAAGGCGATTCAAAAGCGCTCGCCGCATTTTGATAGTTGCCCGATTCAAACTGCTCGTAGGCTTGTTGATCGTCGGTCTTAAAAGCCGCAGCCGAAGCTGGGTTAATCGGCATGACAACAATCAGGGCGGCTAATACCACGCCTTTTCGAAAACCAAACAGCGCGAGTAACATGATAGGCAGGATCAGCCAGAAACCATCGTTGATGCGTTCTTCAATGGTTTTACTCTTCCCATCGGCGTTGCCGTCGAGTGGCTTGGCGGTAAACGCGACGAGGTTATTCACGTCTCGGTTGGTCGGCTGCCACTGCTGGAGCATGCCGCCTGTTTTCTGAGTGATAGATGCCAAGGTATTAAGGTTAAGTTTCGCTATCACTGGCATGCCATTTTGCTCCAGCAATTTGCCGTCTGGCAGTTTGATTGGCGCACCTTGTTGTGTGCCGACCGCCAAAACAGAGACGCGATAATCGCTGTCACCCAGCACGTTAAGCGCGGCGTTGGACTCGCTATTGCTCAATCCATCGGTGATTAACACGATGTCTCCTTGCGCAAACCCAGCTTGTTTCAACAAATCCATCGCTTGGTTTATCCCTGCAGCGGCGTTGCTACCGGGGATTGGCATAATGGCGGGAGACAAATTCGGGATCAGGGTTTTTAGGGTTGCGGCATCTTCAGTTAACGGGCTGACGATATAACCATCGCCCGCATACGTCACCAAGCCTGTGCTGCCTTCTTTCCAGCCCGGTAACATGTCGAGCGCTTTGAATCGCGCTTGTGCAAGGCGGTTGGGCGCAATGTCTGTGGCGTACATAGAGCGGGACATGTCCATCACTAACACGCGTGCGCCTGCAAGGTTAACCGCAGGTAATTCAGTTTTCTGCCAGCTTGGTCCAGCCAAGGCAATCACTGACATTAGCCATGCGCTAGCAAGCACAGCAACAGGCCAACGTTTGGGTTTGCGGTTAGCTGTTTGGTTGCCCGAAAGCAACGCGGTGAGATGCGGCGCGATCAAGCCCGATTTTTGCGCCTTTCCTTGAACCCAAGGAAGGAGCACGGCGAGTGGCAATAAGGCCAACAGCCATGTGGGGTGCATAAAGGTAAAATCAGCCATGACGTCTCCTTAAAACAACGATGACGACAGACAACGCCAGCGCGAATCCAAGCGGAAAACGGAACAGCTCGTCTCGTGGTCGCCACGTTTGCTGGACGGTTGAGATCGGCTCTAGCTGGTCGATGAGTTGGTAAATGGTTTCAAGCTCTTTTCTGTCCCTTGCGCGGAAGTATTCCCCGCCGGTCATTTTGGCGATGTCGGTCAGGGTTCTTTCGTCCAAATCTTGCGAAGGGTTAACCCGTCGTGAACCGAACAAAGTGCGTTGCAGCATGCTGTCTGCACCGACGCCAATGGTATAAATGGTCACATCATTTTCTTTGGCAAGCTCTGCCGCTTCTAATGGGTCAATAACACCCGCCGTATTCGCGCCGTCACTGAGTAAGATGATCACGCGCTGCGGGGCTTTGCTATCAATAAAGGTTTTGGTGGCAACGCCTAAGCCTTCACCAATGGCGGTGCTTTCACCGATCAGCCCGAGAACGGCGCGTTCAAGCTGTTGCGCCACGGTGTTGCGATCCAGTGTGAGCGGCGTTTGCAGATAGCCGTGATCGGCAAATAGCACCAAGCCCACGCGGTCGCCTTCGCGTTTTGTGATGAAATCCGCCAGCACATCTTTGACGGCAGATAAGCGATCGGTGGTGCTGCCATTGGTCATCACCATGTCTTCCATTGCCATGGAGCCTGACAGATCGACGGCCAGCATCATGTCTCTGTGTTCAGGCTGGATCTGAATAGGGTCGCCATACCAAATCGGACGGGCAGCGGCGAGCACGACGCTCACCCACAGCAGCGCCATCAGCAGCTGTCGTAAACGGCTGCGTTGTTGTTTACCACCCAAGCCTTTTGGAATGCGGGGCAAGTGGATAGCGGCAGGGGTTGGCACGGGCTTGGCGAATTTGTATACCAGCAAGGGTAACGGCAGCAAAATAAACGCCCACCACCAGACAAACTCAAACATGGTTTGCCTCCTTGGTAGCGTTGCTGTCTATGGGCTTGCTGCTGGGCGGCAATGCCTGTTTTAACCACGTTTCTGCTAATGATTTACAGGTATCCAGCTCGGCGTCTGACAGTGCGACGTTGGCAAATATCCCTTTCTGCCAAAGCTCGTCTTGGGCGACAAAGCCTTGTTTGATGGCCGGCAGTTGGCTGTCGAGAAATGCTAGCCACGCTGAGCCAGTCAGACCCGCAACCAAATCGCGGTCGAAATAGCTCAGTGCCGCGCGCTTTAATAATGCATTGATGGCAGCCAGTGAATCGGCTTGAGTGAGCTGATTGAGCGCTTCATTTCGCGCTTGTAAGTGCTGGGTTCGCTGACGCAGCAAAAAGATGGCAAGTAATGTGGCTGCCAAAAGTGCTGCGATCAATGCCCACCAGCCCCATGCCAGCGGCCAGATCCCGGGGGCGATCTGAAGCTGAATATCGGCCAGTGGTAATGTTGTTGATGCTGTATTCGTCATGGTTATGACAATGCCTTCATCGTGTTTGACCTCATTTCGTATTGGTAGCGTTTGCACTGCCGCGACGTGTGCTGCCAATCTGTTGCAACAGCGGCTGTGCGGCGCTGATGGTATGCAGGGGAATCGCCAACGACCGCGCCATATCGGTAATAAATTGCTGGTGGCGTTGGTACTGAATAGCCAGACTTTCGCGGGTTTTACGCGCAGAAAAATCCAGCCATGCCGTGTCGATATCATCCGATACCCATTCATGACCGCGGTAGTCGGTTTGTCCCTGCTCAAGCGGGTCTGAAATCTGCACAAACTGAATGCGGTTATGTTGGCGAAGTTGGCTCAATCTGCGCTTGTCCGCTTGGGTCAGCGCGTAAAAATCGCTGATGATGGCGATTTCACTGCCTTTGGGACACAAATGGTGCATGTGTCTAAGCGCCCCTTGCCAACCTTCCGTGGAGGCAGTGTGGTTCTCTGCCGTCAGCATTTCTTTGTGGGATTCCATCAAGGCATGAATGATGTGCAAGGTACCTTGGCGTCTTGCGGTCGGTTTGCACTCGCGCAGTTGAATGCCGTTGTAGATCACCGCACCAATGCGATCTTGTTGGCTCACCACCAACCAACTGAGTAGGCTGGCAAAGTGAGTGGCTTGAACCGATTTCAACATCAGTTGCGAACCAAACTTCATGCTGGCGCTGAGATCGACCATCAGCATCACAGGCTGTTCCCGTTCTTCCGTGAACAGCTTGGTGTGGGTTTTTCCGGTGCGTGCCGTCACCCGCCAATCAATGGCGCGAATGTCATCGCCCGATTGATACGGACGCACTTCAGAGAAGTTCATGCCGCGCCCTTTCTGGCGACTGCCGTGTTGGCCGCTTAATTGCGACCAAATGCTCAACGCCGGCGGCAGCCATCGCACCGCCTGTTTCTGGTAGTGCAGCAGTTCAGCCAGACCCACGTTGACGCCGTCACTGTGTGGTGGCAAAACCGCGGTGGTGTCTGTCAGGCTCATACGCTGGCGACCTGCTCAATCAAGTGTTTCACCACGCTATCCGCCGCGATACCTTCTGCTTGCGCTTCGTAGCTCAACAGCAGGCGGTGGCGCAGCACAGGGTAGGCCATGGCTTGCACATCGTCGGGGGTCACGAAATCTCGCCCTGCTAGCCATGCATGTGCACGGGCGCAGCGATCTAACGCTAACGTGGCGCGAGGGCTGACACCCATTTGTAGCCACGCCGCCAGTTTGTCGCTGTAACGATGCGGATCGCGTGTCGCCATGATCAAACGAATGATGTACTTCTCTACATCTTCTGCCATGTGAATGCCAAGCACAGCCTGACGTGCTTCAAAAATGTTCTCTTGTTTTAGATGCACAGGCTCTTGTTTCTCTAGACCTTGCGCTTCGCCGCGATTAAGACGAAGGATCTCTAGTTCACTGTCGGCATCTGGGTATTCAACGTTCAATTGCAGCAAGAAGCGGTCGAGCTGCGCTTCCGGCAGCGGATACGTGCCTTCTTGCTCGATCGGGTTTTGCGTCGCCATCACCAGAAATAGCTCGGGTAACGGATAGGTTTTTCTGCCTGCCGTGATCTGCTTTTCTGCCATCGCTTCAAGCATGGCGGCCTGCACTTTGGCAGGCGCGCGGTTTATTTCATCCGCCAGTACCAGTGAATTGAAAATTGGCCCCGGCTGAAAGGTGAACTCTCCCGTTTCAGGACGGAAAATGTCGGTACCCGTTAGATCGGCTGGCAGCAGGTCAGGGGTGAATTGAATGCGGTGGAAATCCCCTTCAATGCAGTCCGCTAACATTTTGACTGCGCGGGTTTTTGCGAGACCCGGTGGCCCTTGCACCAAGATGTGACCGTCTGCCAATAAAGCGATCAGCAGTTGCTTAACCAGTTGTGGTTGGCCGATAACCTGACTTTGCAGGTAATCATTAAGGCGTTGAAAAGTATCCGATAACATAAAATTCTTGTCCTTGGTGAATCAAAAGCAAAGGAAAAATGACCTGTTTGAGACCGCGTGACGGTGTAGAGGTTCACTGCCACTCAAAATGGAGGTCATTGCGCTCGCTTTCAAGGGGAAAAAGCGCAGTGCACCGAAAGTAATGCGCAATCAGTGTTCTCTTAAAAACGCACCACTCAATAATGCGAAGGCTCCCTATGATGATGTGTCTGCTATCTTTCTGATAGTTAAATCATCAGCCTTAATTCAAGGGGAAGCATGATCACTCGTCGTCGATTTATCCAACATGCCAGTGTGCTCGCCATGACATTGCCGTTAACGCATCGTCTTAGTGCCAAAACAACAGGCGCGACAAATTTCTCTCAAGGTTGGTTTATGCCAGATGAAGCCTCACCGCACGTGCGAACATGGATGGCGTTTGGCGCCAACAAACAGATCTGGGGAAGCGACCTATTGCCTGTCGTGCAAGAAAATCTGGCTGATATTGCGTTGACCATTGCCAAATATGAACCTGTGTCGATGTTGGTGCGTCAAAAAGACATGGCATTGGCAAAATCACTGATGGGCGACAAGGTGGATCTGATTGTCGGTGACATGGACGATCTGTGGGCGCGTGATACCGCCCCGACGTTTGTGCTAAACAACGTGGGAAATACTGGCGCGGTGGATTTCAACTTTAATGGTTGGGGCGACAAACAAATGCATCAGAAAGATGCGACGGTAGCGACGCAGATTGCCAAGTTGGCGAATGTACCTGTTATCAATACCCCTCTGGTGATGGAGGGCGGCTGCATTGAAGTGGACGGTATCGGCACAGCGATCATTACCGAGAGTTGCACCCTCAATAACAACCGAAACCCGAACATGTCAAAAGCGCAGTTTGAAGATCTGATCATGCCGTTGCTCGGGCTTGAGAAAATTATCTGGCTGCCCGGTATCAAAGGGCATGACATTACCGATGGTCACACCGATTTTTATGCGCGATTTACCACGCCGGGCAATGTGGTAGTGGGCATAGAGACTGATCCCAATTCTTACGAATTCGCCTTAACCCGAGAGCATGCGAGTATCTTAGCCAACGCGACTGATGCACAAGGTAATAGGCTCACGGTTCACCCGCTTGAAACACCTTCAAGCGTAAGGGAGGAATATGACGACCCCGATTTCGCCGCCGGATATGTGGGTTTTTACGTCTGTAATGGTGCGGTGATCATGCAAGAGTTTGGCGACAAAGCCGCAGACAAAAAAGCCCAGGAAACCCTCGAACTTTTGTTCCCGGATCGTCAAGTCGAAACATTGAACCTTGATGCGATTGCTGCCGGTGGTGGCAGTGTGCACTGTGCGACCCAGCAAGAGCCGAAAGCGATGGATAAATTGAAGTGATATAGGTCGAAGTGATTTTGATAGTTGAAGTAATAAGGCGCATAGCTACAAAGCTGACGCCCTATCGGATCGCGGATTAAAACGCTTTAAGTGATGCTGAGTGATAGTTTGTAATGTCTAACTGCACATTGTACTCGCGAACCCACTCATCTAATTGTGACTGCGCATCATTGAGGCTGCTCATGGTGATGGTGTTGTCGTCCAGTTGCCACAACTGGCGAGAGCCTTCATAGCTGAACTGAAGCGCCAGCATGGCATCAGGATTGCCCTGTTTGGCTGCCGCTACGAGCTTTCTGTTCTTTCGATAGATTAAATTCAGCGCCTGCTTAAGATCCCATACATACGCCACTTCGCGCATTTTAGGGTGAGTTTTCAGCTTGACCAGCGTCATCACCAACCCAATCGCGCTCACCACCACGCCAAGCAAATTCCAATGAAAGTGAGATCCCGTTTGAGACGGGAAAATCAGTATCAATGTCTGAGAAATCGCCAAGCTTGATATCGCCAAAATGGCAATACAGGCGACGATCACCCTGTTTAAACGTGAACGGTATAACGTTTTGTCGATCTTGATTAACTGCATGGGCTTTCCAATGTTCGTGGCCTGTCTGAAATCATACACCTTTCAATGGGTTGATTAAGGGATACTTTGTTGCAAATGGTATCCGTTGAGACAAGCCAGAAAAAAGAAGCGGATTTTGTTGTCGCAAGAAGAGATACATTGATGCGCTTACCCAGTAAACTGCTGCCATCAGAATAAGCGTAAAAGCGGCCATGCAAACTCACTCTCATACATTGATCGATATCCCGTTCAACCAGCGCCACATTTGCTGGTTCTGTGGTGAACCCTCATCGGAAATTCTTCATTTTCCACGTACGGCCCGAAAAAATGTCGAACATGCATTGTTGGCGTTACCGGCATGCAAAGAATGCGATGCCATCAAACACTCTCGCGACATCAATTCCATTTGGCAGTTTCGCGCTCACGTTAAACAGGCGCTCATCTCCAAATACACCAAGCACCTCGCCATCGGTGAAAACTGGACCAAAGAAGAACTCGACGAGAGTGAATTTTCAGGGTCCATCTTGGGCGGCTTTGGTGAAAGTGCCTGGCACATGTATGAAATTGCCAAACAGCGCGTGGCGTATCAAGGGTGGCCACTGATTGTCGACGGCCTGACTTTTGATGCGATGGATGATACGAGCAGTTTTGAATTCAACGGCACATGCTATGCGTCACTCAGAAATTGTGTCGATTTCTTTGAAAAAGCGAGCGATATCGACAAAGAACTGCTCACTCAACTGGTTGAAATTGTCACCCCCGCGCGTTTTGATTACGCGTTAAAAATCGCGAAATTAAATAAGCGAATTTCCCCCGCTCGCCGCACCCAAATCATTGATGACATTGCCATTGAAGAAGCTGAAAAACGCGAAGCCGCAGCCCGAAGTGATCTTGACTTATCCATTGAAGACGTCTCGGTTTCAGGCACGATTGCGCCGAGCTTTGCCATTCAGTGGGCAATAGCAAAAGGGGCGAGCACGCTTTCTGAATTGTGCCCGCTAGAAGATAACTATTTTGATGACTTCCAACACCTTGGCGGCGCGGCGGCATTTGCCTCATACAATGGTTTGCAACTGTATTTAGAAGCGCGAGAAGACGCTGCGTGGGCCGAAGCCAATGATCCGAACAAGGATGTGTGGTGAAGCGCGTGGGGAGGGAGAGGGCGGCGTTGTGCTATAACCATTATTCGCCCTTCCCTTCATTATGACGCTACCTTTTCTTCCTTGTCATAAACATCAAGGTCAACAACACCGTGACCAACAAACCACTGCCCATTAGCAAGGCGTAGTCTTCGAGACGCAGGATGGAGTACAAGAGCGCATACAAACCGACAAGCATAGACAGCATGATCACGCCTCTCCCCACGCTGCCTGTTGCGCTGCCCACATACGCGGGAATGCTGATTAATGGAATACTCGCTGCCGCCATGAATGCCATGGTGAAACTCATGTGTTCAGAAAGCGCCAATAGCACCAGATAAAATAGCGTCATGGCAGCGCCCACCATGGCGTATTGCAGTGCCGACAAGCTCTGTGCATTGCCTTGCTTCATACCAAGTTCGAACATCATCAGTACAATAAACGTCAGCGCAACAAACAGCAGGCCGTACTTCAATGATCGCTCAATCTTTCCGTAGTGGGTGTTTGGCTCAAATAGCTGGGTATAAGCATTCGCCTCTTCGAGATTGATGCTGGCAGAATCAACAAACACCTGCGGATAATTTCGGCTTAAATGGCTGATATCCCATGTGGCAGAAAAGCCGTTATCGTTAATGTTTCTCGCCGTTGGCAGTGCGCCCACAAAGCTTGGGTGCGGCCAGTCTGTTGTTAATTCGAAGGTTGAGCTTTCCCCTAACGGCAAGAAACCAATTCCTTGAGAACCACGTAAACGGATTTTAAAATCCAACGTAAACGGCACGGGTGTTTCCGCCAGCGAGATCGGACGATGAAAGCCACGTTTCAGTGCATCAGTGTCCAGCCCGGTGCCCGACATCAAACTCATTTCAGCGGGTAGCCCTTCTCCTGTCACCGTGAACATGTCTACGCCATCAATCGCTTTATTTGCGGATAACCCGAACACCAAACGTGCGGCATCAAAATGGAAGGTTTCGAGGTTGGCAATATTGGGTAACGCAAATTGAAAATCAGCCTTACCTTCGATCGTGCTTTGGTAAACGAGAGACTGATAAATGCCTCGAGTGCGAAAGTCATGTGTTAATCCCGCTTTCAGATCCAGCGTTGTCGGTAAGATCACGACTTCGTCGTAGCGACGTGTCCGACGTTCACTCACTTCTTTCACTTCCCCGTCACCCGTTGCCACCTCTTGAATCACCACATAGGTGTAAGGCAGCACCAAAACTGGGCCCGCCAAAGTTTGCTCACTCCCCCACGATTGGCCAATTTCATTCACCACGTCTTTGTACAAATACTCCCGCTCGTTCGCCATGTCATGCACCATGGAGAGTGGCACGATGGCGAGCAAACAAAGCACCAAGGCCAACACGCCTTTTAATAACAGGGAGCTGCGCGCTTGCACCTCAGGTAAATCAATATTGATGTTTAAACGGTTTAGCACTGTTTTTACTAACACGAATGCGCCAAAGCCAAAAACGGCGAGCAGCAATAGGGCGAGAAGCCCAAAAATTAAATCAGTCATGAGTCTTCCTTGCGAATGATTGGCGAGATGATGTGTGAAAGGACATTAAACCAAAGCAACGAAGTCACAGGCTGGCAATGTGGTGATCAATGGTGGCGAGAATATGGCGGCGCAGTTAAGCCAAACGGAAGTCTGATGATTTACAGAAGATGGTTTGACTTAATGTGAACGGGTTTCAACGTTCAGTTCGCCAATCACTATGATGGTTCAATGTGAAAATCGCACAAAATATCAAAACTGCATGTTCAATATTCGTCAAACTGCCATTTTTAAACGAAAGGTAAGTAATGATGGAAAAGCAGAAAATATGGGAAACCTACGCAAGCGCTTGGAAGGCTGAATCAAAAGAAGAAAAAATTGCGCTGTTTAGGCAGTCAATGAATGAAAATGTGGTGTATACCGACCCCCTCATTCAAACAGAGACTTGGGACGACTTGCTTCAGTATATGTTGGACTTTCATCAACAAGTCGATGGTGGTCACTTTGTTACGACGTATTTCATGTCACACCACAATAAATGCCTCGCGAAATGGAATATGTGCGATCGAGAAGGACATATACTCGGAGAGGGGATCAGTATCGGTGAATACAATGATGAAGGGCAGTTGGTATCCGCCACCGGCTTTTTTGAATTGCCAGAATAAGGGTAAGCATATTGACCTATTTGGACAAAATTCAGATTGGCGTCGATTTTATCGAAGCCAACCTTGGAAACGACATACAGTTGAATAGCGTGGCGAGAATTGCAGGGTTAAGCCAATGGCATTTCCAACGTATCTTCAAAGCGCTAACCGGTGAGACGTTAAAAACCTACATTCGAAATCGCCGGTTATCGTGCTCATTGCTTTCCCTTGAGGTCGACGACAACCGCATATTGGATATTGCGCTGGAAGCGGGATTTGAATCTCAAGAGGCCTATACGCGCGCCTTTAAGTCACTTTTCGGTGTGACGCCAAACCAATATAGGCAGATAGAAGGCAAGAAACGATGGTTGAAAAAGATTCAATTTACACCTGATTACCTGCGTCACTTGAATCAACAAGTTAAATTGGAACCAGAGATCATTGACCAGAAAGCCATGATGCTCGTCGGGCTGAGAACCACGTTTTATGGGTCTGACTCAGATAAAAATAATATCAGCCAAATCTTGCCGGCACTTTGGGACGCATTTTTACCAAGAATCAAAGAAATTCAATGCCGCAGCGATCCTTATGTGGCTTACGGTGTGGTGCAACCAACAACAGAAAACGCCGAATTGTTGGAATACATTGCAGCAGTAGAGGTTTCGTCACTGACACACATTCCTGATGGGTTCACCGCCGTGTCGGTCGCAGCATCACGATATGCCAAGTTTTCACATCGAGGGAAACCAACGCAATTAGACAGCACGGTAAATTTCATTTATTCCACGTGGTTGATGGGGGGGATCGACTGGCATACTCAAGGACCAGACATTGAAACATATGGAAGAGAATACCAACCTAATTCAGATGAGTCGGTCATTTACTATTCTATCCCTATTCGATAATAGGGGCATAAAATGACAGAGAAATTTCGCCACCAAATTGTATTTAGAATGCGACTCATCTCCTGCCTTGCTTCTCTTTTTCTATTCCTCAGTCTCTTTCCAAATGCTTCGGTTCCTCCGTCAGTTTCTGATAAGCGAATGACAACGTGACAACCGCAAGTATCGTGATGACATGACTAAAAAAGGTAAAGATCGCATCAGGAACACCGAGAAGTCCCAGAGGGATTAAGAAGAAGCTAAAAACCAGCGGTGCTATTGCGACGACGCAGAGCATGTAGAATGTTCGCTGCGCTGTCAGATTCCATGCATAAGGAAACGATACGGCTTTTCCGAGAGCAATCGCAGGAAATACGAGGCAGAGGCGGCATGAAAAAATCCCCCCTACAACAATGAGCACACCAACAAGCGCACCAAGCACCGGCGCTAACAGAAATATCGCATAAACCCCGAACCAAAGACTGAGGTAATGTGCCAAAAACCACAGCTCTATCTTGCCTATCTTGAATCGCCCCCACTTAGGTACTGACTCTTCCCCTTCAAGCACAATGCGGTGAACGTTTATGGCGATAATTGAGCTTAATATCGCTTCTATGAATATCACGGCATAACTGAACGATTCGCTTTGCAATTCAATCGCGACCAATTGCAGCAAAATTGACACCAAAATTGGGATAATGGTAATGCGTAAAAGCACCATCTTGTGCCGAAATGTAAACCAAAACGCAGCTGAAAGCGTGTCACCAAACATCAGGATATCCTTATCAATCCATTCACCCAATTCGTCGTCACTACAAGCGATACACACCTTGTATACGCTAACGCAATTCAATTTACAGTGGTCACTCAATCCTAAGACCGAACGGAAATAATCGCTGTTTTGATGAGAGTAACTTACTAGGACAGTAACTCAACTTACTAGGACCGTCACCGTTAGAGAACGGCAACAACTAACTTGTCGATCACCTACTGTTGTAAAGATAGATTTATCAGAAGGACACTCAAGCTCCCCAAGTCACTAGATTTCTCATCAAATCTCACTAAGTATGGGAACGGGAGACAGCATAAATACAGGCGATTGCCTGTTAGTTGATGAAGTTGGGGTAAGGAAGGAGAAGGTTTAGCCGTCAGGCAGTCTAAGCCCCGATATGCGCTTTCGGTTTAGTTGAGGTAATGCAGCTTTGATTGCAACATCGCTGCCCACTAGCCTGCCCCGCTCTATTTGGATGCAAGCTTCTAGCCAATCTGCGGGATCAAAGCCGAGCCTTGAAAGAATAGGCGGTTAAGCGCTGTTGATATGCCCACGTTTGTTGTCCCGCATTTGCCTTCCTGTCCAGTCGACAAGTTCCAGATAATCCATTAATCGAAAGGGAATACCATCGGGTATGGGTTCGCGTGGATTTCCAACAAAGGGGAAAAGGTAGGGGGCGGTGTGTTGTTCTTTTCTCAAAGCTTCAATCCGTGCTTTGACGGAGGTAAAAGCGGATTGCTCAGGTGTATCGGCAATAGCCGTACGAACGGGGTTTAAATCCACATACGCCATGGCTGCCGCTAGTGCTTTTTCATCAAGCAGCGCTTGGCTTTTAAAACGACCTTCCCAAAAATGACCAGTACATTGGTCTTCCCGATTCGCTTCTGAAGCGATGTGTTGATTGAGCAACCGCATAAACCAACTGATGCTGGTCAGTCGCTCTCGCCAGACCTCGATAATTTCTTCACAACGTTCACGCTCGGCTTCGGAGAGTTTGTCACCGCCCATAAAGCGGTTCACCAACACCGGACCTGAATGTAGTGACAGCCATCGCTCAGCGACCTGCTCCAGGGATAATAATCCTGCTTCTTTGGTGTTAATGTGCAAAACGACGTGATAGTGATTACTCATAATGGCGTAAGCGCAAACATCGATACAGAATATCTGTGCGAGCAGTAGCAGACGTTTCTCAATCCACTCTCGTCGGTGTTCAAAGCTCTTGTCTGCGTGTTTGTCATAGCCACAAAGAAATGAGCGGCGAACGCAGCGAGACACGCAATGATAGTATGGCGTGGCTGATACATTGATCAGTGATGAGCGGGCTGTAGTCATAGAAGAAGCCGATAGTATGGTATGTCATAAAGCTACATGGGTTTCTATGTGTCGTCGCATCGGGTTCGTTGATTTATGGGGCTCTACTCATTGGAATGAAACTGACTGGTTTATCTTTTTCTTGAGGTGACTGTCCTCATTTTCATTTTCATCATTTTCACGCACTAAAACACAACAAAGCACCGAGTTTTCGGTGCTTTCAATCTCGGTTACGCGTTTTCCTTTACGCTGTCGCTGACGGTTTTTTCAGGTGCTTTCTGTTTAACAGGGAAATACAAATACGGTGGAAAGTTAACGATAAATGCCATGAATCGTTTGATGGATGATGTTTTGGGTTTGTTTTGAGTTGGTGTAGACATGCGCAAGCTCCAAGAGTCTATTTTTATGCCCGTGGCAATAAGTTAGCGTGACGTAACGTTATAATTTATTGCGTGTTATTAACCGTGGGGCGTTGTTGTTTTTCAGGCATAGTACGGGGGGAGTCAGCATGTGAATACTGAATTTACGTTCCATTACAATAGATTGCATAAACTCACAGTAGTTGGCAAAAATTGCCGTAAATCGAATGAGTTATGAACAAAAGACGACATTTCAGCCCTCAAAATTTGAGGTTTTTTGCGTATTATTAACACTCAAATGGCGTTTATTGGGTGTTCAAGTAAACCTAGGCGTAACACTGTTCCCAGCGGATCACGGAAATAACACATCAGTTTTAGGCTTGCCCATCCAGTTTTTTCATTTCGCACTCTGAGAACGCCACAAACCCAACGGGGATATCGCTGTCCAGCTTAGTAATGATCTTCTCAGCGCTCTCTTGACCAAACCCACCGCAAAGCTCGACCACTTGAGCGCCATTGGCAATGAGCTGTCTGGCTGCGTCAATTGCTTCTTCATCTGAACTCACGCCGAGAATTTCTGAGCGAAACAGAGGGGATTCAATTACAGACTGATGCTGATCTTTCTGGTAATCCGGTGATTTTATGATGAAACCGTAGCGGGAAATCATAGGGCATCCTTGGTTGTGTTTATGGTCGCATTAAATGAGCTCGTTGCCGATATTTGACCGATAGGGTTTCCGCTATATCGGACTTTATGTTTTAGTTTAATGCATTAGAACGTCCGGATCGCTAAACCGACATTTATGGTGGGGAAGGGCACATAGGCGTGTCCGCAACTTCTTGTCATATCAGTTTTAGCTGATGTTTATCACTTTAGTCATTTGGATAAATACGTATGTTGAAATGCCCCCACTGCAATGAAAAAACGATACCTTTTTCTAAAGCTCTGTTTACACGGACGATGCGTGCAAAGCATTGTTCTCATTGTGATAAAGCTTGGCGCATTTCTATGACGGCAGTCATTATTGCTAGTGTTGGTTCAGTCATTTCGATCCAAGTTGCCTTGAGTTATGACGTCAATGTTTTGTTCGCTTTCGTACTTGGCGCGTTAATCGCTGGTGGGACTTACTATTTTTGTCCACTTTCAAAAATTGAAGTGAATGAATAAACGCCCTTTTATATAGGCAGGAGACAACATTTGGCCAATAGGATTTCCTTAATATCAGATTTTATGTTGCAGTTGGATGCATTGAAATCTGTGGATCGACGAACTTACATCAACGGCGGTGAGCGGGTTGAAAACTCTGCGGAACACTCATGGCATTTGGCGATGGCTTGTTGGGCATTCGCAGCGCTACTGCAAGATGATTACGACATTCCAAAACTCATCAAGCTGGCACTGATTCATGATCTTGGAGAAATTGGTGCGGGCGATACCTTTCTCTATAGCGACAATCGAGAAAGTGCGCACATCAAAGAGCGTGAGAGTGTCAATCAAATTGCTTCGCACCCAGGGAACCCAATAGAAGACATGGTTGATCTTTGGGGAGAGCAAGAGGCTGGCGAAAGCAAAGAAGCGAAACTGCTGAAAGTCATTGATCGCATATTGCCGTTTCTTCATAACATCACCAGTGAAGGTCGAGCATGGAAAGAAAACGGCATACGTAAACATCAGGTGATAAAAATGCATCAGTTTATCGAGAATGAAAGCCCAGAAATATACGGCTGGTTTCATGAACAACTCGACGATGCGGTAAAGAAAGGCTGGCTAAAGGACGCCAGATAAAGCACTGACAGAATGCATTTGAGTTAGGAACAAACAATGATTATCGAAGAAACGGATTTCGCCGATTTAGCATCAGTCGTTGAGTTGGTTGGTCGTGTGGCTAATACAAATATCCTTCCACATTTTAGTGAAGAAGGGCGGGAGTTCTTTACCATGAAAGTCCTGCCAGACGTAGAAACGACGTTTGATCGAACGTGCTTTCAGAGTGCGAAAATGACTGATAATGGAAAATTGATCGGCTTTGGTGCGATCAGAGGCAAAGACTATATAACGCATTTGTTCGTCGATAGTGATTATCAAGGAAGGGGTTTAGGTAAGTTGTTATTGCAGCACCTGTTAACGCTAGCGGATGCCGACGAAGTTCGTTTAAGGGCATCGGTTAATTCAGTCAGCTTTTACGCATCCCAAGGTTTCAACACCACCGACAGCGAAGCGGTATTTAATGGCATCAGGTTTGTGCCTATGTGTTGGGTAAGGACATTGTACCGATGAGTTTTTCAGCGAATAGTGTCGAGGTGATGTTCCAACACACTTTTGCCCCAAAATGAGTTTGCATTTCGAGCATCTGAGTCTTGAATCGTCTCACAAAGATCAAATTTTTCTTATGCATAATGCCTGCAAAAGTGGCTATTCACCGTTTTGGCTGCCGTAACCATAGGTTTGAGGGCACTCGTTTTTACTAGAGCTATCTATTCAAGCCAGCGTGACTTTGCACCTTTTACTCGATTGCCATACCAGATAAGCCTCGCTTGCTCTTTGAGCATCCAGCTTAGGCCTGTATTAAGCATCTGTTTGGCTGAATTGTTATGCGTTTTCTCAATACGCCATCAAGATTGCTATTTCTTTTTAACCAACCGTATCGAGTTGGCGTTGTTTCCTAAATCATTGAACTAATCCCAATAGCCGCGATCAGATCATCAGGACCTCAAACAGGTAGATGATGATGGGCAAATCCAAGCACAAGATCAGCAACTGGAAAGAATACAACCAAGCCCTGAAAAATCGTGGCTCGGTCACCTTTTGGATTGATGCTGCTGCCATCAAATCTTGGCGCTGCAATAAACACCATGGGAAGCGCGGTCGGGGTTTTCAATTCAGTGATGCATCGATCGAGACGGCATTGATGATCAAAGGAGTTTTCAAGCTCCCTTTGCGAGCACTCGAAGGATTCATTAACTCGCTGTTTGTGCTCATGGATGTTCCACTGACGTCTCCTTCTTATAGCTGTATTAGCAAGCGAGCAAAGACCGTCGAAGTTCACTATCGTTCTCCAAGCCGTGGGCCTATCGCTCATGTCGTCATCGATGCCACTGGTCTAAAAGTGTATGGGGAAGGTGAATGGAAAATGCGTAAGCATGGTAAAGAAAAACGCCGAGTATGGCGTAAGTTGCACCTCGCTATTGATGCCGCTACGCACGAGACCATTGCTGCTGAAGTGAGCTTGGATAGTGTTGGTGATAATGAAGTCTTACCGACGTTGTTGAATCCGCTTCGTCGAAAGGTTCAACAAGTGAGCGCTGACGGTGCTTATGATACTAAAGCGTGCCATCGTGTATTGAAAAATAAGGGGATAACACCCACCATTCCTCCGAGAAGTAACGCAGGTTTTTGGGAGGAAGGGCATCCTCGAAACATAGCTGTAAGCGCCTTAAAATCGGGTGATCTCGCCACGTGGAAACAAGAAAGTGGTTATCACAAACGGTCATTGTCAGAAACGGCGATGTACCGCTATAAGCAGTTACTCAGTCCAAAATTGACGTTAAGAGATTACAACGCACAAGTCGGAGAAGCGTTAGCGAACGTCAAGGCAATGAACAAAGTCATAAGACTCGGTATGCCTGTTAGAAAACCAACTGGTTAGGCCGTTAAAATCAAATAGGATCAATTCGTTAGCTTAACGATTTGATCAACAAGGCCTATCGAGTTCGGTAGCTTTCACCTGCGAAAGCTGAAATCGGCCTAATTTATTGTCCGGAATGAGTTGACCTCTACAAATAGCTACCATCAACGCTCGCTTTACGATATTTATAACGTTAGGTTTACTCGCCGAACAACAAGGCATTCAGTGTCGTTTCCAAGCAAATCCCATCAAGGGTCGGCGAGTATTGAGCTACCTTAACCTAGGTTTACGCCGCTATAAAAAATCGTCTTGGCAATTCTCTGTAGATGTTTGGCGAGACACACTTACATTACTATTAGATATATCATCGTTAGCTCAAAAGGTTACTGCTTAACTTTGTGGGGGCTCCTCAGTGACTGTTCCGTCAAGGTTGTCCCGTCAAGGTTTTACTAGCCTAGGAAAGTAGGTAGCATCCCCATCATAGACATAATGTGGAACAATGCCGTTAGCACACCAAAGGCAATAACCACGATAATCATTGCGGTTCCTCCTGGTGCGATAAAGCCCTTATTGCCACCTGTACGAGTACGTGATTTATAAGCAAGCATAGCTGGGATAATGCAAGCCCAAACAGTGGCGGCGGCACCAGCGTAACCAATCGCGATGACAAAGCCGAATGGGAACATCAGAGACATGAACAATGGCGGTAAAAACGTCACGGCCCAAGATTTAGAGCGTCCTAGTCTGGTATCGCTAAATTTGAATAAGTCTGCAATAAAGTCAAAAACACCTAAACCAACACCGATGAATGAAGAGAGTAGAGCCGCCATTGAGAAGCTATTGATGGCATTGGCCACGCTGTCGGAAGCAATGACAGAATCAAGAGTTGAAAGGAGTATATCAACGTTCCCTCCTTGTTCAATTACAGGACCAAATTGGTTTCTATTCAAGTTGCCATATATTGATAGCAGCCATAACAGATATAAAACCAGCGAGATAGTTGTGCCGCCTAAAATAGCGTATTTAGCGCGGCGTTCTTCCCCGTAGTATGAGCGCATTGAAGAGACAGAATGGTGGTAACCGAATGAAGTTAACGCCACGGGTAACATTGCCATCGCATAAGGTGCGTAACTGCTTTGTTTTTCAATAGTGTCAAACAGTACTGATGCATCAATATTGACTGCTAGACCTGATATGCCAAGCACAAAACTTATAACCATAAAAGCGATTAGTATCACTGATATTCTGTCCACCGATCGGGTGGAATGCCAAACAAAAGCTGAGAAAACAAGAACGAATAAGATGGATGTTATTTTGCTACTTAAGTCAAACATGTCCGAAAGGATCAAGCTTGACGAAGTGATGTAGGCATACAATAAAATTCCACCAACAAAATACACGGTAATATTGTTAATGCTATTTATTTTTCCACCAAGCATGTCTTTAGTGACAGTATTAAATGATACTTTAAGGTCGTAGTGCTTAAACGCCTCGAGTAACATCCATCCCGAAATGGTCATTATGACCATAGTAAAAATAATAGAAATTATTGACCATGTGGTCCAAGCGCCTGCACCTGCGCTCGGCAACCCTAACATGCCTGCGCCAACACAAATGCTGGCGATAATACAGGCTCCACCTAATAAAGAGGGACTCGTTGTTTCATTAGTCGTGCGGGTTGGAATTTTCGTCGCAGTAGCTTTCATAAATATACCTACTTGTTATTATTCACGATATTGGATAAATACTTTCTTAAGCTAGATTTTCTTATTGTGACACTTAAGAAAAAGCGTGCCCCAAGCCAAGAGGCACGCCCTTAACACTATGCTTCTGTAAACGTTTGCTTCTTTTTCTGCGTGTCGGAAACTGGCTCAACTTCAACCAGGCGTGCTGTGAAATGGCGCAGTACTGGAGGCTCGTACGTAAAAGCTAAACCCTTTACGTTCGCCGCGTTATCTTTCACTTTTTGGAAGGCTTCAATGACGAAATCCATATGCGTTTGAGTATAAGTTGCACGTGGGATCGTCAAACGTAGCAATTCAGCAGGACAAGGGTGCTGTTTACCCGTTGCCGGATCGCGTCCTAAGAGCAAAGAACCAATTTCTACGGCGCGAATACCCGCTACTTTGTATAACTCACAAGCTAATGCATGGGCAGGGAACTGACTTGCAGGAATATGAGGAAGTAGTTTACCTGCATCGACGAATGCAGCATGCCCGCCGGCTTGCTGACATATCACGCCGATATCTTCCAAGCCTTGAACTAAATACTGAACCTGGTTAATTCGGTACGCCAGCCACTCTTGGCGCATGCCATCTCGCAGGCCAACGGCGAGACGTTCCATTGCGCCGCCCTCAAGTCCTCCGTATGTAGGGAAGCCTTCTTGAACAACACAAAGAGTGCGACACTCAGTGTATACATCCATGAAAGACTCATTTTTAAAGCAAAGCAGACCACCCATTTGTACCATTGCATCTTTCTTAGCCGACATGGCTAAGCCATCAGCATACTTGTACGTTTCGTAGGTGATTTGCTCAATAGTCCAATCTTTGAAGGCTTCTTCACGCTGTTGGATAAAATATGCATTCTCTGCAAAACGCGCTGAATCCATAATTACCGGAATGTCGTGCTTTTGGGCAAGCTCGTAAACTGCTTTTAAGTTAGCGATGGAAACAGGTTGTCCGCCAGCGGAGTTACAAGTAATGGTACTAACGATGTAAGGAACGTTTTCTGGGCCAGCTTCTAAAATGGCGTCCTCTAACTTTATTAGGTCAAAGTTGCCTTTAAAATCTGCGTTTACTGAGGTATCAAACGCTTCTTCTGTGTACACGTTTTTTGCAACGCAGCAGTTAACTTGTGTGTGACCTTGGGTGGTGTCGAAGAAGTAATTTGAAAGTGCAACCATCTTGCTACGGTCTAGCCCTCTTTCTTTTTCTGCCTTGTTAATGAGTACAGGGATATAAATTTGCTCTGCGCCACGACCTTGGTGAGTTGGGATAGTTAAATCATAACCAAAGATCTCTTTCACTGCGTTTGAGAGAGCGTAGTAACTGCGACTGCCACTGTATGCTTCATCACCACGCAGCATCGCGGCTTGCATTTGTTGAGTGATCGCCCCTGTACCGCTGTCAGTGAGGAGATCAATAAATACATCGTCGCTATCTAATAGGAATGGGTTCATACCTGCTCGTAAAATAGCTTCTTCTCGATACTCTTTAGTCGTACGTTTTACTGGTTCAATAACTCGGATGCGGAACGGTTCTGGTAGGTGTTTGAAGTTTTCCATGATAATGCCTTTATTCAATATATTTTGTGGGGCTTTTAATCATAAATGCAATCAATGACAATCATTCACCTTATATTTTCAAGGCGAAATGGTTCGAATCAAAATAAATTAATTTTGATTTATATTGAATGCAGTTTTGTTAAGTGAAAAATAAAAATAGCGAAAACGATGCAAATTATTGGCAGTTTGCATTAACGATAAGATTATTTTTTACTTGAATTCAATTGAACCAATATGTGGCTCAACGAGGCAAGGGTTGCCTTAGATGAGTTTTGAAGAGGAAGAGATTGATAAAGTATGGTCGCGAGTATACCAAGCTATTGATGTTACGCATGTTTCGTATTGCGTTTTGAGGTACATTGTCATCTTATGTTCCTTCATATAAAGCAATGAGCTTATTGACATGCTTGACACTATACAACAATGATTAATTAACATGCAAATAAAAATTAAAATGTGACTTTTCTATGTTTTATCTGAATCAAACGCCCGCCCATTTTGTATATTAATTTGGATAGTTTCCAACAAAGGTGTGTAATAATTTTATCTCGTAATATAGGCCACAGAGATAGCGGCGTTGGTATAAGACGAGAGAAAAAACGCTTAGCTTCAAGTTTGAAACTCGACATTTACTCTTAAAATTATCTAATTACACGATGCTCATGAAGTGAAATACCTAACGCCCTTCTGTCCAAAACCATCCCACACATTATTCATTCTCTCACCCATTAACCGCTCCCTCTCGAGTTCCTTTTTAGTCTCGAAGTACAGCGAGTTGATCGACAACACAATCGATAAACCGCCGTGTTTTCTGGGGTAGGTAATCTCTTGCGGTATAAACTGCAAAAATCGAGAAGCCTTTCACGGGGTGCTGTGGAAGTAACTCAACCACACTCCCTAAATCCAGATCTTGTTGATACAACCATCTTGGCCCCCAATGGATCCCTGCTCCTGCGACCACCAAAGGGCGAATTGACCGTAAGCTGTTGGCAGCCACATTGCTGTGAATGCTTTGATGGGAAAACAGATTGCCATCTTCAAACGCAATATCCACTCTCGCTTGAGAGAGTGAATACAGCACAAACTGATGTGATTTCAGATCGTCGAGTTTTTTCGGTGTTCCCATTCTCGCTAGATAATCAGGGCTTGCTACCAACACGCGGGGAATGTCGCCCACCTGCCGTGCATAGAGCGAAGAATCAGCCAGTGGCCCAAAGCGAAACGCCACATCGAGATTTTTCTCAAGCAGATTGTCTACGTCACTGCCAAGCAACAATTCCACCGACAAGTCCGGTGCCTGTTTTTGGATTTGTAAAATGGCTGGCACCAGAAACCGCTCGCCAAAATCCACCGTGGCACTCACTCGTAATCGCCCTCGAATTGAAGACGAACCGCCGGTGATCTCCTCTTCCAGCGCAGATTGCTCGATGGTGAGTTTGCTAAGGCCTTTGTAGTAAGCCTGACCCAATTCGGTTGGCAGTGAACGCGCAGTTGAGCGCTGAAGCAGTTTGACCTGAAGCCTTGCTTCCAATGCGGCGACTTTTCGACTGAGCGATGAGGCTTCCACGTCTAGATGAAGTGCTGCTTTTTTAAAGCTGCCAGATTCAACAACCTGAAGAAACGCTTGTTCGGGAGTGATCATACTTATTGCATTTTTAACAATCCGTAAATGCAAATTAGCACCTTCTTTAGTCATTGTCACAACTGCTACCTTTTGTCATTAAAGGACTAACAAGGAATGACCACATGAAAAGGTTCAAGGTACTCGCCTCGATATTTATTGCATATATTGCATTTATCAGTGCGCCGCTTGCGCAGGCAAAGGCGTCAGCGAAGGCCGTAGAGATTGCCCAAAACATCTACACCTTCTCGCAATCTGGAGAGTATATCTCCATGTTTGCAGTGACCGATGAAGGCGTCGTTGTGTTTGAAACGATCAATACACCTCACGCGAAAGCCATGGTTAAAGAAATCCAATCGATCACGGATAAACCGATTGTCTGGGCGCTTCAAACGCACAACCACTGGGATCACTCAAGTGGCGGGCAAGTCTTCCTTGATCAGGGAGCCAAAATTCTTGCTCACAAAGATGCGGCGAAGTGGATTAAGGCCAACCCCTATCCGGATATGGTCAATCCGACTGATACGTGGTCGGGTTCTCGCAAGGATATGATGTTTGGTGATACCAAGGTTGAACTGCATTTTCTGGGTTTGAACCACGGCATGGGCATGACCGTGTTCGTGCTACCGAAAGAGCGCATTGCCTACATTGCCGATCTGGTGACACCTAATCGTGTCATCTTTGCTGTCGTACCGGATTTTAACCCGCGTGAATGGGAACGTTCGTTGAACGAAATTCTCGCGCTGGATTTCGACCGTGCGGTGTTTTCTCACAATGAAGGAGAGAACCCTCTTCAAGGTGGCGGCAAAGAGGAAATTCAGGCCCAACTTGCGTTCATTCAGGATTTACGTATCGGCTTTTATGCTGAGTTACAGAAAGGCACAAACCCATTCCGGATCCCCTCAGTATTGAAGCTACCCAAATATGAGAATTGGGTGGGTTACGATCAGTGGTTGGAAATGAACATCTGGCGCATTTTGTCGGACGAGTTTATGGGGCCTTTCCCTTGGTATGATGTAGAAGCCAAATAAAACAAAAAAAGGCCGGAGCAAGACTCTGGCTTCTTCTCACACCCAGCTAATCCAAGGCTCATTGTCTAATCGCTCACACCCTCTTCATTCAGCGCTCGGTGCCGAAACCTCCCTAGATAGGCTTTCCTCTTCTGCCAAGGAACTATTGTGGTTTTCATCATCATGGGATTGGTCAGGCTGCCGCGCTAAGAAAACCGTGGCAAATCACACTTCAGCATTTAGAATGCGACAATCGAAATCTATAACGAATTAGAGTGACCTTATGCTTCGTGATTACACCTTTGAATGTCTCGTAACCATGCCACGCCATGAACTGGAAGAGTTTAGCGCTCGAATCATAAGCAGAATGGTGCCAGAGGACGTGATGAGCGAAATCTTCACGTTTGAGCAAGAGGAAATAGACAGCGAAGAACGCATGTTGTCAGCACGTCTTGATGCAATGCTACGTATGACCGCTATCGCTCTGAGTGAAAATCAACAAGCCTTTGATGACTCAGAAAATGCGAAGCAAAATAGTGAAAGGATGACGCGATTAATCCTGTGGCACTTCTATGCGATATCGTTTCGATTGGAGCAAGCAATTTCCCTTGAAACACATTGTGAGCACGTTGAAGCAACACTGAAAAATGCACCTGTGGATGTATTTGGCTGGGTTAACGCCCTGACAGAGCTGCTTCACACCTATGCCGACATCAGTGCGAAACAAAACCCTCAAGATTAACGGAATCGCTGAGACAGTTTTGCGCCTTTATTTGTTAGCACTGATACTCTCAACATTCATAGAATTCTGCAATTGTCGTCCCCCTAAAAGAAAAAAATCCTCAAGCAATCGCTCGAGGATTTTCATTTAGTTTAAGCAAAGATAAAGCTATATAGGTAACCTGCGCCGATTGCCATGGTTAGGATGACAAATAAGAAGGCTGCAATCATTTGGTTCTTAAAGATTGATTTTAAAAGAATCACTTCTGTAAGACTTGCACCCGCACTACCGATGATAAGTGCCATTACGGAGCCTAACGCCATGCCTTTTTGTACCAGTGCAGCACTGAGTGGAATGACCGCTTCAGCACGGATGTACAAGGGAATACCGATGACCGCTGCAACTGGAATCGCATACCATTTCGCTTCACCTGCGTATTTGGCAATTAAATCCGTCGGTATGAAGCCGTAGATTAACGAGCCGATTGCAATACCCATTATTAGGTATGGGAAGACTTGCTTGAAATCTTTCCAGGTTGAGTGCCAAATTCGTACCCAACGGCTTGGTTCTTTGTCTTCAATAACCGTGGCTGTCGTACTGCCGTCTGCTGAGCAGCAAGATACTTCAATTTTTGGTTCTGCTTTTTGCGCGTTATCACCACAGCAATAGGTTTTCGCCGCCATTGGAGCTGGTTCACAACATGCACTTGTAGCGCGGCTTAATGCAGGTTTTTCTTCTGCTTTTTTCTCGCTTGAATCACCGCAAGAAGTACCGCATGAAGACGCACCTGCTGCTTCGTACGCTTCTGGTTTTACATAACGCTCAAAGCCCAGTTTTTCAAGGGTGTAACCAGCAACAACTGACACTGTCATTGCGACGGCAAAGTAAAATACTGCCACTTTCCAGCCGAAGGTGATCACAAACAAACCAATGATGACTGGGTTAAGCAATGGGCTGGCAAACAGGAACACCATCATAGGGCCGAAACCCGCTCTCGCACGCAACAAACCTTTTAGGAAAGGAATCGTTGAGCAAGAACAAAAAGGGGTGATCGAACCTAATAGCGCGGCGATAAAGTAACCTTTCCCCTTTTTCGAACTCAGGATGGATTGAACTTTTTCTGGGGTAAGAAATTCTTGCAAAATGCCAACAATATAGCTGATTGCTAGAAACAAGATGATTAGCTCTGTGGCTAGAAACGCAAACATATTGAGCGCTTCTTTTGCCATGGTCATGATTTCTGGATTCATATTCATTCTCCTACTGATGTCTAATCAGTCACTGTAAATTCCCTAAAAAAGCTGAATTTGTCATTTCTATTTTTCTAGAATTATAGGAACAAAAATCATCACGTCAATTGTTATATTTCCACAAATATCGAAATATATAGTTAAGTGTTATTTATCAATTACTTATTTCTTCATCAAGTAGGCGTTTGAGATGAGCTGGCAGCGAGCGATATAACGCTGGCTGTTCGTCCAGTTGTTGCTTTAACAATGCAATGGCTTTCTGTTTCTCGCCCTCTACAAGCAGGCTTTCCACTTCTGCAAATGGACTGAGCTTGGCTTTCATTGCCGCGCTGGATTTTGCTTGTGGTGTGCGTTGGCTATCCATCGATTTAAAGGCTTCGGCTGGCTGGGATTTCAGCAGGGATCGCTCTTCCAAAGGCGCAGTGTCGGCTTCTATTTCTATTTCAGCCTCTATCGTGGATTCCAGATCTAGGCTTTCTGCTTGCTGGAGGTTCTGCTTTGGTATTGGCGCTTCCATCAATTCAATATGAGCCGGTGATTGCAGGCTTTGGTCGACCCACTTCCACGGTGCGAGCAAGGCAATGAATCCGACCGTGGCGGCGACGCCTGCATACGTCCACCAAGGAACCGGTTTACGAGTAGCGGATTTTGCATGGGCAAGAATACGATTATCCAAGGCATCACTTGGGGTTTCAGTCGCGCTTTCCTTGTACAGCGCGACGATGTCTTCATCTTTGAATGGCGCTGTCATTGGCGTTCTCCGAGTTTTTTCGTCAGGCACTCACGAAGTTGCTCCATCGCATAGCGAAGGCGTGTTTTAACGGCTTCGGCTTTTGCCCCCAAAATTTCGCAGATCTGTGCGGGTTCAAACCCCGCTTCGTGGCGCAACAGAAAAGCTTCGCGCTGCAAGGGCGCCAATAAGGCCATGCAGGCTTTGATGGCTTGCGGTTTATCGCCGTCCATGTCTGGCGTGTGCTTTTGTTCATCGCTCAGTGTCTTGGCGTAAGCGTCGGACGACAAATTTTTCCGGTGCTCATCAATCACCAAATTATGGGCGATATGATAAAGCCAAGTGGTGAACTTAGCGGATGGTGCGTAGCTTTCGCGCTTATCGATCACACGATACCAAACATCCTGATACAGCTCTTCTGCGCGGGCATGCTGGCTCGCACCCAGTTGTCGGACGAAGTAGCGATATAACGGATTCTTATGGCGTTGATACAGTTCAGCAAAGGCGCGTTGTTCGCCCTTGCTGAAACTCACCATCAGTTGTTCGTCAGTTAGACTGTTCATTAAAGGCTTTGATTGTCCATTACAGGCTCTGAGCTATCTCCACTAAGCTGACAAATTCACCACGATAGTTGTGCGGATCGTCGCCTCGGTTTTCCCGCGCGATATCAGCAATTTGACTGTAGGCTAAACCATCCACGTAGTGATTGTCTTTGAGTTTCTGCGCAAAGGCAGCGACGGCGGTGGCAAACTGAAAGTCGGTACTTGCTTCTGTGAACTGGCGTTTGCCATTGTTATTCACCAATTGGGTGGTGAGCTTACTTTGTTCTTCGCCCGGCAGTTTGTATCGGACTTTGACTTGCGCCAGTTCGTCACCAAAGCCGGCTTTGCCAGATGTATTGACCTGATAACGAAGATCGTCAATGCGGCCTTGGTCGCCAACGAGTGTCACCTCATAAAGCGCGGTGACAGTATGGCCTGCACCAATCTCTCCGGCATCAACCTTGTCATTGTTAAAATCTTCATCGCGTAGTTTGCGGTTTTGATAGCCGATCAAACGGTATTCTTTGACGGTGTTAGGGTTAAATTCGACTTGAATTTTCACGTCTGATGCAATGCTTTGCAGTGTGCCGCTCATCTGACGCAATAGCACTTTCTGTGCTTCATGCAGGGTATCGATATAGGCATGGTTGCCGTCACCGATATTGGCCAGTTGCTCCATCATGGCGTCGTTGTAGTTTCCGCGTCCAAATCCAATCGTGGTCAGAGAAATGCCGTTTTCACGTTCCTCTTCCACCAAATCTTTCAGTGCATCCAGGCTGGTGACGCCGACGTTGAAATCACCATCGGTCGCCAAAATCACGCGATTAACCCCGTCTTTGATAAAGCCATTCTTTGCTTGTTCATAGGCGAGCCTAATGCCACTTTCACCATATGTGCCACCACCTGCTTGCAGGCTTTTCAGGGCGTTGATGATGGCTTGTTGATCATCACCTTGCGTTGGTTCAAGCACCACGGAAGCGTTGCCGGCGTATGTCACCAGACTGACTTTGTCGTCGCTGCCAAGGTTCTTCGCCATCAGAGAAAGGCTTTGCACTAGCAAGGGCAGTTTGTTGGGTTCGTTCATTGAGCCGGAGACATCAACCAGAAACACGAGATTTGAGGGTTTTCGCTCGTTGATAGGAATGTCATAGCCTTTGAGTGCAATACGCAAGAGTTGACGTTCAGCATTCCAAGGCGCTGTTGCCAGCTCAGTGTTGACTGAAAACGGTTGAACCTTGGTGGACGGGGCAGGGTAGTTGTAGTCAAAGTAGTTGATGAAAGCTTCTTCGCGAATGGCATCCGCGGGTGGCGTATTTCCCATCTTGAGGTAGCTGCGCACATTGGTGTAGCTGCCTGTGTCGACATCGACTGAAAAGGTTGATAACGGGGTAGTCGCGACCAAATGGGTGCTATTGCTCGGGGTGTCGAGATACTTATCGCGATTTTCTGGCTCGAAGAATGGATCGGCAAGGTCAGGGGCAGGGTTTGGCATCGACATCACCGCCAACTGTTTATGCGCAGCACTGTTATAGGCGATTTTTGCTGTTGGAGAAGATGGCATGACTTGAATGGCATCTGCTTCTACTGCTTCCACTTCCACTCGTGACACCAAGACTTCTTCCTGAATCGCAGGGGTGGGCGTTTCTTTGGCGTTTGGTGTGTTGTCATTGATAGATTCTGAGCAGCCAATGATAACCGTGAGTGCTGTTGCAACAGCAATAGAGACTTGATTACGCTTCATATCCCGATCCTTTTTATCGTGGGTTTTTCGATATAAACGGGCGAGTCTCTGAAAGGGGTGAAATATTTTCTCACTTTTTTGTGTGAGTACTGCGGGGCTGTTCTGCGCATTAGGCACTGCTGCCCTTGTAGCGTTCTGGTATTATCTGGGCGAGCAGAAAACCCGTGTTGTTGTTTTTTGCCTTTTTGCGTTTGAAGGAGAACGAATTCATGGATCTGAAAGGTCTGGAAAAATACTTGGCGTTAAACCGCATTGATTATAAAGAAGCAACTGATAACGACGGTTTGCTGATAAACCTCGGCTTTCTTGTTGGCCGTGTCCACGTTAAGTACGACGAAGAAAGTAAAACGTTCAACTTCAATGACAAATCTCGTTGGATCATTCAGGTTGTTCTGATGGCATTGATGCTGTTCTTCCTGATCTCAAATTTCAACGTGTACACGCAAGTTCAGCTTTATACCTGTGTGGGCGTCACTATCGCGATGTTTGGCATTTTTGGCTATAAAGAAACGCGCATTAAACAGTTGAAGCAGGCCATTGCCGAAGAGCACCAGAGCGCTTAGCGGGATTGTCTTCCAAGCTTTAGCTTTTCGCACAAGGAGGTGTGATGAATTATCAGATTGTTGTCGACCCCAGCAAGCAAGATATTGATGATGTGCTTGTTGGACTTCGCGCCTTCAACGACCCGTTTGTTGATCATATAAAAGAAACACACATCGGCATGTATGCGGTTGATGAAAAGGGCGTTCGCGTTGGCGGTATTGTTTCTCGCCTATGGGGGAACTGGATGTACATTCGTTTTCTTTGGGTCGAGCCATCATTGAGCGGCAAAGGGATAGGTCAGACACTGATGGAAAAGATGGAAGCCTATGCGATTGAACAAGGCTGTCATTCTTCTATGGTTGATACCTTCAGTTTTCAAGCAAAACCTTTTTATGAAAAGTTAGGATACGAGTGCAAAATGTCACTCGACGAATACCCCATAGAGCATCAATTGCACTTCCTGACTAAACATTTCACCAAGGATTTCACCAAGGATTGATGTGACACCAATCGTATCCACACACCTGCTTTAGGAAACCATCTCTCATCATTGCTTTTTTTCGCTTCTCTGTACGGGGCTGAAGCGATATTATCGCTCCGGAAAATCGGCATCCGCCGTGTAAGTGTTTGATTGTTCCATCCTCATTGCCTTAAATGCCAACCTTGTATTTTTCTTGTTGGCATTCGCCCAAATAGGAGATCGCGAATTGCATTACTATCGCTGGTATGCAGTTTATACCCACGCCAATTCTGAGAGCATGTTGTTCGAACATTTGTTGGCAAAAGGGTATGACGTTTATCTGCCGCGTCGGGCGACTAGACAAATGATTGGCTTTAAAACCAAGACGACGTATGAGCCATTGTTTAAATCTCATGTGTTTGTGCGCACCCTGCCTGAAGGATTGGCGCAGGTGAAGCAAGCGCCAGGTTTCTCTCATATGATCAGAAATGGTCATTACCTCGCCGCGATTCCTGAAACGCACATTGTGAAAATTAAAACCATTCTTTATCACTATGATGAATCGACTTCACTCGCCAACAATCTTGTTGATGGTGTCACGGTCGCTGTTATCAACGGCCCGTTAAAGGGGCTCACGGGTTTGCTGGTTGACGGTGAAGGTGAGCGTCCGGTCGCGATGGAAGTGGGACAGCTTGACCGATCAATTATGGTGAATGTTCCGATGGCGACTGTTTTTCGCACCGAGATGCCGACACCCGCTTAAGCCTGTCACGCATTCGCACGTGAAATCATTTGCGTGCGATATGGATCATCGTTTTCAATTCTCAATTCTCAATTCTCAATTCTCAAGCTTCTACCTCAGCCGGCCCTTTCCAACATCTTGGTGATTGAAAATGAGCGCAGTGTTTAACGGTAACGGCCAGTCGCCATTTGGAATGCTTCGCTGTATCGTTATGTCTACCAGGCATAACGATATCTATATGGACAGACAACAATGCTTAAATGTGTAGAAGTGGAACCCCAAGTCGCCGCCACGGCTAGCGTGATTTGGTTACATGGTCTTGGGTCAAATGGTCATGATTTTGAAGCCATCCTACCCGAACTGCGTTTACCGGCGTCTGCACCGGTGCGATTTATCTTTCCGCATTCACCCTCCCTTGCTGTCACCGTCAACGGCGGTATGGTCATGCCAGCGTGGTATGATATTTTAGAGATGGGGGCAGGGCGTAAACTCAATACGGAACAACTGTTGGCATCTGCAAAAAGCGTCACTGATTTGGTTGAGCGAGAAATGGCACGTGGCATTGCGTCAGAGCGCATTATTCTGGCAGGCTTTTCTCAAGGCGGCGCTGTCGCGTATCAAGCGGCGCTGAGCTTTCCCCATCCACTGGCAGGTTTGCTCACGTTATCAACCTACTTTCCGACCTCTGACACCATTGAGTATTCAGCAGTAAATCGCGCGCTTCCGATAGAAATCATGCATGGCAGTTTCGATCCTGAGGTATTGCCGGCAATGGGAGAAGAAGCACGAGATGACTTGCTCGCTGCGGGCTTTACGCCAAATTGGTCGACGTATCCCATGGAACATCAAGTCTGTATGGCGCAGATAAAAGACATTGCAGCGTGGCTGTCGGTGCGTTTGGGTTTGTGATTTCATGGCACCTATTCGGGCTATTTCGTTACATTCGTCGTGCAGTCGGTTTTCTGTCGCATTGCTGGCGGGCTAAGTTGATGCCCGTGATATACAGTGCTAAACCTATGTTTTTAAACAACTGTCAGGTAAGTGTCACGACGGTGTCGTAGCCAGTGTTCTCCGGTTTTTTGTAGATTGAAAGGGCACACAGCAGAAAGGATTCAATAATGATTGTCAGAAAACTCAGGTTACAACGCGGTTGGTCCCAAGAGCAGCTTTCAGAGATGAGCGGGCTTAGCGTTCGCACTATTCAACGTATCGAACGTGGAGACAAACCGGGACTGGAATCACTGAAATCTTTGGCTGCTGTATTTGAACTTCAAGTATCAGACCTTCAAAAAGAGCCGGAGCCAGAGATGACAGCAGACATTAACATTACCGAAGAAGAAACGCGTGTTCTCAACCAAGTGCGCGAAATCAAGGGGTTCTACTCACACCTTGTCACTTACGTGTTGGTTATTACGGGATTGTTCATTTTGAACTTTATGACCAGTCCTGATTATATCTGGGCATGGTGGCCAGCCATGGGGTGGGGGATTGGCATTGTTTCCCACGGTCTTAGCGCCTTTGAAGTACTGAATCTTTTTGGCCCAGAATGGGAAAAGAAACAGGTTGAGAAAAGGCTAGGGCGTAAACTGTAGTAAATTGGTTATTAACGCGCTAACGCCCGCTATCTAGCGGACACCATCGCTCAAAATATTCATTTGAAAGACCAGCAAGCAAGCTGGTCTTTTTTCGTTTAGGCAGAAGAGGGAGATTTCGCCGTCACGACCTGCCATCTCACATCAGGAATGATGAGTTTTCCCATGTCCAATTGTGGTGCTCAACGCGTGACCTGTTGACGATACCATCTGCTACTTTCAAACCCGTTATCAAACCTTGCCACACTCTCTACTCACAACATCTCCCTTTATTGGTGCATTTTTTCTCGATATTGACACGTTAATTATTTGCCGAAACCGGTTTCGTTAAATAGTTTTTAAATTAACGATACAAACTATGAGTGATTTATGGTTTTCAGTTCTCGCTCGGCCAATGCGGCAAAAGCACAACGAAACAGACGACCGACCATTAATGATCTCGCGTGTGCTCTTGGCCTGAGTAAAGGCACGGTATCGCGTGCCCTCAATGACTATCCTGATATTTCACTCATAACCAAACAACGTGTGAGAGCAAAGGCTGAGGAAATGGGGTATCGCGCATTGAGCTACGCACAAGCGATCAAAACAGGACAAGTTAGGGCGATTGGGCTGGTGTTGAATTTAGGCAACGACAACGCGCACCGTCCCTTTTTGACCAATTTCATTGATGGGATCAGCCGAGCAGTGAGCCGCGAAAACTGGACGTTAACCGTTGCGACCGCCAACAGTGAAGACGATGAACTGGCTACGCTGACGCGTTTGATTGCCGAGCACAAAGTTGATGGGTTCATTTTGCCGAGAAGTCGCGTTGAAGATCCTCGTGTTCAGTTACTCACAGACGCCAAGGTGCCGTTCGTGATTTTTGGCCGAATCCCCGACATAACTGGTGTCAGCTACTTCGATATTCGAGGTGAGTCAGCCATGTGCGAATCAGTGAAATTATTGGCGAAACAAGGCCACAGACGCATTGCGTTTGTTAACGGTGGTCAGGAATACAATTACAGCCGCCTTCGTGAAAATGGCTATCGACAGGGGGTCACAAGTGTTGGCCTTGAGATTGACGAATCGCTGATTGTGTCTGGAGGCATCACGAAAGCCGCTGGTCATCGATTGGGTTCAGCTCTGCTCAATTTGCCTTATCCCCCGACAGCGATTGTTTGCGCGTTAGATATTGCTGCGCTAGGTGTGTACCGAGCAGCAGCAGAAAAAGGGCTAGACATCGGCTCAGAATTGGCCGTGATCGGTTATGACGGATTACCGGAAAGTGAGTTTTCATCACCCCCTTTGACGACGTTCTCTGTGGATATGCGTTACTCCGGAGAGCAACTTGCGACCTTGTTGCTGCGCCAAATCAGTGGCGAAAAACCGGAAGCGTTACGAGAGCTTGTTGATGCCCAACTGATACAACGCCGTTCTCATTGTCATCATGATCATAGTGATGAAGAGAGCGGTAGCAGCAATGTGTAGTAAGTGTGATTGATGCGCACCATAAGGAGAAAACCATGAACAATCAGCAAGCAGGTAAGCGACGTTGGCTAGCGGGTATCGTGTTGACCGCGTTGTTTGGCGCTTCATCGGTGTCTGCCGAGACGTTGAGATTCTGGACCACGGAAGAACAGCCTGAGCGTCTTGAGCGACAAAGAGAGATGGCGCAGGATTTTGAAAAACTGTCAGGTACCAAGGTAGAAGTGATCCCTGTGACCGAGAGCGACCTTGGAACGCGAGCAACGGCCGCGTTTTCCGCCGGCGATTTACCTGACGTGATTTATCACCCACTTCAATACACCTTGCCGTGGAGTGAAGCTGGCATTTTGGACGCCGACGCCGCCACGGAAGTCATTGAAGAATTGGGTGGCGATACCTTTGCGCCTGGTGCGTTGCAAATGGCCACAGTGCCTGATGGCTACGCGGCTATACCCGTCGATGGCTGGACGCAAATGATCGTTTACCGCAAAGATTTGTTCGACGAGAAAAAATTGGCCGCTCCTGATTCGTTCGCGAATGTGGTTGCGGCGCTGAAAGCACTTCACAACCCGCCTGAAATGTTCGGCTTT
This sequence comes from Enterovibrio sp. QJM3NY_24, assembly GCF_057786035.1. Lineage (NCBI taxonomy): Bacteria > Pseudomonadati > Pseudomonadota > Gammaproteobacteria > Vibrionales > Vibrionaceae > Enterovibrio > Enterovibrio sp. QJM3NY_24. The sequence goes on from NZ_CM173520.1 coordinate 1,207,656, forward strand.
GTCGCCGCTACCAAAGTGGATGAAAACTTCATGAGCCAAGTGCTTGAGCATGTTTTCCTCGCGAACGGTGTTTCTCCTGTCAACAAAGATGGCATTCAAATGCTGGATAAGAAAAAGACCACAGAAGTGCTCGATTTCTACAAAGCAATTGCCAATGCATCGCCAGATGGCGAGTTGTATTGGAAGCAATCTCGCGAGCTTTATTTTGCAGGCAAGGCAGCCATGATCATTTGGTCCCCCTTCATTCTTGATGAGCTAGCAGGCCTGCGAGACAGTGCACCACCGACGATCAATAGCGATCCAACCAGTCGTGAACTGGCATCGAAAACGGGCATTGTGACACGCTTTTCTGGCCCTTCTAACCCAGATGGTGCGGCATGGGGCGATGTGCGTTATTTCGGTATCACGACAGATGCTGACATTGATAACGCCATGGCGTTTGTGCGCTATTCAATGAGTGATGGTTACACCAATACCTTGGCTATCGCACCAGAAGGAAAATTCCCAGTTCGCCGTGGCGACGAAACCAACCCCACGCTGTATACCGAAGCTTGGTCAAAACTGCCTGTGGGTGTCGATCGCAAAGCACCACTTTCTGAGCTGTACGAAGCTGAAATGATTGAAGAGATAGTGAGTGGCTTGAACAACGCGCAACGTTGGGGTGTCGCAGACGGTCAGTTGGCATTGGCATCTCGTGTGATTAACAGCCAATCCATCAACCGACTGGTACGCGAATACATCGACGGAAAGCGCGATGCATCTTCCACTGTCGATGCCATGAACAAGGCGTTAGCCGAAATCCAATAGTGTCACTTTCACTTTCACATTCACCTTCATAGGAGCGGATTCTTCCGCTCCTGACGGGCAGATATTATCCAAGGAATTGGGATGAGCGAACAAATCAATACGATCAAGCCTGAACCGCCCAAGGGGGTGGGGCCGCTGCAACGGCGTGAAACCCGTTTAGCGTGGGGGCTGTTATCACCCACTTTAATCTCAGTGGCCTTGGTTGTGCTGCTGCCATTACTGACCATTTTTTGGATCAGTGTAAAGCCGATACAGCTCGCTGATCTGCGTCCGGTTGAACCGAATGTTTACGAGCGTTTTCGTGGTAAAGCAACCGCGGTCGGCGATGAGATTAAGATTGAATATCGCCTCACCAACCGCTCACGAGAAAAGCCAATTGACAATGTCACACTGAAAGACGTGTTGCCAGAAGGGTTAGCGGTTCAGTCTGTGCCAGAGAATTGTACGCTCAGTGCACGTGAACTGAATTGTGATCTGGGTAACTGGACGCCGGGTTACAAAGAGAGATTCCAGATCCCCGTCGTGGTGGAAGAAGCCTATCTTGCCAACCCTGTTGGGATGCGTGATTACCCAGCCGAAATGACGGGGGTGAGCAGCTCAGACTTATTCAACACCAATTTTACGCTGGATAACTTCGTCAAAGTGTTTGATAGCGAAGAATTTGCTGAAGTGCTGTGGGTGACCATTTTTTACACCGTGTTTGGCACCATAGGCGCGCTTGTTGTGGGCATGATGGCGGCGTTGTTGTTGAACAAAACCTTTAAAGGCCAAGGTATTATTCGCGGCTTAATGCTGTTCCCGTATGTCGCTCCCGTGATAGCGGTGGCGTTTACTTGGGTGACGTTGTTTGATCCCTTTTCGGGTTCCGCCAATGCGCTGTTGATTCAGATGGGAGCGATCAGTGCGCCGATCAATTTCTTCGGTGAAAAGCCCCTCGCGCTGATTAGCGTCACCGTGTTTGAGATTTGGCGTTACTTCCCCCTTTCTTTCTTGTTCATTTTGGCGCGAATGCAATCCATTGACGCCGATATGTATGAAGCCGCACGCATGGATGGCGCATCACCGTTCCAGCAATTCTGGTATCTGTCTATTCCGCAGCTACTGGGTATTTTGTCTGTGCTTTTCTTGTTGCGCTTTATTTGGACTTTCAACAAATTTGACGACATTTTCCTGCTCACTGGCGGTAATGCAGGCACACGTACTCTTACCGTGAACGTGTATGAGCAAGCTTTTGCCTTGTCGAATATTGGCGCGGGCGCAGCGGTTGCTGTGGTGATCTTCGCGTGCTTGTTGATTTTCTCGTTCTTGTTTTTCCGTTATGTCAGCAGGGAGGAGGGGTTATGAGAACCGTTACCGAACACATTTGGTATCGCCAATCTGATTTCGTGTGCGCCATGATCGGCGCTGCGTGGGGCGCGAGTTCAGCCGTTACGGTTACAGTTGCTCTCGCACTGATGACAGGCGCAGCCGTCGCACCCGTGATGATGGCTTCGCTCATCGCTGGGGCCGTTGCGGCAGTGTATATACTGCGAATGCAACATCGCCTTGAAGGAACAGCGCTGGTGGTCAGCGGCACGACAGTGTTCTTGCTACTGTTTCTGGTCATGACAGGGTTAGAGCCGTTTTCTCTGCCATTGGAAGTGCATACTTTGTCCCAAGCGGTCGCTTTTGTGGTTATGGCACTGTTCACCGTTTGGCCGCTATCACGCATGTTGGTTGATGCGCCGAAAGGATGGCTAGATCGGCATGAGTTTGAAGGCGCAATCATCAATTTCCTTTACTGGTTTGGTTACCTGTTCTTCATCATTATCGTGGCCGTGCCGTTTTATGTGATGGTGATGACCAGCCTCAAAAGTCAGCAAGCCTTGCTCGCCAATCCGCTTGATTTCAGTCTCGACCTCGACAAAGGGTTTGGCTTGTTTCGTTCCTACACCGAATTGTTCGAGCAGTTTAACTTCGGTGAATATCTGCTGACGTCCTTTGGCGTTTCCGTCGCGACGGTGATTGTTACTTTGTTGTTCAGTGTACCGGGCGCGTATGCCGTCGCACGTTTACGTTTTCGCGGACAAGCGGCAATGTCCCGTTCCATTTTGCTGATTTATATGGTGCCAATGATCGTACTGGCGCTGCCGATTTACATCGGATTCAGCATGCTTGGCCTGCGCAATTCGCTGTTTGGCATTTTGCTTATCTACCCTGTGACCACCATCCCAGTTGCGCTTTATATGCTGCAAGGTTACTTCCGTGGCTTACCGGCCGAAGTGGAAGAAGCGGGATTAATGGATGGGTTATCTCGGCTGAAAGTGATTTGGAAGATCACCTTGCCGCTTAGCCTGCCAGCCATGGCTTCGGTGTCGCTGTACGTGTTCATGATTGCGTGGAACGAATTCCTGCTCGCTTTCATGCTGTTGGATGACCCGTCAAAATTCACCCTGACTCGGGGTGTTGCCATGCTCAATAGCTCAGAGATCCCAAGGCAGCACTTAATGGCTGGGGCCGTGATTGCCACTGTGCCCATCATGCTAATTTTCCTTGGGCTTGAACGCTTTATGGTGAAAGGCCTGACTGCCGGATCGGTGAAGTAGCGGCGTGGATGAACAAATGAAAAATGCAGAGACGAACTGTTTAGGGAAGCGATGATGGAAAAGTTAGATCAACAAGCTATCGATATATTGAAAGACAATGATCGTGGCGGATACACAGTGCCAACAGCGGGGCTTTACCCGTATCAGTGGAACTGGGACAGTGCTTTTGCAGCATTGGGTTTTTCCACCTTCGATCTGCCGCGCGCATGGCAGGAAATCGAAACGCTATTCACCGCGCAATGGGACAACGGCATGGTGCCGCACATTGTGTTCCATCAGCCCGATGAAGGCTACTTCCCCGGCCCCGATGTGTGGCAGGGAAAAGGGCCGATTGCCTCATCGGGGATCAGTCAGCCGCCGTTGGTGGCGACCTTCGCAAGAAGAATCTACCAGCGCGATACCGTCTTGGGTGAAGAGAAACTCAGAAAACTCTATCCTGCATTGGTGAAATGGCACCGTTGGTACATGGACTGTCGTGGTGAGTCTGGCGCGATTGCGAGCACGCACCCGTGGGAAAGTGGCCGAGACAATGCACCGGATTGGGATGAAGCCTCAGAAGCGATTGATACCTCCGCTGTCGGTGAGTACAAACGTCGTGATACGTCACACGTCGATGCTTCCATGCGCCCGACCAAGCTTGATTACGATCGCTATCTTGCGCTGCTGTATTTTGGGCGAGACTCGGGCTGGGATGAGGAAGAAATTGCCAAGAATGGGCCACTGCGTGTCGCAGACCCAACCCTGACATTCACATTGCTTCGCGGTCATCGTGATCTGGCCGAAATAGGCAAAATGCTCGGTGAAGATGTCAGTGAAGTGGAAGCATGGATTACAACGCTAGAGCAAGGCTGCATGCAGCTTTGGAACGAAGAAATGAAAGCGTTCGACAGTGTCAATCTTCGCAATGGCAAGTTCGCAGGCAGTTTGTCGAATGCCTCCTTTCTTTGCTGGTTTGCAGGTATTGAAAGCCCCGGCATGGTTGAACACCTCGAGCGTTTGTTGGCGAGCGGACATTACATTGTGCCGAGCTATGACCCCGCGGGTGATAAATACGATGCTATGCGTTACTGGCGCGGCCCTGTTTGGGGGTTCATGAACGCATTGATTGGCTGGGGGCTGGAAGATCAAGGCCATGTCGTCTTGGCGCGTGCGGTGCGACAACAAACCGCAGGGCTGATATCGAATTTTGGATTTGCAGAATATTTCAACGCAGACGATGGAACACCGGCGGGCGGTGGTCATTTCACATGGACAGCATCAGTGTGGTTGTCATGGTCGTTGTCAGACATAGCAGGAGGCTAGGAACATGGGATCTATTCAACTCAATCGTGTCGAGAAGTGGTATGGCGACACGCAAGTGATCAAAGGTATCGATTTGTCTGTTGAAGAGGGCGAACTCGTCATTTTCGTTGGGCCATCAGGGTGCGGTAAATCGACCTTGTTGCGCATGATCGCTGGGCTTGAAGAAACCAGCCGCGGGCAGATTTTGATAGATGATATTGATATGACCGATCAGCCTCCGGCGAAACGTGGCCTCACTATGGTGTTTCAAAGTTATGCCTTGTATCCGCACATGACGGTGCGCGAGAACATGGGCTTTAGCTTGAAAACACAGGGGCGACCTCAAGCGGAAATCGATGAAAAAGTGAATTACGCCGCGCAAGTGCTGAAGTTAGATACGTACTTAGATCGGCGTCCACGCAATTTGTCGGGCGGTCAACGTCAGCGCGTTGCGATTGGTCGTTCCATTGTGCGCGATCCCACCGCGTTTTTGTTCGACGAACCTCTGTCTAACCTTGATGCCTCCTTGCGCGTTGAAATGCGTTATGAAATCGCCAAGCTGCACCAATCACTGAAATCCACCATGATTTACGTAACCCACGACCAGGTTGAAGCGATGACGCTTGCCGACAAGATTGTGGTGTTGCAAGGCGGAATCATTGAACAAGTGGGCAGCCCAAAAACCTTGTACAACCACCCTGAAAACCTGTTTGTGGCGCAGTTTATTGGTAGTCCAAAAATGAATGTGATGCCTTGCATGACAGAAGGCGATAAGTATGTGCTTGCGGGTGGTAGCGAAGGCGGTGCGTATCCTTATGGGCGTGAAGCAACGCAAATCGGTGTTCGACCTGAAGCCATTGATCTGGTGTCTCCGGAAAAAGGTGACTGCCAAGGCATTATTGATGTGACTGAATACCTAGGTGCGGATATCTATCTAGTTGTAGATTGCGGCGAATTGGGCAAATTGACCGTTCGCACTGACGGAGAAAGTGAAGTTGAAGCGGGAGATCATGTTGGTCTTCAGTTCCACGCCAACAAACTTCACTTTTTTGATGCAAACGGGCTTTCTGTTTCTGCGTCGTGATCTTCTGCGCTAAGGCCTTTCGAGTTGGCATTTGCGCGAACACACTCCATTGATAACAGTCCTGCTCTTACGGTTCTGATATCTGTACCCGGCATTTCCTCCTTGGATGCCGGGATTTTTTTGCCTGAGAATTGGGTGAAATCCGCGAGTGATTAGATTAAATCGCGTTCCAATCGCTCAACTGCACACAGCGTCCGCGGTACAACACCTGACTGGTTGGCGACATTTCGGCTGTCACAATCAACTCAGTACTGTTCTTGAGTGCTTTCCATTCTGTTGGCGTCATAAATCGGGTGTCATTGATGCTGCGCAGGGAGCCGATTTCTTTTCGGGTGCCCGTATCTTTGTCGACCATCCATACAACTGCGTTTTCCATCGGAAGGTCTGTGTCTCTTAAGTTTCGCTGTAAGCGGAGATTAGATTCACCGGGTTTGGCGCCTTGATACGCAACCAGCGCAAACAGGTTGGGTTCGTCGGCGGACGACATCATGGCGAGATAGGATGCAGGTTTAACCTGAGCGACAGAAGAGATCGGAGTCTGTGAGACAAACACAGGGCTGATTAATATCCCCACCATCAAGGAAAAGACAAACCCCACCGGAACAAACCAAGGGTGTCTAAACAACGAAGGCTTGATGTTTTTTGGTGTGCTTGTCGATGCTTTGTTGCCTGTCGATGAAGGGAAGATCGCCAATGAAAGGTTCTTCCAGACGGAAGCGGGGGGCGTTGAAAATTGGCTGTCATCGGTATTGGCATCTATGGCCGGATTAAAGGCAGAAAAGTGCTGCTGCCAAATCTCAATGTACTCCCACCAGCTTGGGTCATTTTGCATTAAGGTTTCCAACCTACGACGAACGCGCGGGGGGAGAGTGCCGAGTACATATTCTGCCGCCAGTTTGTCCCGAAGCTCTTGTGAGTCGTAGCGATGACTTGGCTTCAATTCAGACATTTTTTCAGCTCCATTAACCCGCGACGAATCCACGACTTCACCGTTCCCAACGGCGTACTGACATGTTTTACGATTTCCTGATGGCTCATGCCATGCTCATAAGCGAGGACGATCACGTTACGTTTCTCGACGGACAGGGCCAGCAAACAATTTTGCATTTTCTGTGAATGAGCGTCGGGATTATTACTGGGCCTGACAGACAGAAAATCGGTCTCATTCATTGGCTCAGCCCTGAATTCTTCCTTTGTGTAACGTGCTCGTCGAAGTTCATCAATGGCAAGGTTTCTCATGCTTTGACAGAGCCATGCCCAAGGATGGTTAATGGGGTACGAAGGGCGCCCAAACCAGAGTTTCAAAAAGCCTTCTTGCAATAGATCCGCTGCGATTTGCTCGTCTTTAACTATCGATTTGAGCAGGCTAAACAAGCGAGCATTAGTTAACACGTAAAGCGCTTCGAAAGCCTTTCGGTCTCGAAGCGCAATGCGTGAGAGTAGGTGGCCAATTTCAATTGTATCTACACTCACTATTCACCTCATTGTTGCACGATATGCCAGACGTTTTTCACACCATTACCACTGATATCTCCGGGCTGTTTGTCCTTAAACCATCGGTACAAAGGGCTGTTGTTGTAAGTCCATTGATAGGTGCCATCGTTACGCTGAGTCATGCCATATCCGCCTGTCAGTTCAAGCGCATTTGCACCTTTTGAAAGCAAGGCGGGGGCAACCATAGCGGGTGGCCATTTTGTTGCACATTCACCGTAGCAGTTCGACGTGCCATTTTTATCTTTATCAAAGGTATAGAGGGTAATGTTGTCGCTATCCACTAAAAAGCGTTGTTTACCGCTATTGTAAATCCTCAGCGTTACGTCGTCAGCGCGCGCAATGGGCCAAACGCCTTTAATGCCCGCGCCTGCAATGTCTCCTGCTTGGGTATCATTTTTCCATCGATAAAGAGGCTTTCCGTTCAATGCCCATTGTTCCGTTCCGTCAGATCGTGTGATTTGACTGAATTCTGCATGGTCGTCAAACAGTGATCGGTTCGCTTCATCGGCGAATAGCGGAGGCCAGTTAATCGCGCAATTGCCATTGCACACCGATTGGCCATTGGGGTCTTTGGAAAAGGTGTAAAGCGTGAGGCCGCTTTGATCGGCATAAACGTTACCAACATCGGTTTGCTTAACGGTTTCAGTGGCGACGGCACACGAAGCCAGCAGAAATGGCAGTGTCGCAAACGATAATTTAGACATCTCGATTTCCTTGTCATTATGATCAGCCTTGCCTGATGGAAGGGCTTTCGTAGTAAGAGACGAAGGCATCGAATGATTGGATGCGGGTGAATGTAAAAAAGGGAAAAAAAGAGCGGCAACAATGCCGCTCTTTCATCCATGGTTTTACCTATGGATGGTATGTCACCATCAAAGCAGGTTATTCGCTGTAATAAAGTCACTTAGCTTCGTCGCAATCGACGCATGCTCTTTGACTGTTGGGTGCCAGATACACCCTTCGAGTGGCGAAACAAAGGTATGGCTGTACACGCCGTCTTGTCCTTGGTTATTTAGCCGTTCAATGGCTTCTTGTGTGGCAGGAATAATGTAGTCGTAAGGGTAGGCAGGACGGGGCATCAAAATGACGCTGGTGTTGTTGTAGCGAGACTTCAGATCCGTCACAAATTCGACCATGCGATCTGTCCACGCTTCTTTGACGTCTTCGATGTCACTCCAAGGTTCATGAGGCTGGGGATCGGTACTGAAATCATTGGTTCCCACTTCCACCACAATCAGGTTGGGGTAGGTGTCTTCAAACGCCAATGTCCGGCCAAAAATTGCACCTGCTTTGTCGGCATAGTCGGTGAGGTTGTGATGCGGTTGATTGCCGCTCCAGTTGCGAATAAGACCGAGGCCTGAGAAAGACACTTGCGTGATGCTTGCATCTAACGTTTCACCGGTTTGATAAGGAAAGGCTAAACGGGCGTTAGACGAGGTATATACCTCTTCCCACGTGCACTCGCGTTTGGTTGATTCACTGCCAAAACCCGCGCTAATGGAATCACCAATAAACAGGATATGTGGCTGATCCTCCCAAATACCGTTCAACGTTCCATCATGATCCAGTGAGATCACCTTGGTCATGGTTTCATAGTTTTCGGTACGTTTGACGACGTCTACCGTGACGTTCTCGGATTGTTCACTTTCAAATAAAGTAAACGACTGAACGGTATTACCGCGGTTGGTTAGAATTTTGTGCGACAACTTCCCGTTGATCAGCACATCGAAGTGATCGCCATTTCCAATCAGGTTCAGAGTAAGTTGGCTGCCAACAAATTGCGTTTTTAATGTTGTGCCTGGCCAGTTGAACTGGACCGTGCCTGTTGAGTAATCCTTGGCGGATCGGCCTTCATAGTTCAGTGTGTGGTGAGTTGCGGGAACAGTTTGAGCGAACGTACTGCTTGCAACAAACAGCAATGATAAGCATCCGAGTCGTTTAAACATTGTCAGTCCTTTTTATTATTAGGTTAGCGGTGTCAACACGCTAAATGCGTGAGTGTTCCTTCTGAACAGTGGACAACCACTTACCCCAACTCTCCGACGACAAAGAAAACGCAACAAATGGCTGAGTTGGCCCAAACGTTAGTTGACGTGAACATTAAATAACCCAATAGGTTAAAGGGGAATGGTTAATGGCAAACAGAGAAAAAAAATGTTTGAAAGTATGCTGAACGAGTGTGTTTTCGAACTTGATAAATCAGTCAGGATACATTTTGCTATGCGCTAGACCAAAACAACCTCAAGATGCTTGTTCAGATAGCGTTGTTGGCTGTCAGGCGCGGCGTTGGTTTGAAAACAGAGCCGCTCTACGTTGAAACTCAGCAACAAAGTATGACTTACCACCTGAACATTAAATAGACGACAGTTTGCCTTTCAAGTGTTTCTCGCTAATGGCACATTGCCAACAAGACGATTAACCAGATGTTTATCACACCATGCCCAATCAAACGCCTAAAACACCGAGCTTAGCGTCATCTCAAAATCTGCTGCCTTTTATTGAGTATTTCAACAAAAACCGGATCGAGTGGAAGGTGATTGCATCTCAGTACGATATTCCCGAACGCATTGCTGACGAAGAATGTTGGTTGCCTGCGGTGAATGTGATGCGCTTTTTGCAGAAACTCGTGGTATCGCAAAAAGAACATATTGGTATTGAGGTGGGTCGGTTGATTTCCCTTAGCCAGCTTTCTCCGGCGTTGAGCGACGCGCTTGATGCATGTGACTCGATAGATGATGGCGTGCATGTGTTGATGGCATGGATGCCGCTGTTGAGTAATCATGTGGTGGTATGGCCAGAAAAATTTGGTGACCAGTGGATGCTCTGCCACCGCAGTGCTTATCGCCCTGCATCACCGGGTTTTGATCAAACAGAATGGTTTAGAACACTTGTGCTAGGGGCGTTTTGTCGTCGTTTTGTTGATGAAAATTGGTTACCCAATCATGTGTGGATGAGTATTAATCCTCCGCCTAAAGATCAGCTTCCAGCCTCTTTCTTGCAATTAAATATTCGCTATCAACAGCCAATAGCTGCGATTGAATTGCCGGTCTCTGAGGGATTTCATGCAGTAGAAGATCGAGAGCTGTCGGAGCACTGGATGGAAAGCATGACAAAGCTGGCGAGTACCTATGCGTGCTTGCCTAATTTTCATGTGGATTGGTTGGCGAAGATGGTGGGCATGTCAACGCGAACCTTGTTAAGAAGGTTGAGCGACAATGGCATGACGATGCGAGAATTGCGTGATACGGCGAGAGGGCAAACCGCGAAAAAACTGCTCAAAGATAAATCGCTATCGATGCTCGATATCGCTTGGCATTGTGGGTATACCGATCTGGCTAACTTCAATCGTGCTTTCAAAAAGTGGACGGGATTCACCGCGCCGCAATATCGCCAACAACAAATGTTAATGAGTGCCAGCACCGCTTAGAAGTAGAAGGAAAAGGCCTCTGCCACTGATGGGAGTGACAGTAGCAAGGCCTTGACGGATTGATTAGGAAGCTTAAAAGTATTTGCGAATACCAAACCAAACTTCAGATTGCCAGTCACTTGGTAGGGCTATGTTATTCGTTGATAGCGAGGTTTTGGTGTAGTCAAAACGTGTGTTTACCCACCATGTTCTTGCGCTATTTAAGGGCGCATTAATGCCAGCTTTGAAAGAGACTGTGTCCATTTCTATCGTATCGCCAGACACACTTTGATATTCAGGCGTGAAGTGAAGGTAGGAGCCTGAGTCGCCAAGGTATTTGGCTGTTATGAGCCCCGCCGAGAAACCGGAGACGGAATCATCAATGCCTTGTTGGGTCAATTCGATATCGCCTGTGATCCCACCTAAGCGCGGAAAAACGAGCAGTCCTGCTGTGTAAGCGGGGTTAATCGCCGCGACACCACCAACAGATATCAGATCGTTGTTCATGCCTGCTGCATCATCGCGTGTATTGATGTAGTCAACGGAAAACCCAAGCTTGGGGACAGCATGAAAGCCCGGTTCAAACACATGGAAGTACTGAAATCGAGAGTTTGTGTAGTCACTGCCAAAATCGTTCGCGTTTCGATCTTCATCTTTAAAATAGGCTTCGGCTAATAGCGCGAACTGTTGACCATTTTCTAGGCCGCCCGATATTTGGCCTTGAAGTTGAATGTCGCTGTTGCCGCTTATAAGTGCACTTGCTTGGGTGTAGACTTTGGTGACATCTGCAGGGTCGATAACATTGTCATCTTGAGCAAAGACAGGTGAAGCGAGAAGAAGAGCAACGGGGATCAGCGCAAATTTTTTCATCATTAATATCTCTTAAAATTACGCTTCGTCCCTGAAGCACATATAAAGGTGGCGTGAAGGTGGATTATTGGTCAGCGAGTGCTTTGGCTGCAGCACGCATCAATGCGGGACCTTTGTTTTCGCCAAACCCTGAGTGATAAGGGTTGTTAGAGTACATGACGCCGACAAAATCTCTGGCCGGATCGATGTAGATGAATTGGCCAAGGTTGCCGCTTTTTGCCATCGCACCATCGTCGAAGATGTAGTCAAACTGATACGAGTTGTATTGCGACTTCTCATTGAAAGCATGCTGAGAGCTGGCTTCTTTGGTTGTGCCGACATATGCCTTGGTGTCACCGCTTTGATGAATGCGATCTATCACGGCTTGAGACACGACGGGCTCAGTGGCGACCGCACTCCAGCTTGGTGTAAACAGGGCTCCCCAGCGTGCCATGTCTTCCATGGTGCTCGACATCAGACCAACAGAAATGGCCATGCCATCGGGAGTGAGGTTGGTCAACATAGGCTGACGTGCCGTCACTTTAGACCAAACGCGATCTTCAAAGACCTTCGCCCATGTTTCTCCTTCAATATTTTCGATAAGCTGCGTTAATACCATCGTGTTCATCGATGCATAGCTGAAACGCTCGCCGGCATTTTCATCGTCAACCTCTTTTGTGTCCTTCGCGACATCAAGCCAGCCTTCCAGTTCCCCTGTGGCATAGCGCGGAGAACCAAATGCTGCGGCAAAGAAGCGAACAACGGCGGAATCTGGGTTCATGATGGATTCAGCGGTTTCTTCGTTGTCGAGGCCTGTGGCATGGTTCAAAACATTCAACACGCTGATTTTGTCCCATACCGTCCCCTTGAGTTCTGGCACGTAGTTGGTGATCGGCGCTTGAGGGTCCACCTTACCTTCTTCCACCATCATGGCGATGACAGTGCCGACGGTTGTTTTGGCGGCTGAGGCCCAAATATGACGATCGGTTGGCTTCATGCCTGGGTAGGCTTCATAAACCAGCTTGCCTTCATGGATCAGCACAAACCCTTGGGTGCGAAACTGTGGGTCGGCGAGATACTCCGCCATTGTCAGTTCGCCTTTACTATCAGTTTGAACCAGCAAGTTGTCGAGTTGGTGCTGAATGTTACGGGCCAATGGCTTGTACTCTTCAGCTGGCGATGACACGGCAGTCGGCACAAATTCGCTCATGTGCATGTTGTAGTAAAGCGCGTGGTCGCCACCCATTTGCCAATGGAAGTTGGACAGGTTTTGTCTTGCAGCATCGATGAATTCTGGCGAAAACGCGCCTTTGGCTGCTTGGACCGGCAAGGTGACTTGTGCACCTTCAACGCTCAGTGCTTTTTCAACAGGATTGATATCTGCAAAGGTAACCGATGAGAAGATGAGTGATGAACATACGATAGCAATTGGCTTAAGTTTCATGATGTTGTCTCCGTTGATTTGATGTAGGTAATCTTACGGTTCACCGCTAAGACTGAATAGGTCATTTAATGCCAATTTGGATGAGGTGATTAATTTTGAACAAATGGGCATAACGTAAGTAAGCACTCTGCAATATCGTTCAATACCTTTTCTGCGGTATCGAATACTCTCTGTTCATTGAAAAGGGAGCAGTACATGGGAAGTGTGATTTTAGCGATGGCGACCTTCGCCTTTGTGGGGGCCGTAACACCGGGGCCTGTGAATATTCTGGCCACCAGCACAGCGGTAAACGCGGGTGTGAAGGAAGCAGCAAAACATGTGTTGGGCGCATCGTTGGCTTATGCCTTTGTGGTGTACCTGTCGGGGAACGTGATGCAGGGGCTGCTGCACGTTTTACCAAAACTCGAAGGGATCATGCAGGTGAGCGGCAGCCTGTATCTTTTTTACTTGGCCTATAAGATTTTCACTGCACCTGCGGCGAGTATGGCAGCTTCACATACGGCGCGATCGGGACTGTGGACGGGGTCATTGACGCAACTTCTCAACCCCAAAGCGTGGTTAGTTGCTATGTCAGGAATCAGTTTGTTTGTGTTTGGGCGTGGTGATGAAAACCTGTATTTGCTGATTTTTACCAGCGTCTCATTGGTACTGTGTTTAATTGGCGTGGGTGTGTGGGCTGTGCTGGGCACTGTGCTTGCAAGCCGTCTCGAGAATCCAAGGCAACAACGTCAGTTTAATCGTGTGATGGGTGTGTTGTTGGCCGTTTCTGTGCTAATGATATGGACCTAAGTGATAACGGCAAACAGGCAAAAGGATTGCGATGAAAAAGGACGGGAGTGCCAGCTTCAAACAAAGCACTGTGTTGCCTTGGGTTGAACTGCGAGTCGCCAACCAAAGTCATGCCTGTTATGACGCGCATTCTCACGATGAGTTTTCGTTTGGTATCATTAATCAAGGCCATGCGAACTATCGAAATCGTCAGCAAACCCACCATATTGGCGAAGGTGATGTGGTGACGATTAACCCCGCGGATGTCCATGCGTGTAACCCCAATGCGGGTACGTGGTCTTACAGCATGTTGTTTGTTGATACGTTAAAGATGGGCGATGTGCAGCGAGATGTCCTTCAACGCGATAGCAGTGATTACACACCATTTTTGAACGACTTGGAACGAAGTCCTTTCGTCAAACAGCGCTTTCAAGCTCTTTTCGATGCGCTTCAAGCGGATTCCAGTGCACTGCAGGCGCAGGTCTGTTTGTACGAGTTCATCGAAGTGATGCTCGGGAAGCAAGCCCACGATCATATTGGGACTCAGCAACCGTATTTGACTCACATTCGTGAAAAGATGCTCGATGACATTGATCATACTCATCAACTGGATGATCTTGCTGAAGAGGCGGGGATGAGTCGCTATCAGCTACTTCGGGCATTCAAAAGTCAATTTGGTTTGCCGCCTCACGCTTATTTGATGGATGAGAAAATTAAGCGCGCCAAAGTGATGCTGAAATCTGGCCAAGACATCTCAGACGTTGCGCTGCAGCTTGGTTTTTCTGATCAAGCCCATTTCCAGCGCCAATTCAAAAAGAAACTCGCCGTCACACCGAAGTTTTATCAATCACACTTTTTACAGAAATAGCTCACTACACAATCGTTTGTTTCTTGTTTGTACTCCTAATTCAGCGTGTTCTCCGCGACAAAAAAAAGCCCATCTCACAGGCAGAGATGGGCTTTTCAAACTGCTTCAGCAAGGTGCGTGATTAGTCTTCTGACGTCGAGGCGATTTTGTGAATCGCCAAGTCTGCGCCGTTGTACTCTTCTTCTTCCGTCATACGAATGCCTGCGGCTTTATCGACGGCGGTGTAGACAATCCACCCGCCCACGAAGGCCACCACAACACCTGTCATGGTGCCGATAAGCTGAGACATAAAGCTCACGCCGCCTAAACCGCCAAGTGCTTCTAAGCCGAAAATACCGGCGGCGAGACCACCCCAAACACCACATACGCCGTGCAACGGCCAAACACCCAAAACGTCATCAATTTTTAAACGGGTTTGGGTCAAGGTGAATAACCAAACGAACAAGGCGCCAGCAACACCACCCGTCACTAGCGCACCAATTGGGTGCATCAGGTCAGAGCCCGCACACACAGCGACAAGGCCAGCAAGGGGACCATTGTGTAGGAAACCGGGGTCATTTTTACCCACGATGAGTGATGCGACGATACCGCCAACCATCGCCATCAAGGTGTTGACCGCCACTAAACCGCTGATGCCATCCAGCGTTTGTGCAGACATGACGTTAAAGCCGAACCAACCGATGGTGAGGATCCATGCGCCAAGTGCAAGAAACGGAATGTTTGATGGTGCGAAAGCGATAAGTTTACCGCCACGGTATCGGCCTTTGCGCACGCCAAGGATCATAACGGCAGCGAGGGCAATCCAACCGCCGACAGCATGCACAACAACAGAACCTGCGAAGTCATGGAAAGGCGCACCGAACGAGGCGTCTAGCCAATCTTGGAAGCCAAAGTTACCGTTCCAGATTAAGCCTTCGAAGAAAGGATAAACAAAGGCCACGATGGCCGCGGCGGCAATTAACATAGGGGTGAACTTCGCGCGCTCTGCCACACCACCGGAGATAATAGCGGGGATAGCGGCGGCAAATGTCATCAAGAAAAAGAACTTAACGAGTTCATAGCCGTTGTTGGCGGAGAGTGTTTCTGCGCTGCTAAAAAAGGTGGTGTCATAGGCTACCCAGTAGCCAATAAAGAAGTATGCAAGCGCTGAGAAACCAAAGTCTGACATGATTTTGACCAAGGCATTCACTTGGTTACGATGTCTGACGGTGCCGACTTCCAAAAAGGCAAAGCCTGCGTGCATGGCGAGTACCATGATGGCACCCATCAAGATAAAGAGCGTGTTCGCGCTTTCTGTTAGCGTTTGAATCGCGCTGCTGATGTTTTCCACGTTGTTATTCCTCTACTTCCATGAGAACAAAATTCCATTGGGGGCAATAAAGCACAAAACATGCCTGATTGTTCCAATAAGGGGCAGAGGGGCGCCAAGTGAGTGCGGTTTCTCTATAACTTACTGAAATGGTGTTATTTAGTTCTGCACTAAAAAGGAATGATTGAATAGTTGTCATCACAGCTTTGAAACGTTTCGCTTCAAATCTGTGCAGAAATAGTGCGAGGATGCACTAAAAAAGTGCAGCTATTGGTGTTTGTTCAATGCGTTGCGGATAAAGCCATCATGTTGTTCCAATCGTGCTTTCGCTTGTTCTGCATTAATGCCTGCTAGAAGCATGAGAATGGCGGTTTTGCAGTGGCGGTTGCAGGCATTAAGCGCCGCTTCAGCCGTTTGTGACGATTCGCCTGTTGCTTCCACTACAATGTTGACTTGGCGCTGAACCAGCTTGGCGTTGGTGGCTTCTACATCGACCATTAAGTTGCCATATACTTTGCCGCTTCGGATCATCGCGCCTGTGGTGAGCATGTTCAGGATAAGTTTTTGTGCTGTTCCTGCTTTCATGCGTGAAGATCCGGTGACAACTTCAGGGCCAACAATCGGCGTGATAGCAATATCCGCTTCATCCACCATGGCGCACTGTGGGTTACAGGCAATGGCCACCACGGTGACACCTAATGTTTTGGCGTACGCCATGCCGCCCAATACATACGGGGTGCGTCCACTGGCTGCGATACCGACAAGTACGTCTTTGTTTGAGAGCTTAAGATCTTTTAAATCCTGCTCACCGAGTTCTGTATTGTCTTCTGCATTTTCGACCGCCTTGAGAATGGCAGGATGACCCCCTGCAATTAATCCTACGACCTGCTCGGCTTTGCTGCCAAATGTCGGAGGGCATTCGCTGGCGTCTAGAATACCCAATCGACCAGACGTGCCCGCCCCCATATAAATCAACCTGCCACCTTGGGAAAATGCCGTCGTAATGGCATCGACCGCTTTCGCGATGTGAGGCAGTTGTGCTTTGACGGCGAGTGCCACTTGTTGATCTTCCTGATTAATCACTGCCAGCATATCGAGCGTGGAAAGTGTGTCGATGTTTGCACTGGCTGGGTTACGGCTTTCTGTGACCAATCGAGTTAAATCAATTTTCATCGCTAGCATGCTCATTTATTGGGGATTTTTATAGCTGCCAGTATTCCTCATCGGCATGTGAAAACTCAAGAGAAAAGGTGAGCCTTCTTTTCTGCTCATTGTTCTCTTATCGAGAATAATCAATTCATGTTCTCACTGTTTATTGATGTATTGAGGTCGATTATTGTTTGTTCATCGAAAGTTGATGGCAAAGGATGACAGGTAATGGGCTTATTAGTAGATGGGAAGTGGCGAACCGATTGGTATGACACCAGCAAGACAGACGGACGTTTTACCCGTAAAGCACCCAGTTTTCGTCACTGGATAACCCAAGATGGCAGCGCAGGGCCAAGCGGCGACGCTGGGTTTAACGCTGAACCGGGTAGATACCATTTGTATGTGTCACTGGCTTGTCCTTGGGCGCATCGGACGTTGATTTTTCGTGCGTTAAAAGGGCTCGAAGACATGATCTCCGTGTCGGTCGTTAATGCCTTTATGGGCGATGACGGTTGGACGTTTTTGCCCGGCGATGATGTGGTGCCAGATACCGTGAACGGTAAAACGCATTTGCATCAAATCTATACCGAGGCGATGAGCGATTACACCGGACGCGTGACTGTGCCTGTGCTGTGGGATAAGAAAACCCACACCATTGTGAGCAATGAATCGGCGGACATCATTCGCATGTTGAACAGCGCGTTTGATGAAGTGGGTGCCAAGCCAGGTGATTACTACCCGACTGCACTGCGTGAGGCGATCGACGAGGTGAACGATTATGTTTATCCCAACATCAATAACGGTGTGTATCGCGCTGGGTTTGCAACCACACAAGCAGCGTATGACGAAGCGGTAGAAGATGTGTTCCATGCACTCGATGCATTGGAAGTGAAACTTGCCACACAGCGCTATTTGCTGGGTGACGCTTTAACCGAGGCCGATTGGCGTTTGTTCACCACCTTGATTCGGTTTGATGCTGTTTATGTTGGGCATTTCAAATGCAGTCGCCGTCGTATTGTCGATTACCCAAATTTGTTTGGATACCTGCGCGAGCTTTATCAAATGCCCGGCATCGCAGGCACGGTTCATATCGACCATATCAAGGCGCATTACTACGGTAGCCACGAAACGGTGAACCCGACACGCATTGTGCCGATTGGCCCAGCGTTGGATTTTACGACGCCACATGGCCGAGAGCAGATTGGCAACCAGTGATATACACCAGCACTGAGAAGGAATGCTGAGAAGGAATGAAGTGATGGGAAAATTAGTTGAAGGACGCTGGCTCACCGACGATGCATTGCTTGAGTTGGAGACCAAAGAATATGAGAAGGCCAATGGTCGATTTCAACGCGGCACGGCGAAATTTCGCTCGTGGGTAACGGAAACGGGAGAGGCAGGCATCAGCGGTGACGCAGGCTTTAAAGCAGAAGCTGGGCGCTATCATTTGTTCGCGGCGTTGAATTGCCCTTGGGCGCATCGCACCTTGATTTATCGCAACGTGAAGCAATTGCAGAATGTGGTCGGGTTGTCGCTGGTTGTGCCGCTTCGCACCGATCAAGGTTGGGTGTTTGATAAAAGTACACCGAGATTTACTGATGAGCTGTTTGGGCTCGATGCGATGCACCAGCTTTACGTGAAATCCAATCCCGATTTTACAGGTCGCGTGACGGTACCTGTGCTGTGGGACAAGAAAACACAGACCATCGTGAGTAACGAGTCGTCTGAGATTATCCGTATGTTCAACAGTGCGTTTAACGAGGTGACAGGTGATAAACAAAATTTCTATCCGTCGAAATTGGCGCACCGCATTGATGCAATGAATGATTGGGTGTTCAACACCGTGAATAACGGCGTGTACAAAGCGGGCTTTGCCAGAACGCAAGAGGCGTATACGGAAGCGGTGACGACGTTGTTTGCGTCGTTGGAGGAAATAGAAACCCGTTTAGGGAATCACAAGTATTTGCTGGGGAATCAGATCACCGAAGCGGATTGGCGATTACTGCCGACGCTGGTGCGTTTTGATGTGGGTTACTTCACCGCGTTCAAATGCAACCTGAAAGCGCTTAGAGATTACCCGAATATTTCGGCGTATTTGAAAGATTTGGTTCGACAGCCGGGCGTACGAGGCACTATCGATCTGGATGTGTATCGCCGCGGCTACAACTCAAAAAATCCGTTGCGTAATCCGCACGGCATTGTGCCTGTCGCACCAGATGTGGACTTTTTATAAGCATCTTAGGTAGGCAGGCACAGCAACAAACACATTATCAACGCAAGGAGGAGTCACCATGTTATTTAATCCATCAAATACAGCGACACGACAATTCAACGCAGCTGCTGACATATCTGCGTTGGTAAATGATGAAATGCTGAAAGACTGCGCGTTTCACCCCAACCTTGGTGGCGTGACAAAAGGCGGCATGGCGAATCATTACCCGATGACTATTATGTCGTTGCAAGCACTGGGTGCTAGTGATGAAAACATCAGGGATTTTCGTGCTTCATGGCCGCGTTATCGCTCAAAAATTACTGACGATCTTCGTCTTCGAGACAAGGGCGTGGTGACGCAAGAAAACTGGTCTGATTATTTAGGACAAGCAAACCTGTTGCCAGATTTTCAGCGTATGTTTTTCGATGGCTTACAAGCAACGGACGATCAAAATGCGTACATCATGTCTGCGCTCGATAAGCTGCAATATGCGCTGCCGATGGGGCTGTTTCATCCCTTGATCCGATTAAGCTTCGCCATGATGCACGGCGATAAAGGGTTGATCGCTGATGCGCTGGCGTATTGGGCGATACGTTATGAAGATCTGTATAAACGCATGTTGCCGCCGCGCACTGATTTCACCAATATCTCGGTCAGCGCCGAAGACAATTGGGCGACATTACATGCTGCGAAACCCGAGCTGAGTTTTCGAGGTGGTAGCCTGAATGTGTGCGAGCGTTTGTGTTCTGAGCCTGCGCTTCACGATATCGCTGTGGCGGAGAATTTCTTTATCACCGAAGAAAATCTCGAGCTGAAAATTCAAGAAATCGGTGATCGCGCTATTGGTTTGTACCTGTTTGAACCCGCACTCACGACCTTACATGGCGTGACGGCGTTTCAAGCGCTGGTGGACATTACCCAGACAGTGCTTGGTGACAGTGACAGGTTTCGCCCGTTGTTAGCTGAACTTTGGCAACGTTACTGGATTTGGTTGACGGCGCTTTATATTGAAAAAGGCGTTCCAGAGGCCTTGCCAAGTGTTGCTGAAGAAGCACGAAATGACGTTGATGCTTTTGCATGGGAAGACATTGCCAGTGCCATAGTAAAAGTGCCAGAAGTGCATGCCATTAAAATGGTGTTTAGCTGCAAATGGCTATTTGAGAACCTTGATGCGAACCCGCGCTACAAAGCGGCCGCCATCAATGTGCTTAGCCAGCATATCAATGTGAAGCCAGTGCGATTAGGTTGATACACGGCCAAATGAACAATCAAAGAGCGGCTAGTCCCGCTCTTTTTCGTTTTTGTGGTGGATGACAATCGCTATGCGTTAACGCATCACCATCTGAATGGCATGAGACGGGCAGGCGACACGGCATTGCGCACAGCCAGAGCACAGCTCCGTTTTGATTGAAACACTTCGATTTACAGTGTCAATCGCTTGATGTGGGCAAGCCTCTTCGCACGATTGGCAAGGTGCCCCCATTTGACGAACACACATACCTGAAAGTGCGGCGACAGCGCCTGTCGATGGCACGCCGTTGGCCGATGTATTTGCGAGCGAAAGTGTTGGGCAAACGCGTTGGCATTCACCACACTCAGTGCACGAACCGCCATCTAGCGTAAGCGTGGGTTTCTCTTCGAGCATGCTAATGACGTGCTGTGGACACACCTCTTCACATTTTCCGCACCCATCGCAGAGGCGATTTAACAACGCTTCTTCTACCGCTGTGGGCGGGCGGGGAACGCTGCGAATAGCGGCTATCTGAGTAGACGCTTTTACAGGCTTACTGACACCAGACCACAAGCCGCGAAAAAGCCCCCGGCGACTGCACTGTTGCATGTTCAATTGTGCGTTGTAATAGCGCTCGTCTCTGTCTGACATGGTGCCTAACCCTGATTGTCGGTAAACATGTGCGGTTCTGAGTAACGTTTGATATTCACGCTAGCGATTAACGATAGAGATTTACGCTGTTGTATTGCGCGTTCACCTGCGACGCCAATTGCTCTAGCGTGCCTTCCGCAAGATAGCTAATGCCTTGGTAAAACTCGGTTTGTGCGCCTTCGCGCATGATCGCGAAAAAGCGCGGTGCCCACGTCAGCACATGATCGCTCAAAAAGGCCTTTAATGATGCCAAGCTTTCATTGTGAACGGCTTCAACCACTTGTGCGTTCAATGCGGTCTCAAGCAAATAAGTGATGAAGGAAAACACCAAACCAATATGATCTTCGGGTTCACGTTCGCCTGTATCGATAGCAATGCCATGCTCCGCGTAAAACGCGCGAATCGCCAGCGTAGCAGCGCCACAGGTAGTTTGTTCCTCCGTCAGATACACAGAGCCCCAAGGCGCTGCTGTCAGGGTATTTGGTCCGACAAACAATTGTGCGTAATCACGGCTGGCCGCGTGTAGATTAGGTCGTTGTTTAAGCAACGCTAACCCTTGTTCCACGTTGGCATTCGCCATGTCTACTGGCCATTCATCGAACATCGGCTCGTCATAGAGAGCGTTAATGAAGTGTGCATCTGGCGCTTGATGCAATGCACGATAGAAAAAGTGACTGGCGATGGTCAGGCTTGCAAGCGTTTCGTAGCGAGAGTCATTCATGGCAATGGGCTTATTCGGTTAAAATTAATGAGGTAAAAAAGAACGTGTTTTAAAAAATAAAAAGGGGTGACAAAAAGAAAAGGTAACGCGTTAACATTCAAAAAGAGGGGCTGACATTCCAGCCCCTTTTTGACCCAAAAATCGGGATATTACATACCAGAGCTAGCGCTGATGAAGGCGTCGTAGAAGAACGCACGACCAGACAGTTCTGCCATCACAACCATCAAAAACGCCGCAATCGCGATGCCAGCGTTTTTGTCATTGCCACGCAATGCTTGAGATGCAAACAGTACAACACCTGATGCCATCAAACCGATACGCGCCATGGTGAAGGCTTCTGCGTTCGCCATCGCGAAGGGGTTGGCGTAAGCATTTAGCTGACCTAACCAGACTGCGTAGCCACCAAAACCAACCAATGACATTGCCATGGTGATCAGTGTGGCCATGGCCAGTGAACGGTCAGCGCATTGTTGAACCTTACCAATTTTTGCAGCTTGAACGCGCAGTGCCAATGCGGCTGCAATTGGGCCAACGACACCTGCAGTCATCAAAAACTGGAACGTGGTCCAATGCGAGTTCCAGCTCACCACGGTTGGCAAACGGTACACGTTCACAATCGCAAGAATGAACACAACACCCAGTGCCATTGCCGCAGGTAGCGTGAGCTTTTGCAGGGTAGGTTGAATGTTCAACACGCGCAGTGCGGTGTAGGTAAATGCCGCGCCACCAAACAGTGACAATGCGACGATTTCCATGCTCAGTGCAGACATGTGTGCAAGACCGAACATCACGTTGAACATGCGAAATGGCTGACCTAAGTGCGTCACTGACGCAATCGCGCCCAGACCCAACAGTGTCAGTGATGCCATAAACGCGATGTTCATGCTTTTACGCTCAGGTTTGAGGAACATTTCCACCAAACCCAGTGCGATAAACATACCGACGGCGGATTGGACCAATACGGTAAAGAAGACCAGCGATAATTCACTCATAGCGATACCTCTGTCGGGTTTTGGATGCTGCCTGTGGTGTCGCCAGTGGGGCGAGAGTTACGGCAGGTGGTGACGATCAGGTTTGGCGATGTCAGACGTGGATCGGGCAGCGGCGCAACGTCGTTTTTCGTGCCGTACATTTCGCGCAGTTCGTCCATTGGACCGAAATCCAGCGCACGCAATGGGCAAGACTCGACACACACTGGCTTGCGGCCTTCTGCAATGCGCTCGTAGCAACCATCACACTTGGTCATGTGTTTTTTCGCAGGGTCGTATTGAGGTGCGCCATAAGGGCACGCCATGCCACAGTATTGGCAACCCACACACACGTCTTTATCGACAACCACAAGGCCATCTTCAGTACGTTTGTGCATCGCGCCCGTTGGGCAAGCTTTCACACACGCTGGGTTTGAGCAGTGGTTACATGAAATCGACATGTAGTAGGCGTAAACGTTCTGGCTCACTGTGCCGTCGTCGTTTTGTACCCAGTCACCGCCGGCGTATTCGTAAACACGACGCCAGTTAACGCCCACAGGCAGGTCACTGCGGTCTTTACATGAAACCTGACAGGTTTTACAGCCTGTACACTTGCTGGTGTCTACGTGGAATCCGTATTGAGTCATCTATTTATCTCCCCTTAAACCTTGGCCACTTGGACTAGGATGGTGTGCTGAGGATTCCCCTTCGACAGTGGTGTGTTCTTCTGTGAGGTCAGCGTGTTGATACAACCGCCCAAATCGATACCGTTTTTGTCTGGGGAGTACCAAGCGCCTTGGCCCAATGCCGTCACGCCCGGCATGATGCGCGGCGTGACTTTAATGGCAACGCGAATTTCGCCACGATCATTGAACACGCGAACGTAATCGCCGCTTTCAAGACCACGCGTTTTCGCATCAATGGGGTTCATCCAAATACCGTCGAACACCACTTCGCGTAGCCACGGAATGTTGTGGTACGTCGAGTGCGTGCGCCCTTTGGTGTGATAGCCAAAGAACTGCAGCGGGAACTGCTCGGTTTTTGGATCCAAGTGGCTTTCCCACGTGGTCACGTATTGCGGGATCGGCGTGATGATTTCATCGTCTGCCAACGTCCACTCTTTCGCGATGGTTTCCAGCTTGGTGGAGTAGATCTCAATCTTGCCTGAAGGCGTTCCCAGGGCATGCTTCTCTGGATCGTTACGGAAATCTTCCAGCGCGATACGGCCTTCTTTTGGCGCAGCTAACGTGTAAGGGCCATTCTTACGAAGATCTTCGAGCGTTGGCAGGTTGGCATCTTTTTGACGCGCACCGTCGTAAAGGTATTCCAACCAACCGTCACGGGTACGGCCTTCGGTGAAGGCTTCTTTCACGCCAAGGCGCTCAGACAGACCCACACACATGTCGTAGGCACAACGTGTTTCGTACAATGGCTCGATAGCGCGCACCAGCGGGAATACACCGCCCAATGAACCTGATGAGTAACCGTCAGAGCTCACTTCGTTGTTTTCGATGGTGGTCACGTCGGGCAGCAGAAGGTCTGCAAAGCGGGCAGAAGAGGTCATGTGGTTATCACACACCACGATGAATTCCGCTTGGGTTTCATCTTCAATCAGTTTGCGGTGCTTATTGATGTCGGCATGTTGGTTCATGATCATGTTGCCTGAGTAGCTCAGTAGGAACTTGATCGGGGTGCGCAGACGCTCGCCACCTTGAATGCCGTCGGTTTTATCAGTCATTTCGTGATGACGGTAAATCGCATCGCTCCATTTGAAGAACGGCACTTTTACTTGGATCGGGTTAACGCCCGTTGGAATGCGCGGCGCAGGGTAGCTCCAGTTCGCAGGCATATCACCGGTGTTCGTACCTGGGCGACCGATGTTACCCGTTAGGATCGGCAGCATCACGATCGCACGAGAGGTTTGCTCGCCGTTCGCTTGACGCTGAATGCCCGTACCTTGGGTGATGAAACACGCCTTTGCTGTGCCGATTTCACGCGCCAGTTGCACGATTTGATCAACAGGAATGCCGGTGATTTTTGACGCCCACGCGGGTGTCTTCTCGATGCCATCAGGACCCTGACCCAAGATGTGCGCTTTGTAGTGGCCGTTTTGTGGGGCGCTTGCTGGCATGGTTGATGAATCGTAGCCTTGGCAGTATTTGTTCAAGAAATCTTGGTCAACCAAGTTCTCTGTGATCAAGGTGTGCGCGATACCTTCAACCAGAGCCGCATCGGTACCTGGGCGGATAGGTAGCCATAGGTCTTCTTTACCCAACATGGTGTCGGTGTAACGCGGATCGATAATGATGGTGCGAACGTTGTTCTTTCGTTGCGCATTGACGTGCTCGTGAATTTCGCCACCACCGCTCATGCGCGTTTCCGCAGGGTTGTAACCGAACATCACCAACAGATCAGCGTTTTCGATTTCCGTGGTGTAGCTACCGTAAGCCGACGGTTTGATGGAGCCGTAAGTGAACGGCAGAGCAAACTGAATTTGACCCCAGCTGTAGTTACCGTAGTAATCAAGGAAACCACCAACAAGGTTGAACAGACGCTTGAAGCAATCTTTACCGTCAGTGCGGTAACCTTGTGTGCCTGAACCGTAGGTAATGAAGATCGCATCATTGCCGTATTCTTTGATGGTGTATTGCAGTTTCTCTGACATCAAATCAAACGCTTCGTCCCAGCTAATGCGCTCAAA
Source organism: Enterovibrio sp. QJM3NY_24 (assembly GCF_057786035.1). Taxonomy (NCBI): domain Bacteria; kingdom Pseudomonadati; phylum Pseudomonadota; class Gammaproteobacteria; order Vibrionales; family Vibrionaceae; genus Enterovibrio; species Enterovibrio sp. QJM3NY_24. Next base: position 1,233,184 of record NZ_CM173520.1, read on the forward strand.
TTGGCCTTCGCCACGCTTGCCGATGCGCTTCATTGGGTATTTCAGACGGTCAGGGTTGTAAACACGGTGCTTAATCGAGCGACCACGAAGACACGCACGGACTTGGTGATTCCCAAAGCCTTGATCGTCACCACGGTTGTCCGATTCGATTTGGGTGATCACGCCGTTTTTAGTATGAACTTGCAATGCACAACGGCTGCCACAGTTCACCATGCACGCTGACCAGACGGTTTTGGTGTCTTCTGCGTGTTGAGGTGCTGTTTTAGCCACGGCTTTCAATGGCAAACCCGCACTCAGTGCTGCGGTACCACCGCCAACCGCGTCCCCACTTCATGAAGCTTCGACGCTTCATTGGTGCTAACACCGCCTTATCGATCCAGTTTTTCATTGTCATTCTCACATCGCTTGCGCGGATCTGTGTGCTAATAGACTTAGCTATTTTTATTTGCCCCAAACCCATTAAAAAAACATTCACCAAGCGAATGTTTTTTAGGGTTCAAAACGTAGAATCTTTAATGGAATATTACGGGGTAACTATAAATACTCCCTAAATGTGAGGGAATTTATATTCGGGGGAAAACGGTGCTACAAGCAGCATGAATGAAGGTTTGTTGATTTCAATCAATTTGAATTCGAACCAAATTTTATTAATACGATCGATTCTCAATTAAAGCGGGAATTCAGATGACAAGTAGCAGTATGACCCAGTGGTGAGTTGTGCAATATCATTCCCATAGTGAATGATAGATAGAGCCCTTTAAAAATGAGGTTCCGTCAGAGATGGTGATAGTCATCGTATTTATTTGTAATGACTCCTCCCCATACTTATGAAAATTCAACTTTGTATATAATCAACAAGGTTATGTTAATTTCCATGCTGATCTATATTTCAATTAATCGTGCTTTTAAAATATACGGCCATTTCAGGTGATGATTGGCAGGAGTTACATATTAATAGTGAATTGAATTGATTTGACCTGAAGGTGGATCGGAGAGTATCAAGTGGCATTTAGCATTTTTTACATGATGTAGTTTTCCGAATGAAAAAAGAGCGGGCACTGCCCACTCTTTCTCTATTTATTCTTTACTCTTCGTCATTCTGCATCAACACAATCATTCTGTGATTGGCGCGATGACTGAAGACTTAGCGCTTTTGCTTTTTCGCCAGACTGGTCAGATCAAAATCAAACTCATCAGGGAACAGCACGACACCTTCTAAGTCGATGTTTGGGAAAGCAACGATAGAAAGCTCATCGTCCAGCAGTCCGTTTGTCCAACGGCTATGCCACTTGCTCAGACCAATTGGCTCTGGTTTACAATGTTCCCATTCGCCTGTCGCCCACTCTTGTGCAAACTCTTCGTTTGGCCAAACGGGAACGCAATCTTCTTCTTCGGTATTGAGCATGACGCAGCCGTGCTCGTCAGTCAGTATCCAAATCTCGCGCTTCTCTACGACTTCTTTCACTAAGTATTTGTAACGTTGGTCAATGTCTAGTTTGAGGATCTCTGCGATGCGCTCTTGCGTCAGCGTCTTAGCCATGTTGGATTCCACCGGGGAGTAAGAAAGTGGGCATTATACGCAAGTTATACTGTGATGTGCGATGACGCTGTGCGGATTTTTTTACTCTGGTTGAGAGGGTGTATTACCTGTCAGGCCGCTGAGCAAGTTTGGATGTTCATCCATCAGCTTGGTGGTGATGTGATCGATCTGCTGGCGTCCTTGTTTGTCGGCGAGTAAACGCGCGGGCGGTTGTGTTATGGGCAAGGTATGAATCACTGTGGTTGGCGAACGACTGAGGAACCAAATTTCGTCTGCCAGTGAAATGGCTTCGCGAAGATCGTGAGTGACAAACACCATGGTGGATTGATGCCGCTCCCACATCGCAAGCAATTGTTGTCTGAGCTGATCGGCGGTGGGGGCATCCAAAGAGGTAAAAGGCTCATCGAGCAACAAGAGGTCGGGGTTGTAAACAAACGCGCGTGCGATGCTGACCCGCTTTTGCATCCCACCGGATAACTCGGCGGGGTAGGCATTTTGCTTATCAAGGATACCCATGGCATCAAGGGTTTCACTGATCGCTGGGTTGTCTTTGCCACATACCAGCGCCAAATTTTCTTTCGCTGTTAGCCACGGCATAAGGCGCGGGGCTTGAAAGATATACCCAACCCTTGGTTGGGTACTTTGTAGATTTGAAAACGAGATTTCATCGGGTTGTGATGTTTCGAGCCCTGCAATCATGTTCAACAAGGTCGATTTACCGCAGCCAGATGGCCCGACAATGGCGGTGATTTTCCCTGCTTTGATATTGCCGTTCAGATCGGCAATAACAAGCTCATCCTGCTTATAGCGCTTGCTTTGAATATTCAGGGCAATCGAGATCATACGCGCCCCCGCGAAACGACTCTGTCGAGCGGACGGAATATCAAGCCTTCTAACAAATAGATGATGGCAACGAAGGCGAAGGTATAAGCGAGAATGCCGGCAATATCGAAGAATTGAAACAGAGTGTGAAGTTTGAACCCAACGCCATTACTTCGCCCAATTAACTCGACCACTAAGACAATCTTCCATATCAGCGAAAGGCCAGTTCTGGCAGAAGCCATGATGTAAGGGTATAGCTGAGGGAGGAATACGCGGAAAAAGCGCGTTGCTGGCGAAAGCTGAAAGACACGGCCAACATCGAGAAGATCGTTGTCCACCACGCGTGCCCCTTCTCGGATCATCGCAACAACGGTCGGGATTTTATTGAGGGCGACGGCTGTGACGGCTGCGGCCTCAACCAGGCCTATGCTCAGGTAGCATAGTAAAATGGTCACCAGCGCAGGAATGTTCAAGGCGAGGAGCAGTACGGGATCCGAAAGTTCATTGAGCTTCGGAAAGCGTCCCATCATGATGCCAAAAATCACACCGAGCACCATGGAGAACGCAAAACTCAGTACTACCCGCCAAAGCGTCATGCCAAGGTGATAAAGCATTTGTTCCTGTGTTAGCTCAAAAACGAAGGCATGGTAGACAGCAACGGGCGTGGGATAATCGGGACTGTTTATCCACACCGCGGACCATTGCCAGAAAATCATCAGCAATGCGGGTAACAGTAGGCGAGTGTGGTTAAGCCGAATCACGTAATGGCAGTCCCTTTACCTATAATCCCTGACCTACGCACGCTTACTGATTGAGCCAGAATGTACCTTCACTTAATGAATCGGATTTACCCACCAGTTTTGGCCCTCCTTCTTTGGCGAGAATTGCGAAAATCTGCGCGGCTGCCTTTTGCTGTTGTTCACCAAATGTGCCTGAAAATCCGCGTCGATATGCTGTTCTAAGTTCAGAAAACACCTCATCGTTTTTGGCTTTTGTTAACGGTCGTATCACATCCCATTCTTCATCAGAGGTTCGCAATATTGCTCTCGCCTCAGACGAAGCCTTCAAAAATGAGGAAACTAATTGCGGGTTGGTGTCTGCCCATCTTTCATCAAATACCCAGCCGAGCATTGGCACTTGTGTTTCTATGCCTAAGCCTTCGACGATCTGATCAAGAGAGATAACCGGTTGGAAGCCGGCCGCTTCAAGCCTTGCGCCGTAGTGCCAAAAATTGATGCCCACGGGTAGCTTGCCCTGCACGAGTAATTTATTAAGCAGTGGCGGCGCGACAAATTGCTGTTCGGTGGTTTCACTGACGTCTTTGTTCTCTTTGGCTTTGCAATACGCTTGATAGAGCACCCACGTTTTGTCTACCGCTCCGCCTGCGATACCAAGCTGTTTTCCGGTGATATCACAAGGGGAGGCGAGTGTGAGATCAGCCGCGGCAAACAACCCACCTGCGGTCGCAGAGGTGGGTGACAAGGTATAGCTTTTCCCGGCAGCGCGCTGGCGACTTACCCATACCCAATCAGAGAAAATGACGTCTACAGCGTTGCCTTGTAGTGCAACGGAAGATGCATTTTTGGCGGCAAGAGGGGTGATATCGAGCATGAAACCCGCTTTTTCGTCGAGTTTATTGCGTTTGATGACATCCATTTCCCAATTGATTGTCCCGAACTTAAGCACGCCGACTTTTACCACAGGCAGCTCATTGGCAAAGGTAACAAAAGGGACAGTAATCAACGCGATAGCGGAAAATACAACACGAATTCTTTGCGCGAGTTTATTGCTGTCCATCACTACTTAACCTCTTGATTTATTTGGGCTCAAATTAAAGTTAAGCGCATAACGGTATTGCTGCAATGCTACTTTGTGAGGAAAAAAACATTAATCTGAGCTTCATTAGTGCATTTGAGACGGTTAAAGGTGGTTGAAGGTTAACTGGGTGACTTGGGCTAAAGCGTGTTCTGCGCTAGGCTGTCTTTCCACGTCAAATAAACGGGAAAGGAATGCCCATGTCAGATATTGCGAACACCCCCGCGCCCCCTTATTACGCTGTTATTTTTACCAACCTGCGAACGGATATCGACGATGGCTATGGCGAGATGGCAGGGAAAATGGTCGAACTCGCGGAGCAGCAACCGGGGTTCTTGGGTGTTGAATCCGCCCGTGATGACCTAGGCATTACGGTTTCGTATTGGCAGGATCTTGAATCCATCAAACAGTGGAAAGCGAACGTCGACCACTTGGAAGCGCAAAAGCTGGGGCGTAAAAAATGGTATGCCGCGTTTACGACGCGCATTGCTAAAGTCGAGCGAGAATACAGTCTTTAAACAGCATTAAATATATCGGAAAGAACATTAATGAGAATCGCTGTAATTGGCTTGGGTGACATTGCCACCAAAGCCTACCTCCAATTTTCCCTTCTCACGAATTGTTTCATATCTAAAAATAATCGCGTTAATTTGGAATGACACATGGATTGAAAATTCACTCCTCGCACATGCAGTTTCTCAACTGGCATTTCCCACAAAAATAACCTGTTCGGGATGGCGTATCATAAATAATGTCTAATAATGTCTAATAATGTGTACTACACTCTCATTCTCTGCGTGATTTCAGTTGGTTACGTTGGTTGAATTCAAGGAAGTGTCACATTCCGAATAGGCGATTGAAGTGTTTATTCTCAACTAAATGAAGCTTTTTATTGGCGATTAAAGGTGAGTGCACGATGGGGAATAAGTTACTAAGGATGGGAATGAGCATCGCTGTAGTCATTCCAATGTTATCTGCTTGCAACAACGGGGATACCCCTACAGACATTACCGTGGTTGATGGATATATAAAAAATGCCACGGTGACCGATAGCATAGGTCGAATTGCGACTTATAGTGCCAACGGGGTTTATACGTTTGGCGCAGTGCCTACCTATCCACTTACCTCTTCGGGCGGTCAATTAGAAGGTTCTGATATTGACTTTGATATTACAATGACCATCAGTGATGAGAGCATTTCTGTTATCTCTCCTATCAATAGCTTTTTAGGGGGCGACGAGACGTTGCTTTCAAAGCTTTCGGGTCTAGGTTTGGGACCGTCAACACTAGACGAATTCAGTGTCGACTATATCGGTGTAAATGATATCAATCTGGCAAAGCTTGCACAGATTTTGTATTTAGTAGAAACCGACCCCACATTGTCTTCGGATTTCAAAAGCAATTTATCGTCTAGTGATTCTTTGTCTAGCTTAAGCGACATTTACACACTTGCTTCTAATCAGGTGAGAAGTGCCAGTCATCTAAGCGCCAACAAAGTAGCGTTAATGACTAAATTTATTGATGCCGTAAAAAACTACAATGGATCTGCTTTAGATATTGAAACAAGTTTGATGGCTTATAAACACAATTTAGTGACAGACGGCGCGACAGAGGTGACTCACAACAATGTTTCATACGGAGTAATTTTGTCTCCACATACTGGGGAATATTGGTTAGATAGAAATTTAGGGTCTTCAAAAATCTGTGAAAGTGCAACCGATAGCGATTGCTATGGTGATTATTATCAGTGGGGACGAGATGCTGACGGCCATGAAAAGCAGGGTAGCAGCAACATCAGTACACAGGCCACAAACATAGATAATGTGGGAAATGGGAATTTTATCACGGGTTTTTTTGATTGGGCGAGTGTTGATACCGCACGCACACTTAGACAAGCTAATTGGTCAAGTTTAGATGGAAGCTCCGTGTGTCCTGAGGGATATCGTGTGCCAACCGATACTGAAGTCAAGGCGGAAACATCCGACCTGACCGGAGATAATGCAATATCAAATGCTACGGACTTGTTTAACAGCTTTTTAAGGATTCCAATCGCGGGGTACCGAAATTTCGGCGGTGGTGAAATTCTAAATGTTGGAACTTACACATCATTTGCAACGACTTCTTTAGGCGATACGCAAACTACCATAAAGACATTTGACGCCGACTCCAGTTCTGCTGCTATTTTTAATACATCAAGCATTTCATTCGGTATAAGCGTTAGGTGCATTAAAAACTAGGGATATAGGCAGGCAGTGTTACTTGAGTCAGCACAATACGTTGCTGACTCATTCATAAGCCTAAATTCGAGCGGAAAACTGAATTAGAAATTGTATCTAACACCTACGATCATGCCTTGGTTGGATATGTCCAGACCATCCAAAACAGCCGTTTGATATCGGTACCTCATTCATCGACCATATCGCTAAATGCGACGCCGGCTTGTTAAGATAGAGACACAAAATCTGGGTTGAAAAAAACTTGAGCGATCTCTATAGCGAGTATTACTAAAGTAGAATGCGAGTATAGGGTGTGATGCGTTTCGTCTTAACCCTTTCATTTTCCCAAGTAGGATTTCCATGAAAATTGCTGTGATTGGTTTGGGTGACATTGCCACCAAAGCCTACCTTCCTTTGTTGACCCGTATGCCAGCCTTAGAGCTAGTGTTGTGTACCCGAAACCCTGAAAAACTGGCTGAAGTTGCCAGAGAGTACCGCATCACAGAAACGTGTCGTGATTATCGAGCGTTGGTGAATATGAACGTCGATGGCGTGATGATCCACACCAATAGTGAAACCCATGCCCCCATCGCGACGTTCTTTATCGAGCATGGCATTCCTGTATTCGTTGATAAACCTGCCGCTTTGAATTTGCCTGATTATCAAAAACTACATGATTTTGCTGAACAGAAATCAGTGCCGTTGTTTGTTGGCTTCAACCGTCGCTACATTCCGCTTTGGCAATCGCTGGTGGTGCGTAGTGACCTTCGTACTATCAGTTGGCATAAACACCGTTTGAACCTTATAGGCGCAGCACAAGACTTTGTTCTTGATGACATGATCCACGTGATCGATTCACTCAATCTTAACGGGAAAATTGACCAACAAGACGTGCAAATCTCTGTGCAACGCAAGGGTGATGACATCGCCATGATTAACCTGAGCTGGGAGGAAAATGGCACGCTGTTTAACGGCCAAATGAACCGCTTATTTGGCAAAACCTGTGAGTCCGTTTCTCTGAGCTTTGAAAACGAAGCCTACCAGTTTGACAGTTTCCTGCGCGGCGAAAAACTCGAAAACGGCAAAACTGAACGCATAGAAATGGCCGATTGGACAGATACGCTGGAAACCAAAGGCTTTAAAAGCATGCTGGAAAATTGGGTCAGTGTGGTGAAATCAGGGCGGGTGGATGCACAGATGAAACAGCGGAATTTATCGACCCATGCTTTTTGTGAAAGGCTTGTGCGAGATCTCTTACCGACTTAAAGAAATGAGTTTGAGTATTTAAGCAGTAGCAGGCAAGAAGATTGTATGAGTCAGCGCAATATGTCGCTGACTCATCAAATTGAAGCAGTTCGAGGTCATAACCGAATTAGAAGTTGTATCGAATGCCAAGGGTCACGCTTTGATTGGATACATCCATGCCGTAGAAACCATCGAAATCAGCCGTTTGATAACGGTATCCTATGCCGATATCCCATTCGTCAATCATATAGCCAACTTCAAGGCCTGCTTGGTAAGAAAGATCGGAATCTTTAATGGTTTGACCATTATTCTTGATTTCAGAGGACATCGAGCCCACACCTAAAATCAGAGCGCTGTATAGATTGTTACCAACTTCAATGAACTTAGGCTTGGCATTGATATAAAGAGCCTCTGTAGTGGTTTAATGATCCCGGACACCATTTAAGGTGGTAAAGTCACCACTAAAGAAAGAGGTGTTCCATGACAAGACAACGTCGTTCATTCTCCGCTGAATTTAAACTAGAAGCAGCCTGTTTGGTACTTGACCAAGGGTATTCAATTGCTGAGGCTAGCCGCTCATTAAACGTCGGTGAAACGGGACTCAGACGCTGGGTCACACAACTTGAACAAGAGCGCGGCGGTAGTACGCCAGTTTCCAAAGCCTTAACGCCAGAGCAGCAGAAAATCCAAGAGTTAGAGGCAAGGATCCATCGACTTGAACGAGAAAAATCTATTCTAAAAAAGGCTACTGCTCTCTTGATGTCGGACGAACTCGAACGTACGCGCTGATAGACCAATTGAGAGAGCAAGAACCGGTAGAATTGGTCTGTACTGTGTTCGATATCGCCACGTCGACTTACTATGAGCACTGCCAACGACGCCATGATATTGATGCTGAACGTTTGCATCTTCGTAGCGAGATCAACCGACTGTTTACGCTGAGCAGAAGCTCTGCGGGTAGTCGCACTCTGGTCGGCATGATGTGTGAAATCGGACATAAGATTGGACGATTCAAGGTTCGCCGATTGATGAAAGAGGCACAACTCATCAGCAAGCAACCCGGTTCACATAACTATAAGCAAGCTACGGTTGAACGGCCTGATATTCCCAATCAGCTTGATCGTCAGTTCACTGTCGACGCCCCAAATCAAGTATGGTGCGGCGATATTACCTATATATGGGCGGGTCATCGTTGGTGCTATCTTGCCGTTGTCATTGATCTGTATCGCAGACGGGTTGTCGGTTGGGCCATGTCTGACAGTCCTGATGCGGCATTGGTGACAAAAGCGTTGTCGATGGCGTATGAGCAACGAGGAAAACCAAGTGGCGTGATGTTCCATTCGGATCAAGGCTCCCAATACAGCAGTCGCCAGTTTCGACAACACCTGTGGCGGTATCGGATGACACAAAGCATGAGTCGCCGTGGCAACTGCTGGGACAACGCTCCAATGGAAAGGCTATTTAGAAGTCTAAAATCTGAATGGATACCAGCAACAGGCTATGCATCTTTTGCTGAGGCATCCAAAGATATCAGCCATTACCTGATGAGCTATTACAACTGGAAGAGACCGCATAGTTATAACGGTGGTCTTCCACCTGCGAAAGCTGAAAATCAGCCTAATTTACTGTCCGGAATGAGTTGACCACTACACACTGTACAACACCACCTTTGCCATATTGAGGATAATATTCAGTCAAGGGCTCTAAAAATCCTCCTCTGTCACCAGCGTCGTGGGGGCCCCCGGTGTCAGGATAGTTGTCCAGATCTTAGAACGCCCAAAAATCCAGCAATGGAGGGCTAACGAAGGACACTATGCCGAGATATTCCGAAGAAAGAAAAGCTGCCATCTTGAAGAAGCTACTGCCACCGCATAACAAAACCATTCCAGAAGTTGCTGCGGAGGATCACATCAGCGAAGCAACGTTATACAATTGGCGTAATAAACTCCGCTCCGAAGGTAAACCTGTGCCAGGTAATCAAAAAAATTCTGAACATTGGTCAGCTGAAGCCAAGTTCGCCACCGTCATCGAAACCGCCAGTTTGTCAGAAACTGAGCTTAGCCAGTATTGTCGCCAGAAAGGTTTGTACCCTGAACAAGTTAAAGCGTGGAAACTCGCTTGTATCAGCGGTGCGGGTCAAGCAGAGCAATCTAAGAAAGCAGAGCAGACAGAGCGTAGAGCGGATAAAAAGCGTATCCGAAAATTGGAAGCAGAGCTGCATCGTAAAGACAAAGCCCTGGCAGAAACGGCGGCGCTATTGGTGCTGTCAAAAAAGCTCAAGGCCTTGTACGGGAGCGACAGCGAGGAGGACTGACTCCTCTCGATATGCGCGAGACATTGCTGGCGCTTTTTGATGAAGCGGTTGCTAATGGCGCGCCTCAGTACAAGGCTGCAGACCTCATGCAAGTTCCACAGCGAACGTTGCGCCGCTGGCGTACGTCACAGGGTCATGTGTTGCCCGATCTTCGTCCTCTGGCTATCAGACCAGAGCCGAAAAACAAGCTGTCAGAGCAAGAGCGCCAACATATTCTGAATGTCTGCAATGAGGCTGACTATGCCAATTTACCGCCCAGTCAAATCGTGCCGAAACTGGCCGATCAGGGAGAATATATGGCCAGTGAGTCAAGCATATATCGTGTGCTGAAAGCTAACGACCAACTGCACCATCGAGGACGGGCGAAACCGCCACAGCCTACGACGGAGCCCGCTTCTCATGTGGCGACAAAGCCCAATGAGATCTGGACTTGGGATATCAGTTATCTGCCCGCGAAGGTTCGTGGTCTGTACTGGTATCTTTATATGGTCATTGATATCTACAGTCGCAAAATTGTGGGTTGGGAAGTCCATGACTGCGAATGCGGAACCCTTGCTTCTCAGCTGATTGAGCGAGCCACCTTCAGTGAACGCTGCTTCGTGAAGCCTCATTATTTACATTCTGACAACGGGGCCCCAATGAGGTCACTCACCTTGCGTGCAAAGCTTGATGAAATGGGCATCCGAACATCCTTCAATCGTCCGGGCGTTAGTAATGACAATGCCTATTCAGAGTCATTGTTCCGTACAGCCAAGTACCGGCCTAACTATCCGGAGCATGGCTTCGAAACGCTGGCAGAGGCACGTGAATGGATGCTGAATTTTGTAAACTGGTACAACAACGAGCATCACCACAGTGCGATTAAGTCCGCCACTCCAGCAGAAGGACACGGAAACTTAGATACAACAGTGCTGGCGAAGCGGCATGCCTTGTATCAGCAGGCGAAAGCCAAGCATCCTGAACGCTGGGCAAGGGAGACTCGCGACTGGTCACCCGTTGGTCCGGTAACACTCAACCCCAAAAGCGGAGACAATAACGAACATGGCGGTCAAAAAAGAGCCGCTTAATTAGAAAATCTGGTCAACTACCTTGAAATCTACCGGGGGACTCTTGCTCTAAGTCCCCATTCAGGATCGAAAAGCTGCAAAGTATCAAACTCTCCTCTAAGACGGGCGTCACTCCAAGAAGCTGAGTTTCCTTCTTCATAAAATATTTGGAATGCATCTCTTGCTTGTTGTCCGGTTTCAAATTTCTCGAAGCCAAAATAGCTTAATGGCGCTTCTTGCGATGCTATTGTTCTTTCAGCATAGCTTGAATCCATGTATCGATACCCCGTTGAAGGCAAAGTAGTAGCAGGTCCGTCCGAACCAACATAAAAATCGGGTTTTTGACTACCTCCACAACAAACACCACCAGCCTCAACAACCGCCAACCCTAACGGATCCACCCACCCCGTTGGATTAGGCACATATTGGTAGTTGTTTAACCCTCCTGCAAGCCCTATAGGGTCAGCTGTTACAAAGCGCCCAGTATTCGGGCTGTAGTATCGGTGTCGGTTGTAGTGAAGCCCGGTTTCTTCATCGAAATATTGCCCTTGAAAACGCAGAGGGCTGACGATTTCTTCAACGTGTTTTCTCAGCACATTGCCGTAAGCGCGGTATTGCACTGACCAGACGGATTTACCGTGTAAATCGGTGATGTCTGTTGGTGTGCCGATTTGGTCGAGGTGGTAGTGGTAAACCTCGTAATCTGTGCCTTCACTGGACAGCATTGCCATCGGCTTGAAGGTGCCTGGCTCGTATATGTATGTTTGGTAGTGCTCGCTGCTGGTCTCTGCAATTAAGGTGTCGCCTTGCCAAACAAACTCGGTGGTTTTCTCCGTGCCGAGTTTATCGGTGACGTTCTTTTCAATGCGTCGTCCAAAGGCATCGTATTTGTAAGTTGCGAATGTGCCATCTGGGAGTGATGCTTTGATCAATCGGTGCTGGCAGTCGTATTCGTAACGAGTGATTAAGCGCTGGTCTTTTCCGCGTTTTTCAGTGATGAGTCGGCCAAATTCGTCGTACTCATAGTGGCTGTCACCATGAAACTTGAGTTGGTTGCCGTTAACGTCGAACGGCTTTCGTCCTGCATTTGCACCGATCACCTGATCGAGCAAGTTACCTGCAGGGTCGTGGGCGAAGGATTCCTCAACCACACCACGGGTTTTCTTTAATCGAGAAAGGGGATCGTCACTACAGGGACACACACTTTAAGAAAAGCATTAGTTTGTTAATTTCATCCGATAGTGCTTTCAGGCTCAAAGCCAGGTCTCCGAGATGAATGCAGAGTTGTTGAACGATATGATCCCCGTATTGTTCGACGACTCGTGACTTATATCTCAATGACCAAAGCTCGCTCATCCCTAATTAGTATTGACGCTACCCCTTACTATCACTGCGTCTCGCGTTGTGTGCGTCGTTCATTTCTTTGTGGATATGATGAACATGCGCAGCAAAGTTATGAGCATCGTCGTGGTTGGATTGAAAAGCGGCTACTCGCGCTATCGGGCGCATTTTGTATTGATATTTGTGCCTATGCCATTATGAGCAATCACTATCATGTCGTGCTCCATATTAATGCAGAAAAAGCCAAACATCTGACTGCACATGACGTTGCCGAGCGCTGGTTGGCTTTCCATCAAGGACCCGCATTGATTCATCGTTTTCTGCAGCAAGAGACACTCACCCACTCAGAAACAGAGCGATGTGTTGAAATAATAGCGGTTTGGAGAGAGCGTTTGGCATCAATTAGTTGGTTCATGCGCTTACTTAACCAACACATTGCGTCACAAGCGAACCGAGAGGACAAATGCACAGGCCATTTCTGGGAAGGGCGATTTAAGAGCCAAGCGTTACTCGATGAAAAAGCCCTTGTGGCGGCGATGACCTATGTGGATTTGAACCCGGTCAGGGCTAGCATAGCGGAAACGCCTGAAACCTCAGAGCATACGTCCGTCAAAGTGCGAATTGAGTTATTGAAGAAAGAAGAAAACACCGCACCTTGCTTGTACCCCTTTGCTGGAAACCCGAGGGAACCGATGCCAGAGGGTATACCACTTAGGTTGATGGACTATCTTGAACTTGTTGATTGGACTGGTCGTCAAAGCCGAGAAGATAAACGGGGTAAGATTGATACCCGAACACCTGAGATACTCAATAGGCTCGGGTTTGATGGTGCAGAATGGTTAGATACCTACGCACGAATAGAGAAGGGAACACTCATTGGCACAGAGCCTGCCATCAAAGAAGCCATACATTTGCTCGGCCGAAAACGCCTTTGCGGGTTTCGATTACCGACTCACTAACGGCGATAGCAACACCCATTTGCAACCAGCACCGCATCAGTGGTTTTCATCTGCCTGATTTTCACTAAACTCGTCGCCAACACACTCAATTCTCTTTTCTAGACATAAAATCCAAGAGAAATGTCCTGAATTCGTTCAATGGGGAAAGCTTAAATGGTGATGAGTTCGTTGATTATTTAGGTTGCTTGTCCCATTAAATTATTAAATTTCGCCATAGGCTGGAGTAAGCCTATTACCAATACTGAAATCATCAAGGTTGACTTCAAAGTGCCAATCGTGGAAGTGACCAACTAATTCTGAACATGAGGCAACAACAGCTATGCCACTCTCAGATGAGGGATGGGCAACGATGTATTGATAGGAAATTTCTTTTTCTGAGGGGGGGATTGACGTAACAACATGTCCATCTAAACCTAGCACCATTGCATCTAGGTGGCCGCTTGGTAAGTACTCCATGGCAACGATTAGTCGGAGGGATTGACTAAAAACCGCGGCGCCAGAATTTGAATAATGGGACATTACTTCGATACCATCATGCACCCATGTGCTGAACTTAAAATCTACATTTTTAATTGTTACCTAATTAGCTTCTCTGCAGTTACCTCAAGATGTTTCATTTTCTCTACTGGACTACGAGGTAGTAACAAAGTATTGCTAACGATAAAAATGCAGATTTCCCTATCATATTCATTCCTTTGATAATTTATTTATCTTTTCTGAAAATCCTAGTCTCATATCGATTTTCGATGTCCATTCTTCCACCTGAACTATCAATTACGATGTTTCTACATGAACACTCATCATAATACTCTGGTTGAGAGTAGATGGTATCGCCACATATCATGCATTCGTAATAAACATTTTTTCCTGTTGGATATCCCAATACTTGGTTGGGAATGAGACCAACATGATTATTTCTCCGCATGTATAGTGGTTCTATAATATTTGATAACTATCTTTGGCCTCGGATGCTTTCTCTTCTCTTCTCTTTTTGTTCTTTTAAGTCTCCAATTAGTGCCAACTCAGAAATATCGATACTATCGAAAATGTTTACTACGATTGGATCTTTTTCATTTTCGTTGAACTCGTATGCTAGCTCTCCAAAGGAGCTTTCAGAAGTTAACCCGCCGGGAAAAACATTCCTCTTTGACCCAAAGCATAAAAGGAACATATTATTATGTTTATACGATTCTCGTATTTCAGCTAACGCATAGAAGAAGCTGGGGCTAGCAACCTTTCCACTAACAGAGTTGCTATCTGTGTAATGAATGGTCGCAACATTATCAATTAAAGAGCAAGATAGCGCCACATCACCGACAATTTTCTCATGGTTAGATAGCTTTATTGTTCTAGAAAATTCCACGGATTACTCCTTGTAATTAGGGTTTTTAACAAATCCACCTGTCGGACTATTATTTCCGTCAATTGGGGTGCAGCCCTTTATATAACATGCTTGAATGCCACCAGGGAAAGCTACTTCATGTTCATGAGCAAAAGGGTTTTTGGGATATGCTTCATTTACATCAATACCATGACCAGTATCATCAATAAGGTATATATATCCTGACTTTCCAGTCTGTGTATTTACCTCCGATGCCCCTGAAGGATATTTTGATGTCCCCACGTATTGACTGGGTTCATTGAAGTCCACGTAGTCCTCTATGGGTACATTGGCTTCTGGCCTCCATGGTTGAAATCCATCATTGAATATAGTTGATGGATCCCTGCCATCTCTACGGTATAACTCTCTTCTTCCTCCTAACGGAGGACCATTACATTGACACGTAACTTCAATATTCGCCAGCCCCAATGGATCCACCCACCCTGTCGGGTTCGGCACATACTGGTAGTTGTTTAATCCACCCGCTAAACCTATGGGGTCAGCAGTAACAAACCGCCCAGTGTTTGGGCTGTAGTAACGATGTCGGTTGTAGTGGAGTCCTGTTTCTTCGTCGAAATATTGCCCCTGAAAACGCAATGGGCTGGAGATCTCTTCGACGTGTTTCCTGAGCACATTGCCGTATGCGCGGTATTGTACTGACCAAACGGATTTACCGTGTAAATCGGTGATATCTGTCGGCGTGCCGATTTGGTCTAAGTGGTAGTAGTAAACCTCACAATCTCTACCTTCACCGGATAGCATTGCCAACGGTTTGAAGGTGCCGGGCTCGTAGATGTACGTCTGGTAATGGTTTTTGCTGGTTTCGGCAATCAGGGTATCGCCTTGCCAGACAAACTCGGTGGTTTTCTCGGCTCCTAGTTTGTCGGTGACTTTCTTTTCAATGCGTCGCCCAAAGGCGTCGTATTTGTAGTGAGCAAATGAACCCTCTGGGAGTGATGCTTTGATCAATCGGTGCTGGCAGTCGTATTCGTAACGAGTGATTAAGCGCTGGTCTTTGCCCCGTTTTTCAGTGATGAGTCGGCCAAATTCGTCGTACTCATAGTGGCTGTCACCATGAAACTTGAGTTGGTTTCCGTTAACGTCGAACGGCTTTCGTCCTGCCTCTGCGCCGATCACCTGATCGAGCAGGTTACCTGCAGGGTCGTGGGCGAAGGATTCCTCAACCACACCACGGGTTTTCTTTAATCGAGAAAGGGGATCGTAATCGTAGAAAACAGTACCGAAGCGGCTGTCAGCCATTTCAGTCAAATTGCCGTCTGCACCATATTGGTATTGGCGAGACTGTGTTTGGCGACCATTTTGATGCTGCGTGTGTGCGGTTAACCGCCCTTGCTCGTCGTGTTCGAAACGGCTGAGAATATCGCCTTGTTTACGGGCGGTTTCGAGGCCGTTTTGATAGTGGTGGCGAGTGAGTTGCTCATCGTTGAGTAAAACGCGATTTAATATGCCGCCTGCTGAACGCTCATAGCTTAGCTTGTTCGCATCAGGGAGTTGCCAGTGAGTGAGGTTGCCCACACTGTCGTATTCGAAGAAACTAGACGCCCAGTGTTGATGCTCTTCGGTCAAACGCCCTAACAGATCGTAACGCCATGCTAGCGGTGTTTCACCGTCATCAACGCCAAGCAACTGCCCAAATTGATCATAGCGGTAGGCGACTTCATTGCCATCTGGCAGTGTTTTCTTGGTCAACCTGCCCATCGCATCGCGTTCGAAAACAGTCTCTAGCTGCGTGCCTTCTGTGCCCGTTTCGGTTTTCTTTAGCAGCTTGCCGTTGAGATCGTATTGGTAGTCGAAACGTCGTCCATCAAAGGTGACTTCGCTGCGAACCAAGCCATTGGCGAAGTAATCAATTTGATAGATTTCATCGCGCTCATTGATAATGGCAGTGACGAAGTTTTTGGCGTTCTCATACTGGTAGCGAAGCGTTGAGCCGTCGGGTTGGATAACTCGGCTGACAAGATCAGTATTGGGGTGATACTCGTACTGCGTCGCTAGCCCATTTTCATCCACGACACGGGTTGCTTTGCCATAGCCGTTGTAATCGAAATGCTTGGATTGCCCCGATGGAAGTATGACCTTGCGGAGCCTGTCGGCATCGTCCCATTCATATTGTGTGACAGCACCTATCGGCGATTTTTCAACGATGATTCGCCCGAATATGTCATAGCGATAAGAGGCTTTTGCGCCATCAGGGTAGGTTTCGCCGATCAGCATACCTAGACGGTTCCACGCTAGCATGTGTTTGCTGCCGTCAGGGTAGGTAATGTCAGAAAGCTGGCCTTGTCCGTTGTAACGGTAGAAGGTGTCTTGCCCTAATGGGTCGCGCTTTTCAGTGATATCACCATTGGCGTTGTATTTATATCGCCAGTTGCGCTTGCCTTGAATGACTCGGCGCAGATTGCCGCGCCAATATTGGTATTCAATGACTTCACCATCGGGAAGGACAGTGAGCACACGTTGTTGGAAATCGTTGTAGACATGACGGGTTTCGTTACCCAGTGGATCGATAGAGAGAACTAAATCACCGTTATCGTTGAATTCGTTTTTAGTGACCGCCCCGTCAGGATCGGTCTGTTCGATGAGTTTGGCATTCTCATCATGCTGGTAGGCCGCAGTGCTTCCGTCTGAATAGGTGATTTCGACGGCATTGGTGGCATTGTTCCACTCAAATTTCGTGTCGTATCCCGTGTTGCTCCAGTGGTGAACGCAGCGAACTTCTTTTCCTTCACCTTCCCACTGCCAGCCGAATTCAACGCCCCCTGCCATTTTTCGCAGTGAAATGACGTTGGCGTCATCGTATTGGTAGTGTTCGCCTTCACCTACGGTGTTGAGGGCGTCAACCAGTTGTCCACTCTCGTTGTAGTGATAGATGAAGCTGGTGCGCTCTGTTATCCATTCTTTCTTTGAACCGTCTGATTTCAGGGTGCGGAATTCAATGGCCGTGATAAGACCTTTTTGATAAACAAACCAGAGGGCGATGCCGTGCTCATTGATGACAGCTTGAGGGCGCTGGTAGCCATCGTATTCGACAATCAAACGGTTACGGTAATTGTCTGATAACCCCGTCAGTTGGGCTTTGTTCCCTTTGCGGGTGAAATGGTGGAATGGCTGACCCGTTTGAGCCAATACATACTCGTCTTCTTTCTCACCCAAAAATACTGCTGCCCCCGCGAGGTCATTATAGATTTCAGGGCGTGACGCTGTGGGCTCTGGGAGTTGGGTGCGTTTGCCTTCGGCATCTTTCCAGAACAGTTTTCCCGCTTCGAAAATCAGGGATTGGCTAAGTGGATGACCCCAACCAAAACCCAGACCTGAATTAAGTTCGCAACTTGAAGTTTTGTAGGTTCGAGTGAACGTGTAAGGCAACGTGCCAGGAAGGGTGACATCGCTGAGTTGCAGCGTTTCTTCACCCGTGACCATGGAGACGGGGCAGCCTTCCGAGACATCTTTTCCTGTACCTTGTGTCGCGTCGCCTTTGTCGGTGGTACTGCTGCTGTTATCGATGTCCCGAGGTTTTTCAGACGTGATATGCGAAGTCTGTGTTGCTGAACGTTGTTCCGAGGTCACCCCCTCTAAACTTTTCCCTTCTACACGTTGGGTTGCCTTTGCCCGGGCATTAAGCTTGCCGTTACCATGCTGGGTGACTTTTTTAAGTGTGTCGATGTTGTCGATCGCATCTACCTTGGTGATATCAACCACTTCTTTGATTTTCTTTACGGCCTGAACGGCACGCTTTTTACTGCTCATTTACGCACCTACCATGGCTGCTGTGCCAGCAACATCTCTGAGTCGATTGAGATTTCTTAAAACCGCACCACCGGGGATAACGATACTCAAAACCACCTCAACCAAAATCGCGGCAAGAGAAACGGTAACCAGAGTGAGGATCTGCAGTGGGCTGAGGGTTTTGAACCATGAAATGACGGCATTCAGACACAAGAAACAGCGTGCTTCATCTTTTATCAGTGTCAGCATTCGCTCGGCTTCTCCTTTTGCAGAGGCCAGCATTTCCGCAATTAGCTCGGGATTCTCCATATATTTGGAGAGTTTTTTTGCAAGTTCAGTGGGATTAGCCAGTAGCTTGAATAAATCGGCAATTTCATCCCATGCATCAATGAGCTCATCGAGCATTTTGTCGAAAAATTTGCCAACTTCTTGCCAGACATCGATAGGGTCTGATAGGTAGAGCTGCCACTCGCTGCGCTGCGTCTTCCATTCTTTATCCAGCCATGCACTGAGTTTGCTAATGGTGGGGTCGTACGAGTCGATCATGGTTTTGATGTCACTCTCGTTCACCTCTGGATAAAAGGTGATGCGGACGGGCTTACCGCGATACTTTTGGTCCAGCGTCACTTCAGCCGTGCCATCACTACCAATGGTGCCGGATACCGCTGGGCCGTCAGGCTCATAAGAATCAATAAATATCCCATCATCGAATTTAACGGGTTGTACCTTAAATGGCGTGCCTGTGATAGGCACAAAGGCTTCGGCTTCAAAGCAATGAACCAGAGTTATCTTTCCATCCAATGGACACGTGATGATATCGGCTTCTATCTCGGAATCATCAGTATCAGCCGATTGCTCATTTTCATTCACAATGACCTTCTGCTCCATTTCTAGCGCCCAGCCATAAAACCAGTTCTCTGAATGCTTTCGGTACTCGTCGATAGAGGTTTCAAAATCCCTTTTGATGGTGCTGAACATTTTATCGACATCACCCATTGTCATGGTGGTATTGCTCATCGATACACCTCTTTTTCCAAGGACGTTTTTAATAACTGATTAAGCGATCCATGCTCTTCTTTATGACGAGTAACGAGACGAGTGATCTTGGCTTGCAGTGTGCTTTCGGGGTAATAGAAATAAAGATCGGCGTGATTTTCACGAAGCCATTTAACGCTGTTGGTGATAAGTGTGATTTTGTCTGTGTCAGTGATTTTCTGAACTACATTTTTTGGCACGTTCCACCAAGGGAAAGGCTTCTCATCGGCATGTTTTATTGGCGTAACATTGAGGATTTCTTTTCCTTTCGCCTGCCATGTTTGGCAGGGTCCCATCACCTGAGCCCGCTGCTCGTCATCGCAAAATTCCGCAACAGTGAGGCTGAACCTAGGATCGTAGAAACGAAAAAACGAATGAGAACCTGATGGCATCCACACTTGTGTGAGGCTTCGAAAATGCGCAAGCGCGTCTGCCATTGTTGAGTCTGAACTCACGAGAATGCCCCAGTCTTCAGGGGCTTGCTGCGCTTCCCATTCGGTAAATGCGCTGAGGTGGGTGACATCCGCAATGAAAGGCATGACTTCAAGCCATTCTGCGTAAGGTGTGCCGCTCCAAAGCGGTTTTGCATCGTTTCCACCCAACCGATAGAAATGCTTGATGGCATTCTCTTCTGTTGTGCCATTGAAAATGGCGAACCGATTGATGCTCTGTGGTGTTGCCATGTTTAGATCGCGCATTGACCGTCCTTACATTTTTCACACTCTTCACAGAAAGGTGCTGCAGATTTCATCGTCGCGATTTGGGCGGGTGTCAGTATTGGTAACGGATTTGCAGGCTTGGGAGGTAACTGACCCGGCAATGTCGGCGCAATGCCACCGAATCCACTGCCGGTGCCTGCGCTGCCACCTGCATTGAGATCAATCACTGGGCCTGAAATGTGCACGCCAGCAGCATCAACAGTGACAAAGCATCCCCCCGCTTTTAGCGTAATTTGGCTTCCTGCTTCAATGACCAATTTGGCGCCTGATTTCTGATGGATTTCAGAGCCAGCTTCTACAAGCTGAGATGTTCCTTGCTTGATGTGAATGCTGTTATCGCTGATAACGGTTTTATCACCCTTCACATGCGCTTTGCTTTGTCCGTCGACGGTTAAATGATCATCGACTTTGATGTGCGAAAACCGCTCGTTTTCCACATCCAGATGCAAATCATGTTTGATGTTGTCTTTGCGGTCATTCTCGACCAGCAAGTTCATGTCCTTTTGGGCATGAACGTAAATCTCTTCTTTGTCCGCTTGGTCTTCAAAGCGAAGCTCATTGAACCCTTCGCCTTGATGGGTTTCGGTGCGGATTACCGTGCGGGTTTTGTTGGCTGGCAGCGGGTAGGGCGGCACATTGGTGGCGTGATACGTTCTGCCCGTGATAATTGGTTGGTCTGGGTCGCCTTCTAAAAACGACACAATCACTTCATGGCCGATTCTTGGTATCGCCATCATGCCGTATTGCCCGCCAGCCCAGCCTTGCGAGACACGTACCCAACAACTTGAGGCGTCGTCGCTGTTGCCATATCTGTCCCACGGAAACTGCACTTTCACGCGCCCGTGTTCATCACAGAAGATTTCCTCCCCGGCAGGTCCAGTCACAATGGCGATTTGTGGGCCATGCACACAGGGCTTGGCTTGTGGCGCAGGACGCCAGGGGCGGTGAGCGGGAATGACCGAAAACGTATTGTGATAGGTGGTCATGCCCTCGCCACCGTGCTCTTCGAGCGCTTGGGGCTGCGTGCCTTCACACTGCGCCGAGACCACCACCCAATCGCGATTGGTGGCATCATCAGGGTGGTCGGTTAAATCAAACAACATGCCGGCTTGAATTTGCATCACATTGCTCGAGGCGGTCGCCGTTAACGCATCACTGCGCAAGTGCTCGAGTCGGTATTGGGTAAAGGGTTTGCCCGCCGCATCGCTTTTGAAGCGACCCGGGTAGTCATAGTGTTCATAGGTGCCGCGTTGGAAGTTCATTTCCGTGCCCGCATGGTCATGCAAAAAGCCATAAGCCGGTTTTTTGAAGCTGTAGTCTTTCAGCTGCGCCGACGACGGGCGGGTTTGCGCCGAGAATTGCCAGCCTTTGACAAAGGTTGAACTGGCCGTGCCGCCCACGGTGGCGTTATAAGGCAATGCTAATGACGAGTGAGAGAGCGTCTGAGTGTCATCCGAAAACAACACGGTATGTTTGTCTTTGCTGTGCAAGAAGGTATAGAAAATGCCTTCCTCGGCCGCGATACGTTCTAAAAATTCAAGGTCAGACTCACGATACTGCACACAGTATTCGCGGGTCTGCGGGCTGCCAGAGAGCGCGAACGCATACGCATCAATGCCCATTTCTTGCAGCAAGATACTGATGATTTCAGGGACAGATTGTTGCTGGAAAATACGGCTGTTATGGCGAAGGGACAAACGCGAAAGGGCAGGGACCATCTCAAGGGCATAACGAGAATGGCTAAAGCCCGTATCACCGCGGGTAAAGCGGCGCACAATGCCATGAAAGCGTTGGGCTAACTCCCCGTCTTTCCACAGCATCAAAGAGACATTGCGGTCAACCACGTCGTTTTCGGAGAGGGCTTCTTTGCGGCTCGCCAGATTGACCTGATACACGAACGGCGCAGAAAGGCTATCCGTGCCCGAGAAGTCGACCACCGCAAAGGTGTCGTCGGGTAAGCCTTCAACATGAAGAGTAAATTGCAGACCGCTTTCCGTAGCCATAAACCATCCCAGCATGACCCTGTTTAAACAGCGTCCGTACATCATTCAACATCAGGTCGTCAGGCGTCATTGCTTGACGACAAAACCCGCCCAAGGGCGGGTTGGGCACAAAAGGCTCGCATTGCTTCTTTTCAACACAAGGACAAGAGAGGCGGAGCCTTAAGTCACGAAGCCTTACGCTTCAATCGGCGCACGCCAGTCATCGGCACCTGACGTACCCGCTACAGTGTGTTCCCAATCAATCTTGCGGTAAGCCACAGACACAGTCACCAGCTGGGTGAACTCTTTCTTGTTCGCGTCTTGGCAATGGGGCATTTGGCAATCGATATCGATGATGGTGCTGTCCGTCAGGATGGTCGAGAAGAAATGCTCTTGCTTGCCTTCCACGGAGGTGCGGTACCATTTGAGTTCAATCTTTGGCAGCATCTCGCCTGATGCGAGTGAGTTGTACATCAGCGGCACGGCTTTGTTCAGCGCCACGGTGAACTTGAACGGCTTGTGAACACGTTGGCCAGAAGGCTGACCGCTTTGTGGGTCGGTCGGCACGGTCACGATGTGGTCAAATGCTTGCACCAGCATTTGGTCTTCGTGGCCTTCCACATAGATGTTACCGACAGAGTCAGCAGTGAACGCGCCAGCAGTGATGTTGCCCTGAGTTTTACCTTCAATAGCGATATAACATGGAGTTGGCATTGCGATGTCCTTATTCAATGGTTGCCCGCCAATCATGGCGGACAGAGAAATGAGTGATACAACGCAAGAGATAACGCAAAGGGTGTGCCAGCTCTGAGGTGCAATAAAAACAAGGAGTTAGCGAGCAACCTCACTCAGGCGAGCAAAGAATTGCTTGGAAGTCGGGCGAAAAATTGCTCAGCGAGCAATATTTGGCCGGAATGAAAAAACAGCGAGCACACCAATTTAACGTTTTGGCGCATCACTCAGACACTCGATGCCTTTCGGTACTGATAGCATGCAGTGAAATGGATTTAGCCTATGACTCATGGCGCAGAGAACTTGATGATGAAAGACATAACCTTCTCAGTAGGAGCCGTCACCTTTACCTACTCGCTCACCGCAGAGCAAAAGAAATTTCTGCGATTGGCTCAAGATACCCACGTTGATTTGGGTCAGTGGCCCGATTTCTCTGAGAATATGACGCAAGTGATTCAAGATGCGATCCCTGATTCGCTCAAGCTGCCATCAGAAAGCCAACTCAACTACGTACGCACTATTTCAAGTGATTTGAATGTTCCGCTACCGGAAAAATACGACCAAAGCGCAATAATATGTTTGTCGTTCATCGCCGACCACAAGCCAGCCCACGATAGGGTACTGGCGGTGTTCAATGGGATAAAGGGGAGGTTGTTGGGGTGAGCTGAA
The DNA here is from genome assembly GCF_057786035.1 of Enterovibrio sp. QJM3NY_24. Lineage (NCBI taxonomy): Bacteria > Pseudomonadati > Pseudomonadota > Gammaproteobacteria > Vibrionales > Vibrionaceae > Enterovibrio > Enterovibrio sp. QJM3NY_24. The sequence goes on from NZ_CM173520.1 coordinate 1,256,746, forward strand.
TTCGTCGTCTTTACCCAAGGTTTGCAGTAAAGACGACGATGATATAGTCATCACTGTGTTAGCAGAGTTAATGCCAGTTGACTGTTTTCCCAGTCCATTTATGTACTTCTTCAGGCCAATGGTCTTTGATTGGATTGAAGCGAATTGCAAATTGAGATGGTGAGATGAATGGCAACAGTCCATAAAAAATTGGCGATAAGCACCAACCAATAACTTTTGCCTTTGTGCTCCAATCGGGATTCGGAAAACCAAAAAGCACTTTTTGTTGCATATTTCCCGTTAGGATACCCTTTTCTCCTATGGTCATGAACCGTCGAACGAACTCCCAATAAACATATACCTCTAAATGCTCAGCCACAGCAGTTACCAAATTTAAAGCGATAGGCTGGTTTCCGCATTCTCCTTTTACACAGTGTTTGGGGTACAACCAAAGGTTCAGGTTATATGCATCCGAAAAAGCACCATAACCGACATGGTGAGGGGCATACATTGAAGCGATTTCACATTCACTCCAAGGGATCCGATAGAGGGCTTTTTTGTGGTAAACATAAACCTCCTGATTTTTATGATGGAATCTAACAGGGGTTCGTATTGGTCGAAAAAATTCAACAAAACACAGAGCAAATACGAAGATAAGAATACCTAATTCGGCAGGATCTAAATATAGCCAAGGAGTGTCGTCGCGAAGTAATCTTATAACTAGATATGTAAATAAAAATATTGGGAACATGAAAAATTGTGAAAAGCGAGTCAGTGTTTGCCTGTTATGCACGCTGTTCACTCTCATATCAATGAAATCTCCATGCGTTCCCGCTGAGAAAAGGAGATAAGATGCGTCATAAAACCCGCCTTCATCTGTTTCGTTGTCATCAACTAGCTCCACAGTTTTTGCGGGAGGGCTAAGAATATCCTCCATGATATGGCTAGTACCAAAACCCGTGCTAAAGCCCTTGCCTCTTCTTTTTATTGTATTCCTAAAATGTGGTGCGTAGCCTTCTTGCTCCGCCCCGATCCAAAGGTCATCAGAAACTTTATTGATTCTATTTGGCATAATTCGCCTCAATTATTTTTCAACTTCAATTTCGGTACTTACATCATCCTGCCAAAAAAGAGCAGCGTCATCATCCAAGTCTACCGAATAGTTTAACGTTACGGGAAATGAGCTAGGATTTGCATAGCTAATATCGAAACGATAGCTGTCGTAATCCTTTTTCCAGAGACTTTCTTTAAATGAAGCCTCAAGAGCAAAACCCTCTCCAGAGGATGACTTCATGTTGATTTTGTTTGTTGGAGGCTCTTCTGAACCATCTGCGTTGATGACCCGACCATACAAGAGTTCGGTTTTGTCATCGATGACACCAAGAACCTTGAGTGAAATTTTACTAACATTGCTTTCATACCCCGGAAAATAAATATTTAACGAAAAATCTTCGTATTTATAAAACCAACCGCTTTCATCATATGAAGAGTGGCTAAATATTGGCCTAAACAGTTCGTCGGTAAAAGCTACCAACTCTTTTGTTTTTACTTTCTGAACATCTTCGTCTATAACGTCTTTGAAGTATTTTATTCTTGCGGATGTGTCATCTGGTAAGCTCCTCTTATAGACGTATGTGCTACCAATGCCCCAGAAGGATCCTTTGAGAAATGTTTCGAGCCTACTATCTTCTATCCACGCATGAATAAGGTCTAAAGCAACGCCTACTATTGCCAGTACTAATGCAATGACGCCAACCACTGCATTTACGCCCGGAACAAGTGCCACAACGGCTAAAACTAGCGCTGCCGAATTGACAATCAGGGAGGAGACTGCAACAACTTTGGCTCCTAAACTGTCTTGCTGCTCTATATCCTCGGCTAAGTTGAAGCCGCTGGTTATGACTCCCAGGAAGTTTCCGATTATAGGTAATGCACGGTATCCAAACCTCGCGATGCCCGTTAATCGTTTTGTAACGGCTGCTGAATATCTACTTATAACTTGTTCTGGTATTGGTTGTCCTAGTTTCACGATTGATCTTGTCGACTTGATGCCGAAAGATTTTATATTGGATTTAGCCACAAGCTTCATAGCTTGCTCGTCACCAGAAAACTTGACACTTTGGATGAAAGCCAGTGTAGATTGAATCAAGCCCACAGCACTATTGGTGATCTCAACGACCATTTTAGTGTCGCGCTTTTTGGCTGAGATTGTTGTATTTAATACAGCTATCATATTTGCAACTTGCGCAATCAGCAGCAATCCCGTGAGCCTTCCGTTGTGCTTTTCTACGACGCCTGACAACTGCTTACTCCATTGGCCGAGTTTGCTGTCTGGGTTATTAATTTTGCTCTTATCCACATTTTTTACTACCCAGTAAGCAAAGCCTTCTAAAACACTGGGTTTCACTCCTGGTCTAATAACAGAATTTAATTGAAAGATCTTTATTTTGACCTTTGGGTCAACAAACTTCGCTTTCTTTTTGACTCCGCCTTTGCTTTTACCTTTGCTTTTAAGTTTTTTCTTTTTGGTTATCTTCGTTTTAGCCACGAGGATATGTTCTGCAGATGCTGCTAGTTGAACCGCATTGAAATCCTCAATATCTTCTAACACATCATTCAATGATGTGTTCATGACACCGTATTGATAGCCATATCGTTCAGCCATGGCGTGATAATAAACGTGCCAAGCTTCTTCAAGTTCTGGGTCGACAACAAACTGAGCAACTTTTTCACCTATGGAGTATTGAATGCTGTCAGTCGCTTCGGTGGCTGCAAGAATACCGTCAGAGATGAGTCGCCTTTGGGTAGATATGACGTCATCCCAATCTATAGAGCTAGCGTCATAAACAAGTTTTAAGTGCTTGCTGAGCTCTTTGTAACCAGAGTTGAGTACACCAATGGTTGACCATATTTGTCCACCGATGCCTTTTGACTCTGGTTTATCTTTCTCCGTTGTGCAGTAGGCGAAATCTTTAATCCAGTCGTCACGCAGTTTTTTGCCTACTTCTGTCGCTTGTACATTGCCAAGCATATTTGCAATGGCAATTTCCTTTAGCTTAATTTGTTCTTGTTTATATGGAGAATAAAGGGCTAGTGCGAAGTCGGTGTAGTCGGATTCAAGCCATTGTGTCCAATCAAGGGCTATCTCTTCTAAGCTAGTGCTTAGAGCCTTAGTGTAAGCATCGCGGTCCGATTGAAATTTATCCATTTCTTCTGAGCGAATAACATCGTGATAATCCTTGATTATCCTGTCTCGGCGATCTTCACGAATGTCTTCAATCTCTTTTTCTGTTCGCTCATAGTATGTGGGAAGCCCGTATTGATAATCTTTGGGTTCATGGGCAATGGAGACGCGTTTTTTTACTTCTTTTCTAAACCCTTTTTGTGCCTCTCTATTGATTAGCATTTTTGTCGCATTCGCAATCGTGTAAGGATATTGCGTCTCCGCTATATGGGTAAATCCAGCGTCATATTGAGCATTCAAAAGTGTGCAAAGTTCTATGCTGATCCCCACTGGGTCAATGACAGCGACAGCAACATGACTGTCGGGTGTCACTGATCTGTATTTAGCCAGTAACGGTGGGGTCGATAGATCAGAGGTGGACCATAAAGACCAATCAAAATTAAAAGTTTCACTTGAAAAATCTGGGCTCACGGTCGGAAGATCTTCGACCATTAGGCAGTGGTCTTCTTTGCCCCTTCGAGCTCTGCTGACGCTTACGTGCTGAAGTTGATTTTTTCTAATGCTTTTATCTTTGACTAAACCTAGAACGAACGCTTCGTCCAGCTTTATGTAAGAAAGGAGTATCGAGAATTTGTCATTCTTTTCTTGAGTGATGACAGGAAAATGGCCTTGTATCTCATTGGGAACATCTCCTAATAGACATTCCGTTTTAATTGCCTCACCGGAAGTATCAAACTCAGACAGCAGAACGTAATCGTCCCTTTCATTAAATAGATAAATAAAAGCATCAATAACAGGGCGCATGATGTAATCATGCTCTTTTAAAACAGGCAGGCCGTTCCCCACATCGGAAGGTAGCATGAAGCTTAATTCTACTTGTTTCACCGAATAGCGCATGGGGTGAATAACGATGAGATCATCATTTAATGGACAGGTAGACATCAGCGAGTCGATGCTATCAGCACTCGACGTTGTGGCCGCTTCATTTGCTTTATTAACCATTTAAAGACTCTCTCTGTTCATAAAGCTCTGTCGCTTTATTCAATGCGTTTTTAATTCGTTCTGAGGGAAGCATCGTGTCTTTGCTGTCGAGGAAACTTTTGACATCGCTGTGCTTTTCACCTTCCAATACCTCCTCCCCTAGCATGCAGAGAATATTGATAAAGCAAAGGCTTTCCATTTCGCTACTCAAACCATAAGACTGGCCTTGTTTCACATAGGACTCGATTCTTAGAAGCTGATCCTGAGGGGAGGCGAGGTAAAAATGTTCAGGGAAATGCTGGTTCACATGATCTAAAGCTCGATAATGAAAGTGTTGTTTAGCTGCTTCACCTAAAGCCGTTAACTGGTTGTCTGATAGTGTCATCCAGCCTATATTTTCTTCTTGAGGAGGTTTTTCAAGATGGGTTATCTCAGTCATATCCCAAATTTTTTCGGTGCGAGACTGGCTCCAAATCTTGGTGATGGGTCCAAATAGTCGATGCTTTTGTGTGTCAGTGGAGGCCAAAGCAATTCGCCCTACAACGTGAGGTAGATAGAATCTAAACACTGACGTGTTCCCGTTGCCTAAATCGGCTTTGATAACCGTCTTTAAGTGATCTGCGACGTCGGACGTTGATGCTTCTGCTTCAAATACTATCCCCCAATCGTGCGGCTTTTTGTCCATCGCTGCATTGAGCAAAACTTGATTATTTTTTAACGGAAGAATAATTGGGCTCAAATTCGCCACGGTGTTAAGCACCGTACCACTGTAAATAATGTCGATGTCTTGATTGACTGCGAGTTCATAACTGAGTTTTGCTGACTCCTCTATGACTGCGCCGTCGAGCAAAATGTAAAGTGGATTCTTACTCGGTTCTATGTCAGGCAAGTTCACTTAGCTATCCTCGCCTAGATCGATACATTCTTCACAAAGAGGTTTTCCCGACTTTCCAGCAGCAACGAGAGCTTTAGTTTGCTGAAGCAAAATCAATGGTGCCGCTGATTGTTGTGAAGCGGTTGCCAAGTTCAGAACCGCCTCATCCGGCGCTTTCTCTGCTTCAACCCCACCCGGCAACATCGGCATTGCACCACCAAAGCCTGAGCCAGATCCTGCGCTGCCGCCTGAGTTGATATTGATAACCGAGCCGACGATGTGAACGCCTGCGGGGTCGATCTTCACAAAGTTGCCGCCGACTTTTAGGGTGACCTCTGTGTAGGCTTCGAGAATAGATTTGTGACCGCTTTTTAGATGAATCTCAGAGCCTGCTTCGTTGAGTATTCCCACGCCGGCTTTGATGTGCAGTGAACTGTCGGTCACGATGGTTTTATCAGCCTTCACATGCTCTTTGCTTTGCCCGTCGACGGTTAAATGGTCATCGACTTTGATGTGCGAAAAACGCTCATTCTCCACATCCAGATGCAAATCATGTTTGATGTTGTCTTTGCGGTCATTCTCGACCAGCAGGTTCATGTCCTTTTGGGCATGAACGTAAATCTCTTCTTTGTCCGCTTGGTCTTCAAAGCGCAGTTCGTTAAACCCTTCGCCTTGATGGGTTTCGGTTCTCAGTACCGTGCGGGTTTTGTTGGCTGGCAGCGGGTAAGGCGGCACATTGGTCGCGTGGTAAGTTCTGCCCGTGATAATCGGTTGATCCGGGTCGCCTTCTAAAAACGACACAATCACTTCATGACCAATGCGCGGTATCGCCATCATGCCGTATTGCCCGCCAGCCCAGCCTTGGGACACGCGTACCCAACAACTTGAGGCTTCATCAGTGTTGCCGTAGCGGTCCCACGGAAACTGCACTTTCACACGCCCGTGCTCATCACAGAAGATTTCTTCCCCCGCAGGCCCAGTGACAATCGCCATTTGTGGGCCATGTACACAGGGCTTGGCTTGTGGCGCGGGACGCCAGGGGCGGTGAGCGGGAATGACCGAAAACGTATTGTGATACGTTGTCATGCCCTCACCACCGTGCTCTTCGAGCGCTTGGGGTTGTGTGCCGTCACACTGCGTTGATACCACCACCCAACCACGGTTCGCCTCATCATCAGGGTGGTCAGCCAAATCAAACAGCATGCCAGCTTGGATTTGCATGACATTGCTAGAGGCGGTCGCGGTAATCGCATCGCTTCTTAGATGTTCTAACCGGTATTGGGTGAAAGGTTTACCTGCCGCATCACTTTTAAAGCGACCAGGATAATCATAATGCTCATAGGTGCCGCGCTGATAATCCATCTCCGTACCGGGATGGTCATGCAAAAAGCCATAAGCCGGTTTTTTAAAGCTGTAGTCTTTAAGCTGCGCAGAGGAAGGTCGGGTTTTCGCTGAGCGTTGCCAGCCTTTGATAAAGGCTGAGCTGGCCGTGCCGCCAACGGTGGCGTTATAAGGGAGTGTCAGCGAAGAGTGAGACAGCGTCTGAGTGTCATCCGAAAACAACACCGTGTGTTTGTCTTTACTGTGCAAGAAAGTATAGAACAAGCCTTCTTCGGCCGCGATGCGCCCTAAGAATTCCAGGTCCGATTCACGGTACTGCACGCAGTATTCGCGTACTTGCGGCGAGCCGGACACCGAAAACGCATACTCATCAATGCCCATTTCTTGCAGCAAGATACTGATGATTTCAGGGACAGATTGTTGCTGGAAAATACGGCTGTTATGGCGAAGGGACAAACGCGAAAGGGCAGGGACCATTTCAAGGGCATAACGGGTATGACTGAAGCCCGTGTCGCCGCGGGTAAAGCTGCGCACAACGCCATGAAAGCGTTGAACCAACTCCCCGTCTTTCCACAACATCAAAGAGACATTGCGGTCAACGACATCATGGTCAGTCAAAGTGTCAGTGCGGCTGGCGAGTTTCACCTGATACAGAAACGGGGCAGACAAGGCTGACGCCCCCGAGAAGTCGACCACCGCCAAGGCGTCGTCAGGTAAGCCTTCAACATGAAGAGTAAATTGCAGACCGCTTTCCGTAGCCATAAACCATCCCAGCATGACCCCGTTTAACCAGAGTCCGTACATCATTCAACATCAGGTCGTCAGGCGTCATTGCTTGACGACAAAACCCGCCCAAAGGCGGGTCAGTGGCAAAAGGTGTTAATGAGCAAGCGTTACAATACTGTGTTAACGCGTGCCACCTTTTGCTAAGAAGCCTTAGGCTTCAACAGGCGCACGCCAGTCATCGGCACCTGACGTCCCTGCTACTGTGTGTTCCCAATCAATCTTGCGGTATGCGACAGAGACAGTCACCAGCTGGGTGAACTCTTTCTTGTTCGCGTCTTGGCAATGGGGCATTTGGCAATCGATATCGATGATGGTGCTGTCCGTCAGGATGGTCGAGAAGAAATGCTCTTGCTTGCCTTCCACGGAGGTGCGGTACCATTTGAGTTCAATTTTCGGCAGCATCTCGCCTGAGGCCAGAGAGTTGTACATCAGCGGCACGGCTTTGTTCAGTGCCACGGTGAACTTGAAGGGCTTGTGAACACGTTGGCCAGAAGGCTGACCGCTTTGTGGGTCAGTCGGCACGGTGACGATGTGGTCAAAGGCTTGCACCAGCATTTGGTCTTCGTGGCCTTCCACATAGATGTTGCCGACAGAATCCGCGGTGAAAGCGCCCGCGGTAATGTTGCCCTGAGTTTTGCCTTCGATAGCGATATAACATGGAGTTGGCATTGCGATGTCCTTATTCAATGGTTGCCCGCCAAACATGGCCGACAGAGAAATGAGTGATACAACGCAAGAGATAACGCAAAGGGTGTGCCAGCTATGTGGTGCAATAAAAACAAGGAGTTATAGAAGAGTGAGGTTTAACAGAGCAAAGAATTGCTTGGATGTCGGGCGAAAAATTGCTCAGCGAGCAAGATTTGGCCGGAATGGAGGGTGACTAGAATTAGACTAACGCTTAATGACTGGGACGACACCAAAGGCGTGATTGTAGAAGAATGCGTTGCTTTTCAGGCGTGGTATCACGTTTTCAGAAACACAAAGAACCTGTCGGATCTTAAATTTAGGTAAACGAATAAAGGACTTTGTGTTTTGCTCGTCAATAAAACGCAAGGTGGACTTGCCAGTGGCTGTGACTGCAACCACATCTCCCCCTTTTGATGCCACGATCTCTTCAATTTTTACTTGTGGCGTGAGTGGCATAACGAGGCACTCTGAACCCTGAAGGTCATCTGTTCCCCAAGCGATATAAGACGCAAATTCAGATCTTTCTACTTTACCCATATAGGCTGCTGCATACAGTTCACCTCTGCGCTCTAAGATTATTTTGTCGTCTAATTCCGTAACAGAAAACACGATGTTGGAAAGACTGTCTGGCGGTGTTGAGTAGCTGCCAGAGAGTGAAGCCCAAGCGTTCAAAGAGGTAACTAACAAAACGAAGGGCACAATGTACTTCATATGCTGATCCATATTGCAGCATCACCTGCTTTATTAACCGGATCACCGCTTAGGCGTTCACCCATGTTCGCTTTAAGTGCCTCATTGCTGACATTGGAAACCCACTCAGCTGTCACTGGTGCCTCATCGCCTGGCAATGCGATATGGTGAAAAGGTAGTTTTTCATGGCTGAATAAAGCACCAAAATTCTGTTCGCGAGCAAAGTCTACCCAATCTTTGGGGTAATAAAGCGATTTGCGGTATTCACTGTCGTCAAGATCAAAAAGGATGGTGGCAGCCCCAGACTCCAGTGACCAATAGCCAAAATGAGTAGCGTGTCTGCCTTTATGGCGGTTATGCCAATAGCAATTTTTCATGCCCTTGTACCAGCCCTTAAGATAGGCATTTAGCGCCGCTTGGCGTTCGGATTTTGTCGGAGAAACGCAGTCGCCTTTAATGGCATCATAAAAATCGCTGTAGGGCTTTTCGAAAACAAGTGAATCTTGTCTTGGGAGACCTTGCAGGCCAACACGGGTGTATAATTGGACGATGCACTTGTCGTCGCCACCTTGTGGGTTTTTCCCCGTCATTCTGGCGATGGTGCTGAATACTTGAGTATTGCCTGTCAGAACAGCTAGGCTGATTAACCATAGTAAATACTGGTAGCCGTCTTGCTCCCAATAATAAATGACATCTTCTGGGAAGCGAGATTTGTGCAATGCAAGATAATCGAGAGCAAGTACCGTTTGGTGTTGCACCTCTTGCATGTCATTACCAGCTGAATAAGCAAGAATGGCGTTTTCTACATGATCTATGACATTGCCCCAGCTAACGCCTTTGCGATGGTAAATATCCTTAGTTTCGTCAACGATGATAGATTCGGACTCTGCATCGTTAAGTACGCACGTGACAAAAAATTCATTCTTTTTGTTATACGTTTCTTCTTCCAAGAATGGGTCGCGTCGCGTTGTATTGAAAGTGGTCATGATCTTCCTTTAATTCAACGATAGAGATTCAATAGCAGTAGCTGTTCTGTCTAATCTGGTTACATTAACAACTTCTCCAGATTCATCAACAATCATTAACCATCTATCAAAACCTTGGTTTCGAACTTGCCGAGCGTCCGGCAACAGGTTTCGATGACCTTGGTTAAGCATATAGTTGTCACTGATAATTTCGCCATACAGACCTTTCTGTGTGCGAGTCAGAATGCGTGGATTTATTGCAGCGACTGTTGGGTCAAGTTCGTGAACGGTGCGTGTATTTACATCAGCTCGATAGCTGGGTGAGTATTCATCAGCTTGTTTGCCTAATGCTTCTTCAATATCGTTCAGAATACGTTGCACTGGCGCGATGGCGGGTTCCAACATTCTATCTGCGGATTCTTGAACGGCGCGTACCAACCGAACAGATTCATCGAGCCAAACCTTTACGCTAGCAGGAGCGAGGTATCGAATTTGTGAGACTAAATCTGTTAGCGCATCTGCAATGTTATCAAGATAGCCTTTGAGTGCAGTTGCAGTCACCTCACCACGAATACTTTTGATCGCTTCTGCGATTTTTCTTAGTGCGATATATCATGGAGTTGGCATTGCGATGTCCTTATTCAATGGTTGCCCGCCAATCATGGCGGACAGAGAAATGAGTGATACAACGCAAGGGATAACGCAAAGGGTGTGCCAGCTATGTGGTGCAATAAAAACAACGAGTTATGGAAGAGTGAGGTTTATCAGAGCAAAGAATTGCTTGGATGTCGGGCGAAAAATTGCTCAGCGAGCAAGTTTTGGCCGGAGTGAAGAGTGACTAGAATTCGACTAACGCTCAATGACTGGGACGACACCAAAGGCGTGATTGTAGAAGAATGCGTTGCTTTTCAGGCGTGGTATCGAGTTTTCAGAAACACAAAGAACCTGTCGGATCTTAAATTTAGGTAAACGAATAAAGGACTTTGTGTTTTGCTCGTCAATAAAACGCAAGGTGGACTTGCCAGTGGCTGTGACTGCAACCACATCTCCCCCTTTTGATGCCACGATCTCTTCAAGTTTCACTTGTGGCATCAGTGGCATAACGAGGCACTCTGAATCCTGAAGGTCATCTGCTCCCCAAGCGATATAAGACGCAAATTCAGATCTTTCTACTTTATCCATATAGGCTGCTGCATAGAGTTCACCTCTGCGCTCTAAGATTATTTTGTCGTCTAATTCCGTAACAGAAAACACGATGTTGGAAAGACTGTCTGGCGGTGTTGAGTAGCTGCCAGAGAGTGAAGCCCAAGCGTTCAAAGAGGTAACTAACAAAGCGAAGGGCACAATGTACTTCATATGCTGATCCATATTGCAGCATCACCTGCTTTATTAACCGGATCACCGCTTAGGCGTTCACCCATGTTCGCTTTAAGTGCCTCATTGCTGACATTGGAAACCCACTCAGCTGTCACTGGTGCCTCATCGCCCGGCAATGCGATGTGGTGAAAAGGTAGTTTTTCATGGCTGAATAAAGCGCTAACATTTTGTTCGCGAGCAAAGTCTACCCAATCTTTTGGGTAATAAAGCGATTTGCGGTATTCACTGTCGTCAAGATCAAAAAGGATGGTGGCAGCCCCCGACTCCAGTGACCAATAGCCAAAGTGGGTAGCATGTCTGCCTTTATGGCGATTATGCCAATAGCAATTTTTCATGCCCTTGTACCAGCCCTTAAGATAGGCATTTAGCGCCGCTTGGCGTTCGGATTTTGTCGGAGAAACGCCGTCGCCTTTAATGGCATCATAAAAATCGCTGTAGGGCTTTTCGAAAACAAGTGAATCTTGTCTTGGGAGACCTTGCAAGCCAACACGAGTGTATAATTGGACGATGCATTTGTCGTCGCCACCTTGTGGGTTTTTCCCAGTCATTCTAGCGATGGTGAGCAAAGCATCTTTGTTGCCAGTTAGCACTGCAAGACTGACCAGCCAAAGAAGAAATTGATAACCGTCTGGCTCCCAGTATTTTATTATTTCAAAGGTAAATTGGTCTTTGTGGCGATTAAGATCTTGGAAAGCGACATCAACGAGCAGTTGTACTGCTTCAATATTCGCTCCTCCAGAGTATTCAAGAAGCGCGTGCTCTACTTTATTTAAAAATAGAGACCAACTAATACTTGATCGATGAAATATGTCTTTATTTTCATCGGTTAGATGTGTGTAGCGCCGAGAGTTATCTTTGCTGAAGTAGGTGTTTTGTTCGTCATAAACATGTTCGTCCAGAAAAGCATCCCTTCTCGTTTGATTAAATGTTAGTGCTTGTCCTGTCATTTCATCACCTCTTCAATGCTTCTTGCATTGGCGTCCAATTTTGTAATGTTGACCACTTCTCCCGATTCATCAACAATCATTAACCATCGTTCATAGCCTTGATTTCTCACCTCCCGAGCCTGACTTTTACCTAATTCATCGGCCAGTCTAGGCTCGATCCACCGATCGCTCATTTGTTTTGCACTTATGGAAGTGAGACGTCGCATAAGGGCAAATCATTTCAAAATCTAGACTCCATAAATTCAGACCAGTCAGGAGGAAGTGAAATGGCCAGCTTTTCTTCAGTCGTCATTGAATTCCAATATACTGCCCAGAAGTGTGTAAACCACAAATCTAAGTTGCCTTGCAGGCTGCCATAGCTGTTAGGATCTAAACTTGGAAATGATTGATGAGGAAGAGGAGGAGCAAGCTTTAGTTGCGTAATTTTCTTTACAGTATCTTCATTATTGCAGGTAAAACTGACGACATATCCGGTGAAGTCTTCATACAGTGACAAATTAAGAATTAGTCCTTGTTCTGGAAGTGAATCACCAGATTGGGAAGATAATGCGGACATGAACCTTCCTAGTTCAGGCTTTGCCAGCAAAAAAAACAGATAATAGGCTTGGCTTTTGTGTTCTTGGGATAGCTTAACCTGAGGGTAAGTGTTCTTGTCGAAGTTTAGAGGTAGCGGGTTAGTATGCTCGATATCTACTGAGCTTTTTTTTGACAATCCAAATTTGCTAAAAAAGTTAGTTTTCATAAATAAAATCCGCTACCCAATCCGCTCCAAAGTAACCAGCTGCACCAAAAATTATGCCCCCGACGAGACCGGTGACAATCGCTCCTGGGCCGGTTTCAATGCCAACTGCTGCTCCAGCAACCGCCCCTATCTTCATACCTGCGACGGCAGAACCCCAACCGCCAACTTGACGAATAGTTTCAGCACTAATAGGTTTCATGCTACCAGTTTTAATCGACTCTTGAGTAGCTACGGTTAAGTCGTAAGCCGTGAGAGCAAACCCAAAGACCTGAACGGTTCTTCCAACTCGACCAACCTGTTTTACAAGGGCATACGAGTCTGGAGTGAAAACCGCTTTTGCGGGGACTTTATTGGCAAGCAGCACTTCCTTATCGATGTCTCTTACGTAGCTGATAATTTGCTCTATGCGTTTAACTCTTTTTGGGACGGTCTTTTTATATTCTTCTAAAGCTGCAATTATCTCTTCAGTAGAGACGAGCGTAGCTCCCCCCTGAATGGCCTTTTTTACATCAATGTAGACGGTTTTTCCATTAAATCTGGGGGATCCGTCAGGAAAGACTGAGCTTGTTGATGAAAACTGAGTTTGATTTTTGACACCCATAACATGTTCAGCGACGGTTGCATTTGCATTAATGTCTCTGCCGGAGATGCCAAACTGTTCAGGAAACACCTCTTTTAATGCTTGGGAATCTGGGAGCTGCATCGCCTTCAAAAACTGGTCGTCGAGCGTGGCATAAACTTTTCTTACGAGAATACCATCACTTCCGATTTCATCGACTATGGCAAAGAAAAATGCCCTTGCTGGCATGTCACCACTCAATACGTCAGTTGTTGAACCGACATTTGCGTTTGTTGTGACGTCAGTTTCAATCAATGTGTCGCTCATTTTCTGGCCACCTTTCAAGTGCTTTGACACCCGTTAGTACTTTCATAAAGTCGGGCTTATCCGTTTGGATTCTTGGCAATAAACCTTGTGCATCTGATACGCCAAAGAAGGTTCTTCCGTCGTTCACGTCAACAAAATAAGGCGTATTTTTCATAATTCGACCTTCAGAATTTACCAACCTTACTTGTTCATCAAATATGGGAGGTTCAGCAACAAAGTTTGGGGGATAAGGAAGTTGACCACCAAACCCACTGCCACTTCCTGCGCCCCCACCAGAGTTCAAATTAACTACCGCACCTGAAAAATGCACACCCGCAGGGTCAAGTTTTACAAAGCCCGCGGCTGTTTTGATGGTGATCTCTGTACCTGCTTCAATGATGACTTTATCGCCGGCTTTGTGGTGTATTTCGGTGCCCGCTTCGAGAAGCTGCTTCTTTCCCTGTTTAATATGGAGGGAGCTATCGATAGTCAGACTGATGTCACCCTTCACATGCTCTTTGCTTTGTCCGTCGACGGTTAAATGGTCATCGACTTTGATGTGCGAGAAACGCTCGTTTTCCACATCCAGATGCAAGTCATGTTTGATGTTGTCTTTGCGGTCGTTCTCGACCAGCAGGTTCATGTCCTTTTGGGCATGAACGTAAATCTCTTCTTTGTCCGCTTGGTCTTCAAAGCGCAGTTCATTGAACCCTTCGCCTTGATGGGTTTCGGTTCTCAGTACCGTGCGCGTTTTGTTGGCTGGCAGCGGGTAGGGCGGCACATTGGTCGCGTGATAAGTGCGCCCTGTGATAATCGGTTGGTCCGGGTCGCCTTCTAAAAACGACACAATCACTTCATGACCAATGCGCGGTATCGCCATCATGCCGTATTGCCCGCCAGCCCAGCCTTGGGAGACCCGTACCCAACAACTTGAGGCTTCATCACTGTTGCCGTATCGGTCCCACGGAAACTGCACTTTCACACGCCCGTGCTCATCACAGAAGATTTCTTCCCCCGCAGGCCCAGTGACAATCGCCATTTGTGGGCCATGCACACAGGGCTTGGCTTGTGGCGCGGGACGCCACGGGCGGTGAGCGGGAATGACCGAAAACGTATTGTGATACGTTGTCATGCCCTCACCACCGTGCTCTTCGAGCGCTTGGGGTTGTGTGCCGTCACACTGCGTTGAGACCACCACCCAACCACGGTTCGCCTCATCATCAGGGTGGTCAGCAAAATCAAACAGCATGCCGGCTTGGATTTGCATGACATTGCTTGAGGCGGTCGCGGTAATCGCATCGCTTCTTAGATGTTCTAACCGGTATTGGGTGAAAGGTTTTCCTGCCGCATCACTTTTAAAGCGACCAGGATAATCATAATGCTCATAGGTGCCGCGCTGATAATCCATCTCCGTACCGGGATGGTCATGCAAAAAGCCATAAGCCGGTTTTTTAAAGCTGTAGTCTTTAAGCTGCGCAGAGGAAGGTCGGGTTTTCGCTGAGCGTTGCCAGCCTTTGATAAAGGCTGAACTGGCCGTGCCGCCCACGGTGGCGTTATAAGGGAGTGTCAGCGAAGAGTGAGACAGCGTCTGAGTGTCATCCGAAAACAACACCGTGTGTTTGTCTTTACTGTGCAAGAAAGTATAGAACAAGCCTTCTTCGGCCGCGATGCGCTCTAAGAATTCCAGGTCCGATTCACGGTACTGCACGCAGTATTCGCGTACTTGCGGCGAGCCAGACACCGAAAACGCATACTCATCAATGCCCATTTCTTGCAGCAAGATACTGATGATTTCAGGGACAGATTGTTGCTGGAAAATACGGCTGTTATGGCGAAGGGACAAACGCGAAAGGGCAGGGACCATTTCAAGGGCATAACGGGTATGACTGAAGCCCGTGTCGCCGCGGGTAAAGCTGCGCACAACGCCATGAAAGCGTTGAACCAACTCCCCGTCTTTCCACAACATCAAAGAGACATTGCGGTCAACGACATCATGGTCAGTCAAAGTGTCAGTGCGGCTGGCGAGTTTCACCTGATACAGAAACGGGGCAGACAAGGCTGACGCCCCCGAGAAGTCGACCACCGCCAAGGCGTCGTCAGGTAAGCCTTCAACATGAAGAGTAAATTGCAGACCGCTTTCCGTAGCCATAAACCATCCCAGCATGACCCCGTTTAACCAGAGTCCGTACATCATTCAACATCAGGTCGTCAGGCGTCATTGCTTGACGACAAAACCCGCCCAAAGGCGGGTCAGTGGCAAAAGGTGTTAATGAGCAAGCGTTACAATACTGTGTTAACGCGTGCCACCTTTTGCTAAGAAGCCTTAGGCTTCAACAGGCGCACGCCAGTCATCGGCACCTGACGTCCCTGCTACTGTGTGTTCCCAATCAATCTTGCGGTATGCGACAGAGACAGTCACCAGCTGGGTGAACTCTTTCTTGTTCGCGTCTTGGCAATGGGGCATTTGGCAATCGATATCGATGATGGTGCTGTCCGTCAGGATGGTCGAGAAGAAATGCTCTTGCTTGCCTTCCACGGAGGTGCGGTACCATTTGAGTTCAATTTTCGGCAGCATCTCGCCTGAGGCCAGAGAGTTGTACATCAGCGGCACGGCTTTGTTCAGTGCCACGGTGAACTTGAAGGGCTTGTGAACACGTTGGCCAGAAGGCTGACCGCTTTGTGGGTCAGTCGGCACGGTGACGATGTGGTCAAAGGCTTGCACCAGCATTTGGTCTTCGTGGCCTTCCACATAGATGTTGCCGACAGAATCCGCGGTGAAAGCGCCCGCGGTAATGTTGCCCTGAGTTTTGCCTTCGATAGCGATATAACATGGAGTTGGCATTGCGATGTCCTTATTCAATGGTTGCCCGCCAAACATGGCCGACAGAGAAATGAGTGATACAACGCAAGAGATAACGCAAAGGGTGTGCCAGCTATGTGGTGCAATAAAAACAAGGAGTTATAGAAGAGTGAGGTTTAACAGAGCAAAGAATTGCTTGGATGTCGGGCGAAAAATTGCTCAGCGAGCAAGATTTGGCCGGAATGAGAAAATCAGATCCACCCAATACCGTCATCATTTTGCTAAGCGTATAGACTTAGAGAAGGATGAGGGAGAGGGAAGGTTCATGCGCGCTGACGAACAAAAACAATTTCATACCTTTTTGACTAAACCTGTATTGGCGATGGGGCAAAGCCTGCCGGGTGAAAGTGATTTGCGGATAGATGAAACCGCAACGCGAGCACGCGCAGGGCTGCTCAATATTCTGTCTGCGGTCACCCTATTTATACTCATTGTTCGTCCCGAATGGGATCCCGTCATTTATATCGGACCTTATGTCATATTTGACATGGCAATGGCTGCGATGTTTGGTTTAACACCACTCAGTCCATCGGGTGTGCTAGGTACCGCCATGACAATGAAGTTCAAGCCAGTTTGGCGGCCAATCAAGCCTAAACGCTTTGCGTGGATATTAGGCGCAACGATGGGGATCACCTGTTTGGCATTTCGTTTGCTCGATTTTTCTGATGTTTGGCTTCTCTCTGTCTTGGGGATCTGTTTCATGTTGACGTGGCTTGAGGCCGTTCTTGGCTTTTGCGTGGGTTGCTGGATGCACAGCAAACTCTTTGGTTGCGAAGTGTGCCAGCTAGATTGATAAGAAAGATGCATTCGGTCTTTCGTCGCAGGGATGCCACGTCGTGTCATCATCTGTTCATCCATTACTTTGCTGGCTTTTTTCGGATCTGAAATCCGTATGGGTATACACTGCTTTCTTGTTTCCCGTTCAAAGCGTTCACACCATGCTAGAAAAAGAAAATATGCTCAAACTTGCCCGTGTTAAAATGCCCTTCGGCAAATATTCAGGCAGAGTACTGATCGACTTACCTGAAGAATACTTGTTGTGGTTTGAAAGACAGGGTTTCCCGAACGGCGAACTTGGTAAGCTGATGGCGCTTTGCCTCACCTTGAAAATTGAAGGGCTAGACGAGATTGTGAGACCATTAAAAAACATGTAAGCCAAAAAAGCCCCTCTCACTAAAACATGCATGTATTTAATGGTTAGGGCTAGATTTTTAAGTACGCATTCTTTGTCTTAATCAGTCACTAGTGACCTCAAAGCCTACCAAGATGTAAAGCGTCAGATCGGCTTCATGGACATCATAGGATTACGTGAAATTCAGCACTTGTCCTTCGGCGCGTCGACTGACTGATTTATATTCCACTTTTGAAATCACGTTTTGCTCAGTGTCTAACAACTCAATGGTTGACCCTTTGTTGGACAGGGCTGCACCGCCACCTCCGGCTCGCACGATAATGCGATGATCTCGCCCAGGTGCAAGCTTGGTTTTTTCTTGAATCGTGGTGGTGCCAGATTTGCTGCGTATTTTCCATCCGGTGACATCGGCCAACCCCCCCGTTTCATTGCGAATGGCAACCCACTCGTTTTTATCACCTGCACCTTCAGGGTTAGGGAGTGCCGATGCGATAATGACATCGCCTTCTTCATACAATAAGACCTCGGCATTGGAATGCGGCGCCAAAAGGGGTTGAGTGTTGTCTTGGCTTTTCAGGATGGGGAAGAACGAACGTAAATGGAATCCGCGAGATTTATCTTGGCGTGTTTCACGATAAAGCACCAAGTCATAGCGCCAGTCGTTAATGGCAGCACGTCGGAAAGATTCGCCGTCGAAAAATGGTAGTGGGTCGGTTTCGTTTCGATAGCTTTCAAAGCTCAGTAGCGTGCCCATTGCCAGCATACATTCTGGGCTAGTACCCACGAAGAACCCGCCTTTTTCTTTCAATGCAGATTTGTTCCCCACTCGCCATCGCATGGAAAGGGTCGCCACATCGGCATTGAGTTGCCCTTCAGGACCATCATAAAACGAGCCGAGATAATTGAGGTTAGATTGACCGTTCATTGCGGCTTGTTCATCCCAAAAAAACTTCACCCAATAATGGTATCCGCTGACTTCATAGCGCGATCCTTCGCGCTTGATTTCGCCTAAAAAGACATGCTCAAAACCGGATGCACCAACCACAGCTTTATCAAAGTAATTGGTGTACAGACCAAACCAGAGGTTGCGCACGGTTTCTCTAAATGCCGCCATGTTTGAAAGGTCCACGCACGCATTCGAGCCAAATGTGGGGCTGGAAAAGGGCATATCGGAATATTTCTTTGCCTCAAAGCCTAGCCCGCCAATCTCACGACTCGCCGTGACGTAGTGATACACCTCTTCCATTAAAGGCACAGCATTACTGCTTTCAGCGTTAAAGCATGTCTCGAGAAAATGGTCTATTTCAATCAGTTCCTGTTGGCTGTATTGCTCACCATCACGTTGTAATTCGTTGTAGTTATCTATTAAACGCTTGAATGCTTGATAGGAAGAGGAATGCATTAACTTGTCGGTATTTACTGAATCGAACAGCGTAAATTTCGCGAGATCGCGCTTTCTCGGATTGCGTGACCCTTGCTCGTTGAGCTTGATATCCGCCCCTTCATTCATCCAACGGCCTTCTTTCATTCGCGTCACGCTAAAGCGGTTTCTGTCACCATCCCAAAGCGCTTGAACAATGTCAGTGTAATCACCGCGTGTATTGACGATATCTGTTGGTGATTCAATTGGCCGCATTTCCGGCGTGTCGATATCGTTTGAAAGCGTAAAGTTATTTGGCGAGTAGAAAATCGGATTGGCTTCATACAGTTCTACTTGAAAGTACAGATCCGTCAGCTCACTGATTTGGGTGAGAGAGACCTGATAGCTTTCTAAATTGAGGCTGTTTTTTCCGTCATGATCATCCCAAAATTCGCTTTGTTTCATTAAAAACGCGCGACATTGCAGCTCACCACCAAGGGTAAACACGATGACTTTCCAGAAGGCTGATGGAATAAATGTACCGCGATAGGGTTGGTCATTGATGGTATTGATTGGGCCAGTAAACACCGACAAGCGATCGCCGAGCTCTTGTTCTTCAAGCAGCCAATTTTCAAGTTCTAGCCATTCGTCCTGATTAAACTTGGCGTGTTGTAGGTTGGCGTTGGTATAGAAAAAGGAATCTCGATTGGCTTGACTAGCCTCGGGACGCTTCCCCCAATTAATGGCTGCGCGTCGCACCATGTGTCCACGATCCCACACATTATTTTTGTAGACAGCAGGACCTGCTTGATAGGTGAGATCGACCCGCGGGTCGAGTTTCCAACTGCTTCGTTTCAAGCTGATCAGGCTTTCACGATCTATGTTGTGTGCCGTGTAAAACGCCATTTTGGTTTCACGGTTCATCACCAATGAAAAGTGTTCGTAATGCAGGGGTTCACCAAACTCCCATGCCACTTCGAGTAAGCTTTCGCCCAAACGAGGGAGAGAAATAGGGATAGACAAAAACGCGGTATCGAATCCTTTAGCAGCCATTGAAATCTCCTGAGTATTAAGCCGAACTGCCCTCTGATGGCGACAAGTACCATGGCCTTAAAATGTGGGCTGCGTAATACGCTATATCAGCAATGTGTCTGTTTTGTTCGAACAAAGCATGGTTGTCAGATACTTATGTAGAAATGAGACGATTTTTCATGTTTGCTTTTATTGGTGGGGAGAAGATCGCAGTCGCGGAAAACAACAGAAGGGGAAGGTAAGGTCGATGAAATTAAACATGAATAAAGTGCGCCAACTGGACCTTCTTACTGGCAGTCATTGGCGCGGACTAATAAGTTACTCACTGAATAGGTTAGCGATTACCGTATTGGGTCATGGAATCCAAGTACAAGTCGAGTACGGCTTGATCTTTGACCTCGATGGCGACTTGTTGCGGATGTTTGTCTGCCCATTCATCAGTTTTGTGTTGTGTCTGTTTGTACTTTTGCAGGGTCAGACCTTCGGCCGGGCCGTCGCATACCACTCGGATAGGGCCTTCACGTAGCGTAAACAGCGAAGGATTTATCACATAAGCAATGGCAGAAGGGTCATGTACAAAACAGCCATTTACCCCCATGCGAGATTTGTAAAAATCGAGGTAGAAGCGGCTGATATCCCACATAAACTGACCCACTTCTCCGCACGTATCGCGAAGTGTGTCGATATAGTCCGTAGAGAAGAAGGTTTCGTGAGTCACATCCAACCCAATCACGGTGACAGGCCAGTCAGCGGTAAATACGACATCTGCGGCATGTGGGTCGTCGTGAACATTGGCTTCGGCAAATGGGGTGACATTGCCTGTGTGTTCATGCGTGCCAAAAGCCCCACCCATGATCACCACCTCTTTGACCAATCCCGTAATTTCAGGTGCTTCAATTAGAGCCAAAGCAAGATTGGTCAGTGGCCCAACAGCGACCAGCGTGATCTCGTTAGGTGATGCTTTGACGGTATCGATGATGTATTGGTGTGCTGCACGTGGGTCGGCAGAAATTGTGGGTTCTTTTATGTCTACGTTGCCGAATCCATTCTCGCCATGAACCGCAATACTGGCGCCGACGGGTGGGCGCTTAAGTGGTTTATTCGCCCCTTTGACCACGTCGCATTGAAAGCCAAAACGTTGTTTGAGGTAAAGCGCATTACGCGTACTGATATCGATCTCCGCATTACCAAACACCGTAGTTAGCGCGACCAACTCAACGTTGGGATTAGCCTCTGCAAACAGTATTGCCATCGCGTCATCAATACCGGGATCAGTATCAAGGATGATTTTTGTTTTCATTGTGAATATACCTAGCCATTATGTTTTTTATTTTAAATGTATTTTGAGGTCACATGGTTATATTGCCAAAGCAAATTAGAACTGTTGGCTTTTATTATGAGAAATGTCAATAAAGTGAAGTGTTGAGTCGTTTATGACTCTGTACCGACGCGTTGAAAATAGTCGCTCAGGTAGTCAATCACCGCTCTGACTGCGGGCGCCATGTTTTTTCTCGACGGGAAAAGAACGTAAACCTGCATGCTTTGCGGCTTCCATTCACCCAGAATTGGGACAAGCTCACCAGACTGAATATATTTATCAGCTAAGTAAGTTGGCTGCATTGAAATCCCCATCCCTTCTATTGAGCCGTATAACAATGCTGTCGCTTCATTCGCCGTAAGTTGGCATTGGATATCGATTGATTCGCTCAACTCGCCGTTTTGTAAATGCCATACGTGGTGCGCGAAGTTTCTATAACCAAGACACTGATGTGTCGACAGATCGGAAGGGCATGTGATCGGCGCATGGGTATCGATATATGACGGAGAAGCGACCAAGACGGATTCA
The DNA here is from genome assembly GCF_057786035.1 of Enterovibrio sp. QJM3NY_24. Taxonomy (NCBI): domain Bacteria; kingdom Pseudomonadati; phylum Pseudomonadota; class Gammaproteobacteria; order Vibrionales; family Vibrionaceae; genus Enterovibrio; species Enterovibrio sp. QJM3NY_24. The sequence goes on from NZ_CM173520.1 coordinate 1,278,394, forward strand.
CAAACTGCGATAGGCTTTCCTATCAAAGATGGATCGGGGTTGGATGAAATGCGAATGGCGAGATCGATACGATCGCGGGTCAAATCGTTGGTTGTGTCTCGTAAGTCCATGTCGATGATGACACGAGGGTTGTCCGCCATGAAGGTTTTTAAAGCAGGAATAAGTTGAGCATGCCCAAATGACATGGAGACGGCAATGCGCACTGTTCCTGTTAATTCACCGTGAGTCGTATTAAGGAAAGAGAGCGATTCCGCCTGATCAACAAGTTGTTCAACGTGATCAAGATATCGCTCACCGGCTGAAGTCAGAGACACTTTACGTGTGGTGCGATTCAGCAGGCGTGTTTCCAACCAATTTTCCATGGTTTCAATGTATCGCGTCACCATAGGGCGTGACATGTCTAAGCGGTCGGCGCTTGCGGTAAAGCTTCCGGTTTTCGACACATCAATAAACACCTTTGCAGCAGTGATCCTATCCATGATTAGCTCGATATAAAAAACAATATTGTTCAGTATTTGCTGTTTTTCCGAGCAGGTCAATTCACTAATCTACTCTCCGACAAGAAAATTAAAATACAATCTTTTGGAGAACAATGATGAAAACACGTATCGCGCTTTTGACAACGCTACTTGCCGGTCAAACGTTCGCAGCTGACACGGCGCCATTGACACTGGATGTCTATCATGGCGATGAAAACAGCTTTTTGGTGACATCTACCCTAGTGTATGGAGAAACCGAAGCGGCACTGATCGACACTGGTTTTACTCGCGCTGATGCCCTACGCATCGCTGCTAAGGTGCTGGACTCAGGCAAAGAACTGAAAACCATTTTTATTAGTCAGGCAGATCCGGATTACTATTTCGGTGCAGAAGTGATTCATCAGTTCTTTCCCAATGCTGAGATCATCACAACGCCTGCTGTGAAGAAAGTGATTGAGAAGAAATTGGCGGGGAAAATAGCGTATTGGGGTCCACAAATGGGTGCGAATGCCCCTGTGAAGCCAATTGTTCCAGAAGCGGTTACTGCCTCCTCATTCTCAGTGAATGGCACGCCGATCGAAATCAAGGGGACGGAAGGCGCACTGGCACACCGCCCATATTTATGGCTACCTGCTAACAAAGCGGTATTGGGTAACGTAGGTGTATTCGGTGACATGCATGGTTGGATGGCAGATACGCAAACAGACGCGGAACTGGCAGCGTGGACTGCTCAACTGAAAAAAATGCAGGCACTGAAACCTGAGGTGGTGGTACCAGGTCACATGGCAGCGGACACTTCTTTGAATGCCGACGCGATTGAGTATTCACTCTCATACATCACTGATTTTGTCGAAGCGAAAAAGAGCAGTAAAGACAGTAAAACATTGATTGAGAAAATGACCGAGTTATACCCTGACGCGGTAGAGCCGTCTTCGCTGGATCTTAGTGCGAAAGTGCACACTGGCGAAATGGAGTGGTAAGCCACATTGGTTAAAATCACAATGAAAAAGGAGGCGTGATGTATTCATTCCTCCTTTTTATATTTTCATCAATCGTCGATTGTTATTCGTCGATCTTTAAGCCCGATTTCTCGGCAATCTGCGATTCAAAGCCGTCCAAGCTGGTTTGGTTTTTTTTGAGCCAGTATCTTTGAATACCGTGCTCGCCTTGTTTGGCTGACCATTTATCCAGTTCATCACGATCGCTTTCGTAACGAAAGAAGGGGACTGACATGCCGCATGATGCTTGCACCATATCGATATCAAGCAAGAAGATCTGTCGCGATGCGATGCTTTCAGGAAAAAGGACGCTGTAAATTGCCCACTCAGGATCATTGCGATGGATGGCTCGCGCAGTGCCGTAGGCACGAAGGATCAAAGGAGCCCCTTCGAAAGCACAAAACATCACAGTCATGCGCGGGTCTTGTAAAACATGAGCGGCGGACTCATTGCCACTGCCCGTCAGGTTCAACCACGCCAGCGTTTTACTGTCGATCACACGCAGAGAATCGCCTCCTTTAGGCGACATATTCACCGTTCCGGTTGGTGCAGCAGTACCCACAAAATAGAGCTTTTGCTTTTCGATAAACGCGATCTGTTTTTCGTTGAGTGATTTGGTGGTCTGTCCCATGGTCTTCCTCTGACGGGTAGTGTTGGAAGCCATGAGTATACCAGCCGATGAAATATTGACCACGCATCGTGATGAATCGCTGTTTTTGAAAGGAAAAAGCTAGATGCGACCCCGTCTGTTGCCTAGGCTGTTACTACCGCTAACCAGAGGTAGCATTCACCATGGGGCAACCGTCGTTGTTTTTCTTTAAAGGCTATATGAAAGCGCTGAAGGTCGCGGCGAGGGTGATCCCTATTCCGCGTCCTACTTTGTTTGCCGGCGCTGACAGTACCGAGCAATTGTGCGAAGCCATTGGGTTGATGAATCTCGGCAAGTTGCTGATAGTGACCGACCAGCCTTTAGTCGATGTGGGGATAGTCGATAAAGTGGAGGCGCATTTATCTCGCTTTGGCGTGAGCTTTGTTCGCTATGCCAGTGTCACGCCTGATCCCACCTACCCCATGGCCGAAGAAGGTCGAGACATGTATTTTCGCGAAAAGTGCGCGGGCATTTTAGCGATTGGCGGTGGCTCGCCAATGGATTGCGCCAAAGTGATTGCTGCGCGTGTGACCAATAAAAAATCGATTCGAAAACTGGCCGGAATCTTGAGAGTGTGGCGAACACCTGCGCCGTTATTTGTGATCCCTACAACGGCGGGTACAGGTTCAGAAGTGACGGTTGCCGCGGTGATATCGGACCCTTTCACGCATCAGAAAACCCCATTGATGGATCCAAAGCTCGTGCCCTTAATGGCGGCATTAGACCCAGTATTGATGACAGGCTTGCCTCCTAGCGTGACCGCCGCGACAGGCATGGATGCGCTAACACATGCAGTCGAAGCCTACCTTTCAGTCAACGCGACTACAGAAACAGATGGCTATGTGAATGCGGCGATAAAACTCATTAGTAATAACCTTGTCCCTGCATACAAAGACGGCCATTCACTAAAAGTGCGGCTCAATATGTCCATGGCGTCGTATTACGCTGGGCTGGCGTTCACCAAAGCCAGTTTGGGATACACCCATGCGATTGCACATAATCTTGGTGCCAAATACGGGACACCTCATGGCCTCGCCAATGCCTTGGCGTTGCCTCATGTGTTGAGGTTTTCATTGCCGAGCGCGACATCACGAATGGCTGATCTGGCGCACATGGCCGGGGTAGGTGATGCAACATGGGATGATGCGACCAATGCACATGCTTTTGTTGCCTATATAGTATCATTGCAAGACGCTTTATCGTTGCCAAAAACACTGGCGGAAATTCAAACGTCGGATGTGGCAATCATCGCCAAAAATGCTATTCAAGAGGCTAAGTGGAATTATCCCGTTCCACGCTATGCCACGCAAAAGGAATGCGAGCAAATGATAGAGAAAATCATGGCTTGAGTGATGCTTCAACATCGCCTTGCTAATGCGTAAATTGACCTGCACAGACATTGCTCTGCTTTTTGAACCACTCGTGCTAGAATGCGCGCCCTTTGTGGCGTTGCTATCTGCCATACTTGTTGTCTTTTCTTTTTACGCCGAGATTTCTCATGCCATTCTCTAAGCTGGGCTTAAGCCTGCCGATTGTTTCTGCCGTCACTGAACTTGGGTATGAAACCCCAACGCCGATCCAGGAAAAAGCCATTCCTGTGATTTTAAAAGGTAAGAACCTGCTAGCCGCAGCACAAACCGGTACGGGTAAAACAGCAGGCTTTGTATTGCCAATTCTTGAGATATTGAGCCGTGGTGAGACCCAGCGTAAAAAACGTGTACGTGCGTTAATCCTAGCACCAACACGTGAGTTGGCGGCACAGGTAGAAAAGAATGCAGAGCAGTACGCAAAGAACTTACCACTGACTACATTGGCTATGTATGGCGGTAAAGAAATCGCTGCACAGAAACAGCGTTTGATTGAAGGCGTCGATATTCTGGTTGCAACACCAGGCCGTTTGCTAGACATGTACGCGCAACGCGCCGTTCACTTCGACGAAATTGAAATTTTGGTTCTTGATGAAGCCGATCGCATGTTGGACATGGGCTTCATCGAGGATATCAACAAGATCATCGAGCGTTTGCCTGTTGATCGTCAGAACTTGCTGTTCTCTGCAACCTTGTCTGACAAAATCCGTATGCTGGCAAAAACAGCCGTGCCAAACCCCGTTGAGCTTTCAACCGCGGATTCGCAAAGCAAGCCAGAGATTACGCAGTGGTTAACCACGGTTGATAAAGACAAAAAATCTGCACTGTTGAGCCACCTCATCACTGCAAATGATTGGGATCAGGCACTGATCTTTCTTGAAACCAAACATGGCGCTGCCAAGTTGGTGGAACAGTTAGGTAAGCGCGGTATTCCGGCTGAATCTTTCCACAGCGGTCGCAGCCAAGCGGTTCGTGAGCAGTTGTTGGAAGACTTTAAATCTGGTGCACTGAAATACTTAGTTGCAACGGGTGTTGCCTCTCGTGGTATTGATATCGAAGAGCTGACCCGAGTGGTTAACTACGATTTGCCATTCCCAGCTGACGACTACATTCACCGTATTGGTCGTACAGGGCGTGCAGGCGCGAAGGGTGAAGCGATCACTTTCTTGTCGAAAGACGATTTCAAAAACCTGTGCATGATTGAAAGCCGCTTAGGCCATTTGATTGAGCGTCGTGTTATTGAAGGGTTTGAACCACGTAATCCAGTGCCTATTTCAGTGCTGAACTTTAAGCCAAAGCACTTGGCGTCAAAGAGCAGTGCCCCCCAAAATAGTTCATCAAAAAGTGGTTCACCAAAAAGTCGTCAGCCTCGCGGCAACGCAGGACGTAGCGAAAACGCACGTTCAGATGGTCGTTCAAATGACAGCCGCTCGCGTCATGGTGCTGACAAATCTCGCAGTGACAAGCCTTCTGTAGCAAGTAACAATGATCGCTCAGGTCGCGGAAGCAGCCCTTGGGACAACGTGAAGCCGCGTTCTGGTCGATGAGCTAACATCTTCTCGCTGATGCCCCTGGTGAAACATTGATAGAGAGCCCGCTCATTGTAAGCGGGCTTTTTTTATGGAATTTCCTGATAGCGCTCGGTTAGTTTAAGCCGATGTTAACTTAAGCTAGATGCCAAGTTCTTAACCCACTTTCCACTATTGAGTCGCCAGTAGCAAACCAGTGCTTTGAGTGTTTCTTCCACTATGATCAAACCAAACAAATACACGGGTGGGAACCCGAGTACATGAGTAAGCCAGAACGCACAAGGCAACAAGAATACCCACTGTGCGAGCACATCAGTCACCAAGCAGAAATTGGCATCTCCACCTGCGCGAAGTACGCCGACTATGAGCATCATTGAGATGCTTTTGATCACCAAAGAGGCAGCCATGATATCGAACAGTGATGACGTGAGATATTCGGCTTCTGACGGTAAATCAGAATGGAAGAACAGTGAGAGCAACGGCGCTTCCAGCAACGACAAAATTACCGCTGTGACGATACCAATCACGCCACTGAATATGACGTGTCGACGAACGGCGAGTGGCAATTTTTCGTGTTCGTTTGCACCCACCAAGTTGCCCACTATAATCGAACCCGCTGTCGCCAAGCCAATAAGTAAAGACATCGCGAGCGCCTCCAAAGGTGCAAGTACGGACAACGCAACCAACAGGTTCGGATCGCTATAACCAAGGATCGCGTGGAAGGCGAATAGTCCCGCTGCCCAAACCACGCTATTTAACGCTGCGGTTGCAGAAAGACGTGCCACTAAAATGACATCTTGGCGGCGAAGGGCGTTGAAATGGTGAAGACGAAAATGAGTCAGAGGGTGTGTTTTAGCGCGCAAGTAAAGGTAAAGAGCGACACACTCAATCACTGCACTGAACACGGTTCCCAACGCCGCCCCTTTGATGCCCATCGCTGGAAAGCCAAAGTGACCGAAGATGAGTATCCAGTTGAAGACAAGGTTCAGCGCCACACCGATCAAGCTGATTTTTGTTGCGATACCAGGTTGGTGCATGGCGCGCAATCCACTGGCAATACTCGATGCATAAGCAAAACAAAAGAGACTGATCGCGATAGTTTGTAGGTAGTCAGACCCTTTACCAATGATGTCTGTAGATTGGCTTCCCAGTGACATTAATTGACCGGGAAAGAAAAACAATACAATGAAAAATAGCAGGGCGGTGCTAACACTCAGCAGCAAGGTAATGAACACCGTTGTGTGGAGCTTTCGCTGTCCGTCTTCGCTCTTCATGCCAAAGCACTGCGCGGCAATTTGACCGCCACCGATACTCAAACCAATAATGAAAAAGGTGATGATCATTTGTGCTTTTGCTGCAAGGCCAATGGCAGCGATATCTAGCTCACTCAAGGAGCCTAACATCAGGGTATCGACGGTGCTTTTGCTCGAAAAAATAGCGGTTTGTAATGCGACGGGTAGTGCCAGCGCGATCAAGCTTTTGTAGCTTGATAGAGGCACGATAAAACGGGCATATAAAGACATGAAACAATCCATGTTGGAGAGAACGAGCAGATCCTCCTGTTATTTTGAAGGCGTTCGCCTTCAGTTTGACGGAAAAGGAGGATCTGCGAGTGAGGTTAAGACGCGATGTCTAACTGTTTAACTGTTTAACTATTTAACTATTTGAGCAGGGTTGCCCATGGCGATGCAGTTATCTGGCACATCGCGGTAGACAACACTGTTAGCACCGATCACTGCATTGTGTCCGATGGTGACACCTTTCAAAATAGTGACCCCCATACCGAGCCAAGCATTGTCTTTGATCGTGACCTTTGCACTTCGCGTTCGCGCGGCATCGTCATTACCCCAACGCCCTGTGACAGGGTGACCGCTACTGTCCATGATGGTGACTTGTGGGCCAAACAGTACCTTGTCCCCAATCTCGACTTCTTGATATGAGACGACAGCCGTACCCTGCATCACGACACCCTTTCCGATGGTGATTTTTCCTGGTGGTTGGTCGTTAACTTGCACCACGGTTAGACGAACGGGGCGGTTTTCAAAAGCAAGGTTATCGTCTGAATAGATAACCGTGCCTTCACCCACAGTGATGGCATTGTTGAAACTGGCTTTGTCGATCAAAGAAAACTGCACATCACGTTGATAGTCGTCTGAGTCTCTCGCCAATGTAAACGCAATGTGTGGTTCGCCAACAAAAGTCGCTTCCTTGTGGAAATTCATCTGATCGCGATAAACGGCCTTAGCATCCTCGATGGTCATGCCGTTTGAAACAGGGAAAATATTCTCGTAAACACAAGGCATAAACTGACTCCTTATGCTTCTACGGTGGTGTCGGGTGAGGCTTTACGCTTGGCGGTGTACAGCGAGTTGTCAGCCATTGGATAATTGGGGCTGGTTTTCATCACTTTGATCAACCTGTTGAGCGGTAAATCATTGATCTCATGGTCTAGATTGTAATAACTGGTTTGCCAGATGTTGTATTTGCTATGGATGAGTTCGGCGGCGCTTTTTGAGCTATCACTGGTGTCTTTGACTTCTTTCGGATGTGGCCAGTGAAAAGATGCCATGGATTTGTCGACGATGAACATGTTGTTGTTTCGGAACAGGCGCACACCTAAATCGACATCTTCACCACCCCAGCTGTTAAAGCGTTCATCAAACATACCGGCTTTGATTAATTCTTCGCGCTCAGCAGAAACGTGGCATGTCCAAAATAGATCGAAAGGCGCTGGCCAATCACTGATATTTTGGCCCAGGTCATCGTATTGTGATTGGCGAATATCATGCATGCCTTGCTTGTCTAACTCACGCAAAATAGCATCTACGTTATTAGGGCTAATAACCGATTCCATTTTCTTTACACCTTCTTCATCAAGATCGAAGCCGTAAACATAGCCAACAATAGCAATAGGGTGTGTAGAGACTTTGTGGCGGAACAAATGTTCTTCCAGTGCACCTGTCGCAAGCAACACGCCAGTGTCTAGGTAGACAACATATTTCCCTTCAGCAATTGCGGTGCCTACGTTTCTGGCTTTCCCGGCGCGAAAGCCTTTATCTTCCTGCCAGAAATATTTCACATTTAATTTTTTTGAAAAAGATTGAACAATGGCTTCAGAATCGTCGCAGCCACCATCATCAATAATAATGACCTCAAAGGAATCTGAAGGCAGTGTTTGTTCTGCCAACGCATTTAAAGTATGTGACAGCAATTCGCGACGATTGTAGGTGGGAATAACAACGCTTAATTCAATCATGTTCTAATTTCTCTTATTTTCTAGGCAACTGACAGGGAGGATAATAAGAGGTTAAATTTTTATAGCAATGTCACACTTTGACAAATTCTGTCATTTATTGAAACAATTCCTGTGTTTAAGTCAATATAAATCAATTGGTTACAGAAAATTTGATTCATGTCTCATTTTTACAACAGTGCGACTAGAATCTCATTAAGTTTGTAACAAATGTAAAAAATTGAAAGGTTAACTTTATGTGTCGTCACATTAACGAGGTGAGTGATTATGATGACCCCTTATGAACTTATGTATGGTTGTTGCTTTGGAGATGAAAGTGTGAATACGGTTTTTATGTCGGAATATGTTATGTGTTCTAATGGAAAATAGCCTCATCGTTTTTTTCATGGGATATTAGTCTGGAAATGATGGGCTTACTGATGGAGGTGATGTTGTTGATGAATAGCATGGCTAAATAATTTTCCGTGTATTGATATCTGTTCTTTTTGAATGTGTTTGAGAAGAAAGCATTGGGCGGGTGTTTATGCTAATAATGTTGGAATATTGGTGGCTTCTCAAAGTTATCCCTGAAAATTCATGTTGTGATAACACAATCAAACGTTGATTTAGAGACACTGACTTTGTTGATGTACGTGGCATTGAGGAACTGCATCGACACTAACCAGTAAGGAATGTATTTGAGACGAACAATTGGATCATTGACCGTGTTGCTACTGGCCGGTTGTTCAGGTGTTTCATCCGATTGGATGGCGGTAAACGGAACGTTAGTTACGCAACAAGATGTTGATGCGGTTGAGCGTCAATGCGGCGTATCGCCTGTTCAGGAATCGAAGGGTGGAGCAGGTATTGACTACTGTATGCTCTCCAATGGGTTGATCCGGCAAGATGCGATGTATAACGCGGCTCCTTCATTTGTTAAAGCCGCTGAGATACGCATCAATCGTGATGTCCCCGTTATGGTCGATAATGGAACGAGGCTAGACTCGGTATCGCAAGAGGGGGAAGGTCGTTTGCTGCGTCTTAATCATACAATTGTTGATGATGTGGCAGAAGACATTGATATTCAGTATTTTCGTCAGGTCGTGCCACCGTTGGTGGTGAAAAACACCTGCAGGGCTCGGCAAGCAGTTATGTTGTTTGAAAATGATGTGGTGTTTCGCTATCGCTATTTTGACATGGTAGGCGAGTTTATTACGGAATTTGATGTAAAACTGTCTGATTGTGTCGCTGAGGTGCCGTCATTAATGGAATAGCGATGTGCTTTTCTGCGGTTAATCACTATCTTATCGATTAGAACTTTAGAAGTGTGCCGCACAAAATGGCTCTCTTCGCGCTATTTTCCCCTATCTATGTAATAAATAACACTCCACTCAATAGTAGCCACTATGAGTGAGTGTTTTATCAGCAATCCACTGCCTTTTCTCGCTGATGTCAATCTGAGTGAAGTATCACCGATTGAACAATTCGTCCGCCTTGACGAACACCTACCTGAACATGTCCCTATGATGGAGACAACTCAGGTAGGTGGATTTCTTTATGCCTTTCTGACATTGTCTTTGTTTACGCAAATCGCGCAGCAGCGTGGCGGGCAAGACCTGATGTTACAGAACCAAAATAGTCACCAGCGACGATAGGTACACCCGGTAACGTTGTTTCAAGCAACGCACGCAAAATCGGAGATCGCGCACTACCACCCGTCATGAAAATGGCATCAGGCTTGATTTGTGCTTGCGCCAATGCCTCGGTCACCAATTCGGTAATCTTAGTCACGGGTTTCACTATCGCATCTGCTAACTGTTCCGTGTTGATATCAACATTCAGTTGCTCACCAACCATGGGTAGCGTCACTTGCGTGGTATGTTGCTCTGAAAGCAAAATCTTCGCTTCTTCTGCGCCACGAACAATTTGATAACCCAACGTTTCTCTATGCACGTTAATCAAACGTGCGATCTTTTCAGGTTCGCTGGCATCACGCATGAGTTGTTCTAGTACTTTGCGATTGGCAGAGGCATAGAAATCGGACTGAGCGACAACATTGTTGATTGCTATGGGGTTCCAAAACTGTGTCACGGGCATATCAATACCGCGTTGCAGGGTTGAACCTTTGCCAAACAGCGGCATGAGTTGATCAAATGCCAAATGAATATCAAGGTCGTTCCCACCGACACGACACCCCGAGTGTCCCAGCAACGAAGCGTGGCGATCTTCTTGGTTCCTCCAGCTTGGACCCATCTGAATCAAGCTACAGTCTGTGGTGCCACCACCAATATCGACCACTAAAACAGTGCTGTCTTGTCTCAGTGTGCTTTCATATTCCAAACCTGCGGCAACGGGTTCAAATTGGAATAGCACGTCTTTAAATCCGGCGCGTTTGGCGGCGGCAGTAAGAATTGATTCTGCCTGTTGGTTGGCTTTTTCACCGCCGCTTCCTTGAAAGTTCACTGGGCGGCCAATCACAGCCTGCAAAATGTCATCCTGTAGATTGGCTTCTGCTTGTTGCTTGATGTTAGCCATCATTGCGCACACCAGATCTTCAAAGAAACTGACTTGCACATCGCGCAACCCCGTTGCTCCTAGAAAAGACTTTGGAGACTTAACGTAGTAAACCTCTTCAGGATCTTCTAAATAGGTCGCTAACGCTGAGCGACCAAAACGTAGATCACCCGGTTCGATATCAATCCCTTCTTCACGATTAAAAGCCACGGCACGGCGCAATAGTTGCTCACCGACCGGATCGTTGGGTTTGATTGAAAAATGACGCCAAAGATACTCGCTCACTGCTTCTCGCGTCGGCGCACAAAGGGTCGAGGGGATGAAAGGGCTGTCGCCTTCCAGAGGAAGGAGGCGCGGTACGCCATTCTCAATAACAGCCACAGAACAGTTTGCGGTTCCGTAGTCGAAGCCGATAAACATGAAAACTCTCCTGCGTCAAAAAAGTCGGTCAGTTTACTCGAAAGAGAAATCATGACAAGCAAAGGTCACTAATAAATGTGACTGCTTTCGATTGATTAATGTTGGTTTTTTTACAAAGCGACAGAAAGGAGCGTTATGACAATGAGGTTTTTACTGAACACGTCTATCTTAAAGGTGAGATAAACTGTTGGGGCATTGATGAAAGGTCAAAGAATTACAAAACATCAATTGAGGAAAGGTTTATATATTAAGCTGCCTTTACGGTGGCATGAGCATCCATTTCTACGCAGTACGTTTGAAATTCAGACTGTTGAAGAAGTGGCACTGATAAAAAGGCTGCCCGTTGATTTTCTCCTCTACTTCCCTGAGAAAAGCTCTTCTACACCGAAGTTGGCTTTGGAGATCATGGAAAACAAAGATGCCGAACCAGAGCCAAGCAAAGAGAGTGTGCTAGAGCTATCCGTTGAATTGCACAAGAAAAAACAGCAACAAATCAATGAAATGAGTGTATTACGCACGAGACAAGCCGAATGCGAAAATAAATATAAACAAAGCATGCTGCTACTTCGCAAAGGGATTGAGGAATTTAGACGTAACCCTCAGAGGTCCTGCGGTGAAATTAAAGATCTCTCTGCTTCACTGGCTGAGATCGCGAGCTCAGGACCGTTGACGTTGCATTTAATTGATAAACCGTTGACCGGTGATGATCATTTTTTCCACACCCTAAATGTATCTATTTTTTGTGCGATGATGGCAAAGCAAAAAGGTTTCAGCAAAGAGCAGACCACAGAGTTGCTAATGGGGGGCATGCTGCATGATATCGGTATGATAGACCTTAGCCAGCCTTTCAGTGCCGATGGAAAAGTGGTGAGTGTTGGCGCTGATATGCAAAAAGAACAGCACCCCATAAAAGGGGCAAAAATGGTGGAGCACTATTCGTCGGTCTCGCTGAATACGCGTAACATAATTCAAAATCATCATGAGTACTATGACGGTAGCGGCTTTCCTATCGGGCTTAAAGGTGATGAGCTAGATGAAATGTCCCAGATTGTTTCCCTTTCCAATATGTATGATGATCTCTGCCAACCTCAGCGTAGTGGAAAAGCCTATCAGCCAAGTTCTGCGGTTTCATTACTTTATAAAACAATGAAATCAAAGTTCAGGCCAGATTTGCTTGAGCAGTTTGTGAAAATGATCGGCATCTATCCGCCGGGTACGATAGTGGTTTTGTCTGATCAAAGCGTGGGGATGGTTCTATCTAACAGCGCGGAGACACTGCTAAAACCGAATGTGGTTATCTATGACCCGATGATCCCTCGTGACCAAGCAACGTTATTACAGTTGAATGATACGGAATTGACTGTAAAACAGGTTATTAAACCAAAATCTGTTCCCCAACATATTTATGATTACCTTTGCCCCAGTTCGAAATTTTATTACTTCTTCGATACGTCGGAATGATTCTTTTATGTCGACTTCTCTCTCTTCGTTAAGATGTTCTAAGAGAGAGGGGTGAAAATATTGTTATAAAAATTTCGTCATTTAAATCAGTGTATTAATGTGTGTATTTTTTAGGCTTAGGCAAAGATCAACGAGATAGATATCATGCGGTAAAGCGATGCTCCTAGCTTTTTCTACGACTCTGCTAAATTAGAAAGACGACGTTATTTCACCTAACTGCTGCTCTCATGTTTCGCAGTCACAACGTCCTTGTTAACCCAATAGCTGTGCATTCAATAACACCTCGATGTCTTCAACCAGAAAGGGCTAACCCAAGCAGCGAACGCCTAACAGTGGCACTGGCGAACGTTACTCTCATACTAATCATCACATTTGGAGTGACCTATGTTGTCAGCAACACAGGTAAAAGCCGTTGTTTTTGAGTTAGATGGTATCTTGGTGGATACTGCAAACGACATTTGCCACGCTGCAGAGGAAATGTTGTCCGACTTGCGCTTACCGAGCTTGAGGCCTGAGCATGTTCGCGACTGGATTGGAGATGGTTCAGATAAGTTGGTCCACCGTATTCTTTCTCGAAAGATTGATGGAATCGTGCCTGACCCGGTGTTTCGTATCGGCAGTGCACTTTTTATGAAAGCCTACCAGCGCCGTAATCATGAGGGTGCGGCCTTGTTCGAGGGCGTTGAAGCTTGTCTTCACCAGCTGAGGCGACGAAAAATCCCCATGGCGGTTGTTACGAACCAAGCCACCGCACAAGCTAATGAGATTCTGACGGTGTTAGGTATTCGTAGTCACTTTTCACTGGTGTTAGGTCGAGACGCATTACAAGAGCCTAAACCTTCTGCTGATGGCTTGTTGGAAGCGGCGCTCTTGCTGCAACTCAAACCAGAGCAACTCTTACTCGTTGGTGGGAGTGTGAATGATGTGAATGCCTCCAGAGCTGCTCATTGCTCTGTTGTTTGTGTTAGCCACGGCTATAATTATGGAATTGATATTCGCAAATCAGCGCCGGATATTGTGGTGGATTCTTTGGCGGAACTCCCTGTCTATTTGAATCAAAATAAACGGCGAACCACCAAGCCCCGATCGGTGAGAAAAGTGACCTCGAAAGCGGGAAAAGAGAAGCGCTAGATAGCGCTTCTTTTCTTTAAGCGGATGGATGCAATTCATCCAGCGACTGTGGCAACCCTCGATCGTTGATGAGTTGGGCGTGAAAGCGTTTTAGTTTTCTAGGCTCGGTGACACCGCAGGCGTGGGCAATCACACCCACTTCGTACATCAGGTTTGTTGCGTAGTGTGCAACACGCTCGGCTTTGTCGCTGACCACCAGACCTTTATGTAACTTTGGGTCATGGGTAGTGATGCCTGTTGGGCAGGTGTTTTTGTTGCATTGCAACGCCTGAATACAACCGAGTGAGAACATAAAGCCACGCGCCGACGTGATAAAATCTGCCCCTATACACATTGCCCATGCGACTTCCGCTGGGTTCACCAATTTGCCCGAAACAATCACTTTCACGCGTTGTTTGAGCCCATGACTCTCAAGTTTGTCAACAAGCATGGGCAAACTACGCTTAATCGGTAAGCCCATAAAGTCCATCAGCGACTGCGGCGCGGCACCTGTCCCTCCATCCGCGGAATCAAGGGTAATAAAGTCTGGCGCAGATGAGATACCACGGCTGTGAATAGCCAGCATTAACTCGTCAAGCCAGCCATAAGCGCCGAGTACTATTTTGAAGCCAACAGGTTTTCCTGTGACTTGGCGGATTCTATCTATCATATCCAGCAAGTCATCAACGCAACGGATGTCTTTGTGCCCATTCGGGCTAATAGAATCCTCTCCTTCGGGAATACCTCGAATGGCTGCTATTTCAGCGCTGACTTTATTGCCGGGTAGGATCCCGCCTTTGCCCGGTTTAGCGCCTTGACTCATTTTGATTTCAAACATGCGTACTTGTTGATGAGACGCAATGGCTTTGAGCTTTTCGTCGCTCAGTTCACCGTTTTCATCACGCACTCCATATTTAGCCGTGCCAATTTGGAACACAATATCTGCACCTCCCTCAAGGTGATACGGTGACAAACCGCCTTCGCCAGTGTTCATCCAGACACCCGCTTTTTTGGCACCTTTGGACAAGGAAAGCACGGCTGGCACACTGAGTGCGCCAAAACTCATGCCGGAGATGTTGAAAATGCTTGAAGTGGTGTAAGGGACTCGTGCAACCCCTTCACCAATAGTGACAGCACTGGCAGGCACTGCATCTTCAGACAGTGTCGGAAATGGGCAATTAAGAAAGATGACATCGCCGGGCTGATTCAATGGGCGTGTTGACCCAAACGCGACAGTGCTGTCGATGTTTTTGGCGGCTCGATACACCCAGCTGCGCTGAGCCCGGTTAAAAGGGAGTTCATCGCGGTCTTGTGCGAAGAAATATTGGCGAAAAAACTCCCCCATATGTTCGAACCAATATCGAAAGCGTCCTACGACAGGATAGTTACGTCGTATTGCCTGCTTTGTTTGAGTGACATCACGGATGTAGAGGTAAATGATGCAGAGAAACAAGCAGCCCAGCAGGAAGATAAAGAGAGCGGCACTGATTTCCAAAAGGTGGGTTGCCCAACTTGCCATGACGTCCATGAGGTTTCCTTTTTCCATTTTGTTGCAGCTGATGAGTCGTTAGACCGGATTCACCAATCTATACTTTCCGTTAAATATCACAGACTCGTATTTGTGCTTCGTCGACGCGTTCTATACCTGTTGATTGAAAAGGGTATTGAGATGAAGTTTGCTTGGCGGAGATGACTGTCAATAATCCCAAAAATTGTCTCATAATCAGTGACGAAACCCGTTAAGTTATCGGAATCAGGGTAAAGGAGAATGACATGTTTAATCGTGTTCTTACGTTTTGGTTTGAAGAGCTAACGCCTAAAGATTGGTTCGTGAAAAATGCTGACATAGATAAAGAGATTGAGCATCGTTTTTTGCCTGTGTTAGAAAGGGCAGCACGATGTGAACTTGTTGATTGGCGTGACACAGCGAAGGGGCGTTTGGCAGAGATTATCGTGTTGGATCAGTTTTCACGTAATGTGTATCGCGACACACCATTGTCATTCGCGCAAGATCCGATGGCATTAGCGCTAGCACAAGAAGCCTTAAGTCTGGGTCTCGATAGAGAATTGACGGAAGTTGAACGTCCTTTTCTGTACATGCCGTTCATGCACAGTGAGTCATTGGAAGTTCATAAAGAATCGGTACAGCTCTTTGATAGCTTGGAAGAGAAAACGAGTTATGAGTTTGAGCTGAAACATAAAGTGATTATCGACCGTTTTGGCCGGTATCCGCACCGCAATATGATACTGGGTCGTGAGTCGACTCCAGAAGAAATCGAGTTTTTGAAGCAACCAGGTTCAGGCTTTTAAGCTGTCGATTACGGGCGTTCGAAGGGGCTCCCGAGAGCGGGTTGCTCCCGACCCCTTCTTGTTGGTTGTTAGCTAGGTGTTGGTTTGATCGCCTCTGGATGATACCCAGATACTGGCGAGCGCCAACATGGCGGATGCGACCATGAGCAGTAAAGAGACGGCGTTAATGACGGGTGTTGAACCTTCTCGCAGGCGATCAAACATGGCAATGGTCAGCGGCGCGTCAGAGCCGACTAGCATCAGTGTCGTATTGAAGTTCTCAAACGACATTAAAAACGCAATGATCCCTGCGCCAATCAATGCAGGACGCAAAAATGGCAAGGTGATGGTAAACACGGCTTCTGTTTTCGTGGCACCGAGATTCAGTGCAGCCTCTTCTAAGCTCATATCAAATTTGCGCAGTCTTGCCGCAATCACCAAGGTACAAATGGTGGTGATAAAGGCAAACTGACCCAGTACCACGAGCACCAGTCCCGGTCGCATCCACTCAATGTCCCAGCCTATGCTGTCTTCAATGCCATTGGCGATGGTGCTGCTCATCAGCAGAATCGACACGCCTAGAATCACGCCAGGAATTACCAACGGCAATAAAAGCAGCACGTAGCAGAACCCTTTGAAGCGAAATTCAAACCGTTCAAAAAGGAATGCGTTTGTGGTGGCGAAGGTCAGTGAACACAGGGTGACAGCGATGGCAACAAACAAGCTGACGCCAATGCCGTCCGTGAGTTCTCGGTCATGAAAAATGCCAACTTTAGGTTCGGACGTACCTGTAAACCAATCCATGGTGAACCCGTTCCACGGCAGGGAAGGGAACAAACTGTCGTTAAATGAGAACACGGCAACCACGACTAATGGCAGCATCAGAAAAAGGAAGAAAAGGGCAATGTATCCCTGATAAGCACGGGCGAAACGTTTATTGGTAGGCAATGAAGGGATCATGTTGTTACCCCATTGTCTTAACGAAGGATTGTCGAGTCAGCTTCAAACCACCCCACACCATCAGCGATGACATGCCCAGCAGCAAAATGCCAAATGCAGACCCCTGTTCCCAGTTGAAGCGAGTAATGAACTGGGTGAATATTTGCTCGGTAAACCACAGGCTGTCTTTACCTCCGAGTAGCGTTGGGGTGAGGTAATTACCCAAGGTCAGCATGAAGACCACAATACACCCAGCCACAATGCCGCTCATGGCATGGGGTATCACGACTTCTCGCATTACATCCCAACTGCTTCCGCCCAAATCATAGGCCGCTTCAATAAGACTGTTATCAAGGCTGTCTAGTGTGGTGACTAGGGGCACGACCATAAACAACATGGAGGTGTAGACCAACCCCACCATGATGGTCACATCGTTGTAAAGTAGCTCAACGGGTTGATCAGCAAGGCCAAGGGTTTGCAGTAAACCGCTCACTAACCCTGACTCGCGTAACAAGATCATCCAGCCGTAAGATCGCACCAATTCACTGACCCAAAACGGCAGTAAACAGGCAACAAACAGCAAGCTTTTAGCTTTTCCTTGGCACACCTTGGCAATATAAAAGGCGACTGGAAAGGCGATCACTAAGGTGAGTACGGTCGCCAGCAGCGACATCACAGCGGTACGCATAAAGGTACGCCAGTAAAGAGGCTCACTGAAAAACGTGGCGTAGTTTTCGATACTCAGTACCTTCGCGCCACCGACCGCGCGGTCGTGAATGGAAATAGAAAACATCTGCATATGAGGCAAGATGATCAGCAGTGTCAGCCAAAGTAGAAAGGGCGTCAGCAGCAGAAACAGGGCAAGTCGGTTACCTCGCTCAATCATGGTGGAGTCCTATTTCTGTGAGGGTAGGCAGCGAGAAAACTGCGACTGCCAATGCACAAACAGTGCGTCGCCAGGACGTACATGACGAAACGCTTCGGTTTGCGGTAATTGAACGGAAAATTGCGTTTGGTGCTGTGGGCAATCGACCACCAATTGGCTGCGAGAACCGTCAAACAGGATCTCTTTCACCGCGACATCAAACCCGTTGTCGGCAGTCGCAGGCTTGGCGTCTGGAAAAGCAATGCTGATCGCTTCTGGACGCACAAACACATCAGAGCGTTGACCAATTGAAAGAGGGCTTCCCGCATTGGCCTGCATAATGTCACCGCCTTCGCCTTTCAAGGTAACCACGTTGCCATTGATGGCAGTGACGGTGCCCGTGCGTTGATTATTTTCGCCGACAAATTTGGCGACAAATGCGGTGGAAGGTGAATAGTAAAGGTCTTGCGGTGTGCCGAGTTGTTCAAACTGGCCGTTGTTCATTACGGCGACTTGGTCGGACATGACCAAGGCTTCTGATTGGTCGTGGGTGATGTAAACAAAGGTGGTACCAAATTCTTGTTGTAAGTGTTTCAGTTCCACTTTCATTTGTTCGCGCAGTTTTAAATCCAACGCGCCGAGAGGTTCATCAAGCAAAAGCACGTCAGGGTTTAATACCAGACACCGCGCGATGGCTATACGCTGTTTTTGACCGCCAGAAAGCTGTGAAATCTGCTTTGGGCCACTGCCAGAAAGTCCCACGCGCGCGAGCACTTCATCGATTTTCTTTTTAATTTCATGCGACGGTGTTTTGCGACGGCGAAGCCCATAGCCAATGTTTTCAGCCACGGTCATGGTGGGGAAAAGGGCCAAATGCTGAAACACCATATTGACGGGGCGTCGATTCGGGCTGATATCGTTTACTCGTTTCCCTTTAATAAAGATGTCGCCATGACTGGCTTGCTCAAACCCAGCAAGCATTCTTAGCAGGGTGGTTTTTCCGCAACCTGATGGGCCGAGAATGGAGAAGAAGCTGCCGTTAGGCACGGTGAAATCAATGTTGTCCACGGCCATGAAATCGGCGAAGGCTTTGGTCAATGCCCGGCATTCGAGATCCGGGATAGGGTGTTCTGTCATGAAAGTACCGCCAATTGGTTCAGACTAGGTCACAATATGGGTCAACAAAAACGACCAAAAACATGCGATAAAGAGTGTGATAGAAACGGCCTGTGCGGATCACCGGCCGTGATGGGAGACTAACGAGCTTAGTTTGCTGCTTTCACGCGATCGAGCACCAAGCCTTCCATTTCTTCTAAACCAGCAGGCACGGTTGGATACCACTTGATGTTATCAATGTCCGCTTGCGGGAAACTGGTTTGGAACTGCGATTTTGCAGTGTCGTTGACAAAATTATCTGCACCTTTAGACGCGGTAAAGTTGCCTGCTGACTCAGTGATTTTGGCGGCAACCTCAGGCTGGTTAACGAAGTTAATCCACTGGTAAGCTGCATCAACCGCTTTGGATTTTCTTGGAATCGCGAAGGTATCAATCCAGCCTAGCGCACCAGAAGCAGGGGCGACAAAATTGATGTCAGCATTGTCTCTGTTTACTTTCCATCCACCTGCATCCCACGCCATTGCACCAACCACTTCACCAGAACGCACAAGGTTGAGCAGCTCATCACCGCCTGACCAATACGCTTTCACGTTGGGTTTGCACTCGACCAGCTTCGCTTCTACTTTGTCCAAAATGGCTTTGTATTTAGCAGGGTCGCTGTAGGCGGCAAACGGGTCTTCTCCCATGGCAAATGCGAAGCCTATTAAGGTTGGTCGCTTGAGGCGATAAGACACTTTGCCTTCGTACAGTTTATTACACAGATCGGTGTAATCTTTGATCATGCCTGCGTCTTTGGTGTTTATGACCAAGCCGCTGGTACCCCAAATGTGTGGTACACCATAAACCTCACCATCTAGGGCCGTGTTTTTCTTGGTGGCGTCTACCATGGAAGGAATCAACAGTGCCGTGTCGACCTTGCTCATATCGATAGGCTGATAGATACCAAAATCACGTTGTGCGCCGGTAATACGGTCCTGACTTGGTTGAACGAGATCAAAGCCTGAGCCGCGCGTTGCGCGCAGTTTAGAAATCATATCTTCATTGTTTGATTTGGTGACTTTGACTTCAATACCCGTTTCTTTCTCGAACTGGTCAATCACTTCTTGCGGTGCATACCCCCCCCACGTCAACAGGCGAAGGGTTTCAGCATTGACAGCTTGCGCAGAGAGCAATGTTCCTGCTGCAAGCGCAACAGTGAGTTTTAAGCTATTCATCTTTCGTTCCTTTTGATGGGGGACAGCGTAGGCATCATCCTTGCTGTTCGGAGCCAACTTGGCACGTCTGCTTCGAACGGTACGAATATCTTGTTACGTTTTTTTTACAAGTCAGTGAAATAGCTATGATCTAAAGCGGAAGAAATAACCAATAAGCGATCTCACATCTGTGAACGTAATCACGCGGCAGGGCCAAAATTTATCTTTAATTATTAATTGGTTGACCGTGTCTTAGTAGCGATGCGTTTGATTTGAGAATGAAAGGGGTGATAAAAGAAGGAAAGGTGGAATAGACATTGATTGACCTGACTCATGCATCGGCTCCTGTAGGACATACCAGCATATTTTTGTGTGAGATGACCAAGCCAGATAGTCACGCAACACTTGTATACTTAATCACATGGCGTAGCGTTACCGATCACTCTTCGGTGGTCCTTGTTTTGCACACTTGTGTATTGAAAATCATACTCATGAACACTGACATGCTCTTTGCTACCGAAATGCTGAAAGGGGTTTGTTTATTCCAAATGTAAGCAATAAGAGGTGAGTCATGAAAAATGAACTCAACATTGCCAAGTTGTTGGCAGCGTTCGAAGTGATTATGGAAAAAGGCGAAGCGACTGAATTTGGTAAACGCTATCAAGGGGTTGAAGCATCAACTGACTATGATGGATATAACGTGTATTTGAAGGGCAATGGTGTTGAATTGCATATTGGATTTCACAACATTTATGATCTTAAGTATGACCAGGCTCATCTCAAGGACAGCTTTTTGAAGAAAATCGATAGTCTGCTTCAGGATACGCCCGCGGATGATCATCGGTAAAAAAAGTCCGGACTCTCCGGACTTTTTATCTTTGAGTGACTGGAATCTAATGAATTATGCCGTTTCGCTGCGTGGGGTTAAGCGAGGTTTACTGCTTTCCATTTGAACCAGAAAGCGCGTAAAAGGCAGTTTTTCCAACAAGAAAACCAATCCAAACGAGAGTAAAACAGTCAGAGGTGCGAGCAAGACATCTTTAGCTGGACCTTCGATGGCAAAGGCGCCAAAGACGTTAAACAATACAATCATCACAACAAAGTGCGCCACATAAACGCCGAGTACACGCTGACTCAAAGCAAACGTCACGGGTGAATTACCCCACGTTGGGTGATTGAGTAGCAGACTAAAAATACCAATGGCCATGATTGGCGTACCTAGCAAGAAGTCATGTGTTGCCATCCAAATATCGTATTGACTGAGCAATGCCCCTTCTGCCAAACATAATGACAACCCACCCAAGAACATTGCTACTGATACCTTTGTCGAGAATGTTATGTTTCGACGACGTAATTCGAAGCCCGCGACAACCATCAGCAAGCTAAAGAAGGGACCATTGCGGGTGAAAATTGGCGCCTCACCTTCCATGATGGGTTGATAGCTTCCTGCACCTAGGCCCCACATATAGAGACCGAGGGCCAATGGCACCATTAAGGATTGCTGCTTGAATCTGATGAGTAATGCAATGATGCCAAGGGCGCAAAGTAACCCTGGAATGTACCAAAGATGAACCATGCCACCTTCAAATAACGTGTTCAGGGGCGAGTCTAATAGAAAGTTCCAGTATCCAGTACGAGCAGCTAGATAGCCTTCTGTCATCGCCACATCGAAACGAAAAGGGATTAACAAATAGATAGCACTCCACGCTAACCAGATAGCCACCAGAGGCTTGGCATAATGTGAGAATGTCTTAGACGGAGCCTGAGTCAGTTTGGGCTGGGTAAAATACCCCGTCAGCAAAAAGAAGAAAGGAACCGCAAAACGAGACAGTTGATTGATGACATCAGAGAGTATATTGATGTTTTGGCTGTAGGCGTCACCACGCAAAGGCCCAGCATGGATAATGATCACGGCAAGAATTGCCAATAGGCGTCCCATCTCTAACGATGAAATACGGGCGGGAGACATACAAATTCCTTAGACGCAAAACCGAGCACCGACTGGCGCAAAAAAGTGCACTGACTATAAGGATTTGTTGAACCGAAACTGAGTGATTCCTCTCGATTTTGCGAAGAGGTTATGCAAAGTTTGAGTAACTCGGTGCGCATGGTTGAAAAAAAGCCAATCTGTATCCACAAACAAAGTCGTCACTTCTAATGGAATCAGGATTGGGGACAATGCCACTTGCATAAACACGCAAGCAGAAAAGAACGCCGGAGATAAACGTGATTGGGTCTGAAATGTGGTTAGAAATACAGCAACATAAACTTAAATTATCTCGCTGTGTACAACATGTTTCTTTACGCGACAACGCCTGCTATAATCTCCGCCCTTATATAAGCCAGTAATTGTTTATAGAGACGAACAATGACAGATCTAAGTAAATACAGAAACATTGGTATTTTCGCGCACGTTGATGCGGGTAAAACCACTACTACCGAGCGTATCCTTAAGCTTACCGGTCAAATCCACAAAACTGGTGAGGTTCACGATGGTGAATCTACTACCGACTTTATGGAACAGGAAGCTGAGCGTGGTATTACCATCCAGTCAGCAGCAGTTAGCTGTTTCTGGAAAGACCACCGTTTTAACGTTATCGATACTCCGGGACACGTTGACTTCACTGTAGAAGTTTATCGCTCACTGAAAGTACTTGATGGTGGTATCGGTGTTTTCTGTGGTTCTGGTGGTGTTGAGCCTCAGTCAGAAACTAACTGGCGCTACGCGAACGAATCAGAAGTTGCACGTATCATCTTCGTTAACAAACTAGACCGTATGGGTGCAGACTTCTTCCGAGTTGTTAAGCAAACTAAAGACGTGCTAGCTGCTAACCCATTGGTTATGGTTCTGCCAATCGGTATCGAAGACGAATTCTGCGGTGTTGTAGACCTTCTGACTCGTAAAGCATACGTTTGGGATGACTCAGGTCTTCCTGAAAACTACGAGATCACAGATGTTCCTGAGAACATGCTTGATCAAGTAGAAGAATACCGTGAGATGCTAGTCGAAACTGCTGTTGAGCAAGACGACGACCTGATGGAAGCATACATGGAAGGCGAAGAGCCATCTATTGAGCAGCTTAAATCATGTATCCGTAAGGGTACTCGCACAATGGACTTCTTCCCAGCTTACTGTGGTTCTGCTTTCAAGAACAAAGGTATGCAACTTATTCTTGATGCTGTTGTTGATTACCTTCCTTCTCCGACTGAAGTTGATCCACAACCACTGATGGACGAAAACGGCGAAGAAAATGGCGAGCACGCTATTGTTTCTGCTGACGAAACCTTCAAAGCGCTGGCATTCAAAATCATGGATGACCGCTTTGGTGCACTAACATTCGTACGTATTTACTCAGGTAAACTGAACAAGGGTGACACCATCCTTAACTCGTTTACTGGTAAAACTGAGCGTGTTGGCCGTATGGTTGAGATGCAAGCAGATGACCGTAACGAACTAACTAGCGCTCAAGCTGGTGATATCATCGCTATCGTTGGTATGAAAAACGTGCAGACTGGTCACACTCTGTGTGATCCTAAGCACCAAGTTACGCTTGAGCCAATGATCTTCCCAGTGCCAGTAATCTCAATCGCAGTTGCTCCTAAAGACAAAGGCGGTTCTGAGAAAATGGGTATTGCAATCGGTAAAATGGTTGCAGAAGATCCAACGTTCCAAGTTGAAACTGATGAAGAAACTGGTGAAACCATCCTGAAAGGTATGGGCGAACTTCACCTAGACATCAAAGTTGATATCTTGAAGCGTACTTACGGCGTAGACCTAACTGTTGGTCAACCACAAGTTGCTTACCGTGAAACTATCACTAAAGCTGTTGAAGATAGCTACACGCATAAGAAACAGTCTGGTGGTTCTGGTCAGTTCGGTAAGATCGACTACATCATGAAGCCAGGCGAAGTTGGTTCAGGTTTCTCGTTCAAGTCTTCTGTAGTGGGCGGTAACGTTCCTAAAGAATTCTGGCCTGCAATCGAGAAAGGCTTCAAAGGCATGATGGATACTGGTGTTCTTGCTGGTTTCCCTGTACTTGATGTTGAAATCGAGCTACTTGACGGTGGCTTCCACGCAGTCGATTCATCTGCAGTAGCATTTGAAATCGCAGCGAAAGGTGCATTCCGTCAATCTATGCCTAAAGCTGGTGCTCAACTTCTAGAGCCAATCATGGCTGTAGACGTGTTCACTCCAGATGACCATGTTGGTGATGTAATCGGTGACCTTAACCGTCGTCGTGGCATGATCAAAGACCAAATGGCTGGCGTAACGGGTGTTCGTGTTAAAGCGGACGTACCATTGTCAGAAATGTTTGGTTACATCGGTACCCTACGTACAATGACTTCAGGTCGCGGCCAATTCTCTATGGAATTTGCACATTACGCACCTTGTCCTGCGAACGTTGCTGAAAAAGTTATTGCTGACGTTAAAGCGCTTAACGCTAAGAAGTAATTCTTACTAAGTCAGTAATACTAAAAAACCCGCATGCGAAAGCCTGCGGGTTTTTTGTTGTTTTTTGTTTATGTACCATTAACTTTTTTGATAGCCGTTGTTAGATGTCAAAAGCTAAATCAGAATAACTAAGGTGAAGGCTGTGTGGCTAGCTTAGCCAGAGAGACCAATGCTTTTTCTACTTTTTTCACAGACAAGCCGCAATCTTTGATACGGTGACGTTGTGCAATATAGTCTGGGCTGTTGTAGCCAAGCCAAACTTTCCCTTTCTCATCTTCCCAAATTAGTGCTTTTTGCGGTAAATCAATACCTGCTGACTGGTTACATTCCATAATTGGCGTACCAACTTTTGGGTTTCCGAATATGACCAATTCAGTAGGGCGAAGTGCTAATCCAGCTTTCTGTGCGCCTTCAGCATGATCGACTCGCCCAATGACTTTAAGCCCGCGTGCTTTTGCTGCGACGATCAAACGTTCTGTTGTGACTGGAACACTATACTGGCTTTGAATCTGAACCATCCCTTCTTGTGCAAAAGCAGGAATAGTGATGAATGCGGACAGAAGTGTAACAAGTCGGAAAGTCAATTTCATATTCTATTCCTTATCGCGAATACCATAATGACAAAGCAAATAATAAGGCTCTACTTTTCTCTATAATAAGCAAAGTAGTAATGCATGCCGACACATAAAGACTAGCAAATCAATAGGAATGTCACTGAATTACGGGAAGGAAAAATGAAATTGGCATACTTAAATGCTGCCTGTAACGGATAATTGACGAATGTTTGTAAATTTTACTGGGCAGTGTAAATGTCGGAGACTGAAATTAATTGGCCATAACTCTCGCAGTTTTGAGTCATTTTCGCCAAATATTTACATGTGGGAGCAAATGCATACTCCACAAAAGATGGCTTGTTCTTGCAGGTAATGTGCAACGTGCATCGTGAAACAGGAACATGAGCAGCGGAACGTTTTAGGTGCATGTTCACAGCACAAATTTGTAGCCTACACTGTATACCGATCGCACGGGGTCACTGGGTCGAAAGTTGTTTTTCAGCAAAAGCTTGAGTGGTGATCAAGATGTTGGCTGCGCCAGTTGCCATCACCCTATGTTGGGAGGTGCAGACGATCTAAGTCTTCCTGTCGGCGTGAATGCAGCGCAACCAGAAGTGTTGGGCGAAGGACGCGTGGATGTGGATGATTTGCCGATGTGCCAAGAAACAGCCCAACCATTTTTAACATAGCATTGTGGGACACCGGCTTGTTCTGGGATTCACGCGTCGAGAGCGCAGGCAAAGAGGCAGGGGAAATGGTGCGGGTTCGACCATTAGCACACCCGACACTGGGTTTGGGGCTGCTGATACCAATGCGGGTGATAATTTGGTGATGGCACAGGCGCGATTTCCGGTGACATCCGATGAGGAAATGAAAGATACAACGTTCGAAAATGGGTCAAGTAATGACACCATTCGAAGCCATCTTGCAGCGCGTGTTGGTGACTATGGTGCCGGTGCGGGGGAGTTGGCGACAAACCAGTGGCTTGCTGCATTCCAAACGGGGTTTAGTAGCTCAGATGATGCAACGCACTGATTACCTATGAAAACATTGCGAAAGCGCTCGCTGAATATCAAAGGTCGATGGTGCTTGTGAATTCTCCTTGGCAAAATTACCTTGATGGCGAGACCGATGCATTAACTATTCAGCAGGTTGAAGTTGCATTGTTATTTTTTACCGATGCAGCACAAGGTGGCGCGGGGTGCGTGAATTGCCATAGTGGCAGCCTTTTCAGCGATGGTTTACATCACACTGTTGGCTTTCCACAAATAGGTCCTGGGAACAATACCGCTGACGATGATGACTTTGGGCGCGAGCTGATTTCAGGCGATTCCAATGACCGTCATCGTTTCCGCACCCCATCTTTACTCAATATAGCGGCAACTGCACCTTATGGACATGCAGGGGCTTATGGCAGCTTAGATCGGGTCTTGCGCCACTATGACAACCCGAGAAATACCGTGAATAACTATTTTAACAATGATCGGCTATGTGATTTAGCGCAATTTGAAAACGTGAGTAACTGCAATAGCCTGTATCCTGATGCGCGCTCGCACACGTTAGATGCCATTTCAAAATTGGAAGATGAGCAAGACAATGGGACGTCGGAGCTCAATAACGTCAACTTTAATGGCACTGAACGCGGGCAACTTGAAGCATTTCTCAATGCATTGACGGACCCTTGCGTACTTGACCGAACGTGTATGAGTGCTTGGATTGCCGACGAAGTTGAAGATAACCCAGATGATCAGGTATTAATTGCGACCGATGAGTTTGGTGTCCCTCTTTAGCCCAGAATTAATAAAGAAAAAACCGATGTGAAGTTGTTAAATCAACAACATCACATCGGTTTTGTATCGATCTTGATGAACGATTTAAGCGCGAAGAATTACGCTTTTTTGATCGCTTTCTTGATCTGTTTTACTTTTGCTTTTGCTTTCTTCAATGATTTTTTCAGTTCTTTTTTAGTCTTAGCCATGCTGATTCTCCTTTAGTGGCTGATTAGAGAAACTCACCGGTACAACATACTCCGCTAAGTTTATTCCGAGTGGGTCTTAGACCCGTTTTCATTAATAAACTGTTTGATGAATCTTCGAATCTCTCGTGCGGATGACGTATCAAGATCTTCACATAATGAAATGAATTCATCACGTTGCTTGCTGTTGATACGAATGATTAGTTGGCTGTCTTTCTTGTTTTCCGCACTTTTCTTTTTACTGCTCATCGTCATCACTTCGTGTAATGCTTTGCGTATACAATGTATATACATTTTTGGTAGCGAGGCTAACAAGTCATGAGTGAATCGGTGAGAGTTGGTTAAAGAAAAGCCACTCTTGATGAGTGGCTCTATTACAGCAAGAGGTGATGTATCCCTAAAACGCTATTTTTCGAGATGTTGGAGTAAAGAAGGAAATCCCCAACTGTCTTCTCCCACTTCTACTGGCTTACCAGACAGGTATTCATACAGCGTTGGTGCAAGCGAACCGTTGACGGCGGTAGGAATGCGTTTATCACTGGTGACAGGTGTCCCCCAAAACCCAATGAAGGCATCTTTCTCATGAAAATGCTCTCCAGCATGACGTCCGGGTACCTTGGTGTTGTAGCCAACGCCTTGTGCAGGGAAAAGGTTGATGGTGCCTGCTCGGCTTTCATCATAAAGGTGGGCAAGCTGATTGACGCTGTCCGGTCTAGGGGTGAGTCTTGTTAGCTGTTGCCATGTGCTTTTATCACACCAGGTCTGCGGACTGGTTGCGTCTACTTTGTTCATGCACTGGTCAATTAACGCAGATTTCTCCTGCTGTTCTGTTTCGCTCAACGCTGCTGCGTAAGGGTTGGTCTCATAAAGATTCAACAGCACAGGTGTTTGGCCGTTTTTAGCGTGATACAAAGTGCGGTTGCCGTTGCGAGTAATAAATTCATCATGTCGAACGCCATCTTTCACCGCGACCAAACGCAACGTACAGGCGGATAAGCTGCAGTCTTGTTCGCGAACCGCAAGGTAATCCAAGCTATCGCCAAGGCGTGAAACGGTTTCGTGCACCATGTCTATCGCAGGATCATCCTTCTTCGCGGATAAAGGCTTCCAGAAAGTGAGTTCGCTATAGAGAGGCTGTGTTTCCCAGCCTCGTTGGCTATTGAATAGATCCATCATGTAGTTACCACCCGCGGTGGATGCCACAATGACATCAATCCCTTTATTACTTGGGTAATCGAAGGTGTGGGTGATTTTAGGCCCTTCTCCTTCATCAGATGAAATCTTGCGAATACGCAAAGACATGTCGTAATCCGATTGGATGCCCTCAAACACTTCGTTCTCTGGGCTAACGATATGGTAGATAGGTGACAAACCATGATCGCCGGCTATGCCCCAAAGCACCTGATCGTAAACGCCTGCTTTGCGGTAAACCGTTTCCATTTCTCCGAGCCAAAAATCTAAACGATTGAGCTCGCCCGTTGGCGCGAGAATTTCATTTGCAAAGGGGCCCGTGAAATGGGCGAAATGGTCTGCCCAAGGGTTATAGGCCAACACAAAGTCAGGTAGGCCTTTTTGAGAAAGCTTGGCGTAATCTCCCAGCTTGTCTTTTATGGTTAATCGCTTGGTCGAGCGCGTTAGCGGCGTCCACCATGTGATGTCTTGATAGGCGTGGATGTCTTTTATTAAGCTTTCGCGCATCGAGTGAAGGGAGACTTCTATCTCGCCGCGCTTGCGTAGATCTTTCAAGCAGCGCTGCTCACCAAAATCACGTATCGCCTCCCCGAGGCCAAGGTTAATCAGAGGGTCGTAACTGGATTGCGCATACCAATCATATTGTGCATTGCAGTTAAGCGTGACCAGTGGAACCAACCGCTCAAATTGCGTCTTTGCACCGTTACCACTAAATAGTGGATCGAGCTGAATGGCGTCGTTACCAAAGAAGTAATAGGCGCGATCTTGTTCGCGATCGACAAAGTGAAAATTCGGGATACCCGTGCCACCGTCGCCTGTCACGTTTGCACCGGTTTTGATGATCGGCAAATTGCGTACGCTGATGGTGGGTGTGGTCGACACACCATATTCCACAACGCCCTTCGCGCCTTCTTGATAAAGTCTGCTGAAGAAAGGCAGGTAGCGTGGGTCGGTATAAGGTGTGTCCGCAATCTCAAACAAGAAAGTGTTATCTGGCAAGTGGTTTGTCTGAGTGATTTCGACGCCTTTCGGTGCAAAGCCTTCGATGTTTTGTTCATCGCGCTTCACTTGCTGCAAGAAAGGTGAAGGTTGCTTGCTCACCAAGCCTTGAATCAGGCCTTGTTGCAGACCATCAACTGTCATTTGAACGGCAAAGGGACGTATGTTTTGATGCGCTAAATAGGCAAGTAATGCATTGGGCTCATCGTTCAGTGCGTCTTGCATCCACGCGTTTAATGCGTCAACTTTCGCGCCTTCAAGCAGGTATTGACGATAGCCTTTCAACACATTTAATCGCACAAAATCGACCAAGCTGATGGTAATGGCTTGGGCGCGATTGTTCTTTTTGGTCTGGTTTTCAGGTTTGGCGTCATCAATAATGCTGAGAATGGCCGCTTTCATGTCGCCTTCTTCAAGGCTTTCACTGTACTTAGTGAGCATGCTCACCAGTACTTGCTGCACGGTGGCGACCGTTTCCCTGTCTGCTTTGCTGTTCGTGAGGTATTGATATTGATCGGGCAAGTCATCGCCATAAAGCAGTTTATCTTTGCCAAAAAGGGCATCATAAAGCGTCACAAGTGCGGCGATGAACTGTCGATTCAGCAGGGCTTCTTCTTCGGTTTTAGGGCCATGGCTGCTTGATTTGGACACCTCTTTTTTGCCGTCGAGTGAGAACAATGAATGCTGCCATTGCGCGAGTTCAGCCTCAGTGAAAGTGTCCAGCAAATACTGTTTGAAGATGTCTTGGTTAACCACTTCGCCGGTGTAGCGATCGTAAAAGCTATAGAGCAAGTGCCCGAGCTGAATCGCGTATTTCGGATTGGATAACTGAGAAATGACTCTGGCCTTAACGCTCGCATCGAGAGGTAAGGTCAATACCAATGCATCGAGCGCGACACCACCAACCATAAACAGCGCGATGTCACGGCTGGTGGCTGCACTGATATTCATAGATTCGTAGATATTAGAATAAACCAGCTGACTGCTGTTATAAATGGCACCAACGAGAGGAGTACTACCAAGATCAGGCTCGGAGTTAGCTGAAGTACAGAAAGAAGTAACGGTCAGGGATAAAGAGACCGTTACTGCACAGCGTCGTATCGATTGGATGCGTGTCATTAGTCTATTACATTGTCATTGGGTATGACGTAGAGCTTACTAGAGATATCAGATTGTTAGAAAGGGAAGCGGTGCAGTTTTGCGCAGTTGCTCCGCCCACAATTGAGAACAAAACTCAGATCTCGCTATTCCCCGTCAGCTATTCGCCATAGTAGGTGACGAGGTAATCGAGGACGCGCTCATGATCCTCATCGTCTAGCTCATCCATGCCTTGTTCATCAACCATCCATTCCAACGTTTCGTCCCAACTATCACGGCTGAGCCCCTGCTGCACAACAAGGTGTAATGAGTGGCACACGGAACAGGTAGACGCAACCAATGCCATGTTTTCATCCGAGTTAAGAATGCCTTCCCCCAAGGCTTTCACCGGAACAACGTCGTCGATGCTTTGCCAATTTGGCGGCGTCGGATTTTTTGTGGCGAGCCATGCAATGATAGCCGCGCGAGCACCGGGATCTTTTACACCGGGATACACCATGTTCGTGCCTGGCGCGAAATCCGAGGGTGACGTTAAAAAGGCATCAAGGGATTCCGCATCCCATGTTTTACCTTCAATACGATTAGCGGAAAGCCCCTCACTGTAATTGAAACCCGAAAAAGCGGCGATTTCTCGATCAGCTATTCCGTAAAGAGGCGGGCCAACAATCGTGATACCGTTGGGTTCTACTTGGTGACACGCTTTACACACGGCAGCTTGTTGTTCCCCAGCAGCAACCAAGGCATCAACAGCAGCGTTGGCAGCGAGGGAAGAAAACAAGAAAGCAGCGCCGAATAACGACGCAATAGTAGATTTCATCAAAGCCATTTCACCTACCCTTTCACTACAAGTGCGATGCGGTGAAAGCTGTTGTTGAGGTAGCCTTTCGGGTTCCATGCAATCGCGAACGGTTGGCTGACGCCTTGGTCATCGGTGGCTTTTGCCCACACTTCGTAATAACCGGCTTGCGGGAAAGTCACTTTTGATTCAAAGGTTTGCCATGCGCCGTCATTCGCGGGATCGGAAAGATCGGCATCGATCCATGTTGCGCCGAAATCGTTCGACAGTTGAACCTTGGAGACTTTACGATCCCCAGACCACGCATGGCCACGTACCAGGACTTCTTTACCTGCGACTTCACTGTTCGTTTCCGGCGAGGTGATCAGAGATTTCACGGGCATTCTTTCGATGATCACAAAATCGTCTTTATCGACTTTTTCTCCGGGTGCAACGGGGCGGTTAGGCACGCGATAGGCTTTGCCTGTCATCTTTGGCCCATCATGCACCTGATCTCGCACCGTGATTTTGGTGAGCCACTTCTGTGAACATGAACCCGGCCAACCTGGCACAACCAGACGAAGCGGTGCACCGTTCATGTCGTGTAATGCTTCGCCATTTTGTGCGAAGGCAATCAGGTTTTCACCGCCCAAGGCTTTCTCTATAGGCACACCACGAGATATGGGCAGTTTGCCTTCCTTGCCCGAAAGGTGCTTATCCGCACTGTAGTGGGCGGTGTACACCGCGCCTTCTTGCACACCAGCGGCTTTCAACACGTCAGCCAAGCGCACGCCTGTCCAAGATGAACAGGCCACTGCCCCTAAGGTCCATTGGTTGCCTTTGGCTTTTGGTTCAAAATACGCGCGGCCATTACCGCCACATTCCACGACCAATTGTTGCTCAACCACGTCGAAGTTCTTCTTGAGATCTTCGATGGTTAGCGTCATGGGTTTATCGACTAAACCGTCAATGGTGAGTGTCCACGTGTCAGCATCGACAGCAGTAGGAGGAATGCCGTTGTTACGAATGAAATGTCGTGCTGTTGGCGTGACATCGTCATTAAGCAGGTGAGGGGGCGTTTCAGCGTTTAATGGTCTGTCGTTAAGCACGATCAGGCCATCTTTCCCTGCAATGGTGACATCATCGAGCCCTTCCGCAAATGCGGCGGGAACCATGCCTGCGGGCATATTGCGATGAAAAGGGATCGCGCCGCCAAGCACGGCAGCCATGGTGGCCAAGCCTGCGCCTTTTAGAAATCCACGTCTGTCAGAGTGGCTTTTTCGACCAAACACCTTTTCGTCTGCGGTTTCTGGGTGTTTGTTATAGAGGTCGTAAATGCCTTCCGTTTGTTGCGCGTCCGTGTCTGATGAATGTCCTTTCTTATTCGACATAGTGCCTCCTACTTAATGGGCCAACTGAGCTGTTTGAATAGTTATATTAAAAATGTAAGCGGTTACATTATTTAATAATAAAGTATAGGCACAGCTTTGATTGGGCTTTAGTGCGACTTGTAGGGGTTTCTTAGTAGCGGGACATGGATGCGCAGCAATGCGTTGAAAATTGCGATGTGTGCTGGCTTTTCCGCAAAAGATTTCTAGTCACTTTTTCCAACAACTTAGGCTGACATGTGGTGAATCAGCTTAATTTTAGTTTGTCGAACTTTTGGGAGGCTTATTTCGAATGGTGCCATCACTTATCTTGGGAGCACCAAACAAATAGGTTAGACGAACACTTATGGGAGTCTTGGCAGGCGAAAAGGCCAGCGTGACGAGTGTTTTCCATTGGTGAAAGGTCACCACAAAGGGATTCCAACTGTTTATGGCATGTGGAATACCGTAATTAATGTGGATGTCGCTTCTTTCTTCAACAAAAGTACCAAACAGTTTGTCCCATATGATCAAGACGCCTGCAAAGTTTTTGTCGATGTATTCTGGGTTTCGAGCGTGATGCACGCGGTGATGAGAGGGCGTATTGAAAATGTGTTCAATCCAACCCAATTTTCCCACTGTGCAGGTATGCACAAAGAACTGAAAGCCAAGGTTTAAAGCCACGACTAAGATAACCATTTGGGGTGGATAGCCCATTAACATTAGTGGTGTCCAGAACAACCACATGCCTGAAATGGGGTAGGTCAGGCTTTGGCGAAACGCCGTCGTGAAGTTCATCTTCTCGGAGCTATGATGGGCAACGTGTGAGGCCCATAGCCAATGTACGTTATGCGATGTTCGATGAAACCAATAATAGAAGAAATCTTGAAGAATAAATGCGGTAAATACCGCCAATGGCGTCATGGTGATATCGAACAGGCGAAACTGATACAGCCATAAGAAGAAAGGCATGAGTAGAAAGGTGGCGATAATATCTGCGCCTTGATGAAGACCGGCAAGGCTAAAGTTACACACTAACTCTTTCAACGAATAGTCGTTGGTGCCTTGCCTGCGCAGCAGTCGGTATTCAAGCACCATGCAGATTAAAAACAGCGGTGCAAGAAAAACCAGTGTTAGTGATTCCCAGCCTGATTCCATGTCATTTCCATATGTGATCTTGGCTTATTCAATCTATACCCTAGCAAATTCTCACTGAACAAACATCTTGAGGTTGCTTGGATATAACCACGAGCACAATGGTGACGACTTCACCTAACCGATTGGAAATCTGATTACTTTTCTAGTTTGTTTAATGCCGCTGCCCACGGATCTGCGGTCTCATCCTGAGTACAGAAAGTGTCAATATATAGCTCTTCAGTTTTTTCTCGTGCCCAAGGCGTTTTACGAAGAAACTTGAGGCTAGACTTCACGGAAGGATCGCTTCTAAAGCAGTTAATGGCAATATGTTGACCTAAATATGGCCAGCCATAATGGTCAACTAACGCATTGACGATTTGCTCAAGTTTAAGCCCATGAAGTGGGTTATTTGGTTGGACGTTCATGTTAAAGCCCGTGGATGAGTGAATTCGGCTGCGACTTTGCCACAATGTGCGCTGCGCTTCAATCTATCGAGCAAAAAGAAAGGGAGCCTAGGCTCCCGTTCGAATGTTTGCAATGTCCAATGCGCGGTTAACGGCGCATTGAAAGTCTTTGTTCTGTGAACTGATTAAGACGTAAACGGGTTTTGATGTCTTCGCATGCGCGTTGAACACTAAAGGTTTCTTCCGCTGACAGATGAAGTGACAAAGTGCCACTAAAACGGATATCTTCGCAAATGTCGGCTAACCCTACTAAATCAGACACTTTAGCGTCTTCTGGATCTTTCAACAGCTTCTCGTGTTGCTTTTGAATTTGAATCACATATATCTGACTTGAATAGGTCAGTGAGGTGAGCATCATTGCTAACATCGTAAAAAACAAAACCAGAGAGACAACAAGTAGAGGTTTATTCGTAGACATAAATTTTTATTGATACCATCAATGTAAATGGAAGCTCTTATTTTGGAAGGGGAAGTCTACTCTTCTGGACATTGTTTAGGCAAGCGTTTCAATGCGTTATATTGACAGTAATATGAGAGTGAAATCCAATTTATTGGTTTTATTTTCACAGGATTACAAATTAGTTGCTGTACAGTCTTTCCTGTTTCGTCGTACAGGTTGCAAAAGTAGACCTTTCAGGATAGACATGAGAGTATAATGAGAATTAATATCATTTAAGAGTGTAGGCATGCCGGAGTTACTTCTTATTGAAAGCAGGTTATCCCCATGCGGTTGGGTGAAAACGACATTTAGTCAACACGGTTGCAAAGTGACACGTGTTCTTCATGTCAAACAAGCAGAGCGCGCACTCCAGCAATACAATTTCGATTTGGTGCTGATTGCTTCTGAAGGCGTACTTCCTTGTATGACAGATGTTAGACGTTTAAGAGAAAGCACGGCGTTACCTTTGCTTGTTCTGATGCCAAATGCGACTAAGGCGAATCAAACCGACCTTTTCCGTGCTGGAGTGGATCAATTAATCTGCGACAATATAGCGAGAGAAGCACTTTGGCCTCAGGTCGAAAATTTGTTGAATCGAAAGTGTTAATTGGCCATCAACGCAATATTGCTACATTGATGAAGCTATTGCGTCAGTAGAGATTCATTTTACAGAAATAACCTATTGTTTTAAAAAGTATATTTACAGATACGATCAGGCTGATTGGCATGATTGTTTTACAGTGTAAATATTGACCAAGTATCCAGAGACACACTATTTCATGAAACTCTTCAAACGCATCTTTGTTATCACCTTAGTTAGCACACCTCTATTAGTGGGCGCGACTGAATTGGATAGAGCCGCTTCCATCGAGGCTGACACACTCCACGCTGCAACTGTCTCCCAAAAGCGCATTGATGCGAGTGACGAAAACACTCAACAGATGAAATCTGAGATTGAACGCCTTCAACAGGAAATCGAAAACCTGAAGGTTTATCGTCACCACCTCCAAAACTTGGTTATTGATCAAGACCAAGAGAAAGATCGCCTTCATCAACAATTGGAAGACATCAAACAAACACGACAAGGCATTGTGCCTTTGATGTATCTCATGATCGATGCGCTGGATAGCTGGGTAGAATCCGATTTACCCATCAAGCACGACCGCCGTCAGCAGCGTGTTGCTGGGCTCTTAAGCATGATGTCTCTGGCGGACGTCAGTGATGCAGAGAAGTTTCGCCGCATCCTCGAAGCTTATCAAATAGAGCTCGACTATGGCGCAAAGCTGGGCGTATATCAGGAAAAAATGACGTTGGATGGGGTTATACGAGATGTCGATGTTCTACATCTTGGCCGCCTTTCTCTTGTCGCTAAAAGTCTAGATGGCAGCGCATTTTGGTATTTCGATCGTGCTCACTCTGCGTGGGTGCCAGTGTCGGCTGAAGGTCGCGATATTGATAGGGATAAATTGCATTTGGCCTACCAAGTTGCCAACAAAAAAGCTGCGCCAACACTATTGAGTTTGCCACTATCATTGACTGAGCCTTCTCAACCGGAGGCGCAAAAATGAAGATGAAAAATCTGCTCCCAAACTTGCTACTGGCACTGCTAATGAGTGGTGTTTCTTTGCCCGTGCTGAGTGATTTGGTGGATAAATCTCAAGCTGCACACATTGAAGGCAAGGCACATAACAGGGAGCGCGAGTCTACATTCCAACAACAAGAGGCTGCGCTGAAAAGCCAGCTAACCGCACTTCAAATACAACAAGAGACGCTTGAAAGCGAGACTGAAAAACTGAGTGATAACTTCACCACCAACGAAAAAAAATTGTCTGATCTTGAACAAACTCTGCATCTGGAAACGGGCAGTTTAGGGGAAGTCTTTGGTGTGGTGAGGCAAGTTGGCCGAGAGCTTCAACAAGGGCGTGTAGATTCGCCAGTGTCGGCGTCTCAGTCCGAGCTAGCTCGTGAATATAATCGTACACTTGATGACATCGCTGACGCGAAAGTGTTGCCTTCTCTAACTAAACTTAACGCCTTGTTTGTCGGCATGTCGAACGATCTCGTGGCCAGTGGTGAAATTGCGCCAGTGCAGGTCAATGTGCGTGATGCGAGTGGAGCAATCCGTGAAAAATCAGTGCAGCGCTTGGGAAATGTTGGCTTGGTGGATCAAGACGGTTACCTCGAATGGGATGGCGTACGCCAACAAGCGAACCTGCTGCCGTATCAACCCAACGGGGGCTTGACGAATGTGACGTTGCGTCAAACCAAGGCGGGAGACTTTGTCACCATTGATCCTACTCGCGGCGAGGTGCTTAACCAATTGTCAAACACGCCGACATTGTCGCAACGATTTCAGCAAGCTGGTGTTGTCGGTAAGATTATCGCTGGTTTATTGACGGTGGGCTTGGGTATTGCCCTAGTGCGAGGGGTCGTGCTGTTAAGAACGCGCTTAATGATTCGCGCGCAAATTAAACACCCTGAAACAGCGGGTAATAATCCCTTAGGGCGAGTATTGAAGGTTTATCACTCAGAACCTAACCGAAGTTTGGATTCTCTTGAGCTGAGATTGATGGAAACCATTATGGATGAGCAGCAAGGCTTTGAAAAAGGTTTGTCGATGCTCAAACTGTTGGCAGCAATAGCACCGATGCT
This sequence comes from Enterovibrio sp. QJM3NY_24, assembly GCF_057786035.1. Taxonomy (NCBI): domain Bacteria; kingdom Pseudomonadati; phylum Pseudomonadota; class Gammaproteobacteria; order Vibrionales; family Vibrionaceae; genus Enterovibrio; species Enterovibrio sp. QJM3NY_24. The sequence continues at coordinate 1,315,659 of NZ_CM173520.1, forward strand.
TGGGTTGTTGGGCACGGTGACGGGTATGATAGAAACCTTTCAGGTCATCACCCAATTTGGCAACAGTGATCCCACGGTCATGGCTGGAGGTATCTCAATGGCGTTGGTTACCACTGTGATGGGTTTAGTCGCGGCCATGCCGTTACTTTTAGCACACAATATGTTGACGACGCAGGCTGAAATGCTGAGGGGAACGCTGGAAAAAATTGGTGTGAGCTTGGTTGCGCAGCAGTCTGAAGTGTCCATCCCTACGAGTGTTGTCGAGTTGCGAGCATGACAGAGATAACCGTTTATCAGGCAAACCTTGCTGAACAGTGGTGGCAGTCACTGTTAGGCTTTATGACGCAAGGTGGTCCAATTCTATGGGGATTAGCCATTGTCGCAGGGGTGTGTTGGTTGTTGGTGGCAGAGCGGATACTCTTTTTAGCGCTGATCTTCCCCAATACTCACCAATCCTTGGTGTCACGCTGGCAGACTCGCGACAACCCTGCGTCATGGGCATCTCGAGTGATTCGTGACGGCTGGCTTTTTGACGCGCATGTTCTGTTGTTTCGTCATCTCAATCTGATTAAAGGGCTGGTGGTGATTTGCCCCATGCTCGGATTACTTGGCACTGTCACAGGCATGATTACGGTATTTGATGTTATTGCTATGGATGGGACCAGCGAGCCGCGTTCGATGGCTGCTGGTATTTCGATGGCAACGCTTCCCACTTTGGCTGGGATGGTGATCGCACTCACGGGAATGTTTGCACATGCCCGTATTTTTAAAGCATGTGAACGCCGTGAAGCTTTATTGTCCAAAGCGTTAAGGAGTCAGCAGTGAGATTCCAGAGACAGCAAAAGGCCAGAGATGATGCCCAGATTGATTTGACCTCCATGCTGGATATTGTATTCATCATGCTGATCTTTTTTATCGTCACTAGTTCATTTGTTCGAGAGTCCGGCGTTGATGTTAACCGCCCTGCAGCTAGCCATGCTTCAGTACAAAAAGGCGTTGGGATAATCGTTGCGATTACCGCTAGCAATGATATCTATATCGATAAGCAACGAGTGGATGAAGAACGTCTTGAAGCGACGCTAATAAGGCTGATGGTTGAACAGCCAGGCGCCTCATTGGTCATCCAAGCAGACAAGCTCGCATACAACGGCACGGTAGTGACGGTTATCGATGCCGCTAAAGGAGCGGGTATTGATAACATTGCATTGGCAGCGGAGCAAGGTTAATGCTGCGTTGGATATTGGCAGTCCCCGTTGCTGGGCTTTGTGTGCTTGCACTGTTTGCACTGATGGCTGCGATGGTTGAGCCGTCACGGCCAAACGATAGGCGTGCAAGCAACTCACTGGCTTTCGATCTTGTGATGGTTGAACCCGAATCTGAGTTAACACGCCGAGAACGTTTGTTGCCTCCGAAACCCGAACCGCCTCCACAATCTGCAACACCGTTAACGCCAGTTTTGAATCCGCAAGTTACCAGTACCGCGAATACGACCGCGCAACCCAGCATCAGTGCATTACTGCCAGATATTGCGATGGATATTAGCGTCACGGGTTTTGAAACATCGTTGCCTGTTGTGTCGAAGCTTGCTGCGATGCCTGCGAGTGCTTTGCCATCTATGGAGGTGGGAACGGCACAGGCCGCAACGCCGACTTTACGCGTGGAAGCAAGATATCCAGCCAAGGCATTAAAACGCGGTATTGAAGGATATGTGGTGATTAGCTTTACGATAAATGAAAAAGGACGCCCGACAGATTTGAAAGTGGTGGATTCAAAACCAAAACGCATGTTTGACCGCGAAGCACTACGCGCGCTGAAAAAGTGGAAATACACCCCTCAACGTATTGGCGGCCAAGTCATTGCGCAGCAGGGTCAAACCGTTAAGTTTGATTTTACGGTAGCCAAATGAGAACGCTTCGTTTGATTTTAGCTGCGATTTTTACTGTTTGTTTGATGATACCGCCCGTGAGTGCAACGTCGCTTTCCGCCATTACCGCCAATAAGGTACAACGGGCGATAAACTTGCAGCAGCAGGAAAAATGGAAAGAGGCAACCACAGTACTGGAAAGTACATCCATGGCTAGCACGTATGACGTTGCTTTCGTACAACGCATGTTAGGCGGCTTGTATTGGCAATTAGGTGTACCCAACAAAGCGATAAGGTCATTAGAAGCCGCAGTAGACAGTAACAAGCTTGAACCTGATGCACAGCGCTCAGCGCAACGTATGCTCGCTGATATCTTGCTTTCGCAATCGCGCTACGCCGAAGCCCTTCGTCGTTATTATTCACTGACCAGTGACAAGCTTCCACTTACCTCCGGTCATGCGCCAACCGAAAAAGAATTGGCTGATATTTGGCTACGTATTGCGCAGGCTCACTATCAAAATCAGCAAGCAAAACAAGCGCTGTCCGCGATTAATCGTCACCTTTCACTGGCGGCGGCCAAGGTGTCTTCTTTGTCTCTAAAATTGGGATCTCAGATCACGCTGAAGCAATGGAAGGGGACGATTGCCACGCTTAAACAGCTTATCGCAATTGATCCTGAGAATAAGGCCTGGTGGCTTCAGTTAACGGGGAGTTATCAGCAGCTCAATCAACCGATAGACATGTTGAAGACCCTTGTTTTGGCGGTGCGAAAAGGAATCGCACTGTCATCTTCAGAAAAAAGGATGATGGCACAACTTTATGCTCAACAGGGTGTTCCTGAAAAAGCCGCCGCTTTGATGCTCGAGTTGAATACGAAAAATGCTAAAGCCTCATCTTTGGCGATGGAAGCCAGTTACTGGCAGTTGGCGAAAGAGTGGGATAATGCGATTGCGGCTTGGCAGCGAGCAGCGGAGCAAGACAATCAGTATCGTTGGTCGCTGGCACAGTCACAACTTCAACGTGGTTTGTATCAAGAGGCGTTAACCAGTCTGGATTTGATCACGGAAACAAACCAACAAGCGCAAGCTGAACTTGGTCAGGCAATCGCTTATGACAAACTCGATAATCTAGATAAAGCCCTTGAGCATGCGAAGCGAGCCAATGAAATCGAGCCGACAACGCAAACTGAAAGCTGGATTCAATACCTTAGCCACAAACGGGATGCCGCTTCTGCTGTCTCTGACATTCGATGAAAGAAGTAAAATAATATATATCTGCATTAGATGTTGATAATCGCGTCATTCTCGCCTTATTATCGCTCCAGACCTTATTTTCCCCCTTACTTGTGCGGGCGTAATGGTTAAATATTCGGCAAGTTGGCTACGTCCTTTCTGTCGGTTAAGAAAAACGCAAATTTGAGCTTTTCATGCTCCTCTGTAAGAGATATACCCTGAATGACGTTAGACTTTTTCACAGAAATCCTTGGATGGACATCCGTTGCTTTCTACATCGGTATTACTATTTTCAATACCATGAAATTTACGCGATTTGCCGCGTTTGGCTCTGCAGCGAACGATACGTTGTGGGCGTTTTTGATGGGATGGTGGCCGAAAGTCATTCTTAACCTGTCAGTGGCATCACTGAATACTTACCGCTACGCAAAAGACTTCACCAATGCGTCAAAGGCCGTGATCCTTGGCCTGGGCGGAGTGATGGCGGCAGGTATTATGTACATCGTTTACGTGGCAGTCTCAGCGTTTATTGCAGAGCCTACGTTATCCGTTGCCTTGCAGTTTGCGGATTTGGGTGTGATTTTGCTGGCACTGTATATGACCACCCTGATCAACTACCGCAAGCTTATGCTGCTCTCGGGTTTTGTTGGTATGGCCGCCTACTACGGCAACACACAAATGATGATCATCAAAGTGCTGGTGATTGGCATTATGAGTTACAAGCTTTTGTTTGATAAATCACAGAAGACGGAAGCTGCTGAAGTGGCTTAGGCCCGTTAGATGTCCTCGATCTTCGCTTACTGTTAAAGGCACCTTATAAAGGTGCCTTTTTTGTATCTATCTGTTTAAAAGAGATTTATGACGTTGTATCTGCCGTATACATTTTGAGCGGAACAGGGTTTAATCGATGTAGAACGAGACTAGAGAGCATGTGATCATTAAGTATAAGAAAGGAGAACAAGATGAAAGGAAGTTGTCTTTGTGGTGCTGTTCAATATGAGGTGGAAGCATTAAGTTCACCGATCATGCATTGTTCGTGTAACACATGCCGTAAAGCGCATGCAGCGGCTTTCAATACATGTGCGGCGGTGAAGCCAGAGGATTTTCGCTGGTTAACGGGGGAGGACAAATTGTCACAGTTTGAATCTTCACCGGGTAAGTTGAGAAAATTTTGCTCAGTGTGCGGCAGCCAACTTATCTCTACCAAAGAAGGGATGCCATTTCATGTGCTACGTGTAGCTTGTTTAGATGATGATCCCCAGCAAACGCCCGCACTTCGTATCTGGAAATCGCACGAAGTCAGCTGGATGAATTATGAGCATGATATGCCACAGTACGAAGAATGGCAGCCTGGTCGATAAAGACGATCTATCTGGCCCTGCGTATTAACGAAAAAAGCACCGAGAGGTGCTTTTTGTGAATAAACATCGGGGGATCAATAGTTAATAAATCCATCATCAATGCAGACCAGTATACATTTTTCTGCGGCAATTTCTGCGTCTTCTTTGCTTTTGAAAATTGACACAGATTTATCTGAATTCATCAATTCATACGCTTTTTGCTCTACGTCTGTGTCATTGGATTGGGTTGTAAACGAGAACGATGCTGAATAACCGCCCAGATCTTCTTGCTTACTTTTACTAGGTAGTTGATATTATTATGAGTTCCCTTCATTTCTTTCATTCCTTTACTCTTTAATGTTACGCGTGTGTTAAAAAGTAGGTACTGAAATGGAGTTGGTCAAAAATATAACCGAACTAATGACGGTAAATGCGGCGCAGTCGTGATGGCGAAGGTGATAATAAGTGACGGTGTCACCTTGTGGTGCGATATTCAATTGTTAATGATCAATCCACCGCCGACCATATCTTGGCAACGCGGGCAATCAATGTCGCATTGGGTAATAGATGGGTTGTCAATGATGGCACGCGTGCAGTTTTCCAATAGCGATTCAAGCGAGTAGCTTGTCCAGTCACCTAATCCGACTTTGATTTTTGTCGCCGCAGGTTGCAAAGCATCCTCGAGCTGATTAAACCCATTCGAGCAACTACCGATGCAAACCTCAACTTCTCCCCTTGAGGCGGTGAGTGCCCATCTGCGGAATAAGCGACGTCCAGCCTGTTGTTCTGCGCAATGAATAGGGGTAAGACTTTGTGGTGTCACGCCTATTGATAGCACGATAGCGTCTTTGACCTCCGAACCTTGATAGTGACCATAGACCTCAGCATCAGTTTGTTGTGCCAGTATTGCACCTGCTTTAGGGCCCACACCGGCAAAGCTGTTGATCGGATGATCGGTTCTTAACCGTTTAGGGTGGTTGACAACCGCAGCGGCAAACGCGCCCATAGAGGGTTCGATGTGATTCGAGCTGACATCAAAGGACTCGGTGTGTTCGAAATGCCATTGACCGCGATGCCCATTTTGTTGGTAGTTCGTTCCTATGGGTGGGAGACAAAGTGTGTCGTAGTTAAATGCCGGTACGATAACGGTACACCCTGCGTCAAGAAAGGCATTGAGTAGCGCTATCGCTCCGCCATCAAGTTTGCCCAGTGAACGTATAGAAGCATGAACAAAAAGGACTTTATTATTCAGCGAAAGTGTTTGAATTGCCGATTTGACCTCGAGAAATGTGTTCGTCATAAGATAGCCTCTTGTGCGTCGACCTGAACGGGGATGTCTTCGAGCAAGGTCAATAAATACTCCAATCGTTCGCTACTTTGCGTTAAACCGCCGGGTCGATAGTATTCCGCCCAAAGCGTTCGATATGTGTTCAAAAGCTGTTGTACATCATGACGAAGGGTATCTTTTCGTGAAGATGAAAAGTGCTCTACCTGACGGTGGCCTTCTTCGGCATATCCTTGCACGATGCGACAAGCAATATCGAGCGCATCGATCGTCCACAGTAAATCTGGCATCACTTCACTGGCATCAAGGAGTGCCAGTTTTTGCTTCCACACAGTCAATTCTTTGCGTGCAATATCCAGAGTGTGGGATGGTACACCGGTGGCATGTTTGATATGTCGACGTGATTTTTGATCAAACAGAACGGGGCCAAAAAATGCACAGTTAGGGGTTTTGACTCCTGTTGAGAGGTAAATGTCTTGTAGTGCAATAAGCGCTTCTACCTCGGTATGAGTGGCATCAGGGTAGAACCCTTTCACTGCGTCGATGACATTACTGTCGAGTTGTTGCTCTTGTCCCCACGCCATGGCGGCACCAAACGCATAAGCCGGGATAGGCATAGCGAACTGCTGCCCATGTCCCATGTCACCCCACTCGCTCACCATGTACCCTTCAGCGCCAAAGCGCTTGGCGGATTTAGCCGCTCTACGCATATGCGAAACGGCCGCATGCCAACGGCCTGAAACAGAGGCAAAACAATTTGTCGATACCACGACATGAAACGGATATCCAAACAAGGAAAGCTGTTTGTGTTCAGCATCAAAGGGGTGATCGGGTTCGTACCCCCAATTTAATAAGATGAGATCGTCGGGGAGTTGGTCAATTAGGTTGGGGTAGCGAAACAGCATGTCGCTAAACATTTGGCAGTGTTTCCCTTTTGATTTGGCAAGAGAAATCACTTTATTTAGGTAAGTGAGGTAGACCTTTCCTTTACCGAAAATCTCGCAAGCAGATTTGCTTGCCCCAGCGCCGAGGTCCATGGTTTCATCAAAATTAATGTTAATGGTGTCACTCGAAAAATTCGGCAACAGTTCTTCGAGTAATTCGTCAATAAACGTTTCGGTTTGTGGGCTGATTGGGTTTAGTCCAAAGGCACCAGGGCGAAAGTCTCCCCTTTGATCGAGAAAGCCCGACGTCTGCTCGGCAAGATGTTGATAGTCTTCATGATTAAGCCACTTTTCCATATGGCCAAAGCAAGCTTGATTTGCGACCAACTCGATACCCAGTTGACGACAATACGCATCGATTTCTTTGACTTCTTGCGCTGTCATTGGCGAATAATTTGCCCATACCTTCTCATGATTGCGGTAAGCGAAGGTATGTTCGGTATAAAGTTGCAATTGGTTGAATCGTAGTGAAGAAAAATAATCGATCAATCGTTTGAGTGATGCCATGGTCGGCACACGATCACGGCTAATATCCAGCAAAACAGACCGTGTTGGAAAGTCTGGCCAATCTTCGATGACGATGTCCTCTCGAATCACAGCATTCTTTTGAATCAACTGATTAATGGCGAGATGTGCGTAGCGAATACCATGAAGGTCGGCATAGTCAACGACGAGGCATCCCCCCATAAACCGAATGCGAAAACCTTGCTTTGCTAGAGCGGGATCGTGGCGATAGTTGAGGGTAGCGATTAATACTTTAGCCCCAAAGCGTATCGGACAAGAAGATACTAACGCAGAGACATTGACATGTTTTGTCGAATATCCTGCTAAGTAGCGCTTTGGTGCGGGGAATATCATTGTCATCAGACGTCCTTGTCATTCGCCATTAAATGGAAAGATTTCCGTTTTCAGACAGGCCGAGACTTTCAGCAAGCTTGAGTTCGGGTGTGAGCAATTTTTGCCAAGCCATACAGGCTGCGCCCATCGCAGCGGCTTGTGGACCTAACAATGAAAACTCGATGTTGGGTTTGACGATTAATGACCCCGCCAGATTGTCACTGTGCTTTCGCAGTGAAGCCGCGAGTTCAGAACCGAAAGACATGCCATTACCACCGATGACGATCCGGCGAATACTCATTAAACTACAAACGTTTACGGCAAGTGATGAGAATTCTTCGATGATGACGCTAGGCGTCGGTTCAGCGCCTTGCATCAGCGCCTGGCTGTTAAATTGCCCCGCCATAAATTGCTCGCCATAAAACAGTTGGCGATTGAGCACCACGCCTACGCCAATCCCTAGTCGGTGATAAAGCTCTCTCGCATGGTGCGTTGAAAGCAGCACATAAAGGAAGTGGTCAAAGGGCAGGCTTCGTTGCTGCATGAGCTCACCCCAAGCGCCGCAGTTTGCATCGTTGTCGATGAAAACTGGATAGGGGAAATATCGCTTAAATCGAGAGGTAAAGTTGATGGTCGACCTAGCGTTTAGGGAATGAGAAACGTGTAATTGGCCTTTGTCAGGATCGATTAGCCCTGGCATACCAATACCAATCGCCAAAATACGGGGGAACAATGATTGAATGGTTTCAATACAAGGTAGCAAAGCATCAACAACGGCTTTATCTATGAGGGCTTGGGTATCGATGGCGCTCATGTCGTGATAGATCACCTGCCCGAGCAAGTTGATGACGGAAACTTTGATGGCATCAGAATTGACATCGACACCAATTATTACGCCAAACTTAGCGTTGAATAACAATGAGACCTTGGGGCGACCCCCTTTCCTGACACCGCCTGCGGCTGCTCCACGATCATGCCGATATCAATGAGATGGTTGACAGTCTTTGTTACGGTAGACTTATCTAGCCCTAATTTCATGGCCATATCAATCCGAGACACGCCAGGTGACTGCCACAAAGAATTGATAATTCCGGCAGTGTTGGTTGTGCGGCTGAGCTTTATTGACAAAACATTAGTTTCCAAAAACAACTTAACTATGAGCATGGTATTGATGGTGTTGAAAAAAACAACACGCTAGCGGTATTTCACAGCGCAGTTCACGAGTTATGCCTTATAGATTGAAGTGCATCGAAATTATGATGAAAGAGAAAGGGGGTTACTGTGATCGTATGGACAATATCCCCGAGCCGTTATGCATTGAGTTATTGAGGTGGCTCGGGTATATAGGTTGCTATTGGCAACTATTCTTAAAGAGAGGGCTGCAAGACCCAACCAAAACCTCAGTTCGGTGCACCGGTAAGGTTTTAACGGTGAAACTAAACGTTAGAAAAGAATCGGGTCGATAGGCTCTAAATCATCATTCCGAAACAGGTCGCTCGTGGTGACATTGGTGCTATCAATACTATGCAAGACAATGGTTACCTTGTCTTGAAAGTTTATCAGCATGTTTGCGCCTTGTTGCGTCACGATAAATGAAGTGTCTTGATTGGTGAGGTATTCATTGCCATAAAAGTGGAACGCGAGCTTATCAACGCCGACTTCAAAATCAGTAATACGCACTACGGTATTGCTTGGGTCGACATCATCGCTTTCCTCAAACTCAAAGAAATTAAATGAATCTGCTCCTTGTCCGCCAATGCAGAAACTCACGCCAGACTCGGCTATGCCGAGATCTCTAAATGAGAAAAAGTCATCGCCTTCTCCGCCATACATTGTGCAGTTTTGCGAGCTTTCAGAAGAGAGAGTATCGTCGCCGATACCGCCTTGCATCACATCGCGATAGTTGCCGCGATCTTGGTCTGAGTCGATTTTACTCAGAATGTAATCGTCACCCGTACCGCCGCGCAACGAGTTACTGCCGAAATTTGCAAAGAGAAAATCGTTACCTGCACCACCGACCAATATGTCATCACCGCGACCCGAATACATAGTGTCATGACCGCTGAATCCAACAATGGTGAGATCATCGTTGTCGCGTTGCAAATCAAAATAGTCATCTTGCGTTGAGCCATAGAGAAAATCGACGTCTGATTCCCCAAGTATTTCTATTGCCTCATTTGAAACCACTGACATAGCTAACACCTTCCTTGAGTATAAATAGTGATACGAGTTGGCTTGTTAACATTTACAGGTTTGCACAATCCGTTGATTCTGTGTGGCTTAATGTCGAGACAGGAATGTTAGAACGCCTTACACAGGCTTAAGATGTGATCCAGCATGTAAACTGGCGGCTGTTTGTTAGAAGGTTTGAAATGTTGATGAATTGAAAACGCTTTCAAAGGTTGCTGTCACTACTTCGCTGCGGGATACTCGGATGATTGCTTTCCTTTGCTCTGGATATTCACGGAATGAATAAAAACGTTTGGTTGTTGGCGCTTTGCCAAGCCCTTCTGATGAGTGGAAATATCGTGCTCATTTCGGTTAATGACCTCATAGGTCAACAACTCTCCCCGAGTGACAATTGGGTTACCTTACCTGTTTCTACTCAGTTTGTTGGCTTGATGCTGGCGACTATCCCTGCTTCTCTCATTATGGCTAAAATTGGTCGAAAAAATGGGTTTATGCTCGGTAATGTCATTGGTATTTTTGGCGCGATGTTGTGTGTTTATGCATTGAGTGAAGCGGCTTTCTGGCTATTTTGCTTCAGCACTTTGCTGTTGGGCGTCGGGATTGGATTTGGCACCTTGTATCGCTTTGCTGCGTTGGAAGTGAGCGCCCCTGAAAGCCACGATAAGGCCATTTCATTATCCATGGTCGGAGGCGTGCTGGCGGCAGTGCTTGGGCCAAACCTCGCAATTGCCAGTCAGCACTGGCTACCCGGTACTCATTTTAGCGGTGCTTTCGTTGGCATCACTGTGCTTTATATTATCTCTCTCATCGTTCTGCAATTTATCGGCTTACCGCCAGCTCCGGCGATTGATAAAAACAACCCACCACGCTCGGTGTTTCGCATTATTCGCGTTCCAGGATATTTGGTTGCGGTGTTCGCAGCCGTTGTCGCGTATGCGGTGATGAATTTGTTGATGACAGTCACGCCCATTGCTATGCACAAGCACGGATTTGAGTTCGAGCAGGCGGCGCTGGTGATTGAGTGGCATGTATTAGGGATGTTTGCTCCGTCATTTTTCACCGGGTCGATTATTGGGAAAATCGGGACTCGCATGACCATCATGCTGGGGAGTTTGTTCTTTATCGCCTGTATTTTAGTGAACATGAATGGGGTGTCGGAGTGGCATTTTCGTGTGGCTCTGGTCCTGCTTGGGGTCGGGTGGAATTTCATGTTTATTGGTGCGACCAGTAAACTCACCCAGACATATTTGCCTCAGGATAAATCGCGCGCACAGGCATTCAATGAGTTTGCGGTGTTTGGCAGTGTCACCGTTACTGCATTGTTGGCGGGGAATCTCGAAGTCACCTTAGGCTGGCAAACGCTTAACTTAGCCATGTTGCCTTTTGTCTGCATTGTGCCTCTGGTTTATCTTTTGTTTACGCGAACACCAAAAAAAGCCGCGGTCTAGTTTTCGTCTTCTCCTGCTTTGGGGTGTGGCATGGATTTTTGCACCTTTATGTAGATTGCGGAGGGCGTCATATCGCTTGTTGATAAAACTGATTACAATCGCGATTCCAATTCTGTGCCACAACAAAACGTGGGCACATGCCGTGTTTCAAAAAAGGATGTTGTATGAAACTGTTCGTGTTCGATCATTGCCCATTCTGTATCAAGGCTATGATGGTCGCCGGCTTGAAAAAGGTGGATGTGGAACTTGTCTATCTTCAGAACCATGATGTTGAGGCACGTGTCGAGAAAGTGGGTGCTAACTTGGTACCGATTCTAGAAACGCCGGATGGTTCTTATATGGCTGAAAGTCTTGATATTGCGGCGTACTTTGACAAGGTGGATGGGCAACCTATTGTGGCCGCTGGCCGTCAGAGTGATCGCATTTCATCGTGGATGGAAGTGGCTGGATATTTCGGTTCTCACCTGATTTATCCGCGTTGGATGATGATCGATTTACCGGAATTTCAAAGTGAAGAGGCGAATGCATGGTTTATCAAAAACAAATCCGCCATGATTGGAATGACGTTTGATGAAGCCTTTGCTAACAGTGAAGAATATCTTGCCAAATTGAACGTGGAACTGTTCAAGCTTGATTGGCTGGTGCCGCCTTCACAGCGTCATAATCAACTGACATATGACGACGTAAATATCTTTCCGTTCCTACGCAATTATACCGTGATAAAAGGGCTGCGTTATCCGGGTCATGTTCGCCAGTATCTTGATGAAATGTCGGTACTGACTGGAATCGCGTTGTATGATTCGGTCGCGGTGTAATACATAGCGGCGAATGCTCTTTTCTAGTTTCTAGTTTCTAGTTTCTAGTTTCTAAGTGAACGATTGTGTATCGACTGATATAAAAAAGGGGCTGGCGGATAACACCGCTAGCCCCTTTTTTGCATCTGTCAGAGTCGTTTGACTACAGGTATAGTTTCGCGAGTTCCGCAGGCTCAAGTTCTTTGCCTTCTAGCTCTGCATTCCAGTTGGTACCAACCAATATGCCATCTTCGCTGAGCGTGACTAACCAATCTTCAACGAACACATCCAACGGGATTTCAACGACATCGAAATCAGCCCATTCTTCGACATTATGATGTTCTGCATCTTCTTTTGCAGACCAGAAAGGCATTACTTCGCTGTTTTCGAATTCAGAAGAGTCGCAAGCCAGCCAACCATCTTCTTCGTTTTTCAAGCCCCACACCACTTGGGTGCGTTGGGTTTCTTCAACGAAAAGCATCAGGTTCGCTTGGGTATCTGCAGTCAGTTTGCTCATTTTTAGCATCTCTTAAGATAAGTCCGCGTTAGGGTAGCACTTTATTGGTTAATGTGCGCGTATGCTTTCGATTAATAGCAACAAGGTTTCTGTCTATAACGCCAAGATCAAAAGGAACTTTTGCTTGTTTCCTGTCTGTCGTCACGTTACAACGTTCCTTTACTGTAGAGGCTAGGGAAGCGGAGATGACACACAAGAAGGTTTCATTCATTGGGTTGGGTGTGATGGGGTATCCCATGGCAGGGTATCTGGCCAAGGCAGGCCATGCGACTCGCGTATTTAATCGCACAACAGCACGCGCTGAAAAGTGGGCAGAAGCTTATCAAGGTTCGGTTGAGTTAACCCCTCGTGATGCAGCTGAAAACTGCGATATGGTGTTTGTGTGCGTGGGCAATGATGACGATGTTCGTAGCGTGGTATATGGCGAGACTGGCGTTCTTGCCAGTATGAAACCTGACAGCGTGCTGGTGGATCACACCACCACATCGGCTGAATTGGCAATGGAACTAGCGAGTGCGTGTCGCGAAAAGGGTGTTCACTTTATTGATGCGCCTGTATCGGGCGGACAAGCGGGCGCAGAAAACGGTGCATTGACGGTGATGTGCGGCGGAGATGCCGACGTATTCGCTGGTGTAAAGACCGTGATTGATGCGTATTCTAAGCAAGCGGTATTGATGGGCGAAAACGGCCAAGGTCAGCGCTGTAAAATGGTTAATCAGATATGCATTGCCGGTATTTTGCAGGGATTGAGTGAAGGTATAACCTTGGCGCAAGCATCTGGCTTAGACGTTGAACAAATGGTGAATGTTCTTAAGCACGGGGCAGCGGGTTCATGGCAAATGGAAAACCGTGCAATAACAATGGCGCAGGATAAGTTTGACTTTGGCTTCGCCATTGATTGGATGCGCAAGGATTTAGGGATTTGTCTTGATGAAGCTAAATCCAAAGGCTTAGCACTGCCTCTTACCAAAGCCGTTGATGAAAAGTATGCCGAACTTCAAACCCAAGGCTTGGGGCGCATGGACACATCGGTATTGATTAAAGCGCGTTAATCTTTCTGCCTTAGATTTTTAGCTGATATTTATCTTAAAAAACAGGGCCAGCGATGCATGATCGCTGGCCCTGTTTTTTTAGTACTGTCTGACCGCTTACTTAATCTGATTGGTATTACTTTAAGTTTGCCGAATCGCTACGCGACTTGCTTACGAGCTTGTTTGGAAAAAAACTCCTGATGCAGCGCGCGAATCGCGTTTTCATAAACATTATCTTTGACGACGAACTGCACGTTCACATTACGCATCGATGAGTGAACGGCGATGGGTGAAATGTCGTGACTCATCAAGGCCAATACGCCTTTACTCAGCGTTGTGTTGGTATTGATTTCTGATCCGATTGCGGAGATCAGTGCCACCATGTGGCCCGTGATGGTGGAATGAGGAAAACGCTTTTCTGCGCGATAAAGCATTTGATTCAAGCTTTTTGATGCGCCGCTCAAATAGTAAGTAATGGAGTTGGCGTTCATCTCTTTACCAACCAAATTCACACGCTCATCCGCGATGATTTCCATTAACTCGTAGCTTACATTATCGATCTTGCCCACCATGGCCTGATCAAAGATGTGGAGTGCAAACACCTTATTTTTTCCTGCGATGATTTCGATTTTTTGCGCTTCTGGTTGATACGCTTTCGAAATCAATGTGCCTTTATGTTCTGGCTCGAAGGTATTCTTAATTTGAAGCGGAATATTGTTCTGACGAAGGCCTGAGGCGGCATTTGGGTGAATGGCTTCCATCCCTAAATTGGCCAGTTGGTCGGCCACATCGAAATTGGATTGACCGATTGGCAGCACGTTTTCAGGGCCGACAATACGTGGGTCTGCGCTACTCAAATGGTACTCTTTGTGGATGATGGCAAGATCAGCGGATGTATTGCAGGCAATGCGGCTAAAGGTAATTTCGCTGTAGCCACGATCATAGGTTTTCATTAGTCCTTCATCGCAATACGCATAGCCTGTCACAATGGGTAACTCGGTGCTGACATCGATGTCTTTAAACGCGCTAGAGATGACGGAATCAAGGTTACCCTGCAGTGTGTTATCCCAGCCTGACAAATCAACAAAACGTGCGTTGATATCAAGAGTTCTTAGCTTCAGGGCCGTGTTAAACGCACTGTGCGCTTCGCCGATTGAAGATAAAAACTCTCGGATTTGAGGAAGGTACTGACGCAGTGTGAACTGACCGTACTGGCAAGTCGCTAAAATGTTAGTGATGCAGTTTTGTGCCTCATCAACACGTGAACAAATGAAGTTGTCAGCGCGAGTACGGCTCAATGGGTCGGCAAACATGTTGCCATTAATCAGCTGCAAACGCTGTTTGAGTGCATGGAAGGCTTCAATCCAACTGTCATCGCGCTTTGCGACAAGCTGATAAATACCAGGCTCTCCGGTACGTTTACATTCCAATAGCGCATCGGTAATCCCGCCGTAAGCAGAAACGACAAAAACGCGATTATAGGGGGAAGCGGGGCGGAGGAAAATGTTGTCCAAAACGGCATCAAATGCCGACATAGATGTTCCACCGATCTTTTCTACGGTATAAGTCATGGATGAATCCTTTGCTTGCCAAGACGATAAATGAAAGGGAGCAAATTGCTCCCTAAAGCGGTGGGGGTAAATCAGTCGACTAGCGGGTAAACACCATTTTCGTCGTGGACTTCATTGCCTGTGATGGGCGGGTTGAAGACACAGGCCATCACCATTTCTTTATTTGTGTAGGCACGCAGATAGTGTTCATCGTTCTTGTCGAGAATATATAGCGTACCCGGCTTAATTGGATAGGTTTCACCGCCGACCACTTCGATCTCACCTTCGCCGGACATGCAGTACACTGACTCTAAGTGATTTTTGTAGTGGATGTGCGTTTCGGTGCCTTCGTAAATCGTCGTGATGTGGAAAGAAAATCCCATCTTGTCGTCTTTGAGCAGCATGCGAACGCTTTCCCACGTTTCTGATACCACGCGACGCTCGCTGTTTTGGCACTCTTCAAGAGTTCTTACAATCATCTTTTATTCCTTACGACGCTTTACGGGTGGAAACAGTAGCAACATGCTCGGCAGCTTTTTCGAAGATATGTAGGCCTTGCTCTAGTTCCGACTCACTGATAGTAAGTGGTGAGAAAAATTTGACCACTTCATCATTCGGGCCTGCAGTTTCAATGACCATACCGTTTTCAAAGCAGTGGCGCGTGATAGAAGATGCAAACTCAGGTCGCTGACACTCAATACCTTGCATCATGCCGCGACCTTTGGTGCGCACAAATAAACTTGGGAATCGTTTCAGAACACGGTCGATGGTTTTCTTTACTTGTTGGCTTCGGTCTGCAATGTGATTCTCGAAGTCATCATTCTGCCAGTAAGTTTCAATGGCACTGGTGGCAGTGATAAAGGCGTGATTGTTACCACGGAATGTGCCGTTGTGCTCGCCTGGTGACCACTTATCCAATTCAGGCTTCAGCAGTACTACTGCCATAGGCAGGCCGTAACCACCGATGGATTTTGATAATGTGATCATGTCCGGTTTGATGCCTGACGGCTCAAAGCTAAAGAAAGTCCCCGTTCGGCCACAACCTGCTTGGATATCATCCACAATCGTCAAAATGCCATGGGCTTTACAGATTTTGCAGAGTTTTTGCAGCCAAGCATCAGACGCCACGTTCAGACCGCCTTCACCTTGAACCACTTCCAACAAAACTGCAGCTGGCTTGTCGAGGCCGCTTGAATTGTCGTTCAGCATCGTTTCAAGTAGTGCCAATCCGTCGACACCGGCATACCCTTCATAAGGAAGACGAGACGTACCAGCAAGTGGCATACCTGAACCACCACGATGATGTTGGTTACCCGTTGCAGCTAACGCACCCATGGTACAGCCATGGAAACCATTGGTGAAGGTGACGATGTTGGTACGCCCAGTGACTTTACGTGCCAGTTTCATCGCCGCTTCAACAGCATTGGTGCCTGTTGGGCCGGTAAACTGCACTTTGTAATCAAGATTTCTAGGTTCGAAGATGTGATTACGGAGTGCGGTTAGAAACGCGGCTTTGGCCTCAGTGTGCATGTCTAGGCCATGGGTAATACCGTCTTTGTCGATATAGTCGATCAAGGCTTTCTTCAATATTGCGTTGTTATGGCCGTAATTGAGCGAGCCTGCACCAGCGAGAAAATCAATGTAGCGATCGCCATTATCTGTTTTCAGCCAGCAGCCTTTGGCTGCGGTAAATAGCACCGGGAAGCTGTTGCAGTAAGACTTAACGTTTGATTCTTGCTTGTTAAAAATGTCCATGAGGGTTCCGTTATTATTGAGTGTTTTTATTCAAAGGGATGCGGAAAAGAAACTCAGTGTCATGATGTCCCTTAAAATGCTGTGCTTCATCAAGAAACACGGAGACTTCACCTTTTCTGCCGTTTGCGGCATCAAGTTTTTTAAACAAATGCCAAGACCCTTCATTCGATTTAGTGATCGTGGTTTCGATCGCCTCAACATGTTGTAAATGCTCTCGCATCAAAAGCTCTTGCAGCATGTGATAAGCCAACCCTTTACCACGCATGTTTGGAGACACAGCGACTTGCCAAACAAACAGATCATGAGGGGAATCCGGTTTTAGATAGGCAGAAATAAATCCAGCTATCTCGCCATCATGCTCAGCGACAATGCAGGTTTTACTAAAATGGGAAGACTGGAGGAAGTTGCAGTACGAGGAGTTTTCATCAAGCGGGGGGCAGTTAGCGATGAGGCTATGGATATTGATGCCATCATCCGTTCTAGGAACACGAAACACCCACTCGTCTTCGTCCGTCCTCAAACGCGTTAATGTCGCGTTCTGGTAAATCGTCTCAGTACTCATTGTGATTCAAATCCTTTAGTGTTCTAAGCATTGCAACCCTGTAAATGATACCAATAATGGATAATTTATCAAGTGTAAGTCACCAATTCGAGAATAAATGCTTGTAAAGCCTTGTTTTATATAGGTGGCTAACGCATGACTTAAAAGTGAAACATTTAGAGGTGTAATCAAGTTGTCACTTATTTGTCGGAATTAAATGAGCAATGAAGAGAGGAACCCGCTTGTGTTCTTACTTATCGACGAATATTAAGTGGGGTGATCACAATTTTCTGTCGATATTACGTAGTAAACTTTCAGTCAGATTTTAGTTGGCGATAAAGCTAAGGGGGATTAGACAGTAATTAGTTAACGAAAATATCGTTAAAGTATTGAATAATAGGCAATAGATTTAGATCTTATTTTTTCTTGGTTAATAATTATTCCCTCGTTAGACTCTGCGCCAAAATAATAAAAACAGTCCTAATCCTACTTTTCACCGTGAAGCACCCAAAAAGGCAAAGAAAGTAACGATGAGCCCTGAACAATATCTTACCCAATGGCAACAAAGCCAAACCGATGCCGAAACTATGTCTCCTCTGATCGGCAAACTCTACCGCGAAAAAGGTGTCGAAATTCAGATCTACGGTCGGGCAGTGATTAATGCCAGCACCATTGATCTTCTCAAATCTCATCGTGTTGCGCGTTGGTATACCGGACAGGAAGTGACGACTTCGCATACCTTGCCGCTTCTAGAAGCGTTAGCTGGGTTTGATTTACCTGCGTGTCGCATTGATTTGGGCCGTCTCGCAAGTCTTTACTGGCGCGATCATCAAGATTGCGCGCAATTGGACGAGTTTTTAAAGACAACAGTCGCAGACCTACCGAAAAGCACACCTCTTAAGGAGCCCAAAGATGTTGTGCTGTATGGTTTTGGCCGCATTGGACGTTTAGTGACACGTCTGATGATCGAGAAAAGCGGACCGGGGTATCCCCTGCGTTTACGCGCGATTGTTGTACGTGGCGGCAAAGATGGCGACTTGGAAAAGCGCGCCAGCTTGCTGCGTCGTGATTCAGTACACGGACCATTTAATGGTTCTATTTTGGTTGATGAAGCCCGTAATGCGCTGATTGTGAATGGTAACTACATTCAGTTCATCTATGCGAATCATCCCTCAGAGGTTGATTATGAAGCGCATGGTATTAAAAATGCCGTTGTGGTGGATAACACGGGAATGTGGCGGGATGTAGAAGGACTCAGCCAACATTTAACCGCTAAAGGCGCTGAAAAAGTGTTGCTGACTGCACCGGGGAAAGGTGATATCAAAAACATCGTATTTGGTGTGAACCATGATGATATTGCTGATAACGACACTATTATTTCAGCGGCTAGCTGCACCACCAATGCCATTACGCCTGTGCTAAAAGCGATGAATGATCGCTATGGCGTGGAATCGGGCCATATTGAAACCGTGCACTCTTTCACTAACGATCAAAACTTGATTGATAATTTCCACAGTGGTGAACGCCGTGGTCGAGCAGCATCATTGAACATGGTGATAACGTCGACAGGTGCGGCGAAGGCTGTCGCGAAGGCTCTTCCAGCATTAAAAGGCAAGCTAACAGGTAATGCGATTCGTGTTCCAACGCCAAATGTTTCCATGGCGATTGCGAATCTGAACCTAAGCAGTGACGTGGAACGTGAGTCTTTGAATGCATTCTTGCGTGAAACTGCGCTGGTATCGCCGTTGGCAGGACAAATTGATTACACCCAATCAACTGAAATAGTCTCTTCGGATATTGTCGGCTCACGTTACGCGGGTGTTGTTGATAGCCAAGCGACCATTGCCGATGGCAATCGTTGTGTGCTTTATATCTGGTATGACAATGAATTCGGTTACAGCTGTCAGGTGATCCACTGCATTGAGCACATGGCGGGTATGCGCTATCCGGTTGTGCCTGCGCCGAAAGCCGAACGCTAATTCGCTAAAAGCAGTTGCTGCGAACCCTAGCAACTGGCATTGGCAATAAATCCCCCTAATTGAAAGCGGCTCCCATTGGCCGCTTTGTTTATTTTGCTGCTAGCAATGGGTGAGTTCGCACGATTAACCTTGCCCTTATTGCCTATCAATGCCTTTTTATTTATTTCAGTTTTTTGACCAACGAAAAATTCTCTTTCAAGCGGCTCACTTTACTCGTCATACACAGCGGCAGAATACCTTCATTCGCAATTTTTCGTAGCACGAGTGCGGAAGGGCTGAGTAATGTCATGTCTGATTCGGCGCGAAGTTCCAACACATAGCGTTCATTGGCTGTTGTGTCGTATTCTGCGGGCAATTTTCCTCTGTGTTCAAATGCGCCTTCTAGCAAAGGCGAATAGGCCACTAAAATGATGTCAGGGTTGGCTTGTTGAAGCAGAGACTTAATGTCATCAGTCAGGCAAATTTGTACGCCAAAATCCGCATCGTCTTTCGGTGGGATCACGGTATAGCGATATTGTGCATAACTGATAGGGGTTAATTCTTGGCGTTCAATGAGTACACAAAGGTCGCTGAGACGAGCAAGCGTGTAATTTGAGATACCGAGTTTCTTCACCACGCCTTTTCTTACGTATTCTGTGAGTACTGTCCACGTTTCTTCTAGTGGCGTGTTCAAATCATCCACATGGGCGTAAAGCACATCAATATAGTCAGTACCAAGACGAGTGAGTGACGCTGCAATGGCTGTGTCGATAGCTTGGCGACTCAAGCCTTCGGACGTGGAAAAATCCTGACCATCCAGCGGAAATGCACCCATTTTGGTGTGAATCTCGACTGAGTTGCGGTCAACCGTTTTCAGCCATTCTCCAATCGTGCGTTCGCTTTCACCGCCGTTGCCTGCCCAAAATGCATAGTTGTTGGCGGTATCAATGATTCTTCCGCCCATAGCGACATAAGCATTTAACACTTTGAAGGCATCAGAAGGCGATGTGGTGGTGCCAAAGGCTGCGGTGCCTAATCCTGCTTTCATAGAATGTTCCTTGTCGATGAGGTGTGATGAGTCGTTGCGTACTGTGAAACAATTGGGGAAGGATGAATAGATCAGCAAAGTACAATCTTAGTTTACGCTTTCTGAACCGCGATTCTTGTATCAGACAAGAGCAAATACCGTTTTTGTATCATGTCGAAGCCTCTGCTATGCGCTAATGCATTTTCACATGGTGCGTTTAGCCGCGAGAATGGATAAAGAGGGCACCCATTAACTTAGGATCTGCGAGGCCACGTGTTTTGGAGGCAAATTCTGTTGAGGTGGTGAGGGAAACAGAGCGACACAGGGTCGCTCTGTTTATGTCGGGTTTAAAACCCTTTTTTCTTATGGCGGTTGCTTGATTGGATCGTGTTCACCATCTTAGTAAAGGTTTTATCCTTTGCGCGTTTTTGCGCCATGGTGGCAGAGTTTCTTGCGTCTTCGTTTTGCAACTTGAGATAGTTACTCAAACGACGCTCGTCAATATTGCCAGTTTCCAACGCGGCACGAATAGCGCAACCCGGTTCGTTACCATGCTGGCAATCGCTAAATCGACATTGTGATTCTAATTCTTTGATTTCGGCAAACAGAGTATTGAGACCATCTTCGCTATCGAAGATCTTCAATTCTCGCATCCCTGGCGTATCCAGCAATACTGCACCAGACGGCAAACAGTGTAGGCTTCGCGCTGTTGTTGTGTGTCGGCCTTTGCTGTCGCTTTCGCGGATCCCACCTGTTGATTGCACCGAATCCCCCAGCAGGGTGTTCACCAAGGTGGATTTACCTACGCCTGATGACCCCATCACAACCAGCGTTTTTCCCGCTTTCAGCCAAGGGCTGAGGGCGTTAGCTGTATGCTCGTCGAGTGCGTTAACTGCTTCAACAGCCAAAAAAGGCGCTAAGGCTTCGACTGAACGAATGGTCTCATCAAGATCAAACGCGTTGCCGTCCGCATCAAGGCTGTTTTCTGCAAGGTCACGCTTAGTCAGCACCACAACCGGTTCAACAAATGCATCGGCACACATTGCTAGATAGCGCTCGATACGGTTGAGATTAAAGTCGTGGTCCAGTGCACACACAACAAAGGCGGTGTCGATGTTCGCTGCGATCAACTGTTCAATCACTTTTGTGCCAGCACCTTTGCGTGCAAATAAGGATTGACGGTCTAACTGACGAATGAAATGGCCGTCATCGTCGATCAATATCCAATCGCCAACTGTCATGCTGGGAAACGATGCGTGGATCTCAAGAGATTCTGTGCCTGTTTCATTGATCAGTAAGTAGTGACTACGATGATGTTCTGCAATTCTGGCGATACGGGTATTTTCGTAATCTTCCAGTGTCAGTTGTTGCTGAAATACAGGTTGCCAGCCAAGTTGGCTTAGTGTTTTAAAAGGTGTCATTGTTTTTCCCTACGCACAGAGCGTATATCTGTGTGTTTGAGTAACAGTGTGTTGTAGGGTCGAATCAATTCGGAAAGACCCCGGTCGAGATTCACCGGGCAAAGAAGGGCGGTAGCTGTGGAGCAAACGTGGTTTTACCCATCGTTTAAAAAGCGCTACTTAGCGTACGATTCCTGCCGGGTGGGTCATTGCTACAATCATGTTGTTCCTCCTAGTTGGGTTGTGCTGTTTTGTGTCGGCTTAGACGGTAGATGCCGCTAATATCGCGAATCTATCATGAAGCCATTCGCCCTGCAAAGTGTATTGATTAAGTGCCCAGTGTGGTGGTGCCATCAATATGCTAATCGTTTGGGATGTGGACAGAAACATCGGCAGACGCCTGAGCCTTTCGTTATGATGACATGCATAAAATCAACACGGAGTACGCCATGTTCCGCTATCCGAACACACGTCAAGACGAGACTGTGGACACTTACTTTTCTTCTGTGGTCGCAGACCCATATCGTTGGCTTGAAAATGATCTGAGTGAAGAAACTGCTGCTTGGGTTGATGCCCAAAATGACGTCACATTCGGTTATTTGCGTGCGATACCGTTTCGCGATGCGATCCGGGCACGTCTTGAAACGGCAAATAATTACGTCAAGGAATCTCCACCGTTCACGCGCGGGGAATATACCTATTTTTACCGCAACGATGGCCTGCAAGATCAAGCGGTGGTCTTTCGCACCAAAGATGTGATGGAAAATGCGGGTGTGTTTCTCGATCCCAATAGCTGGAGTGAAGCAGGCACTACCTCTCTCGATCAAATGCGCTTTTCCGCTGATGACACCTTCATTGCTTATTCTACATCTGAAGGAGGCAGCGATTGGCGCACCATCTATGTCATGGACGCAGTTTCGGGCGTGTTGCTCAGCGATAAAATCGAGAATGTGAAATTCTCAGGTATTGAATGGCGGGGCAGTGAAGGGTTTTACTACTCGACTTATGACAAACCGGAAGGCAGCGAATTGTCTGCGCGTACCGAGCTTCATAAACTCTATTTTCATCGATTGGGCACGTCGCAGGCTGACGATGAATTAGTGTTTGGTGGCGAAGGCGATCCTCAGTATCGCTACGTGGGTGGCTACACCACAGAAGACGATCGTTTTCTGGTGATCACGGGTGCGAATGCGACCTCTGGCAATATGCTCTATGTGCAGGATTTAGACAAAGGCACAGATCGGGTTTGCCTGACAGAAGATGAAAGCGCAGACAGTGATGTCTTTGAACACCATGATGGCAAGTTGATTATTTACACCAACCTTGATGCGCCAATGGGTCGCATGGTGGCGGTCGACACAGCTTCACCTCATCAAAAAAATTGGACAGATTTAATCCCTGAAACAAGCCATGAGCTTAGCGTGAACAAAGGCGCAGGCTACTTGTTCGCGAGCTATTTGGTTGATGTACAAACGCAAGTGAAACAATACCAATTTGACGGCGCATTTGTGCGTAATGTGTCATTACCAGGCGTCGGCAGTGTGTCCGGTTTTGGTGCGCGAGCAAAAGATAAAACGCTGTATTTCACTTTCACCAATTACACCACTGCCAGCGATACTTACCGCTTTGACCCACAAACGGGCGAGGCCAAGCTGTATCGACGCAGCGCGTGTGCCATTGATAGCACGCAACTTGAATCAAAGCAGGTGTTCTATACCTCCCAAGATGGCACGAAAGTGCCGATGATGATTTGCTACCGCAAGGGCATTGCACTTGATGGCTCTCATCCCACCCTGCTGTACGGTTATGGCGGTTTCAACATTAGCCTTGAGCCTTCATTTAACCCAAACGTGGCAAGTTGGATTGAAATGGGAGGCGTATATGCGGTTGCCAATTTACGTGGCGGCGGTGAATACGGCAAAGCATGGCATGACGCAGGGACACAGCAGCAAAAGCAAAACGTGTTTGATGACTTTATCGCGGCGGCTGAATACCTGATTGACGAGAAGTACACATGTTCTGAGAAACTCGGCATTCGTGGTGGCTCAAATGGCGGTTTGCTGGTGGGCGCTTGTATGACACAGCGTCCTGAGTTGTTCAAAGTCGCGCTTCCAGCAGTGGGTGTGTTAGACATGCTGCGTTACCACACCTTCACCTCGGGCGAAGGTTGGGCGTATGACTATGGCACATCGGCGCAAAGTGCAGATATGTTTCGTTACTTGCTGGGTTACTCGCCTGTGCACAACGTGAAAGCGGGCGTTAGCTATCCATCGACCTTGGTAACAACCGCCGATCATGATGATCGCGTTGTGCCTGCACACTCTTACAAGTTTATCGCCGAGCTGCAAGCCAAACACGGCGGCGATAACCCAGTGCTGATCCGCATTGATGTGAATGCAGGTCACGGCGCGGGCATGCCAACCCATAAAGTGATGGATTTGAATGCCGACGTTTACGCATTCTGTTTTGATCAGATGGGTGTCATACCCATTTAGAATCAGAGCTGATTACTGCATTTTCGAAGGGAAAACGCGCCGCTATTGGCGCGTTTTTTGTTGAGTGAGTGCGGTGTTGAGCTTCTAGCGGCAGTCCATGATTACTGCCGCCCATAAACCCGAACGCCTGCAGATGAATTTTCTGACTTGCCGAACACTTCCAGCTTCTTAACACAGCGCTTGTAAGCCAGCTTTCGCCAATCTGTGGTTTTGTCTTTCCCGACGTCGCGGTAAAAGCGGATGGTTTTGGTATCGCCATTTTTAAAGGTGATTTTCACTTTTTGAAGGTACATATCCCGGTCAGCCTTTACTTGAATGGCGTTGACGCGGCGGCAAATCACCAAGGGAATATCTGCACCGTAATCGGTGTTCTTAAACACGATGGTCCGGCCCAATGTGATCCTGTCATCTGCTTGCGCGGCAGTTGGTATACCGAGCAGGGTGGCGTATACGCAAATTAGGGAAAGTAACGTGTTCGTTTTCATGGTTCTACCTCAAGGATTCAGCGTGCTAGCCAGCTGGGTGGTGAGAGTATCGAGTGCTACGGAAAGGGCATCGACCAAAGCGGGATAGCCCTCCTGCTTCAAGGGCTCGCTTATTTGGAAGGTTTCGGACAACAGGATGTTGCCGCTGTCATCAAACAAAATCCATTCACCTGCCAACATGGCATCGCCAGTATAACTGCCATTAAATTGCGCCATCTTTACCCAAAGCGTTTGCACTGGCGAGGTGCTGGAAATAGGCGAAGTGCCGACAGGCCAGTAGCGTGTTTGTTTCTCGCGAAGCCCAGAGATGATGAGTCGGGTGAGTTGTTCGGATAAGCCCTCCGCCCATCGGTTATTGTTTGCCGCGACCGTTTCAGTGTTCGAGATTTGGTAAACAATGCCGCTGCCAGAAAGGATATCCGACACCGCAACGTTGGGAATGACCAGAATGGGCACCTTGTTCTGAAAGGTATAGGTTCTGCCCAATGAGTCGGACGTGAGCAAATAGGTGTTTTGCTCAATATTGGGTGTGCTACTGCATGCACTAAGCATCAACAAAGCCAAGGCCGTCATGAGGAAAGTTTTCATTGGCGTTTTCCTTTCGCAGGCACGGGGTCGTTTTGTCCGCTTGTGCCAAATATCAACGCATCCGGGGAATCGTTGAGGGTTTTAAGTAACGGCTCGAGTTGACCTAATGCATCGTTGACCTGTGACAACGCCTGTTGAAGTTCAGAGTAGGAGCTTGATTCAGGACTGAATCCTTTCAAGGTTTTTTGAAGTTGCGTCAGGCTATTTTGAATTTCTTTTGGTAGCTGCTGTGTGTCTTTTTGTTTTAGCAGGGCGTCGAGACGCCTGACTGTCACAGAAAGATCCTGTCCAAGGCCATCAAAGGTTTTTAACGTTTGTTGCGTGGTACTGAGCGTGTCGTCCAGAGACGACAGTGTGGTGTCGAGTGGCAGCTTACTTAGCTTGGTAAGAATGGTACCTATCTGGCGCTGGAACTGAACAAATTCGCCGTCAATGGTTGGGAATACGTTAAAGCCGTAATATTGCGCCATGTGGGTTTCAGGGGGGGAATCAGGGTAAAAGTCAGTGTCGATGTACAATGCCCCCGTCAGTAAATTACCCGTTTTGAGCGAGGCACGAAGCCCATGGCCAAACGCTTTTTTAAAGTCAGCTAAAAGCTGTGATTCGCTCAGCGTGAGCGAAGCATCATATATTCGCTCCATTTCGATATGCACCAGAACGGGGATCTTTTCTGATCCCATTTCTGCTTGCTGGCTTAGATGAAGGGGCACTTTCTTGACCGTGCCAATGCGAATGCCACGATATTCCACTGAGGCGCCGGGGTTTAGCCCCCGTACCGATTCACTAAATAGCATGGCGTAAGCGACGAATTGCTCATACATTTTCTCGCGAATTTCTTTCTTATTATCAAACAGTTTGAAAGACAGCATTTGTTCGGTAATCGCTGATCCATCCGTATTTCCATCCGGCACACCAAAACTCACACCACCAATCATGAGGGATTCGAGGGAAGCAATATTCACACTAAACCCTTCGGCGTTGAGCTTGATATCTAGCCCTGAATTGAGCCAAAAGCGAGTGTGTTTCCGGACTAAAGCATCGTAAGGTTGGAAGATGAATAGTTGATAGGTGGCATTTCGTTTGTCGATGTCGAAGCCGACTTTTTCTACCCGACCGACGGTGTATCCTTCGTACATCACCGGATCGCCAATGGCGAGTTTACCTGCATCGTCAGAAGTGAGGACAACGCGCAAACCTTTGGTATCTGCGGGGGCCACGGGTGGGGAATCGAGCACGGTGAACTTGCTCTTTTTGACGTCAGATTCACCCGGTCTCAGTTCAAGGTAGGGGCCAGACAATAAGGTCTCTAATCCCGATACGCCTTCGGTTCCGATGCGGGGTTTCACCACCCAAAATAATGTATCTTCTCTCAGCATTCTTTCGGTGCCACTGTCCATTCGCACCGTGAGCAAAATTTCGTTGTAGTTTTTGCTCAATGCCACGTTGTTGACGATACCAATTTTCACGCTTCGTGCTTTTACCAAGGTTTTTCCTGCTTCTATGCCTTCAGCGGTGGGAACGGTGAGCGTGATTTCAGGGCCTTGTTCACTGGCATATTGGTAGATCATCCATATGCCTGCGAAAAGCGACACGATAGGAATGATCCACACGGCTGCCATGCGTTTAGCGGGTTTTACGTGCGCGGTAACGTCACGGTCTTTATCCATGCTTTTCCTGTTTTATCGGTGTCTGTTGGCCTGAGACGGGAGCCGGTGAAACAGCACAATTGTCATCTGCTGAAACGGCTTCGGTTTGCCAAAGTACGCGAGGGTCAAAGGTGTGCGTCGCGAGCAAAGTGAAAACGACGACCAAGGCGAAATAGAACACGGCGGGGCCGGGAGTAATGCTCATTAATTGATGAAATTGAACCAGCGCGGTGAGTATCGCGACGACGAAGATGTCGATCATTGACCAGCGACCAATGATTTCAATAAAGCGATATTGTTTCAGCCGTATTAAGGCGTCTCTGGCGCTTTGTTTTCTGGAGGATTTCGCCTTGATGAGTAAATGCACCAAGATCAGCATTTTAGTGATTGGCACGATAATGCTGGCAGTCAGAATAATCAGGGCAATGGGGTAAGAGCCCAACTGCCAAATCAAAATCACGCCGTCCATGATGGTTGAAGCCGCCGACGATCCAAAGCTGGTGGTGTACATCATGGGGTACAGATTCGCGGGGATATAAAGGATGATCGCGGTGGTCACCAGTGCGGCAGACGTTGTCAGAATGTTGGACGGGTTAAATGCCTGCAAGCCGCTGCCACATCGTTGGCACGTCTTGGGATCGTGCTGGTTTGATGCGTGTGTTGGGTTGATTTGGCTGCACAATCGGCAAACAAGATGCGTTTGGCTGAGGTGGGTGTCGCCAGCATGAACATGTGCGTACGACTGGGTCGGAAACAGTCGATCCCAAAGCCATTGCTTGTCTGCCACGCGCGAACATTTCAAAACCAGATGTGCGTAAAGAAAAAAAGTCCAAAATGCGGGTCCTAACGACACATCCGTCATGGCAGCAATTTTCACGATACTGACTAATACGCCCACAAAGAAGATATCGACAAGCAGCCAAGGCTCAACGCGAAGTACGAAGCGGCAGAGAAACTGCGTCCATTGATTGGCGTTTGAACGGGTAACGGAGCCGTCCGGTAGGCTGGATGAGAAAACCCTGCTGGCTTTAAAGAACAGATACATCATGGCGGTGATGGTCAATACGGGAAGCACCACCACAGTAAAGATCAGCATCGCAGCCAGTACATCGTTGTCGAAATAGTGAAATACGCTGAGTGCGTTCAATAGCACGATGTCGTTCGACAAGCCCTGAACGCGAATAGACATGAATGGGAAAAAGCAGCTAAGTGCAAGCATGATGCCGCAAGATAAGCCGTAAGCGAGAACGTTGGTGTGCGTATTCTTTACGTGCGTAAGCAGAGTATGGCCACAACGAGGACATGCCGCCCCTTGGCCATGTTCCAAATTAGGAATGGCACAAACAAGGCCGCATTCTCTGCATGAAATCAACGCACTGTCGCGCACTGCCATTTGGTCTTACCCTGCTACTCAACTCGATACGAAGTATAGGGACCAGTGGCGGCGTCATTTAAGTAAAGTCGTTGTTTCTAAACTCTGAAACAGGTTGGGCTTTTTGAGGATAGGCCGAACCTTTGGTTTTCCAGCAAGGCCATTCTCGCTATTCATGAAGAATGTTAACGATAAGAAGCGGTTTTTTGAGATATCAATCCGTGATCAAGAACCTGCGTTATTGATATTGGTTTGGATAGTCACAAATGCGGTCTTGAGTGCTTCGTGCAAGTCGCTATTTTGACTCAGTGCTGCCAACACGATAATTGACATTGCAACACCCAATATGGCGTATTCGACAGCGGTGACGCCAGATTCATTCTGGATATATTGCTTTGCAATTTTAAACATCAATTTGCATTCTCTCGTATATCGGTTCGACGTCTTTGACGCCTTATATCTAAGCGATAAAGTTAACGTAACTTATTGCTTTTAAAGGTATACCCCCGCGGGAGAATATTCCAGCTTTAAGTTTTTGCAAGGTGAGGTTAAACATTGGTCAGAGATGGTTCAAATTTAGGTCTTTTGTGTTATATGTAATAAAAATGACGGCTGATTGATATTTATTGCTTGAAAGTTTAGGCAGCACAGCAGATCTGTATATGTGTTCTGTTTCTATGTAATTGATATTTTGCCAATAAACATTGGGGGAAGGTTGTTGCGATATTTTGATGAGCATCACACTGGTACTTGAAATGATACCCAAGCAACCTCAAGTGGAACGATTCTGAAGCAATCGCTCACATTCAAATTAGGTCGCTGGAGGATAAAAGGCCGGAGTTACCAGCCTAGTCACTAATACTCGTTAAGCATTATTCACATATCGGGTATTAAGCTGGAAAAGTGTGTTTACCCTCTTAATGTTAGAGAAACTTTTCCAGCATCACTTCATCGATATATTGGCCGTTAATCTTGGCATGTTTCTTCGCTGTTCCGGCGACTTCAAATCCTTGCTTTAAGTAGGTTGTTAAAGCAGGTTCATTATCGCCACGGACTTGGGCGATCAGCTTTTTAAAACCACGGGCTTTTGCGGTTTCTAATGTTGCAGCGAAAAGTGCTGAAGACACGCCTTGCTGACGATAATTTTCTGCCACATAAGTCGTGATGATGCCGACATGGTCGAGTGCACGAGTGTAACTGGCGAAAGGCTCAACCGTTTGATAGCCAATGAGCGTTGACGACGTTTTATCTTCAGCGACAAGAAAAACCCCGTTCACGGGGAAATACTGAATGAAAAAACCTTGGTCAGACACAGAAAAAGTGGCGTCGAGGATAGTGAACTGACCACTTTCAACGATAGGGTTAATGATTTCGGTGATGCCTTTTGCATCCGAAGATAGAACGTTTCTGATGATGAAATTCATGTTTGAAAGGCTTTAATTGAGCTTGAATTGGAAGGAAGCGTAGCGCATTCAACACTTGCTACGCCAATGAAATTTTACCCAAAAATCACGCGATTAAATAACCGCCGTTCGACTTCGGCATCAGCGACGTCCATGGGTGAAAAGCTCACGCTTTGTCCCGGACTGCGCTGCGAAAGCTGGCCTGCCCCCAAGCTGCTAAGACAACCAATTTTTGGGTAGCCGCCGATGGTCTGTCTGTCTTTCATCAAGACAATAGGTTGGCCATCATTGGGTATCTGAATCGCGCCAAACGCGATGCCCTCTGAAATGATGCCATCAAGGCGACTTTTGATGGGCGCACCCGACAGGCGATATCCCATTCTGTCGATGTTCTGGCTCACTTCATACGCACTGGTGAAAAAGGTCATCTGTTCATCGTGAGAAAACGATGCGTTTTGATAGGCGGGCATGACCCCTAGTTCTAATGGCGCATCGTAATGGGGAATCGTCCACTTTGGCGCGCGTTGATCGATCACGTTTACGTGCGGTGTGAAACGTAATACATCGCCTTGTTTGAGTGGTTCGCCGTTGCCGTTAAGGCCGCCGATTTTTTCGCGCTTTACGGTGGCGACACTGCCGAGCTTTTCTTCACATTCAAACCCGCCTTTCACGGCCAAATAAGCACGTAGTCCCTGTTTGGGTGTACCAAATTCGATGGTGTCGCCTTTTTTCACGGCGTAGGAACACCAATTTCGAACGGGTTTGTCGTTAATACGCGCTGACAAGTCTGCGCCTGTGATCGCAATGCAGGTCGCTGCATTTACGTTGAGCTGAAGCTGACCGAAGGTGATCTCCAGCTGGTTAGTGCCAGGTGGGTTATTGAGTAGACGGTTAGCCCAGTAAAAAGCGTGTTCATCCATTGGACCACCCGTGGTGATCCCCAAGTGTTGAAAGCCTATACGGCCGCTGTCTTCAAGCAGGGTCAGCATACCCGGATTGACCACGTCAAAACTCATCGAGTACCCCTCCAAGTTGGATAAATGCATCTCTATCTATCGGGCGAAATTTCACGCGGTTACCCACATTCACGCGAGCGAGAGTTTCACTGTCCCAGTCGATCATGTTTAGCGGCGTTCGTCCTATGATCTGCCAGCCGCCCGGTGTACTACTGGGGTAAATGGCCGTTTGGTTGTCGGCAAGTCCCACACTTCCTGTCGGTACTTTCAGCCGTGGCGTCGATTTTCGTGGCATCACAATGGCGTCATCCACACTGCCGAGATAAGCAAAACCAGGGCTAAAGCCAATGGCGTAGACGCGGTATTCCCGTTCACTGTGCAATTTGACGACTGCATCGGCAGTTAATCCGGTTTTGCTGCACACATCCGCCATGTCTAATGCGACGTCTTCACCGTAATAGACCGGGATTTCGACAATCACTTTGTCGCTGTCATTACTCACGGCCTCCGTATGGGTGGCTAAGGCCTGTTTGATGCGTTTGATGATGTCGAATCTGTCCGTTCGGCTGAGATCAAAGCTCACCAATATCGAGTGATAAGAGGGGATGATATCGGTGATTAAATTGCCAAGCGCATGTTGGATTTGAAAAATGGCATGGTTCACTTCTGCTGCCACAGCTTCATCAATCTTATCGCCTAAATACACAATCAATGTCTGTTCATTGACGGCCTCAATTCTTGCCATTTGCCCTCCATAGCCCCAATGCCTGAGCAACCGCAGACGCGTGAGGGCCATCGCCATGAATACAGAGTGTGTCAGCATCGACCTTGAGGGTTTTACCGCTTAAGGTGGTGACAGTGCCCTGTTCGGTGATTTGCTGCACCTGTCGAAGGATCGCTTCTGCACTGCCATGCACCGCACCTTCAATGCGACGATCAACGAGAAAGCCTTCATCGTCATAGGCGCGGTCTGAAAAGGCTTCGAACAGCAGTTCAATGCCAATCTCTTCTGCCAGATTATTGATGGTGTCACGATGAGGAATGGCCATGACGACCAAGGGACAACCGGGCGCAGTATCTTTCACGGCGCGCATAACCGTGCGTAGTACTTTCATGTCTTTCATCATGGTGTTGTAGAGCGCACCATGGGGTTTCACGTAATCCACGATGGCACATTGCTGCCGACAAATGCCCGTCAGTGCACCTAGCTGGTAGCCCAACCATGCGTAAAGCTCTTCGTCGGTGCAATCAAATTTACGGCGACCAAATCCCAGTAAATCGGGATAACTCGGATGCGCACCAATCGACACGCCATGTTCGCGTGCGAGGGCAACAGTATTGCGCATGATCACGGGATCGGACGCGTGAAAGCCACAAGCAATACTCGCCATGTCGATGCAAGGCATGACTTCGGCGTCTTTGCCCATAGTCCATGCGCCAAAGCTTTCACCCATGTCGCAATTAAGTTTCATTTATGAACTCTCCTTGTTGTTCGCTGCTTTTTTTATTGAAATGGCCTACCTTTTAGGCCATTTCTTTTTGTCAGCCGCTACCGTTGACTCATGGTGGTAGGCAAATAGGTCACAATTTCTGGGAACACCGAAATCAACACTAACCCTAATAAGATCAGCATGAAAAACGGAAAAGCAGCCCGTGCGACATACAGTATGTTTTTGCCGGTGAGTGCCTGAATAACAAACAAATTGAAACCAACGGGTGGGGTGATTTGCGACAGCTCCACCACCAGAACGATAAAGATACCAAACCAAAGCAGATCGATACCGGCTTGCTGCACCATCGGCATGACAACAGCGACCGTTAATACCACCACGGAAATGCCATCTAAAAAGCAGCCCAGCACCACAAATAAAATGGTGAGATAAAGCAGCAGCTCAAACGGGGATAACGACATGGCCGCAATCCATTCAGCCAATGCGCGTGGAATACCTAAAAAGCCCATTGCCAGCGTCAGAAAGTGCGCGCCGACTAAGATAAACCCGATCATACATGCGCTTTTCACTGCGCCTAGCAAGCTATCTATAAAGCTTTTTTTGGTGAGGGAGCCGGTTAATGCCGCTAACACCATGGCGCCAAATACACCCAGTGCTGCTGCTTCGGTTGGGGTGGTAAAACCGCCGTATATTGAGCCAAGTACAAAGCCGATCAAAATGACAATCGGTAGCAGTTTCTTTAGCGACTTAAAGCGAACAGACCAAGAAATATCTTCACTGGTGTGTTGCGGAACCCCATCTTTGTTAAACATGGCCCAGATGGTGGTGTAACCGACAAACAACAGCATCAACATGATGCCGGGCAGTGCGCCTGCGATAAACAAACGAC
Organism: Enterovibrio sp. QJM3NY_24; assembly: GCF_057786035.1. Taxonomy (NCBI): domain Bacteria; kingdom Pseudomonadati; phylum Pseudomonadota; class Gammaproteobacteria; order Vibrionales; family Vibrionaceae; genus Enterovibrio; species Enterovibrio sp. QJM3NY_24. Next base: position 1,348,657 of record NZ_CM173520.1, read on the forward strand.
CAATCGACACTTCTGCCGCTACGCCATACACAATCAAAATGATAGAAGGCGGGATAAGCAATCCCAACGTGCCTGAGCCGGCTAATGTGCCAATTGCCATGCGCTCGCTATAGCCTTGTGCTTTAAGCTCAGGCAGTGTCATGCGCCCAATGGTCGCTGCGGTGGCTGCCGATGAACCGGATACCGCCGCGAAAATGCCGCAACTCAGTACGTTCACGTGCAATAGTTTGCCGGGAAGCCCGCTTAGCCAAGGGGCAAGGCCTTTGAATAAGTCTTCAGATAATTTGGTTCTAAAGAGCAGTTCGCCCATCCAGATAAACATGGGCAGTGCCGTGAGCGACCAACTGGTGCTTGCCCCCCAACTTGATGACGCAAACAGCAGCCCGATTTGTTCGTTGCCTGTCATGTAAAGGCCAATCACGCCTACGCCGATCAGAGCGAGAGAAACCCAAAGCCCTGCCGCCAAAAATAACAGTAGGCTGAGTGCCAAAATAAACGATATTAGTGTCATGTCGGTCATTACACGCCCTCCTTGTCGTCGCCAAGGTCTAGGGTCACGTCTTCCCCTTCCAGCACCTTGTAATGGGGCGTAATGCCACGAATGTTGTCGATGAGGCTGTCCAGTACGGCGAGGTTAAACGCAATCATGCCAACAGCAAGCGGAACCTGAGGGATCCACAATGGAATAGGAATATAGCCGTGAGTCACTTCTTCAAAATCGTGTGACTCCCACACCATGTAGGTGCAGTAGTAACTGGCAAAGCACAGCAGTAGAAACGCTAAACCTAATACCAGCGTTTCGAGTGGACGCTGCCATGCGTCAGGCAAGCGTTGGATCGCTAGGTTGACGCGAATGTGGCCGCCTTCGTGAAAGGTATAGGCCAACCCAAAGAAGGTGGAGGCTGCCAGTGCGTAACCGGAAAAGTCTTCTGCTGACGGCACGATAAAGCCAAGCAGACGACCGATGATTTGGGCAAGGATGATCATCATGATCAACACAATGAAGAAACCGGACAAGCCGCCCGACAGCATGTACAAGGCTTGCTTAAATCGCATAGTCTTAACCTTTTTTTAAACCGTCCTGATTGGCCTAACTGTCGCAAGTGCGCAGTTCTCGCCATGATTGGTTTGAACGCCCTCCCCAATCCGATCGGGGAGGGTGACTTATCGACTTATCTAGAGTGAGTGGTTACTGACCACGATAAGCTTTTAGAACGGGAGTCAGTGTTTCTGGCGATTCAGCTTCCCATTCACTGGTCATGGTGACGCCAATAGCTTGTAGTTCGTTGAGAAGTTGCTCAGAAGGTTGTGAAACCTCAATGCCGTTGTCAGCCAATGTTTTGGTGTCTTTGGCTTCTTGAGCGGTCACTTCGCTCCAACCACGTGCTTCAGCAGCTGCGGCAGCATCCAACATCGCTTGTTGGGTTTTCTTGTCCAAACGTTTGAACGCGCGTTTGTTCACAACCACGACGTTTTTCGGGATCCATGCCTTGATTTCATTGAAGTGGCTCAGGTAATCCCAAGCTTGACCATTAGCGCCAGTAGATGGCGACGTGATCATCGCATCAATGATGCCAGTGCTGAATGCTTGAGGGATATCAGGCACTTGCACTGTGGTTGGTGTGGTGTTCATCAGATCAGCCAGACGAGATGTCGACGGGCTGTAGGCGCGCATCTTGGTGCCTTGAATATCTGCTAGCGAGTTCACCGGCTTCTTGGAATACAAGCTTTGCGCAGGCCATGGGACGGTGTATAGCAACATCATGCCTTCTTTATTGAGCTGTTTTTCAATCTCAGGCTTTGACGCTTCCCAAAGGGCTTGTGCTTGTTCGTAATTGGTGGCGAGGAAAGGAATGTTGTCATGTTTAAAAATGGGGTGGGTGTTACCCATGATGCCAATGAACACTTCGCCAAGCTGAACCTGACCCGTACGCACTGCGCGAGGGATTTCAGGGTGCTTCATTAACGATGCGCCGGAGTGAACTTTGATGTCCAGATCACCGCCCGTTGCTTCGTTGATTTGTTCGGCGAAGCCATAAGCAATTTTCGTTGGCAAGTTGGCGTCGCCATACGGAGTTGGCATGTGCCATTGAGCCGCAAATGTTGAAGGCATCATTAATGCCGAGAAAGATACCACCGCAGCGGGTAGCAGGGTTTTCAATAACTTCATTGGAAGTCTCCTTTTCACTTGTGTTCGTTAAAGAATGGAAAGCTGATCATTGCTCACATCGGTCACTAACATCTTCCCTGGTGAATGTGTGATAGCAATGGGTGGACAGGCGTTGGCAATGGCCAATTGCGGTGTAACACCACACGCCCAAAATACGGGGATCTCGTCATCATTAATCGGCACGGGATCGCCAAAATCTGGCTTGGACAGGTCTTTAATGCCAATCATCTCTGGATAACCAAGGTGAATGGGTGCGCCATGGGACTTCGGATAGCGCGTGGTAATTTGCACGGCGCGGATGGCATCTGCTGGCTTAAACGGGCGCATGGAAACCACCATGTCACCACTAAAGTATTGGCTTGGGTTGGTGGCTATGTTGGTGCGGTACATAGAGACATTGGCATTGCAATCTATGTTGCGTAGCGACAGTCCCGCACGCATGAGCGAGTCTTCAAATGAAAATGAACAGCCCAATACGAAAGTCACCAAGTCAGTGCGCCACAAATCAGTAATATCGGATGTCTCTTCGGACAATTCACCGTGACGGAACACGCGGTATTCAGGCACGTCAGTGCGAATATCAATGTCTTCGCCTAAGGCATCAAGAATAGGTTTACCGGGTGCGGAGACAGCAAGAAGGGGGCATGCAATAGGGTTTTGTTGACAGAACAGCAGAAAGTCATCCGCCCAACTCTTAGGCAGTATTACCACATTGCCTTGTGCTAGGCCGGGTGCGAACCCGCTGGTGGGGCCTTTAAACTTGCCGACTCTTGCAAGTTGGCGTAATTCGCGTGCTTGAGTGAGTGCTGCTTCGTGATCATTAGTCACGATAGACGTATTCTGTCCGGCGATCATTGAGGCTGTCATCCTTATACCTACATGTTAATCGTGTTAACTAAATGTTGCAGGTTGATGTCATTTCGTCCAATTATAGTTTTTTACCTTTTCTGATAAATAAAATTAATCACTGGCCATCGGATAAGCGTGTGAGTGTGTATGAATCGCCGCCACTTCCATCGCCAATTTAGCCGCCTCTTCTGCTGCCCCATTGAAGGGGGCGCGAAGATAAGACGCTGTGAAGCCAAGCGGGGAAGGTGTCCAATCGCAGTTCACCGTGCGTAATCGGCCATTTTCAATTTCTGGTTCGGCAATCTTTGCTGGAAGGGTGGCGATACCTAGCCCATCTACCGTCATCCGTAAACAAGCTGACAAAGAACTCGACGTGAAAAAGCGCATATTGACGGCATCAGCTTGGTTGAATTGCTGTTTGATCTCACTAAATGGTTGGGTGTTGCGGGCGTAAGTGATCACGGGCCAAGGGGCTAGCTCTTCTATGGTCAATTTTCGTTCGGGTAGATTGAGAGACGGACTACCCACCCACACCAGAGGGTAACGACACAGCGGCAAGTTAGTCACAGAAGGCTCTGAAAGTGGCCCCATTAAAAATGCCAGATCGAGAGTTCTGTCCAGTAAATCGTGTCGAAGATTGGCGGTGACATCGACCGTGATATCAATATCCAATCGAGGAAATCGATCGTTAAAACTGCGCAAAAATTCCGTAAGCCAGGTGTGAACCACGGTTTCTGAAATGCCAAGTCGTAACGTTCCCGTAAACAGCGAGGTATTCTCGGCGCGCTTTTGAAATTGCTCTGCAGACATCAGCATTTTTTCTGCAAAAGGCAACAATTCGCGTCCTTTTGTCGTGAGAGAAATGGGCGATGCATCACGGTCGAACAGCGTAACGCCCAACTCTTTTTCTAAGCTGGCGATACGAGAAGAAATAGCAGGTTGCGTGGTGAACTGCTGGTCGGCAGCTTTTCGGAAACTACGGAGAGTGGCGACAATAACAAAGGTTTCTATTCGTTTCAGGTTCATAGTGACTGCTGGTTACTGTGAGTTATTGAAAAGATAGACTTTGATTTGCCAACCCATTGATCACAAGTAACACCGTATGGCATACATCACAGAGAAATCTTGTTAAGGCAGTTTTGGCGTCCTTAAATGCCCTGAATCTGTGAACTGGGTCTCGCGATACACTTCGCCTGCAAAATTGTCATTCCGGTTTTCATCCTATCGAAAGCAACATTTTCTTTTTTGGTCGGTTATCGTCCAATTTCCCGTAAAAGTATTTGCTCATTTTGTGCTCACGCAGTCAGCGATGAACTAGATTTAAATAATGTCTCGTTTTCGAGATGCGCATATTTTTTGGCAGCTGTCTTGCGCCACTTTCTGTCCTCTAGGAGAGACAAATGCTAAGCACAATAAGAAGCAAGCTAATTTCGGGTATCGTACTTTTACTGATCTTGCTATCAGTGACTGCAGGCGCTGGCTTATTTTATGTCTTCAAACTCGATCTTAGTATCAGAAGCTTAAGTGAAGATGTGACGCCGACTATTGAGAATACGGATGACATGATTGCCTCGTTGTGGGAGCGCGGAAAGGTCGCCAACGAGATCATGGCATCAGAAAGCAAAGAAGAAATTAAGCAATTGTATGAACAATTCGGGCCACTTAATAATGTGTTTGCTGAGTCCCATGAAGCGTTAAAAGGACTGCTTTCTGGGGATGAAGTTCGCATGGCATCGGAGGCCGACAAGGCTAACGTATCACTAAACGAATATGTTCAGTTGATGTACGAAGCGCATTATGCAGAGCTGGAAGAGGAAGAAAAAGCCAAGCGATTATTGGGTGATTTCGACCAAGTGGGTGGGCTTTTGATTTCTGCGCTTGATGAATTCGCGACAGAAAATGAAGCGGAAATGGCAAAAGCTGAAGCCCGAGGTGACGCACTTGCCGTTCAGTTTAGTGCAACCGCCGGTGATGTGAATGATGTACTTGGCGAATTGTTTGAGCGTGACTATCCGGTTGTCGAAGCCGCGCTAAAGCTGCAACGCTATGTGATTGAAATGCAAGATACTGCGGGTGAGTACCTTGCGGAAGAAGATGCTAATAATCTTCCCGCTATCAGAACGAACTTTGATGAATTAGGCTTACAAGTGGTTTCCTTGGTCGCTATTTTGGATAACCTCGCTGAATCTGCTGAAGACAAGCAAGATGCGATTGATCTAAGGAAAAACTTCGCCCAATGGCAATCAATGGCGTTGGAAGACGAGCGACTGTTTGACACTTACCGCGATCAACTTGAACAAGAAGTGGCTGCCGATAAGTATACCGAAGAGCTTGAATCGTACATCACGCTGGCAGATGGCTTTTTGGAACAACTTGCCGATTCTGCTGACTCGATTGCTGATAGTGCGGATGAGCAAGCGGCTGTGGCGGTGCAAACCGCTGTCACCATGGTTGCAGCGGTTTGGATTGTGGCAATGGTATTCGGCGCAATGACGACGTATGTGTTGATCCGAGCGATCATCAAGCCTGTTGATGAACTTCTCAAACGCCTCAATGATATAGCCCAAGGTGATGGTGACCTGACGCAGCGTGTAGATGACAGCGGTAACGATGAAATCGCTGCGCTTGGTAAGGCGTTCAATGGGTTCGTTATTAAAATCCAGTCTTTGGTTTCCCAAATTGCGACCGAGTCAGGTGTGCTGAACACCGCCATCGGGTCGATTTCGGACCTTTCAAACCGAGTGAGTGAACGTGTTGAAGTACAGAGCCAAGAAGTGGAATCTGTAGTGAGTTCTATCTATCAAGTCAACGATGCGGCAGACAGTATTTCGTCTAATGCCCAAAATTGTTCGGAAGCGTCTCGCTCCGCCAGCGATGATGGTGAATCAGCCAGGCAAGTCGTCCAACAGGCCGTCACATCGGTACAAGGTCTCGCGAAGGACATTGATCTCAGTTCGTCTGTTATCGACCAATTGAATACGGAAGTGGCGCGTATCGTATCCGTGCTTGGTGTGATTAGAGACATCGCTGAACAAACTAATCTACTGGCATTGAATGCAGCGATTGAAGCCGCACGCGCTGGAGAACAAGGCCGAGGCTTTGCGGTCGTCGCAGATGAAGTGCGTACTTTGGCCTCACGCACCCAAAACAGTACCAATGAGATTCAGGGCATGATCGACAGCCTTAAAAAAGGCGCTGATGACGCCGTAGAATCCATGAAGCGCTCTAAAACGGGTGGTGAAAGTACCGTTGAGTATGCACAAAATGCAGGTGATGCGTTGGAGCGGATCACACTGGCAATCAATAACCTCAACACCATGAATCAGGAAATCGCGACAGCGGCAGAAGAACAACGCAGCGTCGTTCATACGGCTAATACCAGTGCGAAGAATGTGAAGGAAGTGGTAGAGGAAAGCCGTCTCGCGGCGAAAGAAAACCTTAACTACACCCAAGACATGCGCGCATCACTGGGTAAGCTCAGTTCATTGGTGGGTCAATTCCGCGTATAGATAAACCGCGTAAACAAAACCTTTTTGAGGAATCAAAAGCCCGCATCTGTTGCGGGTTTTTTTGTGCGTAAGTGAGATTTTGAACTGAGTTCTCACCCCTTTCTAATCACGACGGTGACCCATTTCACACATTGATTTTCATGCGCGTTTTGTCCAGTAAATGATAGATATTTCATCTATTTGTCCAGCACGTTAAGGCATAGCATCAAGCTGTCTGGATTAAACGATAAGTAGTGCTCATGAAAGTAGTTGCGATTACTGCCTGCCACACCGGCATTGCCCACTGTTACATGGCGGCTGACCGTCTTGTTGACGCTGCGCGCATCCTGAACATTCAAATAAAAGTCGAAACGCAGGGCGCGATGGGTATCGAAAACAAAATATCGAAACGCGAGTTTGATGCTGCGGATCACATCGTGTTAGCGACCGAAATTAGCCCTGCTGAAAGCGACCGATACCACGGAAAACCCGTTTGTCAGGTCTCGGTTCAAGAAGCTATCAATCACTCCATTGCCTTATTGAAAAAATTTAAGTGAACCCAATGAAATTAGAACTCGCGTTTACCTGTGAACTCCCAAATGGCATTCATGCCCGCCCTGCAAACCACCTCGAAGCGGCCTGTCGCGCGTTTAACAGTCAAATTACACTTCACAATCTTCGCAATGACAATCAAGCGTCAGCGAAGAGCGTATTGTCGTTGGTTGGTACTGATACTCTACTTAATGATGCGTGTTTGCTTATCATCGAAGGTGATGATGCTGAACAAGCGCATGACACACTGACGGCTTACCTTCAGAACGAATTCCCACATTGCGATGAAGAGTTGGTAGTGATGGACGATGGCGACGTGACACTGCCACAATCGCTGATGAACCATAACCCGACCCTTATTCGAGCAAAGCGCCTTTCAGCGGGTATCGCAAAGGGTAAACTGATCCGTTACAACGACATCGAACTGTCAGTGTTTGAGCAAGAAACTGCATCGCTCAACTTTGAGCAAGCGAAGCAGCAAGTCACTGAAACCTTGATTAATAAAGCCGAGTTGGCAAGCGGCCAAGAAAAAGAAATCATCAAGGCACATCTGGGCATTTTGAACGATGACACCCTGAATGAAAAAGTGTCGGGTTTCGTTACCAGTGGTGAATCGCTGGCCAAAGCAATTCTTCTGACCGTTGCCGCCATCACTGAAACCTTGATGCAATCGTCTTCTGCATACCTAAAAGAACGTGTGCTGGACATCAAAGACATCGCGTTGCAATTGCTGATGACAGCGCATCCACACGTAGAAGTCTCTACCGATTTCACGCTGACTGAACCGTCAATCGTGATCGCCAACGATCTAACCCCGAGCCAATTTCTCGGCCTAGATCGTGACTATTTGCAAGGGCTGATCCTCACCCAAGCGGGTTCTACCTCGCACACCGTGATTCTGGCGCGTGCATTCAACATTCCTGCAGTATCTGGCGTTGAAATCGACGCGTGTGCGAAACACGAAGGCGAAACCTTGTTCGTGGATGGTGGCCTAGGCATCGTGGCGTTAGCGCCATCTGACGCAGTTGCTACTTACTTTGAGCGTGCTATGTGGTTGGCAGAACAAGTCAAAGCCACTGAAAGCGAATACCTGAACCTGCAAGCGCAAACCAAAGATGGCCACAAGATTGAAATCGCGGCAAACATCGCGTGTACCGTAGAAGCAGAATCGGCGTTTGCGAAAGGCGCGGAAGGCATTGGTCTGTTCCGCACAGAAATGCTGTTCATGGATCGCAGCACTGCGCCTGATGAGCAAGAACAATTCGATGCCTACAAGCAAGTGCTGGAAGCGGCTGGCGACAAAGCGGTGATCATCCGCACCATGGATATCGGTGGTGACAAGCCGTTGGATTACTTGAACCTGCCGCACGAGCACAACCCATTCTTGGGTTACCGCGCGGTGCGTATTTATCCGCAATTCCTAGCGTTGTTCCACACCCAAATTCGCGCCATTTTGCATGCCGCGAAATACGGTCACGCCAAGGTAATGATTCCGATGATTCAAAGCATCGAAGAAATCCGTTGGGTGAAAGAACAAATTGCCATTGTGAAAGCGCAGCTTGATGCCGAAAACGTGGTGTACGGTGAATTTGAGCTGGGCATCATGGTGGAAATCCCATCGGTGGCGTTCATCATGGATCAGTTCTGCAAAGAAGTGGATTTCTTCAGCATTGGCTCGAATGACATGACCCAATACCTGCTGGCAGTCGACCGCGATAATGACAATGTCGCCAAGCTATATAACAGCCTTGCTCCGTCGTTCCTGCGTCTACTTCGCGCGGTGGTCTCTGGCGCTCAAGCGCACGACAAATGGGTGGGCTTGTGTGGTGAGCTGGGCGCGAACAAGAAAGTGCTGCCATTGCTGGTGGGCGCGGGCTTGAACGAGTTAAGCATGGCTGCACCAAGCATTGCACCCACCAAAGCGGCCCTTCGCCAGTTCGACAGCGAAGCGTGTAAAGCCCTGTTCAATGAAGCGTGTGATTGCGCGACGATTGCCGACGTTGAAGCCTTGCTAGATGTATTTGCACAATCTCAAGAAGACAAGCCGCTGCTAGACGTTGAATGTGTGCTGCTTGATTGCGATTTCAACAGCAAAGAAGAAGCGATTCAAACGCTGGTGGGCAACCTAGGTGTACGTGGTCGCACTCACTTGGTCAACGAGCTAGAAGCCGATATCTGGGCACGTGAATCTGTGTTCACCACTGGCCTTGGCAATGGTTTTGCGATTCCACACACCAAATCAGACAACATTGCGCATTCGTCTATCTCTATCGCTCGCTTGAATAAGCCTGTGATTTGGAGCGACGACGAAGATGGCGCGGTCGAATTTGTCATCATGCTGACGCTCAATAAAAACCAAGGCGACCAGCACATGCGTATTTTCTCTGGCCTTGCGCGCAAACTGATTCATGCCACATTCAGAGACACCCTCAAAACAATGACAACAGAAGACGAGATGATCACCTTCCTAAAATCTGAATTAGCACTTTAAGACATCACCATAAGAAAAGCGTTACTCACGTCTATTGCCGCTCCTACGAGCGGCTTTTTTATGAGAATGCGTTTGATGCAGAATGTTTGGGGTTGTAACGGCTTAGAATGATCGCCATAAAACGTTTTTGACAAAAGTCATTTAGATGACTCGGATCAACCCTGATAATCCGAATCTTATTTCATCACCTTCTCATGCACTTGAGGTTCCGTGAATCACTGTATTTTTAGCTAGCACTAGACAGTGTTTATGACTTCCATTAATAGGTGACTTTCTAAACAGGCGTTCTTTGGGTCTTTGGCTGACTCGATGCTTGGGTTCTTAGTAGCTCTGTTTTTGAGCCTGAAATTTCTTCCTTTTAATCGTCATAAAGCATGGTTGCAACCAATTGGCTTTGTCAGTGCTGGAAGTAAATCTGATAACGCTAAGGCTTGGAATGAGTTATAACTGATATACCTTGCCAACAAAGTAAGCTCAGGTTTTTTATATGGATGAGTACCTAGCTGGCCTCAGGAAGATAAAGCAGCGTCATAACAACCTCCATTCGCTAAAGTGGTCACTCTTTAGTCTCTTTCTATTGTCATCAGTGGCAGCTGTTGCGATTCCTCTCTTCGCCATTTTTAATGCGGTAATCACTATCACCATATTTATTCTGTACTGGCGTTTAGCAACGGCAGAATGCCCTCGTTGTGAAAAGCGATTCTACAGCTTGCTCCAAATTGCGATTGGGCGAATGCATGTTGAAGAGGTTGTTGGCTCAGTGAAGTGCTGTCATTGTGGTTTGAAAATGAGTGAGTTGCCAGAGGTAGAAGAAACTGAGATGACATCTCACACCGATGAGTGGCGACAGTAAGCAACGCTGAAAATGGTGATAAATCTGCTACACAGAGCTAGAGAATGCGAAATTCCTGAGTTGTTACTAACTTATCAGGCCTTTCTGTATGTGGCAAACCCTCCCAAGCTTGAGCTGGGGACCAATCGATTACGAATAGTCCGTTGAGACGAAATTGGATAATTCTGAGTTACATGCTTTGCTAAATTAGCAAAGCATGTAACTCAAGTATTACAAATGCAGCCAGTCATAACAATCCCTCTAACTAAGTGATCTCGCCGCACCACTACACTGACTATCTTATTTGTCAGTAACAGTTCTATAATGAAACTTATTGCTCGGGACATGTTCTTCCCGTTGCATTAAATTAACAATTTTAACAGTCTCACTATGCTTCAAATACTTGTAGGTAAAATATCTAGCTACTTTAGCTTCATGCGTAGACAGAATGATTTGTTTCCCTTTGAAGTCATTCCGTAATACCTCAACCAATGAGGACATATTTATATCATCCATTGTCTGAACAGGATCGTCGATCAAAACGCTGCCAAATTTAGAGGCGTATACTTTATGTAAAGCTAAAGTCAATGCGATAACAACTGCTGATATCTGCCCTGAACTCATAGTATTTAGAATATCGTGATCACTTTCCCAATTAGAAACAAGTCGCACATTCTTTAACTCATCGTCCCCTGTCGGGTCTTTGATAAAAATCCCATGACCAAGCCCTGCTTGATGGAATTGGAGGATTTTTCCTGAGTAGATGTAAAAAGGGATCTCAATATCGGTAATAAGTTTCTTTCTGTACTGTTTAATCTTACTATTTAAAATATCAATCAGATTACTTACATCAATAATGGCTTGATCTAATAACCTACACTCCCTTAAAAGCTTGGAAAATTTCTCTGATATTTCCTTCAAAGAGCTGAAATAAAGGCTCTTGATATATACTTCTTTCTTATCGAGTTGGGCAATACTCACCTGATCCAGTCTGACATGTTGGCTATTAAAGTAATCCCTATATATTCGTTCGAATATTTTTTCACCATTGGTTTCATAATAACTCTCAGGAGCGGATCCAATAGCTGAGAATATACGTTCGCAAAGGAGATTTGTAGTCTCAATAATATTATTTCGCCCCCCCTCTACGGGAAAAGTGGTTGCTAACAAATCATCATGAAAAATACCTTCAGACAAAAGCCAAAGTCGAAGTTTGTCAAAACGCTCTCTCATGGTTATTGCCCTAGAAAGAGCAAGAAGATCTTCCTGAGATGGAGGTGATATTTGATCTACATAAACCTCACATGCTTTAACTAGGGCTGAAATATATGTGCTATTAAAAATATCTCTAGAAGCAACCAGAAGCTTGTCTTGTCCCGTCAACTCCGAACGGAGTAAATCTCCATGCTGAGATATTACTTGAGATAACGAATCATGCGACTGATAATCTTGTCCACAAAGCAAACATGACGATTCATCTGGTATCTTCTGAAGCCCTGAGAACATGGCATTATGATGTTTAATAAGTTCCGAATAAATGGAACTAAGTCCGTTTGCTTTGCTTTCTTGTTTGATAAGAGATTGGAGCGCCAATTTAAATGCATCGCCGTCTTTAAACTCCAAAGTTTGAAAAATCGTGTCAATGTTCTTAACGATAGATATCTGTTTGAGATCGCCACTTCTAAGCGTAACTTCGAAACTCTTGATGATTTGATACTTTTGACTTCGCGTAACATGTAAATCATGGTCATTGATAGAATTGAAGTAGCCTACATAAGATTCAAGAACCTCCCTCTGACGAATCGCGTTTTCAAAGCTTCGACTTCTAAGAAAATAACGGTGATGCTTAAGAAAGTTTTTAATGTTGACTATCTCTGCCAAAGAGCTGTTAAGTTTGTCTTGATTCAACTCAGGTATTTTAATATCGTCCCAAAAAGGGCTCTTGTTGGATTCAACTAACCATGGAAGAGCATAAACATGAGGTTCACTAACCCCAGTCGTTATATTTGTACTCTCATCGATTTTGTACAATTTCTTAATGGTATCAACTTTTGCGCTATTAGCTTTTTTCGACTTCCTCAATTTTCCAAGAATATCAGTAAGCTTGTTGAGCTTTTCATCTGCCTCACGAGTATTACCAAAAAGTTGTGCTAACTCTTCAGCTCGCTGAGTCTCGTTATTACCCTTTAGGAATCGTGATGTCTCTTCTTGCTGTACATAATGGAATAATAGAAAATCTCGCTTAAAATCTTTACTATCGAAATACTGATCCAATGCCAACTGACTTGATGTTACTGGTTGTCCATCAACTATCTCATAAAGCTCCCAAAGCTCTGCAAATCTAGAGATTTTTTTGGAACTGTTAGGAACTGATCTTTTCATCTGCCTTTTGAATATTTTTACTTTGGAATCACTGTCTTTCAATTCTAATTCTATTTCGACATGACCTTTCCCTTGATGCGCAACAACAACATCTGTGGGGTTCTGGCGGCCTCCAGGGATACAAGACGAGTCAAATTCCCAGTCAATGCTAACTCGATACCATCAAAGACCGATGTTTTTCCATACCCATTCGGTCCATCAAGCAAAACTAGCCGATAGTTCTCAAAATTAATGGTATACGGCTTATCACCAAATATCTTAAAGTTCTTAAAGGTGATTCTATTTAAGTTAATCATACTAAGCGCCCCCAAACCATTTCAACATTCTGAACGGCATTACTTTCAGTCCACTCTACATCCAAGTTTGTTAATTGGTTGTAGATTAAAGCTAACTCAGGTGATAATGAGTCATCAATATCATTAAGCAGATTGCTAAGTTGTTGCTCTTGTGGACTATAAGTAATAAAAGGCAGTTTGAGTGCGATCTTTAAAATTAGAGAATAATGGTTTTTTTGAAGCTTGTTGTTCTTTTTAAAATCAAGGAAACCTTTACCACTATCTACATTAATTATATTATTTATGACCGTGATGGTAACCTTTTCGACTTGCTCTTGAGCCAGATAGTTCTTTAAAGCCAGCACCTCCTGTTGAGACCCTGCGATTACATTTTTTTTAAAGTTATACTGATCCTCTTCAATCATCAGTATTGTTTTCCTGCTAATTTTATCTTCTTCGTGGCAGAGAAGCATGGTGCAATTTTTCTCAAAGGTTTGATCTACCTTACCTGACTGACTGATTTTTTCAAACCAGTCTTGAACTTGGTTTTCCAGTAGGTGTTGTGCAGTAATATCAGACTGCGTACGAAGTTGTACCGTAACAAAATATTCTTCTCGTTTACTTTCGGTTAGTGGACAAAATAAGTAGAAGTCTGCCACATCTTGTTTTAACGCGAGTTCGACTTGTTTATATCCATTGCTGGAAAGTATATTGTTAATAATATTAATCATTAGTTTAATGCTTCCTTTGCAGTAGATATGGGCACAAGTGTTATATGTTTCAAAATATCATCTCTTTTAGTTCGAGGATCTTCATCTTCAGCTGGTGGTGCTTCCGTATGTGCCATCGAAGTTGGACAAAATGTATGAGCCTCTAAACCACTGTAAATCAGGTTTTCAACCTCAAACAAAGTCTCAAACATATTGGGATTTGATGTGATTTTTCTTTCTATTTGTGTAACTCTAGCGGTAGAGGTAATAGTTGTAGGAAGGAAACTCTTGTGTGGTGGTGTCGTTGTACGATAACTAAAATTATATTTTGATGCGTTGTGTAAAGCTCGATCAAAATTGATTTCATGAAGGATTCTTATAAGTACATATCTGATACCATCAAGATCCGTTACCAAAGCATTAGTCGTGTTATTGTCATGTGCTAGATCAATATGGGGACAGAAGTTTCGGTAATACGCCCATAAATCCGTTGGGCTAAGATTTAAAAGAAACTTACTTGCTTCTTTTAGATTGCAAAGAATGTTTTCTTCTGGGTCGGTATAATCATCGGGATCACTTATATATTCATCTATCTGATGGGCAAATTGATTTTTAAATTTATATGCCAGATATTCATCCCCAATATCTTCATGATCATTTTCAAGAACCTCAAGAATCTCATTAAATGCTATCGATATTTTTTCTTCTTGTTGCTTAGTCTTATGTCGCCGGATAATATATCTATCCATCATACTTAGAAAATAGTGAAATGTTTTCTCTAACTGCTCTGTCGTACTAGTAATATTGCGAGCTTCCATTGCTATTGAAATTTCTGACTTAATCTTTTTGTTAACTTCCTCAAGATCGCAAAACCTATTATTATCCTCGTACAGATAGCTATCTATTCGATTTGTTGCGTCGCTCTGCCCGCCATGAATAGAATTTAAAACATCAAATAACTGTGCTGCGGTAAGTTCTGGAAGGTCGCCCTCAAGATAGCTGCCTGCTTGGGTTTATTTCTATCTGTAGATACCGCTTTTTCTATTATCGAACTTCCATCCTTTGGATTGGTGTTTCGATATTGATCTAAAAGAATCTTTAAATCATCCTTCATAGAAGCTTCAAGATCTTGAAAATTTGGTTTTGAGTTAATTTTCTTCCAAGTATGAATTTTTCCGATAACACCTTCTTGTTTATACAGTTCTAGAGTTATTTCAAGTAGAGCATCAGAATACTTACCATAAGCGCTAGAGTTATACGCTTTAACTTGATGGATAGAGACAGAGTTTCCATTACACAATATTTCAAAATCTTCATTGTCTTCCAGCATCAGAGCACGATCGGAAAAATCTGTCCCTACGGGGTCTGCATTGATCAATGTTAAAGCATAGTAGAGTGCTACTTTGCCTTGGTAATTAAAGCCACTCCAAGAAGGAGACGCATCAAAAGCCATTAAATCTCCAGTACCGACAATAATTTTATCGGAATAAAAAGCACCACAACAAATAAAATTAACTTACTGATTTATAGATATTAAAACTCGAAAATCGGTAATATAGTAGTTAATCTTACCTTTCATTAAGAATGAAAATATTATCCTATGAGGCATAGCTGACTAGCTTCTTGGAACAGACACATTTAGAAATAAATGAAGAAAACTGTCGGTGACTTACTTTCTTAAAATGTCTCATTAGATTGTCTTCCCCACATCCGGCGTATGCTACCGCCCTTTGATCATCGGCACGCAACACGCCATCACTGTCTAAATTATTTGGCTGGAATGTACCATGAAGTGCATAAAGCAAGTCTTGATTTTTATCTCATAGCAGAGTGAGTGACTAATGATTAGGCAGAAGTGGAAGCAGGATTTATTTAATGAATGGATAACACCTGAAAGATGTCTTTCTATGATTATATTCCTCGTTTGAAGACTATTGAAAATTGGCTAACTCACTTTGGGGCAGAAACGGCTTAGAGTGCAAGCTCTAAGCCATGTAGTGGTCAACTCATTCCGGACAGTAAATTAGGCTGATTTTCAGCTTTCGCAGGTGGAAGACCACCGTTATAACTATGCGGTCTCTTCCAGTTGTAATAGCTCATCAGGTAATGGCTGATATCTTTGGATGCCTCAGCAAAAGATGCATAGCCTGTTGCTGGTATCCATTCAGATTTTAGACTTCTAAATAGCCTTTCCATTGGAGCGTTGTCCCAGCAGTTGCCACGGCGACTCATGCTTTGTGTCATCCGATACCGCCACAGGTGTTGTCGAAACTGGCGACTGCTGTATTGGGAGCCTTGATCCGAATGGAACATCACGCCACTTGGTTTTCCTCGTTGCTCATACGCCATCGACAACGCTTTTGTCACCAATGCCGCATCAGGACTGTCAGACATGGCCCAACCGACAACCCGTCTGCGATACAGATCAATGACAACGGCAAGATAGCACCAACGATGACCCGCCCATATATAGGTAATATCGCCGCACCATACTTGATTTGGGGCGTCGACAGTGAACTGACGATCAAGCTGATTGGGAATATCAGGCCGTTCAACCGTAGCTTGCTTATAGTTATGTGAACCGGGTTGCTTGCTGATGAGTTGTGCCTCTTTCATCAATCGGCGAACCTTGAATCGTCCAATCTTATGTCCGATTTCACACATCATGCCGACCAGAGTGCGACTACCCGCAGAGCTTCTGCTCAGCGTAAACAGTCGGTTGATCTCGCTACGAAGATGCAAACGTTCAGCATCAATATCATGGCGTCGTTGGCAGTGCTCATAGTAAGTCGACGTGGCGATATCGAACACAGTACAGACCAATTCTACCGGTTCTTGCTCTCTCAATTGGTCTATCAGCGCGTACGTTCGAGTTCGTCCGACATCAAGAGAGCAGTAGCCTTTTTTAGAATAGATTTTTCTCGTTCAAGTCGATGGATCCTTGCCTCTAACTCTTGGATTTTCTGCTGCTCTGGCGTTAAGGCTTTGGAAACTGGCGTACTACCGCCGCGCTCTTGTTCAAGTTGTGTGACCCAGCGTCTGAGTCCCGTTTCACCGACGTTTAATGAGCGGCTAGCCTCAGCAATTGAATACCCTTGGTCAAGTACCAAACAGGCTGCTTCTAGTTTAAATTCAGCGGAGAATGAACGACGTTGTCTTGTCATGGAACACCTCTTTCTTTAGTGGTGACTTTACCACCTTAAATGGTGTCCGGGATCATTAAACCACTACACCACTAACCTAGGATAATTTGAGCTTGGGCAAAATCAAATTTGTTCCAGCCCACAGACCAAGTGGCTATTCAAGGGATTACAGGTTTTTCACTCTTTTTTCTTGATAACTCCCCTCTGCGCCATACTGTACGCATAATTAAAACCGGAAAGTGGCAGGTCTATCGTGCCGCTGGAAGTACTTATTTTGATGTTTTTTAACCCCTGAACGCCCGCTGCTCTTATCGCTGCCAAGGTAGCATTGTTAAGGCTATATTCAGGACTCGAGTAAGCTAAGTTGCAGGAAACGATAGCTGAAATGAGTAGCTCACCGCCAATACCCACATCTGTATATTCTGGTCTTGTACCTATACCTAACTTTTTGCAGTTCGCATTAACCATCAGCCTCAGAGAGGGTTCATTTCCCAAATGGTCCAAAGAGGTAGGGAGTTGTACTGGTGGCGTTAGCGTTGCAACAAAATTTTCAGCTTCGTACGAGAAGTGATTCGGTGATTTTTCAACCCATATTGTGGGTGCGGGTTTGCTTGCTTGAAGCACGTTTAACGCTCTACTATCGAGTCTCGGTATCCACCAACTTCCAATGAGGCCAGTCTGCTCTGGAATATGTTCAATGAGTGTTAAGCCATTGCGCGTGATCTTGTAGATGTAGTTACTACTGGCAACGATAAGATTTGAGTCTTGACGTGCCATTCTCATTGCAATCTTTATCCGTCCATCTCCTTCATCGGTCGCAATCGCATATACATTCATCGGTACTGTTTTGTCTTCCACTGAATAAATATAGAAAAGTTCACCGAAAGTTAGGTTGTCTTTCTGTACATTTAGTGTTTGTACGTCTCTGTAGTACTCAGGATTGTCTGCCATTTGTCTCGCGCAACCTGACATCACCAATGTCACAGATATTGCGGCGATTAGAGCTAATTTTTTCACTGTTATACCCTATAAATTGTGTGGATTTTCGGCATATTATAATGGGCATTTTTGGGGGGGGGGTGGGTATTGTTACGACTCATCTAAGTCTTTTTTTTCAATATGATAGCTATATCACCTTTGTCGAGTATTGAGATAATGCAAGCGCACTGACAACATGGCTGTACCAACTCGCTTGCGGGTATTCAACAATACCGAGTTTTAAATCTACATCACGTTTTAGTCTAAGAAAATCTAGTGAAAATGTTTAAAGAGAGGCTTAGGAGATCTGAACGCGCAAACACGGAAAGGGGCAAAACCGATTTAATTCTCATGAAAAAACGGAGGATGCCCCTCCGTTTACGCCAAGTTTTCTATTGTTCTGGCACTACGGCTGCCTGACTGCCCACCTTCACCACTTTTCCACTGTGTTGCTCGGTATAGCGTTGCGCCTCCGAAACAGACGAGAACCACTGAACCAAGTAACCAGCATCTAGCCGTTCGGTGCTATAGGGGAGAAGTGTACCTTTCGGAGCCGCTGAAACGATTTTCTTAAAGTCCGCCCAACAGCTCCATCCATTCTCGGCTGCCAACATATGAAGTAGATGCTTACGTTGAATAGTGGCGGAGTGACGCTTGAGTTCTGGCAAGGTGATATCGGTGAATATCTTAGATTCAAGCAAACGCCTAAGCACGGGCAGAGATTGTGCCAGTGAATCAGACTGAGCGGCTTTTTGTAGAAACTTGGCTTCGCGAAGCCACAGTTGAAGATCGGGATTGTTTTGATGACGCATATCGTCCTCCTTGTATACAACCTACTCGCTATGGGTTGTGGGATGATATGTGAGTGAAATGCTGATTAACTCTGGTTTATGCGTTGGTACGATTGCTTTGGCGAGGTAGGCTTCCAACTAACCTAAATGAAGAGTACTACTGCAACATTCATTTATCAACCGTCGTCAATGATTCGGTAATTGGTTTTAGCATCAATGCATTAGGAAACCACATTAGACTCCTCGCGTATAAAGCTAAATCTGGGAGGGGTAGCCATCTCTGACTTCTGACTGCTAACCTCGGGCCTCAAACCGCCCCCAATCGATACCCACTTGGTGTCTTACCTGTTTTGTTCTTAAACACGCGGCAGAAATAATTGGTGTCTTTGAACCCGCAACGATGAGCAATTTCTTCTAGTTTAAAGTTGTATTTTTTCAGCATGAATTTGGCACGGTCAAGGCGAACATAGGTCACGTAGTCAGCGTATTTCACAGAGCCTTCTTGGTTAAACAAACGTGAAACATGGGCGGACGACACACCAAATCGGTTGGCGACGGAAACACGGGTAATGTCTTTGTGGAAGTTCTCTTGCACGTAAATACACATGCTGCGGTAAAGCTTTTCACTGCGGCTGATTTTGCTTTGAACGGGGTTGTCTAGCAATTCGAGACAATACAGAATCAGCGCATTGGCGAGGTGTTCTCCCATTACGTTCGAGCGGCTTTTATCACTCATGCAGTTGAGAGCGTCCAGCACATGCTCCAAGGCCATGGATGATGGCAGTGAAAGCGCATGCTTTTGCACGTCCACAAACCCTCCTTCCGTTGTGTACTGCACAAAACTGAACCCAACCTGATGCTTGCCAAACAGAACAGAAACCATTTTGCATGGCTTCTCCCACGTCGGCTTGCTCCAGGCATTGGAAGGGATGTACACCATCTCTCCTTGTTTCAGCGTTAGCTGGCTACAGCCACCTTTGGCATCCACAATCAGGTCGTATTCTCCCTCAAGAATAATTTCAAGGCGGTTGAAATTGACTTGATATGCGCCTTCCGGTGGCGTGCTCTCGTTGCTGCAAATGGCGACAAGCTTTCCGTTAAAATGGGTGAGTGATTCAGTAATGTTGATGTGCATGGCGATTTATCTTTTATTGAATACGAATGCGTAAAGCGATGTAAGAAGGTAGGTAAATAAGTGGAGCTTTACGGATGGTAAAAACGAAGAAAGCGGAGTGGGTTTGGCATCCACTCCGCTGGAATGATTAAGCTTGCGCTAACATGCTCTCTAACTTACTGATAATGTCAGGGGCTTGTTTTGCTGCTTGGGTAACGGTGACACGAACAATCTTCTTACCCGCAAAACGCTCTTCTCGTTTGATGGCGATGTCTTTGGTTAAGATAACCACATCTGCCGATGCAACGTCTTCTGCGGAAAGTTCGTTTTCAACGCCAATGGCGCCTTGAGTTTCAATTTTAACGTCCCAGCCTTTTGCGCGAGCCGCGGTTTCCAGTGCTTCTGCTGCCATGTAAGTATGAGCAACGCCAGATGGGCAAGAAGTTACGCCGATAAGTTTCATAATCAATCTCTCTTTTACACTTTTATTGTTATTAGTTCAGTGTGGAGCGACAACGTTATTGGAGGTCGTCGCTCCGTTAATTCGTGGTTTTAGCTAAACATGTATTAGTCGAAGGACAGTTCAAGTTCTTCAGTGTTTGCTTTTGTTTCTTCTTCACGGTCAGCGACGGGTTTTTTCAGTGCGTTCACAACAAGGGCTGTGGTTGCGGCACCTGCAATAACCGCGATGACATACATCATGCGACCTTCAACGACGGGTAGAACAATCAGGCCACCCCAAGGCGCGTGGTTAAGCACACCTGCCATGAAGGCCACAACGTTACCGACGATACCGCCTGCTACGATGGCTGGGATAACGCGTGCTGGGTCATTGGCTGCGAAGGGAATTGCACCTTCAGTGATACCGATACAACCCATGATTGCTGCTGCTTTACCGGCTTCTTTTTCTTCTGGAGAGTATTTCTTAGGAGCAAGGAAAGTTGCCAGAGCCATGCCGAGTGGTGGCACACAGATTGCCACACCAACGCCGCCCATCAACCAAGGTTGAGTGCCAACTTGAGTTTGTGCGAACAGGGTTGCGACTTTGTTGATTGGGCCGCCCATATCGAATGCTGTCATCCCACCTAGCACTGCACCCAGAACCGCTTTAGATGCGCCAGCCATGGATTGCAGGCCTTCGTTCATGAATGCCATGAAGCCAGCGATAGGTTGACCGATTACCCAAACAACCAGTGCTGATACGATGAACGTACCGCCGATTGGAATAATGAAGTAGGTTGAAAGCGCTTTAAGCTTGTTAGAAAGAGGAATGCGCTTCAGTTGTAGAACAACGTAACCTGCGATGAAACCGACGATGATTGCACCAAGGAACCCCGCTTGTACTTGGTTAGCAAGGTAAGCACCAATCATACCTGGAGCCAATGCTGGACGGTCTGCGATTGAGTAAGCGATGTAACCGCCAAGAACAGGAACAAACAGGGTGAAACCTGCGATACCCATGTCCCAAATGCCTTCAAGGAACACACCTTCAGGTACCGCGCCTTTACCGCCAAGCATGACAGATAGAGCAAGTAGAACACCACCTGCAACAACGAATGGCAACATGTGGCTGGTGCCGGTGAGTAGGTGACGCTTCAACTCTGCTAAGTTAGTTTTCATGGTTCAGACCTTTGTTTAATGTTTTTAGATTTGTAGGGAGATGGCCTGATTATGCGCTCGGTCTGGTGCTTAAGATATTGGACAAATAAGCCCTTTACTGGAGAAATGTTGCATGTTGAACTGACTGAGAAGGCAATCACATATCCTTGATTTTAGTGATCTTATTAACACTATTTGCCGTGTGATTACGGTGATTCTTCTCTCTGTGACTGGAGGCTGGCGCTCTACGATCTACAATGAATGATCGACGCATCAAGGAAGAGTGAAATGCCCTTCTTGATCTTCTGCCGGGGAGTCGCTCTTCTCGTTCCTGGTGATGGCTGTTAGATAACATGAGCGGGTGCTAAACGGCATCCGCTTTTTTGTGCGTGATGCTCTGCATTTGTCGACGGAAGCAGCATTAACGGTTAAGTGGGGCGATTGTTTTTACTTCTCAGGCTTATTGGAGTGAATAAATATGGGTGAATTGGGATTATCTTAGTCAAAAACACCGTTCAATTTTTATACTGCAAACTATAAGGCCAGTAAATGTCTTATTTACAGAGTATTAAATAGATCGTTTCGTTATTTATTACAAAATTTCACTTAGGTTACATTGGCGACATCAAAAAAATGGAGTAATAAAAATGTCTTCAATGAAAAATCTTTTGCTTGCCACCCTTGCTTTGGCAACCAGCGTTACCGCTACTGCTTCACTGGCTCAAGACGATGTGAAAGTGGGTATGTCTGGCCGTTATTTCCCATTCACTTTTGTGAAAATGGATGAACTGCAGGGCTTTGAAATTGATGTTTGGAACGAGATTGGTAAGCGTGCTGACTATAACGTTGAATTCGTGACATCGAGTTTTTCTGGTTTGTTTGGCATGTTAGAAGCGGGTCATATCGACACCATCAGTAACCAAATTACCATCACCGAAGCGCGCACTGCTAAGTACGCATTCTCCGTCCCTTACGTTTTGGATGGTGCGCAAGTTGTGATCCGAAAGGGCCGTGATGACATCGCAGGTATTGATGACCTGAAAGGCAAGAAAGTCGCGGTGAACCTTGGCAGTAACTTTGAGCAACTACTGCGTAACTACGACAAGAAAAACGAAATCAACATCATCACGTATGATTCTGGATTTGAGCAAGATGTGGCGCTAGGCCGCACCGATGCTTTCATCATGGACCGCGTTTCTTCGGCACAGCTTATTCAAAAGTCTGGCTTGCCATTGCAACTGGCGGGCGAACCGTTCGAGACGATTCAGAACGCGATGCCATTTTTGAACACGCCTGAAAAATTAGCGATTAAAACCAAAGTTGACCAAGCACTGACCGAGATGAAAGCCGACGGCACCCTAAGCGAAATCTCTCAGAAATGGTTCGACTCTGACATTACCCAATAATGAACGGCTTCGATTTTGACTACATGCTAGCGCTGCTCCCGATACTGGTAAAGTATCTGGGAGTCACCCTAGAAATGTCGCTGATAGGCTTTGCGATTGCTCTGGTGTTATCGGTGTTTCTCGCACTGGTAAGGGTGTTCAGAGTCAACGTATTGAATGCGATTGTGGTGGTGTATATCTCTTTCTTTAGAGGGACACCGTTGCTGGTTCAATTGTTTTTACTGTATTACGGTCTGCCACAAGTGTTCCCGATTTTCGTCGGTATGGATGCATTTACTGCGGCGGTCATTGG
This sequence comes from Enterovibrio sp. QJM3NY_24, assembly GCF_057786035.1. NCBI lineage: Bacteria > Pseudomonadati > Pseudomonadota > Gammaproteobacteria > Vibrionales > Vibrionaceae > Enterovibrio > Enterovibrio sp. QJM3NY_24. Next base: position 1,371,729 of record NZ_CM173520.1, read on the forward strand.
TATCTCGCTTCATTTCTCTGCGTACATGGCCGAGAGCATTCGCGCCGCCATAATGGGGATTGATAAGAACCAGCTGGAAGCGAGCCTCAGTGTTGGTATGACTGAACTTCAAGCCATGAGACGCATTATCTTGCCTCAGGCTGCACGTGTCGCGACGCCATCGCTAATGAACTATTTTATCGATATGATCAAAAGTACCTCGTTGGCCTTTACGCTGGGTGTGGCAGAAATCATGGCGAAAGCGCAGATGGAAGCGTCATCGAGCTTTAAGTTCTTTGAAGCATTTTTGGCCGTCGCACTGATTTACTGGCTGGTGGTGATTTTCTTCACCCAGGTTCAGTCAATGTTGGAAGTCAGGTTGAATAAGGCGTATGCGCGATGATTAGTGTCAAACGGTTAAGCAAACGCTTTGGTGACGTAGAAGTGCTAAAGCACATCGACCTTGACATTCATCAAGGTGAGATTGTGGCGATCATTGGGCCATCGGGCACAGGAAAATCCACGCTGTTGCGTTGCCTGAACTTTCTCGAAACGCCAACAACCGGAGACATTCAAATTGGTGGGGTTAGCGTCACTGCAGAAAAAGCCACCAAGTCTGACATTCATCAGTTACGCAAACAGAGCAGTTTCGTGTTTCAAAGTTACGCGCTGTTTGCGAATAAAACGGCGCTGGCGAATGTGGCGGAATCTCTGATTACCGTTTGGAAAGAGCCTAAAGCACAAGCAGAAGAATCCGCCAGAAAACTACTTGAGAGCGTGGGCATGATGGACCACCTTCATAAGTATCCGGCACAGCTCTCTGGCGGTCAGCAGCAGCGTGTCGGCATTGCGCGCGCGATGGCGTGCAAAGGCGAGGTGATTTTGTTTGATGAGCCGACATCCGCGCTTGACCCTGAATGGATCGACGAAGTGTTGTCTGTCATGAAACAACTGGCTCAGCAAAAACAGACCATGATTGTTGTTACCCATGAGATGCAGTTTGCGCGTGATATTGCAGACACCGTGATTTTCATGGAAGGCGGCGTGATTGTGGAACAAGGGCCCCCTTCGCAAATCTTTGATAACCCGCAACATGATCGTACTCGTGCGTTTGTCGCAAGAGCCATGGGTTACTAACAAGACATCAGCTCACCCCAATTTCACGTGTGTTAACAAAGCTAGCTAATGCTGGCTTTGTTACGTATTGAGGTTGCGTATTGAAGTGGAGATACACAAGTGAAAGGGGTTGCACTTCATCAATGAGCGAGATGATTCGTGAAGATGAGATTTTTTATTGAATGGTCACAAACTCGTCACGAAAAAGTCAAAAAACATTCAAATTAAACGTGCTGGTAATATTTTTGTCACATTACATTCATACGATGCCTGCGAACTGACAAATTACTTACATATCAGGAAACGAGTTATGAGCATCCAATCTGACGCACTGCAAGGACCTCAGTCCAAAGCTCCAACCAAACGCGCTCTGCAGTGGGCTGCCCTTATCGCCATGCTGTATCTGCTGCTGGTATCGGTTTCAATGATTGGCAGTGGCTTCAAATGGGCTGCTGGTGATCACGCGAAAGAATTGTTCGAATTTGCATCTAACCCTGTAGCGGGTTTGATGATAGGTATTATTGGTACAGCGCTTATTCAGTCATCCAGTACAGTGACGTCGATCATTGTTGGGTTGGTGGCGGGTGGCTTGCCAGTCGAGTTAGCTATCCCCATGGTTATGGGTGCCAACGTGGGCACAACAGTGACGAACACGCTGGTCAGCTTGGGTCATGCACGCTGTAAAGATGAGTTCCGTCGTGCCTTTACCTGCGCAACAGTACACGATTTCTTCAACCTTATTGCTGTTGCTATCTTCCTTCCTCTCGAAATGATGACTGGCTTCTTAGCGAAGATATCAGCTTGGCTCGTCTCTCCACTGATGCATGCTGACGACCTGAGCATGAAGAGCTTTAACTTCATTAAGCCGATCACCAAGCCTGTTGTGAATGGCGCCAAATCGGTATTTGAAGCGCTGCCAGGAAGCTTTGGCGGTATTGCTTTGGTTATCTTCGGCATTCTTTTGGTTATCGCTGCGATTACAGTGATGGGCAAACTGATGAAAAGACTGATGGTAGGCAGGGCGCGTGAAGTCCTTAATAGCGCGATTGGACGCGGCCCTATCCACGGCATCGCATCAGGCACGCTAGTGACGATTCTTGTTCAATCTTCATCAACCACTACGAGCTTGGTTGTGCCTTTGGTGGGCACCAACGTATTGACTGTTCGTAAAGTGTATCCGTTCATGCTGGGCGCAAACATTGGTACTTGTATTACCGCATTGCTTGCAGCAACGGCTGTGACGGGCGACAACGCGGTGTTTGCCCTGCAAATTGCGCTTGTCCACCTCACATTTAATGTATTGGGCATCGTGGTGATTTATGGGCTGCCATTCCTACGTGATCTGCCTGTTAAGTGTGCGGAGACCCTTGCTGACTATGCGGTGAAATCGAAACTGACTGTTGTTGGCTACCTTGCCACCGTGTTTGTACTGTTACCTGGCCTGGTGCTCTTGGTGTCGTAAGTAAAAAGTGATTTGTTCGAATGAATGAAAAAGCCCTGACTGATTTAGTCAGGGCTTTTTTGATCGGGTTGTGTATATCGATTCGTTCAGAGCGGTGCGCGTGATGGGGGCTCACCGACACTGATTAGCATTGATTGAAGCTCAAAGCTTCAGTTGCCCAAACCGATCAAACGCACTGTGGCTGGCAAATTTGAGGGTGGTGGCAACCGAAAGAGTGACGGTGAGAAAAATCGCTATCATGATCACCAGTTGGTATTTCACAGCAAGTAGCGGGCTTGTGCCGCCGAGGATTTGCCCTGTCATCATGCCGGGAAGACTGACGATACCTAAGGTGCTCATGGCTGCCAACGGAGGGCGAAGCGCGGCAATGAATGCTTCTCTCAAAAATGGCTTACTTGGGTCAGGTGATCCTAAAGATAAATAGAACTGAAATTCATCATGGCGCTGATTCAAGCTGGCGTGAAATCGGTCAAGTGCAAGAACGTTGGCAGAAAGCGCGTTGCCAAGCAACATCCCAGCGACAGGCATTAAATACTGCGCATGCCACCATGGCTCTGCTTGAATCACGCCAATGAGCAAAACGGGCAGCAAACAGGTCAAGGCGATAATTTGACCGGACAAGACAGGTAAAAGTAATGTTTTCACATTCGCACCCGCCTGACGACACACTGTCCAACTAGCGGCCAAAATCATCACGAGTAGCCACAGAGTGTTGAGGAGGATGTTGGCAAAATCAAACAAAGTTTGCAGATATAAGCCCACCACGGCCAGTTGCAATGTCATACGCGTAACAGAAGCAATGAGTGGCTTACTTAACCCCAATTGCCAGCGTTGAAACAGCAACAGCGGGAGGAGGAAGATCAAATAGAAAGCGGCCAATGCGCCATTGCTGATGTTTAACGCGTCACCCATAACTATTTCCCATGTTCAACACCTTATTAGCCGACTGCAGCCATATTGGATCGTGCGAAATCGAAACGCGAATGATCGGAGAATTAGAAAGCAGTGCTATCAGCTTGTCGCGGCTGGCGGGATCTAGTGCAGAAGTGGGTTCATCCAATAACCAGATCGGGCGATGCAGTAAAAGCGCACGTGCAATGGCTAACCGCTGTTTTTCACCGCCTGAAAGCGTCTTCACCTCAGCATTGAGTGCATGTGATAACCCTGACTGAACAAGCACAGCGATGCAGCGTTCATCATTGGGGATCGGTGATGATTCTGCTTTGAGCGTCCAAGGTAAGCGCAATACACCTTCCACTGTGTCAGCACCCATGATCGGTATTTGAGGTAAGTAGCAGCATTGTTTGCGCCACCAGACAAGATGGTTATCACTGATGTGCTGTTGTTGCCAGTGGACCTCGCCGCTTTGCGCGGGCATCAAGCCAGCGATAACCTTTAGTAGGCAGGTTTTTCCGCAGCCAGATGCGCCACTTAGGGCAAGATGTTCGCCCATGGCTAACGCAATAGAAAGAGGGGCTAATTGTGTGCTTTCAAAACCCGATTTTAGGTCATGAATGGATAGCAAAGACGTCGTCACGATCTATCGTAAATAGCGTTGAAGCTGTTTGGTTGTTTCTGTCGGAATCGCGCAACTTTTACCGGTTTTAAAATCACAGTAAACAATCAGTGCTTCACCCACCGCGACACATCGCTGTTGGTTATGGCTGTGGATTTCATATTTCATGGTATAGCGCTTCTCTTGCACATCTTCGACCCATGAAACGGTCGTGATGGTATCGGGGTACACCAGTGGGGCGCGATAGTCACAGCGTGTTGACGCCACAACAGGGCCAATGTTGTGGCTTTTGACGTGATCAAATACGTTCAGTTCTTCGAGCATGACCACGCGAACATCTTCAAAATAGCGAAAATATACGGTGTTGTTGATGTGCTGGAGGGCATCCATATCATTCCAGACAATGGCTTGAGTTTGGGCGAGTGGGTAATCACTGAAGTGGGCTTGAGACACGTAAAACTCCTCTTATTGATTCTATTTGATTGGACACTAAGTGCTGAGGAGTGACAAGTAACGGTGTGAATACGATTTGCGTTGTGTGACATCAGACCAGTGAAGGCTTGTTTGTATTGAGGCCTTAGCGTGCCAATAAAACGTTGTGATGAGTGTCTTCGAAATGGAGGTAATGGAGACGGAACTTAAGACGAATACCGTTAACGTATTGCGGAGACGGTGTGAGAATGGCCAAGCGCAAGCTTGGCCTTTTTATAATGGTATTTTGCCACGCATTGATTTCGTTTTGCCACGTAGTGTTTTGCCATCAACACGTCTTTTTTGTGACCCTTTAGTCGGCTTGGTCGCTCTTCTCGCCTTTTGAACAATGCCCACGCTTTTAATCATTTCCTGCAAGCGTGAAAGTGCGTCATCGCGGTTCTTTTCCTGCGTACGATATTGCTGGCCTTTTATCACAATCACACCCTCTTTGGTGATGCGACTGTCTTTCAGCGCAAGCAGTCTTTCTTTGTAAAAATCAGGCAAAGACGAGGCGTTGATATCAAAACGTAAGTGTACGGCAGAGGACACTTTATTGACGTTCTGACCACCTGCACCTTGTGCACGAATATACGAAATGTCGATTTCGTCATCTGGGATCGAGACGGTTTGAGAAATATGTAGCATGTTGATACGCCCTAGTAGCTATTGGGCGTCACTATAACGGAATGTCGCGGTGTGACTCAATCTTCATTTTCAGGTCAGTGTTTATCGTGGTGAAGAGAGTTGTTGCTTTCTGGAAGGGAGATGAGCAATAAATAACCCCAGTATAATAAAGGTAATGCCAACATAGTGATAGCCAGCCATTCGTTCCCCGAGTAACAGCATTGAAAAGATAATGCCAAACACCGGAATGAGGTGCATAAATTGCCCAGTTTGTGCCGCCCCCATCTTCATTACCGCACTGTTCCAACAGAAAAACGCAATGCCAGACGCGAAGATTCCGGTATAGAGGGAAATCGCCACGCTATTGAATGACACAGGCATGGTTTGAATAAACACAGACTCAGCAAGATAAACGGGGAAAATCATTGCCGTGCCGATGTACACGGTATAGCCAAGAATAGGTAAGCCTTTGAGCGCTTCCGGTAAACGTTGGACCAATACGCAGTAAGTCGCCCATACCAGAATGGCGAACAGGGCAATAAGCTCACTTTGACCAATGGAAAAATCCGAGATGAGCTGACCTTTGGTAATGATCAGCAGCACGCCGATAGCTGAGATAGCAATGGCGATCGTTTGTTTAAGCGTTGTTGTGTGGCCCAGCAACAAAAACTGCACCAGTAAAATCATCAATGGAGAAGTAGATTGCAAGATCACGACGTTGGTCGAGAGTGTATTTTCCAGTGCAATGTAAACAAGACTGTTGTATCCGGCGACACCAAGCAATGCGAGGACAAGTACCAAACCGAGATGTTGCTTAAGCAACGGCCACTGTGCGCGCATGGGTTTATAGACGAAGGGAAAGAGTACAACCGCAGCCACTGTCCAACGCCAGAAAGACAGCCCCATAGGGGGGATGGTCGCGTTCACTAGTTTGGCCAAGGTGATGTTACCTGCCCAACTCATTGTCGCAATAACGGCCAAAACGACGGGCAGCCATGCCACTAAGCGAGACGGCTTTTCTTCGTGCTGCTTCGTTTGTGGGCCTAGCTTTCTCATTCAGTGATACGTCCATGGGGTTTTCTCGGTAGGTAAGTTACTCATGTTGTTCATGCTTTGGCAACATGGGAAATGTGCATTGAGCGAGAAAATTGGATATTCACGATTACATCGATTTTTCTTATCAAAATGAATCTGATGAGCGAGTTAGGATCCTGCATCGAGAGATTACTAGGGGGCCGCTTTCTTTGGTAAAGTAACGATAAGGTACAAAGTGCCATTAGCATTGAGTGATGAGTGAAGTTGGAGAAAACAATGAACGAGTATATTGGGGTGCTTAAGAAATACGCATTATTTAAAGGGCGAGCGCGTAGAAAGGAATACTGGACGTTTATCTTGATCAATGTTTTGGTTTCCTTTGCACTGGGCTTTGTCGACCAATGGGTCGGGTCTTTTAATGCCGAAGCCGGTATTGGCACTCTGGGCATGGTATATGCGGTGGCCGTGTTTATTCCGACTCTCGCGGTGACGGTGCGCAGATTGCACGACACTGATCGCGTTGGTTGGTGGGCATTACTCGGTATAGTTCCTTTTGGCGTAATTGCTTTGCTTATTATGCAGGCCTTTGAAGGTACCAAAGGAGAGAATCGCTTCGGTGTTGACCCTAAATGTCATCAGGCCAGCCACGGCAACAACGGTACATTCGACGGATAATTTATTGTTTTTAATACGCAAAAATCCAGTCATCTCGACTGGCTTTTTGTTTTATGCTTGCTGTTAATTGAACGTTCACTGCGTTAAAAATGTCTCATTTTTTCCTATGTCCGAGAATGAGAATGCAACTGTATGAATTGCCATTTATAAGATCACGTATTAATACTGAGAGTTAATATGTAAGTGCAGAAGCCACTTGTATTTATGAGGGATATATCCCCGTTTCTACCCTTATGCTTTGTTAGCGTGCTAGTCGATTTTGACATAGATACCCCCTCCTCCGGCAGTAAGGGAAGACAAATGAAGTGGCTATTCCTCGGCTATTTGAAGTATGCAACGTTTTATGGAAGAGCGAGAAGAAAGGAATATTTCGGCTACTTTTTCACTCAAAATTTGATATTGGCATTTTGTGTTTGGTTAGATGTTGCCTCTGTAGGCGTTGAGAACTTTCATATCATGAAACTCAATGCGGCATTGCTATGGTGGGGAATCACATTGCTACCCTCCTTAGGCGTGACGATAAGGCGATTGCACGACATCAACAAGTCAGGATGGTGGATGTTGATAAACATGATTCCGTTGGTGGGTGGGTTGATTTTTGCGGTGTTCTTATTGCTTCGAGGAACAAAGGGCGGCAATCGATTTGGTAGCGATCCGAGAGGGTTGTTTAGCCACAGTCTTTGAAGCCTCATTCTAGTCAGTGAGGCAGACACTATATAAACGCGCTGATGGGCGCGTTTTTTATTGGCTAGGCGCATTGGAGTCTCACGCGTTTGCCACTGGATTAATAGATTATCATCCATTTTTCCATTTTAACGCCTTATGTTCTCATCATTAAATCTCGATGTCTTTTGTGTGAGATATTGAGTTGCACTTACATTACGTGCCTGACTGATTGCTCATTAATTGGGATGAAAAGGGATTTTATCTGATTTTTTAGAGGCTATTGGTCATCATTGCCGCACAAAGTACACGATGAAAATGTTTAATAAATGCCCTTTCTCATGCAAGAAGACGTGAGAAAGGGCATTGTTATTACTGCTTAGTCGTGTGAGAGCAGTAAAAGGAGGCAATGCTGTGAGTGATTCAACATCGGAAGTGAATAATGACGATCAATACAATACTGATTATAAAGTTGGTCAAGATAACGTTAACGCACTAGGGCTTGATTTCCACAACCCTGTTTTCCCAATTTCCGCCATCATGGTGGTGGTGTTTGTATTGGGTGTGCTGATATTTCAAGAACAAGCCGCAGAGTTTTTTGGGTGGTTGCGCCCCGCAATCACACAGTCGTTTGACTGGTTCTTTGTGATTTCAGCCAACATATTTTTAATTTTTTGTTTGGTGCTCGCGTTCTTGCCTGTCGGTAAAATTCGACTGGGTGGGGATGAAGCGACACCGGATTACTCCTACCCAGCGTGGTTTGCCATGCTGTTTTCAGCAGGTGTCGGCATTGGCCTGATGTTTTATGGCGTGTTAGAACCTATGAACCACACGCTTAACCCACCATTAGGCTTAGACGTTGGCTCTGAGGCGGCACGAAGCATTGGTACGGCAGCATCGATTTTCCACTGGGGTTTTCACGCGTGGGCAGTTTATGCGGTGGTGGGGTTGGCGTTGGCCTTCTTTCATTACAACAAAGGTTTGCCGCTGACACTTCGTTCCGCCTTCTACCCGTTGCTGGGTGATCGCGTTTGGGGTGTTTGGGGACACGTCATCGATATCATGGCAGTACTGGCGACATTGTTTGGCTTGGCAACATCGCTTGGTATAGGTGCGAACCAGATTGCAGCCGGACTCAACTATCTGTTTGGTATTGATGCGGGTATTGAAACAAAATCTATTCTGATTTTGCTGATCACCCTAGCGGCATTGGTGTCGGTGTATCGCGGCATGGACGGTGGTGTGAAACGTCTGAGTGAGATCAACATGGTGATGGCTGGCATGCTGATGATCTTTGTGATTGTTGTTGGCCCAACCATACTCATTTTTAAAGGTGTTGTGACAAACACCGTGGATTACCTCAGCTGGTTGCCAGCCTTGTCTAACTGGGTGGGTCGTGAAGATTCTGGTTTCTACCATGGTTGGACAACCTTCTACTGGGCGTGGTGGGTATCTTGGTCTCCGTTCGTCGGTATGTTTATCGCACGCGTATCGCGTGGCCGTAGTGTTCGTGAATTCATTCTGGCAGTACTGATTGCTCCAACCATTGTTTGTATTGTTTGGATGACAACGTTTGGTACGACGGCATTGGATCAAATGGATGGCGGCTACAATGGTGTTGTTAACTTGATCACCAATGGCAACTGGCAGCCAGAGCTCTCCATCTACAAGATGTTTGAAGCCTTGCCGTTTACTGGCGTGATCAGTTTCTTTGGTATGATTCTGACGATTATTTTCTTCGTGACATCATCAGATTCGGGTTCGCTGGTTATTGATACAATTACGGCAGGCGGAAAAATTGATGCGCCAGTTTCACAGCGTATTTTCTGGTGCTCCATTGAAGGACTTGCGGCGATAGCACTTTTGATGGGGGGCGGCTTAGGGGCACTTCAAGCAGCAACCATTTCTACGGGGTTGCCGTTCGCGGTGTTCTTGTTGGTGATGTGTGTGAGTTTGTACCTCGGTCTTTCACGAGAGTTGCGTAGAAAGCAATTCGCGTAATTTCTGGTCGCGCAATTTCAAAGCAAGCAGATAAAAAGAAACCCGCCAATTGGCGGGTTTTTTATGTTTGAGCTGGAAGTTATGCGAGTAACTCTTTCGCTGTCTCAACGACGTTTTCAACCGTGAAACCAAACATTTTGAACAGCTGATCAGCCGGTGCCGACTCACCAAAGCTGTGCATACCGATAATGCGACCATCAAAGCCAACATACTTGTACCAGAAGTCTGCAATGCCTGCTTCAATCGCAACGCGTGCTGTTACGTCAGAAGGCAACACCGACTCGCGGTATGCCGCATCTTGCTTGTCAAAGGTGTCTGTTGAAGGCATGGAAACAACGCGCACGTTGAAGCCTTGTGCCGACAGATCTTTGCTTGCGTTGACTGCCAGTTCAACTTCAGAACCCGTGGCAATCAAAATCACCTCAGGTTGGCCAACGCTGTCCAGTAGGACATAACCACCTTTGGAGATGTCGGTTACTTGATCCGCACTACGAGCTTGCTGTGCTAAGTTTTGACGCGAGAAGATAAGCGACGTTGGACCGTCTTTACGTTCAATCGCCAGTTTCCAAGCAACAGCAGATTCCACTTGGTCACACGGACGCCATGTGCTCATGTTTGGTGTTAGGCGAAGCGATGCGATTTGCTCAACAGGCTGGTGTGTTGGGCCATCTTCACCCAGACCGATGGAGTCATGGGTATACACTTGGATGTTCTGAATTTTCATCAGCGCGGCCATACGCATTGCGTTACGCGCGTATTCCATGAACATCAGGAAGGTTGCACCGTAAGGCACAAAACCGCCATGCAGTGACATGCCGTTGATGATCGCTGTCATACCGAACTCACGCACACCGTAGTGAATGTAGTTACCAGATGCGTCGTCTGCTGTGACAGCTTTCGAACCCGACCACATGGTGAGGTTTGAAGGCGCAAGGTCAGCCGAGCCGCCCATGAATTCTGGTAGCATGGCACCAAACGCTTCTAGCGCGTTTTGAGAGGCTTTACGTGATGCAATGTTGGCTGGGTTGGCTTGCAAGTCAGCGATGATTTGGCTCGCTTTCGCTTCCCATTCTGCTGGCAGTTCGCCGTTTACGCGGCGTTTGAATTCAGCTGCAAGTCCAGGGTGAGCTGCTTCATAAGCTGCAAGTTTCTCATTCCACGCCGATTCCTTAGCTGCGCCTGCGTCTTTCGCAGACCACGCTGAATAGATGTCCTGCGGGATTTCAAACGGGCCATGTTCCCAACCTAGTTGTTTACGGGTTGCTTCAATTTCGTCAGCGCCTAGTGGTGCGCCGTGACAATCGTGTGTGCCTGCTTTGTTTGGTGAACCGAAACCAATCACGGTTTTCGTACAGATCAGGGTCGGACGGCCTGTTTCTGCTTTTGCTGCTTCAATCGCCGCATTGATTGCTGCGGCATCGTGACCGTCTACTGCTGGAATAACATGCCAACCGTATGCTTCAAAACGCTGAGGTGTATTGTCAGTGAACCAGCCATCAACGTGACCATCGATAGAAATACCGTTGTCATCCCAGAACGCAACCAGCTTGCCAAGACCTAGCGTACCCGCCAGTGAACATGCTTCATGAGAGATACCTTCCATCAAGCAACCGTCACCCAAGAACACGAAGGTGTTGTGGTCAACGATGTCATGGCCGTCGCGGTTAAATTGCGCTGCCAGTGATTTCTCTGCCATCGCCATACCAACAGCGTTGGTGATGCCTTGGCCTAGAGGACCTGTGGTGGTTTCAATGCCCGGTGCATAACCGTATTCAGGGTGCCCTGGGGTTTTTGAATGCAATTGGCGGAAGTGTTTCAGATCATCAATCGACAGATCGTAACCTGTCAGGTGAAGCAGAGAGTAAATCAGCATTGAGCCGTGGCCGTTCGACAGTACGAAACGGTCTCGGTCAGCCCACTCAGGGTTTTGCGGGTTATGATTCATGTGGTCGCGCCACAGGACTTCAGCGATGTCCGCCATGCCCATTGGGGCACCTGGGTGACCAGAGTTGGCTTTTTGTACACCGTCCATGCTTAGAGCACGGATCGCATTGGCAAGGGTTTTACGTTCCATCTTAGGCTTACCTTATTAAATGATGTTCAGACCTGTAGGTCAGGATCATATAAGAAATAAGAGAGCGGCAATAGCCGCTCTTGAAAATGTGTTTTGCGAACTTACAACTTCTCGCGAATCATGACTTCAAGTTTGCCTTGGTCAACTGCGAAATTGCGAATGCCCTCAGCCAGTTTCTCAACAGCCATAGGGTCAGAATTATGTTCCCACAGGAACTCAGCGTGTGTCATCGAAGCTGGACGCTCTTTAATTTCAACATCATCAGAAAGCTTACGAACCACTTCACCTTGTTCATCTGACAGTGTTTGAAGCAGGTCAGGACTAATGGTTAGACGATCACAGCCAGCCAGCTCAAGGATTTCACCAATGTTACGGAAGCTTGCGCCCATCACGACGGTATTGTAGCCGTGAGACTTGTAGTAATCGTAGATAGCAGAAACAGACAATACGCCAGGGTCTTCTGCTGGGGCAAAATCGCGGCCTTCTTTTGCTTTGTACCAGTCCATGATGCGACCAACAAATGGCGAAATCAGGAAAACACCCGCTTCAGCACAGGCGCGCGCTTGAGCAAACGAGAACAGCAGCGTCAGATTACAGTTGATGCCTTCTTTTTCTAGTACTTCCGCTGCGCGAATACCTTCCCACGTTGATGCCAGCTTGATAAGAATACGGTCGTTGCTGATACCTGCTTCGTTGTACATGCTGATAAGCTTGCGTGCTTTAGCGACGCTATTTTCGAAATCATAAGAAAGGCGCGCATCGACTTCGGTTGAAATACGACCTGGAATAACGTTTAGGATTTCTTTGCCAATGTTTACCGCGAGACGGTCACCCGCATCTGCCAGTTGTTGTTCAGTGTCTTGGCTTTTTGTTTTTGCGTAGGCAATCGCTTCTTCGATCAGAGGCGCATACTCGGGGATTTGGGCTGCTTTTAGGATAAGAGACGGGTTAGTTGTCGCATCCTGAGGCTGGTACTTCGCGATAGCGTCGATATCACCAGTGTCCGCAACCACGGTTGTGAGCTTGCGTAATTGTTCGAGTTTCGTGCTCATCTTTTAGACCTTTAATGTAGAGTTTCACCATGAATGCTTTGCAGTCAGGAGCTGCTCGGTGACATTTCTATCAACCTGCTTGTGTCGATGTCAGCAACAGGTTGAACAAATGCAACGCACCTGAGCAAATGATAGGGTCATATTTCTTGTTTTATGCGATAAAGTCAACGATCTGATCGGATAAATCTCACGACGATCTCACTCATTTTACCCTTGATAACCAAATGTGTTGAAAGGATGTTGAAATATTGTCCAATCCGCATTTTAGAGAAATATGGGTCACTGTTCGTTATCAACCATATTAAGCAATGCCATGGCACAACTTGCACTGGTAGCTAACACGTCAATGGTTTGGGTTTTGAGTGCACCAAGAATAGACAGCGCTTTTCGACTTTCACTGGCCATGGCGATCACATTAGGAATGTTGATTAAATCCTGCATTTCCAATCCGACTACACGGTCACGCATCAGTGTATTGGCGCGACTGCCATCCAACTTGAAGAAGTCGAAGCCACCAATGTCCCCAACAATACCGTCGTTAACTCGGGCTTCAACGAACTCGCGTGCGGAGAAACACCCCAATTTCACCATGTGGCTGTTTTCGTCCATGTCACCGATACCAACCAGTGCAAATTCGGCCTTGCGGGCTTGGTTTAACGTCTCGTTGATATTGGGATGACCAAGGAAAACGTCGCGAATCTGCGGTGTGTCTACATAAGCAGGGGCGTAGAGCGTCTCGCTGCTGCCGCCGAACTTCTTAGCCAGGCGACGGCAGATGTGGTCTGCGTTAATGATGTCGCCACTTCTGTGTGTGCCGCCGATGGCACAAACGAAACGCGCATTTCGATGAGAAACAATGCCGGGTTGATCGGCAACCGCCGCAACGTTTTGGCCTTGTCCAACGGCGACAACCATACCGTCTTGCAAGTTGCCGTCGATAAATGAGGAAACCAGTGTGGCAACTTGGGTGCGTTGCTCCTGCACACTGGGTTGGTCGAGGGCGATCAATGCGCGTTTTAGATTAAATTTCTCCATCAACCGTTGTTCGAGTTGTGCGCTGTGAACCGGGTGGAATTTCACTGTGATTTCGACAATGCCTTCTTCACGAGCTCTTCGTAAAAGCCGACTCACTTTCGCGCGGCTGACACCAAATTTCTTAGAAATCTCTTCTTGGGTCGTGTTGTGTTGATAGTACAGAATCGCGATTTCAGTAAGAAGATTCGTGTCGTCTAGCAGGCTTTCAAAGTTGCTGCTCAATGTTCGCGTGGTGCTCATTGTCACGTCCTACTTTAAATTATTCGTCTTCAGTCTACTGATTTTCTTTAGAGTGAACAAATGTTCACGATCATTTCATTTGTTCGCGTCAGTAACGACAGAAAACAAGATGAAATTTATGCTTCATCCTGCATTCGTGTTTGAAAAAGTAGTCATCCGTATCTAAATTGAAACATATCGGTATCGCTATTTTGGTGGTTATACGAACGATGACATCGCCCCTCATGAACCGTGTTGTGAAAAGATTCCTTTATATTATTGATGTAGCAGCACTTTAGTTGGTTAGCCTATGAACGTTTTATCGAATCCGTATGTTTCCGTGTTTTATCGGTTCATCGGTAGCCTGCGCTTGCAAAGCGAGGTAGGGGCATGAGATTTCGATCCCTGATACCTAACCGGATGCTTTGGATTTATGCGACATTGCTTGTTGTATCTTTGTTCGCCATCGTAGGGGTCCGTTTTGCAGGGCTTTTCCCTCCTTTGACGTCTTATGCAGAAAACATCAACGTCAATTATGGCTATTTTGTTGATAGTACCAATAGCCACATTCTTGGTTACGTCAAAGAATCGGCGATATTCCGAAGTGTTGATGACCCGAAAGACATCCCATGGCAACTTGGGAAAAAATCTTATTGGATCAAGATGGATGTCGAAAATATGGGCGCAGATCATCGTCATCTGAGCTTGTATTTTGATACGCCAATGATCGACAGGCTCAACATTTATCAGTTCGCGTCTGAGGGGCAAGAAGTTAAGCGTTGGCACTTGGGAGACAGTGTCCAAAAAGGTTATACGCAAGTCGATATGCCTCCAGCAGTGCCATTAACGTTGGATGGGTTTGAAAGCTCAACGATTTATTTACAGGTGTATTCAACGGGTATACCTGTGATGCCTATTTGGCTGCTAAATGCGCATGAGTTCCATGTGCTAACACAACTTCTTCATGCGGTATGGGGAGGTTTCATCGCGATTATGTTACTGGTTGCGGTATATAATCTTGCTGTGTTTTTGTCGCTCAAAGAACGAGTTTACTTGGTGTACTCAGGGTATGTGTTGACGGCGTTAGTGCAACTTGGTGCCGTTCATGGATTTGGTATTTATTTGTTTCCACCCGCGGTACAGACGTTTTTTAGCAATAATATTGTCGCGTTAACGTTTGGATTATTCTTACAAGCGCTCCTATTTGCACACCTTTATCTGAGAGTGCACAAAGTCCAGTCTCTGCTTAGACAAGTTGTTCACTATGGCATCATGGTCTTAAGCGGTTTAATGCTGATTTCCTTTGTTTTACCAGAACACATTTCGGGTACTTTTTTAATTGCGATTCAACCAATGTTCTATGGCTTAATCGGCGTGCTTATTTGGCTGCGCTGGAATGTGGGCAGACGTTGGAGCGGGATGTTCCTGTTTGCTTGGCTTCCTTTGCTGGTTGCGGGTGTTTTTCCGCCGTTGCTGGTGACTGGTGTGATCGAATACACGCTGCTGACACGTTATGCGCTGATGTTCGGCACGGTACTGGCTGTTCTTTGTATGGCGCTTGCGTTAGCTGAACGTTTTCGACATCAAAGAGAAGAATCAGTATATCAGCTCACCCACGATGCCATGTCGGCAACACCCAATGCGAATGTGTTGTCTCTGATGGTCGAAAATCTGATCAATAGAAACGTCAACTTTAAACTTTGCTGCTTTGAAATTGGTCGATTCTCAAGCCTAGCACCCTTTATGTCGGCGGAAGAAAAACGATATTTCGTTGGTCAGGTATGCGAAAAACTGGATGCAGCATTAGATAGCGATGTTGTCCACGTTGTGGAATCGGGCTATCAACAATCGCGACCGTACAGGATTGCCAGTACCAAGGAAGGTCAGTTTGGTTTCATTGTTTTGTCGTCTGACGATGAGAAAGTGGCGTTGCTCTTGTCGAGTGTGATTGATGAACTCGATTGTTATGTAGAGCTCAATAATTTTGCTATTCGTATTCAGGGTACGATTGGTACGAGTTCATATCCAAAAGACGGCAAGCTTACCGATGTACTGTTCAATAAATCATTGCAGGCACTCACTGAAACGTCCATGACGGTCAATAAAGTTCATGCTTATGATTCACTGAATAACTTTAACCGTACCTTGAATATGTCGTTAGTCGCTGACCTCAAAAAGGCGATAGACAACGATGAATTGGAGCTTTATCACCAGCCACAGATTGACCTGCGTACGGGCTCAATACATGGGTCAGAAGTCTTGTTACGTTGGGAGCATCCTAAGTTTGGGCAAGTGTCGCCAGAGGTGTTTGTTAAATTGGCCGAGGGAGTAGGCTTGATCAATGACCTGACGATATGGGTGATCAAGCGCGCGTTTTATCAACAAAGTAAGCTAATAGAGCTGGGTTATAGCCGTCGCTTATCCATCAATATCAGCGCGTCAGATATCGCGATCCCTAATCTTGTCGACAAAATCGCCGACATTGCACAAAACTACAATGTCCCAACCGGTCTTCTTTCGCTTGAGCTAACTGAATCCACCATGGTGTCTGATTACGTGAGGCTTAATGAAGTGATAGAGAAGCTTTCAAAGTTTGACATTGAAGTGTCGATAGACGACTACGGAACGGGATATTCCTCTCTTACTTATCTTTCGCAGTTGCCGTTTACAGAATTAAAAATTGATCGTAGCTTTATCACGGGGCTTACGAGTAATCCTCGCCAGCAAAATATCGTGAGAACAACAACGGAGATGGCTAAATCACTGGGTTTGATGGTGGTGGCTGAAGGGGTTGAAGATCTCGAAACGGCAGTCATCCTGAAACGTTATGGTGTGGATATTGCCCAAGGTTACCACTATTCGCGTCCGCTGAGCTTTAGCCAATACTTGCTCTATCTCAAGCGAACGAGCCACCAAATACCGATCTCTGTTAAACACCCGCGTCGGCAGGGTTCTCAACTGGGCTAGCGCGAAAGATCAGTCCGAATAATAGATAGCGCCAAGTCGGCAAGGTCGGCTGGCGCCTGTCACTTCAGGCAAATTTCCCGGTTCCCCTTCTAATGCCTGACGTGCTAGCCACGCAAAAGCGAGTGCTTCCATCGAATCACCGTCTATCCCTTTATCGTCTGTTGTCATGACTTGCCAGCTTGGCAGTGCGTGTTGCAACGCATTCATTAGGGTCGAATTTCTTGCCCCCCCGCCACAGACCAGCAACTCTCCCTTGTCATCATCGTTAAGTTCGTCGGCAATTGAGGTTGCTGTTAATGCCAGCAACGTGGCTTGAACGTCTTCCGGTGCGATCTCTTCTCCGAACTGTGCCAATTGTTGAGTTAGCCAACCCTGATTGAAAAGCTCGCGTCCTGTGCTTTTTGGGGCAGACTTTGCGAAATACCCATCAGATAGCATTTGGTTGAGTAATGCCGGATTCAGCTCGCCGCAAGCGGCCCAATTGCCGTCTTTGTCATAAGGTTTGTGTTGGTGTTCGAGTACCCAGCTGTCCATCAACATATTGCCAGGGCCGGTGTCATAACCCATCACGGGGTGATTGGGCGCCAATACGGAGATATTGGCAATACCCCCGATGTTGAGCACGACACGCGTTTTATTGCTTTCTCCAAACAAGTAACGATGAAACGCAGGAACGAGTGGCGCGCCTTGGTCACCTAATGCCATATCTTTGCGACGAAAATCAGCGACGGTGGTGATACCGGTTAGTGCAGCAATGATGTTGGCATCGCCAAGCTGCATCGTGAAAGGCATAGGACCGTTAGGTTGATGGAATACGGTTTGACCGTGGCAGCCAATAGCCGTGATGTCTTCGGCTTTTAATCCTGTTTGTGCTAAGAATTGATTCACGGCACTGGCGTAGGTTTTGCCAAGAAAATGGTCGATGGTGCCAATTTCTTCCAGTGTGACAGGTGCGCCTTGGCTCAATGCAATCAGCTTTTCCTTAAGCGCTTCAGGAAAGGGATACATGGCTTGATGATGCGCGTTAGCGCTTTGATGATCAAAATCAGCAGCCACCAAGTCAATACCGTCCAAACTTGTGCCGGACATAATGCCAATATACATGCTCACGGATAAGCCTCTTTATTCTTCTAAATCTGATGACTTAAGTCTCTCACAGTCCTAAGAATTTGGTGATCGAAATTGTGTTGAAGATGTGACTCATCGTACTATTCACCACAGAGCCTAATTTGAAACAGGAGAGCACCATGGGCCCATTGTGGCTTGATGTGGAAGGATGCGAGCTAGACGCTGAAGAGCGAGAGCTATTGGCACACCCAACCGTTGGCGGCGTAATTCTATTTGCGCGTAATTTTCATGACAGCCAGCAACTTGCGGCGCTGAATCAGGCAATCCGAAAAGCGGCAAAACGCCCTATATTAATCGGTGTTGATCAAGAGGGTGGTCGCGTACAGCGTTTTAGAGAGCAGTTCACCTTGATCCCGCCCGCACAATCTTATGCGCGAATGCCTAATGGTGAGGCGCTTGCAAGAGAGTCTGGATGGTTGATGGCTGCAGAGCTAATGGCGCACGATTTCGATCTTAGCTTTGCGCCAGTGCTCGATCGAGGTTTTGATTGCAAAGCCATTGGTAGCCGTGCATTTGGCGATGACAATGCGACTGTAATTCGTTATTCAAGCGCGTTTATGTCAGGCATGAAAGAAGCAGGCATGGCAACCACGGGCAAACACTTTCCAGGACACGGTGCCGTGTTGGCGGATTCTCACGTTGAGAGCCCAATCGATGAGCGCAGCAACCTATTCGAACAAGACATGGCCATTTTCAAGGCCCAGATTGATGCGGGCACCTTGGATGCCATGATGCCCGCACACGTCATTTATCCACACTATGATGATTTACCTGCAAGCGGTTCATCTTACTGGTTGAAGAAGGTGCTGCGGGAGCAACTGGGCTTCAAAGGTATTGTTTTCTCAGATGATCTGAACATGGAAGGGGCAACCGTGATGGGTGGCCCAGCAGAGAGAAGTCAGCAAGCATTGTCGGCAGGTTGTGACATGCTGTTGCTTTGCAACAATCGTCAATCATCGATTGAAGTGTTGGATCAACTGCCAATCACTGAGGTGTCACATGCGGCTAACCTAGCGAAAAAGCACGAGTTTACAGTGAAAGAGTTACAAAGCTCTGTGCGTTGGCGCGAAACGACGAAACAGGTCGAAATCTTCAACGCACAATGGCAAGAGCAAAACGCTTAAGTACATTCTGTTATAAATTTGCGGCGGGCTACTCTGAAAAAAGAGTGCTTTGCCGCTATGTCTTACCACGTACTTTGATACTCATCCCGCGCTAATTTGACAGCTCTTCGTCAGCACAACACTCTTCTTGCAAGAACGTCACGACACCATTCAATTGTTCAAACTGAGGCACACAGTAAAGAACACGGCCTTCACGACGCTGTGTAATTAGACCTGCCGACATTAAGCTAGACAGATGATGTGACAATGTCGAGCCTGGGATGCCGAGATCTTCTTGAACTTCTCCGACGGCGATACCATTGTGTCCGGAACGTACCAAGCGTTTGAAAATCGACAAGCGGGTCGGGTGCCCTAACTCTTTCAGTGCTTTCGCAACGGTCTCCAGTTCCATGTCATATCCTCTCATCTATTCTATTTAATATTTCGATATTACCAGAAATGTCTTGTTCGTGTCTTCGAAGATCCTTATGTTTTTTGCGGTCGACATTTTCCCATTAGTTATTTGGCTGGTGTGCTGCGAAAGGTATGCTCATTGGAGCAATAATGGCTTCAGTGATTGGTCGTGCGGGAGCCACGCACCTTGAGGTTACTCGGGCATGGTTTGCTCATTTACAAAACTATAAAAGCCAGGAATGCAGAGCATTTCTGGCTTTTTTCTCATCAATCGAACGGGTATTCCTCGTGGGAAGTTCGACTAGGGCGCGGTTTACGTCGCTTCTTGTCGCGTTGAGGTTGCTCACCGAACTCTTCGTTGAACTTAGAATGTACTTTGTCTTTTCGATTAGTGTCGTTTTTCAGCCACTGTTCCCACTTGGCCATCTTATTTTACCTTGTTCGTATTCTTGTTACTTTGGATAACTAGGGATCTAGAACCTACTTGGTTTCTAGACGCTAAGTCGTTGTCTATTAAATATAGCCCAAATAACATGACATATTGATGAAGTTTCTTTGGCGTTTCCATTACGCCAATTCCAAGTAAGAATAAATCCAGATCATGAATTAAATACAACGAAAAAAATCACTGCGTTTGATTAAATATTTCGATTGTCATGAGTGCCGGTTGGCTATTTTGGGACGTGTGTATCATTAACGGAAGATAGCGATAGTGAAAGTGGCAAGAATCAGCTGCAAGCCAGTAAATTTGGGTTTTTATTTGTGATTCAGGGGTGTGATGTAAAACAAGTAAACGTCAAAAAGTGGCATATTTTTTGTAATAGGATGATGTTTTTCACATTGTTACAATAACTTACTTCATTCATGCTCGACCTGCGAATGCTTATTGGCTACCTTACTTATAAAATTCATCACTAAACAGGTGTTTGATACTCGACAGGGTTCTAAAACACCGCTATAACGCTAAGAGAATAAATTTTCTTTGTTGTCAGATAAATAATATTTTTCTTTACATCGAATGTAGTAATGAAGAATATTGCACAATGTATGTTGAGGAGTTAAATAATGTTTAGTGGTCAAAGGTTTTTTGATGACAGGCATTTCCCAAAAGGTTTCGCGCGTTCCGGCTATTTCACGATTAAGGAATCGCAGCTTTTGGAAACCAGTGGCCGTACCATGAAAGCACTGTTTGACGGTGTGATGGTGCCGCAAGACGAAGAACAGCAAAAGTTTGTCGACGAGATAAACGGACGTCGTGCAGCGGAGTCTCAATACGCGCTGTGTTGGTTGAAGTATTTAAGAGAAATCAATCATAAGCACGTGGTATACAACCTGTGCTCTACGTCTCGTAACGGTGCAACTGAAGATTATTCTGAAGCAGAAGCAGACGAATAAGAAATGTGACTGACAAGTAAAAAGCGAGCATATCGAGCTCGCTTTTTTGTTTTGTTGACGAAAGATTACGCGAGTAATTGTGCCAATGTGTATGGTTGCCTCGTTAGCCCCAACGCTTGTGCTGGGGTTATCCCATCGCCATTTTGATGGCACAAGTTGTTCCAAGCGCGGAAAATATCCAGCAGAGGGAGCAAGCCTCCTGGTCGAAGTCGTCTTCTAGGCTCATCGATCAATGATCGGAAGTTCAGGTAGAAGCGGGCTTGATACTCTTCCAGCATGAAGGTGCTTGCACGCTGCAGCCATTCATCTTCTTTTCCCGTCTCTTTACCAAGGTGACATATTGCTTTGGCTGCATTGCCTCTTTGGGTGAACGCCCAGCGATCACGCCACCAACTCAGTAACATGATATCAATATTGTCTGCCGTGTCGTTTTCTTGCCATTCCGACGTCTGCGTGACGTAAACCGGTTGGCATTGGCGTTGTTGCAAGCGCTCTTTAAACACACTAATTACCGCCGAACGCAGCAAGGGTTCTTGTGGGAGATAGAGTGTTAAATCATCCCATTGCATGGTCAATTCTTGTAAACGCAGAAACTGGGCATACGCAGTGTACTGAGGGCGTATCAAGCAACCTTTTGATGGATAGTCCACATTGACGGGGCGCGTGTACAGGTCTTCTACATTGCTACGAGATAGGACTTCTTTGTATTTGTTATTAACTTGATTCAGCAAATCATTGCTGTCTGGCTCGCCAATTTCTGCCAAATGAATAAAGCTATCGGGCATGCGACGTGAGTTTGGGGTGTAAACATCGGCTTCTTCGTCGGGCTTTTCTTCATCTTGGGAATAATTGATGTTTTGAAGCAGTACATAACCTTGCGCTGCATCGCCTGTGGTTAGCCACATAACCCCGTTATCACTCAGTGGTTGCAACGGTGCAAGCGTTGAAGCAAGAGGGTTATTGATGGCAAGTTGTAAAAAACGGGCGTCAACACTGGCCAGTTTGCTTCGACAGCGTGCCGCAACTTGGTCCAAGTGATCATAAAATGTCTTGGGGTTCATGCTTAACTTGCGGCAGATTTCTCTGACAGGGTGACCAGTGAACAATAAACCAAGCAGCTTTTGTTGTACGCCAGACTTTGGGTTCGCGTTCGACCACTTGTCCACGAAGGTTGATTGGCAATGTTTGCAGCGATAGCGCTGACGTTCACCACTGTATCCAAAAGCATGATAGAGCTCGCGGTTAGTGAGGACGGGCTTACCATGTGCAATGCAACCCTCTGTGCTGCAGGCTGCCAAGTTACCTGAGTCTTGCGTTTTGAGTCTTGCAAACTCGGTTCTCACGGCTTGATTGTTAAGGAGAGGAGGAAAGGCGCCACACTCACGGCACACCAAGCTGGGACGAGACGGATCAGTATCTTGAAGTAAATAGTACTTCGCATCACTCAATCCAAAGTTTCGACACGCCAATGTTTTACAAAAGTTGAGTTGTAATCCATCTGCCGCCGGCGGTAGCTTCCCTGTAGACACCAGTCCTCCTCGAGTTTTCTTACATCTTTAATAGAAAATAAAAACTGGCACACCTTGCGCTAGATATGAACAGAACGGGCTTGGGTTAAGAAAAAAAGCGGGTAATCATTGTTTGGTAGGCCATGCCACCCAAGTAGATACCAACAATGCCCATAATTCCGGAAATGACAGGAGGAGCAGGTAACGGTAGCTTGACCGCGCTGAAGAAGAAGCCCACAACGGCACCTGCAACAATGGCTAAAAGAACTTCACTCATCACGACACCTCTCTGTCTTTTTTAGACGAACAGCAGTTTGTTCCTGTAAATGTATATTCAGTGTTAACGTTTCTGTGCCCAGTCTAAGGAACCCGCAACATGCTTCAGCAGATCGTGATCACATTCATTGGCATTCTATTTGGCTTTTCTGGCTTAATTTACCTTTCCTGTTGATTTGGTGATTTTGATCACTATTAAGGTCGGGTTGGATTTGTATGTTAGTCATAAATGGATATAAAAAACGGAAAAAAGCGCCAGTTCGATACGTGACCCATTTATGTTGGACACACAGCGAAGTGGCGCTCTTGTAGGAAACTACCCGTTATTTAAGCAAATAAGGCAGGTGGGAAGTTACCGTTTGTCCCACGCATCAGCCCAGTAAAGGCTATCACCCGGTGCGTAAGACGCATTGGCACACCAGCTGGTGTAAGGCCAAGGCTTACATTCGTAAGTATTGCCGTCTACACCTGTCACCAAATCGCCCGCCGCGTAAGCCGTACCTGATACATAGTCAGGATATTCTCCGCCCGGAGGTGGAGGTGTAATAGACGCATCTTTTACGGTAAACGCCGCGTTTTGCTTCACGGTCGTACCATTTTCCGTTGTACCGATAACAGAGACTGAGTACTGACCAACTTCAACGTTGCTCAGTGACAAAGACACAGCCAACTTACCGTCAACGTTCACTTGAGTTTCGCCGCCAGACACCATTGAAGCGCCAGAAACGGTGATGTCTGTTGCCATCGCTTGGTTGCTCTCAAGCGCCAGCTCTAGCGTGACATTGCCATTGTCGGCAGTGTAGGTGCTTTTCACGCCTGACAGTTTCAACGATGCCGCTGGCGTGCCAGTGTCACCGCAATCGCTGTCGCCTGTTTCGCGCCAAACACCCCATTCGCCCGTTGTGCCTGGTTCTTCACCACGTGACCACCAACCCGCTTGCCAGGTTTTGCCGGCGTGGCTCACGATATCATCCGTGTTATATACCGATGAGGCATCCCATGCGTTCACACAGGTGCTGCCGTCGGTAACAGAAATCACACGGTCGACTGTCACGGTTTGAAGTGCACTGTCGGTGACGCTGTAACTTATGCCGTATTTGCCAACAAGGGATGTATCAACGTTACCTTCAACCGATACGGTGCTGGTCAGGTCGCCATCTTCTGCATCAGTGGCTTTTACGCCGGCCATTGCGTCGAATTCAGCGCCCAGTTTTAGGGTAAGTTTCTCCACACCGGAGAAAACAGGTTTTTGGCTGTAAACCTCAACAGTGCGCGTTGCTTTGGTTTCGTTGTCATCTTCATCAGAAACACTGTAAACCAGCACGTATTGACCCAAACGTGAGGTATCAACGCTGCCATCAACCACAATGCTAAAGGTCAGGTCGCCATTTTCTTCGTCCATCGCAGAAACGCCTGCCATGGCATCGAATTCATCACCGTGGCGAACGCGAACGTCATTCACACCGCTGAACACAGGTTTGCCTTCCGCTGGTGGTGGTGGCGTTTGGCCGTGAATAAATGGGCCGTAATCTTTAATGAACTGTTCGTTGTATTGGTTACCCGCTGCATCTGTTCCCATGTCCCAGTTCACTGACCATGTCATGACACCGCGAAGTGGCTGACCTTGGTTACTTAACTGTCCAAAGGCTGCATATAGCTTGGCAGGATCTTTTACAAAACCGGTTGCTGCCGCATCGTCGCTTGAAGGAATACCGAATACCAGTTTGTCGTGCGGGATCTTGTGGAAGCCACGGGTACCGTTGATCAACGAATCAGAGATGTAATAGATAAACTCTTGTTTTAGCGCATCGTTGTTTTGTGCAATCCAGCCCACACCATCAATCCAAATACCGTCGCCGCCTTGGTTGTAAAACTGTGGGTTGATCCAATCGTAGTAACCTTCCAGAGCCGTAATGTAAGGCACGTATTTACCGCCTTCTGTCAGGTAAGGAAACTCTGGTGCCATGGTGATCAGGAAGTTTTTACCTTGCGCCGCATAGTGGTCTTTGACCATACGCAGTGCAGCAGGAATCACGGTTTGGTTGTCTGCCGCTGTGACTGCCGCTTGTTCTAGGTCGATGTCTAAACCATCGAAGCCGTACAGGTCAGTCAGACGAATGATTTCATCGGCAAATGCTTGTTCATCGCCGGTCTTCAATTCTACGTGTGCATCCGCACCACCAAGAGCTAGCAGCACAGAACGACCTTGACGGTTTAGCTCTGCGATTTCGTTAATGAAATCTTGCTCAGACAAGCCAATCATAGGGTCAAGACGGAAAGTAGGAATGCGGCCTTCTGCGGTATCGAACACTTTCATGAAAGACACGTCGACCACGTTATACATTGGGTTCACTTCTTCCAACGTGACACATGGTGCGTTGCCGCGTTTATAACCTGCACCGTCGCACCAGTTGTGCCAGTAACCCACAACAACGCCACCCTCAGGGTTCACCATATCGTCGCCGTTTACCGCTGACACAGAAGCGTGAGTAGAAAAGCTCGCTAAGCCTAAAAAGAGTGCCGCACAAATTGCATTTGGCTTGAACGTCATGGCCGTTTTATTCCTTAAAAAGAAGAGACAGGTATTTTCGCCAGTAAGTTACGGGATGTTTTTAAAAGACATAAGCGAAATTTATGTCTGCTTTTTTTACATGGAAGTACGATCACGCCTTGTCCACTATTCTGACAAGGCTATACAAAATTCTTCTGTGTAACTCACTGAAAATAGGCGCGAATTGTAGGGGTGGGATGTAGGCGAAATATCAGGGCAATGATGAAAAAACGTCAGGGGAATGTCAGGAGTCGCCGTGTTGAACAATAAAAACTCAGCCATATAGCGAGTTTCCAGACAGCCCTGACGATGCTTTTGTATATCGGTAAGAAACGGCGGCGAGTCATGAATAAATGACAGCCTAAAACGGCATGCTGGGAGTTCGGGTGAATGTCACGAAATTTGGGGTGGTTTTTAACCGTTTTGGTTTTTCTAAAAGCGCCAGTCCTTAGATAGGCAAAGTCGATAATTATTGGCTTTAATGAGCCTGTAACAGATTCTGTGTAACTGCCATTTAGTTAATATGCTTTTCGAGGCGTTCCCCGAACTCGATAATAAATCGACTCATCGCCTGGCGCCAGTTTTGAATCGGCATTGTCCATTTCTTACTGGCGTCCTTAATGGCCAGATACACCATCTTCCTTGCCGCATCATCACTTGGGAATACCTTCCGTTTTTTGATAGCCCTTCGGATAACACTGTTGAGCGATTCAATCGCATTAGTGGTGTATATCGCTTTGCGAATGTCATCAGGATAATTAAACAACGTATTGAGATTCTCCCAGTGATTACGCCACGATTTGCTGATTTGTGGATACTGTGCATCCCAAGTCTCGCCGAACCGCTCTAATTCAAGCAAGGCCTCTTCTTCTGTGGCAGCACGGTATACGCGCTTCAGAGCGGCTGTGACCGCTTTGTAATCTTTCCAAGAGACGTATTTCAATGAATTACGCACCATGTGCACGATACAGAGCTGGATGTGTGTTTGAGAATAGACAGCATTGATGGCGTCAGGGAACCCTTTCAAGCCATCAACACAAGCAATGAGAATGTCTTCAACGCCACGTTGCTGAAGCTCAGTCAATACACTTAACCAGAACTTTGCGCCTTCGTTCTCGGCTATCCACATGCCCATGAGCTCTTTATGTCCCTCGGTATTAATCCCCAGAGCCAAGAAGATAGACTTGTTAATGACACGCTTATCTTGGCGAATTTTCACGACGATGCAATCAAGGTAAACAATCGGGTAAACAGCATCGAGAGGGCGAGACTGCCATTCAATAACTTGCTCGATGACCGCATTGGTGACGCGTGAAACCAGCGTCGGAGAGATGTCGGCGCCGTACCATTCGTCGAATGCATTAACGATGTCACGCGTGCTCATGCCTTGCGCGTAAAGCCAGAGGATCTTGTCATCCATAGAGGTAAAGCGGGATTGGTGTTTCTTCACCAACGCTGGCTCAAAAGAGCCCTCACGGTCGCGTGGTGTATCAAGCTCAAACTCGCCATCTTCGGTTTTGACACGCTTGCTGATCGTGCCATTACGACTGTTGTTTGACGATGACTTTTGATGTTTTTCGTAGCCTAGGTGCTCATCCATTTCAGCGTTCAAAGCCGCTTCAACGGTGATCTTTTTCAACATCTGACTAAATTCGTTCAAGTCCTCAGGTGTTTTGATACCTTTGGCTGCTTCCTTGGCGAAAGCTTCGAGTTTTTTCTTGTTCATGCGCATCTGCCTATCCTTAACTCTCATTAGAGTATGGTGTGATAAGCAGTTACACAAAATTAGTTACAGTCTCGCTTTAATTCATCGACTCGCCTCTAGCTCATGCTCACAATCACTCAATCGTTTCAAAGTGGAACTTGTAATCACGGACACCGTCTATCTGAACCCCTTTTTCTCTCAATTCAAGATACTGCTTAATCTTCACGGTTCTGAAATCCATCGCTTTCAGCGCAAGGATAATCCTCAGCTCGTCCATTGAGCGTGATTTAGCGTCAGAGCTACACGTACCACAGACAACATGCGTCTTTTGTTTAAAACCCACCTTATCCAGCCAGTGCAGTTCTTTGGGTTCTTTACGTTCGCCACAGAAGTAGCATTGATTATCTTGCTTCAATGCTGCCTCTTCCCTTAACGCTTTAGGGCTTGGCGATTGGGTTGCTGGGGGAGTGTTGGTCTTCTTGCTACCACCAAACTTAGAGAACTGAACGACATTAGACATTGGGATTGCTCTTACTCATCAAGGTATAAGGCATGTAACTGAACTTCATTGCCATGCGCCTTTATACCCTATTCTTAGCGCATGCAATGAGTCAAATTAATCTAAACATGCCTGTTCTTAGATAGACGTGAATGCGTTAGCCAGCAGGCAATTGCATTGGCGTTAAATTTGGTGACACCAGAAGTGTTGCTCCTGTCGCTGCTTGAACGTCGTCGATGGAAAACTCAGGGGCAAGCTCGGTGAGTACCATGCCACTTTCGCTGATTTCAAATACGCCCATTTCTGTCACGATCAGGTTGACTTGATTCGCGGCGGTGAGTGGCAAAGAGCAATGCTTCAGTAGCTTCGGCTGGCCTTTCACAGAATGCTCCATCGCGACAATGACTTTTTTGGCACCGACGACCAGATCCATTGCGCCGCCCATGCCCGGCACCATTTTCCCTGGAATGATCCAGTTGGCGAGGTTGCCCTGTTCATCAACCTGCAGCGCACCCAATACGGTGGCATCGACATGACCGCCGCGGATGATGGCAAAAGAGTCTGCGCTGTTGAAGTAACACGCCCCTTGTACGGCAGTAATGTGTTGACCACCCGCATTCACCAGATCGGCATCTAGGGTGTTTTCACACGCCAGTTGATCAATGCCTAGCAGGCCGTTTTCCCCTTGAAGTAATAGCTCTACCTCTTTGTCGACATGGTTGGCAACCAGTGTTGGCAAGCCAATACCAAGGTTCACCACATCGCCGTCTTTCATCTCGCGGGCGACACGCCATGCAATGCGACGTCGGATGGTATTTTTATCTAATTGCGCTGTCATTGCGTGTCCTCCACCAGGATGTAATCAACGAAAATGCTTGGGGTATGGACCGCTTCGGGTTCAATGTCGCCAAGTTCAACAAGCAGTTCCGACTCGACGATCACCGTGTCTGCGGCGGTTGCCATTAACGGATTAAAGTTCTGGGTGGTTTTGCTGTAAAACACGTTGCCACGACGGTCGACTTTTGAGCCCCTGATTAAGGCCAAATCGGCTTTTAGCGGTGTTTCCAGCAAAAATTGTTGCCCATCGATATCTATCACTCGCTTGTTTTCCGCGACGATGGTGCCAAGCCCTGTAGGGGTAAGTACGCCGCCTAACCCTGCACCTGCAGATCGAATACGTTCGGCGAGGGTGCCCTGTGGAACCAGTTCAACCTCCAACGTGCCTTCGTTCATTTGTTTGCCTGTTTCGGGGTTCGTCCCAATGTGAGAGGCATACAGTTTCTTTACCCGTTTTTCGGCAATCAAGCGGCTTGAACCGCGACCGGGAGAACCCGTGTCTGTGGTGATCAGCGTAATGTCTCTGATGTTTTTTTGAATTAAGAGTTCGATGAGGCGCTCTGGTGCGCCTGTCGCCATAAAGCCGCCAATCATAATGGTCATGCCGTCATGTAAAAGGCGTTCAATCTGCTGGGGTGTCGCTGCTTTTTTCATGGTGACTCTCCCTTAGCAACGTTTCAGAATGAGTGCCGTGCCCATACCGCCACCAATGCACAACGACGCCAGACCGTAATCTTGCTGCGTGCGCTGCAGTTGGTAAACCAGCGTGGTGACAATACGGTTGCCGGACGCGCCAATAGGGTGACCGAGGGCAATCGCGCCGCCGCTGAGGTTGCTGCGCTCCAACAGCCAGTCTTGTTCGATCTGATGCTCTTCAGCGACTTCTTTGATCACACCAAGCGCTTGTGCCGAAAAGGCTTCGTTCAGTTCGAATACCTTGATGTCTTCGATGGCCATTTTGGCCTTGGTCAACGTATTGGCGATGGCTGAAACAGGCCCAAGTCCCATCACTTCGGGCGCAATGGCACCTTGTCCGTATTCCACTAACTCAGCCAATGGAGTGAGGTTGTGACGTTTCACTGCGCTTTCTGATGCCAGCAAAATGGCTGATGCGCCATCGTTAATGCCGGAAGCGTTTCCTGCTGTCACGCTGCCTTGTTTGTCGAAGGCTGGACGCAGCGCTTGAAGTCCTTCAAAGGTGGCGTTTGCTTTGGGGTATTCATCGTCTTTGACGTCGAACTGGCGTTTTCGCTCTGTGATGCTGATTGGCGCAATTTCTGCTTCGAAGTGACCGTTTTCAATCGCATTCACGGCTTTCTGCTGGCTTTGTAATGCGAACTGGTCTTGCGCTTCGCGGCTGATATTGCACTGGGAGGCGATGTTTTCTGCGGTGATACCCATGTGGTAGTGATGGAAAGCATCCGTTAAGCCGTCTTTGATGATGCTGTCTTCCTGCATTTGTTGGCCCATACGAACGCCGCGGCGAATTTGCCCAGAGGTGATATACGGCGCGTTGGACATGCTTTCCATGCCGCAAGTGAGAACAATTTGTGCATCGCCAGCACGAATGTGACTCGCACCGTCCATGATGACTTTCATGCCGCTGCCGCAAATCATGTTCAGTGTGTAGGCGGGCACCGTATCTGGAACACCCGCATTGATGGCAGCTTGACGGCCTGGCCCCATACCCGCACCGCCGGTCAGCACATTGCCCACAATCACTTCGTCGATAAGATCCGGGGTGATGTCTACCTGTTCAAGTGCGGCTTTCATCGCATGTGCACCAAGCTCAACGCCTGACAATGACGCGAGAGATCCGTTAAATCTGCCGATTGGCGTGCGCTTTGCCGCCACAATAAAGATGCGTTCCATGTCACCAATACTCCCATGCTGCGATGTGTTATTTGCTAACTGATTTCTAGCTTACGGAAGGGGAGCGAGTGGCGATATAGACAGAAATTCAAAGTGGCTTTGCGAAAATGCAAAGCAGGGGAGTGAGGTGTGTGAAGCCCTATTAGCAAGGCGTCAATAAGACGCGGTCAGAAAGGGGTCAGCAAGGGTTTTCCAGTAAGAAATCTTTAAATTTACTGGCGACAGGTGAGGCGACACTGGCAGGGTGGTAATACAGGTTCAAACTCCAAGTGCTGGTTGTGAAGTCTTGCAGCAAAGGGATAAGCGCGCCGCTTTCTACCGAGTCTTGGGTGACAAACTGTGGAAGATAAGCAATCCCCGCACCTTGGGATACGCCACGCAACAGAAGGTCGCTGTCATTCACCTCAATGGTTTTTGGCACTTTCAGTACGATGTTTTCAACGCCTTTTTGGAAGATCCATTCGTTGCTGCCCGTGAGGGTGGTGGCGACTAAACAGGCGTGATCATGTAAATCTTCTGGCTGGGTTGGCAGGCCTTGTTTCTCTGTGTATTGCGGGGAAGCAACCACCACAAACGGAGACGCCAACAGCTCCCGTTTGACCAACAGTAGGTCTTTTTCACGGTAGCCCTGAAAGCGGGCGTTGGCACTGATCATTAGATCGCTGGTGCTGGCATGGTCGAGAGCCCAGGGCGTGACGTTGATGTTGAACGTTACTTTCGGGTTGAGTCGGGTGTACTCGGTGATTTTGTCCATCAAATAATGGTTGGCATAAACCGGCGTGCAGGCAATGTTGATATGGCCTTTTTCATGATCCTGAAACCCTGCCAGCTTCTGGCTTATGCGCTCGGCTTTGTCGACGATCGGCGAGAATTCTTCATAGAGAGTCTGACCCGCCTGTGTGGCTTCTAACAGGCGGTTTGAACGGAGACACAGCGTGGTGCCGAAATGCTGTTCCAATTCTTGCAGCCAACGGCTACCCGCAGAGACGGAGACATTAAACTGACGCGCGACCGAAGAGATGGAACCTGTGCGGATCACGTAGATAAAGAATGCCATTTTATCGAGCATGAAATCTCTCCGAGGCTAAATCAGAACATGAAAATCGGTGAGTTCCCTTTGTAAAATATTTGGTTAACTTTTGCACGTGCGCAACGGGCAGTTTTCAGATTTGGTCAGTTTTTATCCCACAAGTTGCAATTTTTACCTAGGACGAAGCCGAGCATCTGAGTGCACATGGTGAAAATTCGCGCATCTTTAGTACTGGGCGCCCGTTTTTTTCTTTTAGACCACAGCTATTGAAAGTTAATTGTCTGATTTAATAAAACTTTATGGTAGATTCGAACAAATTTAAGCGGACTAGTCGGGCGTCCCGATTTTGGACTAAACGGGCAAGTTGCCCGCTAATAAGTTGTTATCTCTATGGAGGGGTGATTAAAGTGAGCACACTTTATCATTATACAAGTTTACAAGGCTTAGTCGGTGTCATTACTGGTAAAGCCATCTGGGCTAGCCACTGTGAGTTCTTAAATGATTCTAGCGAGTTTAGACACGCACTATCTTTTGCTAAAACAGTCTCTAGTGACATATTTATGGAGGATGATTACTTAGAAGCTTTTGGGTGGGCTGTTCGAGATTCCCTAGAGCATATGGTTAAACATGATATCTATGTTACAAGTTTTAGTGAAAATGCAGATTTATTAAGTCAATGGCGTGGATATTGTCCACAAGGAGCAGGGGTTTCAATTGGTTTTGACCAAGACTTATTAAGCCAATTTTGTGATGAGCACGGGTTTCGGTTAGAAAAATGTATTTACGACATGGAAGATCAATCTAAGAAGATTCATGATATTACGAATCAATGCTTTGAATTATTTCCTCAGCCGGACTTAACTCGTAGTGATTACGATAGTTTAGATTCCAAAAAACAGGTAGAGTTCGAATTAAGTGAGCGTTTGCGAACAACTGAAGGTGATAAAAGTACAAAAGCTAAAAGTGCAACTGATTGGCTTTGTGCACAAATAAATGAATGTGCTCCATTAATTAAACATTATGGTTTTCATGAAGAATCAGAATGGCGTATAATTGTTCGTAATCCATCTGAAAATATTCAATGTCGCATTTCAAATCTCACATCTTGCCTTATTTAGTGCTTTCGATTATTAAAGAAAAGCCGGATATAATTAAAGAAATCTATGTCGGCCCCAATCCTGATTCGAGCAGGTGTTTGAAATCCATTGAACAATTGTTAAATGGCGAAGGTTTATTTAATGTTGAGAAGAAGGTATCCAGCATTCCTTTCAATAGCTGGTAAATAAAGGTAACAAATGCATCAACACGATTTACTTCACTCGGCATCTCAGGTTGTCGGATTTTTCTCGTTTTAATGCGTCAATTTTAAGTATGATTGCATAGTAGTAGACGTGTTATACAGGCGTTAGTTTTTTATGAGGAGTTGAATATCTATGACAAAATTTGAAATAGCAATTTCTACATTGCTAATTGGTTTCATGCTTGGTCAAGCGGTAGATTTCATAAAGTATCGCTGGGATGTCTATCGTAAGAAAAATGGTATCTCAGATGAAGTTCTGGATATTCATGATGAGTTTAAATTCAAGGCTAAGAGAATCGAAGAAATTCTCAATGACCTAAATAGCGTAGCCTTAAGCGGCACAGTTACACCATCCTCTATATCACACGTTATTTTTGACAATCACTATGCTGATGTTGCGCCATTTTACACCCGTAAAGAAAGAGCTGAACTCGCATCGATTTATAAATGTGTCGAGAATTTCAACAAAGAATTAGCAAGTGGTGAGCGTAAAGATATCTCAAGTAGTAATAACTCGTTTATCTCCCTGTATGCTCAGTGCCGAATGGGAATTGGCTCTATTGAACATTATCAACGCTATAAAGGTGAAAAAAGCTTAAACGATAACAAAGAAGAGTTGGACAGAATTCGGTTATCTATACAGACACTTGCAGATAAGTACCATATTTAAAAACACAGCTAACAAATATGAGCCCTTCAACGGACAATAAGCAATAGCCTTCTTTTGGCTGCGCCAGCAGCCAATGCTCTCTAACAACAAAGCTGTCTACTTCGTTCTGTCACTTTCGCCATTAAGTCGTTGCTTACGGCAAACACATATTGAAGGTCTCTTACTGCGGTCTCACCGCGGCCTTGTTGATCAAATCGTTAAGCTAACGAATTGATCCTATTTGATTTTAACGGCCTAACCAGTTGGTTTTCTAACAGGCATACCGAGTCTTATGACTTTGTTCATTGCCTTGACGTTCGCTAACGCTTCTCCGACTTGTGCGTTGTAATCTCTTAACGTCAATTTTGGACTGAGTAACTGCTTATAGCGGTACATCGCCGTTTCTGACAATGACCGTTTGTGATAACCACTTTCTGTTTCCACGTGGCGAGATCACCCGATTTTAAGGCGCTTACAGCTATGTTTCGAGGATGCCCTTCCTCCCAAAAACCTGCGTTACTTCTCGGAGGAATGGTGGGTGTTATCCCCTTATTTTTCAATACACGATGGCACGCTTTAGTATCATAAGCACCGTCAGCGCTCACTTGTTGAATCTTTCGACGAAGCGGATTCAACAACGTCGGTAAGACTTCATTATCACCAACACTATCCAAGCTCACTTCAGCAGCAATGGTCTCGTGCGTAGCGGCATCAATAGCGAGGTGCAACTTACGCCATACTCGGCGTTTTTCTTTACCATGCTTACGCATTTTCCATTCACCTTCCCCATACACTTTTAGACCAGTGGCATCGATGACGACATGAGCGATAGGCCCACGGCTTGGAGAACGATAGTGAACTTCGACGGTCTTTGCTCGCTTGCTAATACAGCTATAAGAAGGAGACGTCAGTGGAACATCCATGAGCACAAACAGCGAGTTAATGAATCCTTCGAGTGCTCGCAAAGGGAGCTTGAAAACTCCTTTGATCATCAATGCCGTCTCAATCGATGCATCACTAAATTGGAAACCCCGACCACGCTTCCCATGGTGTTTATTGCAGCGCCAAGATTTGATGGCAGCAGCATCAATCCAAAAGGTGACCGAGCCACGATTTTTCAGGGCTTGGTTGTATTCTTTCCAGTTGCTGATCTTGTGCTTGGATTTGCCCATCATCATCTACCTGTTTGAGGTCCTGATGATCTGATCGCGGCTATTGATATTAGTTCAATGATTTAGGAAACAACGCCTCTCACCGCTGCCTGCCAATCGAGTGACAGAGCCATTAGACATTATTCGGTTAACCCAAGCTGGCACTATTCAAAAATAAGGCTAAACAATTGTTTTCCAGTTATCTTCGGGCTCAGGTTGGGTGTAAGCAACTTGAGTGTCATGGGAGCGTGCTTCACACCCTGAGCGTTGATCACGCGTTATACCGCAATCAATCATCTAACCTTCTCATCGCTTTACGGTACACATCGCTACGTTCGCGTTTTCCGACAGCTAAGACGGTTACAATGATGACATCGTCTTCAACTTTGTAGACGAGACGGTAGCCCGATTGACGCAGCTTAATCTTATACATGTTGTCAGCCCCAGAAAGTTTTGACGCCGGAACATGTGGGTTATCTAATCGCTCGATGAGCTTTTTCTTAAATTGCTGTTGCAGAGTAGAGCCAAGCTTTTTCCACTCTTTGAGTGCGCTCTTTTTAAAGTCGAGTCTATAGGTCATCAATATCTACCGAAATGCTCTCTTCAGATTCACGCTCTCTCGCAATAGCTAATAGTTCAAGATCTTCGAGTCTGTCCATCATCATTTCGTACGCTTCGGCAGGTACGCAATAAAATGCTGGCTCATTTCGGTTCAATACAGCAACAGGTTCACCGTGAGCACTCGTTGCAACTTTCATCGGGTTAGCTTTCAACTCAGTAATGCTTGCAGCAACATCGGCTAAAATTCTAGCGGTCATTTAATCGGTCTCTAAATTGGTCTTTGTGTTGGTCATCTTAGCCTCAACCAAGCGGTTTAACAAGTTGCTTACGAGTGATTCGCAACGCGTGTTATTTTTGGTTTTGCTGCGCCAGCAGCCAATGCTCTCGAACAACAAAGCTGTCTACCTCGTTCTGTCACTTTCGCCATTAAGGTATTGCTTACGGCAAACACAGATTGAAGGCCTCCATACTGCGGTCTCACCGCTGCCTGTATTTCCCCAATCTAGCTTAACGTCGTCTTGCGTTGCTTTAGAGAATCGTGCACTGGCTTCGGGGGCGGCAATCCTCTCTTCCGAACCTATTGAGATAGTATTTTCCAAAAAACGCTCATAATCTTGCTTCAAAACACTTAACGGAAAATTATCCATGACTAATTTTCAATATTACTTTCATCAAGCACCTTGTTTTAACTGTAAAAATACCAAAGTAAGCACCGATCTTGGTTGGTTGACTGCGGCGATGAAAGAGGATGTCGTCGCGCAAATGGCTGCGATTATCGCGCAAGGCAACGTTGCACAAGAGTTTTCGGTGAACGTGACGTGTACGAAAGACGAAGCACGCGAATACTTACTGCTGAATTTCTACGGCTACTCAGAAGAGCAACTTGCGAATCAAGTGAAAGCGGAAGATGAGCAAGAAGTGGCTGATGAAATTGCAGAGCTATTGGCAGAAGGTAACGACGCGGTTTTTGAACATGAAATCGCACTACAAAGCTGTACTGACTGCGATATTGATTAAGCGCAAAACCAAGCGCAAACATGTTCGTCATACATAAAAAGCACCGCTCAAGAGCGGCGCTTCTCATTGATATTTTGTCATTCACTCATGCTTAGCGAATCACATCAATCTCGACTTTCTTACCCAGCGACATCGCAAGGTTGTTGTCGTAATACGCGGCTTCATTGATGAAATGCGGGTAAGCATCGTAGTCGCCCTCCCAGCAGACTTCGGTGCCGTCAAACAGGCTGAAGATTGGGTCGCCGCTGCGCAGCACGGTGAAGTCAGCATCTTGCACATTTTTATGCACCATACCGAGGCGTTCGCCGTCTTCACTTTCAGGTAATTTGAGCGTCTCTTCGTAGCGGTAGGCAGAAACGGTGGCTGGCAGTTCAGGCACTTCATTCTTATTGAACAGTTCAACAAAATCTAGAATGTGGGCAGTCATTTCGTCCATCCAATCCAGCACATCTTGGCGAACCACGGATTGAGACTGAGGGCCAATTTCAACGATGATGCCTTGGTCAGCGATTGAGCAGAGGAAGTAATGCTCTTCCACCGAACAATGGTCTTCAAACAGAATCACGGCGTTTTCCATACGCGAAGACACATACGCAGCTAGCTGGGTGTTAAACGCATCTGCTTTCAGCAAAATGATGGTAGGGCCCATGTTGCTAGTGGTGTTGTGCAGGTCGATGACCAAATCAGTACGGGCATTGCCTTTTGGGCCAAGCTGAGCGTTGATCACTTTGGCACGGCTTTGCTCGTAATTGCTTAATTCCATGTTCGCGAGATCGGCAGGAAGGAACTGTCGGTTGAGATCGCAATCAAGATAACGTTTGTTATCGCGAAAGCCATTAGGGTTAGCAAAGAGTGTTTCCGTTTCAAAGCTGGCGCGGCGAATAAGCGCAGGGGAAGCCTGCCACTTTTTAAGAAGATAAATACCGCTGAATTCGTTGCCGTGGGTACCGCCGACAATGGCTACCCGATTGAATGTGCTCATCCTTGTCCTCTCCTGATAGACGAAAATTCAATATATCAGGGAGATGAGCAATCCCCAAGCGCTTCGACATACTTGAGGAGTGCATAATCATTCAATAATCGTATGGTTACTCGTCATGCCAACGGTCTTTGTACGCACTTGAGTAGTCTGGTACGTCGGTAATTTTGTTGTCAGACGTTGGTTCCAACGGCCCGACAACAGTGCGAAATGGCAAAATACCTGCCCACACATCAATGTCCATGTCTGCCAAATCATCGTTTACACCATGACGCCCAATTTTCACTGAGGTTTCATCCAGCGGCATCACCAGCATTTCTGTGGCGGTGAGTTCTTTCTCATTCCCTGGGCGTGCTTCCTTGCTTCTTCCTGGGGCGATTTGCTCAAGAAAAGCATCCAGTGCAACGGATTTTTCGTCGTTGTCTTCCACGACAGAAAAGCGGCCAAAAGCCATGGCGCAGCGATAATGCGCACTGTGATGAAACGCAGAGCGTGCCAATACCCATGCATCTAAAATTGAGAACGTCATGCTGCATGGCTCACCATTTTTAAGGTGCTTCAGCATTTGGCTGTTTTTCGCGCCATGAATATAGATGTTGTTGCCGATGCGCCATGCAAGCATAGGGATGACAGTAGGGCCGCGTTTGTCATTGAACGCGACGTGCGCGAGTTTGGATTCATCAATGATGCTGTAAAGCGCTTCTTGGTCTTTCACCGCTTTGTGTGCGCCTTTTCTTACGCGTGTTCTTTCTGTTGTTCCTACTGTCATAACCTTTCCCTTCTTTTGGCGCTGTTTTGCGTTTGTTTGTCCGTTGACTTGCAATTTACGGATAAACTGGCACCTTAAATAGAGCCAGTTTGAATAACTCAATAGATCCAATTTGAGGCGAGATGAGATGCAACCCATTGATATCGGTGATTTACGCTTAGATGCCGACAATACGTCTAAGCAAAGTGCCTTGTACCTTGCGATTCAAAACAAGATTTTGAATGGCCTGTGGCCAACGAACGGACGTTTACCTGCGACGCGCTTGTTGGCGGAAGAACTGCGTGTGAGCCGAAACACGGTGACTGCCGTGTATGAACAACTGAAAGCAGAAGGCTACATTGAGAGCCGTCGTGGAGCGGGGTATTTCATTCAATGGGCAATGCCAGATCAGTATTTACATACAAATATCAACAGCGAGCGCCAGCGCTCACTGGAAACCAAATGCGTTGTTGATGATAGGGAAGAAAAGCGACCGCCTTTTGATGCACATGTTAGAAACCGACCTTTCGCCCCCGGAGTGCCCGATCTTGCGCAATTTCCGTACAAGAAGTGGGCAAGATCGCTGCAATGTCATTTTCAACGTTCAATACTCGGCGGGCAGAATGACATTCAAGGGAATCTCGCGCTTCGCCAAGCGCTGAGCGACTATCTTTCACTCAGCCGTTCGGTGGATGCCTCGCCGCAACGCATTATTATTACTGTTGGCGCACAGCAAGCGCTCTATATTGCCATCAACGCGATCCTCGAAGCGGGTGAAAAAGTGATGATGGAAAACCCCGGTTACGCGCAAATGCGCAAGGTGCTTGATCGCAGCAACATTGATGTGTCCTACATGCCTGTTGATGCGATAACAGGGGCAGATATTTCATTGCTCGATAAGTTTGATGGCAAGGCGGTGTACCTGACTCCGAGCAATCAATACCCCATGGGAACAAGTTTAAACACCAATGACAGGATGCGATGCATTGAGTGGGCAACGCAGAAAACCCAAGGAAAGCAAGCAAGGTGGATCATCGAAGATGATTACGACAGTGAATTCCAATTCGCGAATCGTCCCTATCCTTCACTTCAAGGTTTAGCAACCAAGTTTCATGGTGACGCCGCCAATGTCATTTATGTTGGTACGTTCAGTAAAACCCTGCTGCCCGCCATTCGTGTCGGCTACATGGTGGTGCCAGAATCTCTCGTGGAGAAATGCTTGAGCGTGAAAGACGCTATCGGCGGCGACACTGCCATGCACATTGAAGAAGTCTTGGCGGAGTTTATCGCGGAAGGGGATTACCTTCGCCATATCCGAAAAATGCGGACTTTGTATCAAGAAAAACAGCGGGTATTTGTCGAATCCTTGCATCAACATTTTGGCGACGAAGTGGAAGTGATCAGCCAAGCCGCGGGGTTGCATGTCACGTTTCGGTGGCAAGGTGGATTAACCGCGCTAGAAGCCAAAGCATTGTTAGAAGAAAAGGGGGTTACGATCCGCACATTGGCGTTTTACTGCGATGCTGACACGGTGAACGAGATACCCGATTGGATGCAGCGAACTTTGGTAGCAGGGTTTGGCAACAGTTCGCTGGATGATATCCGCCAAGGCGTGAAGAAATTGGCAGAGTGTTTTTCTTGCCAGTAGGTTTAGTCCACTAATTCAATGCCAAGTGCTTCGAGCAGATAAAGGGCTTCGTAGCGGGAAAATTTAGCGGCATTGACGTTGTTGTCCAGCACGCTCAACGAGACATTGGTGGATTCAGTCAAATCGGCATTTTGAAGATTAGTGCGCATAAATACACTGTTGGTGAAATCACAGTAGGTCATTGACGAATCAGTAAAATCGCCTTCACGAAAATCGGCATCGTGTAGCTTACATTCTTTGAGGTTTAGCCCTCTGAGTGTTAAGCCAAAAAACGAGGTATCGTTCATGATGCACTTAGAAAATGTCATATCGGCATCAACACGATAGGCAGGCCATTCCGCAAAAGTCCAATCAACCCCAACCAATTTACATTCACTAAACGTAACGTCAGAGAAACGAGAGTGATTCACTTTCATCAAACTAAGATTACAGCGTGTGAAGGTACAGTTTATGAACTTGCAGCGTCGAAAAGCGGATTCAGATAACTGACAGTCTCGAAACTCACACTCTTCAAATTCTGTACTCTCAATGGTTTGGCTGGACAATTCAAGCTTATCGAAAGTTTGGTCGTAGTATTCGAAATGGCTTTGTAGATGCTGCATTTTCACCTCAATGAGTGAGCAATTAGACGTGGTATTTAAGCATTACATGCTGAAAAGTCGATATAAATTTCAACGTCATGTGAATGTTTACTGTTTTCCCCTATGACGTTAAAGACGTGAGTGCTCAATGTTCATCCTTTAACTATGATTAGAGACAGCCAACAACATAAAAATAGGCTGCGCTAATGACCAACACGATCTGTTTTTATGAACCGGACAAGGCCTACGGCTTTCTTTCTAACTTCTATGGCGCACCATTGCGCATTGACGGGAAGGCGTGGCTAACGTCAGAACATTACTATCAGGCGAGTAAGTTTGAAAGTATGGCATTGCAACAAAAAATCCAATGCGCGCTGACACCTGATGAAGCTTTTTCATTGAGTCGTGAATTTAACCATGAAGTAAAAAGTGATTGGTTAGATATACGTTGTGATGTCATGCGCCATGTTGTGGGGCGAAAATTTCAACAACATGCCGATCTCGCTCTAAAACTGGCTTCAACTTATCCTGCGGATTTGGTGGAGTGTTCACATTGTGATGCATTTTGGGGGACGGGAAAGAGCGGTGGTGGCCTTAATAAGCTCGGTCATATTTTGATGGATGTCAGACATCAAATTCTTGTTCAAAACGTACTTTTGAGCAACCCTGGATCACATCATCGTTAAGGATTATTGTTAGATAGATATACATCAAATTCCCGCAACATCTGCGTTCATATACGCCATTCAATATCAAAGAAAAGTGACTACAAAATAAGAATTAATCGTAATTCCTAGGTTTGCACTGCCCGACTTTTTTTCACGCTGCTAGAGTGGTAATCGAGCGTTTGAAGTCTCGGTGATTGTGTCATTCACTCATGCAGTTGAATGAAAAAAGTGCTCGCTACCTACTTCAATAACAAAGGCGATAATCAACACTTTTACTCGGGATTTAGGGTGCCTGTGCAGATTAAGCACCGATGAATTCTGACACAGCCACGGACCTTTTAGCGCTTAGACTGCTGTTGATTTAATTTTTCTGATACGGGAATTGGCGTTAATCAAACAGCTTCTATCAACATAATCTAACGTGGTGCGTGTGAATTGCGCTACTAACCCTTTCAGAGTTCGCCCTATGCCTGAAAGAGTACCCATTGTTTTAATCAAGATTGTTTTTAATTAAGAAAGTAGCACCAGTGACTTTAATCGACTGGCAGAGGTAACACGAGAGTGAAGCGTTCGGGGGCAATGATTGAACCCAAATAACTGAACGTGCTTACCCGTTGGATCTGATGCGCCAAAAAGGCAAAAAACACGGATTTACGTGTTGCTTCCGAATGCGAATATTTCAGTTTGTTCGCGCTTGGCCTGAGGCATTTTCAAACTCACGGTGCTAATTACCCTATAAGGTGAGATCCATGGTTGATACCCATCAAAGTTTGGCCTCTCAATTGCAAGAAGCGTTGCTTATTGTCGAGGATGACCCATACGCACAGAAGAAACTCTGCCAAGCATTAGAAAGTGAAGGCTCGATACTCACCGCGCATTCATTGAGTGTGTCAGCGGCGTTGCAGCAACTGTTAACGTCGGTTGTGGTTATTGGACGATGTGATGCCAATACATTGTCGTTGATGAAGGAAATTCTTTCTTTTGCACCTCGCACAAAAGTGCTGGTTGTGGTGAACACAGAGAACGATGGTGATGCGGTTTTAGCGTTGGAATCTGGCGCGTTTGATATTATCGAACAACCGTTTAGTGATGACCTATTGAGGTTATTGGTTCGTCGCGCGCGACATATCGGGCAACTAGAGCGGGAAGTAGATCGCCTGAAAAGCTATGAGCGTCGGCAAGAGTCTATTCTTGGTGGCAGTCCGCAAATGATGCAGTTACTGCGCATGGTTGATCGTGTGTCCTTGACGGATATCAACGTGTTGATTTATGGCGAAAGTGGTACGGGCAAAGCGTTGTTGGCAAGAGCTATCCATGATCGTAGTCCGCGTAGCGAGAAGCCTTTCATCGCTATCAACTGCGCGTCCATTCCTGAAGAATTGCTTGAAAATGAATTATTTGGTATCGAGAGCGATACCTTAGGTGTTCGTCGTGTCAAAGTGGGCAAAATCGAAGCCGCTCATGGCGGCACCTTGTTCTTAGATGAAATCGGGGACATGCCTTTGCATGTTCAGGCCAAGGTGTTGCGCTTTGTGCAAGATCGCGTGGTTGACCGAATTTCTGGCCAGCGCTCAATCCCTGTTGATGTAAAGATCGTCTGTGCAACGCATCAAGATCTCAAGCAACGTTGTTCTGAAAAGCGTTTCAGAGAAGATTTATTACACCGGATTGGTGAAGTGCCCATCACTATCCCACCTCTTAGAGAGCGTGGAGACGACGTGTTGTTGCTGGCTAAAACGTTTTTGCTTCAGTTCAACCAATCCATGAATCGCAGCATATCGGGGTTTAGCGATGATGCACTGGAAGCCTTGTTGACGCACATGTGGCCAGGAAACGTGCGAGAACTTCAAAACAAAGTGAAGTCTGCCGTGATCATGGCTGATGGTAATCAAATCTCGGCCTCAGATCTGGCGTTAACGAAAGAGCAAAAAAAAGATTCTGGGCTACCACTCAATATCCGTCAGGTCAGAGAAGAAGCGGAGCGCCAAGCAGTGACGCGTGCGTTGGCACGAGCTGAAGGCAATATGTCGCAAACAGCCAATCTTCTTGGTGTCTCTCGCCCGACGCTATATACCTTAATTGAAAAGTACGCGCTGCAGCGCTAAAGGAGTACATGTATATTCGTCTTGATTGTGAGAGCTTGAGTTAAATAGCCTTTCATTCTCAATGGGCTTATCGCTAAAGCATATACAGTAAATATAAGGCAACGAATTTGTCGAATGTTCCCCACCTTGTTTTCTTTGTCCGTTAATGGGAGTGCGTTTCGGGAAGGTTGTCTTGCTCGTGTGAGGTAATCCTCTCGCGCTTTTGTCAGCGACAATGACGTGGAGTAGTAGAATGAAAGTAGCTGAATTGGTTGATAGTAATTTGGTACTAAAAGCTGAAGTTGATGTGTGTATAGCGGACAATTTCTCTCTCGACATATGCAGTTATGAATCGGGTGATCAGCTTGTTATTTTCAGCCCCAATACTGAAGACGTGCTTATCTGCGATAGTGCGACCAGCGTTTTCCTTTCCCTTATTGAAAAGAACCTTCCACTTGGCGCGGCACTTTCAGCGTTGTCCGTCTGCGAGCCAGAATATGCAAAAAGGTTATTGCATGAGCTTGAACGCATGGAAATCATAAAGCTTAATGGCGTGCGTTGACGCTAACCATCCCTTCTTGTCTATACCCGAGTAAACTCTCGCTGAACAAGCACTTTGAGGTTGCAGGGTATAGATATAAAACAAAGATGTAAGTAAGCACCTGATCTTTCTCCTCTAAGCTGTAATCTTTTAATAGCTGCGGTATGCTGAGACTATTGTTAATCGCTGAGCGAAGCCGCAACCTTGCAATACATTCGAATCAAAGACGCGATCAAAGAGCAGATCCAAAGCGGGCAATTGGCGGCGGGTGCGAAGCTGCCTTCAGAACGAAAACTGGCAGACACCTTTAAAACGACGCGTGTCACGCTGAGAGAAGCACTTTCACTATTGGAAACAGATGGCCTGATCTACCGTGAAGACAGACGTGGGTGGTTCATTTCACACCGTGCACTGCATTTGGATCTCTCATTACCTTTTGTGTTTTCAGCGGTTGCCAGCGCCCAAGGCCGCTTACCTTCCATCGAGGTTCATCGTGCTGAGAGTGTGATGGCGAATCATGAGAGTACGACATATCTATCACTGCTACCGTTTACGGAAGTGTTTAACATTGGCCGTATTCATCGTCTTGATGGAAGGGCTGTAATGTACGCTGATCATTATGTTCGCGCGGAGCGACTGCCTAACTTGCTCCAGCACCCACTGGACGGAAATTTGGCAGAACTCTATCGAGAAAACTGGCAGCTCAACATCAGTAAATGCTGCTACACCGTACGATCCTCGACATTTGATGCGCTGATAGCAACAACGATAAAATCAACCGTTGGGGCGCCCTCATTGCGTATCTCTCGTGTGCATATTGATGAGGCAGGCGTTGCGCAGGAATATGTGATCGAACATTGGCGACACAACGCGATTT
Source organism: Enterovibrio sp. QJM3NY_24 (assembly GCF_057786035.1). Lineage (NCBI taxonomy): Bacteria > Pseudomonadati > Pseudomonadota > Gammaproteobacteria > Vibrionales > Vibrionaceae > Enterovibrio > Enterovibrio sp. QJM3NY_24. The sequence goes on from NZ_CM173520.1 coordinate 1,415,743, forward strand.
CGTTAGATATGACGGTCGGATTTGGTGATAGCTGACTTTAGATTGAATGCTCACATCTTGTAGATAGAGGGGGATTTCTTGCTGTTATGGTCGAAATGCTTTGCGCTACTTCGTTTGGGCTCTGAGTTGCTGCTGGCGCTCGATACGCTGAATTTGTTTTTGCAGCGTCGCCGCATTGAAGGGTTTCACAACAAAGCCATTAACGCCATGTTGAATCAACTCTTTTACCCGCTCTTTATCCTGCTCACAGGACACAATGAGGACTGGGGTTTGTTTTAGTCTTTCGTCACAACGCACTTCTTTGAGTAGCTCTCTGCCATCCATCTTTGGCATGTTCAGGTCCGTGATGAGCAATTCATAACTGTTCTTCTTCAACATTTGAAAGGCTTGCCATCCGTTGGTGGCTTCCTCCAAATCTAAATAGCCAATGCTTCTCAGTAAATTAAGCATGACGTGCCTCATGGATGTCATGTCATCCACGACCAGAATTTTCATCGTTGAGCATTACCTTTATATTGGCTTCCTGAATAAAATATAGCCTAACCCTCAGTAACTTCGAGAAGTGCTCCCAAGTGAGCTTGGTTGTATATTGGACACGTTGACTGACATCCTAGATATTCAGGGGCATAGCTGGCATTAGCACCCCTGATTTATTATTTGAAAATTTTACGGATGTGACTGCGTTGGACGAGGGTTGGGTCTGGGAGAGCTTGTTGAACCTTCGGCTTTCAAGGTTGAATGCGCCAAATCGTAGAGCATACCGAAGCGAGAATGATAGGTAGGCTGGCAATGAAAATCCTGAATATAACGTCGCGCTGCTCGGCCGATTTTTAAGCGTTTGTTGTTGTCAGAAAATAGCTCTAGCAACTGATCTTGCAGCATATTGGTTTCGGAATCGGTCGACCAATAAAGTGGATGGTCAACATCAGCATAGTCGCTATCAGTTCGATGGGATGCAATTGGGAGTCCCATCGACATGGCTTCCAATACTGAAGTGTCGTGCTGCTCAGGACGAAGACAGACAAAGGTGTCGATATGTGTATGAAAAAGATAATTATCCTTTAAGTGGCCACAAAAACGGATTTGTTCTTCTGCGACATTCTTACCTTCAAAACTACGGCGTAGCCTGTTTAAGTGGGGGCTGTTGCCGGCGACGAGCAGCAAGGTTTGTTGTTTGAACATCGGTGAGCGCATGCACGCTGCAAAATACTCGTCGAAAAATGCGTCTAATTCACTTTTCCTTTGCCCGGACACATCGACGCCGATAACGAATCGGTGTGCTGGAACAGGAACGGTACCGACAAAATGATTGGTCACATTGGTGTCAATCACCTTCAATGAAGGGCTGTATTTTCGGCTATCTACACCACAACGGATAAGTTTCAGTTTGTCTTTTGGGATATGAGCGACCTGGTTAAGCCATGCCTTGTCCGTGTCTGATTGTGCAATCACAAAATCAGAGGAATAGGAAAGCGTCCTATGCATCCATTGGCGAAACCAAGCGTTAAGACCCTTGATTTTTTCCACGCTATTTTGATACATGTGCAGCTTAACGGGCACGTTTTGCCTGCGCGCGACCCATTGTATTGGAAATGTCTTATCACCATAGGTTTGGCAAACATGAGGTTTAAGCACTACGAGTGCTTTATGGCATTCTCTTAGCCGTCTGGGTAACGACCCTTTTAGGTCTAACTCTAAGCAACTTGCGTGGTTAGGGATTGTTTGCGCTGAATGTATTGTTGATTTTTTCAATACGATCAGTGTGTGCTCAAAGTAGGGTTGTGGAAAGTGACGGATGTTCGAAAAGACCTGATCATTTTGCATCGCATCGCTCAAGGAGCTGACAACGTGGCAGATATGGAGTGGCTGCGGCCTGACAGACACCATCGGGAACCTCATGCTCATGCGAAAAACGTTGAGTAATAGTCGCACAGTTGCAAGAGGCAACATTTCCGATTTCAGAGACAACGACAAAAAAAGCAACGCGCGATGTCTTGAACGACGTTGGTGTTGTCCGCGTAGGTAGGCGTCATTGAGCGAGAAGAAAAATGGAATCGCGATAAAGGCAGTGCCCGCTAGGCGTTATTAGGGTTCTTTATCAAGAGGAAGGTAAGGTTGCAAAATCGCGCGATTTCTTCCTCCGTGCTTTGCTTTGTACAAGCATTGATCAGCGGCTTCCAGTAGTTGGTTGGGCTGAGTGTCTGCGGTGGGTTCGCAGGTAATGCCACCGATACTGATGGTGATAATGCCGCTACTGGTGCTCCCTTGGTGGGAGACGCAAAGATCACGCACTGCTTGGCAAAGTTGCCAAGCCACTTTTTGTGTTTTTTCGAGGTCGCTGTTAGGTAGCATCAAGGAAAATTCTTCACCACCAAAACGCGCGAGTGGTGCATCCCATTGCTTCGCAATACCACTCATTGCTTGAGCAACGCGAGACAGCACTTTGTCGCCTTGCAAGTGACCATAAATGTCGTTGTAGGCTTTAAAATGATCGATATCTATCATCATGACAGACAGCATGGATTGGTCATCCACTGTGTCATACAACGCAGCGCTTAATTGGCGGCTAAATGGTCGACGATTCAACAAATGTGTCAGATCATCGGTTTCAGCTTCCACACGTAGCCTTTCATTGGCCATGATCAGCTCTTCTTGAAGCTCAGCCATCGCATAGTGATCCCGTTCGCGAATCGTCAGCTCACTGAGCATGGTGGCAAAACGTGTAAGCAAGAGGCTTTTGTTCTCATTCCAAGTGAGAGAGCGGTGATTGTTGGTTGCAGCGAGTATACCAAAGCTCTTGCGTCCATCTGTAAGGGGGAACATTGCCAAGCTATGTATGCCGACGTCTTTGAGGAAATCGAGCTCTGCAAGCGCGTCTTCCTCGAAATTATCGACATCAACCAGCGCCACATTCTGCGCCGCCATGAGCCAGCGTTTCACTTTGAACATATCGCTGAAATCAATTGGGGGCTGATCGCTGCTTTCGGGATAAGAAGCACGATATAGGATATTGTCGTGATCGAATGAAAGCCAGAAAATATGGTCTGATCCAAGCAGTTCTGCCATTTGAGGCATACAACATCGAACATCATGTTCAACGTTGGTTTTGTGACCCTTCAACAGTCTGAGTGATAAATCTGCCAGCAGTTTGTTAGCGAGATTTTGCCATTCAATAGCTTGAGTGCGGGCAGTGACTTCCTCTACCAGTAGCGATTTGTGTTGTTTTAACGTGCGTTCTTTCAATCGCTTTTCAATGGAATCAGCCCGTATGCGCATATAGAGTTCTTGCACGGATTTCGCTATTTGTCCTAGTTCATCATGGTGATGAGTCAGCGAGCGTGGGATGGCAAATTTGTTGACTTTATTAAGGTCAATTTTGTCTATATTTTCGACTAATGACTTCACGCGAGTAATACATGTTTTGCCAATGATCATCAGAAGTAGCATTGCTACCAGTAAAGCTTCAACAAGGTAAACCAGTGCCGCGGGGATGGCATCGCGTAACGCGCTATTTTCAATTTCTTCAAGGTTTAAATAGATGTCGAGTTGACCAATACTCTCGCCTTGAGTGACAAGTGGGTATTTTTTGTATCTTCCATCTTTCCGGTTTCGGGTAATGTTGTCAGCCCAATATTGTTCACCATCTTTGCTCGTGAAATGGACGTTTTTCACAAATGGCATATCTGCAAGGCTTTGAAGCTGATGAAGAAGTAAGGACGTGTCTTCTTTTTTTAGTGAATAACGAATGGTAGATAAAGAGCTGTCTGCTCTTTTTTCTAGCAATGAAACGGTCAAAGAATAGGTGTTCGTATAATTGATGTGTAGCTGCAAGCAGATAGAGACAACAGCGAAAGTTAAGCTTAAACCTAGGACCAGTGTGGATAGTTTAGCTTGGATACTTTGGCGCATATTAAGAAAGGTTTTTGGCATGCAAGGCTCATCATAATTAACAGAACGCTGTTACTCGCAGCAGTTTACCGCAATAAATAGTCAACTCTGGCTTAAAAAAATCACCAATGAGTTATTTAGCGCACTGATCGAATGGAAAACCATCGGATATAAATAAATTGTTACATTAAGGTAGCTTTCATTGGCCTCAATAATCAACGAAGTGTGAGTTTTATGACCTTGGATTTTTAACCTTTTCTGTTTTCTGCACGAGTAGACCGTATTTCTATTTTATTGTTGCTTGTCTTGTAATACGCAAATTCTATGGCTGCCAGCATGAGTTTGTTTCCCCATGTCTAAGCATGCATCCAGATGGGTGAATTTTTGATATTCGACACCCAGTACAAATGCGCCGATGACGAGCACTACAACGATAATCCATCTAAAAATGTTTAACTTCATGTAAGCTGTCGCTCCATTGATATGCCATTAGCGCTAAGTATAAACAGGTATCTGTACTCGGATTGCATTATGGAAACTGTCTCGGGTTACTGTACAGAATTATATTCTGGATCATTAGACCCAGATTTACGAAAAAGAAAGAATAGATACCAATGAAAACAACAATTTATTTTGTAGCGGATTTATGGCAGCAATGAAATCTGGCTCTATACTCAGATCTTGTACACATCAGGTTTTCACATGAAGAAGAGATACCACATTGAAAACTAGAAAACGAATTCGAAAGTTCTTTCCACTAGACTTTTATGGCGCAGACAGAGGCTGGCGATTCGTCATTCGAGCGTATAACACATCTGAAGTTTTTGATGCGTTAATGTGGCGCTCTTACCTTTCGGTACGCAGACAAGATTTTAATTTGTTACGCCTTGCCGTTGAAACATTTTCCTACGTCAGTGATTATTCTGAAGGACATGTCGCTGAAATCTCTGGATCACATGGCACATTGATGCGCGTTAAAATGCTCGGGCCGGTTGTAGAAGTTGGCGCATTGAACAAGGCCTACTTGGAAAAGAAGCGCATAAACGCTGATTGCTGCCCAGTTGGGTAACTATGCTTATTGTTAGGGGCCGTTGCACCAGGTTCTCACCCATGCGATAACAAAAAAGCCGAGTTTGAAACTCGGCTTTTTTGTTTGTGATATTGCTTTTTGATGGGCAGACTTTCTGAACAAGGAAACCAATGCCTAGTGAGATGAGTGTGGCTAGGATGGCCCTGACATTTTTTTGTCTGTAGCGGGTAGCCAGTGTGATATCACACAGGTTATGCCAAGCATTGCGCACGAAACCCATAAGCAGGCAACCAAGCTATAGTGTTGATAAATCCAGCCAGATAGCAGAGTCCCCAGTAACCTTCCCATCGCATTCGCCATGTAATAGAACCCAACATCTAAAGATACGCCGTCTTCACGTGCATAGCTGACAATAAGATAGCTGTGAAGCGATGAGTTAACGGCGAAGATGGCGCCAAATATCAGAAGGCCAGCAACGAGGCTGATTTGCGGTGTAATGTTGTTCATTAGGGCAAGCGCAATGAGTCCGGGGATCACGGTTAAAACGCCGGCCCAGAGCATGGCCGCACGCCCATCGGGTACTCTCCCTGATGTTCTTGCCGTTATCTTGGGTGCAAACCCCTGAACAACACCGTATCCGATCACCCAAAGTGCCAGGAAACCGCCAACGGTCCAGTGATCCCAGCCAAATTGACTGGCAAGGAACACAGGAAGTGCGACCACAAACCAGACATCACGTGCGCCAAATAGGAACATACGCGCCGCAGAAAGTACGTTTATGGGGGCACTCTTGGAAAATAGCTGGGTAAATTTTGGTTTGTTCTTTGCTTGTCCTATTTCGGATTTTAGGAAAAACAAGCTACCTAACCAAACCAGTGTCAATGCGCTGGCCATGATGAGTACAGAGCCTTGGAATCCAACCAATGAGAGCAATGCACCACCGAGAAAAAACCCCGCTCCTTTCAGTGCATTTTTTGAACCGGTGAGTACTGCAATCCACTTATATAACGTGCCTTCGGCATGGGTAGGAACCAGCGTCTTAACCGCACTCTTTGCGCTCATTTTGTTTAGATCTTTGGCAATGCCTGAGAGGGCTTGTGCCGCCATGACCCAGCCAACAGTCAATATGCTTGATGGCACCATTAGCATCGCCAGAGCAACAATTTGAAGCCCCAATCCAATGTTCATGGTGCGGTTCAAACCAATATGTGCACCTAGCCAGCCACCCACTAAGTTGGTGACAACACCAAAGAACTCATAGAACACAAACAGCAATGCAATATCGAGAGGGCTGTAACCCAAACTATGAAAATGGAGGACAACCAGCATTCTCAATGCGCCATCGGTGAGGGTGAAAGCCCAGTAGTTACCGGTGACGACTAGGTACTGTTTTAGTTCTGATGAAAGTGCAGCAAACGGCATGGTTTGCAAACTCCTATTGTGCTTTGTCGATGCGGCCGACCATCAATGCGAGTTCGGCGGTACGGTTTGCATAGCCCCACTCATTGTCGTACCAAACGTAAAGTTTAACTTGTGTGCCGTTGATCACCATGGTTGAAAGCGCGTCGATCGTGCCTGAGCGAGGGTCTGTGCGATAGTCGATAGACACTAGCGGGCGTTCTTCGAAGCCTAAGATGTCCTTTAGCGGCCCTTCAGCAGCGGCTTTCAGTATCTGATTTACTTCTTGCTCGCTGGTTGGGCGGCTAACTTCAAACACACAATCCGTCAGTGAGGCATTGGTCAATGGAACGCGCACGGCATGGCCATTTAGCTTGCCTTTTAGCTCCGGGAATATGTGTGTAATAGCGGTGGCTGAGCCTGTGGTGGTAGGAATGAGTGAGCTACCACACGCACGGGCACGACGAAGGTCTTTATGCGGCGCATCAATAATAGTCTGCGTATTAGTAATATCGTGAATGGTTGTCATTGAACCATGAACGATACCCAACTGCTCATGGATAACTTTCACCACGGGTGCAAGACAGTTTGTGGTGCAAGATGCTGCGGTCACAATGCGATGATCATCTGGAACATATTGATCATGGTTAACACCCATGACCACATTAAGTACGCCGTCTTCTTTCACTGGCGCAGTCACTACAACACGCTTTACACCTTGCTCTAAATAGGCGTTTAGCAGTGCCTTTGTCTTCATTTGCCCCGATGCTTCAATCACTAAATCACAGCCAGACCAATCGGTATCTCCAATGGCGCGGTTTTGGCTGCATTGAATCACGGTGTCACCCACGATGATTTGATTGCCTTGCGCTTTGGCTTCGTGGTGCCAACGACCGTGCACAGAGTCGAAGTTGGCTAAGTGAGCCAGTGTTGCCGCATCGCCAGCTGGATCGTTAATAGCGACAAATTCTACGTCACTTTGATCGAATGCTGCACGGAAAGAGAGGCGTCCCATCCGTCCAAATCCATTGATACCGATTTTGATAGTCATGCTTTGTCCTTATCATTCACACTGAAAGCTTTAACATTTGGAAAATCATATATACGAAATAACATATGTAAAGTGAAGATTTGTTGACAAGGTATGAAGCAGGGTAGAGAAAGCTGAAAAATGTGGCGTGTTATCTCCTATGAAATATCACTCTTACCGATAAGAAGTGGCGAGAATGGCTCCCCAAAGGTATTAATCATGTCTGAATCGCATATTTTTAAATCATAATCGTAACAATATGTTTCCGTCGGTAACAAATGCACAAATTGTTAACGTGCGGAAGTATGTCTAAGTGATAGAGAAATCGCAAGATAGCTTCTGCTAATACCCTGAATTGGCGTTATTATGTTGCAGGTTTGTAACATTTAGCGTTTTAGCACTCTGCGCAAAACTATGTAAAAATAGACCCAAGCGAGCAAATATTGCTCAACCCTCTATTAACCCTTTATGTAGGAGTAGAAATGGCCTTTTTCGCGGTTGTTTTTCTGTCTGTTGTTGGTGGCATCCTTGCTGGTGATCATTTTCATTCGTACATGGTGGGCTTTTCACTAGCGACACTGGTCGTTGGTTGCTGTTACTGGCTGAGTTTTCGCCATACCAACTACCCGCAACTTGCGCTTCTTATGCTTATCTCGGGATTTGCCGTAAAAATGGGCATTACGGTATTCGGTGTGATGTGGAGTTTGGAACGTGACCTGCTGACATCGCCATTTGTTTTTGCGTTGTCATACCTATTCTTCTCCTTGGTAGCGACATACGGTTACTTTAAATACCGAGAATATGTTGGTAAACGTATTGAAGCAGTGAAAACCAGCCTTCAAAACAGCTAGTAGCTAACAGCTAGCAGCTAAATATAGAATATCCAGTTGTGAAGGTGGCTTATGCCACCTTCATTGGTTTGTACCCTCCGCAATGTATTACCCACACTATTTGTACTAACCCTTTGCCTGTTCGTGCCTGTCTTTGCACATTCGTTCCGTCTATTTACTCAAGCTTGTGAATGAATATCTACTACAATTTAAGTGGCTCAAAAATAAGACTAAGTGTCAGGTATACATGGCAAATAAAACCCTTAACACCATTCTCATTCTTCTGTGTGTTGCTATGTTGGCAACGTCTGTTGGGTATAGCGTTCATCAGGCGAATTACGTCGAAAAGCTCAATGATGAATGGCATTCAGAAACTCAACAGCAATTGAATGTGGCGCTGGAATTTGAAGCATTAGAGAGAGCATTCGGTTATCTGGGCTTCATACATCATTTCAAAAACTACGTGTTGAGGCGGACTGATTACTACTACGTTGAAGCCACGAAAAGTTATTGGGAAGCCAATGAGGCATTGCTCAATCTTCTATTGGTCGATCTCCCTAACTCTGACGTCAATGACATCATTACGATTCAAGGCACATTGAATGAGTATTTTAAAAACCTCAATTATGTCTATTTAGAACTGAAATTAGAATCGGCAGTTGATGTCGATAAGCGCGTAAGGGTCGACGACAATAACGCGAGGGAAGCATTAATTAGACTACGAGCAGGGATAGTTAAGAATCTTTCCAAGCACAATCAAAATGCCACCTCTAGTGATGAGAGCAAAAGCACTTGGTCGTTCGTTTCCACCTCACTTCCGCTATTCGTCATTGTATTTCTCGCCATCATTTTATCTGTGGTTGCCCGCCAGATGTTTCATCGCCAGCGTGAAACCAATGCTATTTTCAATTTTTCTCCTGACGGCTGCCTATATGCAGATTCTGAGGGAAATATTCTGCGTGCAAACCAAGCGGTAACCACGATTTTTGGTTATAGCCTGACAGAGTTAACGTCGATGAAAGTGGAAGATCTGATGGATGAATCATTGCGTCAGGATCATGTTTTACATAGAGAAGACTTTTCCAAGATAAGCCGCACACGATTGATGTCAGATTCAACCACCGAAGTGAAAGGGAAAACGAAATTTGGAAATGCTAAGCCATTATCGATTGCTATTTCTTCGTTTGAATATGATAAAACTTATCGAAATATCGCCATTATTCGGGATTTGTCGGCCCAAAATAAAACGGAAAATGATCCTCAATACGATCTGCTGACCAGCCTTCGAAGTCGACGTGCGATGGAACAATTGATGGACGTGGAAGTGAAGCGAGCAAAGCGGTATGGAAGAAATATGTCAGTGCTGTTGATCAATATCGATGACTTCAAAACGCTTAATGATAACGAGGGGCATACTGCGGGAGATGAAGGTTTGGTGATGGCGGCGGATCACTTACGGAATGTGTTTAGGACTGTCGATCATATTGGCCGATGGGGCGGAGACGAGTTTCTTGTCGTTTGTCCTGAACTGGATGCAGAAGATGCGATCTACCTTGCTGATCGTGTTTGCATGCGATTTGCGAAGTTACCGTTCCCCTGGGACACAAAACTCACAATGAGTATTGGGATCTCTTCAATGTCGCCTACTCGTGCGTCGGGTTCACTTGAAACCTTGTTTGATGAAGCGGATCAGGCTTTGTATTCGGCCAAAGCACAGGGGAGAAATCGGCAACAACACTTTAGAGAGTTGCGCCGACCTAAGCTGGTGAACTAGGTGCGTTAGTAATCCTATGGGGTCTAACGTTCAATTTGGTCGGGCTTGGCCACTGCTCGGCCCTGGTCATCAAAAAAAGGCGTGGGGACGTTAGTGCCTTTTATCTTGTTTTTCAACATAAACGACATGACCGCCATGAGTGATGAAGCAGAAAACTTAGGATGTGGATTTGTTGGCGGTGTGCCCTTAGCAAATTTCCCCATCACGTAGCATTTTACTGGGCCAAAAGCCGCTTCCTTGCCATCACCATGGATCGCTGTTGTTGGTATACCAGCAAATGGCATTTTTCGGCTAATTGTATTAGCGATAGGTGAATGGCAACAGGCCGTATAAAAGCGATAAACCCCTTTGGGTGTCATTCGCATACAACGTAATTGTTCGGCGCCTTGGTGAATATCAACTTGCGCGGGAGCGAGTTGGAATAATTCAGTACCACCCCATTCATCTAACCACTTTCCTCCAGCATCCAGACGGTTGGCAAACCCTTGGCAGTCATCGCAATAACACACCAAATGGTTGCCTGTTTTAGGCGACACATTTTTTACAGTGCCTTGTAATGTGCCACATTCACAACGCAGTGTGAGATCGGTCATTGTGCAGTCCTTTGTCGATTAGATAGTTGAAATAATACCTAATTTAATCCGTCGCTAAGGTTGAAAAAATCACCAAATTCCATCACTCATTGCCATTGATCAAGGTCATTCATAAACTTAGATTAGATCAGAACGATAAGGTAAATGGGTCTTTGCATCGTCAAGGTACTGCTTTATCAACGTATGCTCCCGCTGCAAATAGTCGCCAATGGCTTGATGAAATCCTTGATGCTGCAAGTAATGCGCTGAATAGGTGTAAACAGGTTCAAACCCACGCATCAGTTTGTGTTCGCCTTGTGCGCCAGCATCAAATCGCTCAAGGCCATGCTGGATGCAATATTCAATGCCTTGGTAATAGCAAAGTTCAAAGTGCAGATTTTCATATTCAGCCAAGCAGCCCCAATATCGACCGTAAAGGGTATCGGACGATTTGAAATACAAAGCGCCAGCCACTGGCTCGTCGTTGACGTATGCAAGAGCAAGCACCAAGCTTTTTCCCAGTGATGCCCCAATGCGCTCGAAGAATGCCTGATTGAGATAGCCTGTATGCCCCGAACGTTTCAGATAAGTACGTTGATAAAAGCGGTAAAACGTTGCCCAGTCGGAGGGTGCGGCGGTATCTCCATCCAGCATTTTCACATCGACACATTGATCGCCAATGCTCTTTCGTTCTTTGCGGATATTCTTGCGTCGACGCGACGTCAACGTGGCAAGGAAATCATCAAACGTCAGGTAGTTTCGATTAAACCAGTGGAACTGCACGGCGCGTCGTTCCAAGAATCCTTGGTCAATGAGCGAAGGTAAAGCAGCCTGTGTAGGGAAAAGAATATGTGCACCGGAGCAGCCGATTTGGTCTATTAGCGAGCGCATGCCCCCTAACAGATAAGTCGTGATTTCCTGTAGGTCTTCACCCTCGACAATAAGCAAGCGTGGACCGGCAGCAGGCGTGAAGGGGATGGCACAAACTAGTTTGGGGTAATATTCAATCCCCGCGTCTTCGTAGGCTTCGGCCCAAGACCAATCAAAGACATATTCGCCATAAGGATGGCTCTTAACAAAGCATGGCATGGCACCGACGAGGGTGTTGCCTCTATAAACCGTGAGATATTGCGCCGCCCAACCACTTTTGTGGCCAATGGCCTCACTTTTCTCTAGTGCGACAAAGAAGGCATGACGGGCAAATGGGTAGTCATCCTTCAGTAGGGAATTCCATTCGTCTTCTTTGAACGCATCAATTGTCGGGACTGCCCGACACGTCAAATTCTCTGTGTCGCTTTGTTTGTTGTCCATGTTGATGTTTGATGTCCTTTGAGATGAATACGCATCTTGGTTGAGCTTTTGCTGAAATACAACCCACAGACATGGAGGGTATTTGGGGTATTTGGGGTGCTCTTGGTAATACACACTGATTAGGTACCAATGCCCGTTAATAGTATTAAGGATGGTACAAAATTCCAACGATGACATCAGAAGCAATGGAATATGCCAGCTCTGGGTGGGTGTGATATTTAATACTGGTTAATCAGTCTTTATTGGCGTTTTGTTCTTGTTTGTTGGGTGATATGTGGCATAAGATTTCATTAACAATCTGATAGCAGGTTGGGGTTTTGTTACGGTTTACAAGGAATGAGAGATGCAAAACAAATTTCTGATCGAAGCCTTCCAAACACCTGATGCGGTGTCACAAACCTTGCTACCTTACTTTTCGAGGTTGAGCAAAGACCCTTATGTCGACAGTGATGTGCGCTTTAGAAGCTATGCGCGTTTTGCGATCGACACTGAGGGAGAGATCAAGCGCTTGCCTCATAAAGCCTTCATGCAATCTTCGGATGTGAATCGTGTGGTTGGCGATGTTGAGCGTCATTTCGCCCCGATGGATGATGGCATGGTGACCTTGCCTGAATTCGCTCACCTTTTGAGATCATTCAGTGCTGCAACCGGGTTAGAGCATACCGGCGGTGAGGTTGATGTTCATCAGATCCGTGTGACATGTTCAGCGCAAGATACCAGCGCTCCAGCGCCGGAGGGGATTCATCAAGATGGCTTCCGCTTTGTTGGTATTTTTTGTGTGCAGAGACAAAACATCGCAGGCGGTTTTACGCAGATATTTACATCTCCCGTTGAACAACATCCTCATCTCAATACGGTATTAGAACCCAATCAATTCGTAATTATTGATGACCAACGCTATTACCATCACATATCAGAAACGCTCTCGAGCGAATCTGGGCAGGAGGGGGTACGTGATGTCTTCGTCTTTACCGCTTAATCAAGAAACCGTTAAATCGCTGCGCCGTCAATTTCCTGCACTGCAACGTAAAATTGATGATGTGTTCCCCGTCTATCTTGATGGACCCGGCGGCACGCAACTGCCCGACTCTGTTATCGATGCCTTTGGTGATTATCTTCGTGCTGGTAATTCTAACCTTGGTGGCAAGTTTCAAGTGAGTGAGGAAACGGTGTCATTGGTTGAACATGCACGAGCAAGTGCGGCTGCGCTAGTGGGGGCGGCTTCGCCGAGTGACATTTTCTTTGGCCCAAATATGACGTCTGTGACGTTTTCCTTCAGCCGCGCCTTGAGCCAACAATGGCTGCCAGGCGATGAAGTGATCGTCTCAGTGGCGGATCACGGTGCCAATCGATCCAGTTGGGTTATGGCGGCGCAAGACCGAGATGTGCAGGTGCACTACTTGCCAGTGAAAGATCAGCGTGGTGAGTTGGATTTAGATGCGTTGGACGAATTGCTGAGTGGAAAGACAAAACTGGTTGCGCTGACGGCGGCAAGCAACATTACGGGCACAATAACTGACCTGAAAGCTGTAATAGAAAAATGCCACAAGGTAGGCGCAAAAGTGTTTATTGATGCGGTTCATTTGTTGCCACATCAGCTGGTGGACGTGCAGGCATTAGATGTGGATTTCCTCGCCGGTTCTGCCTACAAATTTTATGGCCCACACCTTGGTTTTCTGTATGGAAAAGCTGAGTGGTTATCATCTATTAAGCCCTATAAAGTCGAGCCCGCACCGACTTATGCACCTCACTGCTGGGAGACAGGAACACTCAATTTCGAAGCGCTGAGTGCGTTTGTGGCCACTGTGGAATATCTCGCGTTGCTAGGCGAGGGGGACACGCTTCGAAACCGACTCGCATCGGGCTACGACAACCTGCACCAGTACGAAGCATCACTGTCTGCTTACTTTTTGAACCAATTGGTATTGATAGAGAATGTGCAACTGTTTGGCCTGCCACAAGCCGAAGGGCGAACAGCGACGTTTGCGCTTCGCTTCGGTGAGCGTGACCCCGCAGAGGTTGCGTCAGCGCTCGGCAAACGTCAGATCTATGTGTGGAGTGGGCATTTGTACGCCGACAAGCTCACGGACGCGTTTGGTGTCACAGACAAAGGCGGTATCCTTCGTGTCGGATTAATGCACTACAACACAATAGAAGAAATTGACCGTTTCTTTGAGGCTTTGAAAGCGGTGCTTTGATTACCATGTCTGGAACTAAGGCGTAAAAAAGCCGACATCATGTCGGCTTCTATTTCAATCTACAGCTTATGGCGTATTGGTTAGCTAACGAGCTTGTAGCTGATCACGTAAAACGTATCGTCTTCGGGATAGATCTTGCGGATCAAAGGTTTCAGTTCATCCAGTGGCAGAAATTCTTGGGCGGCATGAACTTCGCCAATGTCTTCAAATGCGATCTGCTCAACGGTCAGAATATCGATCTGACAAACATACTCATCTTTTTCTAGCGTGTGTACGTCTACGCGAGTGCCTGGTACATAATGTGATTCAGACACATCGCGGATCGTGATGGTTTTCTTGCCAGATGCAACAAGCGGCGTTAGCCATTCGAAGAAAGTAATTTTAGTCGGTGCTTGGCTCACAGTAATGCCTCAAATAGGTGAGATGACTATTGATCCGCATTAAAGCACAGCCTGTGAAGTTCTCAATTATATTTCGCATACCTGTGGCAATAAAGCAGGAATCGCGGGGGGAGGCGAGACAGAGTGACGCCATGTCACGCTAGCACTATATTGCTTGTTTTTGCTTATACATCAAGGCATCTGCATCTGACAGTAAATCTTTTAGTGATGCGTGTTGTTCAGGTTGGTATTCGACTGCGCCATAACTGAATGCTAGCTCATACTCTTTTCCTGAATGATTGTTGTATTCATCTACGTAAGTTTGGAAGCGAGTCATAATGGTGGATGCGACTAACGCTTTGGAATTTGCAAGCAACACAACGAATTCGTCGCCGCCAATGCGAGCACAGAGATCAGACTCTCTAAAAAACGAAAACAGTAAATTGGAAAAGGTTTTCAACGCGAGGTCGCCTTCGTGATGGCCAAATTTGTCATTAATGGGTTTAAATTTGTTGAGGTCGATGAAAATCAGAGTTGCATCAATGCTCGTGCGTTTGCAGATCTGAATGCAATGGTCACCCAGTGTCATGAATCCGCGACGGTTTGAAATGCCGGTGAGCTCATCGATGTTTGAGTTGCGCAGGGCCACCAGTTCGTGCTCAATCATGGTTGCGAGGTCAATTAACGCTTCTTTGTCGTCGGTATCAAATTCTTTAGGCTGACTATCAATCAGACACAATGTGCCGATCTTGGCACCATTGGGGGTTTTAATTGGATAGCCCGCATAGAAGCGGATATTGGGATTGTCAGTAACCAAAGGATTATCAGAAAAACGCGCGTCCTTCGACGCATCCGAAATAATGAAAACCTCGTCGCCAAGTATGGTGTGACCACAAAAAGATATGTCTCGTGGTGTTTCGCTCGCGTCCAACCCTTGGCTGGATTTAAACCACTGTCTGTTTGAATCGACCAAGCTAACAAGTGCAATCTCAACGGAGAAGAGGCGTTTTGCCATGCGAGTGACACGATCGAATCGCTCTTCCGGTAAGGTGTCGAGAATGTCTAGAGACTTAAGAGTATTGACACGAAACACTTCATTGTCTGGAAAAGAAGGCTTTTTCATCTATTTTCTTCCCTGAAATTTGGCGCGAACGGCGATTACTTTTCTGTAATGATTTTCAATGCGTTGATTATTTTTTCACATGTCGCGAGTGTGTAGCCGAGCAACCTCAAGGCCCTCTGAATCCTGCTTCTGAGGTTACTCGAAAATAGATAAATTATAGAGCACATTATTATCGTGCATCAAAATTAAGACGATTCGTGTCAAATTTTTCTATCGTTGTCCTTTATATTTCATCGTGGTCTATTTGTAACGATTGTTTTGTCACAAAACAAACAACATCTTGAATGGGATTGTTGGTATCGCCATCTAGATTGATCCCTCAATGTCCGAATAATGGTTGTCAGCATTCGTGATAAAAAATGCGGTTCAATCTATCTTGCCAAGTTATGTTTCAAGTACAATGAGCGATTACATCGAGAAAGCCATCGGAAGCCGCGTCAATGCGTGCTCGCAAACCACATGGCTGAACGTGATCAGTACAACTTGAGATAAGAAACGTTTGTGAACACAAGTAGCGGAATACGACTAAATAAATTCATCAGTGATTCTGGTTTTTGCTCGCGTCGCGAAGCAGACAAATTCATTGAGCAGCAAAAAGTCACCATCAACGGCATCGTGCCTGAGCTTGGCACCAAAGTGCTACCAGGCGACGAAGTAAAGGTGAACAACAAACGCATCGACAAAGTGCCTGAAAGTAAAGAAGACCGCGTTTACATTGCTTATAACAAACCTATTGGTATTACCTGTACCACGGCGAGCAATGTACGTGGAAACATTGTTGACGCGATTCGTCACCCAAAACGTATTTTCCCTATTGGACGTTTGGATAAACCTTCTGAAGGTTTGATTTTTCTGACCAGTGACGGTGATATCGTCAATAAAATTCTGCGTGCGGGCAACAATCACGAGAAAGAATATCTTGTCACGGTTGATCGTCCTATCACGCCAAAATTCCTTGAATTGATGTCAAACGGCATCCCAATTCTGGATACCGTCACCAAACCGTGTGTCGTCGAAAGACAAAGTAAATTTGTTTTCAAGATCATCCTGACCCAAGGCTTGAACCGCCAAATTAGACGCATGTGCGAATACTTGGGGTTTGAAGTCACCAAACTAAAACGTATTCGTATTATGAATGTGCGTTTAGGAACGTTGAAACTGGGTGAGTGGCGCGAGCTAACACCACAAGAGATGGATGACATTAACTCTGCTGTGGCTGACTCGAAGAGTACTTTTGTCCCTGATGAGGCATACGTGAGTAATGAGCCAGGATCGGGTGACGTGAAAAGCGCATCGAGTCATGCCGCGCAGGAAAATCTAAAATCCGGCAAGATTGCTTTTGCAAAACCGAGATCTTCATCAAATGGTCGTTCTGGGCGTGGTGATAACCGTGCTTTTTCGAAAGACGGTCAGCGCAAAGATGGCTCAGGCAATGCACGCCGTGGCGATGCTCGACAAGGCGATTCACGCCCAAGTGACTCGCGAAAAGGTGAGTCGCGTAGAGATGACAACCGCCGAGATGACTCTCGCCGAGGTGGCCCTCGTCCAGACAATGCGCGTCCGCAACGTTCCGATAAAGACGGCGCACGTCGAGACGGTTCGCGTAACGACAGCTCACGTAACGACAGTTCACGCAACGATAACTCGCGCAAAGAGGGCTCTCGTAGCGGCGGAGCACCTCGTAACGCACCGAATGGTACGCCTAACAATAGAAAACCGAGAAACCGTCGCCCATAGTTTATGAGCCGCAAGCTTGTGGCTTATATTTAAGGTCGCGAATCGAGAAAGGGGGTGATGATGTCACTCCCTTTTTTGTTGTTCGGATAAACCATGAAGCATTCACACCGGAAGTTTGATTGTGTGTATTTTAAGTATTGGCAGTGAATTTGATGCTGAAGTTACGTGAATTGTACCGTTGGATATTCATGCTTGGATACTGATAGATATCGAGGAGTGATGCAGGAGTTGTGTTGAGAGTGTGCGTCCTTGCATCCTCTCTTTCATAGCAGAAAGTCTATTCGTGAGTACTCATACCACACGCTAGAAAGGACTCTCTTTGTTCAGTTCGTTACAAATTTCAACAATCGCAAGAGAAAGGCCAGATACTATCATCTGCTGTTGACGTATAAGTTGCATTTGATAGAACTCCAAACCCACATCATCATCAGGCTGCATCACGTCCAGTTTTACCATGCCCATTTTCTCTACCAAGTTAAGTTTCTTGATGGCATTGAGAATGAAAGGGTGCGTAAACGTGTACTCCTCACTGTCGTTGTTCAATTGATTTCGTAGCTTGATGATGTCATTGATGTCTTGATAAATCGCGTCAGGCAATACACCCAAGCCATAGAGCAGCTTAAGACGAACCGCAATATCTCCCAGGGGACCAGTATCATCGAGCAGTGGGCCAACGACAGATTTCACGGCAAAGTCATCTTTGCGGAAAATCCGTTGCACGAGAGAGTCAATCGCATCGGTAAATACCTCCACAGAGGCAATAAAGAACCCTCGCACAGACGGCGCGCTGTTAAGCCTTTCTATAATCTGCGTTTCTTTTATCGGTGCTACCATCTTAGGCTTGGTGTTCTTCCTCTGTAACGGGAGCTTTTGCTCCCGTTTATCGTTCCCATTCAGCGGGAAATTGACTTTAAAGCTGGTGGTAGATTGGCTCAATGCTTTGCGCCTCTTTGCTTGTTTCTTCTAGGTCGCAATAGTGTGCAAGCGTTTTGATCACACCGTGTTGTTGTAAATAGGTTTGAAGTTCCACGGCTTGCGGGTCAGTGCTGTTTTCATATTTCAGCGCGGCAGCAATGCCTTTTAATAAAGCATCGTTCTCGGTTTCGTATTCCATTGTACCGAGTAACGGCCTGATTAATCTATCGTTTTGGCCCAATTTTCTGATCGGCTCACGTCCGACACGTCCTACTTCATCAACGAGGAAGGGATTGGCAAAGCGCTCAATAATCTTATCGATGTAAGCATAATGTTTTTCACGATCAAAACGATAGCGTCGAATGAGTACTTCTCCGCTCTCCATCATTGCTTGCGTGACATCGGTTCTGATTATCGGGTCATTGATAGCCTCTCTAATAGTGTTATAGCCATGAAGGCATCCTAAATAAGCTGTAATACAGTGGCCAGTGTTAAGAGTAAAGAGCTTGCGCTCAACATACGCCATGAGATCACTAGTGCGTTCCATGCCTTCAATGGCAGGGATCTTGCCTTTGAATTGCTGATCGTCAACAATCCATTCGCTGAAGCTTTCGACAGTGACTTCAAGTGGGTCGTCGTTCGCCGCATCCATCGGGGGAACGATACGGTCTACGGCAGAATCGACGAACCCAACGTACTCATCAGTTTTCGCTTGTTCATCTTCGTTTAAGTGGCGGTAAACCTCTGCCTTGAGGTGGGTACTACCACGTACCATATTTTCGCATGCAATAATGTTTAACGGGGATTCATTACCGTCTGAAAATCGCTTTTTAAGGCCCTCGGCAATGGTGCGCGCGATTTTGTCTAGCACGTTTGCGCCGACGGCTGTGGTGATCAAATCTGTGGTTGCTATGCGGTCGATGACATCAGCGCTCATCGAATTAACCGCTGAAATATGGCTGACTGACTCAATGGTACTTTCTGTGCCAACCACTCGAACATTGTATTGTTGTTTATGGCTCAACTGATCAATCAGTGGCTCGTTGACGTCTGCAAAGGTGACAGCCACGTTTGAATCAGCAAGGAGTTTGCCAATAAAGCCGCGACCAATATTGCCAGCACCAAAGTGTACTGCTTTTTTCATGATTATTACCTCACCAACAAAGTTGATCTTTTGTATCAAGATCTTGTTCTAGATAAAGAGCCAGCAGGTGCTGGCTCTTTTTGGTCTAACTGGGCTTATGCAGCCTCGGTTGCAGAGAGAATCACCAGGACTTCATTAACATCGTTCGTTGAAGAAAGACGTTCAATAGCATCTGGATCATCCAGCGCGTTGGTGATGGCGGTAATAACTTGAATGTGTTCGTCGTTCTTCGCAGCGATACCAATAACCAGTTTTGCCACATCGTCTTCATCATCAGTGAAACGAACGCCAGCAGGGTATTGGCAAATTACGATACCCGTTTTCTTGACCTTGTCTTTCGCTTCAATGGTGCCATGTGGAACCGCGATAGACTCGCCAAGGTAGGTTGAAACCAGTTTTTCACGAGCAAACATAGCATCTACGTACTCTGGCTCAACGTAACCCAATTCAACCAAACGTTCTCCTGCAAAACGAATTGCGTCCTCTTTGTTGTCTGCACGAAGGCCAAGATGCACGTTCTTCTTCTCGAGTTGGAACGCAGGTAGAGGTTGAGGCTGGAGGGTTTCATCGTTAGCGGCAAGTAACGGTTTTTTGATGTACTCGGCATCATTCGCGGCCTTTGGGCCTTGTGCCGCCAACAGTTGTGTCACCAAGTTGTTGTAAATCTCACCATCTAAGAAGTTTTTCAACGAAATGTGGTGAGCGTGCCCAGCATGTTTACGAGCACGATCTGTCAGGTCAGAATGGGTGATCACGATATCAACGTCTGATGGAAGATTGTTAATCGCCACGTTAGTGACACTGATATCAAGGCCTGCGTCTTTCACTTTCTTACGCAGCAATCCAGCACCCATGGCACTCGAACCCATGCCTGCATCACAAGCAACGATGATGTTCTTAACGTCAGCCATGTTTACGTTGCCGCTACTTTTAGCGGCAACTGCACCTTTTGACGTCGCTTTCATGTCTTTCATTTGTGATGTTGCTTTGTTCAGCGCATCTTCGTCACCGTCTTCATCGGTGGTGCGCTGCGCTTTCAGTAGAATTGATGCTACGAAGAATGACACTGCGGTTGAAGCCGTGACTGACAACAGTACGCCCACCAAAGAGCTTTTGGGTGTCATCAACAAAATCGCGAAGATAGAACCCGGTGATGCAGGAGAAACCAAGCCAGCGTTGAACACAGTCAGAATGAATACGCCGGTCATGCCGCCAGCAATGGCAGCTAGCAGAAGGCGTGGGTTCATCAGTACATATGGGAAGTAGATCTCGTGGATACCACCAAAGATTTGGATGATGGATGCACCGCCTGCTGTTTGTTTTGCCATGCCCTTGCCGAAGAACATGTAAGCCAACAGAATACCGAGTCCTGGGCCTGGGTTAGCTTCAATCAAGAAGAAGATCGATTTACCCGTTTCTGCAGCCTGCTGAATACCCAACGGAGAGAAAATACCGTGGTTAATCGCATTGTTTAGGAACAGAATTTTCGCTGGCTCAACAAGGATAGAAGTAAGAGGGAGAAGGTTTGCTTCAACAAGGAAGTTAACCCCTGATGCCAGTACGTCTGAGATGACTTTAACAAATGGGCCAATCAGGAAGAATGCGATGATGGCACACAGCATACCGATGATGCCGGATGAGAAGTTGTTAACCAACATCTCAAAGCCGCTTTTGACTTTACCATCCATTTTCTTATCGAAGGTTTTGATGGCTAGACCACCCATTGGACCTGCGATCATTGCGCCCATGAACATTGGAATGTCGGCGCCAACGATAACGCCCATGGTGGTGACTGCACCCACAACTGCGCCGCGGTCGCCGCCCACTAGCTTACCACCGGTATAACCGATAAGAAGCGGAAGTAGGTAGGTGATCATAGGACCAACCAGAGCAGCCATTGTTTCGTTAGGCCACCAACCGGTTGGAATAAACAGTGCTGTGATTAAACCCCACGCGATAAACGCGCCAATGTTAGGCATAACCATGTTTGAGAGAAACCGACCAAAATTTTGTACTTTGATCTTCGCATCTGGTGATATCATAAACGTTACCCGTTTGAAGTTTCTTTGAATTGTGTATAGCGGTTCGCCAAAACCGCTGGTTTGTTTGTCGTCAAAATCAAATTACCACACAAACACTCAAAGACACCGATAACGGGTTTTTATTGATCTTTGTCACGTTATCTTCCTCGTGAGCC
Source organism: Enterovibrio sp. QJM3NY_24 (assembly GCF_057786035.1). Lineage (NCBI taxonomy): Bacteria > Pseudomonadati > Pseudomonadota > Gammaproteobacteria > Vibrionales > Vibrionaceae > Enterovibrio > Enterovibrio sp. QJM3NY_24. Next base: position 1,437,270 of record NZ_CM173520.1, read on the forward strand.
GCCAAAAAAGTGAGAGCCATCTCGCATTTGCCGTGTAGTTTTATTTCATTTCCCTTTGAATTCAGAAGTCAATATTTTTCTATTGCAATAATGCCGATCTAAGTCTCGTTTATTGATCTTGTGGTTGTGATATTTATTGTGACAAGTATCACTAAATTGACTAATTTACGGGGATGTTAAAAATTTTGAGTGATCTGGATCTCTATTTGTTGATTAATTCGCGTCATTAAAAAATAGAAGTACTTCCCGATACTTGATTCTGTAATTTTTTGACATAGTGTGATTGCTTTGTTTGTCTTCGACCTGATATACCCAAGTTGCTTGAAGATACTTGGGAATATCACTGCATCTAAAAATGTGTCGCCGGATGAGATTTGGTTAATAACCAAGCACTCAGATTGACTCTGTTTGAGTATAGGTATCACTCTGCTATGCTGGCTCGAGAAAATAAACTGGAGTGATGGAATGAAAAAAATTAAACACGAAGCCCAGTTACTGAAAAAAGCGCTGCAAATTGGAGAGCAGTACGCGGCGAAGCGCGGGTTTACGAGCTTTGATGATGGGACGTCCAATAAAATCAAAATTGAATGTATCTACCGTCTATTGGTGGATGACAAAATTATCGTTCCTCTTGCCTCAGATAAGGAAGACGGCCCCAACATGAAGCACAAATTGGTGCTTTGGATTCAAAAACAGCTTCCCGAAGGACACGCACTTCTCGCTGACTAAATACCAAAACTAAGCTCAGACCAAAACAAAGCTTCACCATTTTTCATCTCGCGCAGATTGGCAGTATGCGTAAACAACATGAGAGTCCTGATCATGAAAAAGACAGCACTTATCTATGGCGCAATGGGGTTGATACCCTTTGTTGCTTTCGGCATTTTGTTACCTATCTGGCCAATCGACTGGCAGAGCGCACTCGTTCACACCTTTTTGAGTTACAGCGCAGTTATTTTGGCGTTTCTTTCTGGTGCTGTGTGGGGAATGACAATCAGTGGCGCAAAGCCTGACAAGCCAACGAATGGGTTAACGGTAGGGATTGTATTTTCTTTGGTTGCGGTTGGCGCTTTGTTGATGCCGTATCCTTATTCGCTCTACTTATTGATCGCATCGTTTGTGATTTTGTTTGCGCTGGAAGTGGGGCTGATGTTTAAAGGAATTTATCCATTTTGGTATACCCTCATGCGCGCGGCGTTAACCGCTGTTGTGGTGGTGTGTCATATCTTCTTACTGTATTGGTTAGAAGGGATAGGACTGAGTGGGCTGCCTTCTCAGGCGATATAAACGAAAAGCGCCGTAAGGCGCTTTTTTATTGAATATCTATGTCACCAGCGGTTAATCTTCTAGATCTTCCTGCCATGGCATTTCTGGCAACATTTCAAGATGCTCTTCATAGCGTTTTAAGTTGAATTCGCCGCTACCTTTCGCTACATCGTAGACTTCTACCATCAGCGCACATGCGATGTACTCGATGGCCTCTTCTTGAGAGGAACCTGTCATGCGCAGACGCATCAAGGTTTCTTTTACTTTCTTTGGATTATTATCGGAGAGTTGATTCTCAACGATTTCAATCAAGTGTTCGCTGGTAAGGATGTCATCGTCATTCATGATTGTTCGCCTTGCGCTTACGCAGTTAAGTTTTTCCGCCGTATGGTACGGCAAAAGGAAGGCTAACCGCTACTGAGACAACGTAATTATATTTTTACCACCATACTTAAACAGTTATACCCAAACAAATTCTCGCTGAATCAGCATATTGAAACTGCTTGGGTAGAGTCATGACTTGGGAGTATTGAATGAATACGGAAGAAGTACGAGTAGAACATGACAGCATGGGTGATGTGGAAGTGCCCAAAAATATGCTTTATCAAGCTCAGACGCAGCGCGCGGTGAATAATTTTACGGTAAGTGGAAGGGAGATGCCTGCACCGTTTATTCGCGCGCTGGCCATGGTGAAGTATTGCGCGGCTAGTGTGAACAGCAGTTTGTCGCTTTTGGATGCCCAGATTGCAGAAGCAATCACGGAAAGCTGTGAAGAAATATCTGCTGGAGAATACCTTAATCATTTTCCTGTCGATGTATTTCAGACAGGTTCAGGCACCAGCTCAAACATGAACATGAATGAAGTGGTTGCGACCTTAGCAACCATTAAATGTGGCATAGACATTAGCCCCAATGACCATGTCAATATGAGCCAAAGCAGCAACGATGCGGTACCAACCGCCATTCAAATCAGCGCAGTTTTAGAGTGCGAAAATCGATTGCTTCCTGCCCTTGATATTCTGACGAGCACATTGGTCGATAAAGAAGCTGAAGTTGGGCATATCGTCAAAACAGGGCGAACCCATTTGATGGATGCAATGCCAGTCACCTTTGGGCAAGAGTTGGAAGCATGGAGACGACAAATGACTTGTTGTCAGCGTGGTATTACTTTTGCGTTAGAAGAGGTAAGGAAGTTGGCGCAAGGTGGCACGGCGGTAGGAACGGGAATTAACGCACATCCTCAGTTTGCGTCATTGTTTGCCACTGAGATTACTGCGTTCACCGGAACGAGATTTGAGCCTCATTCTCACCCATTCAATGTGATGGGAAGCCAAGATGCCTTAGTGGGTTTGTCTGGGCAATTGCGTAATCTTGCCGTCGCCGTCATGAAAATCAGCAATGACTTAAGATGGATGAACTCTGGTCCTTTGGCTGGGCTCGGTGAGATAGAACTTGAAAGCTTACAGCCTGGTTCTTCGATTATGCCGGGTAAAGTAAATCCCGTTATCCCAGAGTCTAGCGCCATGGTCGCTGCGCAGGTCATGGGCAATGATGTCACTATTGGTATCGCGGGGCAGTCGGGGAATTTTGAGCTTAATGTGATGCTACCGTTAATCGCCGACAATCTGCTGGACAGTATTCATTTGATGGCCAACGCACTTAATCTTCTTGCAACAAAAGCTATCGCGACGTTTAAGGTGCATGAAGATCGTGTGGGAGCGGCATTGGAGAGAAACCCAATTCTAGTAACAGCACTTAACCCTGTCATTGGATACTTGAAAGCGGCGGATATTGCAAAAAAGGCTTACAACGAAAATCGGGCAATCATAGCGGTCGCTCTTGAAGAAACGGATTTGACACGAGAGCAGCTCGACGCACTGTTAGATCCAGCCGCGTTAACGCGCGGAGGAATTGCGGGTAAATAATATACAGTAGGTGATGGGGGCGTTGGTTATAGAGCATGAAATGGCAAGAAGGTATTGGCAACATCGTTACAAACGGCAACTATCGATGAATGCGCAGATTCTTTTCTTGGTTTGCCCTCGTTTACCTGAGACAATTCATTCGTATTTTTTATATCAGACGGCTTAATATGAAACTTCTAGTTCGCAACCTTGCGCGCACCACGACAGAGCACGAACTGCGTGTTCTTTTTTCAGCACATGGCTCAGTGGGTGAATGCACGCTCGTTTTAGACCAAGAAACAGGTCTGTCAAAAGGCTTTGCGTTTGTTGAAATGCCAAATGACGATGAAGCAAAAGCAGCGATTGCAAGCCTGAATCAAAGTGATGTTGCCAGCAGCAAGATCCGCGTTAAGAAAGCTGATTAGTTAATTCAGTCTTTCTGAACAATAAAAAGCCAGCCTGATATGGGCTGGCTTTTTACGTTTTACGTTTTACGCTTCGCTGCTACTCTTCTTTGCTTAACGAAACAGCATTAATGCAGTAACGCAGTTTGGTTGGCGGCGGCCCATCAGGGAAGACATGCCCAAGGTGCGCGTCGCACACGTTGCATGTCACTTCAATGCGAGTCATGCCATGGGAAATGTCCATGGTGTACGCCACGACATTGTCCTCGACAGGGGCAGTAAAAGACGGCCATCCTGAGCCCGAATCAAACTTTTCTTGTGCATCAAAAAGGCGTGTATTGCAGCAGGCACAAGCATATATTCCGGGGTGAAAAATACCGCACATTTCAGAGCTAAAGGGGCGTTCGGTGCCATGTTTACGCGTGACATAGAATTGCTCTTCACTCAGCTCGGCCTGCCACTCCACCTCCGATTTTTCAACCCGACGCGGAGGGATAGGGTTACCGTGTTTCGCGGTGGTTAATACAGACTCCCAGTTAAGCATAGTGTCACCTTCTTATATGTTGTCATTGGAACGCGCGTCATAAAAACGCGCTGTGGATGAGAAGACCGCATGGGGTGTCGATTACTTTCACGGCATAAGAGCGCCGCTGAACATCATGATGTGTACTATGGTTGAACCATGATGTGTCACCAACTTTATTTCGCCCATCTTTCTATTCGCTTGGGCTATGGCCAGTCAGCATTGCGTGCAATGCTCATTTTTCTGATCCTGACTATCACAGGTTGTTCTTCTTCTAACCCTATGACAGATACGCTCACAGATATCTCTCAGATCAAAGATGGTGAAGTATTAGTGGTGGGTCGGCTGACAGTATTGCCTGCTGTGGTTGGCGCATCTTTAAAACAAGAAACTGACACCTTTGAGCCGTTTAAAAGGGAAAGAGTGCTGATTTGGATTCGCGCAGACAACGTTTCTGCCAATTCACTTGGGCTACTAACAGATTGGGGCCAGCCATTTTATTTCGCGATTCCGAAACGAACCCAACTACTCACAGGGCTAGAGCGTGCAATCGATGATGATAGCGACCTTGTCTATGCCATGTTGGCGCTTCCGGAGCCACTCAAATTTTTGGTACGTGTTGACGACAACGTGGTGTACATAGGCAACCTGCGGTTATACACCGATGAGTTTGATGAGATTGTTGCTGTTGAAGTCGTGGATGAATCTCAATCTGCAATTCATGACATCCGTCAGCGGTTCGGAGAGCAGGTTCGGTTTCGCGTCTCCTTGCTCGCGCCTTCGCAACATTTTCACTAGATTCACGTCAGAACTGCACCACATCGACTGTGGATAACTGACTATCACAGTCTGAAACTAGATGGAATTAGAGGCATTGTTCTCTTCGCTATCGAGCGTTTGCAACGCTTTTACACGACGCTGGTCTTCGGGTGAAAAGTGCGTGTTTATTAAGGCAGTTAACGCGCTGTCTCGTTCAGCGTCAGAGCCAAATTCTTGATCTAGTATGTCACCGCGCTCGGTCAGATAACGTTGGAAGGTTTGGTGAAAGGCCGTTTCTTGCACATCGAGTTCATGAAGACGTTGTGCGGCATCGTCACCAACTAACGCACGGATTTTATCGATGTTCATCTCTCCATCTTGCTGAGAGAGGGTGTTTAAGTTGCTAATCAATGCGGCGTTCTGGTAACTCTCTTTCATATCCGGCGGTAATTGGTCGAGTTCAGATTGCCATTGCGCTTGGTAGCTCTCCTCATCAAGGCCCATTAGCTCAAGCTCAAGGCGTTTGATTGCCATTTCACTCGTTAAGTTTTGTTCGTAAAACAGGCGCTTTTGTTCTTCTTCGCTGAAATGCAGTGATTGAATAGATAGGCTCTGATAATGAACATGGAGCAAGTATTCTATACCTGATAATGATGTTGGTGCGGCGATCAGCGATAGCGATTGACGATACGCCTGATACTTATCGAACAATGCTTTTTGGCGTTCTCCGAAACTCATTGTTTCCGAAAAATGGCTATAGGCATCGTTCACTTGTACCAAGTCTTGTTCACCTAAGGTCGAGAGAAAATACTCAAACGTATCACGATCTGATGAGATGTCGACGTCAGTTCCAAGATGAGAGCGTATCTGCGCTTGGTCTTCATTTTCATCGTTTGCGTACAGGTAGACACATGCAGCAAATACTAATCCCACCACAATGAGAAAGATGATTTTGTAAGACGTATATGTAATGCGCATTTGGGACTCCTTGTCATCCTAGATGTCAGCGTATGCTTCTGTGATCGTTGGTATTAGCAGGATGCGAACACTGATTTCTAAGTGTGTAGACGTCAACATTATTGTCTATGGCTACAAGCCTTGTCGCTTCAACCTGTTGGCGTGCTGGCGATAGACAGTGACAGGATCCGTTTCAAATAGGTGGTGAAGTCCGAAGAACTGGTTCACTTCATCAAGATGATTCATGCGATAGTTGCTTCGAATCACACGCCCTAAATGTGTTGCGCAGCGTCCTACAAGCCCATCGTTGGGTTCTGAAAAGAACAGCCCTGTGACAAATAGAACAGGGTCGGTGATATCGAAGATGTTGGTCGCAGTGCTCGTGCCTGACCAAGAGTAATAGTAAACACCATTTGATTCGCGGTAACGCCCTTCACCGCAGCGAGACGTAGGTATGCCTTCTGGGTATTTGGCATTGAATGCCAACGAGCCTTTGGTCGTCAAAGAATTCAGTGAAGCGAGTGGGTCTTGAGGTAAGTGACTGCCGCCCGATAAAACACTAATTAATCCAGACAATGCTTTGGCCGCGCCGACTGCAACTGCTTCCCCTGAAGAGCCTGGTGAGAAGGTTTTTCGTACGACATCAGCAAATTCTGATCCTTTATTCACGCCGCCAACACTGGTGACTGAAGCCACATATCGTGGTGCAACGGAAGCAACATATCGTGCTGTTGGACTACCGTGGCTGTGTCCGATTAGGTTGACCTTTTTTGCCCCTGTGACCGCAAGTACCCAGCGAACTTGCTGCAATAACTGCTCGCCGCGTTTTTCTGAGCTGTTCGTTGCTGAAACCTGTGCGACAAAGACTTTTGCGCCGCTGCGGGTTAACGCTTGTGGGATGGCATGGAAATAGTCAACGCCTGCTATCCGGTCGAAGCCAAACAGGCCATGAACAAGCACAATGGGGTATTTGGTTTGGGTGTAGCCTGTGGCAGAAACCCCGCTCGTTGTTGATCCCGCAAACACGGAAAACGAGGCGGTGGCGAGTAACAATGACAATATGAATCCTTTCACAACAAATACCTCTGGTCAGTCCTCTGATGTCGATTACATATTAACCACCTGTTAACCAGGATTATTGTCTCAATAGTGAGATGTTGATGAATTGTTAACTGGGCTTGAGTAAAAGTTGAGGAAAGATAGGGGTTACAGAGTGATGAGCGAATAGATAAAAAGAACAAAAAAAAAGAACAAAAAAAAGAGTTGCAGATAGACTGCAACTCTATACAGATAAACGAAATGTCAGTAACTACTTCGTCTGTGGCTTACTGAACGCCGATGCCGAACTTAATTTCATTGCTTGCATCATCAGTCACTTCATCCAAGTAGTTCTCTACCTGCTGCTCAACCATACGGTCTGGTTCTTCGAAGTAAGCAATGTGGAAGATTGCATCACCTTCATTGACCAGTGGTAGTGTTTGCTGACCGATGATAATGCCACCCAGTGGTGCAATTGTTTGTACTTCTTCGCTACCGACTGGGCTGCTGATTGATGCTAGCAACTGACCTTTACTGACACGCTGACCAAGAGACACGTGTGAGCGTAAAATGCCGTCTGACTCTGCACGAAGCCAACGCGTCGCGCGAGCAATAACAGGTTCAACTTTCGACTTACGTGCACTCTTGCGGATCATCCCTAGGTGCTGCATCACGCGCTTAACGCCATTCACACCCGCAGTAATCGCATACGGTTCGAAACGTAGCGCTTCACCTGCTTCGTAGGTGATTACAGGAATGCCAATTTTCTCGGCTTCAGAACGCAAAGAACCTTCACGAAGCGCAGCATCGATAACCACAGGGGTGCCGAAAGCGATCGCCATTTCGTTGGTTTCTTCGTTGGACAAATTCGCACGGATTTGTGGCAAATTGGTACGGTAAATAGCCGCGGTATGTAGGTCCATAATATGGGTGCATCGGCGTACGATCTGTTCAAAGATCTGATATGCCATGCGTCCTGCAATCGAACCACGTTCTGAGCCAGGGAAACAGCGGTTGAGATCTCGGCGATCTGGGAGGTAACGTGATTTGTGAATAAAGCCGAAAACGTTGACGACAGGAATCGCAATAAGCGTGCCTTTCAGCGTCGCTGGATTAATGCGCTCTAGCGTCTGACGGACGACTTCCACACCATTCAATTCGTCGCCATGAATGGCGGCGTTAATCATTAGAACAGGGCCGGGCTTCTTTCCATGAATAACTTCCGCTGTCACTGACAGCGGCGAGTGTGTATAAAGCTTGGCAACTTCAAATTCAACGCTAGCGCGTTCACCTGGCGGGATGGTGATCCCGCCAATTTCAAATGCGTTATTTTTATTATTGGCTTTTGACACGTGTCCTTGTCCTCGGAGCAGAGACTATTTTCTCTATATGTTCTATGACCAAAGAAGCTACGTCTTTTCCGGTAGCTGTTTCGATCCCTTCTAAACCTGGTGATGAGTTAACTTCCATTACCAGAGGTCCGCGCTCAGAGCGCAGCAAATCTACACCCGCAACGTGAAGGCCCATTGCCTTTGCCGCTGCAACTGCAGTTTTACGTTCTGTTGGCGTGATGCGTATCAGTGATGCGCTGCCGCCACGGTGGAGGTTAGAACGGAATTCGCCAGGCAGAGCTTGTCGCTTCATGGCTGCAATGACTTTGTCGCCAATCACGAAGCAGCGAATGTCCGCACCGCCCGCTTCCTTGATGTATTCCTGAACCATGATATTGGCTTTCAAGCCCATGAAAGCTTCGATAACGCTTTCTGCTGCTTTGCGTGTTTCAGCCAATACCACACCAATACCTTGTGTGCCTTCCAAAAGTTTGATCACAACTGGCGTGCCGCCAACCATGCTCAGAAGGTCTTTAATGTCACCCGGCTTGCTTGCAAACCCAGTGATCGGCATACCGATATTTTTACGCGACAACAACTGGAGTGAACGCAGTTTATCGCGCGAACGTGAAATGGCCACAGAATCGTTAACGGTGTAAATGCCCATCATTTCAAACTGACGTAATACAGCGCAGCCATAGAAAGTCACAGACGCACCGATGCGTGGAATGACAGCATCAAACCCGACCAAGTCTTCGCCCTTCAGGTGAATTGATGGCTGGGTTGAGTTGATGTTCATGTAGCAACGCAAAGCATCAATGATTTTGTATTCGTGCCCACGTGCTTCACACGCTTCGATCAGGCGGCGAGTGGAGTATAGATTTTCGTTGCGAGATAGAATTCCAATTTTCATAAACTTAACCTTGTGGCGCTTCAACGATAAATGATGCTTCTGAATCAACCAGCAAGCGGCCTTCCATTGCGGTGCGTCCCAATAACATTCTAAATATCATGCTATCGCGTGCAGTCAATGTCATCTCAATCAGATAGCTCAAGTTTCCAATAATTAGCTGCGTTTCGATCACATAGCGGAGTGTCTCATGGCCGCCGGAGTCACGCACTGTTCGCATGTCTTTGACTTTTGCATGGCACTCTTCTTGAGTGATGTTGTCGTCTTGGATAGGATGAATCATAAACTTCACCCATTTTTCGCCATCTTTTTCGTATTCTTCGATGCCAAACGTATGCAGGCAAGACGTTCGCGCGCCGGTATCCACTTTTGCTTTAATTGCAGAGATGTTTAGCTCAGGCAGGCTCACCCATTCGCGCCAACCAACCAACATTTTTGAATCTGCCAATGTTTGGTTTGGGTTCTCGACGTGTGTTGGTCGAGTGGTGTTGTTGTTAGTCATCTCTGTCAATGCCCCGGATAAAAAATGTCGGAAAGATGGAGTGAGCGCGTCAGTCGTTGACACTACTCAAGTAAACGATAGTTGCTTTGCGAATATATTCCGCTCACATTTATAAGAACTGATTGAATAATCAACACTATCGTTACAGCTCCGGCGGCACAATTATCGCATCCACATTGACAGCACCGCACTAAGGAGGGCGCAACTTACAGCTTTGCTCTATAAGCGACAAGTCAATTTTTCATTTGTCACGATAAATTATATTCATCAATGCTTGCGGCCTATCCTTTACGCGCTAAGCGTTGTGCGTCTTTGCGCTGCATTGCTACATTTGGCGAGAATTGTTTATCGTAAAAGAGATAGGAGATTGTCGTCATGCCTGACTAACTTCTAGATATAGGATTCAGATTCGCACATCTCGTGCAATGTGGGGAGAAAAGTCTAAGGATTGTGGCCCCTTTGAGGGGCTTTGATGACAATGTCTCTCTGAACAAACACCTTTAAGTCAGTTGAGTTCGTCGTGGGTGCTTGATGGTGTAACAGCATCGTTTAACGATAAGAGAAGGGCAATAACGTATTACGAGTACGCATAATGTATGGTTCGGCTAAAAGCCGACCTATTGTGCCACTCGCAAAGTATATCGACTAAGCCTTCTTCATTATCGTGTTGGCCGACTTCGCGTTCGATAAAGCCATGTTTCTCCCAAAAGTAGCGAGCACCTTTATTGACTTCGAATGTATACAGCCGCAGATCCCCGCTGGCGGTTTCTTTAATTAAGTGAACTAAAGAAGAACCAATCCCTTGCCGCTGTGAACCTGGCGCAACATAGAGTTGAGTAATAAACGCTTCTTCTGCAGCAATCATGCCTAGCACGCGTCCGGTTCTGCGCTCAATGGCAAGATAAATGCGGTTTGTGGCTGCGAGAATTCTGTTCAAATAATAGCGATGCGCTTCTAGATTGTGTGCTTCAGGTTTTCCTATGGCTTTTTCTTTACTTGCTCGCCACATCATGATGGTTTGCTCGGTGTAACGTGGGTGGTAGTCAACAATCTCAATTTTATGGTTCATAGGCTCTTCTAAATCAATATCACTGGATTAGAGGGCTGGACTGAATTGCTGCAAAGCACGTGTGAAAAAAGCGCTATTAGGGTCTTCGACGTATTCAGCAAACGGTGAGCAGTTTTCAAAGCCAAAACGTTGATAGAGTCTTCGTGCGGGTTCAAATTCTGTTTCAGTGCCCGTTTCTAAACTTAGACGTGAGTATTGACGTCTGCGTGACTCTTGAAGAATATGTGCGAGGAGGTTCGCAGCAACGCCGCGACGAAGAAAGTTCTCCGATGTACGCATTGATTTGATTTCGCCGTGTGAGGGGCTAATTTGCTTGAGCGCACCGCAACCTGCCAACTCACCATCGACCCACGCACTCCAAAGCGTGACATCTGGGCTTTTCAATCCACTCAAATCAAGTGCATGAACACTCTCTGCAGGGCTAATTTCGTGCATGTTGTTGAGGTGCTGTTGGAGGAGTGCTTGAATTTCTTTACCACTGAGATCGTCTATGCGTATTTCCATGATCGCTTCCTCCATTAAGTAAAATCATCCTGCATTTAGCACTGTGTTTGGGCGCTGTTCAAGTTTGTGTTTTTGGAAGTAACCGAAGGTCATGCGCTATGTATGATTTATATCAGGCTGCATACGAAGGGAATGTTGATGTTATTCACTGATCTGTTATCTATCGATGGGGGATTGATTCAAGTTAAGGGAGGAGTGTTATGCATCAACATGAACTCAAATCCTCGACTTAGATCAAGTTTCTTTGGCGATGGAGTGCATCAGTGTTGCCATTATGTGTCGTCTGCTCATTAAACGAGAGCAAGAAAGGCCTTTCAAAGCTTATCCATACTTTTATTAAGTCGACATTGATTGAATAACGACGCATCGCAGTAAGCGTTTGTCACAACCCTTTGAGCGAGGCCTTTCGGACTGTTTTTTGCTTCATTCTTACCATCAGCAATAAACTCAACATTACGATTGAGATACCCAACCATTGATAGGGTCCTAAGACTTCGCCAACAAGGAAAATGCCAAGAGTCACCGCTGCTACAGGGTTGAGCATACTGATCATCGCCATTGAATCGGCACCAATCTTTTTGATTGAACGTGAAAATGCCCAATATGCGAAAGAGCTGTTTAGCAAACTTACCCAAAGCAAACCGGGCAGTTCATGCAGAGTCAGTGCTTTTGGCATGCCTTCGACCAAAAAGGCGATTGGCACCAACATCAATCCACCCAGCGTCAATTGCCACGCCGTCAGGCGAAAAATGTCAGTCACTGGCCAGTTTTTTAACCACAATGATGAACGTGCCACGAGTGCCGTGGCGACTAAGGCGGCTGCCGCGCCGATTGGGTCGATATCTGCACTGGGATTAAGAATAAGCATCACTCCGCCTAACCCAACCAAAGCTAATACCAGCATTTTGAGTTCTGGTTTTTTCCCTTCGACTAGCCACTGCACCAACATCAGTTGTAAAGGGAGTGTCGCGCCTAAGGTACCCGCGACGGAGCCGGGTAGGCGATACGCTGCGATAAAAAGGAGAGGAAAGAATGCCGCAATGTTGAACACACTGAGCAGTGTCATTTTGCTCCAAGGCAAAGGGGGACGACCGGGTTTTAGTATTAACAGCAAAAGACCTGCGGGTAGTGCACGCCATACTGCCACCCAAAATGGCGATAAATCTGATAAGAAGAGACTCACCGCAGCGTAGGTGCTGCCCCACAGAATGGGAACAAGTGCTGCGAGTAAATAATTTGGCACGGTGAGCTCCTCAATGATATTTCGCTAAAAAGTATCTTTTATGAAAGATAAAGTATTCGCTTTCGTGTTTTCGATCAAGTATCTTTTACAAAAGATAAATTTGGAGGTGCAATGAACACAGATCACGTTGATACAATTTTGGCGCAGTGGAAGGCGCAACGACCGGATTTGGACTGTTCTCCGATGGGGGTTGTTGGGCGCGTAGGTCGGACGAAACAGCTAATGACAGTTCGAATCGATGAAGTATTTAAGCAATTTGATCTAAGCAATATTGAATTTGATATTCTCGCCTCGTTACGTCGAGCGGGTGAAGCGGTCACCCCGACAGAGCTTTATCAGACGTTGATGCTGTCATCTGGTGCGATGAGCACTCGCGTTGATGGGTTGGTGAAGCGTGGATTAGTTGAACGACAAGCAAGCGAAATAGACAGGAGAAGCTGCCTCGTGACGCTGACAACGGAAGGTTTGGTATTAATCGACAAAGTGGTGGAAGCGCATGTCGACAATGAACGAGAAATGCTGTCTTCGCTCGATGACAATGAACAAGCACAACTCGCAGCTTTGTTGAAAAAATGGCTGATGGCGAACGAGTAGTCGAAGGAATTATCGGCATTGAAGCCGGTACGCGACAAAAATGGGAACACCGATAGTCTCACTTATAGTTCCAATATTTAGGATTTGTTGCGTCATAGTGGCTGTTCTGCATGCTTTGAATATGAGGTAAAACGCCATGGAATTGATCCCAGTCAGTGAATTGGTAAAGATGGATCTCCAATGTTTGCGTGGTGACGATGCACGCTTTAAAAGTGTGCTAAAAAGCCTCAAAAGCGGTGACAGTATAAAAGAGGCGATTCAACTGATTCGCTGTGCATGCGGCAAAACCTACATTCTTCAGGATGGTGGGCACCGTATCTCGGCGGCGTTTAAGCTGTTCCAGGATACAGGGCAAGATCTGCCTATTCCTGTGTCCATATTTCAATCGAATATTCCCTGAAACGTCTCACTAATATTTCATCTCTCCTTACATTCTCTGCCCTCTACTGTTCTACTGAGTGACGTGCCTAACAACCAAAAAATTCTTGCTGAACAAGCATCTTGAGGTTGTTTGGCTATGCGTAATCTCGTTGCATAAGTGTGTTTATGTTTATCGTGTATAAACGACTATATTTATTAGACAACTAGAGTAAATGTCGCTAACAGCGTGAAATTGTGCGTTTTCGGGGTATGAATGTTTCGGTTAATCTATGCGAGTGCTGCCACCATTGAGTTTAGTGAATCAAAGCTAATGCAGCTTCTAGGTAAAGCACGTGCACACAACGCAGGAAACAACATCAGTGGGTTGCTACTTTATGCAAAAGGGAATTTCTTTCAGATCTTAGAGGGTGAGCAGCAAGCTGTTGAAAGGCTTTATTGTCAAATTCAGCAAGATGATCGTCATACCAGCGTAGTGGTGCTTGAGCGCAGTGAGATCACCAAACGTGTATTTCCAGATTGGTCCATGGGATTTAAAAATTTGGAGCATTTTGATAAGCAAGAACTGCGTGGGTACAACGATTTTCTCGATCGTAAACTGTCTGCGAAAGAGTTTGGCGAGATGGGCTCGGATATTATTTACATGATTGAGCAATTCAAAAGTGTTTGGTGACCGGGTGATGTTCTCTCTCGTTCTATATCTCTTCTTTTAGTCACGTTATTTCCTCATGCTTTTCTTTCGCAAAATGTTCTTCCGCAAAATCAATAACACATAAGAAACTTTATGCATTTCTCGATGATGAGTCAGCAACGGGGAGTGCAACAAGATTAATATTAAATCTCAAACTCGCTTCTTTTTATCCATGCTGCATACGTCAAAAAATGCGTAGGCATAGGTTAAAAAAAGGCTAAAAAACCTTAAAAAGTTTTAACCAAAAAACAACAAAGTCAGTGGCTTGATCATAACGCCGCATTTCGGGTTCCGATATCAGTAATCGCGAACGGCTGAGGAAATAGATCATGCTATATGTTGATGGCTTAGTTACCGCCTTACCCGTAACAAACAAAGAAACTTATCGACGCCTTGTGACTGACGCTATCCCGTTGATGCGTGCCTATGGTGCGATCAATGTAGTGCATTGCAGTGACCAAAACTCTGATGACTACCCTTCACAAAGTAGCAATCACAACGCCAAATCCGTCGTCCTGTTTTCGTGGATTATCTGGCCGTCACGACAAGTGCGTGATCAGGGTATGGAAAAAATGCTCTCCGATCCGCGCTTTGATGAAGTGATGAATCCGATTGCACTCGACGGTGAACGAATAGATTTGGATGCATCATTCAGTCCTAAACTTCACTGATACATACCCAAACCCATTGTCACTGAACAAGCATCTTTAGGCTACTTGGGTATATGTCTAGACCCTTCTCGCACTTTCAATAACTTGCGCTCATTCTTCGCGTCCTGTTTTGCTTGTCAGCGAATGAAGTGATACTCCTTTATGATTGAACAAACTCAGGCAGCTTGTGCTGCCAGTGGACGGTATTTTAAGTCAATATCGTTGGCTAAAGGAAAAGGACGACGACAATGAGCGAATACATCATCAAAAAACAAGCCATTGAAGAAATGGAAGGGGTGACCAAAACCCACTTTTTGAATGCCAATGCGGTTAGAAAGAGCAAATCATTGGGTGACCTCGTTGGCCTGACAGGATTGGGTTTTCACATCATTGAGATTGAGCCGGGCCATGAGTCAACCCAATACCATGTTCACTATTTTGAAGATGAATGTGTCTATGTGCTAGCAGGTAATGCGGAAGTCACTATTGATGAAGAGGTATTCCCTGTCTCACAGGGCGATTTTATTGGTTATCCCGCGGGAGGGTTACCACATACCATGATCAATACCGGAGAGAGCACACTGCGATGTATTGTTGTAGGGCAGCGTCTTGCACATGATGAAGCGGATTATCCACGCTTAAACAAGCGCATATTCCGTAATCAAGGACGTCCTTGGCAAGTCGTTGACATAGAAGATATTGATTTCCCCAATGCTGGTAAGAAGTGATGGGACAAAAGCATCAAGAAATTGCCCTCGTGACTGGGGCAAGTCGAGGCATTGGCGCGGCGACAGCGACGCGTCTTGCTGAACAAGGCTTTGTGGTTTGTGTGAATTACCATTCAAGAAAGGATGCAGCCGATGCAGTGGTTTCGTCCATTAAAGCCACGGGGGGCCATGCTTTTGCCGTTCAAGCAGACATATCGCAGGAAGAGGAAGTGATGGCACTGTTTGCTTGTATCGATACATTCGGTATACCGCTAACTCGATTGGTTAACAATGCGGGTATTTTGTTTACTCAAAGTAAGCTGGTGGACATGAATGCCGACCGCATTAACAAGGTATTGCTCGCCAATGTAACGGGGAGCTTTCTCTGTGCTCGCGAAGCCATCAAACGTATGGCGATATCATCCGGTGGCAAAGGTGGTGCGATAGTTAATGTGTCTTCTGGGGCCTCCCGCACGGGTTCGCCAAACGAATACGTCGATTATGCCGCCAGTAAAGGTGCGGTGGATACATTGACTATTGGGCTGTCAAAGGAAGTGGCGGAAGAAGGTATTCGTGTTAACGGTGTGAGGCCGGGTCTAATCCATACTGATATTCATGCTGATGGCGGAGAGCCTGACCGTATTGCTCGCCTTACCCCGCGTATTCCTTTGCAGCGTGGTGGTAGCCCAGAAGAAGTTGCTGCTGCAATCTGCTTTTTATTGTCCAATGACGCGTCTTTCTCCACGGGTACCATTATTGATGTGACGGGAGGTGTCTAACACGCCCCGTTTGAACGTAAACGCCACTGGGTATCTTTGACAATATGGCACGTGTGGTGCGTTGACACGTTGGACTCTAAGTCATCGGGTATAGGTTTCGTTACACTATCCTGCTTCAAAAAATGGAATGCGGTATCAACAATCACTCATCTCTATGAAATAATCTTCAACCTACTAACAGGTTGATAAGTTTGATGTTGTTACTTATGCGCTCTTCCTTTTATGTCTCTGCTTTTTTTCTGTTCTTATTGTTTGTGCCGTCGGTGTTTTGCGCTGAAATTATAAACGGATCTGAGGCGGCTAGAGGCAAGCCTCTTTATGATCGGCAACAAGTGAACACGAGTGAATCTGTTTGCAGCAATAACTTGCGCACAATGCTTTTACAACAACAGATTACGTTCAGTGATAGTCAGAATTCAATGGAAATTCGACGATTCGCTGAGGAAAGCATTGATGTGGCGCGCGCTGTATTTGAGGAAAAGCAGAGCTACTGCGCCGCCAGTTTGGCGCTGATCCAGTTTTTGGAAATCGATGCCCTTGAAAAGGCACATACACCAAAAACCGGTCAGATTCAGAGTTTTGACCATCGTCCTTGATACGCGATTAAACCGCCTTTTTATTGGTCTTAGTGGCGAATCGAACTAGAGATTTCGATTTGGAGATAGGTGTTTCTTGCGGTAAGCCAGCGGGCTTATCCCGTTAATACGACGAAATTGTCGACTGAAGTTCGCGAGATTGTGGAAACCGACCGTTTGGCTGATTTCGGCAATGGTGGTACTGGTATCACTCAGAAGCACACAGGCGCGTTGGATTCTGACGCGATTGACGAAATCAGTAAATCGATGTCCTGAGGATTGATGAAAGAAACGCGAGAAGTATGATTCTGTCATGCCCAATTTATCAGCAAGCGTTTTTAATCGAAGCGGATGCTGATAGTTTTGCATCACGTAGTCCACCACTTCATTGATTCGTGTTTGTAAGGTACCTGCATCTTTCACTTCTGATGCTGGCATATTCGAAAGCAAGCGCGTATTTCGATGGCTGAGATAATCAATAAACGAAAGAAAGTTCACCAAGCGTGTCACGCCTTCACTTTGTTTTACTTTAGTAAAATACTCCACGGCCGTATCAAAAGGGACATTTAAAAACTCAATCCCCATTTTAGCTTGCTCAAGCAATGGACCAAATTGGACGAGTTCAGGAAATGACTTTGCAGCGGTATAGAAAAGATCAGGTTTAAACAGGATCACCATGTCACGCAGTTCGTGCGTTTCCCCTGGCGCTAACTGGCTTTCCCAGTTATGAGGCAACCACGGCCCTACCAAGGTAAGTTGGCCTGGTGAGAAAGGACCCAAGTGGTTGCCTATCATGGCCTTGCCATTGGTTTTTACGATGAGATGCAGTTCATATTGTTCGTGTACGTGCCAGTGAATGCTGTGGTGCGGCACACCATGTTCTTTATAGAACACGGACTTATCTTCTATCTGTATAAATTCCCAAACCGGATCTTGAGCAACTGACATTAGGTGTAACCTCTACATGTTTGTGTGACCATAGGTCGGCGACAGCGCTTGATACAAACGGTCAAAATGTACGTGCTTTTTCACATAGATATTGTGTCTGTCGGGATCGGGCAAAAAGATCGCTTCAACAGGCGGCGGAGTGCAGACTGATTCGATATCTTGTTGAGTGTGGCTCAAAATAGCGAGTCTAGCGGCGCCCATCGCTGGCCCAGTTTCAGCGCCTTGGTATTTGTGAATAGGGACGTTCAATACATCTGCTAGGATCTGAAGCCAGAACGCACTTTTCGCTCCGCCTCCAATGGCACCAAGTGCTGTTAAAGAGGGATGACGACTGTTGAGTGCTAACAAACAATCTCGAAAGCTGAATGCGATGCCTTCCAGAATGGCTTGTGTCATGTCACTGCGTTGGGTCTGCCCCGTAATACCTTCAAAACTGCCCGTTGCAAAAGGATTGTTATGCGGGGTACGCTCGCCTGTGAGATAGGGAAGAAAATAGACGGAGTCATGAATATTGTGCTGGCTTTCTGCTTCTTCTAACAATGTTGCAATGGGCGTTGACGTAATGGTGGAAAACCACTGAAGTGGACTGGCTCCATTAAGTAGGCAAGCCATATGACACCATCGGTTTGGCAGCGCATGTGCGAAGGCATGAATGTAAGCATCTGGGTTGGCGATGTGTTGCTCTTTGGCCACGAATATCTGACCAGATGTGCCGAGAGATAAAAAGGCATCGCCTTCGTTGATCGCCCCAATGCCAATACCGCCGGCTGACGCATCACCCGCGCCTCCTGCGACACAGACTTGCGTGGATAAGCCAAGTTGATTTGCGATGTCTTCTAACAGTGTACCGCTGTTTTCATTGCCTTCAATCAGCGTTGGCATTTGCACTCGCGTCAGGTGACAAGCTTGCAAAATGTCATCATCCCAATCGCGCTTGGCTTCATCGAGCCATACCGTGCCGGCTGCATCACTCACATCGGTACAATACGTGCCGGTCAGTTTTAGACGGACATAATCTTTCGGCAGAATAACTTTGTGGATACGGCGAAAAACGTCAGGTTCATGTTCATGCAACCAAAGCAGCTTTGGCGCGGTAAAGCCAGGCATGGCCGGAACGCCTGCGGTGTGTCCTATGTTCGGGCACAAACGGTTGAGTGTTGCGCTCTCTTGGAAGGCGCGACCGTCATTCCATAAGATAGCAGGACGCAATGGTTGGCCTTGGTCATCAAGGCACACTGCACCGTGCATTTGGCCTGATAGCCCAATCGCTGCAACCTGACGCCATGCTGATTCATTCACGGCTTGTAGCGCTTTGAGCGAATTGACGGTGGCTTGCCACCATACATCTGGGTTTTGCTCGTTCCACAATGGCTGCGGCGAGTCGATCCCATAAGATTCTGAGTGGCTATCAAGTACATCACCGTGGCTGTCAACCAACAGCACTTTCACCGCTGACGTACCAATATCAATACCGAGATAGGTCGTCATATCGTTAGCTCATCACGTTGCCGCCATCGACATTGTATGTCTGGGCGGTGATGTAGTCCGATAATGGCGAGGCAAGAAACAGTGCCATGCCAGCGATGTCATTGGGCACACCCATTTTCCCGAGGGGGACTTCTTCACCCACGAGTTTTTTCTTTTCACCCAGTTGGCGGTTTTCGTACTTGGCAAACAGGGCATCCACGCTATCCCACATTGGGGTATCAACCACGCCGGGCGAAATGCCATTCACTGTAATCCCGTGCTCTGCAAGGGCAAGCGCTGCGGATTGGGTATAGCTGACCACCGCAGCCTTGGTCGCGCAGTAATGGGCGACGAGCGCTTCTCCTCGTCGTCCTGCTTGTGACGCCATATTGATGATCTTGCCACCGTTCCCAGCTTCAACCATCGCCTTAGCGACATCTTGCATCAGAAACAACATGGCTTTCACGTTGACGTTGAACAGCTTGTCAAACTGCGCTTCAGTGGCTTCAAGGAACGGCCCCATGTCGAACACCGCCGCATTGTTAAACAGCACATCAATGCCGCCAAACTTCGATACTACGGCGCTGACAATATGCTGACGCGCCTCAGCATCTGTGATGTCAGCATGCCGATACGCAAGGTTGTCGCCATATTTATCGAGTAGAGCACTCACGCCAGGGGAGGGATCTTTGGGTAAATCGACTATCACACATTTCGCCCCGCTGGCGAGGTAGGCATAGGCCACCGCCAGACCAATGCCACCGTTCGCACCAGTAAGTAACGCGACTTTGCTATCGAGCACCGGCTTACCGTGAAGGTCGAGAGAAAGTGTCATGGGTAGCGCTCCTCATATTCGTCTAATGTCTGCTTGATTTGAATGGCAAGGGATTCACCGAAAAACGGATAACGTTGATTGAGCCCCTGCCAGACATCAGGGTCTTGCAAGAAGGCATCGATTGGGTCAGTTTGATCCATCCACCCTTGTGCAACCGCGAGGTAGGGGTCTTTATAGTTAAACGCAAAGCGACCACTGATGTTGAGTGCCAGAAAGCAGTACCAGTGTGCAATGAGCCTCATCGCAGCGGTTGGCATATGTTCACGCTCTAAATTGAGTCTCACTGTTGGCAAAATGAACTGCGGAAATTTGCTGATGCTGTCCATCGCAATGCGCTCTATAGAATCGGCAATGTATGCATTGCTGAAACGAGATATGATGATTGATCGATATTCTTCTAAGTCAAACGGGCGATCATCAATCGTCGGGATGACTTCATTTTGATGATATTGCTTGAGCCATTTGTTGAGTTCAGCGTCACGAATGTTCTCATCGTAGCTGTGATAGCCACGCAGTGCACCCACATAAGAGAGCAGAAAATGACCGCCATTAAGAATTCGGATTTTTGCTTCTTCAAATGCATGTACGTTGTTGGTGAAGGTCACGCCGACTTTATTAAGTGGAGGAAAGTCGGTCGCGAACTTATTTTCAATCACCCACTGCTCGAAATCTTCCCCCATGATTGGGCAGGCATCATCCACGCCTAACTCTCGCTTAATCTCTTGTGACAGATTCGCTGGTGGCACGGGTGTAATTCTGTCCACCATCGAACACGGGAAAGTGACGTTGTCACTCATCCAGTTTGAAAGGTCACTTAACTCAGCGGCCTCAATAAACTGACCAAAAGCTTTTTCAAGACGCTTACCGTTGTCGCGCAAGTTATCGCACGTGGCGACGGTGATAGCGCCTGATGCCATACTTTGGCGAGTGAGCAGTGCGAGTGCAAGGTAGCCATAGAGAGTTTTAGGTTGTCCGTTACCTTGGCGAATGACGGTTATGTCATGTGAAACCTCAAGGTTGGCGAGGTTAAGATCGTCGCTGTCAGTAAGGTAGTAACCCGCTTCTGTCACTGTAATAGTTAGGGCTTTAACGGCGCTATCATTGAATATACGTTCAATCACAGAAGGGTCGGCCGAGGCATCTTCTACGCGGTCGATACTGTCTATCTCAATGTATTGTGCTGTGCCATCTGGGGCGATGCGTTTGAAATGATAGAGACCTTGTTGCTGTCTCAACGCATCGGGTATACGGCGTGTGTCATCTCGTAAATTCACATCGGTGTAATACCAGCGATCAGCTTCTGGGAGCTGATCGTTGAGCAGCTTTAAGTAAAAAGCCTGATGACCGCGGTGGAAGGCACCAATACCAAAATGCACAAGGCGGTAGTTTTCAGACATGGCTAACCTCACCGTATATGTTGGTGGCTTTTTCTTCTTTGTCAAAAAGATAAACTTTTGATGGGTCCAATTTTACGCCAACAGCATCACGCAACTTAGGCGTGAATTTAGGGTCTGCACGCACGACGATGGTTTCGCCACTCAAGGTACGGACGTAGGTTAGCGTTTCGCTGCCCAACTGTTCAATGACTTCGACGTCCCCGTTGATGTCACCTTCATTTGGCGGGCAGATGGTCAGGGATTCAGGACGAAAACCGATGCTTCCTGCACTCAATGCCCCATCGTTATATTCGCCTTTAGGTAACTGAATGCGAGCGTCTTCATTGAATGAAACGTCCAGTGTTTCTCCATCAATCACCTTGTTTACTGGTAAGACATTCATTTTTGGCGTCCCAATGAAGGTGGCGACAAAACGATTGGCGGGCTGGTGGTAAAGTTCAAGCGGTGTACCAATTTGTGCCACTTCGCCTTGACTCATGATCACCACTTTATCCGCCAGTGTCATGGCTTCGATCTGATCATGCGTCACGTAAATCATGGTGCTTTGAAGCTCTTGATGCAGCCTTGAAAGTTCGATACGCATTTCGACACGCAGCGCAGCATCGAGGTTAGACAAAGGTTCATCAAACAGAAAGACTTTCGGATTTCGTACGATGGCGCGACCAATCGCGACACGTTGACGCTGACCGCCAGAAAGTGCTTTTGGCTTGCGATCAAGCAGGGCGTCCAGCTTCAGCGCTTTGGCGACCTTACCGACTTTCTCTTCGATTTCTTCGGGTGAGCGTTTCGCTAGTTTTAATGCGAAAGACATGTTGTCTTTCACTGACATGTGCGGGTATAGCGCATAGCTTTGGAACACCATGGCCACGTCGCGCTTAGAAGGGTGGGTCTCGATGATCGATTCACCATCCAAGCAAATATCCCCGTCTGAGGATGACTCCAAACCTGCAATTGTCCGCAGCAACGTCGATTTACCGCAGCCAGACGGTCCAACGAAAACAACGAATTCCCCTTTTTTAATCTCAAAGTCGATATCCTTGAGCGCGAGGACGTCGCCGTATTTTTTGTATAAGTGTTTGACTTGTAAGTAGCTCATTTAACAGCCCCAAAGGTTAATCCCTGAACCAGTTGTTTCTGACAGAACCAACCAAGAATGACGATAGGCGCACACGCAAGCGTAGATGCGGCAGAAAGCTTCGCCCAGAACAATCCTTCTGGACTTGAATAGGTGGAAATCATGGTGGCCAGCGTGCCTGCGTTCGCAGACGTTAAGTTGATTGACCAAAATGCTTCGTTCCAGCTCAATACGATGGATAACAATGCTGTTGAAGCAATGCCACCTAACGATAATGGAAGCAACACATGTCGAATTTCACCTAAGGTATCTGCCCCATCTAGGCGCACTGCTTCAAGGATGTCACGCGGGATGTCCTTGAAGTAAGAGAACAGCATCCACACCACAATCGGCAGATTGATTAGGGTATAAATAATCGTGAGTGCAAACGTGGTATCGAGCAATCCTGTCTTTTGGCACAGCACATAGATTGGAATTAAAACGCCAACCGCAGGAAGCATCTTGGTAGACAACATCCAAAGCAACATATCCTTGGTGTGTTTTTGAGGATAAAACGCCATGGAATACGCGGCGGGAATCGCAATGAGCAGCGCCAATATTGTTGAGCCGAACGCTGTGATCACCGAGTTAATCGCAAACTTCATGTAGTCACTGCGCTCTTGCACAATGCCAAAGTTTTCAATCGTTGGTTCAAAGATGAACGCGGGTGGCACCGAAATCGCTTGTTGTTCGGTTTTGAATGCCGTTATTAGCATCATAAAGATTGGGAAAAAGACCAGTAGCGCCAATGCCCAACAAATAATGGGTCGGAGCCAGCCTGTTTGGTCAATAAGTGAAACTTGTTTAGCCATAATGCCTCCTTAAGCGACCAGGTTTTTGCCAATGGCACGGATGAGAAAGAACGCGACAATGTTGGCAAGAATGACTGCTATCAAACCACCCGCAGAGGCGACACCCACGTCGAATTGCATCAGTGCTTGCGCGAAGATCAGGAAGGCGAGGTTGGTGGACTCGTAGCCTGGACCACCGCCGGTGGTGACAAAAATCTCAGCAAAAATCGACAACATGAAGATGGTTTCAATCATCATGACGACCGCGATGGGACGTGCTAAGTGTGGCAGCGTGAGATAACGGAACACTTGCCAGCCTGTCGCACCGTCAAGTAGTGCTGCTTCTTTTTGCTCGTGATCCATCGATTGCAGCGATGTGATAAAAATGAGCAGTGCAAAGGGCATCCATTGCCAACTGACCATCGTGATGATGGAGCCAAGAGGGAAAGCGGTAAGCCAATCTATAGGCTCTAGTCCAACACTTTCCCACACTGATGCCAGCACACCATAAACGGGGTGCATCATCATGTTTTTCCAGATCAGGGCATTGACCGTGGGCATGATGAAAAAAGGAGAAATAAGCAGGACACGTGCAATGCCGCGACCAAAAAAGGGCTTATCTAACGCAATGGCGATGAGCAGCGCGCCAATTACAGTGACCACTAGCACCATGCCAACTAAGGTCAAGGTGTTGATCAGTGCAGGCCAAAATGCATCATCGGTATAAAAGAACTCGAAATTCATCGAGCCGATAAATTCGTTCTCTCCGGGGTAAAGCAGGTTATATCTGATGGTTGAGAAATATATCGTCATGGAAAGAGGGACGATCATCCAGAGCAGCAAGCTGACAAAGGAGGGCGCAACCAGCAGTCGAGGCAACCATTTTTGCATAGCGACTATCCGAAAACTTAAGAAGAAGTAGCCGGACAGCGAACTGTCCGGCGAAAGGGGTTTACTTGTAGTACCCAGACTTACGCATTTCGCGATCAGCTGATTTGTTGGCGCTTTGAAGCGCTTTTTCTACCGTTGTTTTGCCTGCTAGTGCAGAAGACAATTGCTGACCCGTTGCAATACCAATGGCTTGGAATTCAGGGATGGCAGCAAATTGAACACCAACGTAAGGACTTGGGTTTTGTGTGCTGTTGGCGGGATCAGCAGAATTGATGGCAGCCAGTTCCGCTTCAGCAAACGATGCGGCATCAAGGAATGCTTGTGTCTCATACGTTGATTGGCGTGTACCTGTCGGTACGCTTGCCCAGCCATTTTTCTCTGCCACTAACTTGATGTAGTCTTTTGACGTTGCCCAAGTGACAAATTTCTGAGCTGCTTCCGTGTTTTGGGTTGCAGCGGGTACTGCCAGCGCCCATGCCCATAACCAGTTCGCACCGCGATCGGTGACGGCAACAGGAGACTGTGCAAAAGCCACTTTGTCATGCACTTTGCTCTGTTTTGGATCGGTAATGAACGAGGCTGCAATAGTGGCATCAATCCACATACCGCACTTGCCTTCATTGAACAGGGCGAGGATTTCGTTAAAGCTGTTTGAGCTAGAGCCCGGAGGGCCGTAAGTGCTAAGGAGATCCACGTAGAAGTTAACGGCATGATTCCATTCTGGCGAGTTCAATTGCGGTTTCCAATCTTCATCAAACCATTGAGCACCAAACGAATTTGCCATGGTGGTGACGAAAGCGGTGTTGTCGCCCCAACCAGGTTTACCACGAAGACAGATACCGTAAACGCCGTTGTCGGGGTCGTGAATTGCAGCCGCGACGTCACGAATGTGTCCCCAAGTCGCTCGGTCTGGCACTGTCATACCTGCTTTGTCTACCAGGTCTTTACGGTACATGACCATGGAGCTTTCGCCGTAGAACGGAACGGCATACAGTTTACCGTCTAGTGACAAGCCAGCGCGCATTGACGGAAGTAGGTCATCAACATCGTAAGTCGCGTCGGTTTCGATTTCTTTCAACCAACCTTTCTCTGCCCAAATTGGCGTCTCGTACATACCGATTGTCATGACATCAAACTGACCACCTTTGGTCGCGATATCTGTTGTAACACGTTGACGAAGTACACCCTCTTCGAGTGTCACCCAATTGAGTTTTATATCGGGGTTCTGCTTTTCAAACTCTTCGCTAAGCTTTTGCATTTCGATCATGTGACCGTTATTCACCGTCGCGATGGTTAATTCGGTCGCCGCAGAAGCGGACATTGAGAAAGCGGTACAGCATGCAGCAAAGGCGGTTAACGTTTTCCTTGTAGACAGCATTTTTAGTTCCTCATGGTTAAAAGATGAACATTCTTTGTGTTAACATCTGTTTAACAATATAAGTACAAAAAAAGGCAATAGTGAATAAAAGCGGTGAAGAAAAGTACTTTTCTTTATGAGGAATGATGATTTTTTTACTTTTTGGTGCGGCGGTAGTTTGGATAATTAGGCAGTTGTAAGTTAGAGCTGCCTTTTTATTAAGGCAGCTGTATGGCGTGGTTTTTCTGATGAATCAGCAGTGTAGGGCTTTAGATTCAAGCTCTGTCAGCAAGTCTTCTGATATCGCAATGGGGGGGTGTTTTAGTATGCGTTCGCAGTAAAGCGTCATGAAATCTTCGCGGATCAGCTGTTCTAATTCTGTGGCGCGTTCTGTTGGGCAAAATATACGAATATGGACCTGTGGGTCTCCTAAGTCCGTCGATGTGACTTGTACGTGCGGATCGGCACCTGGGAGATCGACACCGGCATGGCGCTCAATCACATGGTTGTATCGTGTTGCTACTTCGTAAAAATCTTGGCAGTGATCATCAATGTGCGCCAACAAGCTTGGTACCATCGGATACAGATTGGTCGTTTCTTTTACTGTGATTTTAAACTCATGATAAACATAGCGTTTCATGAAGTTAAGGTTTTTTACTGGCGTGGTGAAAAACAGGCTGTTAGGAAACGTGGCAGTTTTACCCGTGTAGTTATATGTCCCGTGGTAGAGATCAATTTCCTGGATTTTTGTCGCCATCAAATTGTGCTCAATCACTTCACCGCATAGAGAGCCGACTTCAATCCATTCACCAATTTGAAACGACCGCGAACTCGCGCGTTGGATCGATCCTGTAAAACACAGAATGATTTCCTTCGAAGCAACTACCACGGCTACCGCAATGGCAGTCAGTGACAGTGCAAATTCATTGATCTCTGACTGCCATACCAAAAACATCACGATCAGCAGAATGGTGAAGGATCCGTTTTTGGTTTGTGAGATCCATTTGCGCTGTTCTTCGCTAAGAAAATTGGTATCGCCCCAAATGAACTTGATCATGATGCGTCGAATCGTCCAGATGACGGTGATGATCAACAAGGTCAGGAGAAATTTGTGCTCACTAAAAAAAGTGATGAGTGACTGAAGTTGTTCCACTGGTGCTTCCTGTTATACGCGAGTGCTTAAATCGGTAAATGCTTCGGCGCAACACTACTGACTAAATTGAGGCTTATCAAGGGACAGCAAGCGCTGTTTTTGATATTGCGCAGTTAGCGAGGCCGCTATTTCCTAAAGTTTAGCGTGTTGAAGGAGATCGTGGGGTTTGCAGGTGTTTTCTTATTGGTGTGCAGGTCAGTGTTGGAAAACGATGGTGGCCATAGATAGTGGCGATATAACACAATGTATTGCACATCAGCGCCTTACATTGATACACATTTTCGTGCCAAAAATAACCGCCAATAACTCATGTCCATGCCTTTATCAATCACCGATCATCAACCATGATTATTGAATAGCGATCAGCTGTCGCATTTAAGATTTTGGTGTTTTATTTATGGTGTGTTGGCGTCAATTCAGTGCTTTGTGTTTTCTCTGTTCGCCAATCGCCGTCGCGACTGCAGCAAACATCGAAAAGGTAAGCGGTCAAAGTGCGTTACTCTCAGACGTTCAGCGCGCTACCTATTCGCGCTCGCAATCGCCATTTTCTGGATTTGTACCTACCGAAACCGTTGTTTTGCCTAATGGCAAGGTCAAGTCGAAACACCAGCAATACTATCAAGGTCTCCCTGTTCGAAAAGGCCGTATTGTTTCTGATAAAGATGCTGGTGGTTTTTCCAATGCACGCGGTAAACATGTGACTGGGTTGTCTCAAAGTTTGACGGCCGTCACCCCCTCGGTCAGTCATCAACGTGCAAAACAATTACTTAAAAATCAGCACCTGCTGTCACCGCCTTTTGTTGATGTTGTTATCCCTGAAGATGAAACTAGCGAGTTGTTTGTATGGCTCGATGATAACAATGTTCCTCGTTTAGTTTATGAAGTCAGCTTTTTTATTCCAACTCAAAAACCAACACGACCACATGCTTACATCGATGCAAAAACGGGTAATATCCTCAAAATGTGGGAAGGTCTAGCGCATGCGGCAGATATTGGTCAAGGGCCAGGTGGCAACACGAAAACAGGGCGTTATGACTACGGTGTTGATTACGCAGGCTTGAATATCAATAAGGCAGCCAATACTTGTACGCTTGAAAATACCAATGTGAAAACCGTTAATTTGAACCATGGAACGTCGGGGTCTACCGCGTTTTCATATACGTGTAATGACAGCAGCAATACCAATACACACATAACCATCAACGGTGCCAACTCTCCTTTGAACGATGCGCATTTCTTCGGCCAGCTTGTGTTTGATATGTACAACGATTGGCTGAGTATGGCGCCCCTTTCTTTCCAGCTTGTGATGAGGGTGCATTACAGCAACAACTACGAAAATGCTTTTTGGAATGGATCATCCATGACATTTGGAGATGGCTACAGCACCTTTTATCCCTTGGTAGATGTCAATGTGTCTGCGCATGAGGTTAGCCATGGATTCACAAGTCAAAATTCCAATCTGATTTATTCGGGAATGTCGGGCGGCATCAATGAAGCTTTTTCCGATATTGCGGGTGAGGCGGCAGAGTATTACTGGAAGGGTAGTGTTGATTGGGTAGTCGGTGCGGACATTTTCAAAACTGGCAGTGGGTTGCGCTACTTCGTGACCCCATCCGATGATGGTCGTTCGATTGATCATGCCAGTGAGTATTATTCGGGTATGGATGTTCACTACTCGAGCGGTGTGTTTAATCGTGCTTTTTATCTCCTTGCCAATACCTCAGGTTGGGATATCAGAAAGGCATTTGAAGCGTTTGCATTCGCCAACAAACTGTATTGGGAAGCAAGCTCTGATTTTGATGATGGCGGTTGCGGCGTTGTTCGAGCCGCAGACGATCTCGGTTACAACACTTCAGATGTGATCGACGCTTTTGAACAGGTGGGTGTCTACGCCTGTTTGGATGCAATCGAATTGTTGGATGAAATACCAGTTTCGAATACTAGCGGCGGTGCGGGATCTGAAACCTATTATTACTTCCCGCTTCCGACAAACACGGATAATGCTACGGTCGCCATGTCTGGTGGGACGGGTAATGCCGACCTGTACGTGAAGTACAACGGCTGGCCGACTCCTTCGGATTATGATTGCATAGCGGCTGGGGCAAACAACAATGAAGTGTGCGACGTGACCTTGCAAGGAAGCGGCGAATACAACGTGTTGGTGGTTGGAGACACGAGTTATAGCGGTGCAACGATAGAACTTGATGTTACGGTAACGCCACCTCAAACATTAGCGGTAGGAGAGAGCGTGTTAAGCCTCGCGGGTAGCCGGGGCGACATGTTGTTCTATCTCTTCGAGATACCTGAAGATGGTAGTGATTTGGACGTGAGTATCGCTGGCGGTTCGGGTGACGCAGACTTGTATTTGAACCTCGGTAGTACACCGTCTCAGTCAGATTTCGATTGCCGCCCCTACTATTACGGAAATAATGAAACATGCACGGCATCTGGCGAGGCAGGAGACACATTCTATGTGATGCTTCATGGCTATAGTGACTTTGCTGGTGTGGCATTATCTCTGCAAAAAAGCACGCCATCGTTGCCGCCAGAACAGCGCGCTGACCCTCTCGACCCTGCGACACCGATAACCAATCTGCAGGGCACTGCTGGTGAGGCAATTTATTATTCCTTTACCATCACCAGTGCTGGCGTGTTAGCTTCAAATCGCGCAACATTGAACGCCAGTGGTTTTTCTGCGGGTGGCGTAACCATTTCTTTGGCTGGAGGTTTGGGGGATGCAGACCTTTATGTACGAGCAGGAGAAGCGCCGACTACCACATTGTATGACTGCCGATCTACGTCGAGTTCAAATCAGGAAACGTGTTCACTGTCTGGAATGAGTGCAGGCACTTACTACGTGATGATTTATGGTTCTCAGGTCTTTGAAGGCGTGACCTTGTCGATGTCGGAAACATCAGGTTCAGATCAGCCCAGCGCAGAAGCAGTTGGTGGCGGCGGAGGTGGGGGCACAATGTTTTTAAGCTGCTTCGCGTTAGTGTTCTGGTTGAAATCTCAGTGTGCCAAGAAAAGAAATAAAAACATCGCGGTTTTTTGCCTGCGTTAGTTTGCGACTTGAGTTTCGGATATCGCGATCTTTTCTAACGTTTTTCTGCTGGTGGGGGCGCCTGAAAGTGCAGGCTTAGTTTTGAAAAAGGCCATGATTTGGTCAGCACTGACCTCTGAAGAGAGTTTTGTTGTGTCTACTTCAAAGTCATAGCTCATATTGGTGTGTACATGGTTGTATTCACTTTCTGCCAATCCAATAGCACGATCTCTACGCTGGCGTTCTCGTTCCATTGCCACAAGCAAATGACATTTCACGCCTACGAGACAAACATCAAACTCTGACAATGCGTTGAGCATATCGAGTTTTTCCTTCTCTGGTATCCATGCATTATCGAGAATTAATCTGCAGCCTGCCTTTGCCAGTCCGCGTGCAGCTTGATGGTAACCTTCCACTAATTTTGGGTAACTGTAACCGTCGCGAGTAATGGCTTTACCCGCCATCATTTTTTGAAGATCGCTAGGAGGAAGTGAATACAAGACGCTATCAATACTGAAATTTAGATACTGGGTTTGCAGTTTCTCGATGAGCACGCGGGCAATGCTGGTTTTTCCCGAACTACCTGTGCCGTTGAGAATGATGATCTGAGGGGGCATGGCGTGATTCTCATCGTTGTAAAAGCATCACTCTATTAAACACCCACACTATTAAAGTGTATAGAAAGTTGGCCATATTTTGAAAACAACATCGCAAATTTAACGCGACGAATGGACATGGGGAGCCAATGCCCAGTTGTTGCAGGGCATTGGAAACCTAGCGTTTAAAAGTAACGACTTCTGTGGACTGCAAGTGGATCGATGTTGTTGCTGGATGTGTTTCTGCTATGACGTTTCCGTGGCGTATGGAGAAGCGCACCGAGACCTGACGGCGTAGAGCATCGAAATCATTCTCTGCAGGAAGAATAATCAAGTTACCTGGCTTTCCAACTTCAATACCGTAGCGACCTTGAATGTTTAGCGTGCGTGCTGAGTGATGGCTGATAAGATCAAGAGAATGATTCAGTTGGTCGTACCCCATGATCTGGCAGACGTGCATGCCCATGTGGACGACTTGTAGCATGTTGGCAGTCCCAAGTGGGTACCAAGGGTCGAACACATCATCATGGCCAAAACAGACGTTGATATTGGCGGCCAGCATTTCTTTTACGCGAGTTATGCCACGGCGTTTCGGATAATCATCAAATCGACCTTGCAGATGAATATTCACCAAAGGGTTGGCGACGAAATTGATGCCTGACATGCTAAGTAAACGGAATAACCGTGAAGTATACGCGCCATTATAACTGTGCATTGCCGTGGTATGACTGGCAGTGACTTTGGCGCCCATATCGTGTTTGTGTGCCAGCGCAGCAACAGTTTCGACAAAGCGGGATTGCTCATCATCGATTTCATCGCAATGTACGTCGATAAGCCGATCATATTTTCGCGCGAGCTCAAATGCAAAATGCAACGACTCAACACCGTACTCGCGGGTGAATTCGAAGTGGGGGATTGCGCCCACAACATCCGCTCCCATTTTCACGGCTTCTTCCAGTAACGCTTTGCCATTGGGGTAGGAAAGAATGCCTTCTTGTGGAAATGCGACAATCTGGATATCCACCCAGTTTTTCATTTCTTCTTTCACTTCCAATATGGCTTTGAGCGCGGTCAGCTTGGGGTCAGAGACATCAACGTGTGTGCGAACGTGCTGGATGCCGTTCGCGATTTGCCACTTGAGTGTTTGCATGGCACGTTTTTTCACATCTTCAATCGACAAGAGCGCTTTGCGCTCTGCCCAGCACTCAATTCCTTCAAACAGTGTGCCTGATATATTCCAGCGTGGTTCGCCAGCTGTTTGGGTGGTGTCTAAGTGAATATGTGGTTCACAAAATGGCGGCAAGGTCATGCCTTTTTCGGCATCGATAACCTTGATATCAACATTGGCACAGATATCTATATCATTGCTTTCAATGACACGAATCACGCCATCTTCAATTAAAATTTGCGAGAGGGATTTTTGACCACGAATAACAACATTTTTAATAAGTAGTGTTGCTGACATGTATTGTTCTTCCATTTTAGTCTTGGCCGACATTCGCTATTGAAGCAAACGTTGCTTTAGCTGTTTTTATCCGGAGGAAACTGTTTGAACATTTCTTTGACTTGTTCCTGAATGAAAACATTTTTGCTTGATGGCGTCATGTTATCAATGAGCTTTCTATTCGATATGGCGCGCCAAATCACTTGGTTTGTGACTGGGTCGACCATCTCCACGACCAGTTGTCCATAGTCTATCTCTTCAACACGAACGGGGGTTTCGTAACCAATGCCAATTCGATTGAAGCCATAACCAAAACGAAAAGATGGACCATAAGCCACACTTTCAGTTTTGGGTTCAATAAAATATCGAATATTTACACTTGGGGCGCTCTCGGTTTCCGTCAGCCCCAGTAGGCGTAATTCTGCTTCTACTGCACGTTTTATTCGACTGTTATCCAAAGAGATCGGTACAGAAGATGGGTGGGAGACGATCTCGAAAGATTGAATGTCACTGTAGAGATATTGTTGATCGTAGTCGGTGTAAACGCTTTTTGCGCACCCCGTCAATACCGATATAAAAAGAAGTGAGACAAGACGTAAGTGCATGAAAGCCCTCTCTGACATTGTGATTGTAAATTAGATCTAGATGCGGTGACTTCAATATCTGCAAGTTAGTATCTTGAGGTTGCTTGAGTAAGACAATCAAAGTGACAAAAAAGTTGCTGAGCTTGAAGTTATGTATAAACCGGCAGGAGGTCATGTCGAGAATGGATAAGGGGGCATAAAGACTCGAAAAGAGCCTTTCGTTGAAAATGCTATGCGTTGGTATTTGCCGTAAGAGATAAGGCTTCTTGCGTAAGAGGGTGAGTCGGAGCAAGTTTTCTCATTTCTTGTGCCCAAGCTTTTGCAACATGGGGTTCTTTCATATCCAAAGCCGCTTTTACCGCACCAAGGTGTATCCATGCTTGTGGGTCAAATGGATAATACTGAAGTTGTTCAGACGCCAACATGTTTTTGAGCATATTGTACCCACGCTCTTTTTGATGAAGTAAATCCGGCGTATTCACAAATGTTATAGCCGCAATGGATTGTATGTAAATTCCTTCGTTCAGACCGTAATAGGGTTTGGAAAATGATTCGTTAGACAGCAATCTTAACGACTTGTTGAGTGACGCCATACCCAACGTTGAGTACTTTTCTTTGTCCCAAGGTAACCAAGAATCTCTGGCTTTCACATAGAGGGTGCTGCCGTAGTATGCGGTGAGCAGGGCATCTTCTGGATATTGCCTTAGTAGACTGTCGACGGCACTTAACACATGTTCTCCAGCCCCGCTTACCCCTGACGTTGCATCGATGAATACTTCCTGAAGTGTTTTCGGGATAGGGTTAGCGTTAACTTGGGCAAACCAGATAGGCATAATGCTTGTAAAAACGAGGATGCCGCAGATGAGTGTGCGACTAAGTAAGCTGTCTTTACGTGGCATTCCTTGCCTCCAAATACGAAAAAGCGTGTTTTGTATGCCGACACTTTATATCGCTTAGGCTCAATGAAAAGTACGATGCGACAAAGGGTGAATCTTCCAGATAAATCGTAAATGCGAGCGCTAAGAATGCAGGTGGTTGATGTATGGAGATGTTACATTTGCTTGAACAATGCGTTTGCGTTTCGACTGACGGGGAGTTTTCGATTATCGTTGGTCATTTCAACAACCATTCTTCCAGTGATATCTCGAGATACTCGGTTAATTGATGCCACCTTGACGATGATCGAACGGTGGATTTGCCAGAACGTATCACTACATAGACTTTTGTATAAGCTTTTCAGGGGAGTTCTGATGATGTACTCACTGTCTTGCGTGACAACGGTAACGTACTTATCTTCTGCTTTAAAGTACTCGACATCATCCACGTGAATAAGGTGTATGTCCTCACCTTTAGCTGCTTTTAGCCATGTAAGAGGTGATTCTCGTTTAACTTGTGTTTGAGCAAGTAGTTGGATTAAGTCGTCTCGGTTAAGGTTCTGTTCAAGCTGGCTCTCTAATCGTTCGCACGTTTTTTGGAGGCGGGATTCATCAATTGGTTTGACTAAGTAATCAATCGCCCCTTTTTCGAAGGCTTCAATTGCATAATGATCGTAAGCAGTTACAAAGACGATACGTGGCAATACATCCAGTTTGTTAATGGCACTTGCTACATCTAGCCCATCCAGCCCTGGCATTCTGATGTCTAAAAACACAACGTCGGGTTTGAGTTGGATTATTTTATCAACAGCTTCAATGCCATCTTTAACACTGGCAACAACCTCGATACTTGTACTGAGTTCACTGAGCAATTTGCTTAAGTGGTGGCGAAGTAATGGTTCATCATCGGCAATCAATGCGCGCATAGAATTGAAATCCTTGTTGTAAATCCGCCGTCACTATGTGGAATAAGTTCAAGTTTCCCGTGTTCGCCATAGAGTACCGAAAGACGTTGTCTAACATTTTTCATACTGAGACCATTTCCTTTCGACGCCTCATTAAAGCCAATACCATTGTCAGACACTTCAACGGTAATAACATTATTATTGCGAGAGAAATGTAAATGAACATGACCCCCTTTAATTGAGGGTTCGATACCGTGAACAACGGCATTTTCGACTGCAGGTTGTATAAGAAAAGGAGGAACCAGTGTTTGTGGCGATACAGAGTCATCAAGTGAGATGCTGTATCCCATACGCTCTGACAGGCGGATTTGCTGGATAGCTAAATAGCTATCTAGCAACTTTAATTCATCACTTAATGTAATGGTGTCTTTACGTTGTTGTTTGAGGCTAGCACGAAGCAATTCGGTGATTTTCCCGAGAAGTTTTTTTGCTTTTGCTGCATCAGTTTCAATCAAAATTTGAATGTTAGCCAATGTGTTAAAAAGAAAATGGGGTTCCATTTGTCCTTGAAGATTTCTTAACTGGCTATTGATGAGTGCTTTTTCTTGCTCAGCTTGCCTTAATTGGATGTCCTTCAATTCGGACTCGGCGCGGTTTGCTCGTTCTCGTGCAATAAAAAAGTATGCAATAAAGACAGCAATAGCCATCGTGACGATAAGAATCGGCATAATGGCACCGATTTTCCAAATGCCTTTATAGAAATATATACATAACAGCATATTGATGGTGCCGAATGGCATACCAATGAGTGTCGCCAAAATGATGTTTCGTCCAACTGGGCGATGAGGATAAGCGTTAGAAATAGTAATATTTGCGATCGTGAAAGCAATGCCATATCCAGCAGAAATAGCAAAGTGATACATCAGTGCCCCACCAAAAATGTATTTAGTGGTGTATGCGATAACGAGGCATAAAATGATGGATTGTATGATGCGAGTTCGATCTAAGATTTTAGGTTTTTTAGCCATAAGTATGTGCCTAATCAATCATAGATGATGTTAGATTTTATCAAGGCAAATCGAAATACCTAATTGCCCAAAGGAAAGTGATAATTGTCGAGGAAACAAAAATTGTTTCCATGTATTTAAACTGCCGTACATATGGTCGGCTAAAAAATAGGCGCAGCAAAAAATATGCGCGCCTTTCGATAAGGTATTTCGGATGCACAGTGGCTTTCCCGTCATGTTTGGATTAACAAGATTGGAAAAACAACCAACACAGCCACGGTAACGCAAAAAAGGTATGACTGGAAAGTAATGAGATAAACATCAATATTTGGCGATAAGTAGCGCTATGACAGAATGAATGGGCTACTAATCTTTATGGATCGTGTTCTGAGGTGACTGAATCGCAATAACATCGGATCGTGTTCCATTCCCTCCTTTTCTTTCCGCATCAATACGCATCATTTCACTGGTATTCAACATATGTTGTGGATTGATACGGTCGGCCGTACTTTCAAGTGATGACAACCCTATGCTTAAGGTGATTGCGCCAGTCTTTGACAGGATGAAAGGCAGATTTTTCTGTTTAAGGCCATCATGTAATTTTTGGCAAACCACTTTTGAGTTATCACGCGTGGTATGCGGCAATATGATGGCGTACTTGTTATCGAGAAGAAACGCTAGGACATCGGAAGAGCGCTGGCAGGTATCTTTGATGACCTGACTGATAGTCACGAGCTGTTCACTCGCATCTTCTTCACCATGGGTATGAATATAGCCATCGAATTGATCAACTGAAATCAACAACAAACTGAGTGGTGTCTTATAGCGGCTTGCTCGGCGTAACTCTTTATCTAGCATGTCGTTAAAATGGCGGACGTTGGCTAATCCCGTAAGGTCATCTATCGTATTCACTTCTTCGAGTTGATGTGTAACATCGTCTAAAGTTTCTTGGTTTATATCTAATGCGTGGGTCAGTTCGACGTTTTCATCACTTATCTGATGAATAGTCTCAGTTTGTCGTTTTGCGAGTAATACAAACGCGAGTACGAGAGAGAGCAGGCCAAAAACAATAACCAGCGTCGTCAAAGCTTCTGTCTTATATTCTTGCCAAATTGGGGCTTGATAGTTGATAAATCTTGCGTCTTCGGGCAGCAGGTTTTTGTCAATTCTGTGCTTTTTTGCCGCGTCAAGGTCGAAAAACAAAGATGCAGGTGCTGTCTGATGACTCGGTAGCGGTGCATCAACGTCTGATGCTAACACTTGCAACGCGAGCTGTGCTGCCGCTTTCCCTTGACTAAACCCGGTCACAATCTGACCGCCAATTGCGCCGTGGCCGATATGAGAGTGCCAAAACGTATAGACAGGAAATGGCGTAACCGATGCCAATAATCGCGCTGTTTCAGCAGGACTGTAAAGCATACCGTCAATTTTGGGTAGGGTGTTGCTAAGTGCGAAAACAATCGTGTTGGTGGGCAGCTCGCTTAACATATCATCGAGTTCATCAATGGACTTATCTATGTAGATTTCGATGTCTAATTTGCTGGAAAGAACCGGGACAACACTTTCTTTGATGATGTCGATAATGCGTTGGTTATGGGGTTCTCGTTGAGAGCCTATAAATGCAAGGGATTGAGTTTTTGGATGCAGCGAGAGTGCGACATTAATGGCTTGTTGGTAATCGGTATATTCGGATATTCCCGTGACACGCGTATTTACGTCATAGGCGTTTGTCGAAAAATCTTTTAGCGCCGTATAAATAATTGGCTGGCGAGGGAATAGCTCGTTTTGATGAGCCAATGCAAAGTCTAGTGCCGCATTATCTGACGTGATAACAAGGTCAGTGGCTTCAGAAACATGTTTAAGCGCAAGAATATCGGCCAATTTTTCTTTGATTGGCAATGCGTCGTGGCGCAGCGTGTCAAGATATACCACAGACAATTCTATGGGGACAGCTGAGGATTCGAACGTTTCTCTCAGGCCACTTTCTACTTCATCACTCCAACCATAGCCGCGGTGGTGTGAATTAATAAAGAGTAGTTGCTTAGCGCCCGTTTCCGCAGAAGCATTCGTGGACCCTATGGTGATGGCACTTGTTGTTAGCAGTGCGCCGGCCAATAGTAGTGCTACATGAAGGCTGAATAATCGAGCGATTGTGGTTTTGATTATGCGTTGTAAGCGATTACTCATAGCAATTCCATCTATTCTGTCGTTCTGAATGCGGCATTGATGCCTCACAAATGAGACATTTTAGCTCCTAAGTGTAGTTTCAATATCAATAGATAAGTCAAACAAATAGCAGGATCTGAGAGGTGGGAAGCACAAGGCAATCAATTGGTTGTTTGTCTCAGTTGATTGACCAAAGACTGATGAAGCAGCGTATGGCAAGGGAGTTCACAAATTGCCTTTGACGTAAATACTCGATTTTTTCATGTGAGTCTGTGACTCAATTCGCTGTTTGCTTGAAGTAATGGAGCGATCTCTGTACTCTTGCGGCGTTTTGTATTCACTGTTCAGGATAGTAATAACTTTGATTAGTACAGCTAATATCACCCAGCAATTTGGCGCCAAGCCTCTTTTCGAAAACATTTCCGTTAAGTTTGGCGATGGAAACCGTTATGGCCTTATCGGCGCGAACGGTTGCGGCAAATCAACCTTTATGAAGATCCTGAGCGGTGAGCTGGAACCTACCGGTGGTAATGTGAGCGTTGACCCCAACGAACGCGTTGCAAAGCTGAACCAGAATCAATTTGCGTACGAAGAATTTACGGTTATCGACACTGTGATCATGGGCCACAAAGAATTGTGGGAAGTGAAGCAAGAGCGTGACCGCATTTACGCGTTGCCAGATATGACTGAAGACGATGGTATGCGCGTCGCAGATCTGGAAGTGGAGTTTGCCGAGATGGACGGCTACATGGCGGAGTCTAAAGCAGGTGAACTGCTTCTTGCCGTGGGTATACCACTTGATCAACATTATGGTCTGATGAGCAGCGTTGCTCCTGGCTGGAAACTACGTGTTCTGTTGGCGCAGGTTCTGTTTGCTGACCCTGATATCATGTTACTTGATGAACCAACGAACAACTTGGATATCGACACTATCCGATGGTTGGAAGATACGTTGAACGAACGTAACTGTACCATGATCATCATTTCGCATGACCGTCACTTCTTGAACTCAGTGTGTACGCACATGGCAGATTTGGATTATGGCGAGCTGCGTGTTTATCCGGGTAACTACGACGAATACATGACTGCGGCAACTCAAGCCCGTGATCGTCTGTTAACCGATAA
Organism: Enterovibrio sp. QJM3NY_24; assembly: GCF_057786035.1. Taxonomy (NCBI): domain Bacteria; kingdom Pseudomonadati; phylum Pseudomonadota; class Gammaproteobacteria; order Vibrionales; family Vibrionaceae; genus Enterovibrio; species Enterovibrio sp. QJM3NY_24. The sequence continues at coordinate 1,475,752 of NZ_CM173520.1, forward strand.
CGCGAAGAAAAAAGCGCAAATTGCTGAGCTTCAAACCTTCGTCGCACGTTTCTCTGCAAACGCATCGAAAGCCAAGCAGGCAACTTCTCGTGCTAAGCGAATTGATAAAATCAAACTAGACGAAGTGAAAGCATCTAGTCGTCAAACGCCATTTATTCGCTTTGAACAATCTAAAGAATTGTTCCGTAACGCGCTTGAAATTGAAAACCTGAGCCAAGGTTTTGAACATGATTTGTTTGCTGGATTTAGCGGCATTTTCGAAGTCGGTGAGCGCATCGCGATTATTGGTGAGAATGGTGTCGGTAAAACGACTCTGCTAAACACGCTAGCGGGTGTGTTGGAACCGCGTACTGGTTTCTACAAGTGGTCTGAGAATACCAACCTTGGTTACTATGCACAGGATCATGCGTCTGATTTTGAAGAAGACTTGAACCTGACTGATTGGATGGGTCAATGGCGTCAAGAAGGTGAAGACGAGCAAGTTGTTCGTGGTTTCCTTGGTCGTATGCTGTTCTCACAAGATGACATCAAGAAATCAGTGAAAGTGCTGTCTGGTGGTGAGCAAGGCCGTATGTTGCTGGGCAAGCTGATGATGCACAAACCCAACATGTTGTTACTTGATGAACCGACTAACCACATGGATATGGAATCGATTGAATCGTTGAACACGGCACTTGAGCAGTTCAAAGGTACTTTGTTCTTCGCATCGCATGACCGTATATTTGTTGACTCATTGGCAACACGAATCATTGAAATTAAAGACGGTCAAATCACCGACTTTAAAGGCACCTATGCGGAATTCCTTAATTCTCGCGGTGTTGATCACTAATCGATATTTGCATGTAAAAACACCCGCTGAAGCGGGTGTTTTTGTTTGTGCTGATTGCTTAAAGCAGTGTGTTCAGATCAATGCGTGAATTTATTCACAAGCGCTTCAAAAGCCATTATTCGCTTCTCAGTAATAGCGATACTTTGCGCCCAGAAATCGACTTTTCCTAAGTTCACACCTAGGTGTTTTTTCGCCACGTCTTCTGCGCTCATGCGTCCGGTATCTTTCAAGAGCGACTTATAATCTTCATAGAAAGCTTCGCCTTTTTCTTCACGCTGAGCATAAACGCCTGTACTGAATAGATACCCAAACAGGTACGGATAGTTATAGAAGCTGATCTCGGCAATGCTGAAGTGAAGTTTACTCGCCCAGAACAGATCGTTTGGCTCTGATATGGCATCGCCATACCAATTCTTCCACGTCTCTGACATTAGGTTGCGCAATTGCATCGGAGTGAGTTCACCTTGCTGTCGCTGCTCATAGAAAGCACGTTCAAATTCAAAGCGAACTGGAATGTTCAGCATGAGAGCAACGGCTGTTTGTGCCTCTTCCCACAGCATTAACAATTTATCTTGATCGTTGGCAGCTTCTTCAAGCAAGGCATCACGCACGACGTTTTCCGCAAAGATAGAGGCGGTTTCGGCCAGTGTCATTGGGTAATCAGTTTCAGCCAGCGGCATGTCTTTCATCACCCAGTTATGGAAAGCATGACCGAGTTCATGAGCAAGCGTGAGGACATCAGACATGCTGCCACCAAAACTCATGAATACCAGGGGTGTGCGTGTCTTGGGGATCTTGGTGCAATAGGCGCCCATGACTTTATTCGGCTGAGGAGCGGCATCAATTAAGCGTTGCTCAACCATCATGTCGACGAACTCTGCCATTTCACCGTTCACTGAATGGAAAGCGCGGCGAATAATCGCGATGGCTTCATTAAATGAGTAATTCGCTACTATAGCCTTGCCTTGTGGGGGCATGGCAGCCATTTCATCCCACGGTGCTAATTTGTCAGTACCAAACATCTTTGCCATGGCTTTGGCAGCACGGCGGGAAAGCGCTTTGTGCTGCTCCGCCACATTCATCATGGCATTGAGTGTTTGTCGCTCGACGCGGCTTTCTTCTAGTGCTGGAGCGAGGAAATGCAGAGGTTGGGTGTGGCTACGCTTTTGATATTCGGTCAGGCGATTTCCAGCCAGCGCATTGAGAATGGCTGCAAAGGTAATTTCCTGCTCTTCCATGGCGCAGTAAATCGCTCGCCAAGCAGGTTCTCGTCTATATCTGTCACCGCCATATAGCAAGCTGGCAGCTTGCGACAGTCCAATTTTTTCTTCGATACCATCTTCAAGTTTTAGGGTGACCTTGGCCGTCCCTGTTATGGCGTCGTAAAGTCTTCCCCATGCATTTTTGCCATCCACTTGCATCGCTGAAAGCAATTGCTCTTCAGGAACGGATAGGCGGAAAACACGATTTAGGCGTTGGCGAGAAAGACGAAATGCATGACGATCATAGCTGCCTGAGTCATCGGCACCAGACATCACGGCGGCAAAAAAAACATCGTCGGAGGTTGATAACTGACTTTCAAACGGGCTAAAAGCTTGTGTAAGGGCTGACAGCATCACATCGGTTTTTATGACCAAAGCTTTTGCTTGTTCGTTTGTAGCATCAATAGAAGACTGACAAGCCGCGTAATTGGACACAGACAGGATCAGGTTGTGGATGTTGTCGTGAAGCGTTAGTGCTTGTTGGCAGCTTTCTACCGAGTCGGCAGGTAGATTGGCAAACGACGCTAAATGTTGCTGACTCAGCTGAAGGTCATGAGAAATTGCAGGGTCTTGAAGGCTTTGATAAACGAATGAAAAATCCCAACTTGGCGCTGACATGCCACTTTCCTCTTGCAGTTTGTATGGTGTTAACCATACCGCATGAAAGAGAATGAGAATACCTGTGGCAGTAATTCGCCAAGCTGGAAATATCGAATGATTCTAAATTTCAGAAAAACAGCCGTTTATGTGGATTATACGTTTTCTTCAGTGCTGGCTTGTTCACTAGCAGTTGTATTTTCAACGACTACTTCAGTTTCCAGTGCTAGCTTTTCACGATCCGCCTTGGAAATGTATTTTGGCTTGTTAGAAGTATGCAACTTCGCGTTTTTCTTCTTCTCACGCTTCTTCAGCGTTTGAATCATTTTCTTTTTTCTGTTCATCGTCGGTGACCGTCAATTTTTTGAGGAGGGATTGTAAGGACAAACCACAAGGAGACTCAAGCATAATAAGTAAACTTGAAGATAATAGTATAAATAACGAGCAATCAAACAAATGCCCATGCATTCACGCGGTGAATGAGTTGTGTGTTTTCATTGGTGTTAGGGTTCACTGTTGTGGCTTGGTAACCCTCACTTAACCATCTTGACATTGCCCTTACAAAAACCTGTTAATTCACTGTTACGTGCTACAGGTTCCTGCTTGATTTTCGATCTTTTCAAGTGAGAAATTCGCTGTATACTTCGCCAACTTTTTGAACTCACTGTGTGTAAAACGATGAAAAAAATTGCGATTAAAGCTATTGCTGCTGCAGTACTGACTGTGTCTCTGACGGGTTGTATCGGTCAAATGGCAACGTCAGGTATGGTAATGAAAATGAACCTGACAGCTGTTGATAACCGTTATGCACGTGCAGGTCTTTATGTACTGATGAGCCCAGTTTATGGCGTTGCAGCCGCAGCCGACCTGTTTATCTTCAACTCTATCGAGTTTTGGACCGGCACAAACCCAATTTCTGGTAAATCACCAGCAGTAGCAGACATGCCAGCGAACGCTGTTTTTCGTATCAACCAGAAACTAGACAAAGACCTGACTACTGCGCCGATTAAAATTTCTGCGGCAGACGTTAAGCAAGTTAACGACAAATCTATCGAAATGTCTGTTGCCTATGCTGATGGCACTACGCAGGTACTGCGCGGTGAGAAAGACGGTGAGATGGTTAACTTCTACCTGAACGATGAGTTCATCACGACTGTTTCTGTTGACGAACTGAATGACTACGCGGCAAACCGCGTATAATTTATTTGATTGACTGAACAAAGCCTCGCCCCATTGGTGAGGCTTTGCTATTTGTGCTGTCTGAAGACGCCACGATTATTTCTCGAAAGGAAGCGTCACTAAAGAGTAGAATCGCGTGCTTAAAATTCTCTACACATTGCCACCTTTGGTATCTTTGGCTATCGCCATTCTATTTGAAATCATGGCAACGTCCATGATGCCAAAGACGCAGTCGTTCACACAGCCAGTCACCACTGGTGTCGTGTTGTCCTGCTATGCTGTGTCGTTCTATCTGCTTTCCATTACGGTTAAAACCATGCCTTTGGGCATTGCTTATGCTATTTGGAGTGCTGCGGGAATTGTATTGGTGTCACTTGTCGCATGGCTTTGGCATGGTCAACAGCTTGATTTAGGTGCAATGTTGGGCATGGGAATGATCATTGCTGGAGTCGTGGTTATCAATCTCTTTTCAAGTGTCATGCATTGAACTAAAGACTGATGAACTGATAGCGCGAAATGAAGCTCAGCATTGCTGAGAAGAAGCGGTACTTGGAAACGCTAGGGCTTGGTTTTTTCCGCTAGGCTTCGCGCAATATTGAGCAGTTCTGCAAAATCATAATCGCCTTCCTCATCCACCCATGACACGCCAACATTGTAATCAAGGGTGTAGGGGAGTCGTTTTTCAACCGCATATCTGTCTACCCTTTCTTTAAAACGGTCCAAAATATCCTTGGTATTGGCAATCGGTGTGTTGGTGAGCAGCACAGCAAATTTGTCACTTTCCAAACGTGCCAGTACATCAGAATCACGAAAACCAAACGTCAATAATTCAGCAAAGAATACTAGTGCGTTGTCACCATCTCGATTACTTTGTAGGTGGTTAATCTGCTTGAGTCCCCGCACATCAAAATAAGCCAGTGAAGCCGGTGCGTTAAGGCGCTCGCACATGTTTAGGCTGTTTTGTGATAACACCTGAAAGCCATGTGCATTGAGAAGGCCAGTTAGCTGATCTTGTGTGGTCAGTTGGATCGCATGTAACTCGCTCTGCACCAAATCGGCGATGTCTTTAAAACACTGAATGTCATCGTCGTCGAAACCTCGCGGTTCATCATCCATGATACTTAGTGTGCCCAAAACAGTGCCATTGGCGTGCTTAATGGGATAGCCAGCATAAAAGTGAATATTTGGCTCAGCGGTAACTAACGGATTGTCACTAAAGCGAGGGTCTGCAAGTGCGTTGTTCACGATGAAAGGCTTTGAATCTAAAATCGTATGCGCACAGAAGGATATATCTCGTGGGATCTCTTGGCTAAAGGGCCCGATACATGATTTCATCCATTGCCTGTTGGCGTCGATAAAGCTAATAGCCGTTACCTTAGTAGCAAACATCTGGCTTGCTAGTCTGGAAAGCCTATCGAATCGCTCGTCGGCGCTGGTATCGAGAATATTAAGGTTCTCTAAAGATTGCAGTCTGAGGGCTTCATCTTCTGGCAGCGCGGGCTTTTTCATAAGCAATCCAATGCAATGGCGTTTTCATTACTATAGTCGATGGAAATACCTTTGCATCGGATTGCTAAACTCGCTCGCTGAACGGCGAAAAAGACCCGCGAGCGTATGTCGTTGATAACTTAAGCACTTGCCCATTGGCTTTGTGTCATGTTCATTGTCCCGTCAATCTTTGGTGTGCTGGGCGTTTCTGAATGCGATTTCCCTCGCTCGCCGGTAAATGTACCAACCAGTCGGTCGAGCTCATTGGCTAGTTGTTCAATGGCGCTGGCAGAGTGGTTGGATTTTTGAGCCGCCGATGCAGTCTGTCCGGCAAGCTCAGCGATAACCACAATATTACGATCAACGCTGTCGGTCACCATGGTTTGCTCTTCAGAGGCGGTGGCAATCTGCATATTCTGGCCTGCAATGTCTTCAATTTGCTCGACCATGGCACTCATTACTGCAGCGCCTTCACGTGATTGATTGACACTTATTGTTGCCATGTTACTGCTTTCATTCATTACGCTGACGCTATGGCGGATCCCTGATTGTAGTTGCTCGATGATCTTGGTTATTTCATCCGTTGAGTGGTGTGTTTTCATCGCAAGTTCGCGAACTTGATCGGCAACCACGGCAAAGCCTCGTCCTTGTTCTCCGGCTCGTGCAGCTTCGATAGCAGCGTTTAATGCGAGAAGATTGGTTTGATCAGTAATGGAGCGTATCACGTCAATCACTGAGCCAATTTCTTCACTGTCTGCATTCAGTCTTTGCATGTTGTCACTGGCACTGCGCATGCTTTCAGACAGCTCTGTCGCCTTCACGGATGTTTCACTGTTCACATCACGTCCTGTTTGCGCTGAGGTTTGCAATTCTCGGGCAACACTTGCCGCGCGTGCAACGCTCTGAGCGATTTCTCGGCTGGTCGCCGTCATTTCATTCATTGCAGTAGACACTGAATCCGACTCTGCTCGTTGTTTTTCAGCATTATCAGCAGTAGATCCTGCCATCACTAAACTGTGTCGCGCATTGGACGATAGTTCAGATGAAATACCTGCAATTTTTTCCATGGTGTGTTGTAGGTTGGCAATAAAACGATTGAAGTTGGTCGCCAGTTGCGAAAGTTCATCGTCGCCGGGCAATTGCATACGTACATCCAGTGAACTGTTACCCTTGGCTATGTTTTTCATTAACTGATTGGCCACCGAAATCTTGTGGGTGACATGGCGGATAATAAACGCTAACGAAAGGCAAACAATGATGGCCAGTGTGCCACCAACAAGGGTTAGACGCGTCGTGACTTGATGTTCACGTTGATCGATGGCGTGCACTAAGTTCTCGCTAAGTGACTTCATCTGCGCTTCCGTCTCTCTCACCGAAGCTCTCAAGCTACCGTGTAAACCTTCTTGTGGTGTCAAACCAATATCCTGCAGGCTGGTCGCCAACGAATTAAAGGCTTTGTGATAATCACCTAGAGAGGTTTCCATCAAAAGGCGATGACTTGATGGTATTTCGCTGCTGGCAATGACTAAGCCAACGTTACTCATCTGCGCATTAAACTCGTCGATGTATTTCACATCAGAACGGAGCAGAAAGTCCTTTTCATGACGACGGAGCATCAGCAGCATTTTGTAAATGGTATCGTCTTGGATGCGCTGAATGGCTTGTTCTACGCGATGAGATGCAGTGCGTGCGATGCCTTGTAACCCACTGTCATACTCGACGCCCACATTGACGCGTTGTGCGATCAAAGAGTCAAAATCTCGTTGGTAATTGTCGAGTTTCAACATCATGTCGCTGATGGCTTCTCTGCCGGGCATGTCGAGGGCCGTTAACTTGTTCAATGCAGCAGAAAGCTTTGCTCTTAGTGCCCTATATTCCGCGTCAAATTTGTCTTTGTACTTCACATCATTCCGCGCCATGAAATCTTTCTCATGTCGGCGAAGCATTAACACTGATGTCTGACTCTTCAGTATATCGACGGATGCACTATCTAGCGTTTCAAGCTCTTTAAATGACGACTGAAAAGTGATCGAAAACACGATAACGGATGTCAAAATCAAAAGAACAATACTACTCAGTTGTGCTTTGATGGTTCGAGGAAGGGGCTTACGCATGTACTCTCCTGTTTTATCGTAAGTTGCGCTTTTACTGCATCGACCGCCGCATGAAATATGTTTGTCTATACATTGCTGTCTTAAATATAGGACAGCTTTTGTGTGCCTCACATAAATTGTTGCAAAAATATTACAGCATCATTTGTTAACGCGATGTCGTCCAGTCGCCGTGGGGAAAGAGGGAGACAATAGTGGAGATTGAAGTGAACAAATGTTCGACTTTTAACGTATTGGCACTTCGTGTATGGGCAACTATGTTTATAGAAAGAAGTGAATAAAAAGAAGAATTTGTATCGAGATACATTTATACAATCATAGAGAGGTCACCATGAAGAAAGTACTAATCGCGATGAGTATGCTTGCTGCTTCGTCGACAGCTTTCGCTGGTACGATGAACGATGACGTGAATATGCGAGTCGTCACTGTCGGTCAGGGCGCCTGGGTTCAGGTGCTACAAAATGGTGCGCCAGTTGAAGGCGCGACGGTCACTTTATCAGGCTCGTTGGGAGAGTATGTTACACCGGAAAATGGGAGGGTATTTGTCATGACTGAAGCCCCATTCACGCGTACTGGCGTGTTTACGGCGATGCTAGAAAATGGCGACGAGATACAACGATCGATTGTGATCCCGCGCGATCATTGATGTCATGATCTACACACGATAAACGAATGATATACATCTAAAATCCTGCAAAGAGCAGGATTTTTACTTTGTCAGTAGAATGATTTGTTGACCACGTAACATTGCTCATAGCCATCTTCCCAGCCTTCAGCATACCTTTCTTCTTTAAACATACGTTCAGGGTCTTTGCGAAAGCCATCTTTAATCGTTTTTGCAGCGGTAACTTTGCTGTGACACCCATCGTCATAGCCTTCTAAATAAGGCGTAGCGAAGCCTAAATTGGCAAGCTGATCATGGCGTGTTGTTGAGCATGCGCTTAGAGCGAATACTATGGCAATCACACTGATAATACTTACTGGCTTCTTTGTTGTTTTGAAGGCTTTCATGTCAAACATCCTCTTACTGACATTATGCTTATTGATACATAGCAACAGGTTACATTTGATGGCATTGCCATTCTGTCTCAAAAGCAAGCGGATGTGTAAAGTCTCCTTTTCGGCACATATTAGTTTCTGCCCGATGGAGTCGAATATTGGGGTTAGCGGTCTATTCTTAGAACACTTATTTATGCGCTTGGAAGACAAGCAAGAGAAGGACAAAGGCTTAATGAAAAAAAGGATGTTGACGCTGATCTGTTTGATAATGTGTTGGTCGATTTATGCTGCAACAAAGACTGAAAATGAAGGTAGTGCGCCAAAACAAATGTCAGAGGATGTTCGTGTGCCCCAAAAAATATCGGGCAATCCTTTGTCAGCGCATCGTGTGATATTTATTCATGGCTCACCGGGTAGCAAAGAAGCGTATGACGATTATTTAAATCATCCTTCTTTACAGCAAATCGAACTGGTCTCTGTGGACAGGCTGGGCTTCGGCCAATCTTCAATGCCGGTTGAGACTAGCTTGAAAAAGCAAGCCGAATCCTTGTTGCCTTTGCTTCAAGATAACAAGAATACCTTGCTTGTTGGGCATTCATTAGGCGGACCAATAGCGTTGCAATTAGCGTTACTCGCGCCGGAACATGTTGATAGCTTATTGCTGATTGCGTCGGCGTTTGATCCAAAGCTGGAATCACCAAAGTGGTATAACTATATCGCCGACACACTATTGGCAACGTGGCTCGTACCCGACGACATGTTGCGCTCCAATGCCGAGATGATGGTATTGGAACATGAGCTAGAGAAACTCGCTGCACAGGATTGGGCGTCGTTAACCATGCCTATTGTTTTGGTTCATGGAGCAGACGACGAACTGGCTGACCCGGGGAACGCCTACTTCGCAAAACAACGTTTACCTAACGCCAGTTTGAAAATGCTTAACAATGAAGGGCATTTCGTGTTGTGGCAAAATGTTCCGTTATTAGTGAATGAAATCAAAGCGATGATTGAGATACATTGAGTTATTGGTATGAAAGTAGAGCAAGGATAGGAAGGCGAGAGTGTAAATATCTGTAAAGTACCCTTGAAAATTGAGCGCGAGAGGCGCATTTTAACGGTATTGAAGCCAACTCGATTTTAATCCACGGGGAATTTACATGAGACAAATCCTGATCGGTGTGGTGACGCTTATTTTGGGCTTCTTTACGTTAATGTTTGCTGCGGTGTTTGGTTTGATCGTTTCAATTAGCGCTTTGATCGCCAAACCTTTCATCATGAAAAAGCTACGCAAAGTTCAAGCGGAACAAGCGAATTTGTACCAGCAACAGCATGAACAGCCCATTGAGCAAACGCCTTATGGCCCTAAACAGCGTCATCAAGGTCAAACTATTGATGGTGATTATCACGACGTCACTGATAATCGTTAGTCAAAAATTCGATAAAAACGCCGCTAGTTAGCGGCGTTTTTGTTTTGTGAAATTGTTGGTTTCGTGAGACGTCGGTTTCATTAAAACGATGTGTTGGGGGACATTTACTTGGGGGCTGCTGAAGTTTGAAAAGGGAAGTAATCCCATTCATATTCGTCAAACATAATTTGTAATTCCCCTGATTTTAACAATACCTCAAACCGCTGATCATAAAGCATTCGCAGTTCTTCACCTTCCGGCGTGTTCGTAAATGCTGGATAGAGTTTTAAATCTGTCAGGTTCGACACTGCAAACGCATTTCGGTCTATGTAGCCTTGTTCGAATTCTTGCTCGATTTCAGAGAGCGCGTCGATGAGTACGTCCAGCCTGTCTGAATACACCATGGTTAAGCCCTGACGGCGTGATTTTACTTCTCTCACGTTCACTGACGTTCTGATGTATTCGTTGTAGTCATAACCTTTAACCCATCCTACCGTCTTTCCCTTTAGTGATTCTTCACCTGTCCATTTGGGAATAACAGAAGCCTTGTAAACCGCTGAGACTTGCTCGGCATCAAAATGCCAATAGGGATAAAGCACTTTTTCTTGTTCATCGATGTAAGAACCAAGAAACGCATGCATTTTTTGGGTTTGAACTAAGTAAATGCTGCGCGAATAGGTCGTCGTTAGGGTCTTAACTTTGTATCCCAGAGGCTCAAAAACCTTGCGCATGATGTCGAAGTAAAGACCCGTCCCGTCTTTCTCTGTGGCGTCTTCCCATGCTTCGCTCACAATCACAATTTCCTTGGGCGCATTTTTCTCGGCGAGCGCAGTCGTAGAGAATGTGATGGCAAATAACAAACAAACTAAAGTGGATAGTCCTAAAGGTTTGAGTCGTGGTCGAGCCGATAGTAAGGTGTGAAACATGCGAGCGCTCTCCGGCATAAGTAGCTACAAAGAATGTCTCTTTGTTGAGACTCCTCTTTAAAACTACGTCAGATTAGAGAGCGTCGCGAATAAATAGCTGATTGTTTTTTCCTAACGCGATGTTTGATTATCTGCGCAAACCGATGGTGACACTGACAATGGCATGATCACTGCTGTAAGCATCTTGATCGAACTTTGGGTTAATCAGGTGGCTGTCTTCACAATGAAAATCGCCAACTTCTGCAAGGCTGGCCGGATCGCTGCTGTTAAATTCGTTGGAAAGCAGAATGTAGTCAAGCACTGAACCTTTTGCGTGAAAATAGTGCGTGCTAGGGCGTTCAAGGCCTGTTTCACCGGTGTTTTTGATAAATAGATCCCAGCTATCATGAAGCTGATAGTGAGACAGCGGCATATCCGCCATATCTTCCGTAATTGAACGTAAGCCGGTGACATGAAAAGCGCGCAATACCTCTGAATTCAAATCATCGTTGAAATCACCCATGACAATCGCGGGATTATTGGTTTGAAAGCGACGTTGAATGATGGATGCCATCAATTGACAAACTTCTGAACCACGTTGAATTGATGACGCCCAAGATCCAGCGATTTCTGCCTGCATAGAATCATGAAGCGTTTTCTCTTTACCTTTACTTTCGTCGTCTTCTTCCATGGTTGGGCGTTTGGATTTCAAGTGCACGACGTAAATATCCGTTTGACCGAGAGAAGGGAGTTCGAGCGTCGCACACAGGGGAAGGCGGCTATATTCAAAGTCCTTTGTCATACCCAGTTTTTCTGACACCACAGGATCAGCATGCATGGGCAAGGCACTCAATATGGGATAACGCGAAGCAAGGCAAACCACCGGGCTTTTATACACGTAATCGTTGACGGAATTGATTGGCTCAGGCTCATCCACAACGGAAAAAAATCGATATCCCAGCGGTTCAAGCAGTGCTTTGAGTGCTGATGCGCTAAACACTTCCTGAAACGCAATGATGTCAGGCTGGTAGCTGCCAATGTAGCGATTAAGCCACATGCGCTTTTGTCGCCATTGATCTTCGCTGTAGATGTTACTGAACTCATAAAAGGCACCAGGCGGCTCGATAAAATTAAACAAGTTAATCGTCGCGAGCTTAAGGCCAAAGGCGCTGTGAGCGTATGAGTTTTTGCTATTGGTCGCGAACACAATATCGTCTCAAGAATGAAAACATGTAACTAGTATAGCGAAGAGTTCGTTGGTTATTGGTGAGCTGACAGGGATTTAAAAATGTGGGAGATAAACAAAATGCGCTTCGAGATGAAGCGCATTGATTGGATGACAATGAGTCACGTAGTCTTTAAGCGAGAAAAGCTAGGCTGATACTCTTTCCTCATCGGGTTTCTTTTTGTCTGTGCCCTCGGCCTTATCTACGGTGTTCTCTTCGTTGCTTTGCTGATCAGTCAAGACCTCTACCACGCTAGCGCGAGAAAGCTGGCCTTGAAGTTCACCGTCTTCATCAAGCACGGGTAGTGGAAGTTCATGCTCAATGGTATCAGGGATAACTTGTTCTATCAGGGCGTCTGATTGAATCCCTGGAACCGTTTCAAGCACTTTGTCATCAATAGCATCGCCATGACGTGATGAATCGAATGATTCCAAACGCTCTCTGCATAATGCGCCTTGGTAACCTTCATCGTTCATGTAGTAGCCGTGCTGCACTTTTGCTTGACGCATTTGCGCGAGGGCTTCACCGATGGTTTCGGTGCTAATACGAAGGCTTTGTGGTTGCATCACTGTATCAACGGTCAGTGCGCGAGCGCGATTCACATCTTTGACGAAAGCTTCAACATAGTCGTCGGCTGGGTTAAGTAGGATATCAACCGGGCGACCCTGTTGGATAAGCTTGCCGTCGCGTAAAATGGCAATGCGATCACCCAAGCGAAGCGCTTCGTCCAAATCATGCGTGATGAAAATGATGGTTTTTTGAAGCTTTTCCTGCAAACCAATCAGCTGATCTTGCATTTCACTACGGATCAGTGGGTCTAGTGCAGAGAAGGCTTCATCCATCAATAGAATTTCTGCATCGGTACACAAGGCGCGAGCGAGACCAACACGCTGCTGTTGGCCACCCGAAAGCTGTGACGGGTACTGCTGTTCGTAGCCAGCAAGGCCAACGGTTTCAAGCCATTCGGTCGCTTTATTGTCACGCTCTGCTTTACTGACACCTTGTACTTGCAGACCGTAAGCTACGTTTTGCAAAACGGTGCGGTGCGGCATCAAACCAAATCGTTGAAACACCATGGACATTTTGTGGCGGCGGAAATGTTGTAGTCCTTTCTCGTCCAACTTCATCACGTCTTCACCTTCAACAATGATTTGACCTTCAGTTGGGTCTATCAGACGGTTGAAGTGGCGAATGAGGGTGGATTTACCTGAGCCAGACAGACCCATAATCACGAAGATTTCGCCTCGTTCTATATCTAAGTCAATTTGCTGCAGGCCTACGGTATGTCCTGATGCAGCCAATATGTCATCTTTGGACTTGCCTGCTTTCACGTCTGGCAGCAGTTTCTCTGGTGTCTTGCCAAAAATCTTGTAAAGGCCTTTGATTTGAATCAGCGGTGTAGTGCTGGACTTACTCATGATGACCTCCACTTAAATGCTGCTGAGTACGTTTTGCATAGCTTTGTGACACTCGGTCAAAGATGATTGCCAAGGCAACGATAGCAAGACCGTTGATTAAGCCGAGGGTGAAGTATTGGTTAGTAATAGACTTCAGTACCGGTTGGCCGAGGCCTTTTACGCCGATCATTGAGGCGATAACGACCATCGCTAGTGCCATCATAATGGTTTGGTTTATGCCTGCCATGATAGTTGGCATGGCAAGTGGCAACTGCACACCAAACAAACGTTGTGTTGAACTCGCGCCATAGGCTGTTGCTGCTTCCAATACTTCTTTATCCACGAGTCGGATACCGAGATTGGTCAGGCGTATAACTGGTGGAATCGCATAGATGATAACGGCAATGACGCCCGGAATTTTACCAATGCCAAGCAACATCACGACAGGGATCAAGTAGACAAATGCTGGCATGGTTTGCATGACATCAAGTAGGGGGGTGACCAGAGATTGAATGCGATTTGAACGGGCCATGGCGATACCGATGGGTATGCCGAGTCCGATGGCCAGCATGGTACATACCAATATGATACTCATGGTCCGCATCGTATCTTCCCACATGCCAAAGTAACCAATGGCGAGGAAGACGAATATAACACTGACGCCGAGTTTCCATGAGCGGCTGGCAAGATAAGAGACGCCAGCAAGAATAACGATCATTAACCACCACGGCGTGCCGAGTAGTAGCTTTTCAAACCAGATGAGAAATTGAAGAAGGGGATCGAAAAATGATTCGATGGTTTCGCCATAGTTTCGTGAGAATTCGCGATAAGCACCATCAAGTGTTTTTCGGATGGTTAGAAGATCGGAGCGTTCCATCTCCGGGAATTCCGTTAACCAAGAATTATCTGCCATAACAGTACAGCATCCTCTGTATAGTTGTTATTAGTAAAATATAGTGAATATACCCGGTACGATTTTAGCCTCGGTGTTTTAACTGAGACTGATGAGACGTTAGGCGGGTGAGAGCAATTACACTATTTGTGATTGAAGAAACGGGCTGAATGCATCAGCCCGTTGGTTGAATGCGCGCTTACAGTGCCGCTTTCACTTTTGCTGCCACGTCAGGGGTTACCCACTGAGTCCAAATGTCGCCATGATTTTCGAGGAAATATTCACCGGCAATTTCACCGTCTGCTTGATTATCTTCCATCCAAGCCAGCAGAGTGTTTAGCTCATTGGTGGTGAATGAACGATTAGCCAGGTAGCTCATTGCACCAGGGGCACGTTGTGCAAAGCTTTCCGTTACCACCGTATCGACCGCTGATGGTGGGTACATGGTCGCTTTTGGATCTAAACACTCTTCGCTTGTAATACAGCTTTTGAAGTGTTCTTCATCAATGCCTGAACCGAAGTCAACTTTGACCATTTCGTATTTACCAAGCACAGCAGTAGGCGCCCAGTAGTAACCAAACCAACCTTGACCGCGCTCATATGCTTTGGCAATAGAGCCAGAAAGACCAGCACCTGAACCTGGATCAATCAATTCAAAACCTTTGTCTTCAAGTCCCAATGCGTTAAATAGGTTGCCTGATGAAATCTGGCAGTTCCAGCCAGCAGGACAGCCATAAAATGCACCTTTCGTTGGGTCTTCTGGGTGTTTGAAAAGTAGTGGGTTGTTTTTTACGCCTTCAATCGTGGCTAGGCTCGGGTCTTTGTCGACAAGAAACTTAGGTACCCAGAAACCTTCTACGCCGCCTTCAGATAGTGTGCTACCCGCAAAACGTAATCGGCCTTCTTCAACGCCTTTGTCCAATGCCGCTTTTAGTGAGTTGCTCCAGAATTCTGGCGCAATGTCTGGCTCGCCCTTTTCAATCATTGATGTACCCGTTGGCATGGTATCGCCCGGCACTAGCTCTGCGTCGCAGTCATAACCATTTGCAAGAATGAAGCGGTCAATATTGGCGATAACTGTTGCAGAACTCCAATTCATGTCTGCGATGGAGACCTTGCCACATTCTGCGGCGAAACTGGTCATTGGCATTGCTGAAAGCAGCAGGCATGACGTGGCTAAAAGTTTATTCATGGAAGTTCCCTCTCATATGAACTGCTGCATTAATCAATACAGCTCTAATCATTTATGGCGCTCGCGTACTGTTACGAAAATCATTCAAACATGGTTTAACAGATTGAAAAGTATGTATGCATTGATTGTAATCATAACAAATACGCATCACATTTTCTGCACCCACATTACATTTCATGCTCAAATTGATTCGCTCCCTAATCAAATTGCGCGGTGTTTTGTCGGTTGTTTGGTAATTAAGTCTCTGATTTTTCTTCTTAAAATGCCCACTAATATGAATCGTGCGTTTTATTTGTAAGAATTCACATTCAGTTTGGAGAATTACACGAGACATACCTCATTTCCAGGTTTAAGGATGAAATTTATTTGCGCGTTCCTTGTTCATACATGGTGTCCTCAATAAAAGGTTTAGGGAGTCAATATGTCGCAGACTGTACTCGTACTAGAAGATGATGCAGACATCGCCGAACTGGTTTCACTGCACCTAAAAGTGATGGGCAATGAAGTCGTAAAAGGGACGTCATTGGCAGAAGGGTTTCGCATCCTCAGCGAAAGAAAAATAGATGCCGTGGTATTAGATAGAGGCCTTGATGATGGCGACGGTATGACCTTGTGCCAGCAATTGCGCCACCAGCACAATGGCGTGCCCATTTTGATATTAACGGCAATGGACTCTGAATCCGACATGGTGGAAGGTTTCGAATCGGGCGCTGATGACTATTTAGCAAAGCCATTCAGCGTGATTGAATTTCAGGCAAGAATACGCGCATTAATGCGTCGGGCTGCTGTGCACAACCAGTGGCATCACATTGCAGCAGAAGAAACGGATGCTGTCAGCGATGAGCTAAGTGTCGGATCCTTGTTGTTCAATCATCTGGAGATTTCACCGGAAACACACAGTGTGACGTTAGGTGGTAAAACCATTGATCTTACGCCTACGGAATTTTCGCTACTGTGTTGTTTAGCCAAAAGGCCAGAGCGAGTATTCAGCAAAGACGAGCTATTGAGCCGTGTTTGGAACACGGACTATGACGGATACCGTCATACTGTTTGTTGTGCAGTGAATCGTTTACGAAGCAAATTGGAACGTGATCCAGACATGCCGAAGTACATCCATACTGTATGGGGTGTCGGGTATAAGTTTCGAGAAGCGGCTACTTTGCATCGCATATAGCCTGTTTTTAGCTTTGTTTGGAACAGAACAGTGTTGTACTTGGTGATATACGTCAGCATGCGTGTAGAGACAGAATGAGTACAAACAACAAAATATGTCATGGAGTCGCTATTGACGTTTAAGCATCGTCTGCTGTTATTCACTTTAGTGTGGTTTTTGATCAGTGCAGCCTTGCTGACATTCTTGAGTGTGTCTGTTTGGAAAGAGAATGAATTCAGGGCGCAACAGACACTTCACAGCGAGCTGGCTGTTCATATGAGAGATGATAACCCACTGATGGTGGGTGACGATTACAGCACTGAGGCACTCTCCTCCATTTTCCATACCTTAATGTTGCTGGGGCCTGACTTTGAAATCTATTTTCTTGACCCAGAGGGCAATATCACTACCTCCGGCCCACCGATTGAAGACGTTGTAAGACGTAAGGTTGATGTTGCGCCGATTCAGCAATTTCTTCAAAAGCAACCTTTTCCTATTCTGGGGAATGACCCCTTGTCAAAAGGTGGCCAAAACGTATTTTCAGCAGCGCAAATCGATGTGGGCGGCAAAGTCGCCGGTTACTTGTACGTGGTGATTGGCAGTTCACATCGCGATGTGTTGATGGATCCAGAATCCTTGTTGTTGTATGCCCCAGTGATATTTGCTGCTTTGGTGGCTATTTTACTTTTTGCTTTATGCGTCTATCGCCTGGTGTTTCGCCATATCATCATTCCTGGGCAGCTCATGGTGAATCAAATTGAGCAAGCGGCGAGTTCTGAATTTCGCGTTACTCCGCCGCTACAGTTTTCAGCTGCCGAGTTGCAAGAAATCGCGGCGCAATATCGGCGTATGATGGCCGTGATACAACAACAGTTTATTCAACTGCGAATTCAAGAAGCACAGCGCCGTGAGCATCTTGTGCAACTGAGTCATGATCTCAAAACTCCGTTGGCGAATGTGCTGGGTTATCTCGAAACGTGGCGCATACAGCACAATGAAGGGCGAGGCATGATCGATACGGCGTATCATAATGCACAGCGACTTCAGCGCCATCTTAAAGAGCAGCTTGATGCCGCTCGCTCCCCAACAGCCAAAATTGTTCTTTCATATCAAGAGATTGATGTGTCGTTTTTGCTGAAAGATATCGAGCAACGTTTTTCATTGTCAGCGAAACGTAAGCAGGTCGACATTGTGGTGAGTGCTGACATTCAATGCGTAGTCATCGCTGATGAGCAACTGATCAATCGTGTATTCGACAATCTGCTTGAAAATGCAGTTCGTCATAGTCCTCAGCATTCAACCATTTTGGTTGAGGCTGTCAAAGTTGGCTCGCGCCGTGTGGGATTTCGATTGTCTAATAATGTTGCAGAAGGCAGCGCTTCTGGCTCATTAGGGATGGGAACCAAAATTGTTGACGCCATATTGAGCCTTCATCAAAGTCAGCTAGAGCATATTGAAGAGGACGATGCAGCAAACCGATTCAGTGTCTATTTTGAACTGTCTTCGATCGCCAATACGACGGCGAGGCAAATTCGCGTCGTTCCTGCTGTTTTATCGACAGTCATGGAAGACGAAGATGAACCTCAAATGACCTCATCGTTGCCGAAAGTGAATGGAAGTTTGCGAGAGAGCGCAGATGAAACCGGTGCCATGCCTATGATGATGACAGACGATCCGGCAAGCGCCGCGCCGTTGCCTTCATTTAGCGCATCAGAAACGGATCTATCTAGCGGTAGTAGTGACGAGAAAAATGAGCAAGCAGATGAAAGTGGACGAAAATAAAGCCAGCCAAATACATCGCCCCCCACGCTTCTAAGTCACTCGTCTCGCTTTTTTTGTTTTGGCAGTTGTGACTGTTGTGGATCTGGGCTGAAGCAATATCAATACAAATATTCCTAACATCACCGCGCCCATGATCGAGAAAAGGCGCTTTCCATCCTCGATGAAAGCGCTGCCTGCATTCTGAGTAATGCCGTAATACACCAAGACCACAAATCCGGAATAGAGCAATTGAATCGTGCTGTAGCTGGCGTTTTTCTTCATGGCATGAATGCCCATAAGGAGCGAACACGTCAACACAATACCCATGTTCCCAATCAGATTGGTTTGCAAAACACTCATCATGAGCACAGGCAACGCGAACAGAAAGCCTGCCAAGGTAGCGAGAAAGCGTCGAATACCATAACTATGCGCACTGATCGGATCGGGATCTTTAAGTATCAATGCAACGGTAATCGTGACGATGGTGCTTTGCACCAGATTGAGGGCGATAGAACTGATCAAAACCAGCAAAATCACACTGGCTTTCACCACGATATGCCAGACTTCGGTGTGTTTGGGTTCCGAGGGCTGTGGCGTTGGTGTCGGCGCTATTGGGTCGCCACCCGGAACAAGAAAATACGCCAGATAGGCAACAAACCCAGCGATAAAAATATTCTCCATCAACGCCAGTGGCACTTGTGTGACGTCTATCCCTTTTTGACGGGAGAACACGGCAATCATTGCTGTTGAAACCACCAGTAGCGTCGCCAGTAAATCTTGTGGATTAATTCGACAGCGCAACATGCACCAATAGAACACCACAAACAGCATGCAGTAATAAACAATAGGATTGTCGAGCAATAGATTACTGAGACTGGCCTGAAACCATGCCGTGATAAATAGCACAACAGCCATTAGTATCACCATCATCAGTGGCGGCGGCTTGTGTGAAGTACATAAAAATACCGCACAGATTGCAGGGCCTAATAACGGTATTTCCGTGCCAAACACGTGCTGCCAAAATAGGAGCAAAACGGGAAAAACCGCAACACGGATAATGGCATTACCGGGGCGTCTAAACATGATTAGGATACACCACTACGAGACATAGCTCAGGTAGCTCCAAATCCACGTCCACAAATCAAGTAAGGCTTCTCCAAACTCAGACTGACGAGGATAAAAACTGACGGTTGCAAGGCCGCCGTATCGGAGATTAACGTCATCGGGAATGTCAAAGAAACGAACATTTACGGGGAATCGCTGTGCATGTTGAATACCTGCTGGCGAGTCAAATAAGCCATTGTTGCCATCGATTTGAAGGCTTCCATTGCCGCTGCTACCCCAGCCAATCGAAGTGACTTCGCCGTGAAAAATTTCACCGGGATAGGCATCAAAGACAATCTTCACGATGGTGCCTTTTTGGATATAGACCAGCGAATTTTCACGCACCATGGCGGTTAGCCAGAAATGATTGTTATTGATGTAGGTCAGTAGAGGGTGTCCTGTCGCCGCATAATCACCGGCTGTTAGGTTGATATTGGTGATGACACCAGCGGCAGGGGCAGTAATATCGGTATAGGACAAATCGAGCAGGGCTAGGTCAAGCCTGTTCAGCGCTGACTTAACCTGAGGGTTATTTTCACCTTTCGGACCTAATGCTTCCTGCGCTCTTGCAAATGCTGCGGTGGCTTCTGCAAGATTGGCTCTGGCGGTATTCAGTGCCGATAGGCTGTCATCAAGCGTGGCTTGGCTGACCACGCCTCGACGCGCGAGAGTCGTGTTGCGTTCAGCGTGTTGTTTTGCATTGGCGAGTTTGACGCGAGCCGCAACTTGCGTGGCTTTGGCTGCGTCTACAGCCGCAGAATCGGCATTGACGGATTGCGAGGCTTGTTGAAGTGCTAACCGCGCGGATTCTACGTTTAATTGAAACGGACTCTTTTCAATAGCAAGCAAGGGTTGATTGCGTTTGACCTCGGCATTGTTAACCACCGAAATACTCGAAATTGGACCTGAGACCTGAGGGCTAATGCGAATAAGCTGCCCGTTGACTCTGCCATGGCTGGTCATAGGCGTCACGCGGTCAGCCCACAAGGTATAGAACCAAATGACCAATGCTAACGCGATCAGGTAATAAGTGAAGCGACGCGCGCTGTTTACGGAGGCGGATTGTTCCCCTTTATCCGTTTCTTCCTCATCGCTAGGCTTGTTGGCATCACTCATCACATCGTCCTTTTTGTCATGACCATTTTCAGAATGGCCATTAAAAATGGATGATGGTGACTCATCCACGGAAGGTAATTCTATGAGGAGTGAGAAGGGAAAGTTGTCCAAGTTAAGACACTTTGTTGTAAACAGTGTCATATCAGCTATATAGGGTACGACGTGTGTTTTAGCGACTTTAGTGTAAAAGAAGTCATTGGGGGGCTGGCGTTCGATTGATCGCAGCTCCCCAGAAATCTGTTCAATGCGTTGGGTCAGCGATGATTGCGTGTTATTGACCAATAAAATTGGGTTTACGTTTAGCAATAAACGCTTTCATCCCTTCTTTTTGATCGTGAGTCGCGAACAAACCGTGGAAAACTCGACGCTCAAAGCGTACCCCTTCGCTCACGGGCAACTTCTCTGCATTCACGACGCACTCCTTGGCTAGATTAACAGCAGGTTTGCTGTAACTGGCGATAGTGTGTGCCGCATCCATGGTTTCTCGCAGCAGTTGATGTTCAGGCACTACGCGAGACACCAACCCCGCGCGCTCGGCTTCAGTGGCGTCCATGACTCTACCCGTCAATATCATGTCCATGGCTTTGGCTTTGCCGACCAATTTAGTGAGGCGCTGAGAGCCACCCATGCCCGGAATGACGCCAATGGTGAGCTCAGGTTGACCAAATAGCGCTGAATCGGCCGCAAAAATGGTGTCGCACATCATCGCAAGCTCACAACCGCCGCCTAATGCATAACCCGAAACCGCCGCAATGATGGGAGTACGAATGCGGTCGATAGCTTCCCAACCCGCAAAATAATCGCATTCAGCCATTTCTTGGTAGTTCTTGTTTGCCATTTCGCTGATGTCTGCGCCTGCTGCGAAGATCTGTTCAGAGCCTGTGATAACAAAACAGCCCACGTCGGGATTAGTGTCATATTCCGAGAGTGTTGCCGTGAGTTCTTGCATCAGCGCTGAATTGAGAGCGTTACGTTTCTCTGGACGATTTAGGCGAATGACAACAACGCCTTGGTCCATGGTGGTTTTAATAAGCATATTCATGTCCTTAACTGTCCCAGATGGCGCCAAAAGCAGGTATGCCACGGCTTTCTAAACCGAACACAACTTGACGTGTAAGTTTTTGATTAGAAATGCAAATAACTGCTTCTGCATCAAACGCTTCGTAGGCAGCATAAGCCAATTGCACCATGTCAGGCTTACCTTGCTTATCGGTATCCCAGATCAGCGCATCGGGTTGTGCGGCAAGAATTTCGTCGACCAATTCATCACCATAGGTTTTGCGAGGGTCACGCGTTGACCACACCAGCTGAATCGGCAATTTTTGTGCTAACAAATGTGGTATACAAGGGCCAATACCGCTGCCCGTCGCGATATACACCACGCGTTTGAACAGTACTTCGATGTTTGCGACACCCGCGGTCGGGATGCCTTTCACCCATAGGTGACTCGGTTTGTCGTCAATCAGTTTCCCCGTCCAGTCACCAGCGCGGGATACGGTCAAGCGATAACCGGGTTCAGTTGGCGAAGGTACATTGGCAAAGTGGTGCCATTCAGAAAGTGGAGAGCGGCTTATTGCCATTGAAGAGCCCGCAAACGGGGTGACGCCGTAATTGAACGTCAGCAGCGCGACATGGCGTGAGGGCGTCGTGATAGAAACGGGCACTTTACGGAGGCGCAACCACGGTAACAGTATGCTGAATGTCATGATGCTGATGAGCCACATAGATGGTGTTTGCAGCATGCGAGCCAATGGCGTTAACTCGGGTTTGCTGTCCGCCGCAACCGCGAATGCCTGCACCCAAAACAAGATGAGGATTGACCACCCGGCAAAACGGTGTGTCCGCTCGAAGGCATTGTGAAACTTCTTCCGAATATTGGGCATGGCCATCGCGATGATCACCACCAATAAGCCAACAATCGCCATTGTGCTATACAGGCTGGTGGATGAGACGGATGAAGGGGCTTGATTGCGTTGATAAATCAGCGCACCAGTGAAAAGCGCAAACCATAACGAACCGTTTACCGCACAGCCACTATGAAGACCGCCGTGATGATAGATCTTGCCTAGATGCCAACGAACAGAAAGCGGCCAAGTGACGGGGGCGCGTGTCGCAAGCCAGAACAGTAAATTGATGATGTACTGTTGTCGAATCAGTATTGCAACGAAGAAGTTACTGATCACCATGTTGCTGAGGCTTGAGAGATCAATCTGGCTTGTAACAAACCATTGTCCCTGCGTGACACCATAGATCAGCCAACCTAGATTGATCACAGACACCAAGATGATTAAGCGAACGTAATGTTCCAGTGCGGGATATTTCCACATGCGTTGCAGTAAACCCTGCTTGGCAGGTAACTCAGAATGGGAATGAGAGTAAGGAGCCATCATGGGTTATTCCTCTCCTTTCTTGTGGGACTTAACGTTGTTGTGAAACTGGTCATAAAGCGCCTTTAGTTCGCGTTTATCCACTTTCCCACGTGGCGTTAATGGCAACGCATCGAGGGTCATGACACGCATAGGCACGCAATAATAGGGAAGGTTTTCAGCAACGTGGTTTATCGCTTCTTGTTCGTCAACATTGGCAGGAACAACGAAGGAAACGAGGTGGTCAGTGTCTGCTTTTAGGGTGACGGCCAAGCGACAACTAGGCAGTTGCTCAATCATGGCTGAGACAGCATCAAGCTCCACGCGAAAGCCTTTTACTTTCACTTGATCGTCGGTACGGCCATAGTGTTCAAGTTCACCATCTGGCGTCCATCTGCCAAGGTCTCGTGTTCTGAACATCACATGTCCATCGCCTAAAAAAGGATCCGCGCGATATCGTGATTGACTGAGTTCAGCGTTAGCGAGATACCCTTTCGTTACGCAAACACCGCCCGCCCACATTTCACCCACTTCGCCGATTGCGCAGGGTTCGAGCTTTTCATCTAGCACATACACGGTGTTGTTTGGGGTAGGTTTGCCAATGGTCAGTGAGTCGCCAGGACGGTAAAGTTTGGCGGTATTGATGATGGTGGTTTCTGTCGGCCCGCAACAGTTATAGAAATCGCAGAATGCGCCCCAAGTATCTGCCAGTGGTTTAGGACAGGGCTCACCTGCAACGGCAACAACACTAACATCACGACACTTTTCAGGGTCAATCTGACTCAGTACCGATGGCGTGGCGACAATCACGTCGGCATTCATGGCGGTGTGCTCAATGATTTTGTCCCGAATTAGCAAAGTTCCGCCATGACACAGTGCTACAAACACTTCCCACGCTGACATATCAAACGCAATACTCAATATCTGCGCCACGCGTGTGCCCGGTTTGACACCAAGATTACCCGGTGTAGTCATCACAATATTGCAGACATTTTGATGCGTAACTTGCACACCGTTGGGTCTTCCAGTCGTGCCTGAGGTAAACAGAATAAAGCAGGTGTTCTGAGGCTTTGTTGGGCGCTTACCTGTTATGTCTAAAGAGCAAAACTCTTCTGATTTTAATAGATTATCCAACTCAATTACCGCACAGCCGTTGAGTGTAGGGAGGTCTTTTAGGTGTTGCGAAAGTGTCAGTACAATCTTAATGCGTGCAGTGTCAACGATATGTTCGAGCTGAGGGTGTGGAGCGACGCCAGCGTGCTGGGGCACATAATTGGCGCCAATTTTTAGGCATGCCATCAAACCAATCAGCATAGGTATTGACCGTGTAAGGAAAAGGCCGACGGAGTCGCCAGGTCTAACCCCACGTTGCTGGAGAAATGTTGCGAGCTGTTCAGCGCTGTGATTAAGGGTTTGATAAGAAATAGAGCGATTGCCATGCATAGCGGCAATGGCATGGGGTGTATTCTCGGCGTGATATTCGAAAGCTTTATTTAGTGTATTGAACGAGGGCTTTTCTCGAGGGCCACGACCAAACTCAATGAATTTTCGAAGCTCGAAGGCATCGAGACTTGCCAGTGGTGAAATATTGAAGATGTTGTCATTGCCCGTTAGCAATGATTTTGGTGATGGCGGAAACAACGCCGAATTAAGTGAAACTGTCATCTTGATCTCCCTGACATCAGTGCTCCAAATTGCGCGAAGCAATCAGGAGTGATAGGGAGAATGTAGCGAACAAATCTCACAAAATTATCGCGGAGGGTTCGCAAAGTGTTAGTAATGGATAGAAGTCTGATTCATAAAGGATTCATGACGATAGATCAGAGGCTTTCACCGATCTCTATTTGGTAACCAAGGTCGATAGACGGTTTCCAATCTTCGTTGCCTTTTAGGCGATTGAGCAATTGCTCGGCAGCGACGCGTCCTACATCTTCCCTTGGCGTGACGACCGTCGCCAGTCTAGGCAGCATTGCTCGGCTGATATCCAAGCCGTGAAAGCCTGCGATGGCAATGTCTTCGGGAATACGAATATCACGGCGTTGGCACTCAAAGAGCGCGCCGATCGCTAAATCATCGTTGGTACAAAATATGCCATCGACATCAGGGTGGTTTGCGACCAACTCCTTGAGCAAGGTTGACCCTAAGGTAAACGAAGAGGCTTCCTCTGTTTGCAAGGTAATGGGCACTAATCCGCTGGCATTCATGGCGTCGAGATAACCCGCCATTTTCAGTTGCGTACGCTGATCCATGCGTGCGGCGAAATAGGCAATTTGCTTGCATCCTTTGTCCAGCATGGCCTGTGTCATGGCTTTGGCTGCTGCACCGTTATCAAATCCGACGGCTTGTTCAATGCAGGGAGAAATGGAGTCCATGATTTCGACCACAGGAATAGAGGCGGTTTCGAGCATCTTCCTCGATTTGTCTGTGTGCGTGGTTTGCGAAAGAATGATGGCGTCAACGTTGTAAGAAAGCAGTGAAGCAATACTTTGCTCTTCGAGTTCAGCGCTGTAACCGTAGTGAGCAATCATGGTTTGATAGCCAGCGGGCGCGGTCACCGATTCGATGCCGCGAATGACTTCAGCAAAAACCTGATTAGTCAAAGAAGGCACGAGCACACCAATGGCGTTACTTTTTGCATTGGAAAGAATATCAGGGGCACGATTAGGAATGTAGCCAAGCGCTTCGACCGCCGTTTCAATCTTGTCTTTCAGCGCTTCTGATACCTGTGACGGGTCGCGAAGACAGCGGCTCACTGTCATTTTTGTTACGCCAACTTGGTCGGCGATATCTTGAAGTGTCGGTCTTTTTTTCTTACTCGCCATAATGAAATTCTAATCGCATCCTTTCACATCTCGTGGTCGTTGATGTTACACCTTCGTGCTATTCCGCTCACCATTTTGTTGTGAGTGGCTCGTTTATACCCAAGCATCTTTAGGTTGTTTAAGAATATGAGGTACTTAGGGCAATAACACTGTGCCGCCGTGTGAGCACCGGTTGCTAGAACTCAACTTCTCCTCTTGGCACATCATGCCATGAAAAATGGAATCGTCGGGATTCATCACAATCAACACGCGCATAGGTATGAGCACCAAAGTAGTCACGCTGGGCCTGCAATAAATTGGCAGGCAGTGTCGCGGTGCGCAAAGTATCCACGTAATGCAGCGACGCGCTGATCCCTGGTGCTGGCACACCAGACATAGCGGCTTGTGCCACGGTTTTACGCCAACCCAGACTCTTCTCGCTAAGTACCTTGATAAAAGGCTTGGCAAATAACAGGTGCGCAATGGTCGGTTCGGCGTCAAAGGCGAGGGTAATTTGATGAAGGATCGCCGCGCGGATAATACAGCCCGCGCGCCATGTTTTGGCAATCTGAGCCATATCCAATTGCCAGTTCTCTTTGTCTGATTTCTCTTTCATCAAGGCAAAGCCTTGCGCATAAACAGAGATCTTTGCGCAGTAGAGAGCGTCTCTCAGTGCGGTTAATATGGCTTCTTTATCGTATATATTGTTTGGGTTCATGCCACCGTCGGTTGGCATATCAATCAGAGTACTGGCTTTTATGCGCAGTGATTTTTGCGCACTTTGCGCACGGGCGAACACCGCTTGTGCAATGGTTGGGGCGGGGGAGCCTTCTTGCAAGCTGTTCACCGCCGTCCAAAGGCCTGTGCCTTTTTGGCCGGCTTTATCAAGCACGATCGAGACGAATGGCTGACCTGTTTCTGGGTCAGTGGTTTTTAGTATGTCCGCACTGACTTCCATCAAGTAACTGTTGAGTTCGCCGTGATTCCATTGTTCAAATACTTCTCCCACTTCGTTGGGTGACATACCCAGAACATCGCTCATCATCTGATAGGCTTCGCAAATAAGCTGCATGTCGGCATATTCAATGCCGTTGTGCACCATTTTCACGTAGTGCCCAGCACCCGCAGGGCCTAAATAAGCAGCACAAGGTTCGCCGTCTTCAAACGATGGTAGCGGTAGACCGTTGGTATCGACTTTGGCGGCAATGGCCTCCCACATCGGGCGAATGGATGACCATGCACTGAGATCGCCGCTGGCCATGAGCGCAGGGCCATGTCGTGCACCGGCTTCACCACCGGAAACTGCGGTGCTGAAAAAGCGCAGTTTCCCGTGATATTTGCGCTCACGCGCTTCGGAATCTGTCCATAAACTGTTGCCAGTGTCGATCACAATATCGCGGGCTTCTAAACCCGCTTCAATCAGTGAATCGATCGCGCTATCGACAGGAGCACCTGCGGGAACGGAAAGCACCAAAATGCGCGGTGATTTCAAGCTGGCGAGCAATTGGTCAAGATTTCCGGCGTTAACATAAAGGCCTTTGCCTAGCGCTATCGCTTCTTCCTGTGTGTGGGCTCGGTGGGTAGCTTGTATGTCATAGCCTGACACAGAAAATTCATGATCGAGCAGGTTTAACGCGAGGCTTTTTCCCATCACGCCAAGGCCAATCATGGCAATATCAGACTGACTCATTGCTAGCGCCTCCTAGTGTGAGGATCACTTGATCTACTACGTCTTCCGATTGATGTGAAACGTCAATAAAAACGGCCTCATCTGCCGTGGGTTCAACCAAGGTTTCAAATTGGCTGCGCAGCATTTCTTCGCCGTTGAAGTAATGATCGGTACGCTTTTGATGGCGAGACCAAATGGTGTCGAAATCTCCACTGAGGTACACAATTGTCATGTCATCGTTGTTGAGGCGCAAAGTGTCGCGATAGGTTTTTTTCAGTGCAGAGCAAGCAACAACCAGCTCATCATTGTCGATGAATAATTGGTTCAATGTGGTTAGCCAACCGTGTCTGTCGGCATCACTTAGCGGAATACCCTGACGCATTTTTTTGACGTTTTCCTCAGGGTGAAAATCATCACCATCATAAAAGGGAATAGCCAGTTTTTGTGCAATCAGGCTGCCAATGAGGCTTTTCCCTGAGCCTGAAACGCCCATGAGTAGGATTTTTTTAGGTTTCATTGGAATCGTTATCCTCTTGCCTTTATCAATGCGGAAGGCATAAAAAAGCCACTGAGTGACCGGTTAGAGACGGCATCATTTCCACCACATAGCGAGTTGCGGAAAGGCGATGGTTAAGCCCAGCACAAGGATCTGAAGCGCGATAAACGGCAGCAGTGAACTGAAGATTTCGCCTAGGCTGATGTCTTTTGGCGCAACGGATTTAAGGTAAAACGCCGCAGGGCCGAAGGGGGGTGACAGGAAAGAAACCTGCATGTTTAGACAGAACACCACGCCAAACCAAATCGGGTCATAACCCAGCTCGGTGATCATGGGCACGAAGATCGGCATCGTGAGCAAAGCAACACCAACCCAATCGAGGAACATGCCCAGTACCAGCAAAATCAGCATCATGATCAGAAGCGTGGAAAGCGCACCGCCGCCACTGAGGGAGAAGATGACATCACCAACAAAATCGATGCCGCCCATCAGATTGTAAATGCCGACTAAGGCACTGGCTCCGATGCCTATCCAAATGATCATGCCGCACGTACGCATGGTTGCGACGGCGCTGTCTTTGAGCATGCTGTAGTTGAGTTCACCACGAATTGCCGCACTCGCCATGATGCCGATAACGCCGAGTGCCGAGGCTTCTGTGACCGACGCGATACCGGAATAGATACTGCCCAGCACTACCGCAACAGAGAGTAGCGGGAAAAACAGCGCCTTCATGTAGCTGATTTCCTCCTCTTCTTCCGCGTCAGACGGAATGGTATCGGGCGCAAGTGACGGGTCTAAATAACAGCGGATCAACACATAAGCGATGTAGAAACTTGCCAGCAACAGGGCAGGCAAGAACGATGCTTTGAACAAATCACCGATGGAGACACTCGCGGTCATGCCATAAATGATGAGTACGATACTGGGGGGCAGCATGGTGCCGAGTGCACCGCCCGCGCAGGTTGTACCAATGGCGAGCTTGCGGTTATAGCCTAATCGCAGCATTTGAGGCAGCGCGAGAATGCCGAGTAGGACGGTTTCGCCGCCAATGACACCGCTCATCGAAGCCAGAATCACGGCAACAAGCAGAGTTTGAACCGCCACGCCGCCGCGAACACGACGACCAATGATCCGCATGGCATTGAACAAATCTTTGGCAATCCCTGATCGGTCTAAGATTGAAGCCATCAAGACAAACATGGGGACAGCGAGAAACACATAACCTGAAACAAAACTGTAGGTGCGGCTAGCAATCAAAGGCAGCGCATCAGGGCCAAACCAACCTAAGGTGAAAAACAAGGCGACAAAGCCAGTCACGAAGGCCAGTTGCATGCCAGTGAGCAGCAGAGCGACCATCATTGCCAGCATAAGAATACTGCCCCAACCGAGGCCGATTGCCGATAAATCAAACATCTTTCGACTTCCTAAAACGGGTGATTTCTTGAATGAGGTGCAGCGTAAACTGAATCACCAAAATGCACAGTACGACGAAAATAAGCCCTTTGAGCAGCGCAGGGTAAGGGGCGTTTAGCACCGAACCTGATGTCTCAAGGCGAAGGTCTCCCCACGGTGCAAACCAAGATTCGTTCGCAGTGAGGTAGGCGGAATAGGTCAGCATGCCAGCGAAAGCGAGCCCAATGATGTGGTGGACGATGTTGAGGTATTGGCGTTTTCGAGGTGATACGGCGTCGTAGATCAGCACGACGCGAACGTGCTTGTTGGTCGCAAAAGCATAAATGCCACCGATGATGAACAAAGACCCACCAATAAACGAGGCCGTTTCATGCACCCAAGTCGTGGGCGCGTTAAAGGCGTAGCGCATGACGACTTCGTAAAACGAGATCAACGCGGTGACGATAAACAGCAAGCTGAGCGCGTCGCCGACACGAATAATGGCGCTGTCTAAAAAATTGCGCGGCTCGTCTTCATGGTGGCTGGCTTCAGCCTTGGTCAGTTTATTATCCATAACAATCTTGTCCTGAATAAAGAGGGCGTGAGCCCTCTTGAAATCCAATGGTTGGAGGGGAATCCAAACGAAGGGGGGTTACAGCAAACCGTTAGATGTCAGGAACAGTGTGACCGAGTCATAAACTTTCTGAGCATTTGGCGAGCGTTCAGCAAACACTTTCCATTGGGTCTTCGCGATTTCGCGGAATTTCTTACGCTCGTCGCCAGACCAATCGTGAATGGTGATGTTTGGGTTGTTCTGCGCTTCGGTGACTGCCGCTTGGTCAGCTATTTTTAGCTGCGTGGTGATGTCGTAAGAGAAGTCTCTGACCGAGGTAGTCAAGATCTCTTGCAGATCAGCAGGCATGGCATCCCATTTCTTCTGAGAGATTGAAATGTCGATAAGTGGCAGTGAATGGAAGCCCGGTTGCACAGGGTGGGTAGCAATATCGTTCATGCCCGCTTTTTGGTTAGTGGAAAATACGGTGTAGTCCGCGGCGTCTATGACACCCTTGCTAAGGCCAGTGAAGACTTCAGAGCCTGGTAAGTTAACCGGCGTTGCGCCTGCTGCTGCGAAGACTTGTTGAACTAAGCCTTCCGGTGCACGCAGCTTAAGGCCTTTCAAATCGTCAATGCCATTAAGTGGCTTTTTAGAGATGAAGGATTCCACGCCCGTGGTGGATGCGCCAATGAATTTCACGCCATAAGGGGCGTAAAGCTCGGTCATCAGTTCATTACCGCCGCCGTAGTTCATGTACTGCAGCAGTTGCGTGGTGTCTGACCATGCTCCTACCATGTTGCCAATCAAACCAAACGCAGGATCTTTGCCGGAGAAGTAACCTGTCGCTGTCACGTGACCGTCGATGATCCCCAGCTTGATAGAGCTTAATGTTTCAGTATGCTTAACAATAGAGCCGACAGGCAGAAGATCTATGTCTATTCTGCCGTTAGACATAAGTTCGACTCTTTCAGCCCACTCTTGCTGAAGCTTATAGTTGAGGTCACCTGATGGGTCAGATGATTGAATTTTTAATGTAAAATCAGCGGCTAACGCTGATGCTGAAAATAGTCCGGTGAGGGTGGCAGCTAACAAAGCTTTAGATAGCACTTTCATTTCAGAGGTATCCTTATGGGTTCCACGTTGACAAATAGCAGCGTTTCCACTGATCGTTTTTTGTCCGGCTTGTTATTAATGTTACCGGTAACGTTGCAATAGTGTTACCGGTAACGTAAATACGTTCCGAGATCTAGATCTCAAATTTATCTATTCATTAACAAATCATTTACGAAGTCAGTGTTCTCAATTGCCTGCGGTTTTATTCGCCATGATGGTGTCACACGCACAAGTGTTGTGTTTACAGCACAAAGAAAAACGCCCTAGGTCATCGAGACCTAGGGCGTTGCTTTTTTAAACGTCTCAATCGCTACACTTCTTGCCATACGGACGAGGGACGTGACCTTTCCTGATGGCTATCGGGCTAAACGGCGGTTGAAACGATCAAAGGGTTGGCATTGAGAACACCGCGCCTTCTCGAACGTTCGCTGATGGCCAACGCTGCGTAATGGTTTTTCTGCGTGTGTAAAACTTCACGGCATCAGGTCCATAGGCGTGCAAGTCCCCAAATAAGGATTGTTTCCATCCGCCAAAGCTGTGGTAAGCAACAGGTACGGGCAGAGGCACATTGATGCCGACCATACCGACCTTGATGTTGTCCGAGAAATACCGCGCCGCCTCACCGTCACGGGTGAAAATGCAGGTGCCATTGCCGTAGATATGACTATCAATTAACGCCATGGCTTCTTGCATGGTGTCCACGCGGACAATTTGCAGAACAGGGCCAAAGATTTCTTCTTGATAGCTCGTCATGGTCGGTAGGACGTTATCAATGAGTGTTGGGCCGACAAAATAACCACTTGCGTAGCCTTCAATAAATGGGTTTCTGCCGTCGACAACAATGGTTGCGCCGTCGTTTTCCGCAGAAGAAATATATCCTTCTACTTTTTGCTTGTGCTCACGGCTGATCAAAGGCCCAAAGTCATTGTCATTATCGTAAAACGCGCCAACGCGAAGCTTGGCGAGTTTAGGCGTGAGCAAGGCAGCCAAATTGTCTGCCGTTTCGTCGCCAACTGCGACCGCAACTGACAATGCCATGCAGCGCTCGCCGCATGATCCGTAAGCCGCGCCAACCAATTGATTCGCCGCGTTTTCGAGGTCGCAGTCTGGCATCACAATGGCGTGGTTTTTCGCGCCACCCAGTGCCTGACAGCGCTTACCATTCTGGCTGGCTTTTTCATAAATGTATTTTGCTATTGGTGTGCTGCCGACAAAGCTAACCGCTTCAATGCCATCGTTGGTGAGTAAGCCATCAACCACTGATTTACCACCTTGAATGACCTGCATCACGCCATCAGGAAGTCCCGCTTCTTTGAGCAGTTTAGCGATGAACAATGAGGTGCTTGGGTCTTTTTCGGAGGGCTTGAGAATGAAGCAATTCCCACACACCAGTGCCATTGGGAACATCCAAAGCGGAACCATGGCAGGGAAGTTAAACGGTGTAATTCCCGCTACAACGCCAAGTGGCTGATGTTCCGACCAAGAATCAATCGCTGGGCCTACATTTTTGCTGAACTCGCCTTTGAGCAATTCAGTGGCGGAGCAAGCGTATTCCACATTTTCGATGCCGCGTTGCAACTCGCCCATGGCGTCATGCGCAATTTTCCCATGTTCTTCGCCGATGAGTTTGCAGATTTCATCTTTGTTTTCTTCAAGCAACTGCTTGTAACGGAACATGATACGTGCACGTTTAATTGCGGGCTGATCGCGCCACGCGGGAAAAGCGGCTTTGGCGATCTCGACAGCTTCATTGGTGAGTGCATCTGGCGCCAACAGCAATTCTCTGATCGCTTCACCTGTGGCTGGGTTGTAGACCCACTGTGTGTCTGTGCAGTCTTCGCGCAATTCACCGTTGATCAAATGTCCAATTTTTTCCATTGAGGGGCTCCTTCTTTTTAAGACCAAAGATGTCGATATAACGATTTCATTTCATCAGGGGTGGGTATTCTTGGGTTGTTTGATGGCGAACCAGACGCGAGCGCCTGTTCAATCATGGTCTCCAACACAGATTCAAACTCGTCTTGCGATACGCCAAACTCCGCCAATGTCGGTACGTTGAGTTCCTGATTAATCGCCATCAGTTCTTCAACAAGTCTCGTGTTGGCCACCTCTATGGGGTCGCTTTCGGTGGCAAGACCCATTGCAATCGCACATTTCGCATAGCGCTCAGGCGCGGCTTCGATGGAAAACGCCGTGATACTGGGCAAAAGCATGGCGTTAGAAAGGCCATGGGGCACATGGAAGAAAGCGCCGATCGGGCGGCTCATTCCGTGTACCAAGGCGACAGAGGCGTTGGAGAACGCAATGCCTGCTAACGTTGCACCACGCATCATGGATTCACGGGCGTTTGTGTCACTGCCTGTGTGATAAACCTTGCGCAGATTTGGCGCGATCAAACGCATTGCTTCGAGTGCATTAAAGTCACTAAACGGGCTCGCTTTGCGGCTAACATAAGCTTCGATGGCGTGAGTGAGCGCATCAATCCCTGTGTCTGCAGTAATTCGCGCAGGCAAGGTCATGGTGAGTTCATAATCCACAATGGCAGCAGTAGGGGAGAACCCTAAACCTACGCACAGCATTTTTTCATCGGTAGCGTCATCCGTGATCACCGTAAACTTGGTGACCTCTGACCCAGTGCCCGCCGTGGTGGGGATGGCAATGATGGGCAACCCTTCTTCATTCACGATGCGAGGCACTTTGTAGTCACGCATCACTCCGCCAAATCGGGCAAGAATGCTGATGGCTTTTGCGCTGTCAATGGCACTTCCGCCACCCAGTGCAACAAGGCAATCAAAGCCGCCATCTTTGGCTATTTGCACCGCTTCATTCACTGAACTTGCGGTTGGCTCGGGGATGGTGTCTGCATAAACACGCGATTCAATATCTGCTTGAGTCAGCAGTGCTTGAACGTTGTCGGCATAGCCAAATTGAACCATGGTTTTATCGGTAATCAACAGCACACGGCTGGCATTCAAGTTTCTAACCATGTCGGGAACGCGTGCGATAGCGCCGCCCCCAATTTCCATCATTCTGGGTAAGGTGACTGATACACTCATTCTGCTGCTCCTAATGCGTCAGGTTTTCCGGGAAGAGGTTCTCTACGTAGTGCTCGATAAAGGCCAATAGCCGTTGCAATGATCACGAACGAAAAGGGTAAGGCGGCGACAATAGAGGCCGTTTGCAGCGCACCCAATCCACCTGCGAGCAAGAGAACGGCGGCCACAAAGCCAATCGACGTACCCCAAAAAATACGGTATCGAGTAGGTGGATGTTCGCTACCCATTGAAATAAGGGTGCAGATGACAAGTGTTGCGGAATCAGCAGAGGTGACGAAGTAGGTCACGAGCATAATGGTACAAATGGTGGCACCAAGGGTGGTGAGAATGGGGCCTACGTCCATCAGTTCTATGGTTGTAAACAAGGCAAGTGTGAGGTCGTCGTTGACCGCTTCTACTACACCTCCGCCGCCAAATAGCTCGATGTACATGGCGGTATTGCCAAAAATGGTGATCCAAAAAGTGGCGAGTAGCGTCGGCGCAATCAGCACGCCAAGCACAAATTCACGGATGGTACGGCCACGTGAGATGCGAGCAATGAAAACGCCGCAAAACGGTGCCCATGCAATCCACCATCCCCAGTAGAAGATGGTCCAAGACCCCTGCCAAGTGTGCGTTGGGTCAGGATCAACCCACAATCCGAGCGAAGTGAAGTTCAGTAAGTAGTCACCCAGGTTGGTGAAAAATGAACCAATCACGTAAGCCGTCGGGCCCAGAATAATGAAAAAAGCGAGCATGACGACAGTCAACTGCATGTTGAGCTCACTGAGGATCCTGATGCCTTTGTTAACTCCCGTGATCACCGAAAACGTCGCGACCATGGAAATGACAATAATAATGACAACTTGTGTGACGGTATTAATTTCAATACCGAATAGGTAGTTCAAGCCAGCGTTCATTTGCTGAGCGCCGAGACCTAAAGAGGTCGCAATGCCAAATACAGTACCGAATACGGCAAGGAGGTCAGCGGCGTGGCCGATCGGGCCATAAATGCGATCACCGAGCAAAGGGTACAAGCCGGAGCGGATAGAAAGTGGGAGACCTTTACGATAAGAAAAGTATGCGAGGGACAGACCACAAAGCGCGAATAAACCCCAACCATGAAGGCCCCAATGGAAGATGCTAATACGCATCGCTACCTGCGCAGCCTCAATCGACATGGCATTTTCAGGAGAGATAAATGGGTTACTTTGGAGATGGTACATAGGTTCAGCGATACTCCAAAAAAGAATACCGATACCGATACCTGCGCCAAACAGCATTGAAAACCATGAGAAGAAGCCAAATTCAGGTTTCTCGTCATCTTTTCCTAACCGAATGTTTCCGTATCGGCTAAATACAAGATAAATAGAGATAAATAAAAATGTGCTCATCAAGCCGATGTAGTACCACGCTAAATTTGTTGCAATGTAACTTTTCGAAGCCGAATAAACGCCACTGGCATGCTCTGGTGCTAATACGGTGTAAAGAACAAACAATATAATAAGTAGGGATGAACCAATTGCCATGACAGGATTAACGCCAGCAAAAATTCCTGTGCGTTTATCTGGGTTTATTTCTTGTTGCATTGCGATACTCCTTTCCAATATCTTTTATTATGGTTTTTAGTGATGGTCATCACATTCTGTCTTTATGGCTTTTTTTCGCTGGAACTTGAAAAATGTTTAGTGCTGTAAGTGTTAATTTTCCTATCTCATTAAACTCCATGTTTATCGATTTTTGAGCAATCAAAAAAAACGAAGCCTATGGCATAAGAAAATTTATACGTGTTATTCGTGTTTCGAATTTATTACGTCACATTCTGTTTTGATGGGTTACATTGAGAATATATAAGCAAGGACGTAAATATGAAAAAGAGACTTCCACCATTGAATTGGCTTCGTTCCTTTGAAGCGGCAGCAAGACACTTAAGCTTTACCCATGCATCACAAGAGCTTCATATTACGCAGGCTGCCATGAGCCAACATATCAAAGGATTAGAAAGCCAATTGGGCACCGCGCTTTTTGTGCGTCTACCCCGAGGGTTAGAGCTGACGGATGCGGGCTCTGCTTATATGCCTGTGGTTCATGAGTCGATTGAGAAACTGTCCGAAGTGACCGAAGAACTCTTTGGTCAAGGGCGAACCAAACTGCTTAATGTACGTGTCAATATGGTGTTCTTCATTCATTGGCTGGCGCCAAGGCTACAGGGGTTTACGGATAGTCACCCTGAAGTAAATCTTAAGATTACCAGTAATATATGGGTGAACAACCGTAGCGGTTCGAGCGATTGTGACTTGGAGATCACGCATGGCAACGGGCGTTGGCCACACCTCAATGCACGACGATTAACATGGGATACGTTGTACCCCGTGTGTAGCAAGCAATACGCAGAAACGCTGCCTTCTGGTTTCGCGCCGACAGCACTACTAAACGAAAAACTGCTACATGTTATTGGCTATGAAGATGGCTGGGGGCATTGGTTCACCAGCATGGGTTTGCCTTATGCAGAGTTTGTGCATGGTAGCCAATTCGATACACTGGTCAATGCGCTAGAAGTGTCGGTAAATCATGGGGGCATTGCCCTTGGTCGAAGTAGTTTAGTGAAGCGCTATATCAATGAAGGAAAGCTTGTTCGCTTATTTGAGACAGAGATTGCAACGCGAGAAGCTTTCTATTTAGTGAATTCTAATTCAACGATTTTGCATTCACATGCGCAGTTATTTATCGATTGGATCCTAACGGAAGTGGGACGTGACGTGTCGAATAATTCATATCGAGAATTATATAGTCAATAAAATAAGGTCATTAATTTTTTATACACTAAGACCTAATTTTTATTAATAGTCTTCAATTAAATCGCAAACTATCATCGGAAGTAATGAAACCTCCTCCCTTTGAAAAGGAGGGTTTCTCATTTCAGATAAATATCCCTATGGTAGGAGCGAAAATAAATGAGGAATACACTGCCGCTTGCCGGAATTAACGTTATCGACTTTGGGCAGTATATTGCTGGGCCAGCAGTTGCAATGATTCTTGCCGATTTGGGTGCAAACGTTGTTCACATTGATCCACCGGGTGGGCCCTTGTGGAATGATCCTGCAAATGCGGTTTTAAATAGAAATAAACTGTGTATTGCGTTGGATTTAAAGACAAGCGAAGGAAGAGAGCAAGCACTGTCTCTTTGCGCTTCTGCTGATGTCATTATTGAAAACTTTAGGCCGGGAAAACTGTCCCAGTTGGGTATAGATTTGGACACACTTCGTGTGGCTGACCCAAGGCTCATTACTTTGTCTGTCCCTGGCTTCGCTTCTAACGATACGTTGAGAAGAGAGTGGAAAGCGACCGAAGCGGTTATTTCAGCAACATCCGGCGTATTCACGGACATGGGTTTCAATCGCGTACTGATGGGTTGCAACCCAAGTTTTTCTCCGTTAGCACTTGGCTCCGCTTACGCCACCACACTCGCGGCAAGTGGCGTGTCATTAGCCCTGTATGCTCGCGAGAAACATGGGCGAGGTGATCACGTTGAAGTGCCTATTGCGGCAGCGTTGATGGAGGGACTCTCTTATAACTCCATTGTGATGGATGGTCTGCCCGATCGATACCTCACCATGCGTGAGCATGAAATCGCGCATCGTCGAGAGAATGGGTTAGACATGGATGTTACCTATGAGGAATTACAAGAATTCCTCGACCCTTTCTATCGCACCTATGAATGCAAAGATGGCCGCTTTTTTTATGTCGTCTGCCCATCACACCGTAACCATGCCAAGCGCTGCTTACAACTTGTGGGACTTTACGATGAACTGGTTGAAGAAGGCCTGCCTGATGTGACTGATTTGTATCAGCCAATGGCGGAATGGGAGGGAGAAACATCCATCGGTGTTTATCCTTTGCCGGCTAATTGGGCGGCGAAAATTTCTGAAAAAATGAAGCGGGTATTTATCACTAAAACCTCAGAAGAGTGGGGGAAGCTCTTTGGCGAAAATGGCATTCCTGGTGCTCCGCATCGCACCACACAAGAATGGGTAAACAGTCAGCATTGTAATGAAGCCGGTTTAATCGTGACGGTTGAAGACGAAACCTATGGCCAAATGAAGCAGCCAGGGCCTTTGGTTTGGTTTGAGGAAATGGCCGATCAAATGTGCGACGTGTCCCCGAGTCGTAAGGGCGATTTTGCCGAGGCGGTGGACGTGTTTTCTCAACGTGCAGAATCTTCCAATTTCGCCCCTCCACAGGCTCCATCTCTGGAAGGTACAGACAAACAATGGCTCAGCGGTGTGCGTATTCTGGACCTCACGAATGTGATCGCAGGCCCTCACTCCACCGCATTTCTAGGGCGCTTTGGCGCGAAAGTTACCAAGCTCGACCCAACAACGCCGCTTTATGACCCCTTGATTGGTGTGCTTTTCAGCGTATTGTCCAACATCGGAAAAGACAGCCTGCTAATGGATATGTTGACTGACCAAGGCAAAGAGGTCTTTGAAAAATTGGTCAAAAACAGCGACGTGGTGGTGATCAATGCCCCATCACGACAAGTGGAAGCTTTGGGCTTGAGTGACGAGCGACTGAAGGCAATTAACCCCGATGTCATTTTTTGTCGCTTAGATTGTTTGGGCGGCCCTCAACGCGGTGAGAAAACCGATTACATCGGCTATGACGATATCATTCAGGCAAACAGTGGCATCATGAGTCGCTTCGGTGGTGAGCAAACCCCAGAGGAACATGCGCACCTAGGCACTTTGGATGTGAACTGTGGTTTCGCAGGGGGATTAAGCATTGCAGTCGCTTTGTATCATCGTGAAAGAACGGGGCAAGCATTGAGAGCACGAACATCGCTCTCTTCCACCACGAATCTAGCTCAGATTAAATACTGTTATGACTATGCTGGTCGATCGTCATTCAATGAACCATCAGGTCGGGAAGCGCTGGGTTACGGCAGTTTGTCGCACATCTACCAAACCAGTGATGGTTGGCTGTACCTTGATGCGAGTGAAAACGACCTGCCAACCTTTGAGCTTCTCAAGCATTTTCAAGGGGTATCGTCGCTCGATGACGCGCAACGAAAAGCCAACTTTACCAATGCGTTAGCTAAGCAATCGAGTGACTATTGGATCAATACCTTTTGTGAACTTGATATTGCCGCGGCAGAAATCAAACGTATCGAATGGCTACGAGAGCAATACAGCAGGAAAAATGATGATCGAGTGGGGAGCCACTTGGGCAGTTATGCATTTTCGATTTATGACCAGCACCCAAGCGGGCTAGAAACCACGATTGTTGACCATTATTCAATACGCCCGAACGAGGCAGAAGTTATTGCGTTAAAGCAGACAGAACGATTTGGCGCATCAAGCCGCAAGGTGCTTGAAGAGTTAGAACTAGATGCTGGGGCGATTCAAAAGCTTGTTGATGATGGCATCGTCAGTGATGGATGGTCGAAGGTCTTCTTGCCGAATTAATGTGTTGTTCTCAAGATGCAATAGAAATGGCGCTCAAGGAGCGCCATTTTTGTGTGTCTAAATCAAGCTCAAAACCAAGCGCTTATTCGAACTACAAATCACGTTCAACACTCGATTCACGTGGTTCATTGTCATCCGTTTTCCAGATAGTCCAGCCCATGACACCAAACAGTATGGTGACAAATGGCGAGAGCACACAAAAGAAATTAAACGGCAAGTAAGCCAGTGTTGCAACGCCCAACGTCGCAGCCTGATAAGCACCACCAGAGTTCCACGGTACAAGGTTGGCCGTTACGGTTGCGGAATCTTCCACGGCGCGTGAAAGGTTTTCTGGTGCCAGACCACGTTCTCGATATGCCTCTGCATAACTACGTGCTGTCATGACAATCGCCATGTATTGGTCACAAAGAATAAGGTTTGCGCCGATTGCCGTCAGTACCGTCGACACAATCAGTGAACCTGTGGACTTAGCGGCGGCAAGAATTTTGTCAGCGATAACGCGAAGCTGGTTGGTTCGTTCCATCACACCACCAAACATCATGGCGACAATGATCAGGCTAATGGTGTACATCATTGAATCCATACCACCGCGAGAGAGCAGAGAATCCACATCAGATACGCCAGTTTCAGCGCTATAGCCACCAAAGGCGACACTGGCGATCGCGTTGTAATCCGCACCTTGTAAACTTGCCGCACAAATGGCACCTGCGATCACACCGAGTGCAATACCGGGAATGGCGGGCATTTTTTTATACGAGACGACAAGGACAATCAGAAGAGGAAGGAATAACACAGGGTTGATAAAGAAAGAATTGTCTAAGGTCGTCAAAATGGTGTTGATGCGCTCAATATTACCGCCACTGGCGCTGTATTGCAGGCCGAGTACCGTTTCAATAATCAAGGTTATCGTTATCGTCACCCCTGTGGTGTAGGACATGTGCTTGATGTGGGTAAACAAGTCAGTCCCCGCCATGGCTGGCGCAAGGTTAGTGGTATCAGACAATGGTGACATTTTGTCACCGAAGTAAGCACCAGACAGCACCGCACCTGCAACGATAGGCAGAGGGAAATCTAGCCCGCCGCC
This sequence comes from Enterovibrio sp. QJM3NY_24, assembly GCF_057786035.1. Lineage (NCBI taxonomy): Bacteria > Pseudomonadati > Pseudomonadota > Gammaproteobacteria > Vibrionales > Vibrionaceae > Enterovibrio > Enterovibrio sp. QJM3NY_24. Next base: position 1,516,346 of record NZ_CM173520.1, read on the forward strand.
AACGCCCATCAGTGCCACACCGATTGTCCCTGTTGTGCCCCAGCTTGTCCCTGTCGCCAAAGAAGTCACGGCACAGATGAGGACGCACGCAGGGAGGAAAACTTCAGGAGCAAGGATTTTAAGGCCGTAGTAAATCAGTGTGGGCACGACACCCGCGAGTATCCAAACACCAATGAGCGAGCCGACGATCATCAGAATAATCATCGCGGGTAAGGCATTATAAATCCCGTTCACCATGCCTGCTTGAATGTCTTTCCACGTGAATCCGCAACGCAGCGCGATGACACAGGCCACTATCACGCCCAATAACATTGGGATTTGTGGGTCAAGCCCGTACATGACAATCGACACACTAATACCGAGAACGAGTGACATTAGCGAGATAATGGCTTCCCATAAGTGCGGCGCTCTCGCGCCTTCAGGAATATCCGTCTTCATGTTACCTCCAGTTATTTTGTTTTTTTGATCTGAAAGAACCGAGAACTCGTCGCGTGAAAAATGGATTCTAAGCAAAAGAAGATCCACGCAGAGAGAAAGCGGTTTCTTAGATGATGCACGGGTGTAGACGAGCCGTACCTTGGACTGATTTCAGTCGGGCACCACTTTTCTCGTTTTTGGCGGGAGATCGTATCCGTCATTGGAAACCCTCTTTGGCAGCAAATTTGAATGCTCCAAAGAAAACAACACATGCTTATTATTGTTAGAGGGAAAACCCTCAGTGCTTTTTGACTAAGTCACTTCACACTATGTCTCATGTGGCACAAAGGGGGTGTTGTAGAAGCGAGACGTGCAGAGGTTTTCCTACATTGAGGCAATGTAGGATGTGCATTTCTGTTGAAAGCGAGAGATAGCGTTATAATTCAGAGTGCTTAGTTGGCTTGCAAATATGCCCAAGATGGCAGGAAGAGAAGGCATCGCTGTCTTTCAAACCGTCGCCAAGCGTGCGATCAAAACCGATGTAAGCAAACCAAATTGGGCTGGCACAGAGGACGTGACATTGACGAAGATCTTGGTGTTTAGTGGAGAACCGCCATATTGATAAACGTCATGCTCTCGCAGATCTCGATGGCTTGTGCGTAGTCGGCTTCATCGTCGACATAGATACCAAGTTGTATGTAGCTTGAGTGCGAGAACACGAAGCAATACACAGAGGCCACGCTATAGTCGTTGGTTTCTTCAAACAAACGATAACGATAAAAAATCAGACCGTCTTTCTCCGTTTGATGCACGTCGAACGCCTTTTCGGCTTGTTCCTCTACCACCCAAGTTATTGCATCTTGTTGAGTTTCTACAGGGTCAATGTCCCAAACAGAACACCAAATAGTTAGCCCTGATTTCCAGATCACCAAGTCTTCATCTTCAATTTTGCTCTGAAAAGTGGACGGTAGTGTGATGGTCCATTCGTTGGTGAGAGGATAAATGCCTGAGATAGTTGGGTATTCATTATGATCGTGCATGTAAGTAAAAACGCCTGCGGCTATATGATAAAAGAGGTTGCTTGGGTATAGAAGCCTATCATTGAAGACGCTCTGCCGCCTCTTAATACAGTGTATTTGTGCCACAACATGGGTTTGGTCTTGTTTTCATGTATACCCAAACCCATTCTCGTTGAACAAGTCTCTTGCGGTGGCTTGGATATAACCCCTTAAAGTGAAATAGCTCAAATTTTCCTGCCAATGATCGACCTGTATGACGATCAAAATCACAGCTCTTCATTTCAGATAAAGACCCATCGAAACGTTTCGATTACTGTCATCGAAACGTTTCGATGGTGGTGTGGATACGCCTCCATCGATAGGTAGAAAACCCTCACTCTGCGCGAATCATCGCGATGACAAGGTAAAAGAATGAAAAAAAGTACCCTGCTTAATTCAGACATTGCGCATTTAGTCTCCACCTTGGGGCACACCGACGAATACACCATTTGTGATGCGGGTTTGCCCATTCCCCAGCATGTGCCTCGTATCGATTTGGCGTTGACCCATGGTGTTCCCGGTTTTCTGGAAACGGTGCGCGTGGTGCTGACTGAATCCCAAATTGAAGGCGTGATCATTGCGGAAGAGTTTGCCTCAGTAAGCCCTGAATGCCACGACGCGCTGCTCGCCGAAATCAAACAAGAAGAAGGGCGTTGCGGTAAAAGCATTGCCATTCAATACCTTTCACATGAGGCATTTAAACAGCGCACCCACAGCAGCCATGCGGTGATTCGCACCGGTGAATGTACGCCATATGCCAACGTCATTTTCCAAGCTGGCGTTGTGTTCTGATCCGAGCGAAATGAGGATAAACCATGACTCAAGCAATATTGCAGCTCAACGAAATTGAAAAAGCCTTTCCCGGCGTGAAAGCGCTGGATAAGGCGAGCCTGAATGTGTACCCCGGACGTGTCATGGCGCTGATGGGCGAAAATGGCGCAGGAAAATCGACGCTGATGAAGGTGCTGACGGGTATTTATGCCCTCGATGGTGGCACCATTCATTACGAAGGCAAACCGGCTGCGTTCAAAGGCCCTCGTGATTCGCAGCAAGCCGGTATCAGCATTATTCACCAAGAACTGAACTTGATTCCTGAACTGACCATCGCTGAAAACATTTTTCTTGGTCGTGAATTCACAAGTTCACTGGGTCGCGTTTTGTGGAATGAAATGTTCGCAGCAGCGGATAAGTTGCTCGCGCGTTTGAACGTGAAACATAGCTCGAAAACCTTGCTCGGCGCTTTAAGCCTGGGCGAGCAGCAAATGGTTGAAATCGCCAAAGCGCTGTCGTTCCAGTCCAAAGTCATCATCATGGATGAACCAACAGATGCACTGACTGATACGGAAACTGAATCCCTGTTTACCGTGATTAACGAGCTTCGCGATCAAGGCTGCGGCATCGTTTATATCTCACACCGTCTCAAAGAAATCTTCACCATTTGTGATGACATGACGGTGCTGCGCGACGGCAAATTCATCGGCGAATGCAAAGTGGCTGACACCGACGAAGACGGCCTGATCGAAATGATGGTGGGGCGCAAGCTGGAAGAGCAATACCCGCGCATTGCTGTCACCCACGGTGATACTTGCCTAGAGGTGATGGGCGTATCTGGTCCAGGTGTGAAAGAGGTGAGTTTCACCCTTAAACGCGGCGAAATTTTGGGCGTGTCGGGTTTGATGGGGGCGGGTCGTACTGAACTAATGAAAGTGATTTACGGTGCGTTACCTTTGCACAGTGGTGACATCAAGCTCAATGGCAAGCTGGTTAACCCAATCAGCCCGCGTGACGGACTCGTCAACGGCATTGCGTATATCTCAGAAGACCGTAAAGGCGATGGGCTTATTCTCGGCCTCTCCGTGAAAGAAAATATGTCGATTTGCTCGCTCGATCAGCTGAGCAAAGGCATGCAAATCAATCACAGCGACGAAGTGATTGCGGTCGATGACTTCATTCAACTTTTCAATATTAAAACCCCAAGCCGAGATCAACTCATCGGCAATCTTTCCGGCGGTAATCAGCAAAAAGTGGCAATAGCCAAAGGCCTGATGACCAAACCTCGCGTGCTTATTCTCGACGAGCCCACACGCGGTGTGGATGTGGGCGCCAAGAAAGAAATCTATCAATTGATTAATCGGTTCAAAAGCGAAGGTACCAGCATCATTTTGGTGTCGTCAGACATGCCAGAAGTACTCGGCATGAGCGACCGCATCATGGTGATGCATGAAGGCCGTATTACCGGTGAATTTGACGCCAAACAGGCGGACCAAGAAACACTACTCGCTTGCGCGGTAGGTAAACACGTTAAGAAGGATGCAGCATGAGTAGCAACGCCGTAACCCAATCCGATTCTGATAACAAAAAACTGTTTAGCAAAGCGTGGTTGATTGAACAAAAATCCCTGATTGCGCTGCTGCTCCTGATTACCGTGGTGTCGTTTTTAAACCCCAATTTCTTCACTGTCGATAATGTGCTCAACATTCTGCGCCAGACCTCGATTAACGCCATTATTGCGGTGGGGATGACGCTAGTGATCCTTACGGCCGGCATTGATTTGAGTGTTGGCTCAGTGCTCGCGCTTTGTGGCGCGTTTGCCGCCAGTTTGATAGCCATGGAAGTGCCTGTGCTGGTGGCGGTGCCAACGGCGTTGTTTGCTGGCGCCGTGTTAGGTGCCATCAGTGGCATCATCATTGCCAAAGGCAAGGTGCAAGCCTTCATCGCGACCTTGGTCACCATGACGCTGTTGCGCGGGGTGACCATGGTGTACACCGAAGGTCGTCCAATTTCTACTGGCTTTACCGACACTGCCGATGCATTTGCATGGTTTGGTACGGGCTACGCCTTGGGTATTCCTGTCCCTGTTTGGATCATGGTCGTGGTGTTTGCCGCGGTTTGGTATTTGCTTAACCATACTCGCTTCGGCCGCTATATCTATGCGTTGGGCGGCAATGAATCCGCCACACGCCTATCAGGTATTGATGTGGATAAAGTCAAAATTGGTGCCTATGCGATTTGTGGTTTTCTGGCAGCGCTAGCGGGCATTATCGTCACCTCGCGTCTGTCTTCTGCGCAACCGACTGCGGGTATGGGCTATGAGCTAGATGCCATTGCTGCGGTTGTTCTTGGCGGCACCAGTTTGATGGGCGGTAAAGGCCGCATCATGGGTACCTTGATTGGCGCGCTAATCATTGGCTTCCTCAATAACGCCCTGAACCTGTTAGACGTTTCTTCCTACTTCCAAATGATTGCCAAAGCCGTAGTGATATTGGCGGCGGTCATGGTTGATAACAAAAATAAGTAACACCTCAATTTTTCAATTAACGAACGTGTAGAACAAGCGCCTGAACCCTACCTCTCAGGCGCTAATTAGAACGAGAAAAGAAACTAAAAAGGAACGTAAAATGAAAAAATTATCGCTACTTATCTCCGCGGCTTTGCTGTCTTCAACCGCTTCTATCACTGCGCACGCGCAAGACACCATGGCAATTGTATTATCCACGTTGAACAACCCATTTTTCGTCACGATGAAAGACGGCGCTGAAGCCAAAGCACAAGAGTTGGGTTACGACCTGATTGTGTTGGACTCGCAAAATGACCCAAGCAAAGAGCTTTCCAATGTGGAAGATCTCACTGTGCGCGGTGTGAAAGCTATTTTGATTAACCCAACAGATTCGACGGCGGTGTCGAACGCCATTCGTATTGCGAATCGCAGTGGCATTCCTGTCTTTACCTTGGATCGCGGCGCAGCCCGCGGAGAAGTGGTCAGCCACATTGCGTCTGACAACGTTCTGGGCGGCGAAATGGCGGGGCGCTATATCGTCGAAAAAGTCGGCGAGAACGCCAAAGTGATTCAGCTAGAAGGCATTGCGGGCACATCCGCGGCGCGCGAGCGTGGCGAAGGTTTTGCCAATGCGGTTAAAGCCAGCCAAATGGAATTGTTAGCAAGCCAACCTGCGGATTTCGACCGCACTAAGGGCTTGAACGTGATGGAAAACATGTTGGCTGCCAATCCTGATGTGCAAGCAGTGTTTGCGCAGAACGATGAAATGGCACTGGGTGCGTTACGCGCTGTTCAGGCATCAGGCAAAGACATTCTGATCATCGGATTTGATGGTACAGATGATGGTATCGCGGCCGTGAAACGTGGCAAGCTAGGTGCTACCGTTGCTCAACAGCCTGACCTCATTGGTGCTATTGGCGTCGAAATGGCAGACAAAATGCTGAAAGGTGAAGCGGTTGAGAAATCAATTCCTGTGCCTTTGAAAGTCATTACTCAGTAATTATTGAACTAATCACTAGCGGGTCTTCTCTTTTCAATTTATAACCCTTGGCTTACCGCCAATTGAGAAGAGAAGATTCCTATTTCATGCAGAATAGAGCATCAAGCTGCGACGTTACACAGGCAAAGAATGAGAAAGCCGAACGATTTGGGGTTTGGGAATGCAAACATTAAATCCTTCCGTTTTCCTGCTAAATACAACAATAAGGCTTTTAGATAAGCCGAGGATAGTGCAATGAACAAGTTAGTGGTTTTGGGTAGTGTTAATGCCGATCATGTGCTTCAAGTCCCTTCTTTTCCGCGCCCTGGCGAAACGCTTCACGGCCGTGGTTATCAAGTCATTCCTGGTGGTAAAGGCGCGAATCAAGCTGTGGCCGCCGCGCGCTTGAAGGCTGACATTGGTTTTATTGCGTGCGTGGGCGACGACCCGTTTGGGGTGAATATTCGTGAGAGCTTTAAATGTGATGGTATCAATATCGCGGGCGTGAAAATGCAGGCGGATTGCCCAACGGGCATTGCGATGATTCAAGTGTCTGACAGCGGTGAAAACAGCATTTGTATCTCCGCTGAAGCCAACGCCAAACTCACCGCCGACGCCATTGAACCGGATTTGGCGCGTATTCGTCAGGCGGTTTACTTGTTAATGCAGTTAGAAACGCCCCTCGATGGCATTGAGCGTGCGGCGCTGGTGGCCAAAGAACATCACACCAAGGTGATTTTGAACCCAGCCCCTGCGCGTGAGTTGCCTGAAAGTTTGCTGGCGTGCGTGGATATTATTACGCCCAATGAAACAGAAGCCGAAGTGCTGACAGGGATCAAAGTAGACAATGAAACTAGCGCCAAAAATGCTGCTGATAAGTTGCATGACAAAGGGATTGAAACCGTCATGATCACTTTGGGTGCGAAGGGCGTTTATGTCAGTCATCAAACCGCCAACCAGCCAAACATGGGCAAAATTATTCCAGGGTTTCGCGTAGAAGCGACAGATACTACTGCGGCAGGTGATACTTTTAATGGTGCATTCGTGACTGGTCTAATGGAGTCTATGCCTTTAGAATCAGCGATTAAGTTTGCGCATGCAGCGGCAGCCATTTCTGTCACGCGCTTTGGCGCACAAACCTCCATACCGACTCGTGAAGAAGTTGACGCGTTTCTGGCAAACCAAGCGTAACTGCCATCCGTCACTCGCTATTCGCCATAAACCGTTCACGATGAATTGAATGTGATGGATAGCTCACAGCGATAGGCCACTCGCATGTACAGGGAGATCGC
>NZ_JBYMCY010000003.1:0-43570 GCF_057786035.1 Enterovibrio sp. QJM3NY_24
ATGAGCTTCAAAACGACCCCTGAACTATCCAAGATAAAAAAACGTCTGTCTAAGTCTCGCAAAGCCATTGTGTTGAACAATGAAAAAGGTGGCGTGGGGAAAAGCACTCTGTCTTACTACATCGCAAAGCTTTTAGAGCGTTTGGGGTTGAAAGTGTTGGTGTGGGACACTGACCCGCAGGGTAATTTCACCAAGTCGATCAATGGCGCGGAGATCAGCCAGAGCTATATCAATGATAATGGCGTGATCAGTTCGGCTGATGTGTTCAAAGCAGAGCTTCCGAGCGGTAAAACGTACCGTGTCAGCGATAACCTGCATTTGTTGGCGGGGACGGATGAACTCTATAACGTTGACGAAGAAATGGGACGCGAATCGTTAGGTCATGCACATCGAAACATTCAAACACTGCTAGAGCAGGGTGATTTTGATGTTGTCGTGATTGATACGCCGCCTGTTTTGGGTAACAGACAATTAGCCGCTACGCTTATCTCTGACTATCTACTCATGCCAATTGAGATCGACGGTTTTAGTCTCGATGGCATCAACAAGCAGATCACGCGAGTGGTGAACATTCGTGAGCAAGTGAATTTGCCATTACCCCAAATAACTATTGTTCCTAACCGTGTAGATATGCGCTCGCGTTCTTCTAAAGATGGTTTGGAGGCGATTTATAAAGCCTCTCCGGTTACTGTTTCACCTGTGATTAAGTCGAATACGGCGATTAAAGATGCCATACGGACGTTTACGCCAGTGTGGGAATATAAGGCGTCATCGAGTAAAGCAGCGCGTGAAATGCTGTTTGCAGCTATCTCAGTAGCATTAAGATAAATTTACACATGTGTAAAAACACATTGATTTGTTATCAATATAATGATACTATTTTTGGACAGTTAGGGAATGCCTAGCTGTCGGCAATGTCGCCACCTCTAAACGGAGTTTTGTTATATGTCTTTTGATGTTTCAGCCCTTTCTAACTTATCCCTTGGTAAATCAGGCCAAAAGAAAGATGCGCCTGACGGCGTAAGTATTCTTTCTGTTCATCCTGATGAGCTTTATGTCACCAAACAGGTGCGTGATTCGCTCGACCCCGATCGCGTCAAAGAGCTTGCGCAGTCGATTGATGAAAACGGCTTGCAGCAGCCGTTAAAGGTCTACCCAAAATCTGAGAAAGGCTATCTGATCCACAATGGTGAAAACCGTTGGCAAGCGATGAAGCTACTCGGTAAAACGTCTATCCCTATCATCGTTGATACATCGCTTTCATTGATTGATTTTAACGGTGAGAAAATCCGCAGTGCTAAAGCAGTATTGGCGCAAGCGGCGGATAACATCAACCGCGACGACCTAAAGCCGTTCGAGATTTCTGATACCATTTTCATGCTGACCCAAGAGCCTTACAAAATGTCAAAAGGGGCAATTGGTAAGGCATGGGGGCGACCTTCATCGTGGATTTCTCGCTACGTGAAATTGTTGAATGCACCTGATTCAGTGATCGAACTTTGCAAAAGCAAAGTGTGTCAAGACGCTGAAACATTGGGTGTGTTGGTCAAAATCTATGAAGCGGATAAGGCGACATTTGAAGTGGTCATGGCTGGCGGTTCTTTCGAGCGTAAAGGGCTAGAGTCTTTACTGAAAACGATTAAGAACCCTCCAAAGCAAACAGAGAATACATCCGTTAAAAATGATACTTCTGCTGTACAAAATGGTTCAGATGATGAGTCTGGCTATGTGTATACCGCCTTTGTCGAGTCGTTACCTCATGAACTCAGTGACTACCAAATCACACAAGGCGCACAGAACATTGAGGATGAATTTTCTCGCCGTGACCTTAATGAAGCAGAAATAGCACATACGTTGTCAGCATTGCATCATCATCTTGAAAAGGACAAGGAGCTGTTACTTGGTAACGGACTTTCAGATCTCGTTGATGAGTGTTCGCCAAATGTTACTAAGACGCCGAAGAAAGCGAAGAAAGAGCGTGTGATGACAGTCGAAGTCGTGAACTTTCTGAATGGCACGTTGGTTCTCGACGGGCGAGATATTGCCGAACTATCAAAAGATCAAGCGAAGGAACTCGCTAAACGTATTAACGATTGGTGCAATTGATGACCCAAAATTTTGCTAAGAGCGACCTTAACGGTCGCTCTACTATTGTCTATTTGTTTTCTCTTAGATTACCGTCATTGTCTCCCGCGCAAAAAGCGCGGCTTCTGACCTTCAACGCTATCCGTTTGGGCTTGATTGAGCCGCGCTCGCCAGTGAAGGGCGAGAATATCCGAACGTGGATAAATGACAGAGAAGGGAAAAAAATTCAGGCTTGGGTGGTAGTGAGTTCGGTTGACTGTTTGATGCGCTTTACCGATTGGACACCACAAAAAGATGAGGAATTTGCTTGTTGGGCGTACACCATGACCCGCCTTTATCAACTTATCGATAAACCCGATGACTTTAGTCTTCTATATCCTTCCGGTATTGATGAGCAAAAAGCCCGCTATTGGCTAACGGCCGCGCTTAAGCATTCAGAAGCTTTTCGTCATGATAGTTATCGCGAAGCGCTAAATGCTCTATCTGTGGATGCTGACGATACAGCGCGTGTCATTGCTACGCTGACGGACAAATTCAAGCCATGCGTTGAATATGAATTATTGTTTACTGCGTTTGGAGCTGGAGAGTGGGAAGAACGAATAAGAAATGTGGTATCAGGCTGCGATCTTATCTCCGTTCTACATCGCTCTATTGACGGTAAAGAGCTTGAAGACTTTGAAACGTGTGACATGCAAAGCACTCGGTTTTACTCTCTACGGTGATTTTACACATGTGTAATTAATCACTCTGGCACTGTTGCCACTACCAAGAGGTATATAAAAATGATCCCATCACACCGCGCTTTGGTTGTGCTTAACGATTTTCAGCAAGCTGCTACTGCTGTTCTATTGAAAACCGACAACAAAAACTATCTGACAGATTTTCCGCGAGCAAATCGCCTGATCTCAATTCTACGAAAAAAAGGCTATAGCCTAGAGCGCATATACTCAGCGTTTGGTCGAACCAAAAACGATAGGGGGCACTATTACCGAACCGTGGATGAATTCAAACAAGAGCTTGAAACTTGTCTACGAACAGGTGGAAGGAAAACTGGTAATTTGAGCCACTATGCAGTCGGTCAGATGTTCCCATCCATTCGTCAGCACCACGAAGATCGCCAAACCAATAGAACTCACATGGTCGTTGAACGAGATAGCAGGATCTTTGCTAAGAACTATGCGAGGGAAAAGGCAGAAGAAACTCGGCAGTTGAAGTGCTTTGAAAAACATATTGTGACGCTTGAAACTGAACACGACGCGGGACGTTATCTCTTGTCTTTGCTCGATGCCTGTGTTTCCGAAGTCAATTTGAAATCATTGTTGGTTTCGTTTTATCGGGCGTGGTGTGATGAAGGTGATTGGCATTTTCATGTGATGCTTTATCAAGGCTGGGACATGCAAAGGACAGCATGGAATATGACAAGACTTTGAAAGATTAGAAGCAGAAAGAAGCGCCCTACGGGCAACCATGCCCTATTTTTCACACTCTCCGGCGGCCTTCGGCCTTGTCTCGCTAGAAAAACGTAGCCGCTTCGCGTCTCCGCCCATTCGGGTAACGGTCAGGGCTAGGAAAAGCGACGACCAGAACTGCGTTCACGTCTAAAGCGAGTAGGCCAAGCCTTCGTCTTCGCCAGGAGCACGTATCTTTGTTGCGGGTTCTTCCTTTTGTCATCCGACCGTCAAGCTTCTGTGTTGCTGAACGTTCAGTGACATAGGCGCTTCGCGCAGCCTAGCAGGGAATGGGGTGGGGGCTGTGGTTTCTGATAGTACCGTTTTCAGTTCGTCTATTTTTGATCTCGACACGTCAGTAAAAAGCGCGTCTAGCATTTGTCGCGCAGCTCCAAATATTCTTATTTTTCATAATGTTACATTGAATTCTGCCACTTGGGTATATCGACATTGTATCGTTATATTGATACTATAGTCTTGTGATTTGGGAGAGCTTAAATCACTCGGCAATGTTGCCACTTCCAAGAGGAATTACACATGTGTAAGAACACTTCACTAGAACATCACGTCCGTATCGCTGAAATTTTTGTTGGTCTTCATTATCGCGTTATGCCACGCGATTTCTATCTAAATACATGCCGCGATTACCGCTCTAAACTTAGCGCTTTGAGCACATCTTTTAATGATGACGCTATCTGTGCAAGCCAGTTTTCAAAGGCTTTCTATGCGCTTTCTGATGAGTTCAGCGCGGATCTACTTTTGCCTAACGGTGTTGATAAGTATTCAAACCAGACTAAAAAGTTATGGTTGCTAACTTGCGCCAAAAAAGCAGGAATGACCGACCAAAAAGCGGGTGAGCTATTTACTAAATTCTTGAGCTTAAACGGCAAATAACACGGATAAAACACATGCAAGCCGACAAGGTTTGCATGTGAATTCATCACTAAATTGATACCAAAGCTGGCGATGTCGCCACATCCAAGAGGAAAAATCATGAAAACGGATTTCTATCAGCAGATCACAAACCAAATCATTACCGCACTTGAAAATGGCGTTAAGCCTTGGGTTTGTCCGTGGGAGCGTAGCCGCTTTAATGGACTTCCTTACAGCTTGCAATCACAGAAAACATACAGCGGCATTAACGTTTTGTTGTTGTGGGGCGCAGCGGCAGAGCATGGTTATAGCAGCCCTGCATGGTTGACATACAAGCAAGCGAAATCACTAGGTGGTCAGGTGCGAAAAGGTGAGAAAGGCACTCAGATTGTGTTCTACAAAACACTTGAAAAAGAAACTGATAACGGCGACAAAGAAAAGATCCCGATGCTGCGAACGTTTACCGTTTTCAACTTAGATCAGATTGATGATATTGCGTCACCAGAAGCGACAGAGAAGCATGGTGGCGGTGGATTTGATGCACTGGATTACGTTGAGGGTTTCGTGGCTTCTACGGGCGCTATAGTGAACGAGAGAGGAGATCGCGCTTTCTTCTCACCCTCACAAGATCAAATTACGATGCCAGACAGGGAGCGTTTTAACCAAGCAAATGATTACTATGCCACGCTATTGCATGAACTAGCGCACTGGACAGGCCATAAGAGCCGTTTAGACCGCAAGGGCGGTAAACGCTTCGGTGATAGTGATTATGCGTTCGAGGAACTTGTTGCGGAGCTAGGAGCGGCGTTTATGTGTGCTGATCTTGGAATCTCAGGCGATGTACAACACGAATCGTATATCGCAAGTTGGTTGGATCGATTGAAAGATGATAAACGCTTTATTTTTAAAGCGGCAAGTGCAGCAAGCAAGGCGCATCAGCTTTGTGTCGATTTGGCGTTTTCGCTAGATCGAGCAGCGTGATATCAAAAGGGCGGCGAAAGCCGCCTTTTTTGGTCTCGTTTTGAATTTAACCGCACTTTCAAAACCAGTAGGCTTCGAGCCTACTGGTTTTGATGCGTAATCGACCCAAGCTCGCTTCGCTCGCTTATGTAGATTACGCCTCCGTTAGCTAGCAACGCCTCTGAACCCTTATCCACAGCACTACTGAGCATTAAAACAACTCGGTCGTGCTGTGGGTAAGGATTAGCAACACTTATGCTAGAACATGCAGCGCAATTACAGACAACGATGCGCCAATAACACCCCCGATCAGTCCCGCAGCTAGCACATACCAAAAAACCGAACTCCCAACGCTCTGTCTTTCATCAGCCTTTGGGAGTACATCAACAATTTCGCTGATCAGAGATTGACGATTTTCTCTTGCCTCGACCATCAGCGCGTTTCGATATGACGTTGCGTGAAATTCGATTTCTTGAGTTATGTCTATCAAGCGATTCACTTTTTTTTGCATTGTACTATCAAGATCTTTCGGAAATTGCTCGACAGCTCTTGAAAGTGCTGCCATGTCATCATTGAGAGCGCTAATTGATTCAAATGTCATTGATTGCGCAAGTTTGGAAAAAGAAGTATCAGCCATTATTTCTTCCTTAGCATTGCAAAATGCTCTTACCCACAACACGACCGAGCTACTTTCATGCTCAGTAGCGTTGTGGATAAGAGCCGCTGTCATAGCTGATTACGAGGTTACCGCGAGTACCGAGAATGCAGCATCCAGTTTGTTATTGAATCCTTGAGCGAGACGATGGCCCGAGCGTTGGAATGACAACACTGATCGTTTTTCTGTTGTTTTGGCATCTTTCATTAACTGACGAAAATCGCGGTTATCGTTGAGCAAATCATCGAACTTCATTCCCACAGTGTTCATTAGATCAAACACCGGATTGTGAGGAATCACTGCTTGGTTCTCTTGCTTGTTGATACCTAGCTGTTTAGCTATAGGATCGGACAAGATAGTTTGAAATTGGTCTTCGATTGATAGATTTTCTTCTACCATGTTGAAAATGACGCGAATACAGTCAGTTGGCACACCCATATAGATCAGTGTTTTGATTGTCGCTAGGGTATCGACTTGCTGCTTATTTTGTGGAGTAGTGGGGATCACAAAGAAATCAATATCTTCATGAGAACCCGCTGATTTTTGCATGTTATCGATAAACATTTCTATATTCGACGCGCCCACGTCAATGATTGCGATATCGGTAAGATCAATTTTTTCCTGAACCTTTAAAAGGTTCGATGCTGATAGTGTTTCATCGTCCGTACCATCACTATTGATGGTTTCAATCTTTATGATTTCAGAGTTGGTAATGCGTGGTCTTAATAAAGTGTCACAGATGGTACTTTTACCGACATTGCCAGAATTGTTAATTACCGCAATTTTGAGCATTTCCATTTAATCCTCACTAAATTTTTTGAGTTGGATTTTTTGCTGTAACGTTTTAGTCAACTGCTGGATGTTGTTAACTTTCCATGATCTAACGTCTTCGATTGTGAACCCATGAAGTAAGATATCATCTACTAATGGCTGTACTATAAATGGAAAATGTAATTTCCAATTTGATGATTCAGAATTATTAATAACGTTAACGCTATCTGAATGTTCATCGTTTTTGACTTTCTTGATTGTTTTCTTTTTGGCTCGATATATGTATTGATCATACTCGCGTTCTGTAAGAGATACGCCACTATTAACTAATGACTCTATTATGCCTTGACGACTAAAACCGAACTCTCGTAGTTGCTCAATAATATGTATATTGTCATTAAATGACTTCTGAAATGACAACCCTTCACATTTTAATCTTTCAGCCAGTGGTGCTAATTCTTCATTTAGGTTTTTCATAGCAAGATATTATTTTGATGGTTGGCAAACATTATATTAATGCACTCTGTTTTGTATTTGAAGTGCTTGTGAGGTGTATGTGATGTAATGCTGATGTAAATTCGGCGTCACTATCCAATATACGATGAAATATTGATGTAACGGTGACGTAGAATTGAAGGTGTCGTGACGAGAAAGGATAATGGCTGATAAGAACATAGGCACGCTGTCGATGTATACAAGCTCGCTTCGCTCCCTTATATAATCGCGTGCCAAGGGTAAACCCTTGAACCCATAATGGCTCTACGAGCCTTGATACTACTGGTGTTGTCATGGAAGAGAAGAAGTCCGTATTGGTTTCATTTAGACTGACAGAAACAGAATTCAAACCCTATGAGAGTTTATTTAGAGAGACCAATTTAACTAAGACTGAGTTCTTTAGAGGGGTGTTTCTTTCAAAGAAATATGAATTTACGGTCAATGAGAACAAGCCAGTCGATTATCAGAAATTGGTTTTTCTTTTTAACAAATCTAGTAATAACATCAATCAGGTTGCTTATAAGCTGAACGACACTCATCGCAATGGAACGGTTTCTGAATCTCTTTACAGAGAAACTTTGAATCGGTTGATCTCTATTGAATCCTTGATGCAAAGGGTTATAGATGATTGCTAGAGTTTCAAGCGGAAAAGCTGGCATTGGCGAGTACCTTGAAGAAGGGCTTAAACAAGGTAGGGAACAATCTCGTGATGAACTTGATGAAAGGGAAATTTTAGAAGGTAACTTAGATCTTACCAAGTCAATTATTAAAGAGATGGGAGAGAACAGCGACAGCGATAATTATCTACATATCACCTTAAGCTTTGCGGAAAAAAACATAAGCTCAGAGTCAATGTCAAAGGCTTATGGAGAGTATAAAGATAAGGTTTTTGCAGCATATGATAGTTCTGAATTCAATATTTATGCTGAAATACATCACCCGAAAATAAAGAGTTATATCGATAAAAAAACTGGTGAATCAATTGAGCGGTTACCTCACGTTCACATTGTTGTTCCGACCAAAAATCTAGCGACAGGCAAAGCAATGAATCCTTTTGGTCGTTATCAAAATAATGTCGATCATCATGATGCTATTCAAGAGCATGTAAACAGACACCTCAAACTAGAGTCACCTTATGACAATCAACGGAACTACCGATTTACAGGAAAGAATGAGATTTTGTCACGTCACAAGGGGGATGAATTCAAAGGCGCAAATCGAGAAGTAAAATCAGCCATTTTGTCCCGTATTCATGATAAAGACATTCGAACGGTGGACGCGCTCAAGCGAGAACTTGTTCACTTTGGTGAAGTGGGTACGGGCAGAGAAAGCTCCGGTCGTGAATATTTGAAAGTGAAACCTCATGGCCAAGATAAGTTTATCCGTCTTAAAGAGCCATTTTTTACACATGCGTACATTTCAGATCGGTTGATAGAAAGACAAAAACCCACAGATAAAAAGGTGGCTCAATTAGTCGATGAGTGGGTGAGTAAGCGAGCATTTGAAATGAAGCATATACACACTGCATCGCCATCATTTCGCAAGAAATACTACTCAGCAAATGTTGAAGAAAAGGAACTGCTACTTAATGACCGAATCGAAAAGCACTCAAACACAAACAATCTTCGACAGAGAAGACGGAAGGCTTATCACAAGCCTCGTCTTGAGCGAGACCGAACACGAACGTTTGCCAACATCCCAAACGGCTTGCCAAGTGTGCTCCGCCGCAATGTGGATTCAAGAGGAGCAGCAAGGACAGCAAATACTCAAAGTGTATTGTCGAGTAATGCGTCACATCATTTGGACTCCCACAGAGCCGGTACTAATCACAAATTGCGACGGTTTACAGCTAGACCAGGACGACGAGTAAAAACATTACCTGAACAGTTAGCCGTAAATAAAAGCAATTCAAGAGTTAGCGAATCAGAGCGAGCAGCGTTTCAAGAAATTCGGCTGAAGTTAGACGCTCAACGTTTACTAGAACACCTGAAAGGCAGTCATGGCGTTGATCCAACTGAACACCCTCACTTTCATTCAAAGAGAGGTGGAGCAAGGATAAAGGCCAACGACAGGTCACTTAATGTTAGTGACTTCCTCACCAAACACATGCACTTAACGTGGGAAGAAGCAAAATCAGTCCTCACCGAGTGCTACGAAAATCAACAACAAAGCAATCAAGAACGCCAAGCAGTTAACAGCCTCACATTCGTTTCGTCTTATGTCACCGACCCTAGAAAGAGTTCGGGGAAATTAAGCCGCTTAGATGAGTCGATCATGGTATTTCGATTACTTAAAGCCCGCGAAAAATATGGAGATGCATCTATGTCATTGCAAGATTTGAAAGCTCATCGAACAGAGGATAGTAAGAATGAAAACTCACTATCAGAGCAATCTGAACTATCGGTCACTAATCTGAACAACGTCTTTCGTCGTCAGCGCGATTTAGCTGATGCACTGACGTTAAAAATGTCCGATGTGGTTGCGGTTAAGGATATGAAGAAAGGGAGAGTTGAATACAACGATGCGAGCACAGGGAAGAAACTGTTTGTTGATAAAGGTGAACGCCTTGTGTTTGACCGCAAACCTGATGATAACAGTGTCGCGGTTGGCTTGACTCTTGCGGCTGAGAAGTTTGGCAAGGTGAAGGTGAGTGGAAACAGCAAATTTAAGGAGCAAGTGCTTGAAATAGCGGTTGCAAAGAATTTGAACATTGTTTTTGACAATAAGGCTATGCAAGAGCAATTCATGAAGATGAAAGATGAATTGAAAGCCAATAAGCAACTTGAGCAGATAGATAGCAAAAGTAAAAATGTGCAAGAGCAGGGCGCTACTTCAGTTAGTGAAAAAGTGTCGGAAATCAAAGCTAAGCGTCAAAGTGAAGATGTCGCCAGCAATACACAGCCAAAGCAAGAAGGTAGAGAGGTCGTTGATTTTGGCAAAGCTCCTTATGAGTTCAACGATAAGAACAAGGAAAGCTATTTTGTCGAATTTTCTGATGGTAAGCAGGTTTGGGGCGTGGGTTTAAAAGACGCACTTGATGAGTCTAAAGTGAATAAGGGTGATTTCGTTCGTTTAGAAATGACTGGTAAAGAACCAGTAACAACTAGCCAGTCTGTTTTCAATGATAAAGGTGAGTATACCGGAGAGAGGGAGATTCAAACGCATAGAAATACGTGGAAAGTGGATAAATTCGAAAAGGTTGATACATTGGTTAAAAGTGATGTAAGTGCCTCTTCAATATCGGAAAGTGCAAAGAAGACGGTCGAAAATTCATCAAATTACAAGCTGGATTTCAAATACTCGCCTGATGAAGGAAAGCTGATGTTCACTGTTAACGGGAAAAAGCCCAATGAAGTTCTTGATAGAGGCCAAGCTGATGAGCTTCGCAGGAATGACCCTTTCCTATCTAAGTACCAATCTGACACCATTTTGGACGGAAAACTAGACCTGAAATTAGCAGGTGATGCGATAGATAAAGCGAAGCCGAGAACGCTTGATAGTACGTTTAAAGAAATCACTCAAGCATCAACGAAGACGGCATCACATACGATGACTCGTTAGTTACACATGCGTAATCAATCGCGCCCTCATGTGACGCCGTAACTTAATGTGCGAAATTCACTGTTAAGTACCGCGTTAGACCTTGCTAAATCGCAAATTGATCAACCCGATGTTATCCAAACTTGGAAACTGATTATCCAAGAACTCACGGTCAATGAAGTTCGTTACGTTAGCTAATATTGCTAATGAAAAGCCCAGCTAGTCTGGGTTTTTTGTTTACTCCTAAATTGTAATGTACAATACAATTTTGATTTGGATTGATTTAAGCATGGCGAAACCGACTCACCAAATGTATCAAGGCTTGAATGATGCATTCGACTTTTTTAATGCGGAGCTATTTGACTCCTTATTGCCTCAATGCCTGATCACGCTTCAAAGAAAGCCCAACACTCACGGTTACTTAAGCCGTAATCGATTCGTCAATAGTCGCGGAGAAGTGGTTTCCGAACTTGCACTGAATCCAGAGATGTTCCCTTTATATCCAGTCAGTGAAATATTGCAAACACTCGCTCATGAGATGTGCCACTTGTGGCAAAACGAACATGGGAAACCTAGCCGAGGGGGGTATCACAACAAGGAGTGGGCGGCGAAGATGCAGGAAATTGGTCTTATGCCAAGTTCAACAGGGAAAGTAGGAGGCGCGGTTACAGGTCAGTTTATGGGGGATTATATAGTTGACGGCGGCAGATTTGAAAGTGCATTGAATCAGCTCATAACCAATGAGTTTAAGCTGGCTTGGTATGATCGATTCCCACCAAAGAAAAGCATTGAGTCATCCGGTACTACTGTACTCAATGCGCTAATGTCTTCAATCTCTGCTGCAAATCCTAAGCAAAGTAAGCTCAATGAGCTTACTAAAGAACAAAGCATTACACCGTCTGAACGACCTCAAACTAGATACAAGTTCACATGCCCTAAGTGCAATTCAAATCTTTGGGGAAAGCCTTCACTGAACGTCTTATGCGTGGATTGCGATATGCATTTTTTACGCTGTTCTTAGATTAGCAAAGACAAAAAAGCCGACGATTAAGCCGGCACAATTTATACGCATTTTTAGGATCAACTGTGACGGTAGATTTCAAGGTAGTTGACCAGATTTTCTAATTAAGCGGCTCTTTTTTGACCGCCATGTTCGTTATTGTCTGTGCTTTTGGGGTTGAGTGTTACCGAACCAACGGGTGACCAGTCGCGAGTCTCCCTTGCCCAACGTTCAGGATGCTTGGCTTTCGCCTGCTGATACACGGCATGCCGCTTCGCCAGCACTGTTGTATCTAAGTTTCTGTGTCTTTCTGCTGGAGTGACGAACTTAATCGCACTGTGGTGATGCTCGTTGTTGTACCAGTTTACAAAATTCAGCATCCATTCACGTGCCTCTGCCAGCGTTTCGAAGCCATGCTCCGGATAGTTAGGCCGGTACTTGGCTGTACGGAACAATGACTCTGAATAGGCATTGTCATTACTAACGCCCGGACGATTGAAGGATGTTCGGATGCCCATTTCATCAAGCTTTGCACGCAAGGTGAGTGACCTCATTGGGGCCCCGTTGTCAGAATGTAAATAATGAGGCTTCACGAAGCAGCGTTCACTGAAGGTGGCTCGCTCAATCAGCTGAGAAGCAAGGGTTCCGCATTCGCAGTCATGGACTTCCCAACCCACAATTTTGCGACTGTAGATATCAATGACCATATAAAGATACCAGTACAGACCACGAACCTTCGCGGGCAGATAACTGATATCCCAAGTCCAGATCTCATTGGGCTTTGTCGCCACATGAGAAGCGGGCTCCGTCGTAGGCTGTGGCGGTTTCGCCCGTCCTCGATGGTGCAGTTGGTCGTTAGCTTTCAGCACACGATATATGCTTGACTCACTGGCCATATATTCTCCCTGATCGGCCAGTTTCGGCACGATTTGACTGGGCGGTAAATTGGCATAGTCAGCCTCATTGCAGACATTCAGAATATGTTGGCGCTCTTGCTCTGACAGCTTGTTTTTCGGCTCTGGTCTGATAGCCAGAGGACGAAGATCGGGCAACACATGACCCTGTGACGTACGCCAGCGGCGCAACGTTCGCTGTGGAACTTGCATGAGGTCTGCAGCCTTGTACTGAGGCGCGCCATTAGCAACCGCTTCATCAAAAAGCGCCAGCAATGTCTCGCGCATATCGAGAGGAGTCAGTCCTCCTCGCTGTCGCTCCCGTACAAGGCCTTGAGCTTTTTTGACAGCACCAATAGCGCCGCCGTTTCTGCCAGGGCTTTGTCTTTACGATGCAGCTCTGCTTCCAATTTTCGGATACGCTTTTTATCCGCTCTACGCTCTGTCTGCTCTGCTTTCTTAGATTGCTCTGCTTGACCCGCACCGCTGATACAAGCGAGTTTCCACGCTTTAACTTGTTCAGGGTACAAACCTTTCTGGCGACAATACTGGCTAAGCTCAGTTTCTGACAAACTGGCGGTTTCGATGACGGTGGCGAACTTGGCTTCAGCTGACCAATGTTCAGAATTTTTTTGATTACCTGGCACAGGTTTACCTTCGGAGCGGAGTTTATTACGCCAATTGTATAACGTTGCTTCGCTGATGTGATCCTCCGCAGCAACTTCTGGAATGGTTTTGTTATGCGGTGGCAGTAGCTTCTTCAAGATGGCAGCTTTTCTTTCTTCGGAATATCTCGGCATAGTGTCCTTCGTTAGCCCTCCATTGCTGGATTTTTGGGCGTTCTAAGATCTGGACAACTATCCTGACACCGGGGGGTGACATGGCACTCTAGATTTGTGGCCATCTTTAACAAGTGAACAACCACCCACCTTTTCTTCGAAAATTTTGCCTTCTGTTTCCATAAGGTATACGTATTCTCCATCAACTTTGATTGTTTCGGCATACTTTGGGATTGGAGAATCAACATGTAATCTCGACATCACAATTGAACCATCTAACAGAAGTAGACTTGGAACATCTTGCTTGCCAATAGTGCTAGTCACACTTGAATATTCAGTCTGACAATCTACTTTGTTTGCTGTGAACGTTTTTACATCACCGTTCTCAATAAGACGGCTATCAATGCAGATATATGTACCCTCAATAGACACGACAACTATTTCTTCTCTTACTGTTGAGTTTGAAAACCCACTCACACAGCCTGAAAGAGCACTTATGATTCCCACAATAAGCGATAACTTTACCAACTTCATTTCAACTTCCTTATACCCATGATAATTTAATTATTTCATACTCTTAGATGTTGTAGCTAATAGTAGAAACGACTT
The DNA here is from genome assembly GCF_057786035.1 of Enterovibrio sp. QJM3NY_24. Classification (NCBI taxonomy): domain Bacteria; kingdom Pseudomonadati; phylum Pseudomonadota; class Gammaproteobacteria; order Vibrionales; family Vibrionaceae; genus Enterovibrio; species Enterovibrio sp. QJM3NY_24. The sequence continues at coordinate 14,109 of NZ_JBYMCY010000003.1, forward strand.
CCTGTTATTTCACCATCAATAGTTACTTCGACATATTTCAGATCAGTACATGTATCATCTCGGTCATGACAGCTTTCACCTTCGATCGTTCTCGCTGGTGTGGTTTGCCATTCTATACATCCTGTTGCGTTAGCTGGTCTTTTGACACACTCCGTACTAGCAGGGTATCTAGCCGCATATCCTTCATTACTGTTCATGTTTGAGCCACCGCCTACATCTGACTTAACAATACAAGATGTTAGCAGTGGTAAGGGGGGTTTGAATTTCTTTAGCCTTTTCTTGAATTCAGACTTAGCATCACCGCACCCAGACGGAAATCCTGTAGGCAGACACAGCCAAATAGCACAAGCCGCGTCACTTTCAGCCTGCGCTGGTTTGATAACAGGAAATGGAGAAATCATGATGGCTATTGCCAAAGTAAATACAATTGTAATCCGTTTTAGACCGTGCATTCTCGGATCTCCTTTTGTCTGATTTCTGTTTGCTTCGTGAGCGGCAGTAGAGGGATTTTAGGTAAATTTTTCATCGCAAAATCTACGCGAATCTGAAAATCAGGCTCATCAAAGTAGATGATTTTTTCCATGATGAACGGGCGCATGTTTTCTTTAATCAAGAGAGTTTTTATACCAAGTCCAGAGGCGTGTGTTTCAAAACCAAGTTCGACAATTTCTTGAGGCATCATTAATGCTCTGCGCTGATCTGATACACTTTTACTATCGTTCCCTGACTTGCTTGCAGTGCCAAAATTTCGACTTCGACTGGTACTTTTGACTGTTTTGTATCCAAGTGTTTCACTGACTTTTTTAGTGTCTTGATCTACTTCCTTCGGTGGGTATATGACCCGTATTGCCATGTTTTTCATGATTATGTCAGCCCCTTCTTTGTCATAAGCATTTTTTTGCTCAAGCTGAGAACGAGATTGAAAAATTGGCAACAAGCGCATGTTATAGCCAGCACAAAAACCAATGGCCTTTTCAATAATATTGATACGGCCGAGCGCTGTGAACTCATCCAACACACATAGGCATTGGTATTTGAGTTTTGGGTTTTGCTCTGGGAGTGTTTGCGTGTTTTCATTCAAAAGTTGTTCAAAAAACAAATTGAGCAACTTTTTGAAGCGACCGATATTGCGGGGAGCAACGCCAACGTAAATAGTCATTCTCTTTTTACGAACATCACGAAGATCAAAATCATCGTCTGATACGGAAGCTGCGACCACTTGATCTGAAAAGATGGCAAGTGGTGCAACAAAGTTAGTCAAAATTGACCCTCTCGTTTCATTAGCTGACCCCAAAAAGGCTTTGAACTCCGAGGAACATTCCTCACTAAGATGACCTATTTGTAATTGAGCTTCCATCCAACGAGCCAAACCACCATCAGGCGACGCAAGAGACAACAAACGAGGAAACGTGGGTTTGATTCCTGTTTTGGTTTCCATGTCTAACATGTATAGCGTTAGACCTTTGAACAATTTACCCGCTGACTCGTTCCAAATGTCATCCTTACTGCCTGTTACTGGATAGAGCGAGTTAGTCATAGTGAGAATATCCCCAACTCTATATGCACCCTCTCTTCGGATATAACTAAATGCGTTCCATCGATGACTACGAATCTTTACTTCATCTCTATCTTCATCATTTTCTGCATAACCGTCAGGTGAAAACAGAAAGACTTCTTGCCCTTGAGCCTCTCGATATCCAGCACTTTTCGTGAAATTTTCCAGCTTAATATCAAAGCACACGATTGAATCTGGATAGGTAACAAGATTAGGTATTACAATACCCACGCCTTTTCCTGAGCGAGTAGGTGCTTCAACACCAACAAACTGTTGACCACGAAACGTTACAAATTCACCATCAAACTTGCCCCCCTTTCGCTTACCTACCAAGATTGCTGGCGCTTCACCTTTGTCAAAAAGACCTGATTCTTTCAACTCTTTATCATTGGCAAATCTCGCACTTCCGTGAAGTTCTTCTATATGACGAGTCATCAGATAGACAACAATTGCGGTTATTGTTGGGATAAGTGTTACTAGCACAGAAGCCGCAATAGCCATCTCTACATATGTGCTGAGATATTGGTCATTGCCGTAGAGATTGATATAAACCCATAGCGAATCTAACTGAATGGCATTCGTATCCATATAAGTTAGTTTGAAGAAAACCCAAGCTCCGATAAACTGAGAAGTGACGCCACATATCGCTGTGGCGATTAGAAACAGCACAAAGTAAATGAATGTCTTCATGAGCTACCCTCTGAAAGTAATGTATTCTTCATGTGAGGTTCAAAGTGAAGTTCTTCTAGATGTGTGTACTTGAAGAACGCTATGACATCGATGCTGCTTTTAATGGTGTTGAGTATGAAGTCATAATCCAATGTTTGGCCTACTTCACTTTGCTTTACCAACTGCGCCAAACGTGAGTATGCCGAGTAGCAGTCATTCGCATGAATAGTGGTGATTGACCCACCATGGCCTGTGTTTAGCATTTCTATATAGTTCCAGGCTTCATCGCCCCTGAGTTCAGCAAGTAGGACATGATCCGGCTTCATCCTCATGCATGATTCAATGAGCCGTTTTGGAGTAACTGAACCGCCGTGACTATAAAAAAGGTGTAAATGATTTTTGTGATTGGGTAAATCAAGCTCATGAACATCTTCTATCGTGACAATGCGCTTGTCGGTTGGGTATTGATCAACCATTGCTTTCATTACTGTGGTTTTGCCACTACCTGTACCACCAACCAATAGAATGTTTTGCTTGGATTTGACAGCTAAAGAGAAGAATTCAGCAATTCGATTGCTCTCTTTTAATTCAAGCAATTGAGCTTGGGTATCATTTAATTTATTTTCAGAAGTTGTCTGTTTTTTCGCATGTGTAAATCGCCCCGTTCTCTCATAATCATCTAACGTAAAACGGGCAGTAGAAGGCTTTCGAATAGTGAAACTAATTACTCCTTGCTCACTCGCTGGCGGAATACATATCTGACCTCGCTCGCCATCAGGCAAGATGACACTGGCTATGGGGTTGTGATAATCCAACTTACCCACTTCGGAGTAAATCGATAATGCATTTGAAAGTTGCTGACAGCGTTCAAAGGAAAGGTTTTTCATAGGCTGACTCTCCCATCCTTTTCCGCGATCAAACCACACTTCGAGGGGGCAATTAACAGCAACCTCAGTCAATCCATCAAGATCAAGTACTGCTTGTAGTTCCGTTTGCTTTAACAGGTCTCTAACTGTCGCGCATTTATTAAATTCATGTAACTCAAACACATTTCAATCCTTTGATTCAAATGAGAACCTAGAAAAAGGCCAACTCGTTGAAGTTGGCTTTTTGACTTGGTTATATCAATTCGATATGCGATAGACAGAACTCATATCAATATCTCTTACTATGAGAATATTAAGCCGAGTACCGATATTCACGTAAGCAGTAGGGGGAATGTCGATAGAAGCTTTTAGTGCTTCTGATGCCATGTTTCCCGCATTATCCGTTGTATTGCTTACCACGAGTTGAGAACCCGAACTTCCCGAATTATTGGCAATCGTTGCGAGAGCATCATCTATAAGTGACAACATGACAGCGCCACCAAAGCGCTGTGCATAGTGATTATCAATCCAAGCACCTGTGCCCGATGCGCCGCGAGGCCCTGCTCCTAATGAGTCGATTCGGACAGATACACCCTCTGGCGTTTCAATTGACGCCCAAGAGGTAAACACTCGGGTTTTGCCTTGAGTCATCGCCACTTTCTGAGTACCTGATACAGAGCTACCTTTTTCAACCAAAAGAATTGCGCCTGTTGTGCTGTAAATATCTTGTGTGACACGACATTTAACAAAACCAGAGTAGTCCGAAATGATCTCTGTCTCTAACACACAGGGAATCGTTGTTCCATTCAATAACAAGAAGTCTCTACTATATGGATCTCTAACGGCAGCTGAACCAGTAGCAAATGCACTACCATCAAATGATGTGTCGTATCCACCGCCTCCTGCACCATTTAACAACCCACTACCTTGCGACAACCCCCCTTGCGAACCACCAACTTCAACCATCACTGACCCACCCAACTGACGTTGTTCAAGCGTTACAACGTTGTCCTTTTTGGGACGAGGCTTTGCCACTGGTCTATTCATTGGTTTTGGGTCTGGTCGTTCCAATCCATCAGTGCCTATATACGCAACCTTCAATGGCTTTGTAGTAACTTCTTTTGCTGCATTAGCTAGCCTAAGCTCTTCCTCAAGTCTCTGTGCTTCATCTCTTTCCTTTTGCCTCTTGGCTTGATCCATTTTTTCTTTCGCTTGTTTAAAGAAAAATGAAGCATCACCCACGTCACTACTACCTTTTTGAAGTGAAGCAGTATCGCCAGTCGTTTCTATAATCCCAGAGGTTTCATCAACCGGTGCGATCTTGTTATTGATGTTTTTTACTACCAGTCCAAGCGCTACGGCAATGACAATGATGCCAACAAGAACAAAACCGCCAATAATGAAAACGTTCTTGTTTCTCTCTCTCCCTACAATAGAAAGATTGCCACGGTCACTAGAGCCTATTTCTGGGACTCTTCCTGAATCATTACTCATGGCGTTATCACCTCACGATTAGCATCAATAGTTGTGCCACGCTTGTTATAGCCCTGACTTTTGGCCGACTCTGATTTAACGCCAAGAACCAGTTTACCGATACGCAATCTGTATTCAGGTGCTAATGAATGAAGGACCATTGTGTCCTTTTCGATGTGATAATTAACCATCTGTTCTTCACCATCATGACCAACTTGAAAAACGACTGGAAGCTCTGAGTTTTCGGCAAACTTCATACAGAGGAAACGACCATCATCCCAGGCGTATTGCGGCGATAGCGAGTCGTCACCCCACTTTAAATAATCAAAGTTAGGTTCTCGTGTCGAGCATGGAACACGCGGTTTAAAATCTTTCGGTTTCTTCGGCTGCTCGTACTGAAGTTTCACGACATAGTGCGGATATTTAGAACTAACCAGTTCAAAGCTATACAATCGGTGCTTATCTGTAACTATCAATAAATTAGTATCTGGATTTCTTGCCGTCGGTTTAAGAAATATGGAATTACCCCTTACATTAAATCCCCAAGCCGACGCGTCTCCCATGCCTATACCACTAATCTCTTTAACAATGGTCTCCCCTTTCTCAAGTTGAATCAGCGTTGCCTTTCCTACTCGGGTTCGAACGCGAACAACATCAGAAGGGTTGTACTTCACCGCAGTGACACGTTTATCAAATCCTTGTGACTTTGGTAGAGTTGCGGCATTTACACATGTGTAAGAACCACTCAATACCAATAGAAGTAATAATTTCCTGATCATTTGATTATCTGATCCTCTCTATACGAAGTTGTTCTGAATCCCAATGGGTTTATCATTCGCTCATTTTCATGAGAAATTTCAGCCTGATAATCCCAAGTGATTGTCGCAATCCATTCAGAAGACTGGTATTCATTTGATCGAGAACCATCTTTGCTTAAAACACTTCGTTCAAAGTGGACTTGGGCAATCATCGAACCATCGGAAACAGGAACAAATGTAACGCCATCGACGTTAACATCGATATCAAGGTAGTCTTCGAAAATGTTGACTGGCGAGTTATCGGATGTGATAAACCCATTGTATTGAGCGAAAACATCTCGTGATGACATTAACTGCACGGCGTCATATTTTGATTGTATACTTTGCCAGTTATATGAATTCCTCTTGATTACAAATTGGGTGAGCCAATATTTATCCATAACTTCACCGTAAGATATGTTTTCAGAATCCGATATCGATTTGGCGATTTCAACCTGACCAGAAATCTCGTTTACTTTAATTACATAAGGTATTGTTTCTTTTAATGGTGCAAGTGAAATAACAGCAATCACCGCTAGCAGTGCGATAACCAAACTAGCCATAGCAATTTTCCATGCTAACTTTGCACTACCCTTTGCGATTTCAACTCTATCTTTCTCAAACCCCTTCATTTCAGAAATGAAACTATCTACAGGTTTATTAACGTCTTCTTTGGGTGCGAGAATATCGCTCTTGCTTTCCGCAAGAGCCTGATCAATTAATGACATATTAAACCTCTAAGTCTGAAAGGGTTATTTTTTCAGGGTTAATTGCGGTTGGGTTTCCTTTTGGTTCAGGAGGCGGAGGTGGCGCACTTGAACAAGCAGTAACACCAAAAAAAATTACAAAAATGATGAGTGTCTTTTTCATATATTATGCCGCCTCTACGCTCTTACTTCTCATTATCGTCTTAAGTGCTCTACTGCCTGCTCTACTGCCTGCTTTGCTGGCAGCGCCTCCAATAGCTCTACCAGCAGCGTTAGCTCCAGTCATTTTACCCATTCCCCCTACAGCACCTTTAAGTGTGTTTAAATTACCTGCTAAACCACTGATTCCAATGCCTCCACTTATTGATGATGCTAAAACCGGAATTTGAAGAGCTACAATAAAGCAGACGATCATAACCAAGGCCAATGCGGCGGTTGAGGTGTAAGTTGCTGTAAATCCTCCTGAAAAAACCAACGTATCTATTGCCTGAGTCAAAACACCAAACGCTATAGAGTAGAGAATATTAAGAAGAATGTAGTTGAAACACTGTCCAGACCATGATTTAAACATGTCTCTTGTTGCGGGGAAAAAAGCCATTGATATGAAAATTGGACCGACAATCAATAGAAGTCCAACCATCACCTTTGCAACAAGAAGATATGCAGCAGAAACTACAATAAATGGCATACCTAACACCACTATTAATCCAAACATGAAAAATGCACTGATAATAACACCAAAATTCATGTCCATTAGATCAAACTCTACACTATCAACAATGCCCCATGCTGCACTCCATATGGCATCATTCATTATGTCAATGGATGAAATAGCACTAGCCCCTCCCATCAAAAAGGCACTTATTTCACCTCCACTTTCCATAACAAATGGTACAACTATAGCGTTATACTTAATCATATTAAAAGCAAAGGTAGTTACGACTGCTAATGCCATAACATTCTTAATTACATCCATAACCATCAAGTTAGGTGCATCAAAAAATGACTTATAAACACTGTACATAAGGAAAAGCATAACAGCCGCACCAACTAATGGCTGTATGACCTCCGCTATTAGTTGCGAACCATCAGCAACCTCAACTGTAATGACTTTTGTTATGAGAGAGTCCAAGTCTGAAATTATCGACATTAGCCTTTCCACTTATTAAGAAGATCTTTTTGATTTTCTTTTTTAATCTCTCTATTCGCCTGAAGTGCGTTAACGCAATCTGCTTCCAATAATTTTTCAGCATGATTATTACATTCTTTGATCTTAGCTTCCATTTCAACTTGGTTTTCAATAAACCAGTTCTTGTCTCTTGTTTCTTCTTTCAAACAACCAAAAAGAAAAAATGGGGTAACTAAAATGGCTAGAAAATTTCTCATGATTAACTCTTCCATGTGTTAATTAGTTGTTGTTGATCAGATTTTGATTTTAGCTTCTGTTCCTTCTCCATTAGAGAATATAAGGACTTCAACATCATTTGATCATTCTTTATCTGAACCCCTTCAAACTGAATTGAATTTGATAAATCAGCTTTTTTAGCTGGCGTATTCGCTAAATTAAATTGCGTAACTAAGTCCTTCATTTTTTTCTGACGTTCGACAGTGCTTTCATATATGGATTCTTGTACAGCATAACTCTTCATCGCACGGTCATAATTGGCCTGAACAATCGGATCATCGGAATAAAGGCCAAATTCATCTCTAAGGTCTGTGATGTCGGCTATCGAGTCATGTATATCCTTCCAATCATCCAGCGCCATGAAGGAGTTTAGGTTTGGGTCATTCAACACATCATCAATGTCCCAATGCCCTTCGACCATGCTCTTATAATGGTCAGCTTGATCTTTGATAGCCCCAAGTTGACCTTTTGCTGTATCTAAGGTTTGCTTGAATTGTTGCGCTTGAACCAATCCATCTTTAATCATTTGAGCAATGCCAGCCACATCAACAACAGGTATACCCGTCGAGTATGTTGTTGTACTAAAAGACATAAATATGCTTATCAACGAAACTTTAAGTAGTCGTTTTTTCATGAGAATCAATCCTTTTTCTCTCTCGTATTCCAAGTTCAATCAGTAGCTCAGGAATCCAAACGTTAGGATCATCTCCTACGCGCTCTCTGACTTTTTCACATGCGTAAATTTCCGTATCCGAACCAGATATAATCGGTAGATATTCATCGAAACCATGCAAATCAAGTTTTGCAAACGCAGAACTATTACTTTGCTTCACAAGGAAAGTTCGACTGTCCTTTGATAGTGCCTGCAACCTTTCAAACTCTTTTTCGGTAACGTTACAGCGACTGTAGCTTTCGAATTCCGCATCAGGATTTGGTAAGTAAATCTTTGTTGCTGTCTGCTGAACTATTGCAGGGAATATTTCGCAGTTAATAGCATCTTCCGGACTTTGGCTCGCCAAAACCATGAACTCATTCTTTAGACGTCCAGCTTTCAAAGTCTTTTTCATTAACGATTGCGTAAGAGGGAAATTTGCAGGCATCCAAAATTCCTCAACCACAGTCATCATCAACCGACCTTCTTTTTGCATTAGGTCTTTGAGGAAAAATAGCGTAGCAAGAACAGCTTCTGTCGCAGGGTGGGTTTTATCTTCGCTTGCGTTGAGAAGAAACGTAGTATCAAAACCTATGCGATCCATTGTTTCAGGATCAAACTTGTTTACAGGCGCATCTAACGCCCAGGCTAAACTACCTTTAGCAGCGTAACACCACTTTGCCAGACGATCTTTTAGAGGGGATTGGGGGATTGACTGAAGAACCATAGATATTCGCCTAGACGACATTTCCATACTCATGACAGTTTCAATCGCTTTGTCACACTGTAGTTCTTCTGTTTCTGTAATTGACCCTAAATTGTCGCAGCCCATTCGTTTAACAAGACGAGCAAGGAAAGCCCTAAGTTGTGGCGTATCCCTTAACTGGAATGGGTTAATGCCTGTACTTTGTCCCTCAGTGATAGCAAAGTATTGGCCTCCAAACGCTCTCACATACAATTCAGTTGAGCGGTTGTAATCAATGACAAACATTTGCGGATTAAATCGCATAGCGAAACCCGCTAACACACCTTCTGTTGTCGTTTTTCCCGTACCTGACGCACCCAATAACATTGTGTGTCCAGCGTACTTTTGACCAGTGACATTTTTACCCAACTCTGACGCATGGCAGTTTAAGTAAAACAACGTATCAGAAACGGTTTTTAGCGGTAGCAATGCAGTACCATCACCGATAGGGTTTCCAGAGGCTTTACCGCTTGAGTAATTATGCAAACTAAAGCCACATGTTAGATTGCGTGTGGTTCTTGGGCTTGGAAGAATGCGATTCTTTGAATTCGGCAACATTGCAGACAATGAATACGGTGCTTTCAGGTTAGAACGTTTGAGGACTGTTCCGCGCTGTAGAAAAGCAGAGGCTAACTCATTACCACTATTAACGGCAGATTTAGCGGTATCATTTATAACCATCACGTTACAATGATAATCGCCAAAACAAGCCTCACCCGTACTGACATACCCACGCGCATTCGCTAGTTCATCAATTTGATGATCAGAACCATCACCGGATGAATCCAACAAGTTGATCTGGGAATCAATTTTCTTAATGGTCTTCATGGCTGACATGAAAATCATTGATTGAGTAAGAATGAATTCTTCTTGTAGACCAAGAATAAAATCCCACATTCCACAGCTAGTTGTTGCTGGATACCCATCTAATTCGAAGAACGTAGCAAAAGTCGCGGAGTCGCTATTATGATGCCGCATTTCAAGCAAGTCATACCCAAAGTGCCAGTCTGATTTTGGTAATACATCGCGAACATTGGCGGAGGTAAGAGGCGTTTTCTCATCCATGTTATTGAGAAGATAACTAAGAAAAGCTGCATTTTCGCAGTGATAACCAACTTCTTTATCTTCTACGATGGACAGTGTTTGACAAGAGTATCGACGTAAAACTGCATTGGATAATTTCAACACATCTTCTAACTGTTCGTAGCCATCCTCAAATTCTGAATATTTGAGAACAAATGAAATGAAATATTCTGTTTTGAAGAAGCGCTGCCCCTGAAACCCATCGAGATACTTTTGGCTGAAAGCCGTCATAAACTCACTGCTGCCAAAGTCATACGATGCCGATAGCGTGTCTTTTCTTTTTACAATATGGCTCCAAACAGCCAAACTTGAACCAAATCGCTTTGCAAGCTGGCTAAAGTAGTTAGTCAGTGTATCGAAAGCGTTCTTTACGCTGCTATCTGTTTCTGATTCGAAAGGCATTCCTGATAGCTTGATCGTAGCCAACAGCTTTCCATCATCTAAATGTATAATTTCACGAGAGATGGGCTTTCCATACTTTGGTACGCTATCTGCAATCGGGATGGTCTTTAAAGAATTGCTGGACATGTTTTCTCCTTTTTCTGGCGCTCTCTTCATAAGAAGAAAAGCTAGCAATTGAGGATTGGCAAAGAGCGCGTAAATATGCCCCTTTTAATTCCCACATCCATTCATCAACCGCTCTTGAATCTTCTTCACACTTAAATTTGATTACGAAAATAAGTGCGAGAGAGAGAGCAGGAAGAACTAGCCCTGCAATTGCGCCTACTAGCCACACACCCAAAATCAAGCTAAACAGGGTAAAACACATCAAAGAGATTAGGGTAATAGTGGGGACGCCAAAGGTCAGCGCGTTTCGCGCTAACCCGTTGTAAGACGCATATTCCGTTTTATCTGTTTCGGTCATGCAAAGATTGCCCATGCCCAAGAAACAGCCGTCAACGCGCCGCCTGCAAGTGAAACTTGTACGAGAGCCATTAACACATCACCCCATTGTTTTTTCTCTAGCTTCGCCATCACCACGTAATACATGAGATATATGAACGCGATGACACCCAAGGCCCCATAAAGCCATGTTTTCAGTGCATTCAATTCATCAGTACCCGCCGAAAGACCCGCCGCAAGAGCACTTGTACTTGTTAAAGACAAAAAAACACCTGATGCGATAGTAAGTGTTCCTTTTTTTAGTTTATTAACGAGTTTCATTTTGATTCCTTTCAATTAATTGATAGTTCACTAAAAACATCCCAAGCCGCCGCTGGATTAGGTTTTATTTTCGGCAAGTCCGATATTTTTCCAGAATTTATTTTGGCCTTACTTTCTATTTGCGCATGTGTAAATTTTTCCACATAGCTTTGTTTCATACCTTTCCTATCGAACCCTTCATTAAAATTCCCGTATCGAAAACAGCTAACCGACTTATGTACTCTATCGGAAATATTTCCTTCTTCTTTCTCAACCATAATTTGACAGGATGAAAATTTTGAAGCAGCCACAGATATTGAATTACATGGCTCAAATACACTTTCTTCGGTAATACCTAATGAAGAAAACTCACTACTTCTCAACTGAAACAACCCCGCTCTGAACGGTATGTTTTTATCAGTAAGGTCTTTCGAAATACTAATAGCCTCGTTTTTATTACTTGGTTGAGATGCCGATGACATGCCCTCAATTTCTATCGCATAAGGATTAGACCCAGACTCAATTTCAATAAGCCTAGAAAGTACGCTTGCATCAACCGATGATTGACACTGACTTAACAATGACAATAACAATGTGCTTTCGATTAGCATTTCTAGCTCCCTCCTATGTCTAAGCATTCGCTCACAAACACTTAGAAATAAGCTGAATTCCTGCGCTTTCGAGCTACAGTCAACGCCCAACTTTGGCGTTCGGATTTGTTGGGTTAACCTGCCCGCGCCCTTCTTAGCGCTATCAGTTTGTTTTGTACAATACAAAATACTAAGTGGATTTATAGCGCTTACCTATTTCACTAATCGAGTGATACACACTCAAATGTTCATAAAGACAAGCCGCCGCAGCCTGAGCCTTCGTAATTCTGCGTCCATTTACTGACTTGTACTTGGCAATTAGCCCTTCTAGTTCATCATTTGCTGTCTTTGCTAGAGAAACGCCAACATAAGATGACTCTCCGGCTAATGGCAATTGTTCGAACTTCAAATCAGATTGAATACTCAAGCCGTCCACGATTCTCATTGTCGCTTCTTGTTTCTTGCTTCTCCCGCTTCTTTCAATCGCTTCATTTAAAAGTCGATTAAGTGAAGCGAACAAGAAAACAGTTACCGCAGTACTATTTGGACTAGATTCTGATTTAGATTTTTTCATTACCATTCCTTTTGTATCCTATAAGATACAATATGGTTACTATGAATACGTTTGTATTGAATGTCAACCCCTCTTAGAATCGACGCTAAAATTGATAGAATTAAAAATTATGACTGATTTTGAACAACGACTAATTGATGTAATTGACGAGCTTGACCTATCGCCATCCCAAATATCTAGAGATATTGATGTAGGTAGAGCCGCTGTTGGAAAATGGGCAAAAACCGGAAAAATTTCAGTAGAATCATTAATACAGTTCACAACCTTTTACAATTTAAATCCTGAGTTCATTCTTTTGGGGAAAAGAGATATTTCAGATAAACAACAACAATGTATTGAGATAATTAAATCATTAGAAAGTGATGATATGCGCCTAGATATAATCTTGAAAATTCTTTCTGACTAGTTCCATCGTTAACGTCATTCGATTGGCATGGATTTAAGCGTGAATATATATAAAGTTAAAATCAGAAAATTAACGATTAGGGCTACTTCATAGATATAAATGTAATTGACTAATTTGTTAAATGACATTTTCGATCCGGCCGAGTGTATTTATATCTAGCCACCAAGCCCAAAAAGTTAAGCACGTTGAAGCGGTTGATTTTTACACATGTGTAACTCTATCTTTAGAGTATACCCCAGCGCGACCACCCTACGCTGATGCCAAAACTGGCAATGTGACCACTTAAATGCGACACTCGCTATTGCGACCACCTAAATGCGACGTTGGCCACTTTCAGGGAGACACACCATGTTTATTCGCGCTTACCTTCGCGCCTCCACCGATGAACAAAACGCAGATCGAGCCAAAACCACTCTCGAACAGTTCATCAGCGAACATGGCCAACGCATTGCCAGTTACTACACCGAAAACATCAGTGGTACTCAACTGGAACGGCCTGAGCTAAATCGCCTACTCAACGACACGCAAGAAAACGACATTCTGCTTGTTGAACAAATCGACCGCCTCACCCGCCTTAATGACCACGACTGGAAACAGCTCAAGCGCATTATTGAGGAAAAAGGCATACGCATCGTCAGCATGGACGTACCAACCAGCTGGCAGGCACTCGACAACAACGCCCTCACCCACAACGACCCCATCATCAAAGCCGTGCTCGATGCCATTAACAACATGCTGATAGAACTGATGGCAGCGATGGCCAGAAAGGACTACGAAACCCGACGAGAACGCCAACGCCAGGGAATACAAACCGCCAAGGCCGCAGGAAAGTACAAAGGCAAGCAAGCCGACACCGAACGGCATCAGAAAGTGAAAAGCTATAGAGAGAAAGGATTAAGCCTAAGAGAGATTGCAGAAGCGACCAATTACAGCCGATCGCAGGTGTGTAGGATTTTGGCGGGGTGAATTCTGCAAAATAGGCTTTGCCAGTTCCTTTGATAAATTAGTAATTCTTAAATTACTACAAATAATTAGCGCAACTTAACCAAGTTTTCAGTATTGGTAGTGAATATCACTTTTGCTGTAGTGCAGGTAATAGTGGAGCCCGCTTGTAGTGGTTGAGTACCCCCCCCCCCTCACTTAACGTAATAAACATCTTATTTATATGACTCGCAATCAACTGAACCTAGTAGCCTAATGATAGAATTACCTGTTCTTGTAATGAGGTAGAAATCAATGAATCTTAAGGCAATTTCCGTTAAAAATTTCCGCTTATTGAAAGACGTCAAGCTATCACTAGAGCGAGACTCTACGATTGTTGTAGGTAGAAACAACAGTGGTAAAACATCACTTACCGAATTTTTAAGAATTCTACTAAACGCTAAAGGTGGTTTTAGGTTTGAAGACTTTTCTTTAAGTTGTGTAGAAGGATTTATTGAAGCCCACAGACTGTTTGTAGAAGATAGCGATCTTGAGGACATTAGAGCTGTTCTCCCAGAAATCTCTGCTACGTTAACAATTTCCTACGGGGAAAATGAAGAGTTGGGAGCACTTGGGGATTTTGTAATCGATTTGGACCCCAACTGCAATGTGGCCCAAGTTAACGTACTCTTTAGCTTAAAGGCTGGAAAAATAGACGAGCTATTTGCAGAATCTCCCTTGGAAGCTGATGCCAATCCTCAAAGTATCATTGCCTCAATGAAAGATAAAATATCCACCTTGTATAATTTGATTATTGAAGCTCAAGACCCCTCTGATGAAAATAACAAAAAAACAATATCTTTCAGTAACTTAGACTCAATAATAAGAGTCGACTTCATTGACGCACAGAGAGTCTTGGATAATGGAGAAAAACCTATATTAGGGAAGGTTCTTGAAGAGCTATTCCAATCGGCAAATAGGCATGAGATAGGATCAGAGCGTAGAAATTTGGCAGATGTTCTTAGTCTGGCGACTAAAAGTGTTGAAAACGACATCAACCAACAATTTAATGAGAATCTCAGTGCTCTCGCACCGATATTTGATAAGTTCAATTATCCCGGTTTAGTCGATCCGCACCTGCAAACTGAAACAAAACTTGATGTAACCAAATTACTTAGCAATCACACGACGGTCTCATACAAAGGTCATAACGGGATTAATCTACCAGAGAGCTTCAATGGTCTTGGAAGCAGAAATCTACTATTCATGCTGCTAAAACTTTATGAGTTCTATCAGGCATTGAGTGTAATGCAACCTCAACCCTGTGTGCATCTTATCGTTATTGAAGAACCTGAAGCACATTTGCACCCGCAGATGCAAAGTGTGTTTATTCGACAACTAATAGAGATCCGCAACGCCTTTGATACTGATAACTTGTGTGAAAGTCAGTATCTAGTAACAACACACTCATCACACCTAGCGAATGAAGGAGGCTTCTCCTCTATCAGATACTTCTTAACTAAAGGGCAAAGCCTAAATGCCTGCTCACGTCATACTGAAGTTAAGAATTTGAAAGAACTGTATCAGGGGGGCGACTTGAGCGAACCTGACAAGAATAAAAACAAAGAGTTTCTTCATAAATACCTGACACAAACAAAGAGCGATTTGTTTTTTGCAGATCAAGCAATACTTATTGAAGGTACTACTGAGCGTTTAATGCTTCCTGAAATGATCCGAAAAGTTGATGCCAATAGTGGAGGTTCATATGCTCTTGGTCGTAGTTACGTTACTACGATGGAGGTCGGAGGAGCATACGCTCAAATATTCTTCCCACTATTAGACTTTTTAGAGTTGCCAACATTAGTTATCACCGATATTGACGCTACATACAAACCGGAAGGCTCGACGAGAAGAAAGAAATGTCGTGTGTCTGAGAGCGATGGAACCAGTAATAGCTGCATTAAAGCTTGGTTTGATAAAAAGATAGCTCCTTCACAATTGATTGCGCTTGACGAAGAGTACAAGGTTCAGAATAAGCTGCGAATAGCTTATCAAATACCTAATGCTACAGGTGATGCAAGCGCTCGTAGTTTTGAAGATGCATTTATCCTATCAAACAGCACTTTGTTTAGTGGTATGCCTAATGTTGGTGAAGAGAATCGAGAGCTAAAAGCTTGGGATATTGCACAAGAGCAAGACAAGACTGACTTCGCGATAAAGTACAGTGTTCAAATCACTGACTGGGAGACTCCCCTATATATAAAAGAAGGCCTAGAATGGTTAGCTAGAGAATTCTGCACTGCACCATTACTGTTGATTGAGCCAGAAGAGCAAGTGCCTGTTACAGAGCCAAGAGTCGCTGAAACTAACGATGCTCCGGTGGAGACTGATTGAAATGCCACATGTAATTGAAAGTGCAGAAGTAGCTGCTGAAGAAGCACTCTGTCAAATGTATAGTTGTATAAGAAACAAAAGGCACTTTAAGTTAGAGGCTGGTGCAGGGGCGGGTAAGACGTTTTCTCTTGTTAAAGGGCTTCAATTCATTATTGATGAAAAAGGGACACATTTAGCCAAACGGTCTCAGAGAGTTGCTTGTATCACCTACACCAATGTAGCAACAGAGGAAATCAAGACTCGAACAGACAGTAACCCTATAGTTTTTGCCTCCACTATTCATGGTTTTTGTTGGTCATTAATACAAGACCATCAACCATTCTTGTGGGAGTCTCTTCCAACAATACATAGTAAATGGGAGGAGATGATAAATGAGATAGAAGATGGTGAAAAAAGGAAGATTACCTACTCAACAGGAAGACGCAGATTAACTGATGCCGAGGCTCATCTTAGCCATGATGACATCCTTCCTTTGATGGTGTTGTTGTTAAGCAAGGAAAAGTTTCGTCGAAACTTAGCGGCTAGATACCCAATAATTTTCATCGATGAATATCAAGACACACACAAAGAGTTTGCAGAGGCTCTCATAGAATATTTTGTCGCACCTGAATATGGACCATCTACACCGTTATTAGGTTTTTTTGGGGATAGCTGGCAAAAGATATACCGAACAGGTGCTGGCTCATTAGCCCATCCAAATTTAACCGAAATTGCAAAAGGTGCAAACTTCCGTTCCGCCTCTAAAATAATTGAAACCCTCAATAACATGAGACCTGAACTACCTCAGATTGCTAGAGAGGGCGCTGATTTGGGGCATGTTTCTATATATCACACGAATAGTTGGCAAGGTGATAGACAAACTGGTGGTCATTGGAAAGGGGATTTGTTTCCTCGTGACAGTCATGATGCCTTAGTTTTGGCAAAAAGTAGGTTAACTGAAGTTGGTTGGGACTTTTCGTCAGAAACTTCAAGAATTCTCATGCTTACGCACAAGGTGATGGCATCTGAGCAAGGCTATGAAGCGTTAGTTAATGCTTTTTCCAATAATGATTCGCTCTTTAACCTAGAAAATGCTCATGTAAGCTATATGGTAAACACGCTGCTGCCTGCCTTAGAAAGCTTTGAAGAAGGGCTATATGGGAAGATGTTTTTAGCTCTTGGGACAAATGCTCCCAAAATAAAGAAAGCTTCCGATAAGGCTGTATGGAAAGCTAACTTTGACACATTGTCTGAACTGAAAGAAGAGGGTTCTGTCGGTGACGTGATGGCTCTCCTCAGACCGATGTCCCCTTCTATTTTACCCGACAAGATATCCTCTCTTGAGGACAAGTTAGATACATCTGAAAGTGACGAAATATCAGAGAGTAGATCTTTAACTGAGCTACAAAAACTCAGAGACGTGCCTTTTAAAGAGCTGATTACTTTTGAGAAGTTTATTAAGAATCACACACCATTTTCGACTAAGCACGGAGTGAAAGGTGCAGAGTTTGATAATGTTCTAGTTGTTTTGGGCAGAGGGTGGAATTTATACAATTGGGATCAATTATTTACGTGGTTACATACGACATGTCCAGCAAATAAAATAGATGCATTGGAAAGAAATCGAAACCTATTTTACGTAGCGTGCTCTAGACCCAAGAATAATTTGACAGTGCTTATTACACAACATCTATCGGATGAATCACTGGCTTTATTAAATCAATGGTTTGGGGATGAAGCCGTTCAATCACTCTACTAACTAAACGTCTTACGCGTAACTTGGAGAGCCAATTATACATTAGCTCTCCATCATTTAATTCCATACGCATTCTGGAGTTAATTAACCTTATCTGACAACCGTTTACTGCTTCTGTTCACTTCCCATATACTTCATATTTTCACCCATCATAAGTGACCAATTAAGCACTTTACCTATACAAGTAAATTTTGACTGTCTGTAGCCACATTATTCAATTTTTGGTTCCAGCAATGACTCAAATCGTTCTAAACTTTTAACGTCGCATTCTCGAGCAAACCTCTCTTCAAACCCCAAAATGGTAATCAGTTCTCGTTTAGATGTGGACAGCAAATATATAGTGTCTATGTGCTCATTGAACTTTTTGTGCAGATATAGGATGGCCTCAGTTCGATTTTTAGTACTTTTTCCTTTCCAAACTGGCTCATGGTGAAATAGTCTATTTCTAAATTTATTAAGAGAACCCATTTGTTGAAATAGAGTATTGACCGTTACATTTTTCACTTTTGCATTTGGAAAACAATTAGTTAACTGTGTCTGCCAAAGATTATATTTTTTTTCACGAGGGTTGTTATAATTCCGATGAAGCATGTGTACCCAAAAACCAAAGGGTAAGCGAGAAATTAAATCATCACAGGTATACCGACTGCCAACATCATTCAAACACTGCTGCTGCGCAAAATTGACCTGTTTTTTCGACTCTGGGCTTATCGGTATACGCAGATACCATTCATCATCTTCGAAATGTTCTGAAGCCACCTTATGAATGGAGTTTCTCAATGTTACCTCTAGTAACTGCACTACCGAGAAAAACTGAGACATGATACTTTGCATCGCCATGTAAACCGCAATCAACTCACTGTCAGATTTGCAGTCAAGAACCTGACGATAGGTTTCTAGTTTCTCTGTAGAAAGTCCTTGCTTAATCTCTTCAAAGTCCAAAATATTTGCCCTTAGCAAAATTACGATGTATATTAACTTCAACTGAGGCATTGCCTCTTGTTGTGATAGCCCTGTCCTCTTCCGCTGGAAACAGTATTGACAACAGGTAGCGAGTTTAAGAGCCACCCTCTAGAGGGTGGCTCACTTGTTTCTGGTGTTATGCAATAATATTCTTACCTGTCATTTTTCTCTACTCTTAAGAGCCCTATTACCGAATTAAATTACGGACCAAACCTAGTTAAAGTGCTTATATTACAAGCAAAAATAGAGTAAGCACAGGATTTTCAAAAGTAAAAAAACAAACTAGCTGCTACAAATTTTTCTAGAATAAGCCTGAATGTATTAGAGAAGAAGCTTTGCTGAAGTTAATTTTTATAAGATAACAGGTTTACTAAATTTCAATGCCTACTACGCATTTTACCCAAAGTGTTAAATCGCTTTAGATAGACCCCGAAGCTAGCACCCTACCCGCTTCTGCATACCACCACGCAATGACACTGGCGGCAGCTTGTACCCAACCCGAGTTTTTAGCTCATCAAGCGAAACCTGCTTAGAACAATAAGACGCAGATCTTGGCGTATCTTGCTCCATGATAAATGCAGCAGCATTGCCCTTCACATCATAAACAAGCTTATAGAAGGCCGAAGGGATTTCATGTTCCTCATTGGCTTTAGGCATGTCTTCCATTGGCTTTTCATATAGATGTCAACGCCGACTTAAAACTGATCCACTTAGCGACGCTATCGCCGAAGTAAAATTGACCCACCCATGGTAGTTATCTCTGCCTTTCCGATTCATTTTGTAGAACGGTTGGCACTGTCCCTAACGCCCTTTTTCCTTTTAGCCGATAACTCTCTCCACTTATCTGAATGATGTGAGAGTGATGAAGCAGTCGGTCCAGCGGGCTTGTTGCAAAAAATCCCTCGTGACCCAACATAGTCATATCGCCTTAGCGGATGGGTAGTCAATGGCCAACAACGAATTTAAATGGAAACACTTCGCCCCTGAGATCATCCTTTGGTCGCTACGTTGGTATGGCTCAACACCCATGAGTTATGCCAACGTCAGTGATATGTTGGCGGAAAGAGGGATTTCAGTGAACCGCTCAACGATTTATCGGTGGTTTATTGAATACTCCCCCGCACTTCGTATGAAACTCCGTCGCTACCTACCTATCGGCGCTGACTCCTCTTGGCAACTTGATGAAACCTACATCAAAGTGAAGGGTAAATGGCGTTACCTGTACCGTGCCATCAATAAAAAAGGCGAAACCTTAGACTTCTACTTTTCGAAAAAACGCGATAAACATGCCGCTTATCGTTTCCTAAAGCATTGTTTGAAAAAGTACAAACACGACATGCAGCCAAAGACCCTCAATACCGACCAGCACGCTTCTTATGGTAATGCGATTGCTCGACTGAAAGAAGAGGGATTACTGCGAGAAGATGTGGCACATCGGCAAGTGAAATACCTCAATAATCGCATTGAATCTGACCATGCGCCGTTAAAAAAACTCATCACCGCGACCGGCGGTTTCAAACGCTATCATCGAGCCTGGGCGACCATCAAAGGATTTGAATCACTGCGCATGTTGAATAAGGGGCAACTCGATTGTTGGTTACGTCAGGATGGACGTAAAGTGCTTGTGCGGGAGAGATCCGCCTTCATGAATCGACTCTTTAATGTCGAGGGGGTTTACACGTAATGTCAGGAGGATGTGTGGTGAAATCCGCGCCATCGAATTTTTTGCAACAAGCCCAGATGAGTTAGGCTTTTTAGTCAAATTGAACAAACAAAAATTAGCTTAAGTATGTAAGCACACGGCTAACTAAGTTTTTGCTTTCTGCTTCACATTCCATAAGAAATGACATGGATTAGCCGTGACTTTTGATTTGTAGTCACTATGCGACTTATAGCCATGTGCCAAAGCGATCCCAGTAGCCAATAAACTAGCACCGCCTGTCAGCACACTTAACCCTAATCCAGCAACAGCAATGCCAGCTTCAGTTAGATGCGTGTTTTTGATGTGCTTCACTTGTGGTGCGATCTGGCTCATTTGAACTTCAAATAGTTCATGCTGTGTGTCTTCGATAATAGCACGTACACGAATCGGATCTGATTCATGCCTAGCTTCACGTAATCCTTTCTCTAGTTCAGAACGGAACGATTGGAATGCTTCACCATCATTGTTTCGAATGGACATTAAATCAACCGACGATACCTGATCCAGAAATGGTACATCCATTTGAACAGCACAGTTCAAGGTATTTGATTTGATATCAGTGAAATCAGTGTTCATGTTCAGCATATTGCTTTCAAAAGGATGCTCTGTACCGAACATACAGCCGAGGTAATCACACAAAGCGATCCGTTTGTTCAGGTCGATGTAATGATTTCGGGCTGTTTGATTGACTGATTGATTTACCCACGCATTGAACTCTTCTTTAGTTGGTGGTGGTGTATCCTTTCTCAATGCAATCGTGATTGTTCTTTGCTCTTCGTTGCTTGAAAGAATTTCTGGTGGGAAAAGCGTATATCCCATACCAAAGCCACGCTGCATGCCTTGGAATCCGATGTGTATATGTCGACCTACATGCAGATGTCGCATGACAAGTAGTTTACCATTGTCATTCTGTACGCTTCGAACTAGAGCATTTGTTTTGTATTGCTTTAGTATTGACTCTGGCAATATATCTTCGAAAGCATTATCAGAGTGAAGCAATGGAATAACTTCTGTCTTACTTTCTAACTCGAAGGTCACTGGATACAGCTTAACGTAACCGCCAGCAACCAGCGGGCGTAAGTCAATTAATTTAGATGCTGCTTGGGCTAGTTTTTTACGATCAATGTTCGGGGTTGCTGCCATACCCATAAATAGCTTGAAGTTCTCTGATACTTTCGAGCGAAAGTCAGTTAGTTCAAAGATCGGATCAGCCACAACGGCTTCTTCTAAGTACAGTGCTGCTTGTTTTAGATGCGAAGTACGAGACATAGTACCGGTTGCCATGCAGCTAACAGAGCCATTGCTTGCCTTAACGGTTTCCCGCACTTCTGGCAGCACTTTTAGGCAATATTCGCGATAATCGCGCAGCTCTTTCTCTAATGCTGCATCTGGTATGCCACGGTACATTCGTGTAACCAATGTACCATCTAAAAGAAGTGAATCATTAAGGTAATCATACGTGTAGCTTCCCATCTATTCCTATCCACTTTACTAAAGACAAGAGTATTCTATCTGGTGATAATAACTAAGCCATTGATTTGGACTTGAAAACTACGAAAACCGAAGGGATCAGAGCTTGCGTATGCCTATCTATTAGTTCAGGTATCACAAAATATTTTCTTGCTGACTAGCTCTGACATCGGTTCAAAATCACTTTGGGGCATAAACGAGCTAGATTCTAACCTTTTTCGACCGCCCCACTACGCATTATACCCAAAGTGTTAAATCGCTTTAGATAGACCCCGAAGCTAGCACCCTACCCGCTTCTGCACACCACCACGCAATGACACTGGCGGCAGCTTGTACCCAACCCGAGTTTTTAGCTCATCAAGCGAAACCTGCTTAGAACAGTAAGACGCAGATCTTGGCGTATCTTGCTCCATGATAAATGCCGCCGCATTGCCCTTCACATCGTAAACAATCTTATAGAATGCCGACGGTATCTCATGGTCTTCATTAGCTTTTGGCATATCTGCCATAGGATTTTCATAGAGAGATCCATTGATAACAAACAGTGGCTCACCATAGCTAACACCGTCGCGGATGGCCTGTTCTAGTTCTTCCCAAGCACCTTGGTTTAACGCAGAAGTCTGAGGAACAATATTGCTCATGTAATTCGTCTCATACCAATATTTACTCCCTGCAAACGCAGCTAAAGGAGCCATATGGCCACGGTCAACACCTATCGATTTGAACGCACCTGAATAGTCGCCTTTCTCAAGAACATCCTCTTCGGGAATCACTGGATTGCTCCCCCAACTCCGCCCAGGACTTGGCCCAAAATTAACGACATCAACTTCATACGCAGCCCAATCAGCAAACTTAGTCGTTGGGTTGTTAGATAAGGCGTATATGTGCGTAAAAACGAGGTTGTTACCCGCTCTCATTTCAGGACAGCCTAAAGGACAAAAGGGAGAATAGATGTTTGCTGATAGAGCGGGTGAAACGAGACAAACGCTAACGATTAGAAGGTGAGTAATTTGCATGAAGCTTATCCCTGACTGGATAGTGGTTTGTCCAAGCTAGACTAGCGTTGCGCATATTTACACATGTGTAAATTTTCGCGGTGCAGACCTAGGGCAATTCACCTAGAAATCTACACCGCGATGATGATTACTTTTTCAATTCAGTACAAGAACACTGCAAATTTTGGAGCGTCCTGTTTATTTTGTGCTTTCCAATTAGTCCATTAGTCAAAAAGGCACGAAGGCATGGGCTAATCATAATCATGACTGAAACAAGTAAAAATCGACCATTTGCTTTTGTATACTCTGCCGCGTTGTCAAAAACAACAGAGCGGTGACAACAATGCTATCTTGTTGTTCTTCAACTTCGTAAATGATCCGTAACCCTTTGAATATAAATTCCCGATATGTGTTCACTCCCAACTGCCTCAGATCAGGGCAACTACGGTACATATACGGGTTGTCAGTAACATTCCCTTCAAAGCTCTCGTAGACCGCTTGAATGTGTTCTACGGCCTGCAATTCGCCCATATGATCACCAAGATAGGCAATCGTATTATCTGCACTTTTGTTAAAGGTTTCTGTTGGTACTATTGTTACTTCTTTACTCGCGGTATTGCTCTGGTTCATGGGTATTATCCCCCTTCAATTTGGTTAGTCTTTTCGACAAACCATCCTTGAATTGAGCGCTGCTCATTACCCGACCTGCTGCCTTATCCTGCTTTGATTGCGTGATAAGTTTCATCAAGGCAATTGCCTCATTTCGTCGCTGATTCTCCTCAAAAGACTCAACAACATATTTTGGCAACCCATTTTGGGTAATGATCAGTGGCTCTTCCAATGGAAGGTTTGCCGCGTATTTTTTTAAAAAGCTAATTGTTTGAGTGCTCATCTTTCTTTCCTCTAGATTTAACCCACTGATACACGCTATTTTTTGACTATAATCTATTGTTTTGGTGCTCTTACCAAACAACTACTAACTACTAAACTCATCTCTTACTAACTTTGCGGGAGCGTTTTTTATGTAGCCACAAAGAAAGTGTATCAACCTTTCTTTGTGTTGCTTTTACCCTATATCATGAACTTACCTCCTTCCATACTTTGATGGGTTAAATATAGCCCACATTTAGACTGGTGTCAATAATGAGACTTGAATCTCATTTTAATTTAATCATATGCACGTGTTCGAAATAGATTTTTTGAAGGATATGATTTGGTGTTCAAGCAGCCTCGAACACCATTAGCATTCGTTTTCATCAATCAATGTGATCGGAAATTTGTCTTCTAATACGACATAGAGGCGACCGTCGAGAAACACGCCCAATAATTGATTGTTAGGGATATAGGCCATATCTCGTAGACCATGATCATCTGTGCTGAATCCATCAATGTTCGGCAGTTTCACACGCTGGAGACTGTTACTTTCTACAAATTCCAGAGTCAAAAAACCACCGAATGGAAAGAACCGATACGACCCATCTTTCAGTAGCGCAGGAATGGTGCTGCCAGAAATCCCTCGACTCTCCGGAGAATCTATACCGTTGAGAACGACTCCCCGATAGTTGTGACGATAACGAATACTGGGCATTTCCCCCCCACTAAAACCTTAAGCAGCGAATTTAGCGCCGTTAAGCGGGAAAATTAGCCTGATTTTCATTTATGTTGATCTAAATAACACACTAAAGAGGATAACTAATGAAATCGTTTCAATTCGCAACAGCTACCATCTTAATTCTTATCTTCATTCCAACCGTATTGGAGTTTTTGAGTAGGTAGTAAAAAGGGCGTGCTTTACGCACGCCCTCTTCAATTTACACATGTGTAAAAATTGTCTACTGCTCTATCAGCGTAGAAGTGCTTTAACCGACCAGGTTAAATCGCACAAAAGAAGAACCGACAAAACACCCAGATTTTGTTCACCAAATATTACTGATCTCCATCAAATCCGCATTACAGATCTTGGCCAGAAACGAGGGGGTAATGTCATATTCATGTTTCAATATTTGCGCAGAGCGCTTTGCTTCCGTTAGCAAGTGTCGCTCCCCTGCAACGTAGCTTTTGATGTCTTCCAACAGCATCAGTACAACGGGATCTGTCGCTAGCTCGGTTTTACTCATATGTTTCCTAAAAACGAAATACGGACTATCAACACCGAGTTCAGTTAGCTTCTTGTTTTTGACTGTCTCGGTTGGATTATTGATGGTAAAGAGGCCATCTTTGAATGCAATCCCCTGCCCTTTGAAATACTGCATGATCTTCTGCTCAGTTTCACGCCGAATTGATGCTTTCCCTAACTCAAATTGCCTCAATGCGGTTTTGCTTACATTAGCACTCGCACAGAACGTATCACGCGTTAATCCAAGGTATTCCCTTGCATGACGACACTGTAAGCCAGTAATGGAAAGCATGGGTGCATTATATCCCTGACTTTTGACTTTTATGCCGGTGTCTTGCGCCCATCTTTGCGCTGTTGGATAGCTAACGTCTAACAGTACCTTCATCGCTTCTAAGCTGCCGCCTTGGTCATAGGCTACGGCTATATCGCTTTCTGTGTAGTTATCTCGTTTGATCACGGGCATATACGTTTTTCAATCCATTGAATATGAATCAAAAAGCGTATCAAGTCGTGCTTGGCTGGATAGGTGGAGACGTCGTTTCTTCGGCTGATTTCTCAATCAATACTGCAAACGATGCGTCGTAGTTCAAGGTTTGGTTTGATCTTTATATACAAGAATAAAGATCAATTTGAGCGCGGAGCGCAGACTGGCTTCAACACCTTCCCTCTCAAAGAGATTGTGCGGTAAGTCTTTGACTTATCCACATTCTCTTTGTCTCGTGATTGCCCGCGCCCACTTAAAGACTTTTTCTTTTTTACTTTTAACTTTAATTAACTTTAATCACTTTGGATCTTTAAACATTTAGAGCTTTAATACTTGCGATTTTAACTTGTTTAAAAACATTACGTTAGCGTCAATCAAAGGGAGTAAAAAAACGATCAAGGGGAGTAATTGTCCGATCATGAGGAGTTAACGTCCGTTTAAGAGGAGTAAATGTCCGGTGAGAGGGAGTTAACGTCCCATCATAGGGAGTAATTGTCCTGACGCAGGGAGGTAATGTCCGGTAAGGGGGAGTAAATGTCCCAATGAACAGGGAGCGAATGTCACGTTAAAGGGGAGTAAATGTCCCGATGCTTTGATTGTATTAAGTTTGCTTGTACGGGAACTTGTCATGATATGGCCACGTTTGTTCGGGGATATGTCTTCACTTAAGAGGGAGTAAATGTCCCGAATAAAGGGAGTGGGGGGATCATCTTGGGGAGTTAATCGGGTTTGAAAGGGAGTAAATGTCCGGCTTATAGGGAGCTAGTGCTAATGAATGGGGAGCTTATAGGGGGTTTTTGGACGTGGATCGCGTTAAAAGGGAGTAAATGTCCCGAATAAAGGGAGTAATTGTCCGAGAGGGTGTGTGTAACTATCACAAGGCCACTTGTTTATAGAAATATTATTACTAAATCATTGGATGAATTAGATATTTGCTCGAACTGGTTTGATCGGTTGATGTATGGCGTATTGTTCGTTTTGTGATCTAAAAGGGGAGTGGTTTGGTAGGTTTTGATTATTAAAAGGGAGCTTTGAGTTTTGTGACTCCCTATGATAAGTTTGTATTATATTGATTTGTTTGAGTGTCCGTTATGTCTGATCCAGATTCGAGTAAAGCCTTTACGAAAACACCCTCTCACTATGTTGTGCCTACTCGAATTCTGGAGGCGCGGCAGGGGTTCAGTGTCCATCAAAAACGCATGGTGGCTTTGGCCATGCTTGCGTTACAGCAAGAGCGAAACCGCTTGTATGAGATTGACCCAAAAGGGAAGGAGGCGGCTAAGAGTTTGTCTCCCGCTGAAAAACGCCTGCACTACAACAACTATATTCCCGATCACGACATGATGATGAAGGCGAATCGCTATCACACTTATGATCATGAGGTGCTGACTCGTTTCTTTAATGGTTCTGTGGAGGAAATTCGTCGGGCTATTCGTCGGGCGACGGCGGCTATCCCGAATAAGTCGGTGATCTTGACTGAGAATGAGCGAACGCTTGAGGTAATGACGCCTATTCCTTATGCGAAGTATCAAGACGGGGTGTTGACACTTGGGGTGTTGGATCTTGCGGTTCCTTATTTGATGGACCACAGCTTGGGTTATAGCTCTAGCGATCTGTCGGTGTGGTGTAATTTGAGTAGCCAGCACTCTCAACGTCTTCTTGAATTGGTCAGTAAGCATAAGGAACGTGAACGCCAGCGTATCGCGTTGTCTGATTTCAAGCGGATGTTTGGCGTGGATTTTGCGGTGTATGAAGACAAGGATGAGGCTGAGAAAGCGGGTAAGCGCCTTGGTGATTATAAGATGCAGCGAGATGACAAGGGCAAGTCTGAGCGGATTCCAAAGTATAAGGCGTTTAAAGATTTTCGCCGTCATGTTCTGGATGTGGCTTTTCCTGAATTGATCAAGGCATCTAAGGGGATGTGGTCTGCGACGGATGATGAAGGTAAAGGTTATAGGCTACACAGGAAAGGCAAGACTTATCACGATATAGAAATCTGCTTGCGTCATACCGATTTGGAACAAGAGCGTAAGAAACTGGCCAAGAGTGAGAAGGAGAGTAAGCAGGCTTCTCCAGATCCTGCTTTGCAGTTGATTGAGTCGTTGGAGTTCAAGATCCTTGGTGGTGTACTTGGTGAAGCGAATACGAATGACATCAATTTGTATGAGATGTTGGTACTGCAAACAGGGCATGTGGTGGGTTCTGCGGTGAAAGCGAATATTGCTCTGATTAAGGAACAACAGGGCTAGCGTTTTACACATGTGTAAATCCGGTTGTGTTTGATGACCCTATGATGCGTATTCGCGATGCGTTGAATGCGTATTTTTTATGGATGAGTGAGGGGTGCTGTGGAGATTGTTGAGTGGACGAATGATGAATTGGGTGTGGTGTTGCAACGGCCATTTTTGTTTGTGAGTTCTGGGTATATGGGAATCAAACTGAATTTGTCAGATTGCTACTTATTTCATCATGGGGAGTCTGTAAAACTGCGTGCGACTGTTGAAGGTAGTTTTGACTTTGAGTTGAATGTTACGCCTCATGAAACGTTGGCGATGTATGAGACGTTGGGACTTAGTTTACCTGTTGTTGATGGCTAGTTCTTGAAGCGCCCTACGGGCAACCATGCCCTATTTTTCACACTCTCCGGCGGCCTTCGGCCTTGTCTCGCTAGAAAAACGTAGCCGCTTCGCGTCTCCGCCCATTCGGGTAACGGTCAGGGCTAGGAAAAGCGACGACCAGAACTGCGTTCACGTCTAAAGCGAGTAGGCCAAGCCTTCGTCTTCGCCAGGAGCACGTATCTTTGTTGCGGGTTCTTCCTTTTGTCATCCGACCGTCAAGCTTCTGTGTTGCTGAACGTTCAGTGACATAGGCGCTTCGCGCAGTCTAGCAGGAAGGGGGGGAGGTGCTGCGTGGGTTGACAGTGCTGTTTTCACCCAATGCATTTATGATCGCGGTACGTCAGCAAAGAGAGTGTCTAGCATTCGTCGCGCAGCTCCTCATAACACTATTAATACTCAGCGTAAGAATATGAAATAGGTGCTCACACTCGCCACGGTTAAGCCTAGAGCAATGATTACAGGTAGCCATTCGGTACTAAAGCGCATTATGTGTTATCCTTTTTAATGAAAGGGCGGCGGCTGTCACCGCCTCCCTTTTTATAGACTCAGGATTTTATCTATCCCGACTATTAAGGCTGTTGTAATTAGTGGTATTTCGAGCACCAGTTTGATTACTTTCAGCCTTGCCTCTTGCTTATCTACCCTCATCTTCTCTAGTCTAAGTTTAGCCTCTTCACACTCAAGTCGTAACTTGGTTTGTTTCAGCTTTACCTCTTTTCGATCCGATCCGAAGTAGACGTTTGTTTTATTACTCATCCATTCATGTTTTCCTTTATTTAGTGTTAATGCCTCATTGCCTTAACACTGATAGTATTGTATCAAAAAATGCCTTTCAATGGTATAAAAAAATTGATAACATGCGAGGGTTTGTTGTTGTTGGATATATCAGTATGAGTAAGAAGATAGCGATAGAGGCGACGTTGAAAACGTTTTTCGGCATCAAAGATAAATCGAGATCGAACGCGCTTGTGAGTGTTGAAAGTGGGGCGAAAACGATACAGGAAGCCGCGACCGAAAACGGTCTGACTATCGACGAGTTAGAGCAGCTCCTTAAACGTTATAAAATGGTTATTCATCATATAGATGAACTGATACTGGCGTTAAGTCCCGCACTTAAACCAAGCATTTTGTTGGCGTTAAAAGAGCGTTTTACTGACGGTTTAACATTCGATGAATTGGCAGAAAAACACGGCGGATTTCGCAATAACTACGCTCGTGTTGTCACGAAGTTAGAGAAAAATCACCAAGAGCAGATCGAGAAAACGCATTTATACAGCACTGTATTTATGTGATCTCAATCACTTGTTATTGTATCAAAAAAAAGATACTATATTGCTTCGTTAACACAAGATCAGTTGTGTTCTGGCAATGTCGCCACGCTTTAATGGAGAGTGAAACA